>CAWFIG010000019.1:0-31503 GCA_963815695.1 uncultured Planctomycetia bacterium
GCTAGTCATCCGAAGCCGCGCCCAGTTCCTGGCCCAGAACGATCAACTCGACAAGGCCATCGGCTTGCTGGAGAAGCTCGTCAAACGCGAGCCCAAAGACGTGCCGACGCTGCTTCAGTTGAGCCTGCTCTACGGCGCTAAGAAGAACTGGGCCAAGGCGATCGAAATAGACCGGGCCGTCTTGGCTCTGGACCCCAGCGAGTGGCGGGCGCTGCGCGGGCTGGCCGATGCTATGCTGAACACCGGCAGGCAGGCCGAGGCCATCGGCCTCTACGAGAAAGCGATCAAGCTCGAACCGCAGGACGACGGGATTCTCAACAATCTTGCGTGGGTGCTGGCCACTTCGCCCGACGCAAAGCTCCGCAACGGCCGCCGGGCGATCCAATTGGCCACCGAGGCGTGCAAGCTGACCGGGTACAAGATCCCCCACATTCTCAGCACCTTGGCTGCGGCCTATGCCGAGACGGGCGACTTCGACAACGCCGTGAAGTGGTCGACCAAGGCCGTCGAGATCGCCGAGAAAGAGCCGAAGGAGAGCAACGAGGGGGACAAAGAGACCAGAGACGCGCTGAAGAAAGAGTTGGAGAACTACAAGGCGAAGAAGCCTACCCGCGAGCTGATGGCTGAAGAGAAGGGTGGGCAGAAGAAGCCGTAGCAGGCGGGGAGAGACATCAGGATTGCTCGGCATGTGCGGCCGCGTTCGATGGCGCCCCTCGATGGGCAAGCCAAAACGCAACCGTGGTCAGCAGCGTCTTCCGGTCGATCGGTTTAGCGGCATAGCCGTCGCAGCCGGCGTCGAGGCATTTCCGGCAGTCGTCGGCCATTGCGTGCGCCGTCAAGGCGATGATCGGGGCTGAGCAGCCCCGTTTGCGCAGTTCCTTGGTGGCGGTGTAGCCGTCCATTACCGACATCTGCATGTCCATCAGGATGATGTCGAAGGGTGTGCCGGCCTCGCGGGCGGCCAGAGCGGCCTCGACGGCGAGTTGGCCGTTCTCGACCGCCGTCACATCGCCGCCGGCCTTGCGGAGCAAAAGACAAAGCAGTCGCTGATTGTCCGGCCCGTCTTCGGCCAGGAGGATTCGCCCGCTGAGGGCGATCCTCTCGGCCGTTGGGGCGGGCGACGATGCCGCGTGATCGAGCAGAGCCTCTTGGGCGTCCTGCAACATCTGCATTTCGCCGAGCGGCCCCGGATCGATGGCAATGCTGAAGACGCTTCCGGCGCCCGGAGTCGAGCGCACTTCAATGCTGCCGCCCATGGCCTCGGTCAGATGCTTGCTGATGCAGAGGCCCAGTCCGGTGCCGCCGAACCTTCGCGTCGACGAACTGTCGACCTGGGTGAACGGCTGGAAGAGGTTTTCCAGTTGTTCTTCGTCCATGCCGATGCCGGTGTCGATCACATCGAACCGGAGGCGATCAGCGCCGTTCTCACTGGTAAGCCTGACGACGAGGCGAACCTCGCCCTTGTCGGTGAACTTGATCGCGTTTCCGACCAGATTGACCAGTATCTGGCGGAGACGCAACGGATCGGCCAGCACCGTTTCGGGCAACGGTCCGGCCAACTCCGTCTTCAATTTCAGAAGTTTCTGCGCTGCCTGGGGGCGCATGAGCGAGACGACTTCGGCCGCCACTTGAAGCGGCGAGCAGGGGACTAGCTCAATGCGAAGCTTATCGGCTTCGATTTTCGAGAGGTCGAGAATATCCCCGATCACTCTCACGAGGTGTTCGCCATTGCGGCGGATCGTGTTGGCGGCCTCCCGCCCTGCCCCTCGCTCGTGACAGTGGGCGGCCTGCGCACAAACATCGCAGCACATCACACCGTCGAGGAGCATATCGGCAAAGCCGAGGATGGCGGTCATGGGGGTGCGGATCTCGTGGCTCATGTTGGCGAGAAACGCGCTCTTGGCGCGATTGGCCGAATCGGCGGCGTCCTTGGCCTTGCGGAGTTCGTCTTCCATTCGCTTCCGTTCCGTAATGTCGTCGTAGACCCCGACGACGCCGCAGACGTTCCCGGCCGCGTCCACCAGCGGCAATTTGCTGGTATCGAGCCAAATGCAAGTTCCATCGGGCCGGTGCTGCCGTTCGATGATATGGATTTTTGCCTGTCCCGAGGTCATCACTTCCCTGTCGTCGGCGCGGTACGCCTCCGAATCCTCGCGCAACCAAGAAAGGGCGAAATCGGATCTTCCCAGCACTTCGTCGGGACGGCAGCCTGCTCCTTTGGCGAACGTCTCGTTGCAGCCGAGATAGACGCTGTCGCGGTCTTTCCAGAAGATGGACAGGGGAATCGAGTTGAGAATGCACGAGAGCATTGCCTCGTTCTTGCTCAAGGCATCCTCGGCACGCTTGCGGTCGGTGATGTCGGTTTGCGGCAACGTACACCTTGGCGTAAGTCTGCTCGCTGCCTGGCGCCGTTGCCCAGCGCACCAGGACCTGTCTCTTTTCGCCGCGAAGCGTCCGAATGGGGGTCTCGACGTCGAGGATGGTTCTTCCCTCCAGCATCGCCAGGAGCACCTCCCGGAACGTATCGTACGTCTCGTCGGTGAAGATTTGGGGCAGCCCGGCCAACAGCTCCTGCCGGGTTGTCGCCCCGCAGAGGTCCAAGCACGCCTGGTTCACGTCGAGGATCTTCACTTTCGCGGCACAGCGGCGGTCTTCCTCGGGATGCTTCTCGAAGTAGTCACGAAAATCGGTGACGCCGGTGGAGCGAAGCTGGTCGAGATAGCGTTTGACGTCGCTGTAGTCTTCCTCCCGTAGCGACGTCGGCGAGCCGTGGAAGAGGCTTCAATATCTCGCCTCGCTCTCCTGCATCGCCGTTTCCACGCGCTTGCGATCCGTGATATCTCGGACGATGGCCCACATGCCGCAAGGATGTCCCGCATCGTCCTGAAGCAGAAACGTTCGCAATTCCACCGGGAACGTCGTTCCGTCTCTTCTCCGATACTCTTTTTCGTAGATGTCGGAGTAGCCGCACGGCAGTATCTGTTGGGCGACGATTTGCGCCTCCGTTGCATGCCATTTTGCCGGCGTCAAGTCAGCGTGCGCGATCGAACGGAGTTCTTCACGTGTATATCCAAGCATCTCGACGTAGGCCGTATTGCACTCCTGGATATGGCCGTCCATGGCGATGCTCACGTAAGCGTCTCTCATGCTTTCGTACAGCCTACGATACTTGGCTTCGGAGGCTTTCAGGGCTTGGTCGGCCTGTTTGCGTTCGGTGACGTCACGGATCGCGGCGACGTGGAGGTGGCGTCCTTGGCAATCGAAGTAGCTTCCGGCGATGTCGACGGGAAAGACGGTGCCGTCTTTCTTGCGATGCCATCGCAAGTGAATCTCTGCTTCGTGGTCGGCTATCGCCGCGTAGGTCTTCTCCGGCTCGGCCGATATGTCGCCGACGCGCAGGCCGAGAAATTCGTCCCGCGTATAGCCATACAGGTTCGACGCGGCCGTGTTGACGTCCAAAAACCGGCCGCTCGCGCAATCCAGCATGAGGATCGCATCCGACTCGATTTCAAACAGTCCGCGATATCGCTCTTCGCTTTCGCGCAGGGCGGCTTCCGCCCGCTTCTGTTCGGTCACATCGCGAGCTCCCACCACGGAGCCGACGATTTTGCCGTCCTGGTCGCGGATGGGAGCGAAGTTGTAACTTCCGATCCAAGTTTCGCCGGTGTCTTTGCGTCGCAGGGTGTACTCGGCGTTGGTGGCGATTTCCCCGCACGCGCCCTTGGAACGGCCCATTGATCGACGGGCGCCGGTTCTCCGTTGGGAAGAAACACGTCCATGATTGATGGATACTCGGCGAGGGTCCTGGCACACTCCTCCTTGTTCTTGAAGCGGTGAAAGGTCGCGAAGGCCTCGTTGAAATCGATGAAGCGGGCCTCGGTGTCGGAGATGAATACGGCCTCGGCCATGCTGGCCAGCGCGGCTTCCAGTTTCGCCCGGCTCTCCAGCACGGCCTCCTCCGCGTGCTTTCGCTCGGTGATGTCGGAGGTACTGCCGAAGGCGACGACGTGCCCGTCCGGCTGGAGATAAGCGGAACCTTTGGTCCGAACCCAGAGAATTGTGCCATCCGCTTTCCGCAGGCGGTATTCGCACGCCGCATCCTTCGCAAGCGTCTTCAGACCTGAGGAGAACGCCGCGTGCACGGCCGGCAAGTCTTCGGCAGGCACATACGAAAAGTACTTCTCGGTGTCGTTGCCGATGGCGCCGGCTGGCAGGCCCAGGAGCCGATCGGCAACCGGTGAGACGTAGCCGGCGACGAAGTTGCCCCGAGCGTCCACCTCGTAGCGCCAGGTAATGTCGGAAATCATCGAGACGACCTGCTCGTATTGCGCCCGGCTGGCTTCTGCGTCTCGATTGGCGGCGCACAGCGCCTCCTCCACGCGATGTCGCTCGGCCGCCTGTTCCAGCCGCTCCAAGGCCAAAGAAATGCCCGCGGCCACATCCTCGAACAGAGACATTTCCTCATCCCGAAAGGCGTGCGGTTCACTGGCGTAGACTACCAGAGCGCCGACGTTTCTGTCGGGGGCCGGGATCGGCAGGGCCGCTACGGCACGGATTGCGTGCGCCTCGGCAGCGGCGTACCAAGCAGCCGGCAACGGGTGTTTCAGAAAATCGTTGAACACCGACGGTCGGCCTTCGCGAATGCACGTCCCGACCGGCCCGCGGCCTTCGGGTCGATCGTCGGCGAAGACCTCAATATCGTCGAGGAAGTGGCTGCCAGCGCCCGTACACACCACAGGAACAACCCTATGTGTCTCGGGGTCGGGCCAGCCTACGCAAGCAGCCGAAAAGCCCGCCTGCTCGGTGACAATCCGGCATGCCTCGTGGAGGAGTTCTTCGCGGGAGGCGGCACGCGCAAGGGTCTGATTCAATACAGTTACGCGCCGAGTACAGCCTCTTCAACCGTTCGGTTTCCGGTTCAATGCGCGTCATCACGACCTCTCAGCGATCCCTCTGGGCTTTCTATTCTGCGCATCAAGTCGGGAACGACACCTTGTCCGGCCATAACCGGTCATTGGCGGTTGGCGAGGTGCGCCCCCCTGCTGCCTTACGATTCTCTGCAACCGCACTATCGACCGAAGCGTTCGTTGTGGCCGAGATGACGAGTGCCCCGCGAAGTGCTATTGCCACACTTAGAAAGACTACTATATTTGCGCAACTCGTCCACTGCATCTTTTGGGTGGGTCTGGCGAGATTTTCGTGTGTTTCTGACAGGAAACAGCCGTACGGACAACCCTAAGCCGAGGTCGTCAGCCGCATCTCGGCGAAGCAGCCCTCTGCCCGGGCTCGCGGTGGCTTGACCGCCGGCCAGCGTGCCTCTATCATGGATTGTCTGATTCGCTTCCTGGGAGCTATTCCACCCGTGCCGACAATGGTTGATCTGCAAGAACGTGTCAACGGCACTCTCGACGCGGAGGCCGATGACAACGAGGTTTTGGCGACCGCCACGTCGGTCGATCGCCCGCGGATCGAGCGTGCGGTGCGGGAGATTCTGTTGGCCATCGGCGAGGACCCCGACCGCGAGGGGCTGCGTGGGACTCCGGCCCGCGTTGCCCGCATGTATGGCGAACTGTTCGCCGGCCTGCACCAGGACCCGCGCCGGCATCTGCGGAAGTTTTTCACGGAGGCCTGCGACGAGGTCGTGTTGGTGCGCGACATCAGTTTCAACAGCATGTGCGAGCATCACATGCTGCCGTTCATGGGCACGGCCCACGTCGCCTATTTGCCGGGCGACCGGGTGATCGGGCTGAGCAAACTGGCGCGTGTGGTGGAGGAGGTCGCCAGGCGTCCGCAAGTGCAGGAGCGGATGACCGAGCAGATCGCCAATCTGCTGGTCGAGGAGCTTCACGCGAAGGGGGTCGGCGTGGTGATCGAAGCGGTCCACACGTGCATGACGATTCGCGGCGTCCGCAAGCCCGGCTCGGTCTGCGTCACGTCGGCGATGAAGGGCTGTTTCCGCACGAAATCTTCGACTCGGGCGGAACTGATGACATTGATATACGGAGAACGTCGGTAGCCGGCCGGTCGTGAGCCCGGTTCGCATCAGTCGTAGTCGTAGGTTATGCTTCAGCATAACAACGATTACCGCCGGCCGATGTGTTATGCTGAAGCATAACCTACGGAGAACCGATCTGGCGGTGTCTTGAAACCGGCAACCCTCAAACCGATACGCCGCGGACGTGGCGCCATGCCCCCACTCGACCAACAGCGAGAGCGCATTCAGGACGATATTCGCGGGCTGGTGGCCGGCGAAGTGCGGTGCGACGACGTCTTTCTTCAGCTCTTCGCCAGCGACGCGAGCATCTACGAGATGAAGCCGCTGGGCGGTCGTCCGGCCTCGCTCGGCCGCCGACGTCTCGGCTTGCGTGCGTTACGCCGCCGAGAAGCACATTCCCATCCACGCCCGCGGCGCGGGAACCGGCGTGGCGGGCGAATCGTTGGGGCCGGGGCTGGTTCTCGATTTCTCCGCTCACCTGCGGCGGGTGATCCGCATCGATCCCGAGCGGCGTCCGCGTGCAGCCGGGCGTCGTGCATGAACGGCTGAACGAAACCTTGCGGCCGCTCGGGCCGCGTGCTTGGGCCCGACCCGGCCAACGGCCAGGTCACCACGGTCGGGAGGCATGATCGCCATCGACGCCGCCGGCAGCCGCTGGCTGAAGTACGGCTCGATGCGGCGCCACGTGCAGAGCCTTCAAGTCGTGCTGGCCGACGGCGAGATGCTGGAAGTCGGCCGCGAAGAGTTGGCCGACGGCGCCAGCACCAGCACCATTCCGCGGAAGCGCGATCTGGTGAACCGTCTGGCCGCTCTCCTGGCCGAGAATGCCGAACTGATTCGCCGGCATCAGCCGAACACTCCGCAGAACCATTGCGGCTATGACCTGGTCGATATTCTCGCCGACGGGCAGATCGACCTCGCCCGGCTGCTGGTCGGCTCGGAGGGGACCTTGGCGCTGATCACCGAGGCGACGGTGCGCACCGAGCCGTTGCTACGGCATCGCGGGGCGGCCGTGATTCTGTTCGACAGCGTCGAGAAGGCCGCCCGCGCCGTGCCTGACGTCGTCGCCAGCGGTCGCCACGGCCTGCGATCTGATGGACCGGCGGCATCTGAGCCTGGCCCGGGCTGCCGAGCCGCGTTTCGATCAGTTGATCCCGCTGGAAACCGAGGCGGCGCTGTTGGTCGAGCAGGACGGCGAGGATCCGTTGGAAGTGCGCGGCCGGCTGCACCGTCTGGTGAACGAATTGTGGCAGCAGAAGCGGATGGCTTTCGGCGCGCGGCAAGCGTTCGAGGACGACGAGACGGCGTTGTTCTGGCGTCTGGTCGATAAAGTGCAGCCGGCGCTGTATCGCATGGCGGGTCCGAGCCGTCCGCTGCCGATCGTCGAGGACATGGCGGTTTCGCCGAACGTGCTTCCCGAGTTCCTGGTGCGGATGCAGAACGTGCTGAAGCGCAACCAGGTCATCGCCGCGCTGTATTGCCATGCCGGCCAAGGGCAACTCCACGTTCAGCCGTTTCTCGAATTGGCGGGCCGGACGACGTGCAGCGGATGCGCCGTCTGGCCGAAGAGCTGTACGAGGAGGTCTTCGCGTCGGCGGCAGCATCGGCGGCGAACACGCCTGCGGGCTGAGCCGCACGGCGTTCGTGCGGCGGCAGGCCGGGCCGCTGTTCGACGTGTTCCTCGAGGTGAAGCGGATTTTCGACCCCGAGAACATTCTCAATCCCGGCAAGATCGTCGGCGACGATGCGGATTTGGCGTCGCGTCACGTTCGGCCTCCGATTCCCGCCGTGGCCGCAGCCGCCGCAACGACGTCGTTTCGCCGACAGCAACGGAGGCGGTGGCTTCCGGCAGCCAGGGGTCAATGCCGCAGCACCAGGCGCGCAAGCCCGGTCGCGGCCGACGGTTCGCAAGCGAAGCGACCGACGAGGCGTCGTCGCCGGGGTTGCGGAACCTCGTCGAATTGCAGTTGAATTGGGAGCCCGTCGCGGGTGAGCGACGCCGTGGCGGCGTGCAACCGCTGCGGCGAGTGCCGCACGCAGACGCCGAAGCTCCGCATGTGCCCGATCTTTCGTTTCATGCCGACCGAAGAGGCGTCTCCGCGGGCGAAGGCCAATCTGCTTCGCGGCGTGCTGACCGGCACGCTGGACCTGAGCGTGCTGACAAACGACGAGTTCAAGGCGATTGCCGACCTTTGCGTGCATTGCCACTGCCTGCCGGCTGGAATGTCCGGCGGGCGTGGATATTCCGCGGCTGATGCGCGAGAGCAAGGGGGCCTACGTTGCCGCGAACGGATTTTCGCCGGCCGAATGGGCCATGACGCGGCTCGACGTGCTCGCTTCGCTGGACGGAGTCGATCGCGCCGGCGGCCAATTGGGCGCTGGCGCAATCGGCAGATGCGGTGGCTGCTGGAAAAGACGTTGGGGATCGCCCAGGGGCGAAAGCTGCCGCGGGTGGCGTCGCGGAACTTTCTGCGCCGCGCCGCCCGACGCCGGCTGACCCGGCCGGCGCGCCACGGCGGACAGAAAGTGCTCTACTTCGTCGACGTCTACGCCAACTACTTCGACCCGCAACTGGCCGAAGCGTTGGTCGCCGTGCTGGAACACAACGGCATCAGCGTCTACGTCCATCCCGATCAGAAGCAGGCGGGAATGGCGTCGATTGCGCTGCGGCGCGCTCGATCATGCTCGGAAGATGGCCGAGCACAACGTCGCGCATCCTGGCCGAATCGGTGCGGCAAGGGCTATCACATCGTCGCCACCGAGCCGGCCGCGGCGCTGTGCTTGACGCACGAATACCCGCAGTTGGTCGACGACGACGACGCCCGGTTGGTGGCCGCCCACAGCAGCGAGGCGGGCGGCTTCCTCTGGAAGATGCATACGCTCGGCCAATTGCAGCTCGATTTCAAGCCGCTGAACGTCACCGTCGGCTATCATACGCCCTGCCACTTGCGGGCATTGCAGATCGGCTCGCCCGGCGAAAACCTGCTTGGGCTGATTCCCGGTCTGCGGCTGCACCACGTCGAAGCGGGCTGTTCCGGCATGGCCGGCACCTTCGGGACTGCTGCACAAGAACTACCGCAGCAGTCTGCGGGCGGGCCTGAAGCTAATCTCCCGGCTCCGCCATCCCGACCTCCAAGCCGGCGTGACCGAATGCAGCACCTGCAAGATGCAGATGGAACAGGGCACCACCAAGCCGACGATCCACCCGATCAAGCTGCTGGCCCTCTCCTACGGCTTGATGCCCGAAATCTGCGCGGCTTCTCACATCACCCGGCCAGGAGTTGATCGTTACATGAGTCCCAGGGGGACGGAGGAGGTTGTCGCAAACCGTCGAGAAAGTGGAAAGTCTGTTGCCGACAACCTCCTCCGTCCCCTTCCCGCACAGACCCGGAGTTGATCGTAACATGAGCGAACCGTGGTATCGCCAGGGGCTGAAGTTCCCCTGCACCGGCTGCGGCGACTGCTGCACCGGCGAGCCCGGCTACGTTTGGGTCAACAAGGCGGAGATCGCGGCGATGGCGGCAGCTCTCGGATTGCGACCGAGGAGTTCGAGCGGCAATTCGTCCGCACGGTGGGCATCCGCAAGAGCTTGGTCGAACTTGCCAACGGCGATTGCGTCCTGTTCGACGGCGAGAGCCGCAATGCCGCGTCTACGTTGCTCGGCCTCGCCAATGCCGCACATGGCCCTTCTGGCCGTCGAACCTCTCGTCGCCCGCGACATGGGAAACCGCGGCCGAGCGTTGTCCCGGCTGTAACTGCGGCCGCCGGGTTCCGTTGGGGAAGATTATCGCTCAGTCAGAGCTGGCCCGCGTCTAACCGTGCCGGTCGCGGCGATTATGCGGTCTAGCTGGAGTTTTCCGATTGGACGGCCGATAAAGGAGGCTGCCCATAAAGGCCGCGATGCCGCTGCGCCGTCTCCTTGGCGGAGAAGGCGATTGCAGGAGGCCGTCGCCCGATGCGGCAAGTCCTTATCAGAGTAGGGTTTGCAAGCATTGGGCGGGAGCCCGTGCAGGTGCAATCGCGCAAGCTCTTTGAAAATTGGCACTTACCGCGCAAGAAGGCCCGCGAAGCCCAGCAGCTTCGCGGCCGTCCGCGGCTGCCTGCGGGGATCGCCGGCAGCGGCGGAGCCAGGCGATTGCTCTTGACACTAGTCTTTATGACACCTACACTTGGGGCAGGCCGGAGAGGCAAAATCAAGCGTCGTAGAAGGCAGCCTGCGACGACCCTTCTCACAGGAGAACTGAGTCGTGACCAAGAAAGAGATTGTTCGGACAATTTCCGAAGAGATCGGCCTGACCCAGTTGCAGACGAAGGAGATCGTCCAGAAGACCTTCGACGCGATTGTCGAGGCCCTGGTGGCGGAACGGCGGATCGAGCTTCGCAATTTCGGCGTGTTCGAGGTCAAGCGGCGGGCCCCCCGCAAGGCCCGCAATCCCCGCACCGGCGACAAGGTGTTCGTGCCCGAGAAATTCGTGGTCACGTTCAAGCCGGGCAAGGAGATGGAGGAGCGAGTCAAGGAGTTGGAACGTCAAGCAGCAGCCGCGGCTCGGCTCGCCCGCGGCAAGACGGCGGCCAAGGAAGTCGCCGCCCGACCACGCGGCGGAACCGCTTGGCGCTGCAACGAGTTACGGCTCCGCTCCTCAAGAACACTAGTCGCGTTTCTTTTCTCATCACAACGAATCGTCGGGACAGCGGAGTTGTCTCGCTGGCCTCCCGCAGCGGGTGGCGGACGAGCGTCCGCCCGACCAAAAGACAGACTCGGTTGCGGGACTGCCGTGAAAGCTCGTCCACGTGCCGGTGGCGTTGCCGCCTGCAGGGTCCAGTTTTCCACGGCAAATCGGCCGCCGAGCGTGGTTGGTGCCTTTTCCAAGATAACAACATACGTACGTTGTCGTTTCACGGAGGAATGTCCGATGCGTAACTTGTTATTGGCGTTGGCGTGTGGCCTGATGGTCAGCTCGACGGTCGGATGCATGATTCCGGCCTATTCGGCCGATCCGGCCCGTCGCACCCAGGAGTTGATGTTCACCTCGGAAGGTCTGCGCCAGTTTCTGGACGAATGGGAACGGATCTGGTTCCTGGATCAGCCCGACCACACGTCGCCCTATCGGACGCATGGCGGCATCATCTAATGCTTCTAGCACTTGATGCGTTCGTGGTACCGCCTTCAGGCGGAAGGCCGACTCAAGTCGGTCCTACGAGCGGCCGAACGGCGGTCGGCTGTCGGGTAAATTGACACCTGCGGGGTCGAGTCGCTACACTGGCGATTTGGTCCAACGGGTTGGATCATCGCTGTTGCGCCCCGGCTGCCGATCTCGTATGCCTGCCGACTTCCGCCGACGTTCGTCTCGACGTTCAACTAGGCCGCCTGCGCCTGGCCAATCCGATCATGGTGGCCTCGGGCACGTTCGGCTACGGCCGCGAGATGGCCGGGCTGGTCGACTCTGCGCGGCTCGGCGGAATCCTGCCCAAGACGATCACCGCCGCAGCCCCGGCCGGGCAATCCGCCCGCCGCGGACCGTCGAAACCACCGGCGGAATGCTCAATTCCATCGGGCTGGACAACGACGGCGTCGAGGCGTTCATCGAGCGGCAGTTGCCCTACCTGGCTTCGCTCGGCACGGCCGTGATCGTCAGCATCGCCGGCAAGAGCCGCGAGGAGTACGTGCGGCTGGCCGGCCGGCTCGACGACGTCCGGGCATCAGCGCCCTCGAACTGAACCTCTCCTGCCCGAACGTCACCGGCGGCGTCGATTTTGGCACCAATCCGGCGATGTGCGAGGCGGTGGTTCGCGGCGTTCGCGAAGGCTGCCGCTATCCGATCCTGGCCAAGCTGACGCCGAACGTGACCAGCATCGTCGAGATTGCCGCCGCAGCCGAGGCCGGCGGGGCCGACGCCCTGTCGCTGATCAACACGTGCCTCGGCATGGCGGTTCGCTGGCGCGAGCGCCGGCCGGTGCTGGGCAACGTGCTGGGCGGGCTGAGCGGTCCGGCCATCAAGCCGATCGCCTCTGCGGATCGTCTATCAGGTCGCCCGGGCGGTGAAAATTCCGCTGGTCGGCATCGGCGGCATCGCCACGATCGACGACGTGATGGAGTTCCTCGTCGCCGGCGCCACGGCCGTCCAGATCGGCACGGCGAACTTTTACAACCCCAAGGCGTCGATGCAGATCCTCGATGCGTTGCCCGCCGCCCTGGCCGAACTCGGCGCCACGTCGGTTGCCGAGGTGGTGGGAACGTTGGAAAGGATGAAGCGGAGTGAAGGATGAGGGATCGACGAATGAGAAACGGTCGAGCAGACTTCCCATCTCCGCTGATCCGTCCTCATGCAATCATCGATCTCTCATCTCTCCTGATCCCTGACCCCTGACCCCTGAACCCTCATGCGTGTACTTTCCGGCATACAACCGACGGGACGTGGACGATTCCACTGGGGCAACTACTTTGGCGCGATCCGGCAGTACATCGACCTGCAAGGAGAGCGGGAAGACGCCTTCTATTTCATCGCCAACCTGCACGCGCTGACGACCGTGCGCGATCGGGAGAAGTTGGCCCGGAATACGCTCGACGCCGCGATCGATCTGTTGGCCCTCGGGCTCGATCCCGAGCGGGCGACGCTGTTCGTCCAGTCCGACGTGCCGGAGGTCTCCGAGTTGTGCTGGCTGCTGATGACCGGCGCGCCGATGGGCCTGCTGGAACGCTGCCACGCCTACAAGGACAAGAAGGCCAAGGGGCTGGCGGCCGACGCGGGGCTGTTCACCTATCCGGTGCTGATGGCGGCCGACATCCTGATGTACGATTCCGACGTCGTGCCGGTCGGCGAGGACCAGGTGCAGCACATCGAGGTCTGCCGCGATCTGGCGGCGAGTTTCAATCATCTTTTCGGCGAAACGTTCGTGATGCCGAAGGCGAAGGTGCTCGACAGTTCGGCCCGGGTGCCGGGCACGGACGGCGAGAAGATGTCGAAGAGCTACGGCAACACGCTCGACGTGTTCGAGGATCCGAAGGTCTTGCGGAAGCAGATCATGCGGATCGTGACCGACTCGCGGCCGATGGAGCAGCCGAAGGAGCCGGGCACCGATCACCTCTTCCAGCTCTACTCGTTGTTCGCCGACGATAGCCGGCGCGAGGCGATGGCCGCCAAATACCGGCAGGGCGGGTTCGGCTACGGCGAAGTGAAGAAGGCGCTGGCCGACCTGGCCGTCGATTATTTCGCCGAAGCCCGCGCGCGGCGTGCCGAGCTAGAGTCGCAGCCCGATCGGGTGCGCGAAATTCTCGCCGCCGGGGCCGCCACCGCGCGGAAGAAGGCCGCCGAAGTGCTGCTCCGCGCCCAGCGGGCGTGCGGGGTCAAGTAGCCAGCCGCGTCGGGATGTCGCGTCGAGTATGCCGAAACCTACTTCTTGACGATATGCGAGCTAAGCAGCACGACTAATTGCTTACGCTCGGCACAATAGGTGCTGGGAGACAGGCTGTCGGCGTAGGAAATCCAACCCAGCAGAGACAACGGGCCCGGAATGAAACTCAGTAAGGGCATCGGGCATCTATGTTGTCCGATTTCCGTTCGGGGCTTGTCGCACATCACGACGGTCATTCCGTTGGGCACCACCACGTTGGTCGAAATCTGAATTGCGTTCGTCTGCGGAATGCCGGCGGCGTCGAGGTGGCCGGTGGTTCGGCTCAGTTGGACCTCCAGGCGGACGCTTCCGTCCGACGTGACAAATGGCCGCGCCCGCAATTCCGTGCCGACGAGGATACGCTTGTAAGTCTGCGTCGTCACGCCGTCTTTGGAACTCACTTCTACGTAGGGCAAATGCTCGCCGAGTTGCACGTCGGCGCGTTGTTTGTTGAGGGTCATTAGCCGTGGACATGCGAGGACTTTTGTTTCGCCCATCGAAGCAAGCTTCCGCACTACGTCGGTGATCTCGCCTTTGAAGAAGGCCACGGACTTGACGCCACCGAGCTTTCCACCGACTGTGTGGGTCGGCCCGCCACTCGCGCTGGCAGCCGTCGGGTTGAATCCGGTCCGCACGCTTGGCGCGCGCGCTCGACCGTCGCTCCCGGCTGCGTCGCCGTTCTGCCGAGTCGAGCCAAGTCCACGCCCGAATTGGAATTCTCCGGCTTCAGCGCAAGTTCGACGATTGCGGCCTCGATCAGCACAGCGACGCGCGGCGGATCGGTCTTGGCGGCCGCGGGGTCGACGCTCTTCGCCGGAGATTGCGGAATCGTGGCTTGCCGAACCATGCCGACGCTTTCTCGCGCATGCCGGTACACTCTAGCACGTCCGCGGTGGCGATACTGGGCATTCCGGGTAGGGGGTTGTTCTGCGGAATCGGCGGCGCTTGCGGCCGAAGCCGTCTGAAGTGCCAGGAGAGCGAAAAGCGGGATCGCCAAACGATGCGAGATGCATCGCATAGTGGTACTCCTGTTTGAAAAGCCGGCTGATAAGGAGAAGACGAGCGCGCGGATCGTAGAGAACGATTCCGCGCCCGTCAAGAGCATCGGGCAGCGAAATCGAGCGCGGGGTCAACGGGCCGGACGGATGGGCCAGCGCTGCCGCGCCGGCCGTTGAACGGGAATGGTTGGCCGCGAAGTGTAAGATGGCGCAACGTTTGGAGCTGTCACCAGTCGACGGCTGGGAGTGGTGGCCATTAAGTTGCCTTGTGGTAAGGAGTTACGTCTGGTAGAATTCTCTCGTGGCGGACAACCCTTGGGTGGCATGGTGACACTGCATTTGTCATTTGTTGCCGTAACAGACTGGGGCACAATGAGTTAGAAGGATCCGAGCGAAGGAATCGGCGGCGCGACTTATCAGGATGTCGGCGCACGGGGGTTACGATCGGAGGGGGCCGGTGAAGAAGTGCTGCAAACGACAGACTGGCCGAGAGTTACGGCGATGGGATTGGGCCGGGAAGAGGCCGCAAGCGGAGATTAGCGCCGGGTTGATTAGCGCGGCGCTCCGCGCTAATTAGCGGGTGGGCGCGGCGATAAATCGGGGCGGAAACGCAAAGAGGACAGGGATACAGCGTATGGAGAGATCGATGAACTCCCGATACTTCGGCATCGCGGTGTGGTTAAATGTGGCGATGCTCTGCGTTTGTAGTGCGAGCGCAGCGCCAGCGGCGAGCGTGCCATCGCGGACCTATCGCATCGTCGGGACGGGGCAAGGGCACATCTTTAGCGACAGAACTCAACTCCTGACGGCACCGAAGCGAGGCCGACCATTCTTCGGCCAGAACGGCTTCTATCAGGGGCTGAAGCCGAGCTATCGCGACAATGGCGATGGGACTGTCTCGGATCTGAATACTGGATTGATGTGGGTCCGGGCACGCGGCGTGAAGGTCACTTGGAACGCTGCCGTGGCCGGTGCGTCGGCCTGCCGCATCGGCGGATTCTCCGATTGGCGTATGCCGACGATCAAGGAACTCTACGCGTTGATCGACTTCAACGGCGGTTTTCATCCCGAGGGCAATTCCACCCCCTACATCGACACGAAGTTTTTCGGCTTCGCCTACGGCGACGAGTCGCAAGGCGAACGCGCGATCGATTGCCAGGACTGGTCGGCGACCAGCTATGTGAGCACCACGATGAACGGCAATCCGACGGCATTTGGCGTGAACTTTGCCGACGGCCGCATCAAGGGCTATCCGAAACAGCGCCGCGGGCCGCGCGGCATGACGGCCCATCGCATGTATGTTCGCTACGTCCGCGGCAATCCGAATTACGGCAAGAACGACTTTCACGACAACGGCGACGGGACAATTACGGACCGCGCCACCGGCCTGATGTGGTCGAAGACCGACAGCGGCGTGGGCATGAACTGGGAAGCCGCGCTGGCATGGATTCAAGCGAAAAACGCTAAGAAGCATCTCGGATACAGCGATTGGCGCCTGCCCGACACCAAAGAGTTGCAGAGCATCGTCGATTACACACGAGCCCCGGCGGCCACCCATTCGCCGGCCATCGATCCGGTCTTTCGGACCACCAGGCTCCGCGACGGCGACTATCCTTACTTCTGGTCGAGCACGACGCATCTGGACGGCCCGTGGGATCGGTGCGGCCGTGCAGCAGTCTATATTGCATTTGGCCGTGCACTGGGATGGATGCAATTTCCGCCGGGACGCGGCGCGTATCGCCTTGTGGACGTTCATGGCGCGGGCGCTGAGCGGAGCGACCCGAAGAGCGGCAATCCGGCCGCCTTTCCGCATGGTCGCGGCCCTCAGGGGGACGTTATTCGCATCAACAACTTCGTTCGCGCCGTGCGGAGCGTCGATGGCACATCCGCACGGATGACGCGGCCCGACCTCACCCCGCTGCCTGTTCCCCGCGTGCGAGGACGGCGCCCTCCAAGACCACCCGATGCGCCCGGGATGCGCCCGTTCTAGAACGAGCCCGATGAAGGTGGAAAGACGAGGGGAAGCGAGAAGCCCTGATAGCTCGGCTATCGGGGCAGTGAAGCCGCAAGAGGATTCTGCGGCACCTCGGAGCCCTCCCGTGCCGGCGGCACCCCGATAGGCGAGCTACCGGGGCCACCCGCCGCGTCGGGACATGATGTAATCGACCACTCTTCACGGCGCCTCGAAAGTCGTTCCGACCCCTTTTCCGATCTAATCATCCTAGTATGACAGCGCTACAATGGCTCAAGCCTACCATGTGCGAACGCCGATAACGGCGAACGACACATGGAGGTGAAAAATGACGACGGACGAAATCCGGGCGTTGGAGCCCGATGCGCGACGTAGATTGCAACGGTTTGCGGATTGTTTCGCAAAAAGTTCGACGTTCGAGTATTTTATGAGTTATTCCCTGGCGTTGCTGGCACATTTTGACCGCAAGAGCATCGAGCCAATCGCCCTGTGGATCGGGGCCGCCGTACGAACGCTTCAACTCTTTTTGTCGCACTTCGTCTGGAACCACGAGCGGATTGAATCGCGACTGCGACAGGCGATCATGGATGAGTACGGGTGCGAGAACGCCATCGGAGTGATTGACGGCTCGGCCCACGCCAAACAAGGCGACAAAACGCCCGGTGTACAGCGGCAGTGGTGCGGCGAGTCCGGAAAAATCGATAACTGCGTGGTGGGGCAACACCTGATCTACACGAACAACGATGCGAAGAACCCCTTCAGCGCTTGCATTGCCTCGGACGTGTATCTGCCGGAAAGCTGGATCAACGATCCTCTGCGGCGCAAGGAAGCCCATATCCCGGAGAGCGCCGTGTTCCGCAAGAAGTGGGAAATCGCGGCCGACCAAGTCGAGGTGTGCGTTGCCGATGGCGTTCGTTTTTCGTGGATCACCTGCGATGAAGAATTCACCTCGGTACCGGAGTTCATTTACCGCATGGACCGCAGCGGGCAACGGGTCATCGGCGAGGTTCGAGCCAATTTCCGCTGCTGGGCGACCAAGCCGGCCTGCCACAGTTCGCAAACGGCGCATGCCTCGAAGCAAGTGGACAACCTTTGTCGCTTCAGCCCGGCATTCAGCAAGCAATCGTGGCGGCGAGTCCACATCAAGGACACGACTCGCGGCGCGTGTGTGTGGGAAGTCAGGTTGGCGAGGGTTTACCTGGTGGCCAAAGACGCCGAAGGCGAATCCTGCCCCACGGATCGGCCGTACTGGTTGATGGTAGCCCGCAATGCGGCAACGGGTGAAATCAAGTATTTCGTCAGCAACGCCTCCGAAAGTACGTCGTTGGAGGAAATGCTGAAAGCGGCCTTCGCTCGCTGGCATGTGGAAATGTGGTTTGAACGGGCCAAACAGTACTGTGGATTCGGCGCGTTCGAGGTGCGAACCTATCAGAGTCTGATACGTCACTGGCTTTGTTCGCGCATCAGCATGTACCTCCTGGCTGCCGAGACGACGCACTTGCGGGGGAAAAAATCCGGAGATCACACTGGAGCAGGTGGTCCGAGCACTCGGACCTCTCTTGCAACGGTCGCTTGAATGTGATCCTGATCTCATTGAACTACTTTCCAACATCAACGATTATCATCAAGAACGAAATCGAATGTCCTACGAAAGCCGACAACGCCGTGCAAAAACATTAGCAGGTGGTGCCGGAAAAACCTATCGCTGTCATACTAGGCTGCTCAGTATATGCGATTGTCCCCTTTATCGTTCATCGGTTATCAACCTTCGCTGGTCCACGACAGGCAGTTCGGCGTTCGTGGCTCGCTTGGAGAAACTTGTTGGTCGTGTCTTAGAACCGCAGAAACCCGGCCCCAAGCACGCAAGCCGCGAAGAACAAATGGCGGAAGTTAGGTATTGTGTCCCCGGAATCCCGGAATCCCAAGCGGCCGACCCGTACGCCCGTGTTGGCGCAAGTCTCGCAGTTCTTCTTCCGCTATCGCAGTGCGCAGAAAAGCTCGCCAGTCGCCGACCATCGCCAGCAGAGGCGCGACGCTGACCAAGCGGTCGTCACGGCCTTTGAGGTGCGCCTTCGCACTGCTCCACCGCCACTGCCGCGGATGCTCCACAAGTCTTGCCCGCACGGGATTCCACTCCACGTAACGCGCCGCCGCCAACAGGTAGGGCTCGTCCATCACAAACGAGGCGAACCGCCCTTGCCACAGATAGCCCTGCCACTGCTCGCGGAAATTGATCCGCCGCGTGTAACGCCGATGCGCCTCGCCGATCGCCCGTCGCAAGCCGTCCTCGCTCTTTGGAACGGCGATCAAGTGGACGTGATTGGGCATCAGGCAATAGCTCCAAATCTCGACGTCCTGCTCACGGCACCACTCGGCCATCAAGTCCAAATAGGCTTCGTAGTCGTCGTCGCCGAAAAACGTCTGTTGTCGGCGGTTGCCGAGCTGCGTGATATGGTGCGGCAAACCAGGAATCACCAACCGTGCTAGTCTTGCCATGACCAGAGATTACCAGTTGCCTCACTTCTTGTCAATAGTTCAGTATTGTGTCCCCGGAACTGAGTTGCCTCACTTCTTGTCAATAGTTCAGTAGTGTGTCCCCGGAACTGTCCCGGAACTGTCCACCAACTGAGGACTGATTCCTGGGCGACCACGGCGGGTGACATTGTAATACGGTGGTTTACCGAGGCATGACGGGGCACTATAAAGAAAGATAGAACTCGAGCACCCGCCTCACCGGGAGACTTGCTGATGACAACCCTGATCCGAATGGTCTTCCTGACCGTCGTTTTCGCCGGCACGAGCGTTTCGGCTGCCGAAAGGCTGGCCGAGCAGTTTACCAATCCCCCCGAAGGCACGAAGCCGCGATGTTACTGGTACTGGATGGACGGTCATATATCGCGTGAGGGGATTACGCACGACCTGGAAGCGATGCGACGGGTCGGCATTGGCGAAGGCTATATCGGCATCATCGGCGGCGGCGAGGTGAAGGCGCTTACCGAGCCGTGGTGGCAACTCATCGAGCACGCGGTGCGCGAAGGGGGCCGAATCGGCGTCAATATCGGTCTGTTCAATTGCCCGGGTTGGAGCCAGTCGGGCGGCCCGTGGATCAAGCCGAGCCAAGCGATGCGCTACGTGGCGCTGCCGGAGTTACGTTTGAAAGGGCCGCGGCGTTTCGAAGGGCGACTGCCCACGCCCAAGGGTTATTTTCAGGACATTGCCGTACTCGCCTTCCCGACGCCGGCCGGCGAAAACCAGGTGGCGAAGATCGTGGCCCGCACGCCGACGTCCATCTCGTTCCGGATGCCGTCGGCATGGACCGCCCGCAGCGTAACGGTCGATGCGGTCAAGCCGGTACGTGTCGAGGCGGAACTCCAGGCATCGGACGACGGGATCAAGTATCGGACCGTGAAGAAGTTCACGATCGATCGCCACAACCTGATGTTGAGCGTCGGACCGGCGCCGTTGGCAGCGGTTGTGGTGTCGCTGCCGCCCATCAAGGCCAAGTTCTTTCGGCTGACGTTCTCGGCCGCCTGCCAACTCGGTGACGTCCGGCTCTCGTCCGCCGCGCGGGTCGAGAGCATTGCCGAGAAATCGCTGGTCAAAGTATTTCAGGATCCGCAGCCGCCGTTCGACTTCTACACTTGGCCGGCTTCCGCCGAGCCCGATCGGCCGAACCTCATCGTGAATCCTCACAACGTGCGCAACATTTCCCATAAGATGACCGCCGACGGCGTGCTCCGCTGGGACGTTCCCGAGGGTGAGTGGACGGTGCTGCGGGCAGTGATGATGCCGACAGGGACGAAGAATTCGCCTGCCCCGCCGGAGGCTACGGGCCTCGAAGTAGATAAGATGAGCCGGTCCGCGCTGAAGTCGCATTTCGAGGCGTACGTCGGCAAACTGCTCAAACGGATGCCGCCCGATCAGCGGCGTGCGCTGAAACATGTGGTGGCGGACAGCTATGAGATGGGACCGGAAAATTGGACCGATGGGTTTGCCGCCGACTTCCGGCGCCGCTACGGTTACGATCCGCTCTCGTATCTGCCGGTGCTGACCGGTCGCATCGTCGGCAGCGCCGACCAATCGGACCGATTTCTCTGGGACGTGCGACGAATGGTGGCCGACCGCATCGCCCGCGATTACGTGGGCGGACTCCGCGATCTTTGCCACGCGCATGGGCTAAGAATGTGGCTAGAAAACTACGGACACTGGGGATTTCCCGGCGAGTTTTTGCTCTATGGTGGTTCCTGCGACGAAATTAGCGGCGAGTTTTGGGTAGACGGCGACCTGGGCAGCATCGAACTGCGCGATGCGGCGTCGGCAGCGCACATCTACGGCATGCCCGTGGTGTGGGCCGAGGCGTTCACCGGCGGGCCCGCCTTCCGCAGCACTCCCGCCTCGCTCAAAGCCCGCGGCGACTGGGCACTGTGCGAGGGGATCAACCAGTTCGTGGTGAGTGTCTATATCCATCAGCCATGGGACGATCGCCGCCCGGGCGTCAACGCCTGGTTCGGCACCGAGTTGAACCGCAACAACACTTGGTTCGAGTACGCCCGACCGTGGATCGACTATCAGCGCCGCTGCTCGGTGATGCTCCAGGCGGGCAAACCGGTGGCCGACGTCGCGTATTTCATCAGCGAAGACGCTCCGAAAATGACGGGCCAGCGCGAGCCGGCGCTGCCGCCCGGCTACGATTTCGATTACATCAACGCCGATGTTATCGAACATCGCCTGCGAGTCGAAGATGGGCGATTCGTGCTGCCCGACGGCACCTCGTACCGGTTGCTGGTGTTGCCGCCAAGCGACACGATGCGCCCGGCGCTGTTGAAAAAGCTGGGGGAGCTGGTTGACGCGGGCGGAGCAGTGCTGGGAAGTGCGCCGCGGCGATCGCCGAGTCTGCAAGACTATCCGGCGTGCGATGCGGAGGTGCGGAAGCTCGCCGCGGACTTGTGGGGCGAGAAGAAAATCATCGAAGACACGAACCTTCAGACCGCGCTCGATCGACTGCACACACTCCCAGACGTAATCTCGTCCTCACGACGTCCTCTGGAAACATCGGCGTGACCGCGACACCGACATTTATTTCCTGGCGAACCAAAAGTCCGCCGCCCGCACCGAGACGATCTCATTTCGGGTGAAGGACCGGGCTGCGGAATTCTGGTGGCCGGAGACTAATCGCCGCCAGCGGGTGGCTGTCTACAGAACCGAGAACGGCCGAGTCGAAGTGCCGATCCACTTCGGTCCCACGACCTCCGTCTTCGTGGTTTTCCGTAAACCGGCGGACACCGACCGGATTGTCCAGGTTACACGCGATGGGAGATCCCTGTTCGATTGGAGCGCAACGCACCTTGCCGCCACCACTTCGCAGGCCGACACCGCGGCCGACCTTCCAATTGAACTACGCCGTGATGTGCAAGGAAACGTCGTGGCCCGAGTTCGCCGACCCGGCCACTATGCCTGGACCACGGCCGCCGGCGCCACCGGCAAGCTGGAAGTCGACAACGTCCCTGCGCCGGTCGTACTTGACGGCGCCTGGAAAGTGACCTTCGATCCGAAGAATGGCGGCCCCGACCAACCGGCAACGTTTGCGACGTTGGAAGACTGGACGAAGCGGAGCGAACAAGGCATCCGCAACTATAGTGGAGTGGCGGTGTACCGAAAGACGTTTGACTTGCCTGCTGCCTCACGGTCGCTCCAACTCGATCTGGGCGACGTCCGATCCATCGCGCGGGTGCGGTTGAACGGCCGTGAGATCGGCACTCTCTGGAAGCCGCCCTATCGGATCGACATCGCTGCCGCAGCCCGCCCGGGCAAGAACTCGTTGGAGATCGAAGTCGTCAATGCATGGCTAAACCGTCTCTTGGGCGACGATCTGCCCGGCGTGACGAAGCGTATCACCTCCGCCACAACCAGAACCTGGACCGGTCCGCCGCTCCCCTCCGGTCTGCTGGGACCAGTGGCAATCCGATCTACCGAAAGGACTGTTGTCCCCACCGTGGAAAGCCGGGCCGGCAGCCCGACCGGGACGGCACAGAGGCACGAGAAGAAGCCATAAGCCGAACATCGCCGTTCCGCACCTCTGGGGCCGGCGGAGCCCTGTCAACCACGCGCGTAAGGGACGGAAAGGAAACCTCCCACTTTTCAAGTGGAATGGTGTTTCGTTTCATGGCGCTTGCAGCGACTGCCGCACCTGGTCGAGCAGTTCGCGCGTTTCGTGGCAGTCGCACCAGGAATTGACGTAGTCCCAGTCGATCCAGTTGCCTTGGACGGCGATGACGTTGCGGGCATCGTCTACGTCTTTGCGACGGCGGCCGGCGTGGGACCAGCGGAGCTTGGTGATGATTACATCCTCGGCGGTCGGAATCGACACGTCGCGGTCGAGAATCCGTCGGCGGCAGCGGCGGGCGAAACGCTGCTGGTCGTGGGCGTCGTCGCTCAACAGGAATAACTCGATCACGAAGGGGCCGTCAACGAGCCGCAAGATGTAATGCGCCGGAGCGGCTACGGTCTCGAAGGACATCTGGCGATCCAGTTGAAAGGCGTCGCCCAAGCGATCCACCAACGACGGGATCGTCTCCGGGGTCGCTTGCAGAACGAAGTCGGCGTCTTGCGTGGAGCGTGGAATGCCGTAGTAGCTCGCCGAGAGCGAGCCGACCAGCATATAGGGGATTTGCAGGGAGTCGAAGGCGTCGATCAGAGCTGTGGTTGCTTCTTGAGCGGTCATGCGCGGTCCTCCAGACGCCGGCTGAGAGCCAGCCGCTCGCGAAGGATTTCTTGGACACGGTATTGGTCGGCCTCGGGAAACTGGCCGCGGATGCCGTCGGCCAAGACGTTGCCGGTAAACTCGAAGAGTTGCAGACTGGCGAGCACCTTGTCCCCCGGCGGCGTCCGCCGCGCGGTCGACGCGTTCCCAATAGATTGCATCGGCGAATTCTTTGGTCGGTTCCATAGCAAACGCTCGTTTAGGCTCCAGTTGGATTGCTCAGTTCACGCAGGGCGTCGAGAGCATCGATGAAGGCAACCGTGGCTTCATCGCTGCTCACCGGTCGTGCTCCTTCTATTCTCCAATCGCCGCGCCAGCGCAGAACCGCTCGCGTAGAATGTCTTGAACTCGGCGTTCGTCGGCTTCAGGAAATTGCGGGCGGATGCCCGCGGTCATAAGCCGGCAGGCGCGGTCGAAGAGTCGAGCCCCGCCGAGCAACTTGTCCTCGGGAGACATGCGTCTGGCCTTCTGGACGCGGTCGCGGAAGATTGCGTCGGCAAGGTCTTTGGTTGGTTGCATAGCAAACGCTCGCTTACGCTCCAGCGGGCAGGACGCGCACGCCGTCTGTAGTGGTCAATCACTCGCTCCGCCGGCACGGGGCCGGCGGGGGCGCTGGCTCGAGCTTGTCACGCTCGGTAGTGGTCAATCACTCGCTCCGCCGGCACGGGGCCGGCGGGGGCGTTGGCTCGAGGTTGTCATCGGTAGTGGTCAATCACTCGCTCCGCCGGCACGGGGCCGGCGGGGGCGTTGGCTCGACGTTGTCATCGGTAGTGGTCAATCACTCGCTCCGCCGGCACGGGGCCGGCGGGGGCGTTGGCTCGAGGTTGTCACGCTCGGTAGTGGTCGATCACTCGCTCCGCCGGCACGGGGCCGCCGGGGGCGTTGGCTCGAGGTTGTCACGCTCGGTAGTGGTCAATCACCCGCTCCGCCGGCACGGGGCCGGCGGGGGCGTTGGCTCGAGGTTGTCACGCTCGGTAGTGGTCAATCACTCGCTCCGCCGGCACGGGGCCGGCGGGGGCGTTGGCTCGAGGTTGTCACGCTCGGTAGTGGTCAATCACTCGCTCCGCCGGCACGGGGCCGGCGGGGGCGTTGGCTCGAGGTTGTCATCGGTAGTGGTCAATCACTCGCTCCACCGGCACGGGGCCGGCGGGGGCGTTGGCTCGAGGTTGTCACGCTCGGTAGTGGTCAATCACCCGCTCCACCGGCACGGGGCCGGCGGGGGCGTTGGCTCGAGGTTGTCACGCTCGGTAGTGGTCAATCACTCGCTCCGCCGGCACGGGGCCGGCGGGGGCGTTGGCTCGAGGTTGTCACGCTCGGTAGTGGTCAATCACTCGCTCCGCCGGCACGGGGCCGGCGGGGGCGTTGCCTCGACGTTGTCATCGGTAGTGGTCAATCACTCGCTCCGCCGGCACGGGGCCGGCGGGGGCGTTGGCTCGACGTTGTCATCGGTAGTGGTCAATCACTCGCTCCGCCGGCACGGGGCCGGCGGGGGCGTTGGCTCGAGGTTGTCACGCTCGGTAGTGGTCAATCACCCGCTCCACCGGCACGGGGCCGGCGGGGGCGTTGGCTCGAGGTTGTCACGCTCGGTAGTGGTCAATCACTCGCTCCACCGGCACGGGGCCGGCGGGGGCGTTGGCTCGACGTTGTCACGCTCGGTAGTGGTCAATCACTCGCTCCGCCGGCACGGGGCCGGCGGGGGCGTTGGCTCGACGTTGTCATCGGTAGTGGTCAATCACTCGCTCCACCGGCACGGGGCCGGCGGGGGGCGTTGGCTCGAGGTTGTCACGCTCGGTAGTGGTCAATCACTCGCTCCGCCGGCACGGGGCCGGCGGGGGCGTTGGCTCGAGGTTGTCACGCTCGGTAGTGGTCAATCACTCGCTCCGCCGGCACGGGGCCGGCGGGGGCGTTGGCTCGACGTTGTCATCGGTAGTGGTCAATCACTCGCTCCGCCGGCACGGGGCCGGCGGGGGCGTTGGCTCGACGTTGTCATCGGTAGTGGTCAATCACTCGCTCCGCCGGCACGGGGCCGGCGGGGGCGTTGGCTCGACGTTGTCATCGGTAGTGGTCAATCACTCGCTCCGCCGGCACGGGGCCGGCGGGGGCGTTGGCTCGACGTTGTCATCGGTAGTGGTCAATCACTCGCTCCACCGGCACGGGGCCGGCGGGGGCGTTGGCTCGACGTTGTCATCGCTAGTGGTCAATCACTCGCTCCGCCGGCACGGGGCCGGCGGGGGCGTTGGCTCGACGTTGTCATCGGTAGTGGTCAATCACTCGCTCCGCCGGCACGGGGCCGGCGGGGGCGCTGGCTCGAGGTTGTCACGCTCGGTAGTGGTCAATCACCCGCTCCGCCGGCACGGGGCCGGCGGGGGGCGTTGGCTCGAGGTTGTCACGCTCGGTAGTGGTCAATCACTCGCTCCGCCGGCACGGGGCCGGCGGGGGCGTTGGCTCGAGGTTGTCACGCTCGGTAGTGGTCAATCACTCGCTCCGCCGGCACGGGGCCGGCGGGGGCGCTGGCTTACGAACGACGTCGGCCGCCGCGTTTGTCGCGCGAGCCGCGGCCGCCGCGTCCCTGACGCGAGCTGCCGCCACCGCTGCCGCTGTTGGGGCGCTTCGAGCGGGCCTCCATGTTCTTGGCGATTACCAGTCCGACGGCTTCCTCCCAGGTGGGAATGCCGCGGAATCCCGCCCTGGCAGGCCGATCGCGTTCGGGCAGGTCGTCTTCGCCCTCTTCCTCGTCCTCCTCCTGCGGCTCGGCGCGACTGCGGCGGAAAGAGACGTCGTCGCGCGGCGTTGTCGCGCGAGAACGCGGCGCTTCGGCAACAACCGCGTCGTCGCCGGACTCTTCGACAGGTGTTTCGGCGGCGGCCGGCTTCGCTTCGTCGCCCGACCGCTTCTTCCTTCCGCGGCGCGAACGGCGATGCCTCGAGCGGCGCCGGTCCGGCTCTTCCGGGTCTGTCTCGACCTGTTCGACGTCGATTTCTTCAGCCACTGCGATGGTGGAGACGCGATCCGGCTCGTCCGCGGACGGCGCGGCGGGCGGCGGTTCGTGCGATTCCTTGTGCTCCGGCTCCTTGCCCGGGCGTTGCCGTCGATGGCGCTTTCGCGGCTGCTTTTCGTCGGGTTCCTTCGTCTCGGCGGCCGGCGTGGGCGGCGGCGTGGGCGGCACCTCGGACGGCTCGAGTAGATCGAACGGCTCCTCGAAATCGAAACGCTCGTCGAAGAAGTTCGGCGATTCCTCGGCGGTTTGCGGCGGCGGAACGTCGCGGCGATCTGGCTTAGCGGCTGGGCGGGGAGCAGAAGCGGGAGGAGGCGAGACGTGGGTGCTGGTCGTCGCTGGAGCCGGCTTGGGCACCGGCGGCAGGCCAAGGTCGCTGGCGAGCGAGTCCCAGTCGGTCGACGGCGGCGGCGGCGGACTCTCTCGCGGCGGCTTTGGCGTGGGCAACGGTTGCGCGGGGACAGCGGCGGGCGGCGGCGCTGCGGCGGCTGCTTTGGGCACTTCTACCCCCAAATCGGACACCAGTGAGTCCCAGTGATTCGACGAATTCGGATCTGCCATGTTCGTAGATTGGTCGGCTGACAAAGGTTTACGGCCCGGCTTTCTTACGCCAGGCGCGCCGGTGGAAGACGACTCCATGAGTATAGAGCCTTTTCGAGGGGTTGGGAAGGACGGTTCGCAATGGCGTGCCGCGGCACAATCACGGATTTCGAGCGGTGTGCTCGGGGGTCATGGGGGCGGTGGCCGTGGTGATCGCTTCCCTCCGGGGCGATTTTTTGAGCCCTATTCATTAGCCTTGCCCTGGTGGTCCCCTCAATTGGGCACCTCCATGCTGCCATTCCATCCCCAGATAAGTCTAATTAAATGCGGCGTTATCTAAGCCGCCAACTTCGCCTATATTCCCATTTGCATGGCAAGATTCCACCGTTGCCTCGCCTTGTACCGCCATGTTCAATTAGACTCTTCTGGCCGTTTCTGCTGTTCTCGGTCTCGCGGGCCTGCGGTGTCGCTGCCCGCGATCCGGCTGCCTTTATGGAGGAAGCAGTCACGGCACAATTCGATCTGGAGAAGCAAGCCGTCGTCGGAACATGTGGTCTTTTGACCACCTATTGGAAGAAATACAGGATGACGACCGGTCGCATTTTCTCATCTATCAGGTGTTGGGAGTGGCGGATCGCGAAGGTCGATTGATCGACGAGTATCAGAACAAGGGCCGGTTTCTCTCCAAGTACGCCGGCTGCTTCTTGGAGGAAGCTGCGAAGCTGTGCTTCCGCGAAAAACACCCACATTCGAGGTCTGTAAGAAACCCCAACACTTAACCCCCCGGTAGAGAAAACGGGGGCAGGTGACCAATTCATCGAGGAGAAGCGGACGGCGTTGAGTTGATCGTCAGAGTAGATATGCCCGCCGTTGGCAACGGTATCAGCGGGGAACGAGCCACTTGTTCGGTTTGAGTCTTGGGGCCGGATGCAATAGTGCCTCGGCACGTTCAATATCGCCGTTCAATTCTCCGTCATATTGCTCGGCTACAAACTCCGCCACCAAATCCGCACGATCACCAAATGGGAAGTAGCCGTAGGTCTCCATTCCAAATGCCATCGAATTGCTTGTCGGTGATCTGCCGCAACATTGCTTCGAGTTTGTCCCGCTTCTGCATGGGTCTCTCTCTTTCAGTGGTAAGCGATTATACCCGTTTGCGGTGAGGTTCACCAGCAGCGTGCCGGAATCCACCCGTGGGCACTTCACCGTGCAGGATGATTTGTTTGCGATGATGCAGGAAAGGGCGGCGGCGGGCTGATGGCGTGGAACATCGTCCCCAAGAAACGCAAGAAGCCCACTCAAAGATGCGGGCTTCTTGTTGCGTGTTTGTTCGAGGGAGAGGCGATACGCCGACCTCGGTTACCTGTTGCCCTTCTATCTCAGGCTGGCGGTAAAAACCCGGTGTATCGGCCCTTCTCAATTAGCACGCCCTGTAGATACATCCTAGCACGGATCGGACATTCGGCTATGCCCCGGTTGGGCACGGGGTACGGCATCAGCCAATTGCCTGATGTGCTGGCACGTCCTTGCCCTCCTACACCGGCGTGACGTTCTCGGCACGAGGGCCTTTCGGACCTCGTCCTTCGGTATAGGACACCTTCTGGCCTTCATGCAGGGCGTCGAAACTGACCCCTTGGACACTCGAGGAATGGAAGAACAGGTCTTTGTCACCGCCAATGTTGATGAATCCAAAACCCTTGTCCGTCAGCCTCTTGATGCTACCTTCAGCCATTTTCATTTCCTTAACGATTGTTGGATTGACGCCACCTAGCTTACGTTGCCGACTGGTCGCCGTCCATTGATTAACAGCATTGTAGTCTATCACGCGGCCATTGCACAAGTGGGCTGCGGCACGAACCACTCACCATCCTGAATGGCCTTCATGCACTCGTCCACGGAGAGGCCATCGAAATTTCCAATCCATTCCCCAACCAATACTGAAGTGGTCCCAAAATTCTAGACAGGTGAATAAGGTGGATTTGGGCTTTCAATTCCGGTAGGATATTTACCGGGAAAGGAGACGAATTCACGATGGCGAGGAAGCGGAAGACATTCAGTTCGGAATTCAAGGCGAAAGTGGCCTTGGAGGCGATTCGGGGAGTATCGACCACGACGGAGATCGCCTTGCGGCACAAGGTGCATCCGAATCAGATCACAAAATGGAAGAAGCAGGCCCAGGATAATCTGGCCGCACTTTTCGCCGACGGCCGGTCGAAAACGAACAAGGGAGAAGACGACCGGCTCAAGGATCGGCTGTACCAGCAGATCGGCCAGCTTCAGTTCGAGCTCGATTGGCTCAAAAAAAAAGTCGGAGACGCCGAATGACGCCAAGCGGTCGCTCGTCGAGCCAGAGCACGAGCGGCTTTCGATCGCCCGGCAGTGCGAACTGCTGGGCATGTCGCGGGCGGCCTACTACTACGAGCCGTGGGAGTGGGACGAAACGGCCCTGGCCATGTTGCGGGCGATCGACGAGGAGTACACGCGGCATCCGTTCTTGGGCAAGCGGCGAATGCGCGACTACCTCGCGGAACTCGGCTACGACGTGGGCGTCAAACGCGCGCGGACGCTGATGGCGTGGCTCGGCCTGGAGGCGATTTATCCGAAAAAGAGCACGAGCGTGCCCAACCGCGAGCATAAAAAGTATCCCTACTTGCTCAAGCGAATGCCGATCGTCCGACCGAACCAGGTTTGGGCGAGCGACATCACTTACGTGCGTTTGAGCCGAGGATTCGCCTATTTGACGGCGATTATGGACTGGTTCAGCCGCTACGTGATCGCCTGGGAGCTTTCGACGACGTTGGACTCGGATTTTTGCGTGCGCTGCCTGGAGCGGGCGTTGGAGACGGGCAAGCCCGAGGTTTTCAACACCGATCAAGGCGTGCAGTACACGAGCGCGGATTTCACGCGGACGCTGATGGCGGCCGACGTGCGAATCAGCATGAACGGGGCGGGCCGCTGCTTCGACAACATCATGGTCGAACGCTTGTGGCGCTCCGTGAAGCAGGAGGAAGTGTACCTGAAGGAGTACGAGGACGTGCTCGATTGCCGTGGCAATCTCGGCGAGTATTTCGAGTACTACGATTTCCGGCGGCGACACAGCCAGCTTGACGCTCGGCCCGCGGAGATTTACTTCGCGGCGAATGGATCGAAGAAAAAGATTCTGGGGCGGCGCCCTGGGGCTCCGCCCCAGACCCCGGGATTTTTCAAGGCATGACAAAAAAGTGTCTTGTGGAGGTGAAGGCGGATGGGTATCCTGACGAAAAGAAAAAGCCTCGAAGCGTTGAATGCTTCAAGGCTGGTGTCGCAAGACACTTCTTTGGTCCGGCTATCCCTTGGCAGGTTGCGTCCCCGCAGAGCCCGCCTCCGTTTCACCGAACAGGTAAAGCATAATCGGCAGAGAGTTTTCGTCAAGCGGATAACGTAAATATCCCTTGGCTTGTTAAATCGCCTTCCACCTTATTCAAGCGTACTTTTCTGTCAGAAAAACGGGACCAGCTCATACTACATAACCCCTAGTACAGAAAACGGGGGCGCTCACCTTGCCGAGCCACATCCCGATCCGAGACATAAAAAGCAGCAACGGTGCAAACGGCCGGGCTCAGAGAAACGGCGGAAGACGGACGAGTTGACGATCCATGGGACCATCCCCGTGCCCCTAGAGGAATTGCCCGAGGGCACGCCACAGAACGGCTACGCGGGCTTCGTAGTTCAGGGATCGAAGCGGCATAACGTCTGTGACCGGCGGCTGCACTACCTGTTGCCCGACGGCGGCAGCCAACGGCCCCGCTGCCGCGCACGTCCAGGGGCATTTCGGGCCGGCACTCGGCAGCCGTCCCAATTGTGGGCGTCAAGCCAACGTTCGACGTTCAAGCCGATCAAGTCGGCGATGGGCAGGTCGCCGTACCCCTTGTGAACGCCCTTTTTGCCTCGCAGAAATCGCACAGAAACGGCTTGCGAAGCAGGTAGGTTTGGGCAGAAGACTTCGCCTTGGCTTCCTTAGGGCGCTCACGGCACACTTCCCGCACGGTGAAGCCGCTACCAGATTTGGGTTCCGGCTTTCCATTCGGCATGAGGGCGTGGTAGGCTACTCCTGCGGCTTGTCGGTCGTCGGCGTCCCTGATATGCTTGCCTTGCGGGTCTGGTAGTCTGTCATCGCCGACGTACCAACCCCGACCTTTACGGAACCAATAGCCTTTGTTGCGGCTGCCTTTTTTACGAGCCATGCGTCCCCGGTGTAAATCTAGGTTGTCTGGAAAGTCTTGGGGACAGGTGATTTACTGCCATGATTTCACTGCCATACTACAAATCACACATCATAAGTCATTATATGTAAAGTAGATAGGAGAAGAGCCTGTAGCTCAGGGGATAGAGCAACGGTTTCCTAAACCGTAGGTCGCAGGTTCGAATCCTGCCAGGCGTACTTCGCTTCGTGAGGACGGGGAAGCAGCGAAGAACGAAAGAACGCATCGATGTCGGCTGCCAGTCGAGCAACAGAACCGCGCGGCGAAAAACCAGCCCGGCGGCGGTCGTGATCGGGCGGGACTAATTCTCGTCGTCGAGGACGATGCGCTCTGCTGCAACTGATGAGAAATGCTTGGCGGCCAGCGGCCATCGCACGGCAGGGGTGGTCGAGCGGGAGGGCGGCGTTGGCCTGGCTGGAGCACGATCCGTCCGGCCTGATCCTGCTGGACTACAGCCTGCCGGACATGCACGGCGAGCAACTGTGGGAGAAGCTTCGACGCCCGGGGAAGGCAGGTGCCATTCGTCGTCGCCACGGGACACGGGAGCGAAAGCGTGGCCGTCGAGATGATGAAGCACGGGGCTTACGATTACGTTGTCAAGGGCGCCGCC
>CAWFIG010000020.1:0-11141 GCA_963815695.1 uncultured Planctomycetia bacterium
ATCGAGCAGATGGCCATCGACGTGCAACGCTGGACGGCTGTTGATCCCAACCGCCCGACGATGCGCGAGGCGGCCGAGGAGTTCTTGGAACTGTGATGCCGCCGCAAGACGCCCCGCGACTGCGCCGGCGGCGGAGGCCATCTTGATGTCCACCCGAATCCCCGGGCTCTTCATCACGGGCACCGACACCGGCGTGGGCAAGACCTACGTTGCGGCGATGATTGCACGATGTTTGGCGGGCGGCGGGCTTCGCGTCGGCGTCTACAAGCCCGCCGCCAGCGGATGCCAGCGCCGCGGCGCCGCACTGGTCTCGGACGACGCGGTCGCACTGTGGGAGGCCGCGGGTCGGCCGGCAGACCTCGAACACGTTTGTCCGCAGCGTTTCGAGGCCCCGCTGGCCCCGCACGTAGCCGCGCGAGTCGAAGGCCGAACGGTCGATGTCGAGCGGCTCTATCGCGGCATCGAGTTCTGGCAACCACGATCCGACGTATTGCTGGTCGAAGGCGTCGGCGGCTTGATGTCGCCCATGGCCGACAAGACGTTCGTGGCCGACTTGGCAAAGCGGTTCGGCTTCCCGCTTGTCGTGGTCTCGCGCAACGCCCTGGGCACGATCAATCAGACCCTTCAGACGGTGGTTGCCGCCACGGCGCACTTCGGGCTTCCGATCGCCGGCGTGGTGCTGAACAATCCGGCGCCCTTGCCGGACGATGTCAGCGTTTCGTTCAATCGCCGCGAATTGACCCTCCTCAGTCCCGTTCCGATCCTCGCCGAGGTCGGTTGGGGCATTCGGGATTTCGACGCGGAGGTCGATTGGCTCGCCTTAGCGCGGTAGGGCATGTATCGCTGACGCTACCCTTACGCGCGACCACGAACCACCATATGTGAGGGATGCGTCCCTTGCAACTCGGCACCCATCAAGTAGAATGGAAGTATTATGCGATTGTGTGGCCGCCCTGGAGGCGACCGGAGCGTCTCTGTTCTAGTCCAATATTTCGCGGCCCTGGTCGTCTGTCGTGTCCTGCGGCGAGTCGGTTTCTTGAGACATAGCGACCTTCACGCAGGACTCGCCTGCCTTGAAACATCGGAGGATCGTTGATGCCGAAAACATCGTTGCCGCTCGAGGCCGCGATAAGCCAGAAGACGGCGAAAGTCGGGGTAGTGGGGTTGGGCTACGTCGGTCTGCCGCTGATCCGCACGTTCGTCGCGGCCGGCTTCCCGACGTTGGGGTTTGACGTCGATGAGGCCAAGGTCAAGAGCCTTCAGGCCGGCCATAGTTATATCGAGCACATTTCGTCCGATTGGATTGCCCAGTGCGTTGGGCAGGGCAAGTTCGCGCCAACGGCCGACATGGACCGGCTGGCGGAGGCCGACGTTCTGCTGATCTGCGTGCCGACCCCGCTCAACGCAAGCCGCGATCCCGACCTGGTCTACATTGAGGCGACGGCGCGTGAAATCGCCTCGCGTCTGCGCCCCGGCCAGCTCGTCATCTTGGAAAGCACCACCTATCCCGGGACAACGCGCGACGTGGTATTGCCGATATTGGAGACGAGCGGGCTGGCGTTGGGCAAGGAGTTCTTCCTGGCGTTCAGTCCCGAGCGAGAGGACCCGGGCAATCCGGATTTTGCGGCGGGCAACATCCCCAAGGTCGTCGGCGGCGCGGACGCGGCGAGCCAGCGGTTGGCGGTCGCGTTGTATCGCCAGGGCATGCCCGAGGTCGTTCCCGTGAGCAATTGCGAAGTGGCCGAGGCGTGCAAGATTCTCGAGAATACCTACCGCGCCGTCAATATCGCATTGGTTAACGAGTTGAAGGTGCTGTTCGACCGGATGGGCATCGACGTGTGGGAGGTGATCGAGGCGGCGAAGACGAAGCCGTTTGGTTTTCAGGCGTTCTATCCGGGGCCGGGTCTGGGGGGGCATTGCATTCCGATCGATCCGTTCTACCTCACCTGGCTCGCTCGCTGCCACGGTCTGAATACGCGGTTCATCGAGTTGGCCGGCGAGATCAACACGAGCATGCCGCAGTACGTGGTCGACCGCTTGACCGAGGCGCTCAATGCCCACGGCAAGCCGCTGCGAAACAGCAAGCTCTGCATTTTGGGCGTGGCCTACAAGCAGCGACGTGGACGACGCGCGCGAGAGTCCCGCGTTTACCTTGATCGAACTGCTTCAGGCGCGAGGCGCGGTGGTCTCCTACAACGATCCCCACATTCCCCGCTTGCCGCGCAAACGACAACACAACATCCCGCTGGAGAGTTCGCCGCTGACGGCGGAGTATCTTGCCAGCCAGGACGGCGTGCTGATCGTGACGGACCATTCGGCCTACGATTACGATTTCATCGTCCGGCATGCGCCTTTGGTGATCGACACGCGCAATGCCACCAAGAATGTCCGCGAAGCCCGGGAGAAAATATGCAAGGCGTGATGAGAGCGGTTTGCATTGCGTACCTCGTCTTCCTGACTTTACTCTTGTTGAGCAGGAATCCGGGTCAGTTCATCGGCATTGAGGGGGAATTGCCGCGGTTTCTCGAAGTACTGCTGCCGCTGGCTCATTTGATAAGCTTTGCGTTATTGGCCGTTCTGACGTTGGGCATCCGCTGGCCCCTGGCGCAGTTGGTGGATTGTCCTGATGATCGCCGGCTACGGTGCACTGACCGAACTGCTACAGGGTTTGATTCCATCCCGCACGCCGGAATGGATCGATTGGATTCAAGACATCTCGGGCGTGGCCATCGGCACGGCGGCTTGCTGGGGCGCGGCGGTCGTACTCGGAAGATTGCGGAGGCAGCGTGCCAGCCAAGGCACGAAGGCGTGGCTTGATTCGTCGGAAGAATGGAGATCGCTGCAAGAGGCCGTGTCGCGTCCCGCGACCGACGAACCATCCTGGTGGACGTGACGCGGCGGTTGAGGCAAGTACCCGCGCGCGCGCGGGAACGCGAAGAAGAACACTTTGTTGGAACTGGCACTACTTGGGTTCCGTCTCCGATACGAGGCGCTATATGAGAACGTTGAATGTTCGACTGGCCGCGATCCTCCTGGTGATTGTGGCGGTGTTGTTCGGCGGAGTCTATTGGCTTCACGGATATCAGGTGAAACGCAACGCGGGTGTGTTTCTGGAGGCCGCGAAGCGCGCGGAGGCGGATGCCGCCGATGCCGCCGAGAAGAAGGACACGCGCCGCCAGAGAAACCGCGACCGCGGAGGCCATGCGATGCCTCTCCTGCTACGTGCAATTGATGCCGAACGACATTGACGCGGTGGAGAAGCTCGCCCTGATGTCGGCAAAGCAAGCCTACGAAGGCAACGTCGTGAGAAGCCCGCGGATGTTCTGGGATGCTTACGCGAGGCTGGACAACGCCGTGCGGAAGGCGCCCAATCGGCAGGCCGCGCGCCGGGAATTCGTCAAGATGGCGATGTTCGCTCGCCGCTATCAGGACGCGAGAGAACACTTGCAGGGATTTTTGCTGAAGGAGTCGCCCAAGGACCCGGAGTTGCTGGAACAGCTCGGCAAGTGCCAGATGGAGATGGCGGACTATGACTTGGCGCTCGAGACCTTCAAGAAGGCGATCGAGAATGGCCCCAATCATTTTACCGCCTACCTGCAGTTGGCCCAGTTGCTACGATCCCGCCTTTCGCGTCCTAAGGACGCTGATCAATGGATGGCTCGGCTGGTCGAGGCGAATCCCAGGTCGGCCGAGGCGCACGTCTTCGCGCGGCGGCTACTTGCTGCGCGTCGATGCCGAAGATCTCCTTGACCAGGCGACCTCCGAGGCTACGAAAGCCGTGGCTCTTGCCCCCGACGACGGCAGTGCCTTGGCGTTGGCCACGAACTGCGCCCTTCTGGCGGCCCAATTAGCAAAATCGCCGCAAGCCGCTCAAGCCGCCTGCGACAAGGCGCGAGGCTACGTCACCCACGGCCTGAAGGTTCATCCCGACAGCGTAATGATGTATAAGAACCTGGCTGAAATTGAGATGCGAGCCAAGAGTCGCGACCAGGCCATCGCCGTCCTGCGGCGGGGCGTTGACGCCACGGACCGTCACCCCGAACTGCTGAAAGATCTGGCCGAACTGATGATCGACGCCGGGGATTTTAGCGGGCGCAGAAGATCATCGATGAATTGCGCAAGGCGGCCGCAGCCCGCGAGACATTCGACTTCGTCCCCGACTACCTCGCTGCGCAGATAGAATTTTCCAACGGGCACTGGCGGACCGCCCGCGAAGGGTTCGAGAAGATCCGCAGCGCAGCTAATTCCCCTGCCCTGGATGGCCAAAAAAGTCGATCTGTGGATCGCCCGCTGCTATGAGCGATCGGGCGATAGCGACCAACAACTCACGGCGATTCGTCGAGCGTTGAGCATCGATTCCAAGTGGGCGCCTGCCCAGAGCACTACTATCAGGTGCTGTTGAACAAGGGACTTGTCCGAGAGGCCCAGCAAGAGCTTCGTCGCCTGCCGACGGACGCCTCCGCCGGCGTTCCTCTCCCGCTGATCCGCGCCACAATCCAACAAATCGGACGCAAAGAGCCTGCCGAACGGAACTGGGCGCAGGTTGAACAATGGCTGGCGTTGACCGAGAAAGCGATGCCCGACTCGCCGGAAATCGTGCAACTCCGCGCCCAGATGCTTGTCTTGCGCGATCGCCAAGCCGAAGCCGTGAGTCTGCTGCGCCGCGGCGTGCGAAAAGACTCCTCAGGAAGCCGTGCTCTGGGCGGCGCTGGCCTCGGTCTACGAACGGGAAGCAAACTGGCCGGAGGTCGAAAAGGTCCTCGATCAGTCAGAAAAGGCACTCGGTGACGGCGCCGTACAACGCATTTTGCGGGCAGGCTACCTGCTGCATCGCTATGGCCCTGCGGCCAAGGACCGTCTGCACCAACTGGCCGAAAACGCCGGCAAGTTGCCGGACAACGACCGCCTCCGGCTCTGGGCCGCGCTGCTGGATTTCGCCATGCAGATCAATGACACGAAGCAGATCGACGTCCTCTGCCGCAGAATCGCCGAGAAGCAGCCCGACAATGCCCAAGTTCGCTATCAACAGTTCCGCATCGCGTTGGCCACCGGCGACGAAGCCGCCATGCGGCGGGCGCTCGACGACATCCGTCGCGTCGCGGGGGAAAGCTACTTCTGGCTGTGGGGCAAGGCGGTTCTCGCCGATCATGAGGCCAGGAGCCAGAAGCAGAAGGATCCCGCGGCCGCCTGGAGCGAAGCGCTGAAGTATCTGGCGAAGGCTCGCGACATGCGCGGGGACTGGCCTCTGATCCCCGTCACCATGGCGCAGATCTATGACCGGCAAGGCCGCCAGAATCTGGCGTTGAAGAACTACCTGGAAGCGATTGACTTGGGATACTACGAGCAGAACATGGTACTTCGGGCAATGCAGATTCTCGTGCAGACCCAGCAGTACGGCGAGGCGGATCGCCGGCTGCGTCGGCTCGAAGCAGAACACGTGCCCTTCTCGCCGGACGTGATTCGCCTCTGTGCCGAGGTTGCGCTCAACCTGCAAGACTACAACCGCGTTCTTGACATGACCCGGAAGATCGCCGCCAGCGAGTCGAAGACCTATCGCGAGTATTTCTGGCTCGGCAAGATGTTCGACACCCTCGGCGGCCGCGCCAAGGCCGAAGGACGAAGCCAGGACGCGGCCAAGCTCTTTGTTGACGCGGAATCGGCCCTGCGCAGCGCCGCCAAGCTCGAGCCCAAACTCCCCGCAAGCTGGATTATGCTCGTGCAGCACTGCTTCCTCGCCGGCGAGGTCGCCGCGGCCGAACAGGTCATCCGAGAAGCCCGACAGGCGCTCTCGGCGAAGGACGCCCCACTGGCGCTGGCCCAGTGCTACGACGTCATGGGCATGGCCGAGCCGGCCGGGAAGGAGTATGCCAAGGCGCTGGAAGTGGCTCCCGAGGACTTGCCTACGATCCGCGCCGCCGTGGATTTCTTCATTCGAAATCGGAAGATCGCCCTCGCCGAACCCATGCTGCAGAAGATTGTCGACGGCGCCGTCAAGGCCGACGAAGCCAACATGCTCTGGGCGCGGCGTCAACTGGCCCTGACTTCGGCCAGCCATCGCGACTACCGCGGGCTCCGGAAGGCGCAACATCTCCTCGAACTCAACCGCGACAGCACCGGCGGCTCGATCGCCGACCTCCAAGTCCTTGCTCGCCTGTATGCCTCCGATCCCAGCCGGGCTCGCCGCGGCGAGGCAATCGCCATTTGGGAGGACATGATCCAAAGACAGCAGGCCACGCTGGCCGACCGCTACTCCCTTGCACAGCTTTATCTGTCCGCGGGCGAGTGGACCAAGGCCAGCGGCATGCTCAGAAGCGTCGTTGCCGACGCCAATCGGGACCCGCACTATCTGGTCGTCTATATCGAGGCGTTGCTCAACCACCACGAGACCTCCGACGTTCCCGGATACATCGAGCGACTGAGCCAGTTGACTTCCAATGGATTCGATGCGATTCGCCTCAAGGCCGATTTGCTTTGCGCCACGAAGCGCCCGCAAGAAGCGTTCGACCTGCTGACGAAGTACGTGGACAGGACCGACGTGCAGCCCAAGGACCGCAGTACCCGAGTCCGCCTGGCCGCAGACAAGCTTGCCAATCTGTCGCGTGAGTTGGCGAAGTCCGACCAAGGCTTGCTCGCCGACAAGTTCGCCCGCCAGGCCGAAATCCTCTACCGGAGCTACAGCGAGGACAAGCTGCCCTTGGCCGTCTTCCTTGCGGGCCTGGGCCCCGACCAGATGAAAGAGAGTCTGAAGCTCCTCGAAGGGGTGATCGACTCCAGTTCGCCGGATGACTTCGCCAAGGCGTCCGACGCGATCCTTAAAAACATCGCAATCGACAAGGACAAGGGACTGGTCAAGCAATTGGACCAATTGGTGGAGAAGGCGATGGCCAAACACGGCCGCCGCACCGCGCTCCTGCTGGTCCTGGCCGATTCCTGCACCCGCCAAGGCCGCTATACGGACGCCGAAGCGTACTACCGCGAGGTGATCAAGCAGAGCCCCAACGAGGCCTACGCCTTGAACAACCTCGCCGTGATCCTGGCGATGCAAGGCATCAAGCTCCAGGAAGCCATGAAGTTCGTCAATCAAGCGATTGACGTCCTTGGCCCCCTCGGTCCCGTGCTCGACTCGAGAGCCATCGTTCAGATGGCGTCTCACAACTTGGACGAAGCCCTCAAGGACGTCAACGAAGCGCTCGACGACCGAGAGACGCCCGTGCGGCTTTTCCACCAGGCCCAGATCTACTTGGCGCTGGGGCAGGAGAGTTCCGCCAAGACTTCGATGTTCAAGGCCGTCCAACGCGGACTCGCCAAGGACATGCTTCAGCCGGTGGAACTGCCCTCCTACGTGAAGCTCCAGCAGTTGATGAAATAGGCCGACCGCGGCCGCGCCTCTGCCGGCAGTCTGCCCGTCGCGCCGGCGCTGGCCGCGGCTCAGCGGCCGCCAGAACGGCGCCCCCTTCATCGTTTGCAAGGCCCGGTCCTCCTCTGGCGTTGAACGGTCAACTGTCATAGAATACGCGGGTTATGTCCTACCGCTCGATCAAACACGTGCTCGGCGAGACTAGCCTCGAGCGAAAATGCCGCTTCTTGTTCGGGGCGTGCCTGCTGTTGCTGATTACGGCCAGCTTCTGGCTCTACGGAAAGCGGACCAACAAGATCATCGACGAACAAAACCGAAACAACGGACGGATGCTGGTCGACCAGGAAATGGCCTTTCGCCACTGGAAGCGGCTCGAAGCAACCAAGGAGAATTCCGATTATCGCGACATCGTGAAGATGCTCGCCAAGTCGTTTAACAAACAACGATACGACGTTCGATTCATCCTCCCAAATCTGCCCGCGGCCAAGGACGGCGGTCCCGACGGCTTGAATCCAATCGACAATTTCGAGTTGGCGGCCGTCAAGCGATTCCTGAAGGATTCGTCGCGGCCGCTCCAGCCGCGGACTCCGACGAGTTTGAGGAGCGGAAGTCGGCCGACGGCAACAAGTACTACTACTACCAACCGATCTACGCCACGAGGCGCGAGTGCTTCACCGGGTGCCATCAGCCGATGAGCAACCTGACCGGGGAGAGCATTTCCGACCGTTCGGCGCTGGGCAATTCCGTGGCCCAAGCGAAGGGCGACATGATGGCCGTCGCCAAGCTGACGTTTTCCACCGAACCGACCGGAAAAGCATCAACCTGAACCAGGCGATTTTGATCGCCACCGCCATTATCACCGTGTTCTTGGCGATGGTGGCGTCCTATGTGATCGTTCGCTACGTCATCGTCAAGCCGCTGCGCCAGTTGCGCGATGTGAGCGACGCGGTAAGCCGCGGCAACACCGCGCTGCGGCCGAAATCCGCACCGGCGACGAGTTCGAGGAACTGGGCGTGGCCTTCAATCGCATGTTGCGACACCTGATCGCCGCCCAGGAGGAACTCCGCCAGGCCAACACCAGCCTCGACGGCAAAGTGGATGAGTTGGCCCAGGCCAACATGCGGCTCTATGAATTGAACATGCTCAAGAGCGATTTCCTGGCCACGATGAGCCATGAACTGCGCACGCCGCTGAACAGCATCCTCGGCTTCAGCGAAGTCCTGGGGTCGATCAACGCGCTGGACGACAAGCAAAAGCGCTACGTGCTGAACATCCAGAAGTCGGGCAAGACCCTGCTGGAAATGATCAACGACATCCTCGATCTGGCGAAGATGGAAAGCGGCAAGATGGAGACGCGCCTGACCGATTTCCGGATCGCCCAGGTGGTCGCGGCGCAGTGCGACATGGCCCGGCCGCTGACCGAACGAAAGAACATCGACCTGGAATGCCACGTCGACGCGAGCGCCGGCGATGCACCAGGATCAGGCCCGCGTGCAGCAAATCTTGAACAATCTGCTTTCCAACGCGATCAAGTTCACGCCCGAAGGCGGACGAATCGCCGTGACGGTTCGCCGCGATGCGTTGGGCTTCATGGTGCTCGCCGTGAGCGACACGGGCGTGGGCATAGCGCCCGAGGACCAAACGGCGATCTTCGAGAAGTTCCGCCAGGGGCGGACCGCCATGCCCGACGGCGACGCCATGACCCGCGAATACTCCGGCAGCGGCCTCGGGCTTTCTATTGTCAAGGAACTCTGCCGGCTGCTCCACGGCGAAATCTTGTTGGAAAGCGAGTTGGGCAGGGGGAGCACCTTCACCGTCCGCCTGCCCTGGACTCTGGAGGACGAGCCCCGGCTCGACGCCGCCGTGGTCGAAGGTATGGACGACTTCACCAAGCAGCGCTTCGAGCCGGGAAGGGAGCCGGCGGCGGCTGAGTAGGAAATCGTCGCCTCGCGAAAGCCGTAACCGCGTTTCAGCCAGTGCGCAGCGGTCGGGTTTGCCCGGCGCGTTCCTCCGTCCGATATGGCGCCCCGGTCTGCTCGCCACGCGACGGCACCAACCGCTTGAGCCGGCGAACTCATACGCCGTTTGTCTCGGCAACCGGTCACCCTACGTCGCCCAACTCCAGCGCCTTGCCGTACCGGACAAGCACCATGTGGCGGAGGCGTTCGTGCGGCTCGGACAATAAGCCCGGATCGGCGGCGACGAGCGTTTGGGCGTCGCGGCGGGCTTCGTCGAGAATCGCGCGGTCGCGCTGGAGATCGGCAATCCGAAGCGGCGGCAAGCCCATGCTGCTTCGTGCCAAAGATGTCGCCCGGGCCGCGGAGCCGAAAATCCGTCTCGGCCAACTCAAAGCCGTCGGTCGAGGCGACAAACGCCTTGAGCCGTTCTCGCGATTCGTCGGTCTGCGGATCGCCAAACACGCAACAAAGCCCGGGAAACTTGCCGCGGCTGATCCGGCCGCGAAGCTGATGGAGCTGGGCGAGGCCAAACCGATGGCCGCCCTCGATCGTCATCAGCGTGGCGTTCGGCACGTCGACGCCGACCTCGACCACCGAGGTGCAAACCAGCACCTGGATCTCGCCCGAGCGGAAGCGATCCATGACGGCGTCCTTTTCGGCCGGGGCCATGCGGCCGTGGATCAGGCCGAGGCGAAAGGCCTCCAATTCGCCGTTGGCCAGGCTTCGTAGGTTTCGTCCAGGCTGGCGGCTTCGGCCGCGTCCGATTCCTCGACAAGCGGCGTTACGACGAAGCCCTGCCGCCCCTCGCGAAGCTTCTTGCGGAAGAAGTCCCACCACTTGGCCCGCTGGTCCTCGTTGGCCAAATAGGTGTTGACCTTCTGCCGGCCGGGTGGGCTGTCGCGGAAGAGTGGAAACGTCCAGGTCGCCGAACAGCGTCATCGTCACGCGCGCGGGATCGGCGTGGCAGTCATCACCAGGTAGTGCGGACTGGCCTGGGGACTGTCCCGATTTTCGTTCGACGAAAATGGGACTGTCCCCTTCGGCTCGGCCTTGCCGCTCTTCAGCGTTGCCCGCTGACGCACGCCGAACTTGTGCTGCTCGTCGATCACAACCAGCCCGAGCTTGGCGAACTCGACGTCCTGCTGAATAATCGCCTGGGTGCCGACGACCAGATCGACCTCTCCGGCGGCAGATCCGTTGCAGCAACGCCGCCCGCTGGGCGGAGGTCAGACCGCCGGTCAGCTGCGGCGCGGCGAACTTGGCTTTGGGCCAGCATCCGTTCGAGCGTCAGGGCGTGTTGCCGGGCGAGGACTTCCGTCGGGGCCATCAGCACGGCCTGGTATCCGTGGGCAACGGCCAGCAGCATCGCATAGACCGCCACCACGGTCTTGCCGCTGCCCACGTCCCCCTGCAAGAGCCGGTTCATCGGCTGCGGCCCGGCCATGTCGGCGGCGATCTCGCGATCGCCCGCTGCTGGCCGGCGGTCAGCTCGAAGGGGAAGAGGCGGCGTATGCGGGCGTCGATCTTGGCGGTGGCCTCCAAGGCCGGCGCCTGTTGCCGATCGTGCTGCTCTTGCCGTCGCAGGGCCAAGGCTAGTTGCAAGACGAACAACTCCTGATAGACCAGACGCCGTCGGGCACGATCCAGACTCTCGTGGTCGGCGGGAAAATGCACCTCGGGCAGCGCCCGACTGAGAGGCCAGAGGTCGTGCGACCTCAGATAGTCCTCGGGAAACACCTCGGCGAGCGCGCCGGCGTACGCTTCGAGCGCGGCACGGACGATCTTGCGAATCTGCCATTGGAGCAGCCCTTCGGTCAGCGGATCAC
>CAWFIG010000021.1:0-353702 GCA_963815695.1 uncultured Planctomycetia bacterium
GCCACCACCGCCAAATGCTGTGGCTTGCAGGGAATCGTCGCTCAGATACACTGAGCCCAGACTGTCCAGCGATCGCGGTCTTGCTGTGGCTTGCAGGGAATCGTCGCTCAGATACACTAAACTTGCCTTGCATCCTGCGAATGCGGCCGCTGTGGCTTGCAGGGAATCGTCGCTCAGATACACTAGAATGTCATTTTCAACGGCCATCGTAACTGCTGTGGCTTGCAGGGAATCGTCGCTCAGATACACTCGTTACGTCGTATATCTCTAGACCTGGAATGCTGTGGCTTGCAGGGAATCGTCGCTCAGATACACTTTCCGAGGGCTTGTATTTGTTGCCGCCGAGGCTGTGGCTTGCAGGGAATCGTCGCTCAGATACACTCTTTCTCGTTTCAACCTAATTTAGACGAGGGCTGTGGCTTGCAGGGAATCGTCGCTCAGATACACTTGGTCGTTCGAGGGTGCCAGTCGGATCGATGCTGTGGCTTGCAGGGAATCGTCGCTCAGATACACTTGGCTGATCCAGCTTCCGTCGGGCAGCAGAAGCTGTGGCTTGCAGGGAATCGTCGCTCAGATACACTTGCCTCATCGGTGCGGACGGCCTGAATCACGCTGTGGCTTGCAGGGAATCGTCGCTCAGATACACTCTCCAGCTCTTGCGCCAGCGGCTCCGGGCAGCTGTGGCTTGCAGGGAATCGTCGCTCAGATACACTACACACACGCTAGTCAACGCCTACATCTCGAGCTGTGGCTTGCAGGGAATCGTCGCTCAGATACACTCACCGCCCATGCCTCCCCGGCCTCAGCTCAGCTGTGGCTTGCAGGGAATCGTCGCTCAGATACACTCAATCCGGCGGACGCCCCCGCAAAAAATGCGCTGTGGCTTGCAGGGAATCGTCGCTCAGATACACTGGACTTACCGTCTTCCCGCGGGACGCTGAGCTGTGGCTTGCGGGAATCGTCGCTCAGATACACTTCACTCGGTCTATGTCCAGCGAACGCTAGTGGCTGTGGCTTGCAGGGAATCGTCGCTCAGATACACTCACCCCTTCGTTCTGCCGCAGCGGCGCGGGCTGTGGCTTGCAGGGAATCGTCGCTCAGATACACTTCCGCTTCTCTTCGTCCGCCGCAGCAGCGGCTGTGGCTTGCAGGGAATCGTCGCTCAGATACACTGCCTGAGCACAAGCTGGACATCCATGTTGGCTGTGGCTTGCAGGGAATCGTCGCTCAGATACACTCCTCCTCCGTTGATCCAATCGCTTCCTCGTGCTGTGGCTTGCAGGGAATCGTCGCTCAGATACACTAAGAGATCCGCCAGCAACGCCAGCAATTGTTGCTGTGGCTTGCAGGGAATCGTCGCTCAGATACACTAGTACCAAGTAGATGTATCGAGCTTGTCGCGCTGTGGCTTGCAGGGAATCGTCGCTCAGATACACTCCGGTTGCATGACGCCGACAACATGGAGAGGCTGTGGCTTGCAGGGAATCGTCGCTCAGATACACTGACAAGGCGGGAGAGACGCCGAAGTTGTTGGCTGTGGCTTGCAGGGAATCGTCGCTCAGATACACTTCACGCCAAGTTCATGGATCATCCGACTAAAGCTGTGGCTTGCAGGGAATCGTCCGGAACGTGTCAACGGGTTTGAGACAACCACGGTACGAAATTAGTGTCGCGCGGTAGTTGTAGCATACGGGGTTCCGGCCCATCGGCCGGAGGGTTGATCCAAACTTCACTCGGCAGCCCAAGCGGTCGCGGCAGATGCAGAACGAATCGCTCGGGATGAGCGGCGTGGGCTGCGGTCAGCACCGCTTGTCGGCCAGCCAATACCGTGTCGGCCTGTCCAAAGTGGACCATCGCCGGCGTCAGCAGGCCCAGGCCCCAGTGGTGATGCTCGTGGTTTTGCCAACGAAAGAACTCGCCGCAGAACTCCAAGCCGTGTTCGATGCTGGTGAAACGGTCGGGGAACTCCGGTCGGTACTTCATCGTCTTGAACTGGCTCTCCGAAAACGGGTTGTCGTCGGAGACGTGCGGCCGACTGTGAGACTTGGTGATCCCGAGGGTGGCCAGAAGTTGGGCCACGGTCTGCGAACGCATCGACGGCCCACGATCGCTGTGAAGCGTCAAGCGGTCGCGGGCGACGCCCTCTTTGACGACCGTCTCGCGGATCAACCGCTCGGCCAAGTGTTCACTTTCGCGGCTGGCCAGCATCCAGCCGACGACATAGCGGCTGAAGATGTCGAGGATCACATACAGATGGAAGTAGGTCCATTTCGCCGGCCCCAGCAGCTTGGTGATGTCCCAGGTCCAGACCTGATTCGGCGCGGTGGCCAGCAGTTGCGGCTTGTGGTAGGTTGGGTGTCGCCGTTGGTCTCGTCGCTCGCGGACTTCCTTCAGCGCGTCCAGGACGCGGTACATCGTGCGGATCGAGCAGAGATACTGGCCCTGATCTAAAAGTGCCGCGTAAACCTCGGCCGGGGCCTTGTCGGCAAACGGTTCGCTGTGAAGCACGTCGAGAACCTGTTGTCGCTCCTGGTCGCAGAGCCTCGCGGCGATGTAGGCCGTGGCGTGGTTGCGGGCTTGGGCAGCTTCGACCGGCGGCACCGATAGAGCGTCGCGCGGGTACGCCCAAACTGCGACAGGCCGCTGCCGTTCCCACCTGCGGAGAGAGTTCTTTGATGGCGTTCATGGCATCCTCTCGCTGCTGTCTGGCGGCGGCAGGGGAATCCCCAGGATTTCGGAGAGTTTTTTTTGGACCTCGATGATCGTCTCGGCTTGGCGGAGCTTGGCCGCCAGCCGTTGGGTTTCTCGAATGAGCCGCTGGTTCTCGGCGATCAAGGGGGCATCGGGGTTGGCCTTCCGCCCACGACGCTTCGGGGTCAGTCCGGCGAGTGTCCCCTGGTCGCGTTGCTGCCGCCAGGTGCTCAGGAGCGATGAGTACAAACCCTCGCGGCGCAGCAACGCCCCGAGTTGGCCGGACTCGGCACAGCGATCGGCCTCGCAGAGAATGCGAAGTTTGTACTCCGCGGTGAACCGTCGCCGCACAGGCTTCTCCGAGACGGCCGGATCAGGGATCAGCTTTCCGTTGCCAGCGGCAAGGCCGCCTGGCCCCGTGGCGGCGGCCGTGGCGGGCAGAACTCCAGTCGGGCTACGCCCTCCTTCCGTTCTGCCCGCCACGGCCTCTTCCATTCCCAACATCCTTGCATTCTCCATCGTTCTACCTCCTTGCCCTCTACTGTAATAAACCAGGAGGCAGTTGTCTCACCCATTATTGGCACGGAGGGGTCGCTCAGATACACTTCGTAAGCCGCGCGAGCCGCTCGTTGGGCAGCTGTGGCTTGCAGGGAATCGTCGCTCAGATACACTACCTCTGGCGTAAACGATTACGCCGGAAGCCCTTAGAGCCGACAGGAACGCTAGAAAAGTGCGAGTTGGGAAGGAGGTTGTTCAAGAGGTTTGCTCATTTCTCCGACGTAGCTCTCCATTTTTCCGAACTGCCGGTCCGTGACAGCCAGCAGTCGGACGTACCCTTCGGGGGGCAACGCCGCGTGGATTCGCCCGCGGTACGTAGTGGCCATATCCTCGCTGGCGCAATACCTCGCGTAGACCGAGAATTGTAGCATCGAGAACCCCTGCTCGACAAGCAGCTTGCGGAACTGCGCGTATCGCTTCCGCGCCTTCGCGGTCGTCACGGGCAGGTCGAACATTGCGAACAACCACATCCCTTGGTACCCCGATAATACGTGTTCTCGCCGTGGCATGACGCCCTCACCCTAACCCTCTCCCGACGGGCGAGGGCACGTCTCTGTCACCATTCCGGCAACTCCAACTCATCGGCGTTGCCCATGAAAATATCGGCCAACGACGACGCCATCCGGGCGGCAGCGTCAAACAGCGTCCGCTGCTGGCCGTTCACGTCGTAGCGGCTGGTCAAGTCGCCAATGATCTTCTGCTTGGCGGCCGCCTCCAATTGGTACGGCTCGTCATGCGTGCTCATGTACTCGGCCACGGCGCGATCGACCACGGGGCGATAGGGCTCCATCAGGTCGTCGGCCAGGCAGAAGGCGTCGTAGCGGTTGTGGTGGTGAATACCCAAGGAAGGGTGCAAACCGGCCGCGCAAATCGCCCGCGCTACAATCGCACGGAGGACCGCATAGCCGTAATTCAGCAGGATGTTCTGATCTTCGTTTTCGCGATGGCGGCGGAAATCGAGGTCGGCGAAAAGGTGCGGCCAATAACGGCGCGCCGCCGCGCTTCCACGTTGCTCGGATCGCCCGAGTGGACTCGCGGGGCCAATGCGGCAAGTCCAAAATCGCTCCCGCGCAACTCTACCAACAGAGCGGCCTGTGCAGTGAATCTTCGCCCGAACGATCTGCTGCCACAGCCGCTTTCGCATCGGCAGCGGTGCGCGGGCCTGGGCGGCGAACCGCTCGGTCTGCGTCGTATGCACTGCCAATGGCAATAACATGCCCACCGGCAGGTTGCGCCTGTCGCAAGTGACGAAGACGCCGCCGGCCACCGCCAAGCCCGAGAGTACGGCCTGGCTGAAAGTCACCTGCGGATGCGCCGCCAGCACCACCGCCAAGTCGGCCAGCGGCACCGAGACCTCGGGCAGGTTCTGACGTTCGACGATGAGTTGTGCCAGGCGCACCCGCAGCCGGGCCGGCGCCTCGGAGAAGTCAAGGATGCGGTTAATCATTGGCCGGAAGGACGTTTCCCAAGGGGTCTATGACCACCTTCCGTGCTTTGGCCTTGAACAGTTTAGCGGGGCCACCTCTGACCCGTTTCCTTCCCTCCATCATAGTTGGGCGAGCATCCGTGTGCAAATGGAATTCAATGTCCCCCTCCGAGATGCCAACCACCCGATAGAGTCACCGTTCCCTCGGCTCGAATTCCATTTCAACGTATTCGTTCTTGGCAAGAGAAAATCGGAACGCTTTGCCTGGACCATGATCATGCCGAACCACGTTCGCTCGTGGTTTCGCGGACATCCTTCGAGTTGCCTCTCTGAGGTCAACGATCGCTCCTTCCCATCTCTTATCCTCTCCAGTTTCATCAAGAATGGAGATGATCTCGATATGGTGGTTCGTTTCCGTCGTTACATACCGCTCTGCAGGGCTCTTGCCAACGGGCTTTGCTGAGAGCTTCAATCGGATTCTCGCTTTGTGAATAGGTATAAGTCGACCATCATTTGTTTTCACAAATTCGCCGTCCCTTGGGCCCCCCTTGTACTTGATAAGCGGATGGCTCTTCGCTTCCGTAAACATCCCTTTACGGAAGCCTCCCAAGTCTTTCACTTTCTCTTGGACCAATTCTCGAATGGTGTCGTCAACAATATCCTCGATCATGCCCGCCGTCATCGCGGCCAACGGCTTCCGTATGTGACGATACTCCACCCGTTTACCGTTTCCGTCTTTGATTTCGTGAGGCTTACTGTAGTTCGTTTCTTCATGCAGCGCTCCGCTGACGCGGCGGTTGACGCGATACGAAACGTTGATGGCGTCAATTGACTGGCGGACGTCCTCGACAAACGTGAGCCAAGGCTTCTCAATCTCGTCGAGCGCAAAGAGTCGATGCCCGCGCTCGGCGGCCACTTCGGCGGAGTGGCTGAGCATAGCGACCGTCTTATTGTCAGTCACAGCAATAGCCACCGCGTCGACGGCATGGTGGCGGTGGTCTGAGCGATTCTTTTCGTCGTCATCACCGTCGGCCAGGATGGAATTCAAGCCCCAGTCGTCGCGTAGGAACGCCGTAATTCGCCCCGCGCTGACCTGAACGCGGCGACGACCGTCGGCGTCGATTGTGCCGCCGTAGAGCAGCCCCAGATACTCCGTGGCCAACCGCGACATGTACCGAGTGTCTTGCAGCATCCGGGCCGCGAAATCGTCGTCGAGCGTCTTTTGTTGGAACTTCCGCAACTTGGCGTGGCCCGCCGAGCCGCGAAAACGCCGCACACGAGCGAGAATCTCTTGCCACTTCTTCTCGTCCCCGGAGTACGCCTCGCAAGGCGTTTGATTCTGCTTCACCGCGCGGTTTTCCTCGTGATAGCAGAGCGTCTTGTTCAGGAACGAGTTGTCCAGCGAACGGCTGAAAGGAATGATGTGCTCAATATCGAACTGAGCATGTCTTCCGATCAGCGCCTCGATGGCAATCGACTTGCCCGTGTACGGGCACTCCCAATTGCATTCCTCGGCCAATCGCACCTTGAGAATATCGGAATTGCTGACCGCGCTGTCGTCGCACCGCAATCTCTCGGCGATTGTTCGCCTCGCGGCGTCGCGCGCCTTTTCGTTCTCTCGATTTTGCTTGGTCAAATCCTCGCGTTGTTAGCGAGATTTCTTCAAATCGCGTGCCAGTTCGACGCGGACGCAGTCAGGCTTGCCATATTGACGTATCAACGCATTGACGACTTTGCGCAGCTCGGTCAGTCCGCGGCAGACGACCGGATTCCGCAGTTGCGGCACCGCACTCAGCACCGGCGGCAAGAAATCACGCAATCCCAGACGGCCTGCGCTGGCCCCATAGACTTCTTTCTTGGCTTCGGCGAACCGGAGCCCCTTTTCCATCAGCGGCAACATTCTTTGCATCGCCTCACGCGAGAGCGAGGCGTAATTCGGTTCCAACGTGACATCCGCCAGCTCTTCGGCCTTTCCCGGCGCGATCCCGTAGCGTTTGGCTAATCGCCGAGCCAGCGCGTCCGGTTTTTCGTATTCCAGGAGATCTTCCACGACGCCAGTCAACTGCTCCGGCGAGAGTTTCTCGTATTCATCGCCAAGAACCTTGCGCATCTTGACCGCGGTCGCGTTGCCTTTGAGTCGCTTTTCTCCACCGGCCTCAAGATTGAACGCAAAATCCTGCTCGGACCCCTTGGGCTTTTTGAGTCCCAGCTTGGATCGGAGACTCTTGAACTCAATTTCCGCGTGGGTGTCGAGCAATTCGATGAGTCTGCCTCGGAGGTCGGCGTGATACGGGTCGGTCATAGCCCAAATCTCGCCGTCGGGCGTGACAATTTCCAAATCGTTGACCTTTTGCAGGTATCGAAATCGTTGGGCCTCGACCGACGCCCGCGGCGCTCGACGGCAATCCGGCTCCAATTCGCACGTGCCAATCAGCCCCTTCTGCGACTTCAACGGGCGCTGGTGAAAAATCGCGTCGTGAATCCGCTCTTTCCACTCCGCGGTGAGCGATGGATGATGCGGTGATTGAGCCGCCCATACCTTCTCGAACTCGTCGAGGTACATTTGCCGAGCAGTCCAACGCTTGCGGATGCGCTGCTCTTCCGGATCGAGTCTGGAAAAATACTCGCCCAGCGTGCGGGCGTTCGTCTCTTGCATTGCTTTCCACAATTCGGCGATGCCCGCTTTCACGTCGCCAGATTCCTTGTCCTCCTTGGCGTCCGATTTTCGGTTGCTCAGGAATCCGCGCCGCTGCGCCAGATGAAACAACGCCCGGCCGAACGCGAACGGGCGGCAGCGCTTGATCGAGTGCCAATGCCCGCAAACGATAGGGCAATAGATGTCCGGCCACACGGTCGTTGGCCGGAAGGTAGGTCTTCGATAATTCGGCGTCGAGCGTCTTAAGCAACTCGTGGCGCTGCTTCAGGCGTTCGTGTTTCGCCCGGCGGAAGCAACCCGGCTTTCTGCAGCAAGAGGAAAATCTTCTTCAAGCCGGCGTCCCCGTCGCCAAAGCTGCCGGCGCTGTTGACGCATTTGCCGGCGTTTGATGTTCTGCGACTCGTCCTTTCCGCTGGCGATTTCGCTTTCGCTGCCGACGCCGCTGTCGAAGCAACGGACCCCCGACCGGCGAATGCCGCATGGAGTGCCCGCCTCATGCACGTCGATAATTGCCCAGCCGACCGACTGCACGCCCAAATCGAGCCCCAGAATGTACAGTTTCATCGATTTTGTCACGGAATTCGCCCTCCTGCCTCTTGACCGGGATCAAACGGCCTGATACGGTAATCATTAGTGTATCTGAGCGACGATTGTCCGCAAGTCACAGTAAGTGGACTTTTGTCCGCGCAAGGCTCTGCTGAAACCGGCTTCGGCCGGCAAGCATCCTGGGACGTCCCTCCGGGGACGTTTCTTTTTCTTGCGGCCGCGGATGGGAATTGAGCAGTCCAGGAGTTGCTGTGTCGCGTTTCGCAGGCCGGCGCGGGCGTGGCGATTTGAGCTTGAACGGGGAGCAGAATCGGCGACAATCAGTGGTGGTTAGCGGCTGTCGAAGAACAACGTTGGAGTTTTTCGCTGGCCGGCCCTCACCCCCTGCCCCTCTCCCGCAACGGGAGAGGGGAGTAGTACTGGGACAATCGCTTCGCGTTCCGCTCCGTCTCCCCGAAAGGCCGTCGCCGCCATGCCCAAGCCGCTGATTCTGCTTTCCGTTCCCGCCCTGCGTGAGAAGGACGTTGCCGCGATGCCGAAGCTGCGGTCGCTGATGGCCGGCGGCGAGATCGCGGAACTTGTGCCGGGCTTTCCCTGCGTCACTTGCCCGGTGCAGGCGGCGATGACCACCGGCCGGCGGCCGGCGGAACACGGCATCGTGGCCAATGGGCTCTATTGGCGGGAAAAACGCCAGGTCGAAATGTGGACCGCGCCGAACGACTGCATCGAGCGGCCGCAAATCTGGGATCTGCTCTCGCATCATGGGCCGGGGCTGACCTCGGCCGTCTGGTTCCCGCTGCACAGCAAGGGCTGCGAGGCCGATTACGTCTGCACGCCCGCCCCGATCCACAATCCCGACGGCTCCGAATCGCTCTGGTGCTACACGCGGCCGATGGAGCTTTACGGCGAATTGCGCGACGCGCTGGGCCACTTTCCGCTGATGAACTACTGGGGGCCGATGGCCGGCATCAAGTCGAGCGCGTGGATCGCCGACTCGGCCGTGATCGCCGCCCGGCAGTGGCAGCCCGACTTCTTCTATATCTATCTGCCGCAACTCGATTACGCCGCCCAGCGGGCCGGGCCCGACAGCGCGGCCGCCGCCGGCGAGCGTCGCCGAGCTGGACGAAGTGATCGGACGGCTCGGCCGAGGGGATGCGCGAAGCCTACGGCGACGATCTGCTCTGGATCGTCGCCGGCGAATACGCCATCACGCCGGTCGATCACGTCAGCTATCCGAACCGCGTCCTGCGCGAGGCCGGCCTGCTGGCCGTTCGCGAGAGCCGACGACGGCGAACATGCTCGATCTGGAGCAAAGCCAGGCGTTTGCGATGGTCGATCACCAGTTTTCGCACGTCTTCGTGGCCGACGGCGACGAGACGATTGCCCGGCGTGTGGCCGAGTCTGTTCCGCGGCCGAGCAGGGCATCGCCGAGGTGCTGGTCGGCACGCAGCGCGGCCGCTATCAGCTCGAACATCCCCGCAGCGGCGACGTGATTCTGATCTCCTCGCCGCAAAGTTGGCAGGCGTATTACTGGTGGCTCTCCGACGATCGCGCCCCGCGATTCGCCCGTACGGTGGACATCCACCGCAAGCCGGGCTACGATCCGGTGGAGTTGTTCTTCGATCCGGCCACGAAGAGCATTCCGCTCGACGCCGCACTGGTGAAGGGCTCGCACGGCGCCCCGGCGATCGACCGCTCGCAACGCACCGTGCTGCTGGCCTCCGAGCCGACGCTGTTTCCGGCGGGGCCGCTCAACGACACCGACGTATTCGGCATCGTGCTAAGACACTTCGGCCTGCAAGAATAGAAGCCTACTTCTTCGGCTTCGCCTTTGTCCACGTTGGGATGGCAGTTGAACTGCCATCCCTCCGACAGGTGCGGCAGTACAACTGCCGCACCAACGTGACAGGAGTGTCTGCCCCGCCAATTACTTCTTGGGCGTGGCCTTTTCGAGCCGCCCGCGGGCTTCGGCGGCCAGACGGTCGAGAAATGCACGGGAATCGAAATACTGCTGTGCCGTCAGCCCGGCGGTCATTCCCTTGAGGGTCAGTCTCATCTGCCCGGCGGTCTTGATTATGTTCTGGTAGTCCGTGGGCGTCGGGGTGCTCGGTCCCTTCGCGCTGCGGCGATACGGGGCCTCGATTTGTGCCCGCTGTTGGGTGAACTGCTCGGCTTGCAGCGCGGACGGCCACTTGACAACGTCGGTGGCCGCCTTGGGAGCAGGCTTCGAGCCGGCCGTCATCGCCGCCCATTCCGCCGCCTGCTGCCGTTCGGCAATCTGCTGCTGCCGGGCCTGGAGCCACCAATCGTGGTCGGCTTGTTGCTGGGCGTAGATTTGCTCGGAGCGCCGCTGGGCGTCGGCCGCCATCGCGTTGCGGATGCCGCTCTGCGCGCGGCCGTTTGCATGGCGGCGATCTGCTGGCCCAGCAGATGCTGCGACTGGGCGATGTAGCGCCTGGTGTTCCACTCGCTGCTAAGAGCGTAGATGACGGCGAAGTCGTAGTCGTAGCCGTAGCCATAACCGTAGCCATAGCCGTAGCCGGGATAATGGTGGTGGTGGTGGTGTGTCGGCCGCCGCTGTGCCCGCAGCGCGCCGGCCGAGGCGACAAGCCACACCGCCGCGAGGACGACAATCAGGCTGGCGCATCGCATGGTTTCACCTCCGTTTACGGCTCCAAGCAAGTCTAGCCCCTACGTTCGACGAAGCAAGGAGGCACGGCGCGGCATTTCTCGCCAAATCAGGCGTCCGCCACTTAATTCTATCGGCGTCTCCCGGTGGGGCGAATGCCCCAAATTCCGTATGCATTCGGCACGCGGCCTGTGCCGGGCGGACAAGATCTCACGGAAAACGGCGGAGAACGGCAGACGGCGTGTGCCGGATACCTTTCGGGCATTGATTTTCGAGCGTCACCGGGGTAATCTCGTTGTGATCCTGCCGGTTTTCGCTGCCCGCCCGACGAAAGCCGAAAACCCCACCCCGCAGCGACGGCGAGCCTTTTCGCCGGCTGCCGCATCTTTGATGAGCGTTAGAGGTTCTCATGTGCCACTCTCTCCATAACGTATGTCTCAGCGGTTTGATCCTGGCATCGTGCGCCGTCGGTGCCGCGCCACTGACGGCGGCGGAGAAACCGAGTGCGCCGGCGGTGGAGCGATGGGCGAACGTGCTGCCCGCGACGCCGCGCGGCGTGGGGCGTCCGATCGGCGATCGCCGGGCGTGGCGGGCGATAGCCGCAGCGCCGGCGTTTAAGAACGCCGTGCCCGACGCCACAAAGCTCCTTTCGCAGCCGATCCCGAAGCTGACCGACGACTTGTATCTCGACTTCTCCCGCACCGGCAACCGCCAACGCTGCCAACAGGTGCTCGCCGTGCGGCAGGGACGATTCCGGCGTTGACTTTGGCCGAGTGCATCGAGAACCGCGGGCGATTTCTGCCGGCGATCGAAGAGGCGATCGAAGCCGTCTGCGGCGACAAGACCTGGGTGCTGCCCGCACACGACGGCATTTGACGAACTTCAAGGGGACCGCGATCACCATCGACCTGCGTTCGTCCGCGGTCGGATGGGACCTGGCGACCGCGCGATATTGGCTCGGCGACAAGTTGAGCGCGAAGACCAGGAAACTGATCGACGACGAGTTGGAGCGGCGGATCTTCACGCCTTTCACCGGCATGGTTACCACGGGGAAGCCGGGGATGTGGTGGTTGACCGGGCACCAGCAACTGGAACGCCGTGTGCCTGGCCGGCGTCACCGGCGCGGCGATGGCGAACATCCGCCTCGCGCGATCGCCGGGCTTTTTTCGCCGCGGCTGCGGAGAAATACATTCGCAATTACCTTCGCGGCTTCACGCCCGAGGGCTATTGCTCGGAAGGGGTCGGCTATTGGAACTACGGCTTCGGGCATTTCATCATGTTGGCCGAGACGCTCAAGCAGGCCAGCGGCGGCAAAGTGGACCTGATGGATGCGGCCAACGGTCGGGCAGATCGCCCTGTTCGCGCGGCGGATGGAAATTCTGCCGGGCATTTATCCCGCCTTCGCCGATTGTGACCCGACGGCGACCAGCCGCAGACGCAGATACATGGCCTTTCTCAGTCGCCGGTACGGGTGGGGGCTGCGCGACGTGGAGTCGAAAGGGCTCGGGCCGGCCGTGCGTTCATCGGGCTCTGCGTTGGGGGTGTTCGGCTTCCCCAATTCCGCAACCGCCCTGCCCGCGGCGACGGTCGAGGCTGCGCCGCCGCCGCTCCGTGATTGGTTCTCCAACGCCGGCGTGCTGATCTGCCGGCCCGCGCCGGGCAGGCAACACGCCTTGGGCGTGGCCATGAAGGGCGGGCACAACGGCGAGCAGCACAATCACAACGACGTCGGCTCGTTCGTCGTCGCCCTGGGCCATGACACGCCGTTGGTCGATCCCGGCGCCGAGGTCTACACCCGCCGCACCTTCAGTTCCCATCGCTACGACAGCAAGGTCTTGAGTTCCTTCGGCCACTGCGTGCCGCGCGTGGCCGGCCGACTGCAAGCGACGGGCCGCCGGGCCGCGGCTCACGTGGTGAAGACCGAATTCACCGACACGACCGATACGCTCGTGCTCGATCTGTCGGCGGCGTACAAGGTGAAGGGACTGAAGCGGCTGGAGCGAACGTTCATCTTCTCGCGCGAAGGCGCCGGCAAGCTTACGGTGAGCGATTCCGTCGAATTCGACAGCCCGCACGCGTTCGGCACGGCGCTGATTACGTTCGGCGATTGGAAGCGGCTCGACTCCGGCCGCCTGCGAGTTGGCAACGCGCCGGACGACGTGACGGTCGAAATCGCAGCGACAGGGGGCGACGTGAAGGTCACGGCCGAGCCGATCCACGAAAATCTGCCCGAAGGCCGCATCCCGATCCGGCTGGGGATCGACTTCACCAAGCCGGTGACAAAGGCCGAAATCAGGACTGTCATCGTGCCGGCACGCTAGCCGTCCGAGGCGCCTCGAATTTCACGGACGGATTTGGAAATCGGTCTTACGTTCGGGTGCGCGACCGTCGATACTCGGCACGCAGCGATTCCGCTTCCTCGAACAGTGCGGTGATCTGCTCGTCGCTGACGTGCTCGTCCATGTTGATGCAGCACACGCCGGTCAGCCAGGGATTGGCCGATTCGTGGACCAGGCGGCGAACGGTCTGGCGGATCTGGTCGGGCGTGTGATGCACGATCTCGACGGGGCTGTAGCGGATGTTGAGAAACGTGTCGGGCAACGCTTGCCGCAGCCGGGCCACGTCGCCGCCCCAACCGACGATCGAGAAAATCGAGATGCGGCAGCCGGGCGAAGACCTCGGCGTAGCGGTGCGGATCCTTGCCGCAATAGTGGATGCCGAACGGACGCAGCCGGCGGCTCCACTCAGCGTCCAACGGCATCAGAAATCGCTCGTAGTCGCCGGTGGAAACCATCGTCAGCGAGCATTCCGAATGCAGGAACACCGGCCGGACGGAGGCAACGGACGGTGCGGTTCACGCTGATCGACGTCGAGCCGGTCTTGGCGAACATCGTCTGCGTGAAGCGTTCGATCACTGCGGCAATGCCGCGGAAGAAGCGGGGGACTTCGGCCGGTCTGTCGAGCATGTCGAGGAAGAGGGCCTGGCCGCGAAGATCGAGGGCGAGGTTCAGGACGCCGCCCCAGTTGACGTCGCCCAGCAGGCCGCCGTGCCTGGTTTGCAGGGCGTCGCAGAGCGACTGCCAGCGCCGGTAGGCGGGGCTCTGGAAAGCGGCCTCGGGCGACAGGTCGAGATTTTCGTGGTTGGCTGCTCGCACCAGCGGCGGCCCGTCGGCGGGGTATTCGACCGTGCATCCGAGCATCTCGGAGAGCAGAAAGCCGGCGGCCAGATGCACCGGCCCCACGACCGGCAGCGTTTTGTCGTGGTCGGCGCCCAGCCCGAAGCGGCCCCAGCGCTGGTAGAGCGCGCTTTTCCATCCGCCGCTCCGCCTCGACCCGCTTGGCCGGATGGAAGAAGAAGTCCTCGTCGAACGTGATGCCCTTCGTGCCGATGCCACCAGCCCGGGGCCAAGACGATCTCGACCGGGAGCATCTCGTTTTGCAGCAGCGGATGGGGGCCTTGCGTCACGGGTTCTTCGCTCCTCGGCGTTTGGCGACGGCGCGGTAGACGGCCAGCACGTTTTCCAGCGGCGTGTCGGGCTGGATGTGGTGGCTGGGGGCGAGGATGTAGCCGCCGCCGGCGCCGACTTCGTCCATCAGGCGGTTCACCTCGGCCTCGATTTCCGCCGGCGTCGCCCGCTGCAGCCAGCCTTGCACGTCGACCGCGCCGTGCAGGGCGATTTGGCCGGCGAACTCCCGTCTTCAACTCGTAGGGATTCATGCCGGCGGCCTGCGGCTGGATCGTTTGCAGCGCGTCCATGCCGCAGTTGATGAATCGCGGGATCAAGCGCCCGGCTCGATCCGCAGCAGTGGTGCGAGACCTTGGCGCCGTGGGCGTGGACCAGGTCGAACAGTTCCTTCTTCTTGGCGGCGAAGAGCTTGTCGAAGCTGGCCGGCGAGATCAGCAGGCCTCGCTGGCTGCCGAAATCGTCGCCGCAGAGGACCAGATCGATCCGCCCGGCCGCGGCCGCCAGAATCCGCTCGATGTAGGCCATGTAGAAGCGGTGCCGCCGCTCGACGATGTACAGATAGACGGGGTCTTCCGAGGCGATGTCGAACAGCACCTGCTCGACGCCGCGGCCGAAGGCCACGCCGTTGATGAAATCCTGCACGTGCGATGCCGCCGGCGGCGATGGCCAGGTCGGGATACGCGGCGCACAGGGCCGGCATGGCGGCGTAGTCGAACCAGTCGGGGCTGGGCCAGGGGAACTGCTCGGCCTCTTCGACCGTCGTCCACGCCGCGTAGGGCGTGTCCGACGCGGCTCGGCGTACTCGCCGTATTCGTTGGCCATCGGCCGGCGGCGGATGCCCCAGAGATTCATCGACGAGCCGTCGTCGAACGTCGGCAGCGGCGGGCCGATGTAGGGCGGGTTGACGTAGCGGATGTCGGTGCCCAGCCGCTCGGCCACGCCGCCGTCCTCCAGCGAGCCGGCGCTGCCGCCCATCGACGCCGGCAACGGGCTTGCGGCTCGGGCAGACCAAAATACTGGGCCAACGCCGTGTGGATTTCCGGCGTGGCGTAGTAGTCGCACGGTGTAAAGTCGGGCTGCGACGTGGTTCAACGCCGCCCGGACACGTTCGCGCGGCGTCATGTTCGTCTCTTTCAGCGTCGGTCGAAAGCAGGCGGTTCCGTTGTATCGAAGCTCATCGGTTCGAGCCGCGGCAAAAGCAGGTGAATGATCGCGGTGGCGATCAAGATAGGCCGAGCCGGCAATAACGAACGGGATCAAGTAATCCTTTTCTGCCGTAAACGGCTTCGGTCCAGTCGAGCACGTAGCCGATGAGCGTGGAGAACATGATCATGCCCATGCAGCCGGCGGTGCCGCCGATTCCGACAACGGAACTGACCGCCTTGCGCGGGACCGTGTCGGAGACGATCGTGTAGAGGTTGGCGGAAAATCCGGCGTGCGCGGCGGCGGCCAACCCGACCAGAGTCACGGCCAGCCACAGGTTCTCGATCGATGCCACCGACGCCACCGGAACGACGCAGAGGGCACAGACGAGAAAGGCGGTCTTGCGCGCGACGTTGACGGTGTGGCCGCGGCGGATCAACCACGAGGAAAGCCCGCCGCCGCCGATGCTGCCGAAATCGGCCATCAGGTAGACCAGCAGCAGCGGCCAGAACACCTGATCCAGGTCGATCCCGTGGTCGTTCTTGAGAAACTTCGGCATCCAGTACAGGTAGAACCACCAGACGGGCCCGGTCAAGAACATGCCGAACGTATACGCCCAGGTTTGGCGGTATCGGAGCAGGCTCAGCCAGGGAAGTCTGACCGGGCGGGTCGGCGGGATCGCTGTGGATGTGGGCCAATTCGGCGGGCGAAACGCGGGGGTGCGAATCGGGAGTGTCATACAGGGCTAGCCAGCAGAGCAGCCAGACGAAGCCCAGAGCGCCGGTCACGTAGAACGCGATGGGCCAGCCCCATTGCAGCCTCACCACGAGGAAGGGCACGAGAAAAGCGGCCAGCAGAATGCCCACGTTGCTGCCGGCGTTGAAAATCCCGGTGGACAACGCCCGCTCGCTTTTCGGATGCCAGAGGCCGACGGTCTTGATTGCGCCCGGAAAGTTGCCGCCTTCGGCCAGCCCCAGGGCGAAGCGGGCGACGCTGAATCCGATGACCGAGAAGATCGCCGGCGTTAAACTGCCCAAAAAGGTCCCCGCAAATACGGCTTGCAGCCAGGGCAAGCCCGAATAGACGAGCGGATGGATCAGACCGTGCGCCATCGCCGCCAGGCTCCACACGGAGACCGCCAAAATGAACCCCCGGCGTTCGCCGATGCGATCCATCAGCCTTCCCATCGCTGAGTAGCCGATGGCATAGGCCAAGGTGAAGGCGCTGACGATAAAGCTGAAATTCGTTTCCGACCAGTGGAACTCCTCGGTCAGCGATGCTCCGAGCATTCCGAAGACTTGCCGATCCACGTAGTTGACGGTCGTGGCGAAGAACAGCAGCGCGCAGACCACCCAGCGATAGTGGGTTCGTCTTTCGCCGGGCGGTAGGGGCATCGCTGAATACCGGTGCTTTCCGCGGGCGTGGGGGCCGCGAAGGAGGGACTCGAACCACAGGCCGACGGTTGTCAGGCGTGTCTCAGCCTATCGCACTTCGCCTGGCCCGTCAATCGCGGCTGGGGGTTTCCGATTTCCCGCGATTGTCGGCGTCATGGCCATCGTGGCCTTCGGTCTTCAATGCGCCCAGCAGCCTTTTCAAGTCCTCGTTTGATCCACCGCGGTAGTACCGCCGGCCAATGCTGAAAGCGGCAAACTCGTGGTACGTGTCGTAGATATGTACCGAGCAGCGCGATCCGTCTTTTAACTTGATGTCGAGCCGTCCCAGCACCTGCCACTTTGCTGGATCCCAGTCGTATTCGCATGGCGTGAGAGCGCCGAGGAGGTCGGGAATTGACTTCTGTTCGAGTGTGAAGAAGATTGCGCAGTTTCCGTGATGACGTGCTCCGTATGACCCATACATTGCCACCTGAATTGATGCGACATCTGCTGCGTTGATCGATGAAAGGGGACAACGGGTCGTCCTCCACCACCACAGACCAAACACACACAGCACCATGACAGCAATGGCTAGGGCCAGAGCGATGATTCTCGTTGCTCGCCGCACGGGACATTGTCGATTGAATGCCTGTGTAGCGGCGACGTCACCGCCATCGTTTGGCGCGTTTCTGGCATCGTGATCCTCGCTAAGAGTGGTAGGGTACAACGAGGAAAGGAAAACCGCTTTCGAGGGATCGTTCAACCGAGAATCAATGGCGTCCGCTCTTTACCAACAGCAACTCGAGATAGCTCCGCCGCTCGCTGCTTTTGAGCCCGATCGCTTCGGCAAGCGAGAGGATGTTCGCTCGGGCGGCGTCGAGGGCGTCGGCCTCGGCGATCAGTTCCAGTTCGACGTAGACGCCCAGCCCGGCGACCTCGTCGAGCGAGACTTCGACGCTGCGGCCCCGCCAATCGACGTGGGCCTTGCGACGCAGCTTGCGGACCTCACCGACGGGCCTGAATCCCAATGCCTCGATCAAGTCGGTCCACGCCCGGGCGGCCTGCTCGCCGGCGACGGGCAGGTCGATCTCGCGGCGGGTCTTGGTCGCGGCGTCGATCTTCGGACCCTTGTAGGTGATGGAGTTGGACGATCCTTTGCGGCGAATCCGCAGGGCCTCGTCGGTCTTGGCGAAATCGCGGGCGGGATGGGCGAAATAGACGTCCACTTCCGACTGCGGCGCGGCGATTGTCGCCCCGAACTCCGCCAGCCGCGATTCCAACCGCGCCCGATCGCCCGCCGGAAATTTCATTTCGACTTCGTAGGGCATGTTAGAAGCGCGCTGCAACGCCGCAAGCGGCTGGTAGATTATGCTTCAGCATAGCACGGGGAATTAGGAGCGGGAAACAGACGCATCGATGTTATGCCAAAGCATAACCTACTATCCGGCCATGCGGTAGTACTGCGGTTGGGCGTCCGATTGCTCGTCGATGGGAACAGTCTCGCAGTCGCCGCGGACGATCTCTTTCAACTGGCCGCCGGGGAGAACGTGGTAGCGAATGCCCCGCCAGAGAATATGCCGGCCGATCGCCGCGCTGCTCACTCCGACCCAATGGGCAAGCTCGACCAAGGGGTTGGCCCAAATGTCGAACCGCTGGATGCGGCGCGAGGCCGGCTCCCACTCGGGGAAGTAGACCTTCACCAGCCCTTGGCGCAGCCAGCCGCGATAGACCGTTACGGCGTAGAGCACCGCGCTGACGGCGACGGGAAACCAGGGCGACGGCGAGCCCGTCACGAGCCCCAACGCCAACACGCCGAGATTGCCGAACCAAATCAGGTTGGAGAACATGGCGGAGACGAACGAGAAGAGCCACCAATCGAAGGTGTAGAGCCGGGCGATCACGTACTGGCGGCGGATGAACGACATGGCCTGGCCGAGCGATTGATCCAACGCGGAGGCCGCGACGCAGGCGGGCTCGAAGCGGACTTTCAGGCCGGCGCGACGCATCAGCCGGCTGGCCACCAGGTCGTCGCTGAGCGTTCCCTTCCACGCGTCGCGCAGGCCGATCCGTTCAAAGACGTCGCGGCGGATCGCCCACGAGCCGCCCCAGATCAGGTAGTGGCTGCTGCGGGTCAAGAGCGAGAGGACGTCGCAGTTCATGCTGTAGACCAGGGCGTTGCCCACCCTGGCCTTCTCGGGGGTGAACCAGCGGTAGCCGGTCACGGCGCCCAGGCGGGGGTCGTCGAGCCGCGAGACCAGCGCACGGAGCCATTCGCGCCTCGGACGGGCGTCGGAATCGACGAAGGCCAGGTACTTGACCTGCGGCGAGAGGTGCTGCGTGGCGACGCGGAGGTTATGGACTTTCTGGCCGCTGTCGGTGGCGTGGCCGGCGACGACCACTCGCGCCGCCACATTGGGATGTTGCGCCATCGCGCGGCGAATGGCCGGGTAGGCCGCGTCGTCGGTGCTCTCCACGATAAATGTCACTTCGTAATCGTCATAGTCCTGTTCGAGCAGCGAGCGGAGATTGGCTTCCAGGTCGAGATCGATCCCCTTGCACGGGGCGAACAGGGCGACGCGGCCGGCCGGTTGGTGGCGAACGACGCTGCGCATGCAACTCCGCACGTAGCGGCAGTGTTCCCACGTTTGCAGGGCCAAGAGCAGCGACTCGATCACGACGAGTCCTGCCAGGATCAGGTAGATCGCGAGCCAATGCGCATCCATGCGTTCACCGACAGTGAGGTCAGGTAGCGGAACGATAGCGAGTGGGCTGGAAAGGGTCAAGAGCAACGGGCATGATAGAATGGGTAATGTGCGTAGATTGTATGTGATGCAATGACGAATGACGAAATTCAAATGACGAAGGAATGAGCGAAATTCAAATGACGAAAGTGAATAAGGGCTGCGAACCGGTGTGGCGGGGGCCTTTCGTCGTTCAGATTTTGGCTTTCCTTCGTCATTTGGCTTTCGTGATTCGTCATTCCCGCCCAACTGAACTTGACCCGCATTCGTGCCGCCCTGACAATCCAGCCCATGTATATTCTGACGCGCTACGTTGTTTGGGAAGTGCTGAAGGTCTTTCCTGGCGGCGCTGCTCGGGCTGACGCTGATGGTCACCCTCGGCATGGGATTCAACGAGGGGATGAAGCAGGGGCTTCCCGCGCTGGTGATGCTGCGAACCATGCCCTACATGATGCCCGAGATGCTGGGCATCACCATTCCGGTGGCCATGCTCTACGCGGTCAGCAGCGTCTTCGGCCGGATGACCGGCAGCAACGAGATCGTGGCGATCAAGTCGCTGGGCATCAATCCGATGGTCATGGTTTGGCCGGTCGTGGCGTTTGCGGGCTTTCTCAGCTTGGGCACCGTTTGGATGTACGAGATCGCCGCCACCTGGTGCCGGCCGAACGTCGAGCGGACCGTCTGCGAATCGGTCGAGGAGATCGTCTACGGAGTGCTGCAAAAGAACAAGACGCTCGAAGGCGACAAGTTCCCGTTCTCGATCACCGTGAAGCGCGTCGACGGCCGAAAACTCGTGCAGCCGACGATCATCCTCAAAGGTCAGCCGGGCCGCCCCAGACGACGACAATCTCCGCCGAAGAGGCGGAAATGTGGACCGATCGCAGCGATCCCGAAGAGGCCGGTGTTGTGGCTGCGTTGCATCAATAGCCAGGTCGATATCGACGGGAAACGAGGCTTCTGGCCCGGCGTACTGACGTATTCCGTGCCGATCGTCGTGCCGCCTCCCGACCGGCATCACCGCGACTGGGTCGCCATGGGGGACATCCCCAACTCCATCGCCGAGCTTAGGGCCGAGATCGCCAATCTCAAGCAACAACTGCAAAACGGACTTGCGTTGCAGCAAGTCATTTCAGAAGGCGAACAAGATTCTCGGCATCGTGGAAGCGTGAACGGCAACGTCGAGCAGATCGAACAACAAATCACCGAAAAGCAGTACAGGATTCTCCGCTTGAAGACCGAACCGTATCGCCGCTGGTCGAACGGCTTCACCTGCTTGTGCTTCGCGTTGATCGGCATTCCGGTGGCGATGCTCTGGCGTCACGCCGACGCGCTGACGAACTTCTTCGTCTGTTTTCTGCCGATCCTGGCGCTGTACTACCCCTTGCTGATGCTCAGCGAGAACCTTTCGACCTCCGGCAGGCTGCCGCCGATCTCGTTTTGGATGAGCAACGTCGTGCTGGCGGTTCCCGCCGTCGCCCTGCTGCGTTGGATCAACAAGCACTAACGGCGGCCACGATTCCGTGCTCGACCGCTGCTGCGATTCGGTCGATTTGCTCGAGCGAGATCGCCAGCGGCGGCATCAGTACGATGACGTCTCCGAGGGGGCGAATCCAGACGCCCTCGGTCAGGGCGTGGTCGCATGCCCTTCGCGCCGCGGCGCTGCTGCCGGCGGATACGGCTGCTTTCGTTGCGACGTCTCGGACCAATTCGACGGCGGCGATCATGCCGCAGCGGCGGACGTCGCCGACGTGCGGCAATCGGGCGATCCGCGCGAGGTGCTCGTCGAGCCGCGCCATCTTCGCCGGCAGCGACTCCAGCGTCCGCTCCTCCTCGAAGACGTCGAGCGTCGCCAGCGCGGCGGCCGCGCCCAGCGGATTGCCGCCGTAGGTGTGGCCGTGATAGAACGTCTTGCCCTCGGCGTGCGTGCCCAGGAACGCCTGCCAGATTTCGTCGGTCGCCAGCGTGGCGGCCAGCGGCAGATACCCGCCGGTCATGCCCTTGGCAATGCAGAACAGGTCGGGCGAAACGCCCTCGTGCTCGCAGGCGAACATCCGCCCGGTGCGTCCGAAGCCGACGGCCACTTCGTCGGCGATCATCAGCACGTCGTATTTCCGCGTCAGCTCGCGCACGCCGCGCAGATAGCCTTGCGGGTGCATGATCATGCCCGCCGCCGCCTGAACCAGCGGCTCGACGATCACGGCGGCGATCTTCGCGGTGATGCTCGGCCAGCACCTGCTCCAATTTCTGCAAGTGATAGCGGCAGAGCTCCTCGCGGGCCACGCCCGGCGGCGTGCGGTAGGTGTCGGGGGCGGGCACGCGGAGCGTCTCGAACAGCAGCGGCCGAAACGTGGCGTGAAACTGCTCGATCCCGCCGACGCTCACGCAGCCCAGCGTGTCGCCGTGATACGCCTCGCCGAGGGCGACGTAGCAGGTCTTCGGCGGAAAAGGGGTCAGAACTGTTTTTTCCGGCGGCTGCGGCTTGGGTTCGGAAAAGGGGTCAGGAGCCTTTTGTGCGAAGCACCCGGAGGGCCGTTCCGGCAAAAGGCTCCTGACCCCTTTTCCGAACCCCTTGATGCCAGTATTGCAGGGCCATTTTGACGGCGACCTCGACGGAGGTGGCGCCGTCGTCGGAGAAGAAGACGTGATTCAGGCCCGGCGGGGCGAGATCGACCAGCCGCTTGGCCAGCCGGATGGTCGTGGGATTCGAGCAGCCGAGATTGGTCACGTGGGCCACTTTGTCGAGTTGCCGCGGACGGCGGCGTCGATCGTCGGATGGCGATGGCCGTGGATGTTGCACCACAGGCTGCTCGCGCCGTCGATATAGCGGCGGCCGTCGATGTCGATCAGCTCGCAACCTTCCGCCCGCTCGATGATCAACGGCTCGTACTCGGCCATCTGCGTGAAGGCGTGCCAGACGATCGTGCGATCCCACTCGCGCAGAGTTCTCGTCGGTCTTGTAGGTTATGCTTGAGCATAACGTGTTGCGTCTCTAATCGGTTGTTTCTTGCGAAACCGCAAGCGGCTTGTAGGCGGCCGTCTACTCGTCTCCGAACGTCCAGGGCGTTCCCTCGGCGAGCATCTGCTGAAGCTGCCGTTGCGACCTCGGCCAGCGAGAGATGGACTTGGGGGATGCGGATGTGCGGATCGAGGGTTTCGTCGTCCTCGTCGTCCGCTTGCCACTGGACTTGCTCCACCTCTTGTTCGAGGGCTTCCAGCCAACTGGGCAACTCGAAGCCGGCGCCGAGCGTCTCCTGGGTGAAGCGATCGACTTGCTCCTCGAGTTGGCGGAGCGCCGCGGGCGGCCGGCCCTCGCGCAGCTCCTCGATTGCCGGACGAATCAACGCGCAAAGCCGATCGATCTCCAACGGCCGGACGAACCGCTCGGCCAGGTGCTCGGCGATGCTCGGCAGCCGCATTCCATACTTCTCGCAGAGCGCGTCGAAACGTTTCAGGTGCTCGTTGGCCATCGGCGCGGTCCGCTCGGCGACGGCGCGCCGCCAAATCTCGGCGGCCCCCTCGCGGCCGCAACGAACCAGCGTCTCGTGGGCGATCGCCACCGGCTGGAGGTTCCAGGCCAGCCGATCGTAACTCGCGCGAAGCCGCAGAAAATCCAGCAGCGTGTAGAGCATGTCGCCGCGATCCGATTGCGTCGTGATGCTGTTGTAATCGACGTATTCGCCGTAATTCTCGACCACGGCCTCGATGGCCGTCTCCAGCCAGTGGGCGGCCTCATCGAGCGGAATGGCGGCGTCGAGTTCCGTCAACAGCCGAAACGGCTCGTCGGGCTCGGGCTGCTCTCGCAGCGATTTGCAGATATTCCCGCACGCCCTGGTGCAGAATGCCGCGGAGGTTGCCGAGGTTCATGAATCCCTGGGTGAACAGATCTTCGCCGTAGCGCTCGACGAATCGCTTCAGCCGCCGCCATCGTTGCGGGTCGGCCACGGTTTCGAGCACCGAGAGCCGCACGCCGCGGCTGTGGCTCAGCCAGCAGCGGAGCAAGACCTCGATGAGTTGTTCCAAGACGGTCGATCAATCCGGTGTCGGCCGAGCGGGAGAAACGGCGGAACGTGCCGGAAGGGGACGGAGCAGGTTGTCGGCGCGAGCGTTTTGCGAAGCGACGGCGTTTTCCCGGCAACCTCCTCGGTCCGGCTTCGCTCCGCGATCGCGCCAATCGGCGGACGAGATCGCCAGACATTGGGTGGCGGCTTTGCAGGCGATCTCGAACACGCGGTCAAACTCGGTGACGCCGCCGGGACCGACCGGATGCGTCATCTCCATCGAATGCGCGGTTTCGAGCAACTGGCAGGTCTCGGTCAGCAATCCGAGGCGAGGCAGACAGCCCGAGAAGCGGCGGAGCACGCACTGAATCGACCGCGCGGCGACGATCCGTTGCGGATTGCCGCCGCGAGCGAGGGCCACGTAGAGCAGCGGCTGCTCGGCCAGCGCGTGACAGCAGCTTTGGGCCAGACGGCCCGCACGCCGGCGGCGTCGCCGCGCAGCAGCGCCAGAGCGCCTCGCCGACCGGTTGCTCCCATTCTTCGACGTCCGGCGGCCGGCGACGGCTGGGCCATCGACGCGCGGATCATCCGCGCGGCGTCGCCGGTCTCGACGCACGCCTGGATGATCTCCTCCAGCAGCGTCTCCTTGACGCTTCGCCGGCGGTCGTATTCGACCAGCGACTCCTGCGTGCCGTGCGGCGGCGGGATCCGATGACGCTGCACCGAGGCCAACAGATCGAGCAATTGCCGCCGGTTGCCGTCGGCCTGGGTCGAGCCAGCCGGCCAGCACCTCGTCGCGGTCGGCGGCGTCGTCGTGGCAGCGAGGCCGTCGCGCAGATCTTCCACAATTGGGCCACCGTGGTGAGGAAACTCAGCCGGCTGACGATCCGCTCGGCCTCGCCGACCAGCTCGAAATCGGTGGCGCTTTCGCCGGTCTCGAAAATCTCCCCCTCGACGCCGTCGTCGGTGCTGTCGCGGTAGGTGACGTCTTCGTAGGCGGCGCCGAACAGATCGTCCTCGTCGTCCGCTTCGTCTTCGTCTTCCGGTTCAGCGTCGAATTCGTCGTCGAATTCGTCGGCAAATTCGTCGTCCGATTCGCTTCTGCGATGCCCCGTTGCCCAGTGCCTGGGCGGCCATGTCGAAATGCGGCACCTGCCAGTACTCCTCGGCGTTGGCTTCGAGGTAGTCGAGAAACTTTCGCGCCAGGGGCCAACTCGGGCGGCTTTTCGAGACCGGCTCTGACGCGGGTTCGGTTGCTGGCCGCTGAAGCGACCAGCCCTCGGGGGGCGGGCCTTCGCCCCAGAGATCCTCCATCCACAGCAGTGCGAGATCGTGGAAGGAGTAGTCCTCCTCGACCAGCGGGATCTCGTCGGCCTGGCTGAGCCATTGCACCAGCAGGGCCATGGCGGCGACGGGATCGCGGCGGTCCAGTAGCGTGTCGATCACCAGGGCGTAGGCTTTGGGCGAGCGGAAATGGGCGACGTTGCGGCGCCAGAAGGCGAGATCGCCGGCGGCGGCGCCCCCTCGTGCCACGCCCGCAGCGCCGCGGCCACGCTCTCGGCCGATTCGAGCGTGGCCTGGCCGGAGATGCCCTCGATCGAGCCGACTTCGACGCTGGCGAACTGGTCCCACCAACGGGCCAGCTCGGCCAGGCTCCGCGAGAGCGCCTCTTGCAGGCCGAGATCGCCGGCCGCCGCGGCCGCCTTGTGAATTCGCACGTACAACATGAAGATGTCGCTCATCATGTCGAGCAACTCGTCGATGCGCTGGTCGTAGACGCTGTTCTCGACGGCGGGAAAGAGGCTGTACTGGCCGCCGAAGCCGAGGATGTTCCAGGGATCGACCATCGCCCCGCACTCGATTGCCCGCCGCAACAGTCTCTTCGATCGGCGGCAATTGCGAGGCCGCCGCGGCGAGGTCGCCGCGCTCGACCGCCAGGTGGGCGGTCGCCATGCGGCAACGCATCTCGCAGGTCATCCGCGCGGAGGCCACCGGCACGACCTCGGCGTGCCGCGTCGCCGCTTCGTTGTAGCCGATGGCCGCGAAGAGTTGCGCGAGGTGGACGTGCTGCAATTGCAGCGCGCGCCGCCGCGCCAAGTAGTGGTTAAAATGCTGCCGCGCGCCGCCGAACGGCTGCCGCATCGCCACCGCCTCGGCCTTCAGGCGTTCGGCGTGCGCGCCGGTGAGCGTTCGCAGCAACTGCTCGTAGAAGGCATCGCGGTAGACGGCGATCTTCTGCACCAGCGTGGCCAGCGTGGCGGTGGAATCGTGGGCGTCGGGCCGATCGCCGCTGACGCCCGAGCCCATCAGCATCGTGCCGGCCAACACCGCCGCCTCCTCGAACAGCACCTGCTTGCGCGGCAGGCGGCCGCGATGCTCCAGGCGGTCGAGCATGGCGTCGAGCGTCACCTGCTGCAAGACGAACCGGCGGCAGCGGCCCGCGTTGTCCAACTGGTTCATGTCCCATTGGCCGAAGAGGTAGTTGGGCCGCTTGTTCGCCGGGTGGTCGAAATCGTACGCCCGCGGGTCGAGCGCCAACTCGTCGAGCTGCTCGATGGGAAACATGGCGTCGAATCGCAGCGTCGGATCGGTGGCGTCGAGGATCGCCAGCGCGGTCTCGACCAACTCGCGGTACGGACCGAAGGCCACCCCGGCCCCGCGAATCCACAGCGGCATCGGCCGCACCCACTCGTGGTCGTAGGGCTGGATCTTCTGCTCGGTGCGAAGCACGGCCACGGGCCGGTGGCCGAGGTAGTCGTTCAACTGGTGCAGGGCGGCCGAGACGATCCGGTCGGTTTCGTTCCAAGGCCCCCCCTGCCGCAACACGGCCTCGCACACCCGGCCGATGAAGAACGGCTGAAACAGCCCCTCATCGGTCTGGTGGAACAGCAGGTCGTGGTGGAACTCTCGATAAGCCGGCAGGGCGGCGTCGAAGACCAGCCGCAACACCGCTTCGGCCTGGTCGATCTGCTGGAACGCGTCGGATGTGCCGTGGGCCGCCTGCAATTCGGCCGCGAGCAGCGTTCCCAGAGCCCGCCAAGCCGGCTCGTTGGCCGGCAGTCCAGCCGCCACCCAAGTGAATAGCTTGTTCAGATTCTCGAGAAAACGGGGATCCGACGTTCCCGAAGAGAAGTTCAGGTAGCCGAGCACATCCTGAACGGTGGCGGCGACGTCTTGGCTCGGCTTCTTCGGATCCATTCGATACCTCTTGACCAACGGACAAGCCTCCTATGGTAGGTTCCGTGGTCGATTCAGTCTAGCCGGTGCAGGGACCCTTACAGTGTATCCGATCTTGTCGGCCGCCCTGGTTGACGAGGTGCCACGGCTACTCGACAATAGGTTATATGGGAGATTCAGATGTTGGCGTCTGGTTGATTGGCGCAAAAGGGGGGGTGGCTTCCACCGCAATCCTTGGCCTTGCGGCTCTGAAGAGGGGGCTGACTGACTCCGTCGGCCTGGCAAGCCAATTGCCGGAATTTGGGAAGCTTGGGTTGATCGAATGGGGGCGGCTCGTCGTCGGTGGCCACGACATTCGCCGCGCCCCGCTGCTGGCTGAAGTCGCGCGGATGGCCAGCGAGAGCCGCACCGCGATGACCGTTCTGGTCGAGCAATGCCGCGAGGAATTCGAACAGATCGAGCGTCGCATTCGGCCGGGAACGATCTTCGGCGTCGGCCGAACGATCGCCGGGCTGGCCGACGCCGACGTGCCGCGCGAGGAGACGCCCCGCGAGGCGATCGCACGAGTGGGCCGCGACATGGCGGAGTTCGTCCGCAGCGAAGGGCTCGCCCATCTGATCGTGGTGAATGTCGCATCGACCGAGCCGGCCATGGAGACGTCGGCTCTGCCGGCCAGTTGGGCGGAGCTGGAGAAACTGTTGGACCTTGGACGGCAGTCTCCCTTGCCGGCCAGTTCGCTCTACGCGATTGCGGCGCTGCAGGCGGGCTGTTCCTACATCAACTTCACGCCCTCGTTGGGCTCGGCGCCGGCGGCGTTCGATGAGCTTGCCCGGCTTCACGGCACGCGGCATTACGGCTGCGACGGCAAGACGGGCGAGACGCTAATGAAGAGCGTCTTGGCCCCGATGTTCGCCCGGCGAAACCTCCGCGTGATGAGTTGGGTGGGCCACAACATCTTCGGCAACATGGACGGCCAGGTCTTGGACGATCCGGCGAACAAGCGGGCGAAAGTGGTCAGCAAGGACCGTCTGCTGGGCGAGATCCTGGGCTACCGGCCGAAGACGCTGGTCTCGATCGAGTACGTGCCCGACCTGGGTGATTGGAAGACCGCGTGGGACCACATCCACTTCGCCGGTTTTCTGGGCGTGCCGATGACGTTGCAGTTTATCTGGGAGGGCTGCGATTCGTTCCTGGCCGCCCCGCTCGTGCTCGACCTGGTGCGGCTGACGGAACTGGCATGGCGCCGCGGCCACGTCGGACAGATGCCCTTCCTGTCGAGCTTTTTCAAGAGCCCCTACGGCGTTAGCGAGCATCGCTTCGATCGGCAGTTTGAAATGTTGGAACAATGGGCTGGCGGCGGGAATAGAGACGGAGAAACCAAGTAGGGTGGGACAAGCGAAGCGCGGTCCCACGACCTGCGAGAAGAATACACTGAGAACATGGCGGGACCGCGCTTCGCATGGCCCGCCCTTCGGAAAGCAGCGACGACAATCTTGACAGACGAAAACAAACCAGCAACACCATCGCGTTCTCGGCGGCGAAGGAGACGGCACACGGCGAAAGCGGCAGCGCCGCCGGCGTCGGGCGTTGAGACGACCATTGTGCCGCTTCAGGGCGACACGGCGACTCCGGCCCCAACCAAGAAGCCCGCGGGGCCGCACGGCGGTCGTCCGGCTTCGCAAAAGACGGCAGCGGCAAGCGTGCCTAACGAAAAGAGGGATGAAAATAGGGCGGGGCAAGGCTCGCGGCCTCGTCGGCCGACGAAGCCGACTGCCGCAGCAGAAGCGGCAGCGTCGCCGCCAGCGGAGGTTGCGGCTGCAGTTGCACCGCCGCCCGCGAAGAAACGGCATGCCGCGGAAACGGCGGCGCCGTCGACATCGTCAAGCTTCGCCGGCATGGGGCTCTCGAAGATCATGCTCGCCTCGCTGGCCGAGGCCGAATATCTCGATCCCACGCCCATCCAGGCCGGGCTGATTCCCCAAGCGCTGCAAGGCATCGATCTGATGGGCCAGGCGCAGACGGGCACGGGCAAGACCGCCGCCTTCTGCGTGCCGATTCTCGAACGCCTCGAACCGCGCTCGCAGAACCCCGGCGTGCAGGCCCTCGTGCTGCTTCCCACCCGCGAACTGGCCGTCCAGGTGCGCGACGAGTGCGTCAAACTGGCCTTCGGCCACGACGTTCGCGTGGTGGCGGTCTACGGCGGCAAGCCGATCCGGCAACAGGTCGAACATCTGCGGCGCGGGGCGGAGATCGTCGTCGGCACGCCCGGCCGGATAATCGACATGATCAGCCGCGGTTCGCTGGTGCTCGGCGGCATCCGCTTCGTCGTTCTCGACGAGGCCGACCGGATGCTCGACATCGGCTTTCGCCCGGACATCGAGAAGATTCTGCGCCGCTGTCCGCAAGGCCGGCAAACGCTATTGCTCAGCGCCACGATTCCGCCGCCGGTCAAGCGGCTGGCCCAGCGCTACATGCGCGATCCCGCAGATGGTCGATTTTTCGACCAAGGACCTGGCGGTCGAGACGATCGAGCAGTCGTACTTCACGGTCGATCCCGAGCGGAAGTTCGAGCTATTGGTGAAACTGCTCGAGCGCGAGAACCCCCGGCAGGCGATCGTGTTTTGCCGCACGAAGCGCGGGACCGACAAGGTCTGCCGCCGTTTGTCGGAAAAGCTCAAGGCGGTCGATACGATCCACGGCGACCTACAGCAATCGGCCCGCGACCGGGTGATGCGGCATTTTCGCGACGGCCGCACGAAGATATTGGTGGCCACCGACGTCGTCGGCCGCGGCATCGACGTGACGACGATTTCGCACATCATCAACTACGATATTCCGCAGTTTTGCGACGACTACGTGCATCGCGTCGGCCGCACGGGCCGGATGGGCCGCGAAGGCATCGCCTTCACGTTCGTCACGCCCGAAGAGGGCAATGAACTGACGCGGATCGAGATGCGGATCAACCGCCTGCTGAAGCGCGACGAGGTTCCCGGCTTCGTGGCGTTGGCCAAGCCGCAGCCGACCGGGGAACTGGATTTGGAGATGGACGAGCAGTACGAACCGCCGCCGCCGAAGCCCGTCTTCGGCCGCCCGATCCGGCGGATTCGCCGCGCGCTGTGAGGGCTACGCGGCGAAAAAAGTCCGCGTCTCTCATGCGAGCGTCAAGATAAGGTCTACTGCCGCAGTGGAATCTTTCGCCGACGTGCCTCTCTGACCCATTCTCTCACGAGAGCCGGCAATCGGTTGACGATTTCGCGGCCGAACAGGACTTCGTCGACGTAGCCCATGTGAAGCATATCGACGATGCGGCAGAGATAGGATTTTCCCTGTACCCACCAGGTGAAGCGGGCGTCCGCGATGAGAAAGTGCTTTACGTCGACGCTCTCGTGCTCGCGGAGTTCTTCAATTTCCATTCCGTCCAACAGGCTTTCATAGACTCCGTCGGAGACGCGGCTTCCAAACGTTGTCGTGTAGTAATACTCCTTGATCTCCCAAACGGCCACCGGATTCACTGCCGCCGGAAACGCTCCGTCAAGACGTCGAGCGAACGTTCTGAGCGGGGCTCCATTCTTGGTAATTGTTGTCAGGATGCGGGGATCGTAATCACACGGATACCCTCCCGCGTTGGCTTCGATCAGCATATTGACGATCGCGGTCAGATACGCCGGCTGCTTTTTCTCTTTGGATTGCTTATTCATCGGCGGCAGACGAGAGCATTTCAGTTCGGCGCGGACTTCCTCAAAAAGCCTCCTCGCCTCTTCGGCGTCCATCAACAGAGGTTCAACGATCTTGTTGAGCGCCGCCGCGCGGTAACTGAAGTAGTGTTGCAAGAGACGACCAAGTCGTGTTGGCCGTCCTTTGGGACCGACAATGTGAGTTGTGCCGAGGCCGAGGTCTTCCAAAGCCCTGGCGATTTCATCGAGATTCGGAACCTTGATAAGTCCTTTTCCACGAACCGTGTATCCGACACGCTGGCTGACGGTGCGAACGTTTGCCCAGAACGTCTTATCTTGCTTGAGGAACCGCGGGTCGGGTTTCACTTGAGCGAGTCCTCCAACCTGGCAGCGAATTGTTCCAGCGAAACGCCGAGTATTCTGCAGACCTGGCGGAGTTCGAGGATATCCAATCGCCGTTCGCCCGACTCAAACTTGCTCACGAAAGACTGGGGCTGGCGAAGCTTCTCGGCCAAATCGACTTGCCGAAGCCCCGCCTTTGTGCGAAGACTCTTCAAGAGGGCTTGAAGACGCGCTTGTTCGGTGAGAGAATTACGTTTGGACATGCGGCATACTATAGCGTGGCTTGACGACTATCCCAAAATCGGATATGCTGATCGTCGCTGTCGGGGAATGGACTTGACGTGGCAGGGCAGCAATGGAATCGCAACAACTCCTATTTGAAGACCGATCGCTGGCGGTACGAGCGCCGTTTCGGCTGCAATTGTTGAAATGGATCGGGAATAAGCAGCGATTCGCCCACGAAATCGCATCCTTCTTTCCTTCGCGATTCGGCACGTACTTCGAGCCATTTCTCGGAAGTGGAGCGGTCCTTGGCACCTTGGCTCCGCAGCGTGCCCTGGCATCCGACGCTTTCGGCCCTCTTGTTGAAATCTGGACGACGCTGAAGGCATCGCCCGAAACGCTCATCGCTTGGTATGCCGATCGCTGGCATGCGATGATGCGAGGTGAAAAGGTGGTGGAGTACGAAAGGATCAAGGCTGCATACAACGCGCGTCCGAATGGCGCCGATCTGGTGTTTCTGTGCCGGGCTTGCTATGGCGGCGTCGTGCGATTTCGGCAGGCCGACGGATACATGTCAACGCCCTGTGGAATTCACAGGCCCATCTCGCCCAGCAGTTTCGCGCGGCGCGTTAATCAATGGAACGCAAGGATCCAAGGCACGGACTTCGCTGCCATGGATTTTGAGGACGCCCTCAATACGGCGAATCGCGGAGACTTGGTGTATTGTGATCCTCCCTACTCGCATTCGCAGAGCATCCTCTACGGCGCGCAAGGTTTTAGCCTGGGACGGCTGTTTGAGGCGATCGCACGGTGCAAATGGCGAGGCGTGTATGTTGCTCTGAGCATCGATGGCAGTAAAAAATCCGGGAACCATGCGTGCCACGTTCCGCTTCCGAAAGGACTCTTCGATAGCGAGGTTCTTGTTGACTGTGGTCGATCCATGCTGCGTCGTTTTCAGATGAATGGACAAACCCTTGAAGACGAAGTGGTTGCCGATCGGTTATTGCTGACCTACTGAGGCAGTTAGGAGAACTCTCACGATGATCTGTGTCATTGCCACAATCCAAGTTGCGGCGGGGCGGCGCGGGGAACTGATCGACGTGTTCCGCACGCTGACGCCGAAGGTTCGGGCGGAACCGGGCTGCGTCGCGTATACGACGATGATCGACACGCCGAGCGGGCTGGCCGCGCAAGATCCGATTCGGGACAACACGCTGGTAGTCGTCGAGAAATGGGAGAGCATCGCCGCGCTCTCCGCTCATCTGAAGACCATTCACATGGCCGAGTATTTCCAAAAGGCCGAACAACTTCGGCTGAGCATGAGCCTGCAAGTGCTGGAGCCGGCCTAGGCGACCTTCTTGGGGGCAGTCCGAATGGGCCGTGGGCAGCGGTTCAGACAAATGGTATACTGGTCGCACTCATCCGGATGGCGGAAGGGGACGGAGGAGGTTGTCGAGAAAACGTTGGCGAGAAGGGAAAACGCTCTGCCGACAACCTCCTCCGTCCCTCTCGCTCGGTAGCGGCGGAATGGAGAGACGCATGGCGCGGCTGATCTGCATCGGGTTGCTGCTTGTGCTGCCTGGCGATTCTGCCCGGTTGCGGCGGGTGTCGCCACACGCCGCCCAAAGACGCCGGAAGAGCTCGAGAAGGAGGAGCTCGAACGGAAGAAGGCGGAGGAAGAGCGGCTCAAGCCCGATTTCGAGGCGAAATTCCTGGTGTCGCGTCCGCCGACCGAGCAGCCGATGATCGGCTGTTACGCCAAGCCGGGGCACTGGACCTGCGTGTCGCTGGAAGAGGTCAAGGCCAACCACTTCGACTTTGTCGGCGAGTTGGAAGTGACCGCCGACCGACCGCGACGGGCAACCCGCTGCCGATCTGGCGACACGCCGTTCGAGCTGGCCGTCTGCCGCGACATGGCCTTGCCGAAGAAGCAGGTCAAATCGCTCGAGTCGGTGCTGTTCATTCCGCCCGGCGGCAAGAATGCGTCGATCACGTACTACTTCAACGCCGGCCAGGGCGGCCGTCACGTCAAAGAGTTTGGCCCCGAGCAGTTGATGGGCGTCATGCCTTCGTGGCAGTATTATCTCGTGGTGCTGGCGCGAACGCCGGAATCGTACCAGTACGTCAAGAAGCTGCATTCGATCTGCCCGCCGAGCAGCTTGGACAACGTCGCCGCGCCGTACTATCGCGTGGCGATGTTGGGGACCGATCGGCGGCCGCCGCTGCCGTCGTCCGCCAACCAGTGGACCAGCATCGCGTGCGTGTTGTGGGACGACGCCGCGCCGACGCGCGCTTGGACCCGGCGCAGCAGCAGGCGATGCTCGACTGGCTGCACTGGGGCGGGCAGTTGATCCTCAGCGGTCCCGACACGCTCGACACGCTCCGCGGCAGTTTTCTCGCCCCCTATCTGCCCGCATTGTCGGTCGGCGCCTGCAAGTTGGGCCCGGCGGAGCTTCACGAGTTAAATGCCTTCTCGGGCAAGCCGATTCGGCCGCTTCAGCCGGCGCGGCCGTGGAGCGGCATCCGCCTGCAGATTGCATCCGCAGGCCGAATTCGTGCCCGGCGACCGGCAAAATGCTGGCCGAACGCCGCGTGGGACGCGGGCGGATCGTCGTCTCCGCCTTTCGCTTGTCCGAGCGCGAGTTCGCCGACTGGCCGGGGTGCGACGAGGTCTTCAGCGCGATGCTGCTTCGCCATCCGCCGCGAAAATACGTCGTCGGACAGCGACGGCGAGCCGCTGCTCAATGGGCCGACGGCGCGCAATCGGCTCGATGCCGGGCGGATCTCGGACTTGCGCTATTTCGCCCGCGACGCGGGCGTCCCGTTCACCACGTATGGCGCCGACGCCGGTCGCGTGCGAGCGGTCCGGACGCGATCGCCATCGGAACTACGGGCAGCCGCATGAACCGCGTATGAGCGGACGAGGTCGGGCCCGGCGCCGGGCGTGGCGGCGTGGAACGATTTCAACCCGGTGGCCGCACGCAGCCCGCGAGACGCTGCAAAACGCCGCCCGCATCGAAATCCCCAATCGCACCTTCGTGATGTGGGTCATGGCGATCTACCTGGTCGTGCTGGTGCCGGTGAACTGGGGCTGTTTCGCGCGCTGGGACGCGTCGAGTGGGCCTGGGTCGCCGCGCCGCTGATCGCCGTCGTATGCACGGTCACGGTCATTCGTTTGGCCCAGCTCGACATCGGCTTCGTCCGGCTGCAAACCGAGGTGGCCGTGGCGGAGATTCAAGGCGATTATCCCCGCGCGGACGTCACCCGCTACGACGCCCTGTATACTTCGTTGACCACCTACTTACGACCTGCAATGCGACGATCCCGGCGCGGCGTGCTGCCGTTTCCGGCCGTCGGCCGGCCGGGACAGTTTCAACATGCCGTATGGGGAGCAGCCGCCGCAAGCTGACTTGCCACCGCGGCGAGCAGGTCGACGCTGTCGGGCTTTCCCGTCAATTCCAACTCGACCGGCCTGGTCCACAGCGAAGAGATGCTCGACCTCGGCGGCGGCATTTCGCTGGTCGAGGGCGCCGACCAGACCTGCAAGCTGGTCAACCGCTCGGCGTTGAACTTGCACGGCGTGGGGCTGCTGCGGAAGACGGGCTTCGGCGAGTTGGAAGCGGCCTGGATCGGCGAGGTTCCCGCCGCAGCGACCGGAGGGATGGGCACTTCAGTCGTCACCGATTCAACCGCCGCCGCCGGAATCCCCGTCCATTGGAACACACTCGACGCCGCCGACCTGCGCCAAGCCGCTCTGGCCCGGCCAGCGCGAGGAGTCGCCGCTGAGCGCGTCGCGCGACGGCCCCGGGACACTGAGCCTTCGCGATCTGCTCGATCTCGGCCAGGACGCGCAGACGCTCGACGCCGGCGAGGTTCGGTTGATCGGCTGGTCGACGACGATCTGCCGGGCCTGACGATCAAGCCGGCGGCGCCGCAGGTCCGCCGCGGCATCGTCGGTCATCGCCCACCTCGGCTATGGCTTCGGCAGACCGCCGCAGCCGGATACAGAATCTGCCAAGCACGATAGCAGACACCGCAATAGAGCCCGCAAACATGATCGAACTGATCAATTTCACGAAGCGTTACGGCGACCTGCTGGCCGTCGATGGCCTGACGCCTGAAGATCGAGCCCGGCGAGATGTTCGGCTTCATCGGGCCCAACGGGGCGGGCAAGAGCACCACCATCCGCTTCCTGGCCACGCTGCTGAAGGCCACCGGCGGCGACGGGATCGTCAACGGGCATCGCGTGAACAAGGACCCGCTGGGCGTCCGCCGCAGCGTCGGCTACATGCCCGACAACTTCGGCGTCTACGACGGCATGAAGGTCTGGGAGTTTCTCGATTTCTTCGCCGTGGCCTATCAGATTCCCCGCGGCCGCCGGCAAGCAGGTCATCGGCGACGTGCTGGATCTGCTCGACCTGACGCGGCAAGCGCGAGACGTTCGTCAACAGCCTGTCGCGCGGCATGAAGCAGCGGCTCTGCCTGGCCAAGACGCTGGTCCACGACCCGCCCGTGCTGATCCTCGACGAGCCGGCCAGCGGCCTGGATCCGCGGGCGCGGGTCGAGGTGAAGGCGCTGTTGAAGGAGCTGCGGCGGATGGGCAAGACGATCCTCATTTCGAGCCACATCCTCACCGAGCTGGCCGACTGCTGCACGTCGATCGGCATCATCGAGCGCGGCAAGCTGCTGATGCACGGCCCGATCGACGAGGTCTATCACCGCATCCAGCGCAACCGCGATCGTGCGGATCAAGTTCCTCGAGAACATGGAGGCCGGCGTGTCGATCCTCCGCAGCCTGCCCGAAACCCGCGACGTCCAGATCGAGAACAACCACGTCACCGTCGAGCTGGCCGCCGACGACCAGCAGACGGCCGCGCTGTTGGAGCGGCTGGTCGCCGGCGGCGTGCGCATCAGTTCCTTCGCCGAGAAGGAGCCGACGCTGGAGGACGTGTTTATGCTGGTGACGAAGGGGGCGGTGGCGTGAGACGAGGGATGAGAGATGAGGGATGAGGAGGACGAACGATGTACGGGACGAGGGATAATGACACGGACAGATTGTCGGCGAAGCGTACAGCCGCACGAGAAGCTGGAGGTATATCGAATGGCACACGCTTTGGCGCTGCGAGTTCATGCCATCTCTCTCACGCTGCCGAAACATGAGCTTTATGAGGAAGGCTCCCAGATCCGGCGGTCGAGCAAGAGCACTTCAGCGCAGATTGTGGAAGGACACGCACTCCGACAATACAAGCCCGAGTACCTGCACTACCTGGCTAGGTCCTACGCCAGTGCCGAGGAAACGATCGAGCACCTTCAGTACTCTGGCGGAGACTGGCTCAGCAAGCCGCGTTGAAAGCGAGTGTGCGGTGCTCATCAAGGAGTATGAGTCCTTTGCCGTAAGCTGTTCAATTACACGACTTCCGTACAGAACGAACATGATCCGAAGAGGTAAGATAGGAAACGATAGGAGACGGGGATTCGGGATGAGAGATGGCAACTCGTCATAGGAGCGGAAGGAGACGGCGAGATTTCAGGGTGACACCCCTTCATCTCTCATCTTTCATCCTTCATCTTTCATCTTTCACCCCTCATCCGGCAACCACTCCAACGCCCATGTACCTCCTCGAAAACCCCGTTCTGCAACGCGAACTGCTGGTGAACCTCCGCATGAAGCGGGGGTTCGTGCTGCTGTTTGTTTATGTGGCGCTGCTGGGGGCGGTGGTCTACGTGGCGTGGCCGAGCAGCAGCGGCTCGATCTGACCAGCAGCCCGGCCGAGGCGCGGCAGCTGGTCAATCTGTTCTTCCTGGGCCAGTACGTGCTGCTGTCGCTGATGGCGCCCGAGCTTTGCGGCCGGGACGATCACCGGCGAGAAGGAACGGCGGACCTACGAGATGCTGCTGGCCAGCCCGATGCGGCCGGGGGCGATCGTGGTGGGCAAGCTGCTGGCCTCGCTGAGCCATCTGGCCGTGCTGGTGTTCGCCTCGCTGCCGATCGTGATGCTCTGCCTGCCGCTGGGCGGCGTGTCGCTCTAGGAAGTGCTGGCCACGTATCTGGCGATGGCGGCCTCGGTGGTCACGTTCGGCATGATCTGCGTGGCGGCCAGCAGCTACTTCACGCGGACCATCGCCGCCCTGGTGGTCTCCTATCTGATGATCCTGCCGATGGTGCTGTTCGGCGTGCTGTTCTATCAGGCTGTTCGAGGAGGCGGCGCGAGTTTCGGCTGGTGATGCTGGCGTTCGTGATTCCCGGCGGCTGCGCCGTGGTCTGCGCGGTGCTGTTCGTGGCCACGACGCGGCGGCTGCTGCATCCGCCCGACGTCGGCGCCGAGGCCAAGGACGTCGTCGATCCCGACCTGGAGCAGCGGAAGGCCGTGGGCATGGTCATCCGCAGCGACCAGTTTCCCGACAAGCTCTTCGCCCCGCCGAAGCGGACCGACTTGATGGCACGACGGGCTGAATCCGGTCTACGACAAGGAGATGCGGAGCGAGCTGTTCGGCCAGGGGACGCTGATGCTGCGGCTGGTGATCCAGTTGAGCATGTTCCTGGCGCTGTTCGCTGATGGCCGGCTGCATGTACATCGCGCCGCAGATGGCCCCGTGGTACGCCTGCTACGTGCTGTTGTTCAACATGCTCGTCGGGCCGGTCTTTTCGGCCGGCACCGTCACCAGCGAACGCGAACGCGAGACGCTCGAACTGCTGCTGACCACGACCCTCTCGCCCTGGCAGATCCTCTGGGGCAAGCTGTTCTCGGGCCTGCGGATTTCGATGGTGCTGACGAGCTTCCTGGTCTGGCCGCTGCTGCTGGCGTGCCTGCTGCCGCCGTGGACCTACTGGGCCGACATGCCGACGATGTTCGGCTACGTGGCGATCATCGCGGTGAGCAGCCTGACGACCACCGTCGCTGGCGATGTTCTGCTCGGTGATCTTCCGCAAGACGACGGTGAGCATGATGACCACCTACGTGGTGATCCTGCTGCTGTACGCGGTGCCGCTGGCGGTCGAGTGGTTCGCGCGGCTGTTGTTTCCCGCGTCGCCGGCGACGGCCTGGATTCACCGACTTGACGTTCACCAGCCCGTTTGCGGCGTCGTTCAGCCTGCCGCTGTCAATTGCCGCAAGCACGTCGCAGACCGCCGGCGCCGCTGTCGTGCGCCGGCGATCACTGCCAATTGGCCGGTGTTCTGCGGCTACTTGGCGTTCTACGCGCTCTTCAACCTGGCGATTCTTGGGCTCGATCCTGTGGCTGTTCAACAAGCGTTGGCGGGTGAGCGTGTAAGGCAGGGAATTACGTGGATGGACTTGCGCCCCAATTCAAAGCCCGGCCTCGGCCTGGTTTTGATGATATTCAGAGCTTGGAGCAGTTTGCCGGGCTGCTTCGGCGTATCCCGCGTTCCCACGTCCTGGCTTCAGGAGGCGGAACATGACTACCGCAACGATCGACTTTCGGCCCGGCTTCCAGGCAAGACTTGGCAGCGGCGGCATCTGCTGGGGCTTGAAGACCTTTCGGCCGAGGAGATCACGCTTGATCCTCGACAAGGCCGAGGTGTTTCGACCAGGCGGCGGCCAACGGCCAGCGGAAGATCCCGCTGCTGACCGGCAAGACCTGCGTCAACCTGTTCTTCGAGAACTCGACCCGCACGCGGAACAGCTTCGCGCTGGCCGCCCGGCGGCTGGGGGCCGACACGTTGGATTTCTCGGCCTCGACCAGCAGCCTCTCGAAGGGCGAGACGTTCATCGACACGGCCAAGAACATCGAGGCGATGGGCATCGACCTGGTCGTCGTCCGCCACCGCACGCCGGGCGCGCCGCAACTGCTGGCCCAAAACCTCTCGCTGCGGCGTGATCAACGCCGGCGACGGGCCGCACGAACATCCCACGCAGGGCCTGTTGGACATCATGACCATCCGCCAGCGCAAGGGCCGGCTCGCCGGCCTGACGGTCGCCCTGGTCGGCGACATCGCCCACAGCCGCACCGCGCGGTCGAACATCTGGGGGCTCAAAAAGCTCGGGGCCCACGTGATCGTCTGCGGGCCGTCCACGCTGGTTTCGCCCCGCTGGGAAGAGCTGGGCGTCGAGTATTCCTACAGCCTCGACGAAATCCTGCCGCGGGTCGACGTGTTGAACCTGCTTGCGGATTCAGTTCGAGCGGCAGACCACCCGGCCCGTTCCCGTCGGTGCGGGAATACGCCCACCTGTACGCGATGGACCGCGAGCGGCTTGGCCGCGGCGAAGCCCGACGTGCTGATCCTGGCCCCCGGCCCGATCAACCGCGGCGTCGAGGTGACGCCCGAGGTGGCCGACGGCCCGCAATCGGCGATCCTGGAGCAAGTCACCAACGGCGTGGCCGTCCGCATGGCGGTGATCTGGCTGATCCTGGGGCGATAAGGTTGGCGTGTCAGCGCGGCTGCGAGCGCCGCAACATTGATTTCGCCAATCCCACCTATTCCGGTTGTCGTTCGTAGGCACTGCGGACGGCGGCCGCGAGTTGATTTGACTGAACCTCATACATCGAGAATTCGCCAATGTTGTCGCGGTTTAGATGAAGTTGGCCTTCACCCACGTTTCCACGGTGCTGACCTGTCGAGTAATAACGGTTGGAACTCACATCTGTGGATGTCAGCACCCAGTGACGAATCACATCGCGCCAAACGCCGATCCAGACAAAGACATGACAGCAGGCGGGCTTGACTTGCTGGAAGTTCATATCGAATCGTTTGATCGAATCCGAAGCCAACGCCTTGACGTAGAGCGGCGCGTCACTGTCAAAGTCCACTGCGCGAGATGCTTTGACTTCGATCTTTATGTGGCCGTCCAGCAGAAAATCATACTCACCAGAATAGGAGGGGTCTAACTTCTTCGACGGTTTTTGGAGCTCTGGCACAAGTTCCTTCAGATGTCCTTGTGCCCAGGCTTCTCCAAATCCCCGCGGTGCGCTGATTTCAAAGATATAGAGAAACAGATTCCGAGCAATGTATGCGTCTCGGAGTTCCGTGTACTCATCATGCGTCAGCTTGTTCGCAGCTAACAAGGCGGCGATGATATACTCGTACTCATTGAACGGGTACACCGAAATCAGCGTGTCAAGGCTTGCACGGAACGCTTCGGCATTGGGCAGTGTCGCTATGAAGTCATCAAGTTCGGCGCGGAGTTTCTCCATAGCAGTTCTCAAAACAGCGATGGTTGTCTGACAGCCGGCTTGGACGCGACGGCATTTGTGTCCTGAAGGATGCCATTTGATCGGCAAACGCACTCACTCTCGAACGGATGGCCGTTTTGCCAACCCAGGCGGCCAGTGCGACGAAAATGTTCGAGGCGGCGGATCGTGATTTCGCAGAAAAGCGGATCGATATCCATCGTGGCGCATCGCCGCCCATTGATCTCCGCACTCAAAAGAGTAGTGCCCGAATGTGAGAAGAAATCAACGACCGTATCGCCAGGGGCCGAGCTTGCGCCGATGATGCGATCGGCCGATTTGATTGGCTTCTGGGCATAGCAGCCCGATACGTTCTCCTCCATGCGGTAGAACACCTGTTGCACGTCCACCCAGACATTTCCGGCGCGGATGTTGGCAGATTTGCCTCTCTCGATATTCTCGGTGACGGTCCCGCCGACCTCTTTGTAGTATCCGCGAAGGATCTTGGGGATGTCGGTGTATTCGGCGCCGACATGAAACGGAGGACTTCCTTTGGTGTAGTACAGCAGTTCCTGCCTGACCGCCATCCAATTCCTCTGGGTGCCGTATCCCCGCTGATTCCGCATAGTGATAAAGCTGCGAGGGCGAAAGGGCTGCGACCGCATCATTACCATGAAATCCGGCAACGGCTGAAAACCGCCATTTTGGTCAGCGCCAAGCCATACGTACAGCGATGAATCGGCCGTCAGAATTCGTTCGGTGTTTTCTACCCATGATGTACACCAGTCGATGAATTGCCGCAAAGGACGCTCATCAAACGCGACCAGATTATAGGGCGGATCGTGGATGGCAAGTGACGCCCTTTGGCCATCCAAAAGACACTCGACCTGCTCGCGTGATGACGCGTCGAGACACCCCACGCGATGCCCCGCAACGGAATCCTCCCAGACGTCGCCCCTCTTCAATCGACAAAACGGGAGCAGCGTCTCGCGGATTTCTGAATGCTCATCCAACCGCGGCAAGGGGTTGTTCTTCATGGTCGTCCCTGAATTGCAGCAGCCTCTATTTTAACAAGTCCCTGGCTTTACCGCCAACCAGTCGACCTCGGCGTCAGGGCCACTCAGTTTTTCACAATGGGGATGTAGGAAGCGACTGCTGTCGCCGAAATATGGCCGTAATCCGGGCAATCGGCGACAGGAGTCGCCTCCTACAGTCGAAAACTGATCGGCCCTGACCTCGGTGTTCGTCCGCATCTCGGCTACGGCGACCAACCGGCAGTCGCACGATCGTGGATGCCAGCGGCGAACTGGAATACCGGCGAATAGTCTTGCTTGCAGGGCTTTTTCGACGATCGCATCACGTCGCTACCGCGATGCCGACTCATCGGTGCGGGCGGCGGTCGCCGAGGGCTTCTCGCTGGTGTCGAAGCGTGCGAACGCCCGTTGGTCGTAGATCGCCAACGCGTGCAGGGCGTGCCCCAGCGAGACGATCTCGCGGGTCGATAGCGACGGAGCGTTCCACTGGTAGCGCTCGCTGCCGACCAGGCGGAGAACGCATTCGACGCCGCTTACCATGTGGGGATCGGTGAGCTTCTCCTCGGGCAACGAGATGGCCAGCCATTCCAGGACGTCGGCCGGTCGATCGCAAGTGCGGAGAGCGGCATCGGCGCCGGCGGTTCTGGCGGCGAGGAAGTACGGTCCCCAACTGCCGTCGGCGTTTTGCAGCCGCAGGGCGTACTCCTGGCACTGGCGCGACGTACTTCTGCGCCCGCAGGAATGCGCCTTCGATCGGCTGGCCGCGTCTTTGCGCGGCGTGCGACGGCATAGCTGATGCCCAGCAGGCGATTCAGCCCGCCTTCGGAGGCCGTGGCGGCCGGCTTGGCGAGTTCGTCGTCGATCATGCGGCCGATCGACCAGGTTTCGCCAAGATCGTTCTTCCACTCGGGCTCGGTGACGTAGTGGGCCAATCCGATCAGCTTCAGCGACAGAGTCGCTGCCGGAGCGGCAGCCGAGTTTCTCGGCCTCGACCAAGTCGGCGACTTTGCGCATTTTCCCGTTCGACACGCACCGGGTAACGTCGGCCACGCGCGACATGGCCAGCATCGCCAGGAACTCGCCCGGATGCTCTTGATATCCGTAGCCGATCTTGCGCGGCGAGGTGATTGCTTGTAGGAGCCGAGCAACTCGAAACCCTGGCAGGGATAATTCTAGCAGAGGCAGGCGATGGCGTTGATTCGTCTTCCGTCGGGGCCCTCAGCGAGACCTCGGCTGTCGCATCCGAAAGCGAGGCAGACGCTGAGGATTTCGGTGGCGGAGTTCTGTTGCGTGTTGAACGGCTGCTTCTGCTGCGCGGCCAACTGCTGGCGGACCTGGTCGCGGAGCGCCGCCAATTCCGGGCTGAGTTGCGGCTTGGCTTTCGCCGGCGGAGCGGCGGAACCCTTGGCCGTTTTAGCGGCCGCCGCCGTCTTCGCGGTCGCATCGTCGCCGCGGGCGAACAGCCCCGATCGAAAGGAGCAAAAAAGCCGCCGAAACGCCGATGGCCACACTTCGCTGGATATAGATCATCGAAAAACCTCCGTGGAACTGTTTAGCCGGCGAGCTTGCTCGCCGTGCGACAGTAACGCCACAGTCAGCGGCGACGCAAGCTCGCCGGCTACAACGTCAGGCCATTGGTTCTTCTTACGAGCCGGACGCGGGCCGCTCGCCCGAGACCGCCGCGGTTGCCGTGTGTTCGATCTCTTCCTGTCTTGGACGATCGATCAGGAAACCGCCCGACGTCTCCCCGTTGGATATAGCCATTGTTTTCGGCGCCGCAGCCGTAGGTGTCTTTGCCGCCGTAGTCGACGACGGAAGCTGAAGTTGCCGCCGCACTCGGGCAAGTGGTGGTAGGAGATGCTCGGGTTGGCGTAGGCCTGGCCGTAGCCTTCGTAGACGTCGTCGCCGCGGTAGTCGAAGAGGATGCCGAAGCCCATTTGGGCGCCGCTCCCCTGGACGATGCCGCCGGTGGCGGTGTAGTGGTCGTTTCCGGCGAAGTCGCACAACACGCCCATCGAGCAGTCCCAGGCCATGCCGGTGCCCATGATCGTGCCTTCGTAGACGTCATCGCCCGAGTCGTCGAAGAGGAAGCCCATCGCGTAGTGGCAACCCCAGCCGCAATTGAATCGCCCGTAGCTCTGGTAGGCGCGGGGGCCGCCGTTGTAGGCGGTTTGCGTAATCAGTCGTTTGGTGTTTCCGCCGAAATCGCGGGCGAAACCCAGGCCGCACCAATAGCCGCCGCCGTGGGCGAGATAGTCGAACTCATAGGTGTTTTCGCCGCCGCCGTCGAGGATCACGCCGATGCCGCCGCGGCCACCGCTCGCAGGCCGCCGCCGACGCCCTGTCCCCAGCCTTCGTAGCCGGGCGTTTCGGGATAGTACGAATCTGCGCCACATTCCGCCGCAGTAGTAATGGTTGTTTCCCTTGACGTTGTCCAACAGGCCGAATCCGAACGGGCCGCCCATGCCCTGTGCCCACAGTGCGGCGTGATAGTCGTTGTGTGCCGCCGCGGCCCATGAGGATGCCGACTCCGCCGATGGCCTGACCCTGCAATCGGCGGATGCCGCGGTAGCGGTTGTGGCGCGCCGTAGTCGATCTGGATGCCGACGCCCGCCAAGGCCGAACCTTGGGCGACGTCCCTGGCCATCGTAGGTGTTGTTGTCGCCGAGGGTCAGCAGCATCGAGACGCCGAGGACCGCGCCGCCCTGGATGCCCGGCTGACTGCCGGAGAACGTGTTGTTGCCGCCGAGGGTAATGACCAGCAGCACGGGCCGATCGATGCCGACGGTGCCTTCGTAGTAGGTGTTGCCGCCGCCGAGGTCGATCACCGCGGCCACGTCGCGCATCCTGTCAAGTTCGTAAGTGTTCGGTTCCTTGCCGCCGACGACGATCGCGCCGCTGGGGGTGCCGATCTTCGCCAGCACTCGGCCGGTCACACCGGTTACCTTCACGTTGCCGTCGGCCGGAAGCGACTTGAGTTGTTCGAGCAGTCGCACGTCGGCGATGGGAGCAAGGGCATTGGCGGCGTCCAGCAGCGCGCTCGCGGTCCATCTTCTCCATCAGGTCGCACAACTGCCGCCCGGTGCCGCGATCGATCAACGTGTGGCCGACCTGATTCTGCGTCGAGAGCACGGGCACCAGATACGTCTGCAACTGTTGGATCTCCGACTTATTTAACGGCGCCAGCGCGGCGCAGTAGGCGGTCTGGGCCTCGGGTAATCGCCTGCTGGATGGCGTCGAGCGCCTGCTCGGGCGACGACGGCGGCGCGAGCTTGTTGACCTTCTTTGGCACAAGGTCGAGCTTCGCCGCGGCGATGGCCAGCACTTTGGCGAGCCCCTCGTGGTCGTCGCACGCCGCCACATGCAACTCGCGGGTGAACCGCTCGGCTTCGGCCGGCGCCGCCAGTACGTTGTGCATCATGTGGTCGTACCATCGCAGGCGGCAATTGCCCGCCAACTCCGAGCCGGTATATCTGCCGGCCGAAGAGTTCACCTGTCCGATCATGGATCGCTGGAACTGGGCGAAACGATAGGCGTTGCCGCGGCGATTGAGGCCCGTGACGATTTCGTCGCGGAGCAATTGCATCATGCCCGGCGCCAAGGGCTCGCCGACCGTATCGGCCGCCGGCTTCTTCTTCAATTCGTTCTTCTTCTGCGGTTCGACGGTCTTCTTAGTTTGCGCGTCGGACTTCTTCTTCTCTTCGGCAGACTTGTGGGACCTTGTCGAGCTTTCCGGCTGCGTCGAGTTGTCGGCAAGCGGTGCTTTCACGGAATCTGACGCGATTGCCGGTCGCTTAACGTCGACCGGCTTATCGGCGGCGAAACTCGCTGTCCGTTGAATTGCCAGGACGGCAATCATCACAACAACAGTCAATATGGAATATCCGACGCGAAGTCGATTGCAGCTCGATGACATTGAAGCTTCTCCTGCCGTGATACTCTAGGAAGACATGAAGGATGGAACAAGATGGGTTATTGTAGGGAGGGTTTTCGTCGGCGTCAACTAGGCGGCGCCATGGCGTGTCGCGCAATACGACGTGAATCGGCGACGATCTTCCCAATTCCTTGAACGACTCGCTGCTTCCCCCTCCAACTTCGCACCTTTCACCACATGGGCTAAGCGATTTGCTCGCGGCGAAAGATGGGCCCAACGGGACAGACAGAAATTCCCGAACAACCGGCACGGTGATCGATAGAAGGCGCCGGCTCGTTTATCCAGCCGACGGTTTTCGGCGAAACGGTCGCTGTAGGGCAGCTACGCATACTTCTCGACGGTCATATTGAAGCTGCCGCGCGAGAATCTGGTTGAATCCCCAGCTTCGGATGCGGGCGACATACTCCGGCAGGCTTGCGGCCAGCGCCCACTGCGGGAGCTTCAGCGTCAACAGCAGGCCGCGGATGCTGATCCGCGGATGCGCGACGATTGCCTCGACGGCGTCGAGCGTATACTGCGGAGCGACGTTCATGTCGGCGGTCAGCCAGCGGATTCGTTGGAAGTCGCGCCGCCGCACTTCCATACTGCGGCGGCGAATATGAGTGAAACGGGGATGATTCAACACGGCCGGGGCCATTTCGGCCGGGTCGATGCCGGTGACGATCAGGCCGCGAGCGAGCAGGGCCTGGCTTGCCCCGCCCGGCGCGCTGCCGATCTCGGCGACCCGGGCGCCGCGTGGAATGGGCAACTGCGACCATCGCAGCGCCTCTTCCATCTTCAACCACGCCCGCGACACCGCATCGGCCGGCAACTCCAACGACATCATTCCGCCAGGATGCCGCGAGGCGATCAGCTTCGCCCGATGGAAACCGGCCCACCACTGCTTGGGGGAGATCATCACACAGTCGAGAATCAGTTCGCCCTCTCGGGCGGGTGCCGTCGGATTCTCGGCGTTTTTTGCCAGGTTCTGGGGGCGCGGGCAGCGCTGAAAGAGGCACCGGTGCGTCTCCAGCGGCCTCCGCAGTGATCGAGGGCTCGAAGCGGTGGATGCCCGGCTCGTTGCGGTCCCTCTCCCATGCGTGCACCCGCTGGATCGTCCGTCCCTTGCAGAGATTCCAGACCTCGGCGGCAAGCTCTTCCTGACTTTTTCCGGCAACCTCGCCCAGCGAGAATCCATAGGCCCGCGCAAAGACCGATTCCAGATCGAAGTCATCGGCCAGGGCGTGATCCGCCGGCAGTTTGAACGTCAGAAACCCCGGCCGCGAGAAGGCCAGCCGAAACGCCGGCCAACGACGGGCCAATTCTCCCTTGACCGCCTTTTCGGCGCCGACCTGGCACGTGACGAAGAGAAATTGCGGGCGATTTTCCAAGGTACTAACTCGTCACGCGGATCAGCGCGGCCTTGCGAAGTTTCGAGCGGTTGTAGCGATCGAGCGACCTTCGGCCGTCGGCAAGATCTCGCATTGGATCGAGCGCTGGGCGAGATAGCGGTGGGCTTCGTCGGTCAGTTTGAGCTTGTCCGACTTGCCCGAGCCGACGAACAGCACTTCCGGCCCGCCGCGGCAGACTTTTTCCAATTCCTTCGGGCCGACCGCGTCGGCCGAGCCGTACCACTTTTCGGCCTGGTCTTCGTCGCGTTTCTTCACCTTGCCGGCCACGGAAATGCAGATGTCGCGTGCCGTAGGCGTCGCCGTCGACGGCGATTTCGCCGCCGCCGACGCGGGTGATTTCCGGGTAGGTCGGCTTAACGTGGAACCGCTTTTTGAACGGGCTGCGGCCGACCAGCTTTCGAGCGGCGGCCACGGCGCCGAGCACCACGGCGTCGTCGCCCAAGGCCGACAGCAGCACGCGGCCGCCCTCGCGGGCGCCGGGCATCGGGTCCGTGCCCGACGATGTTCTCGATGATCGGCATGATGAAGTCGCTGCACGCCTCGATCACGCCGCCGCCGAAAACGATCGCCTCGGGGTCGATCAGGTGGCGGACGTTGACGCAGGCGTAGCCCAGCACTTCGGCCGCGCGGCGCATCACCTCGGTGACCAGTTCGTCCTCGACGTCGAGGGCCTTGCGGATCATGCCGCTGCGGATGACCGAGAGATCGCCGCCGGCCAGTTCCAGCAGCACGCTTTTGCGGCCGCCGGAGATGGCCTCGCGCAGGTCGCGTTCGATGGCGGTGCGGCTGGCGAGGGCTTCGAAACAGCCGTGACCGCCGCAGCCGCATTTCGGCCCGCCGATCTGCATAATCATGTGGCCGATCTCGCCGGCCGACTCGCGATCGCCGCGCCAGAGCTTGCCGCGCAGCACCAGGCCGCTGCCGATGCCCGTGCCGACGCAGATATACATCGCGCTCTTGGCATTGCGGGCGGAGCCGAGCCACGTCTCGCCCAGCGCGCCGAAGTTGCCGTCGTTGCCGAGGATGATCGGCGTCTTGAACCGGGCGGTCAGCAGCGAGCCGAGATCGACGCCGGTCAGCGGCATGTTCGGCGCCACGACCACCAGCCCCCGATCGGGATCGACCACGCCGGGCACGGCGATGCCGACGGCCGTCAGGTCGTCGGCGGTGATGCCGCCCTTGCGGATCATGTCGTCCATGCACTTTTCGATGGCGGCCACGACCCGCTCCGGGCCGCCCTTGCGCGGCGTGGGGCATTTCTCGCGGCCGATGATCTCCCCCGACTCGCGGACCAGCGAGCTTTGCACCTTCGTCCCGCCGATGTCCACGCCCAGATACAGCCGCGACTGATCTGTCGTGACGTTCTTCTTCATGGGATTCTCCGTCAGCGTCTGCCACAGGCCGGAAACCGAAAGGGCCGGAGGTGGTTGTCGGGAAGACGTTTCCCGGTCTGCAAGACTCTCTTCGACAACCACCTCCGTCCCCCTTCGCTCTGACTATGCACGACCAGCCCCTTGAGGCCCTTTTCGGCCTTGGGATACTGCGGGTCCATCGCTTCCAGCGTCTTTCGCAGGATGCGGCTGATCGCCAGGTTGCGATACCACTTGTGGTTGGCCGGCACGATGTACCAGGGTGCGTGCTCGGTGTTGCAGCGGGTCATGGCGGCTTCGTAGGCCCGCTGGTAGTCGTCCCAATACTGCCGCTCGGCGATGTCGGCCCGGCTGAACTTCCACCGCTTGTTCGGATCGTCCAGCCGCGATTGCAGCCGCCGGCGCTGCTCGTCCTTGCTGATGTGCAGGAAGACCTTGACGATCGTCGTGCCGGCATCGTGCAGCATCTCCTCGAAGCGGTTGATTCGCTCGTAGCGGGTTTCCCATTCTTGCTTCGGCACGAGATTGTGTACCCGCACCACCAGCACGTCCTCGTAGTGCGAGCGGTTGAAGATGCCGATGAAGCCCTTGCGCGGGGCGGCCCGATAGATCCGCCAGAGGAAATCGTGGGCGAGTTCCTCGACGCCGGGCTGCTTGAACGACGTGACCTGGCAGCTTTGCGGATTGAAGCCTTCCATCACGTGGCGGATCGTGCCGTCCTTGCCGGCCGAATCCATGCCTTGCAGCACCAGCAAGCAGCGAGCGACGGTTTTCGGCGTAGAGCCGGTAGCCGAGGTCGTCGAGCTTGGCGACGTTCTTATCGAGTTCGGCCTGGGCTCGCTTGTCTTTCTTCTGCCCACCGGTGTAATCGGCGTCGAAATCGCGGAGCCGGATTTTCGTGCCCGGGGCAACGGATAATGGTTGTTTCATGGCGGTCTCCTTGCTCGGGTTGAGAGTTACTGCAAGGATAGGTTACAGCGGGCGGGAGGGCAAGCGGCTCGACGGCGTTCCCGCGGTGTTTCCGCCGCTACTTGAGCAATGCGTGAAACCCTGCCTGCTCGAAATGATGATCGCCGGTGAGCGCGTCCGTCAAGCCATGTTCCTGCATCACTACGAACGAGATGCAATCGGTGAGCGACCAGGATTTGTCGGGACGACGGGAGTAAAGATCAAGCCCGCGCTCAAACAACGTCGGGCTGCCGGAGATCACCTTGGTGCGATCGTCGGCACGGATTTCCTTCATCAGTTGGACAAACACTTCCCTGTCGTCTGACTTGGCTAACCAGTTGCCGACTTCGACCAACACGTGCTCGCTCGTGATGATGGGACCGAAAGAATCCCTCGCGTACTTTGCAGCGCCGGCGTGCAGCGCATCGCGCGGATTTACGACCGCTATGTAGAACGACGTATCGGCAAACACCGGCTTCATTGCTGCTTAGGCTGTCCGTAGAGGTAGTGATCGACATTCTGAGCCGCGTCAGGAGGTAGGCCCTGGGCTTTGCCGATTACCGACTTAAGCCGGTCGTAGAGGCTTGTTCCCGCTTCTTCACTCAGTAGATCGACCTGTACAGGCGCACCGTCCGGCAAAGCCACCGGATCGTCGAGCACGACGATACCATTCTCGACGTGGCCACGGTATGTCATTTCCTTCTTCTCCGTTGGTATGCAAACTTGCCCGCAATCATTATAGCACGGAGCGGCTACACTCCCATCCCCCCGGCCGTTGGCCGCCGGCTGTCTGCTTCTCGATCACTTCTTTTCCAACCGTTCCAACACCTCGCGGGCGGCGGCGAGTTGGTCTTGCAGCTCTTTCAGGCTGTCGCGCTCCTTCTGAACCACGTCGGCGGGGGCGCGCTCGACGAAATTGGCGTTGGCGAGCTTCTTCTCCTTCGATGCAATGAAACCGATCAACTTCTCGACCTCCTGCTGCTTCCGCGCAATCTCAGCGGGCACGTCGATCAACTCGGCCAGATCGACGTAGACCTCCATGCCAGAGAGCGTCACGTTGGCACTGAGAGCCGGTGCTTCGACCTCCGGGCCGAATGCCGTTGGGTTCGGCGTTGGCCAGCGGCGTCAAAGTAGGGAACCATCGGATTGAGCAGTTCAGTGATCGCCGCGTCGCAGCGGACGGAGAACGTCAGCGGCGTCTTCGGCGCGACGCCCTGCCGGGCGCGGATGTCGCGGACCGCGCGAAGCACCTCCTGGAAGCGGGCGAATTGGGCCTCGATCGCCGCGTCTTGCCGCACTCGGATCGCACTCCGGCCACGGGGCCAGCATGACGCTTTCGGCCGCCGGCCGCCGGCTTCGTCGATGCCCCGCTCCGGCGCGATCTCGCCCAAGCCGCTGCCAAACGTCCTCGGTCAGGAACGGAATCATCGGATGCAAGCAGCCGCAGCAGCGTATCGAGCACGTGGGCCAACATCCGCTGGGCAACCACGCGGTTTGCTTCGTCCTGTAATCGCCCCTTGACCATCTCGACGTAAAAACTGCAAAACTCGTCCCAGGCGAAATCGTAAAGCACCCGGGCGGCGTCGGCAAAACGGTATTCGGCCAGCGCATCGGTCACCGCCTGCGTGACCGTGTTCAGCCGGCTTAGGATCCACGAATCCTCGACGGTCAATTCGTCGTCGGCCACGCGGCCGGGATCGAAGCCGTCGAGATTCATCAGCGAAAACCGCGAGGCGTTCCACAACTTGTTGCAGAAGTTGCGGGCGAGCTCGAACCGTTCGCTCACCACCGCCCCGCGCGGCAGGGCCTTGTGCTCCGGCTTCTCGGCCCATTGCGTGGAAAACTCCTTGCCGCAATGCTTGCACTTGATCGCCGGCAGCGTGCGGTTCTGCTTGGTCTGCTCGATCAGCTTCTCGCAATGCGGGCATTCATACTCGACCGGCATCCGCACGTCTTGCGTTTCGGTCGTCAGATAGGCCAGCCCGAAGCGGAGCGAATCGGCCCCGAACTTCTCGATCACGTCGATCGGATCGACGCCGTTGCCCTTCGACTTCGACATGCCCTCGCCATAGCCGTCGAGAATCTTCGGATGGATGAAACACTTCATGGAACGGAATCTCGCCGACGTTGTGCAAGCCCATCAGCACCATCCGCGCCACCCAAAGCGTAATAATGTCGCGGCTCGTAATCAGCACGTTCGTCGGATAGTAGTATTTCAGATTCCTCAGTCTTCGCTCCGGCCAGCCAAGCGTCGAATGCGGCCAGAGGGCGGAACTGAACCAGGTGTCGAGAACGTCCGACATCCTGGTCAGCGACTGGCCGCGAGCAGCTTGGCCTCGATTCCTGGCGTGACTCGTCGGCCAATCATCAGAGATGCCAAAGTCAGATGCGGCCGTCCTCTGTCTGCTTCACGAATCACCTGTGTGACAACGTGTGACATTCTTCCTCGGACGTCAGGAACGGCAATTCAAGCTTGACAACCTGCGAATCGCTTGGACTTGTCGCGAACGGACCTTGCCAAAGAAGATACCACACCGGAATCCGGTGTCCCCACCAAAGCTGCCGGCCGATGGGCCAATCGCGTTTTTCGCTGAGCCAATCTTGATAGCCCTTGGCGTAACGCTCGGGGATGATCTTCACGCGGCCGTCGGCGACGGCGTCCATTGCCGTTTGGGCCAACTCGTCCATTTTGACGAACCACTGATCGGCCAAATACGGCTCGATCGGCGTTTTCGAGCGGTCGCTGTGGGCGAGGTCGATTTCGCGGTCCTCGATCTCGACAACCAAGTCGGCGGCTTCCAAATCGGCCACCACCGCATCGCGGGCCTTCTTCACGACGAGACCGCGATACTTTTCGGGCACGCTGTCGTTTAGCGTGCCGTCGGGATTGAGAATGTTGATCGCGCCGATTTCCAGATGCCGCTGCCAGACGTCGTAGTCGTTCTGGTCGTGGGCCGGCGTGATCTTCACGCAGCCGGAGCCCAATTCGGGCTTCGCCCATTCGTCGGCGATCAAGCGGAATCTGCCGGCCGGTCAGCGGCAGTTCGAGCATCGTGCCGGCGATGGCCATGTCGCGGAGTTTTTCGAGTTGCGGCAGCATTTCCCGTCGGCGGCGTCTCGACGGCGTCGATTTGCGCCTGAATTTCCGGCTTCTCTTTCGCCGGGGCGTCGGCCAGGCGTTGCCGAAGCTCTGCTTCCGCCTGTTTCAACGCGCCGGCGGGATCGGGATGCACGGCAACGGCCGTATCGCCGAGCATCGTCTCCGGCCGCGTGGTGGCGATCGTCACGTGCGTCGGCTCGCCGGGCTTGGGGTTGACGACCGGATAGCGGAAGTGCCAGAAATGGCCCTTGACCGCCTCGTGGAAGACCTCATCGTCGCTGACGGCCGTCTGGAGGAACGTGTCCCAATTGACCAGCCGCTTGCCGCGATAGATTTTGCCCTCCTTGAACAGCGCGAAGAACGTCTCGCGGACCGCCCGGCGCAGACGTCGTCGAGCGTGAACCGGGTCCGCTGCCAGTCGCAGCTACAGCCCATCTGCTTCAACTGGCCGATGATGCGGGCTTCGTAGTCCTTCTTCCACTGCCAGATGCGATCGACCAGCCCCTCGACGGCCCAACTCGTGCCGGCTGAGCTTCTCTTCCTGCAACAGCCGCCGCTCGACGACCGCCTGCGTGGCGATGCCGGCGTGATCGGTGCCGGGCATCCAGAGCGTCTCGAAGCCCTGCATCCGTTTCTGGCGGATGAGGATGTCTTGGAGCGTGTTGTTCAGAGCGTGGCCGAGGTGCAACGCGCCGGTCACGTTCGGCGGCGGGATGACGATCGTGTACGGCCGTCTGCGCCGGGTTCGGCTCGCTATGGAAATAGCCCCGCTCTTCCCAGAACGGATACCACCTGTTCTTGCGCGGCGGCGTGATCGTATTGTTTCGGAAGTTCGTTGGTGGTGGAATCGATGGGCATGGTGAGTAGTGGACAGTCGGCAGTGGGCAGTCGGCAGTCGGCAGTCGGCAGTGGGCAGTCGGCAGTGGGCAGTCGGCAGTCGGCAGTCGGCAGTGGGCAGTCGGCAGTCGGCAGTGGGCAGTCGGTAGTGGGTAGTGGGTAGTGGGCAATGGCACTAAGTTTGTCTTGACACAAAAAGAGTCCTCCGTGACATAAGCCTTTTACCACAAAGGACTTTGTCAGGAGGACTCGAACGATGTTCACGGATGAACGAAGGTGTAATATATGGGATCGAATTCGTCAACACGATTTGCGGGTTTTTGGCAAAATACTGACGCCTGCGCTGTTGAAAGAAGCGGCGCAAGCTGCGGGTGTGAAGCTGGGAAGCAACCCGTTGAACTATGCCAACATGGTTTGGCTGGGGATTGCGGCTGGCCTGCACACCGCCAAGAATTTCGCCGACATCCTCGTCTTGACCTTCAAGTTGTTGGAGGATGCCGACCTGTGGAAGCCCGATCGTGTGCCTTCCAAACGGAAGCGGCGTGCCTCGAAGCACAATCCCCACGGCAAGAAGGGGGCGCTCACGAGCGAGGAAGCTTTCGTGCAGGCGCGGCAACGGATGCCGATGGATTTTTGGTCGTGGCTGATTCTGCTGCTGGTGCAACGCTTTCAGGTCCAGCATCCCGACGCCGTGCGGTGGAAGGGCTTTCGTTTGCTGGCGCTCGACGGCACGGAAATCGCCTTGCCCTACTGGAAAACGTTGGCCCAAACTTTCGGCACCAGCCGCAACGGCCGACGGCGACGACGCCCTCAAGCGCGAATGCTCATGTTGGCGTTTCCGCAATGCCGGCTGCCGTGGCGTTACGAACTGACGCCGCGATCGTGCCACGAGCAGACCTCGGCGGCCCGGCTGGTCGAATACCTGGAGCCGCGAGACCTGCTGTTGATGGACCGAGGCTTTTGGAGCTACGGGCTGTTTTGGCAAATCCAACGCCGACGGGCATTTTTCGGCATCCGGCTGCGTCGCGGCGTATTGCTGAAAACGTTGAAAAACCTCGGACCGGACGATCGGCTGGTGGAATGGAAAATGCCCAAAACGTCGCGGAAAAAGTGCGCGTGGAAAAGCCTGCCCGAGTTGCCGCAATCGCAGACGTTGCGGGTGGTCCGCTATCACATGGCCGGCTTTCGTCCCAGTGCCGTGGTCACCAACGTGCTCGATCCCAAAATCGTTTCCCGCGAGGATTGGGTGCGCATGGCGACCGCCGACGAGGCGGGCCACGTTCTGGAGGCAGGCTTGTACCATCGCCGCTGGGAAATCGAGACGATGTTTTGCGAATTGAAAGTTCGGCAGGGAATGCAGCGTTCGTTGCGCAGCCGCACGGCGGAAGGCGTGGCCTTCGAGGTGGCGGGCCACGTGCTGTTGTATTTCCTCACCCGCTGGCTGATTTTCGAGGCGGCAGAAGAGCATGGAGTTTCGCCGTTGCGAATCAGTTTCACGCAAGCGCTCGCGAAATCAACGATATACGTCATGCGTTGCTGCTGGCCGATCCCCAGCGAGTGCGTCGGATTCTTCTGCCACGATTGTTGTTGCGAATAGCTCAACATTTAGTCCCGCTCCGTCCCGGTCGTCATTATCCGCGTCCCGCCGACCGCTACCGGAAAGGCAAGTATCGTCAAACAGCTAAACGAGTTACAAAACAAACTTAGTGCCATTGGGTAGTGGGTAGTGGGTGGTCGGCAGTCCGCAGTTACATTGATTGTGCCGAGGTTTCGGATGCCGTTGCCGACCGGACTGCCCACTGCCGACCGGACTGCCCACTGCCGACTGCCTACTGCCTACTGCCCACTGCCGACTTTTTCTTCATCTTTCCAAAGTTTGTACTCGAAACTGTCGAGCAAGGCAATCCAACTTGCCTCGATGATGTTTCGATCGACGCCGACGGTGCCCCAGACGTCGTTTTCGTCCTGGCTTTCGATCAGCACGCGGACGCCGGCGGCGGTGGCGGCTTCGGAGTTGATGACGCTGACCTTATAATCGACCAGCCGCAGCTTGTTCAGGCCCGGGAAATCGGCCGTTGAGGGCTTTTCGCAGGGCGGCGTTCAGGGCATCGACCGGGCCGTTCCCTTCGGCCGCCTCGAAGTAGTCGCGGCCATCGACGCGAACCTTGACGATCGCCTCGGCGGTAACCTCTTCGTGGCCCGTTTTGTTGTCCACCGTCACGTCGTAGTGCAACATCTCGAAATGCGGCTTGAACTCGTTCATGCACTTGCGCACCAACAGGTCGAAGGAAGCGTCGGCCGCCTCGAACTGGTAGCCGGCGTTCTCCTTGGCAACGACTTCGGCCAGGATTCGGTCGGCAAGCTGCGGGTCGTCGGCAAGGTGAAAGTGCGATGCGCTGGCGACGATGTTCGACCGGCCCGACAGCTCGCTGACGAGCACGCGGCGTTCGTTGCCGACAAGCTGCGGGATCGACGTGCTCGTAGCTGGCGCCGGTGCGGGCGACGCCGCTGACGTGCATCCCGCCCTTGTGGGCAAAGGCGCTCTTGCCCACGAACGGCTGGTTGGCGCGGAAGTTCATGTTGACCGTTTCGTAGACGAAGCGGGAGAGCTCGGTCAGCCGGCTTACCCCGCCGGGCATCAGCATTTCGTAGCCGCGTTTTTTCAGCGAGAGGTTGGCGACGACCGAAATCAGGTCGGCATTGCCGCAGCGCTCGCCGAAGCCGTTGATCGTGCCTTGCACCAGACTGGCTCCGGCCTCGACGGCGGCCAGGGTGTTGGCCACGGCCAGGTCGCAGTCGTTGTGGCAGTGAATGCCGACGGGCACTCCCAGCCGGGCGACCGCGGCGGCGGTGCCCGCGGCGATTTCGTCGGTCATGCTGCCGCCGTTGGTGTCGCAGAGCGTCACCGACGCCGCGCCAGCCTCGACGCGCCGTCTGCGCGGCCAGCAGCGCGTATTCGGCGTCTTGCTTCCAGCCGTCGTAGAAATGCTCGGCGTCGAAAATCACCTTGCGGCCGGCAGCAACCAGATAGGCCACGCTCTCGCGGATCATCGCCAGGTTCTCGTCGCGAGTCGTCCGCAGCACGTCGGTCACGTGAAAGGCGGAGGCTTTGCCCACGAGCGTGATGAAGGCCGTGCCGGCATCGAGCAGGGCCCGCAGGCCGGCGTCCGATTCGACGTGGGAGTTCTTTCGCCGCGTCATGCCGAACGCACAGACCTTGACGTGTTTGAGCCCCAAGCGGCCGACGCGCTTGAAGTATTCGCAATCCTTGTCGTTCGAGGCCGGATAGCCGCCTTCGACGTAATCGAAGCCGAGGCGGTCGAGCCGCTCGGTCAGGGCGAGTTTGTCCTGGAGCGAGAAGCTGACGCCCTCGCCCTGGGCGCCGTCGCGAAGCGTGGTGTCGTAGATTTCGATGCGTGGCATGGGAGAGGTCAGGTGTCGGGGGTCAGGTGTCGGGGGTCAGAGGTCAGAGAAGTGAGATTCTGTTCTGATCCCTGACCCCTGATCCCTAGCCCCTTAATAAAAAAAGCCCGGAAGCCGTTTCGGCCTCAGGGCTCCGTATTTTTCGGTATGACGCCGAAGCCCTACGGCCGAACCTCCACGACAATAATAATACCCACGGCCGCGCCATCGGCTGCGATCCACGGACATATCGAGCGTGAAGGTTCGGCGAACATCGTTGGAGCGGCGCCTATTCGGTGCAAATGGAACAACTAACAACTTTACCCCGGTTTGGCGGGCGTGTCAACCGGCGGATCCCAGTAGGTTCCGCTTGCCGAGCGGGACTTGCGCCGTTCACGTACAAAGTCCCGCTCGGCAAGCGGGATCTACCGCCCGGCTATCAGGTTTTCGCGCAAACTGACGCCGGTTTCCGACACCGGGCGGACGGCGGCGGAGAAAAAGAGGATTTCGCGGGCGATTTCTTCCAACACCGTCGCGGGAATTGTACAGCCCTTTGCCGCCGAGCAATTCCCAGAGCAGGCTGCCCGTCGGTTCGCACTCCCAACGGCGGGCGGATCGCCCAGGGAGCCGATTGCAGCCGGTCGGCATGGTTGACGTACGAACCGTCGCGCTCGGCGTAGGCCGGGCCGGGCAGCAGGTAGGTCGCACGTTCGGACAGCGGCGAGGGGAACAGGTCTTGCACCACCAGCAGCTTGAGCCGCTCGAACCGGCGCGGCCGTCGGCTGGTCGATCCAATCCTGTTTGTATCCGCCCGCCACCCACACGCCCTGCACGTCGCCGCTGATCCAACTGCGGCAGAAGATCGTCGAACGTCGTCACGCGACGGGCGAAATGGGCGATGACGGCCTCGACGCCGCGACGGTTCGGACATTTCTCCGCGCGGATCGTGAATCCGCCGGGAAATCGCTCGTCCTCGCCCACCGTCGGCACGGGCCCCAGCGCCAGAACGGCCTCGGCGTCGATGCCGCGCACCAACTTGCACAGCAGATATGCCTCTTCGACCGTCAGATGCGGCGAAATCACCGCCGCCAAGCCGGCCGGCGCCGCGGAGGTCTTCGCTCAAACGGTTCAGCGTGTCCACTCCACGTAGCAGGCACACTCCGCGTGCCGTTTTCCGCACACGGCGTGTGCGGCGGTACTTCGTGAACCGCCTTCCGCACGCGGAGCGTGCGGGGTACAGAGCCGCCGCGGATCGTGGACGTGCGGATAGTCGTAGCGGCCGTAGTTGCAGATCCACCACTTATTGACGAACGGATTCTCGCGCGGCTTGATGCGATAGATGCGGTCCTGGTTCTCTTCGATCCAGATCGAGCAGCCGGTCGAGCAGCCGGTGCAGACGCCGCGATGCCGCCGCATGTACCAGACCCGCTGCTTGTACAAAAAGTCCTTGTCGCCCAGCGCCCCGACCGGGCAGAGATCGACCACGTTGCCCGAGAGCTTGTTGTTCAGCGGGAAGCCGGCCACCACGTCGATTTCCTCGTGGGCGCCGCGGCCGGTGACCATCAATTCGTTGGTGCCGCTGATTTCGGCGGTGAAACGCACGCAGCGGCTGCACATCACGCAGCGATCGACGAACAGCGTCACGTCGCCGATGTCGCGCCGCCGGCTGGTGAAGGGCCGCAGATCGGCCCGCCGCTCGGCCTGGCCGTATTGGAAATGATAGTCCTGCAAGACGCACTCGCCGGCCTTGTCGCAGATGGGGCAATCGATCGGATGCCGCAGCAGCAGCCCCTCTTCGACCATCGCCCGGGCGCGGGCGACCTTCTCGCTGTTGGTCACGAGCACCATGTTGTCGGCTGCCGATGGTGTTGCAGGCCGGCACGAGCTTCGGCTGCATGGTGATCTTGCCGGTTTTCGGGTCGCGCGAGCCGACCTCGACCAGGCACATGCGGCAACTGCCCACCACCGACAGGCCCGGATGCCAGCAGTAGTGCGGGATTTCGATCCCCGCCAGCCGCGCAGCCTCGATGGCGTTGATCCGCCGCGCGGCGGGAATTTCGATTTCGCGGTTGTCGATCAGGATGGTGGGCATGGCAAAGTGGATTAGGGATTAGTGATTAGTGGATTGGAGACTGCGGTTAGCGGCTTCGCACTGGCGCCGCCGACCGACCGATCATCTGCGTCCACCGGTTCTGTCTCCATATATCCTTGCGGATTCGTCCGCTTGATAAAATCCTCGAACTCGCCGCGGAACTTGCGGATGGCGTTCTTGATGGGCCAGGCGGCGCCGTCGGCCAGGCCGCAGATCGTCGTGCCGGGGATGATGCCGATCGAATCGCCGATTTCCAACAGCAGATCGAGGTCCTTCAGCCGTCCGCGGCCGGCCTTGATGCGCTCCATCATTTGCAGCGCCCAGTGCGTGCCTTCGCGGCAGGGCGTGCATTGGCCGCAGCTTTCGTGGGCGAAGAACCGGCAACTGTTGTGCAGGAAATCGACCATCGAATAGGTCTCGTCGAACACCGTGACGCAGCCGGTGCCCAGCCCCAGGCAGCCGACCCGCATCGGGGCGGAGAAATCCAGCGGCGTGTCGAACTCGGCCTCGGTCATCAGGCCGGTGCTCAATCCGCCGGGCACGACGGCCTTCGCCCGGCGGCCCTTCCACACGCCGCCGCCGAACTCGTCGATCAGCTGGCGCACGGTGATGCCCAGCGGGGCCTCGTAGCAGCCGGGGCGGTTGACGTGGCCGCTCAGGCCGAACAGTTTCGGGCCGAAGCTGCCGGGGTCGCGGGGATTGTCCTGGCTCCGGCGGCGTGCCCATCGAGCGGAACCAGGCCACGCCGCGATCGACGATGTGTTTCACGCAGGCGAGCGTTTCGACGTTGTTGACGACGGTCGGCTTGCGGAACAGCCCTTCGACGGCCGGAAACGGCGGCTTGATCCGCGGCCACGCCCGGCGGCCTTCGATGCTTTCGATCAGCCCGGTCTCTTCGCCGCAGACGTAGGCCGCCGCGCCGCGATGGATGTAGACGTCGAGCGAGAAACTCGCTGCCGAGGATGTTCTTGCCCAGGTAGCCGGCGGCGTAGCACTCGTCGATGGCCGCCTGCATCCGCTGCAGGCACAGCGGATATTCGTAGCGGAGGTAGATGTAGGCCGTGCTGGCCCGGGTGGCGTAGCAACTGAGGATGATGCCTTCGAGCACCTGGTGCGGATCGAGTTCCATCTGCACGCGGTTGACGAAGGTGCCCGGCTCGCTCTCGTCGGCGTTGACGCAGAAATAGACGGGCCCGGGATGATTCTTCGGGCAGGAACGACCATTTCAGCCCGGTGGGAAAGCCCGCCCCGCCGCGGCCGCGCAGCCCGCTCGGCTTGACCAGTCTCGACCACGTCCTTCGGCGCCATTTCCTTCAGCGCCCGGCGCAGCCCCTGATAGCCGCCGCCGGCCTCGTAGACGGCCAGCGTGTGGCTGTCCTGCTTGTGGATGTTCGCCAGTAGGACGGGTTCGTAGGGCATGGAGGCAGGGATCAGGGGTCAGGGAGCTAGGGATTAGCAGCCGCTTGCGGTTTCGCGCATCGTCACTTCATTCATTTCCTCGACCAACTCGTCGATCTTCTCTTTCGTCACATTTCCGTGCAGCGTCTCGTTGACCAGGATCGCCGGGGCGCGCGTCGCAGACGCCGAGGCATTCGGCGAACTCCAGCGTCACGCGGCCGTCGGCGGTCGTTTCGCCGGGCCGGATGCCCAGCTTCTCGCACAGATACTCCAGCAGTTCCTCGCCGCCGCAGGCCGCGCAGACTGATCGAGCGGCAGACCCACACCCGATATTGTCCCATGCGGCTTGTCTTGCTTGAAAAATCCGTAGAAGCTCAGCGTATCCTGCACCTGGGCGGGGGCCAGTTCCAGCAGTTCGGCAAGCTCGACCACCGCCTGCGGCGGCACGTAGCCCAGCCGCTCGTTGACCAGATGCAGCGCCGGCAGCGTGGCCGCCTGCTTGGTCGGATAGCGCGGAAGGCAGATCCTCGATCTGCCTTCCGCAAATCGGCGTCCAGAACGGTTCGTTCATGTTCTCGCCTTCATCTCATCTCATCCTTCATCCCTCATCCTTCGCTGTCCTACCGATCCAACTCCGCCGCGATGATGTTCAAGCTGCCCAGCACCGCCACCACGTCGCTTAGGGTGTGGCCGCGGATCAGGTGCGGGAAGAGGCGAAGTGGATGAACGACGGCGGGCGGCAGCGGGCGCGATAGGCCCGCGGCGTGCCGTCGCCGACCAGATAAAACCCCAACTCGCCGTTCGGCGCCTCGGTGGCACAGTATACTTCTTCGCACGGCGGCTGAAAGCCCCGGTTGGTCATCACCAACTCGAAATGCGAGATCAATCCCTCGATCGTCGAAAAGACCGCGTCCTTGGCGGGCAGAGATCACACGCGAGCCGAAGGGGACAGGTCCATGTTTTCGGCCGACGTTCGTTCGCGGAATGAGTCTTCTCGCCGAAAAATGGACCAGTCCCCGGACGTCGCCCACGTTCACCGGCCCGGCGGGCAGATTCTCGATCGCCTGGTGGATGATCTTGATGCTCTCGCGCATCTCGCCCATGCGGACCAGGTAGCGGGCGAAGCAGTCGCCGGCCTCGGCGCAGCAGACGTTGAAATCGAAATCCTGGTAGGCCAGGTACGGCTCGTCCTTGCGCAGGTCGCGGGTCACGCCGCTGGCCCGGGCGACCGGGCCGCGTGCAACTGCGGTTGATCGCCTCGGCCTCGGTCAGCACGCCGATGCCGCTGCGTGCGGTTGACGAAGATGCGGTTGCGATTCAGCAGCCGCTCCATGTCGGCGAGCGTCTTGGGAATCTGCTTGAGAAAGTCGCGGATCATCTGCGATCGCCTTGGGCGAGGCGTCGTACATCAGCCCGCCGACGCGGGTGTAGCTGTTCGTCAGCCGGGCGCCGCAGAGGGCCTCGAAGATGTCGTAGATCTGCTCGCGCGGATTGAAGGCGTAGATGAAATGCGTGAACGCCCCGGTGTCGAGCCCCATCGCCCCCAGGCACAGCAGGTGGTCGGTGATCCGCGACAGCTCGCTGATGATCACGCGGATGTACTGGCAGCGCGGCGGCGTCTCGATGCCCAGCAGCTTCTCGACCGCCAGGTGCCAGCCCACGTTGTTCGACATCGGCGAGACGTAGTTCATCCGGTCGGTGATCGTCACGTACTGGTTGTAGTCGAGGTTCTCGCCGAGCTTCTCGAAGCCCGAGTGCAGATAGCCGATGTCGGGCATGGCGTCGACGACCCGCTCGCCGTCGAGCTTCAGCACCAGCCGCAACGTGGTGTGCGTGGCCGGGTGCTGCGGACCGAAGTTCATCGTCCACAGGTACGGCTGCGGCTCGTCGTGGGCCAGGTCGCCGGCGATGGTGAGACGGGTCAGGGGCATTGCGAAGAGATTCAAGGACTCGAAATTCGGGCTTGAACGACTTGAACCGCTTGACGGCTTCGCAGCCTTCTTTCGTCTTCATCCTTCCGCTCGGGTAATCACCGGGAAATTGTGCCGCTCGCCGCGGCCTTGCAAGGGATAATCCTTGCGCAGCGGATGGGCCGCGAACTCCTCGGGCAGCAGGATCCGCCGCAGGTCGGGATGGCCGGCGAAGCGGATGCCGAACATGTCCCACACCTCGCGTTCCAGCCAATTCGCCCCTTCCCACAAGCCCCACCACCGACGGCACGGTCGGCTCGGGATCGTTGACGAAACACCGCACCGTGATCCGCTCGTTGGTCTCCGTATTGGCCAGCAGATACACCAGGCCGAAGCGGTCCTTGGCGTCGCGGTAGTTCAGATAATCGACGCACGTCACGTCGACCAGCAGATCGAAGCCGTGCTTCTCCTTGAGCGTTCGCAGAACCTCGTAGCAGCGACTCGACCGGCACGACCACCCGCGTCTGGCCGCGAAACTCGCTGGCGGCCAGGCCGGGGAAGCTGCTCTGGAGATTGTCGATAGTTGGTGCGATTGATGTCATTGTCGCGGATATGGCAGGCGTCGTCCTTAGATCGACTATCGTCGCTGGCCGGCGATTCTCGGTTCTGCCGCTCGACCATCCAGCCGGGATATTCCGTGGCGATCGCACTGGCGGCGTCGAGCCGGGCGACGTGCTCGGCGTCGAGCTTCACGTCGCTGGCGCCCAGGTTGTCGGCCAATTGCTCGCGGCGTCTTGGCCCCGATGATCACGCTGGTGACAAACGGCCGGGTCAGGAGCCACGCCAGGGCGACGCGGGGCACCGACACGCCCGGCGCCTGCGACACCTCCCGCAGCGCCTCGATCACGCGCCTTCACGCGAGGGCGATCGACGGGCGGAAAATCGAACGTCGTGCGCCGCGCCCCGGCCGGGCCGGGCTTGTCCAGATCGAACTTGCCCGAAAGCAGCCCGCCGGCCAGCGGGCTCCACGGCAGGATCGCCAGGCCCTGGTCCTCGGCCAGCGGCACGACCTCCCGCTCGATGTCGCGGTTGGCCAGCGAGTAGTACATCTGCGCGCTCTGGAATCGCGCCAGATCGTGGGCGTCGGCATAGGCCAGCGCCTTCATCGCCAGCCAGGCCGGCAGGTTGCAGAAACCGACGTAGCGGACCTTGCCGCTGTGAACGACGTCGTCCAGCGCGCGGACCGTTTCTTCGATCGGCGTGTCGAGGTCGTACGCCGTGGATCTGATAGAGGTCGATGAAGTCGAGCTTCAGCCGCCGGAGGCTGGCGTCGACCGCGGCGAAGATGTGGCCGCGCGAGAGGCCGACGTCGTTCGGCCCCGGCCCCATGCGGCAGATGGACCTTCGTGGCCACGATCAACTGATCGCGTGGCCGCGCGAGCGAAGCCAACGCCGCGCCGACGAGCTTCTCCGATTCGCCCTCCGAGTAGCTGTCGGCCGTGTCGATGAAGTTCACGCCGGCGTCGAGCGAGGCGCCGATCATGGCCTCGGCTTCGGCGGCGCGAGCAGTTTGCCGATCGCCGTCCAGAACCCTTTCCCGCCGAAGGTCATCGTGCCGAGGCACAACTCGGAAACGTAGAGCCCGGTCTTGGCAAAAGCTCGATATCGCATGGATTTCTCCTTCCACGTAGACGGTTAATCCGTCTGATATGTCGGTGCAGTTACTGCCACCTCAACTTGGTCTCGACATCGGCACCACTCTGTGCGCGGCTCAATGCCTGCAACGCCCGCTTCGGTTGCTGCCGCGAACGGGCGTGCAAACTCGCGGCCGTAGATCGTCCCCTCGCGCTGAATCTTCTCCTGAAGGTCGATGATCGACTGGATCAGTTGCTCGGGCCGCGGCGGACAACCGGGCACGTACATGTCGACCGGAATGAAACGGTCGATCCCCTGCACCACGCAGTAGGTGTCGAACACTCCGCCGGTCGAGGCGCAGGCGCCCATCGAAATGCACCATTTCGGCTCGGGCATCTGCTGCCAGATGCGCTGCAACACCGGGCAGCATCTTCATCACCACCCGGCCCGCCACGATCATCAGGTCGCACTGCCGCGGGCTGAAGCGGAACACCTCGGCCCCGAACCGCGCGATGTCGTGCCGGCTGGCCCCGGTGGCCATCAACTCGATGCCGCAACAGGCCGTGGCGAACGGCATCGGCCACAGACTGTTCTTGCGGCACCAACTGACCAACTCGTCGAGCTTGGTGACGGCCACGTTCTCGGGCAGCTCGTCTACCGCCATTGAAACACCCCCTTCCGCCAGTCGTACACGAAACCGAGGGTCAGCAGGGCCACGAATAGCCATCACGCCGGCGAAGATCAGGTGGCGGTTCTCCGCCGTCGCGCTCGAACGAAGAGGGGAGAGGGGGAGAGGGGGAGACGGGGAGACTGGGAGACTCGGCCTTCGTTAGCTGACGTCTCCTCCGTCTCCCTGTCTCCCCGTCTCCCCGTCTCTGAATGGGCACTGAAGTGCCCATCCCTTGGTTTGCAGCTGGTCATCCGCTTGGTGCATTCCTTGCTGCTCGCCCGCAAACACGGCCCAGGGATAGAGGAAGAGCAACTCGACGTCGAAGACCAGGAAGGCGATGGCCAGCAGATAGAAGCGGACGTCGAAGCGGCGTCGCGTGTCGTGGATTGGGTCCATGCCGCTCTCGTAGGGCATTCGCGTGACCCGTCCCGGCCGGCCCGGGCGGACAATGCGGGAAAAGACCAGCAGCCCCAGGGCAAGCCCGACCACACAAACCACGGTGAGCAAGAATCGGCAGGATCGGTGGAACAAGGTGCTCCATTTGCCGCTGTCCCTTCGTGAGACGAGGGTTGACGCTTGCCACATTGTAAAGAGGCCGCTGAAAGCAGTCAACCGGCGAGGGTCTCTTGGCGGCGATTATTCACGCTCCGGGTGGGCTGCACGCGCACAGCGCCGACACCAACCCGAAGCGCAAGGGAGAGGGCAACTCCTTCTCGCACCCTCGCTTGCCTTCTCGCGCCCTCGCTTGCGCTCTCGCGCCCTCGCTTGCGCTTCGGGTTGGTATGGTCGGCAGGAATATCCGCGTTGCATCGTTGAGCCGGGGGACTGGCGACCCCGACGAGCAGTCGTCAAGAACAAAAAGCCCTTCACAGGTGGGGCAGGAACCTGCGAAGGGCAATCGATATGTGGGGGGATGAACCCCCAACGATTTCTAATTATGGGATGCGTTACGCCGACGTTCAACCCATTTGCTGCGTCAACGTGGTTTCTACGGTGGGCAGACACTGCCGCTGCCGGCGCTTAGAACACGTCGGCGATGAAGTGGTGCCCTTGGTAGTACCTCTCGCCCGTGTGACGCTCGCCGGCGAACATCGGGAAGAACTGGTGTTCCTGGATCGCCGGGTCTTTGCGGTACGTGGGATAGTAGTTCTGCCACTGCTTGTGATACACCGGAATTCGCATTTCCGGCGGATACCGGTAGTACAAGTCCTCGCTGCTGCGATAGTAGTCGTCTTCCCCAGAAATTCTGCGGATAGTAGACGTAAGGATAGTGGTACATCCGGTTCCAGTCTTGGGTGCTGTAGCTGTGCGCCCCATTGCCGGCCGTAGGCCTCTTGGGCTTGGGCATCGGCCGCACTGAACAAGAACGATAGCAGGGCTGCAGAGAGCAGCACGAACATAGTCCGGCGAATCATCGTCGTCCCCCCTTAAGTCGTGTCAATTTGAGCAGGCACACTGGTGCCGGCAATCCGGGTCGGCTACCAGAGAGCATCGGCACGCGGAACCACCCGCATTGAGCGAATATCCGATACAGAAGGCACAGCCCGCAAAATCGGCAACTGGGAAAGAGAAGGGGGGCTGGCTGGGACTTCAGTGCCCAGTTGAGCTTGTGAAACTTCCAAAGATGAACGGCACGCGGTCTCATGCGGACCACGCCGCGTGGACGCCGACTGGCTAACCGGTCCCTCTCGAACTCCCTGACCCTCCAGATACGCGCGTGAGCATGATCTGGGCCGCCAGCATGTCCAGCCGCTTCTTCCGGCGCTTCCGCGTCATGTCGGCGGCCAAGCAGGAACTGCTCGGCCTCGCGGCTGGTGAATCGCTCGTCGAAAAACTCGACCGGCACGCCGGTCGTTTCGGCCAGCCACTGGCCGAACTGCCGGGCTTCGACCGATTTCTGGCTCTCGCCGCCGTCCAAGTGGATCGGCAGCCCCACGACAAACAGCACGATCCCCTCGTCGGCCACCAGCCGCCGAAACCGCTGGGCGTCTTGCTCGAGGCTGCGGCGGGTGTAGTTTTCCAGCGGGCTGGCGATCGTCCGCTCGGGATTGCTCACGGCGATGCCGATCCGCACGGTTCCATAGTCGATGCCCGCCACGCGGCCGGGCGACAGACGCGGCTGGGCTGCTCATGGCGATCTCCCCCGGTCCATTCTCCGGCTTCTTCGACTTCTCAGCGGATGCCGCTTCGGCCGCTCGCGAAATGAAGTAGCCGTGCCGCAAGAAGCGGAGCACGTACTGCTGGACTGCGGCGTTGTCCATGATGAACGAATGGAGCATCGGCACGACGGACAAAGTCGTGCGCCCCGGCCAGCTTGGCCGTCTCGACGCTGATCACGCCGTCGTTGTCGCCCTCCAGCAGCGGGTTGTAGCCCTTGTCGTTCCCCTTGCCGCCGGCGATGATGCCGAACTGGAAATCGGGCGTGGCGAGGCGTTTTTCCAACTGCGGCCAATCGCGGCCGAGTTCCTGGCCGGCGTCGCCGGTGATCTCCTTGAAGAGGATGTTGTCGGCGAACGTTTCGGCCAGCAGGGCACCCTGGTTGGGCGGGCCCAGCATGACGAACCGCCCGAAACGCCGCTTCGCCCGCCGATCGGCCGCGGCGGCGTTGGCCGACTGCTTCGTCGGATCCTGCCGGGCCAGATCGCCCAGGTAATGGCGAATCACGATGTTGCCCATGCTGTGGCCGACGAAGTTGATCTCCTCGATGCCGTCGAGGTTGTTGATGATGATGGCGGAGCGACCGGGCGTGCTCGGCCATGTCGTACTGCGTGCTGGGATACTCGACGTTGAAGACCTCGTAGTCCCCCTTGTCGTGGAGAAACCGGCAGAGCGAATCCATCGACGCCCGGCTGCGTCCCAGCCCGTGCAGCACGACGACCGCCTTGCCTTTCATGGGCGGCAGGTGGCGGTCGTGCTTGATCCGCTCGAGTGCGGCGAGGCACTCGTCGTACGTGCCCGAGGCGTATCGCAGGTTTCGGCCGTCCAACAGCCGGCAGTGCTCGGTGAAGACGTTCCGCTGGATGCGCCAGTGGTGGAAGAGGAGCTCGTCGGCCCAAAACTGTTTTCCCCCCAAGGTGGGCATTGGCAGCGAGCGCGGGATTGTCCACGGCCGGCTCCTGGCGCGCTAGCCGACCCGCAACCGCGGCCAGCCGGGCCGAAAGCATCAGGCCGATGCACAGCATGCGGCGAATCATAAACCGGTCCCAAAGTATGCGGCGTCGGCGATCGGTGGCGGATTGCCCCGGTGTGAGGGCGTGCGGGCGGGCACTATATAACGACATGGCAAGTCATTATAATGGTTTCGCGACGCATCGAGAACAACCCGATTCGTGGGAGGGATTCCGGTTTTGGCCACGTCTCGCACCTTTGCCATCGGCGACATTCACGGCTGCCTGGCCGCGCTGGAAGCCCTGCTGGCGGCGATCCGGCCGCAGGCCGGACGACACGATCATCACGCTGGGCGACTACGTGGACCGCGGGCCCGACTGCCGTGGAACGATCCAGCGGCTGATCGAGCTGGGGCGGCAGTGCCGATTGATCCCGCTGTTGGGCAACCACGACGACATGATGCTGAAGGTCTACGACGGCCGCAACGATCTCTACGTCGATTGGCTTATGTTCGGCGGCAACGCCACGCTGAAGTCGTACGATACCGACCGGCTCGAAGACGTTCCGCCGGCGCACATCGAGTTTCTGCGCGGCTGCCGGCTGTTCCACGAGTCGGAGCGGCACTTCTTCTTCACGGCAACTATCTGGCCGACGTGCCGCTTTCGGAGCAACCGCTGGAAGTGCTTCTCTGGGAGTCGATGAAGATGCGGCAGCCCGGCCCGCACATTTCCGGCAAGACGGCCATCATCGGCCACGCCTCGCAGAAGAGCGGCGAAATCCTCGACCTCGGCTACCTGAAGTGCATCGACACCTGGTGCTACGGCGACGGCTGGCTGACGGCGTTGGATATCGATAGCGGGCAGATGTGGCAGGCCGACAAGGCAGGGCGGATGCGGGATGAGCGATGAGGGCTGGGCGGTTTATTGCCCAGTAAAGCCGCTTTCGGCTTCGCAACGCCGGAGTCAAATATGATACATTGGCTCCCCCTGCTCTCTTGCTCGTTCCAACAGATCGGCCAACGAGATGTCGTCGAGCATTTTGAAGTGCATGGCGGAGGTCTTCTTTCCACGCCCGCATCAGAACCTTGACGGCGGGTGAGTCGGGCGAGGCGGCGCTTTTTGGGGGCTCTTCCTCCAGTAAACCGTCGATCACCTCCATGACGCGGCCCAGCGAGACCTCCTGTGGGGGTAGAAGCAGCCGGTAGCCGCCGGCAGCCCCCCGAACGCTGGCGACAAGACCCGCCCCCTTCAATTGCAGCAGAATCTGCACCAAAAACCGCGGCGGAACGTGGTGACGCTCGGCGATCTCCCGAATCCGAACCGGCTCGCCCGAGCCATACTGCGACGCCAACTCCAGCATGGCGATGCAGGCATACTCCGTCTTCGCAGAGATTCGCATCGGCAGCCTCGCTTCCCTGGAAAGGGGGACGGGTCCAATTTGTGCGGAGGGCCCTCCGGGCCGTTCCGGCAAATTGGACCTGTCCCCATTTTCCCTACATGAATTGTACGCAAGCTGGTAAACAATGTCCAGAAAGGGAGGCGGCGGCGGCCGTGAGCCAGAGAAGCAATCGAAGAACGCCCCGCGACCGCCGTCGCGGGGCGTTCCGACCTTGTTCGACTCGCAACAGCGCCGGAATCACGGGCTCGTCCAGCCGAAGCCCGCGGCGGCACTTGACCGCCGCCCGCTTTGCTGACACGATAGCGGATTATCGCACTCGTTTTGACGCCGTTGGTTGGTCCGTAAACGTTCTCGGGGCGAGGGGGACGGAGGAGGTTGTCGGGAAAACGCTCTCCATTCTGCATGGCTCTCCTCCGACAACCTCCTCCGTCCCCTTCTGTTCGTACGCCCATGTAAACGATTACGTTAGTCCTAGGGAAAACCGAGTCGGAGGCAAGAGATGGCTGAGAAGGCGTATCTGGCGGTGGACATCGGGGCTTCCAGCGGACGGCACGTCCTGGGGCTGTTCGACGGCAGGCAACTGCGGCTCGAAGAGGTCTATCGCTTCGAGAACGGCGCGGTCGAGGTGGCCGGCCGTCTGCATTGGGATCTGCTGGGCCAGTGGTCGCACGTTCGCCAGGGCTTGCGGGCGGCGGCCGCCAAATGCGGCGACCGGGTCGCCAGCGTCGGCGTCGACACCTGGGGCGTCGACTTCGGTCTGCTCGGCCGCGGCGACGAACTGCTGGGCAATCCCTACGCATTACCGCGACAGCCGCACCAACGACACCATGGCCAAGGCGTTCGGCATCGTCAGCCGCGAGGAGATCTTCCGCCACACCGGCTTGCAGTTCATGCAGTTCAACACGCTGTTCCAACTGCTGGCGATGAAGCTCTCCGGCTCGCCGCTGTTGGACATCGCCGAGTCGCTGCTGATGATGCCCGACCTGTTCCACTGGCTGCTGACCGGCGTGAAGAGCAACGAGATGACCGACGCCAGCACGAGCCAGTGCTACGATCCGGTCAAAGGGCGACTGGGCGACGGAGTTGCTGGAGCAAGTTTTCGCTGCCGACGCGGATTCTCGGCCCGATCACGCAGCCGGGGACGACGCTGGGGCCGCTGCGGGCGAGCGTGGCGGCCGAATGCGGCCTGGCGTCGGCCAAGGTGGTGTTGCCCGGCACGCACGACACGGCCAGCGCCGTGATGGCCGTGCCCGCCCACAGCCAGCCCGGCGTGCGGCCCGACTGGTGCTACATCAGCCTCGGCACCTGGGCGTTGCTGGGCATCGAGTCGCCGCAGCCGGTCATCAACGATGCGGTGCTGAAGCTCAATTTCACCAACGAAGGCGGCGTCGGCGGCACGACCCGGCTGCTGAAGAACATCACCGGGCTGTGGCTGGTGCAGGAATGCCGCCGCGTGTGGAACCATGCCGGCGCGAACCTCGATTGGGAGGCGCTCAACCAGCTTCAGCGCCGCCGCGGCGCCGCTGCGGTCGTTCATCGATCCCGACGCCGCCGAGTTCGGCGCCCCCGGCGACATGCCCGAGGCCATTCGCGCGTTCTGCGGCAAGACCGGCCAGACGCGTGCCGGAGGACAAGGGGGCGGTGGTGCGATGCGCCTTGGAGAGCATCGCCATGAAGTTCCGCCAGGTGTTGCAGATGTGCGAAGAGCTGAGCGGCGGGCGGATCGAGACGATTCACATCGTCGGCGGCGGCACGAAGAACCGCCAGCTCTGCCAGTTCGCCGCCGACGCCTGCGACCGGCCGGCACGTGGTGGCCGGGCCGGTCGAGGCCACGGCCATCGGCAACCTGATGATGCAGGCGGTGGCCGCCGGCGACGTCGGCTCGATCGCCGAAGCCCGCGAGGTGATCCGCCGCAGCTTCCCCGTCGAGGAGTTCGACCCGCAGAACACCGCGGCGTGGGACGAGGCGTATCAGAAGTTTTTGAAAGTCGTAGCGTAACGCAGTCGCTGTAAAGCCGCGACCAGCGGTCGCGGTGTTAGACCACGAAAAAACAGCACAATCCTCCACCGGAAAGGACACATCGTGCGACTGAAAACCATCCCCATCTTCTTTGCGTTCTTCGTTATGGGCGTTGCCGACGCCATGGGACCGATGTCCGAGCGCGCTGAAGAATGAGTACAAGCTCAGCAACGTGATGTCGACGCTGGCTCCGTTTTTTGTCTTCATCGCCTTCGCCGTATTCAGCGTTCCGGGGGGCCTGCTGGCGGCGCGGATCGGCAAGAAGAAGCTGCTGCTGCTGGGACTCGGCTTGAATGCCCTCGCGCTGCTGATCCCCTCCGTGACAGTGCATGCGCCGTCGTACGTCGTCTTGCTGGCCTGCATCTTTGCCTTGGGCATCGGAACGACGTTTCTGCAAGTCGCCGGCAACCCGATCATGCGCGACGTAAGCGCCGAGGGGAATTACAGCCGAAATCTGAGCTTTGCCCAAGGAATCAAGGGGATCGGCAGCACGGTCTCCGCTTTTATGCCGGTCCTCATCGGCGCGGTCGCCTTTCTGTATGCCATGGGCTGGCGTGGCGCGCTTTCCCGTGTATCTGCGCGTTCATGGTCGTCACTTTTGCGGCGGTGGCCGTGTTGAACGTCGAGGAAACGAAGGCCGAGGTGCCGCCCAGCATCGCTTCGAGCGTCGGCCTGCTGCGCAGCCGGTGTTCTTCTTTGCCGTGTTGGGAATCTTCCTCTACGTCGGCTCGGAGGTGTGCATGACCACGTTCTCCGAGCCGACGCTGACCGGACTGTTCGCCACGGAGTTCAAGGATGCACGGGCCGACAAAGTCGACAAGGAGGGGCACCCGTTGGTGCTGAAGATATACGACGTGAAGACCGGCAAGGAAGTGGACGTGACGGATCCGGCCGTGCTGAAAAAATACGAGAAGATGGATAATCTCGCCAAAACGTTGGGCCCCACCATGTTTCTCTTGCTCCTGATGATCGGGCGGATCGCGGGCGGCGTCGTCCTTACGGTTTTGCGTCCCCGCACTTTCTTCCGGATCTCCGCCCTGCTCGGCCTGATTGGCGCTGCCGCTCTTTATGGCCGACAACCAGTGGCTGGGCATCGCCGGTGTGGTCGCCGCGGGACTCGGCTTCGCCAACATCTGGCCGCTGCTGTTCTCCATCACGGTCGAAGAGAAGCCCACGGCCGCCAACGAACTGTCCGGCTTGATGTGCATGGCCATCGCCGGCGGAGCCATCGTTCCCTTGGGGATGGGGCAACTGCGCGACTGGCACCTCGGCGTCTTCGCCTTTATCATTCCCGCGATTTGCTTTCTTTACCTATTGCTGCTTTCCCTGAAGGGCGGCCGGGCGACGGCGAGAAGCTGACAACTACATATTCGCAGGAAACGCCAACACCAAGAAAGACCCGCACCATGCAACTCAACGCCGATTCGCGGATCGTGATGACCTTGGACGCCGGCGGCACGAACTTGAGGTTCTCCGCCATTCGCGGCAACCAGGTTCTCTTCGATCCGATCCAGTTTCCCACCGAGGCCAACAATCTGACCCGCTGCCTGGCCAACATCGTCGAGGGCTTCACGCAGGTCCGCGCCCGCTGCCCGGCGCCGCCGGTGGCGATCAGCTTCGCCTTTCCCGGTCCGGTCGATTATCCGGCGGGCATCGTCGGCGACCTGGGCAACCTGCCCGGCTTTCGCGGCGGCGTCGCCCTGGGGCCGATGCTCGAAGAACGTTTCGGCTTGCCGACGCTTCATCAACAACGACGGCGACCTGTTCGCCTACGGCGAGGCGATCTGCGGCTTCCTGCCGTACGTCAACGAGCGGCTCAAGGCCGCCGGCAGCGCGAAACAGTACAAGAACCTGTTCGGAGTCACGCTCGGCACGGGCTTCGGCGGCGGGCATCGTGCGAAACGGCGAACTTTTCATCGGCGACAACGCCGCCGCCGCGGAAATCTGGGTCGTCGCGCAGCAAACTGCACAACCGCAGTGCTTCGTGGAAGAGGACGTCAGCATCCGCGCCGTGCAACGGGTGTACGCGGAACACTCGAAGGTCAAGCACGCCGAACCGCCCACGCCCAAGGACATCTTCGAGTTCGCCACCGGCAAGGGCCAGGGCGACCGGCAGGCGGCGATCGTCGGCCTTCAGCACGCTGGGCGAGGCGATCGGCGACGCCCTGGCCAACGCCATGACGCTGATCGACGGGCTGGTCGTGATCGGCGGCGGGCTCTCGGCCGCCGCCCCGTTGTTCATGCCGCGATTGGTCGCCGAGATGAACGGGACGATCGAAACGCTCGACGGCCGTCAGATTCCACGCATGGAATTGAAGGCGTTCAACCTGGAAGACGCCGCCTCGTTCGACGCCTTCGCCCGCGGCGAGGCACGCCAAATCACCGTGCCCGGCAGCAGCCGGCAATTGACCTACGATCCGCTGAAGCGAATCGGCGTCGGGCTTTCGCGCTTGGGCACGAGCGAGGCCGTGGCCGTCGGCGCCTACGCCTTCGCCCTGCACGAATTGGATCGCCGGAGCTAGCCGGTGCGGCAAAATAGTTGCACCAGGCTTCTGAAAGTCATAAAACAAGAGAGGAACGCTAATCTCCGCTGATTAGCCGCTAATGGAGGCAATTAGTGTTCATTAGTGGGGAACAGCGTTCCCGCAAGCGTGGTCGGTTCCTTCCGAGGTGCGTTCCTTTCTTTCTCGTTGCCCGTACATCCAGATATCGGAGATTCGGTAATGACTCGAACAATCAACATTGTTCTGGCGGCGGTTTGTGCGATCGTGTGCGGCCCAAGTGGGCAGCCTGGTCTGTTTTGGCGCAGCCGACGCCGCTTGGAGAGCGCTCGTCCGATGGTCGGCACGGCGGAGCACGGGCATACCTATCCCGGCGCCACCGTGCCGTTCGGCATGGTTCAGCTTAGCCCCGACACCCGGCTGGAAACGTGGGACGGCTGCTCGGCCTACCATTATTCCGACTCGGCGATTCTCGGTTTCAGCCACACGCACCTCAGCGGCACCGGCTGCTCGGACCTGGGCGACATTCGTTTCACCCCGCTGAGCGGCAAGATTCCGAAGATGGAAAAGCGACGGCTACCACTGCAGGTTTTCGCACAAGGACGAGGCCGGCTCGGCCGGGCTACTACAGCGTCACGCTGCAAGACCCGAAGATCGGCGTCGAGTTGACGGCCACGCCGCACGCCGGGTTCCACAAGTACACGTTTCCGGCCGGCGACGTCGCCCGGTTGGCCCTCGACCTTGACCGCGGGCTGCGAGGATCAGCCGATCGAAGGCGCAGTGAACGTCGAGAGCAACACGGTGATTAGCGGTTATCGCCGCAGCCAGGGCTGGGTCGCCGACCACACCTATTTCTTCGTCGCCGAGTTCTCGCGGCCGTTCGACGCCTGGACGATCGACGTGGACGGCAAGCCGCTGGCCGCCAACGACTCGCAAAGGCAAGGGCGTTCGCGTGCATGGCCCGCTTCGATTTCAACGATCCCAGCCAGCCGGTTCTGCGTGAAGGTCGGCCTTTCCGCCGGTAAGCGTCGAAGGGGCCCGCAAGAATCTGGCCGCCGAAATTCCCGGCTGGGATTTCAAGGGAACGGTGGCCGCCGCGGCGAAGAGTTGGAGCGACGTTCTGGGCCAGATCGACGATCGAGACCAGCGATCCCGCCGTCCGCGAGACCTTCTACACGGCGGTGTACCACGCCTGCCTGGCCCCGACGCTGTTCAACGACGCCGACGGCACGCTACATGGGCCTCGACCACAAGGCCCACAAGCCGGAGGGCTTCCAGAACTACTGCACCTTCTCGCTGTGGGACACCTTCCGCGCCGAGCATCCGCTGCTGACGATCATCCAGCCGCAGCGCGTCGACGATTTCGTCAGCACCATGTTGGCCCACTATCGCCAGTTCAACCAGCACATGTTGCCGGTCTGGTCGTTGGCGGGCAACGAAACCTGGTGCATGATCGGCAACCACGCGCATCCCGGTGATCGCCGACGCCTACGCCAAGGGATTCCGCGGCTTCGACGCCGAAGCCGCCTATCAGGCCATGCGCAGCCGTTTCGATGCAGGATCGCAATCTGCTGGGCGAATATCGCAAGAACGGCTACATCCCCGGCGACAAGGACAAGAACCAGGGCAAGGAGTCGGTCTCGCGGACGGTCGAGTTCGCCTACGACGATTGGTGCGTCGGGCAAATGGCCAAGCAACTCGGCAAGAAGGACGACGCCGCAGATGTTCGCCAAGCGGTCGCAGAACTACCGGAACGTGTTCGATCACGCAAGGTCGGATTCGTGCGCGGCAAGCTGCACGACGGCTCGTGGCGGACGCCGTTCGATCCGACGCGAGCACACTCGGTCCGACTATCACCGAGGGCACGTCCTGGAACTACACCTTCTTCGTGCCGCAGGACGTTCCCGACCTGATCACGCCTGATCGGCGGCGACGAGAAGTTCATCGCCAAGCTCGACCAGATGTTCGGCGAGACCGGGCTGCAGGCCGACATCCCCGACCTGACCGGCCTGATCGGCCAGTACGTTCACGGCAACGAGCCCTGCCACCACATCGCCTATCTCTACAACTACGCCGGCGCGCCGTGGAAGACGCAGGCCGCGCGTCCGCGAGATCATGAAGAAGTTCTACAACAACACGCCGGGCGGCTGCTGCGGCAACGACGACTGCGGCCAGATGTCGGCCTGGTACGTCTTCAGCGCGATGGGCTTCTATCCGGTCAATCCGGCCTCGGGCGTCTACGTCATCGGCAGCCCGGTGGTCGACAAGGCGACGATCCACCTCGATCCGAAGTACCAGAAGGGCGGCAACAGTTCACGATCGTCGCCGAAAACAACTCGCCGACGAACGTCTACATCCAATCGGCCACGCTCAACGGCAAGCCGCTTCACGCGCTCCTGGATCAGCCACGCCGAACTGGTCGCCGGCGGCGAGTTGGTGTTGAAGATGGGCCCGAAGCCGAATCCCGACTGGGGCAAGCGCCGCGAAGATCGCCCGCCGGCGACGAGCTTTTGAGCGGCGAGCCGCGGAGTTCAATCGCCGCGGCTCCAGCTTGAGGAAATCAAAGCGAGGACTGTCCCTGTAGAAGCCGCCCTCCTGCAATTGTGCGGAGGGTCCGGCGTGAGAGAACGGGAGACGCTTCCAACATGAGATCTCTCGCAGGGAAGAGCTATCTTTGGATATTCTGTGCGTTCCTCGTCGCCTTCATCCTCGCGGGCGCTGGGTTAGCGATGCTCGGAGGGCAGCTCGAATACGTGGTTGTGTTGCTGCCAGTTGTCATGGGGACGGTTCTTGCCCTGGAAATTCGATCCGGGGTGGTATTGGATTCTTAGCGTGTGTCCAAGAATAACTTTTGAGTTTATCGTCTTAGCTTTGGTTTGATGGTGTAATTCCACTGCGGACAGGTCGGGTGACTATGGATGTTGATCTGGGCCATTTCGTCATCGGTCACACGGATTTTTGCGGCGTAGCATTTGCTGTTGAGTCGGGCTGTTACACGCAGACCGGTTCGGCTGCGGGTGCCGCGAATGAATCCCAGCATCGTGTCCAACGTCCGCAACGGTTGACCTGCCCAATTGGTGCTGATCGGACCAAAGAGACGATGTTCCACCGGATTCCATTTCGACGCTCCGGTGGGATAATGGCTGACGGTGATCTCCAGGCCGTCCGCGTTCGCCCAGCGTTGCAGTTCCCGCTTCCACAGGCGGCGACGATAGCCGTTGCTGCCGCCCGCGTCGGCTTCAATAAAGATCTTCCGGGCTCCCGGATACGCCCGCTTGCCGCGAGTACGCCACCACTGACGCAACGAATCGACGGCGAACTCGGAGGTTTCCGTCGAGATGCCGACGCATACGTGCCCGGCATTTCGCGCCGTATCGTAGATGCCGTAGGGAGCCGCCCGGCATTGGGCGTCTTGCGGGAAGTCATGGGCAAGGACTTCCTCGGCATGACGCGACCACTTGCGTCCCGCGTTGCGGAAGTTGCCCACAAGTTCCTTCTTTTTCGCATCCACGCTGACGGCGGGACACCCGGCCTTGTGAAACTTACGACGCTGGCGACGAAGATACTGAAACTGCTTGTCGCGGTCGGGATGAGGCGGGCCGGTGAACCGTTTCACGTTGACCCTCGGCGAAAAACCCAAGCTGCGCAGCAGTCGCCTCACCGTGGTGGGCGAACCTTGCCCCAGACGCTCAGCCAGCGAACGCAGCGAACTGCGCACGAATCGGTTTGCGCCGGTCGGCTCGCCGCCGGTTTCGTCTTCCACCAAGCGGATCAGACGTTGGCAGACCGCGGGCGTTTTTTTTCGATGGGCGGTTGTCCCGCGCCGGGCAATCGCACACGGTCGGTGGGCCGTCCATCGAGATGGTCGTCGAGTTCCTGGCGACCGCGACGAATCGTCTCCACGCTCAACCCGCTGACTGCGGCCATAAACCGATCGCCCCCATGCCCGATCTTCTTGGATTCCAACGCCACCATCCAGCGGCGTTGCTGCTCGTCCAAGCGGCTCAACAGGAGATTGAACTGATGGTGCAACTCCCGGTCCGCATGGTGTTCGCGTTGCGAGCAAATGGGGCATTGGCACTGATGAACATCCTGACCCGGCATCGGCTTCCTCCTTCCCTGGAAGATGAGGAAGCCTTGTACCAGATTTTATGAAAACTCACAAGTTATTCTTGGACACCCGCTTATTGGCGGGCAAGGCACACCAAGGAGACATGGCAGTACAGGGCGATTCTGGCATGGCATAGCGTTGGGCTGGGCTGCGCAAAACTTGGCGAATTTCGACAAAGAGCGAGACAATAGCAATGCCCGTTGTGTTCCATCGGCTGCACCGTCGGACGGGCCGAAGGCCCAGCCGTTCTCCCAGCCCTGGGCAACGCCCAGGGGAGCAGTGGCACGACGATTTTCGTGTCGGCCCAACGGGCCAACCATTCCTCGGGGGCGATTGGTTGGCCCGTTGGGCCGGAAATCTTCAACCCTCGCCCCTGTACCCTGGGCGTTGCCCAGGGCTGGGAGAACGGTTGCCCCGTTGGGGCAAAAGTATAAATGCTCGATACGGAACAGAAATGAGATAAACGACAATCGCAAGAAACTGAGTTTTGCGCAGCCCAGCGTTGGGCTGATCGCTTTCATCGCGATGGCGGTCCTATTCTTCAAACTCTGGCCGGCCGACTGATCGGCCTCCATGGCGTTAGGCCAAGGATCGGAGAGGATCTCTTTTGTTCTGCAGGGACACCCGACAACGGCCCGGCAGTTCATTGTCGGCTTGAGGTGGGCAGAGAGTCCCCTCCGTCCCGAAAGGACGATCGAAGATCGGGTGCTGATCGCCCCTTCGATCGTCCCTGCGGGACTTTTTCGTACTATGCCCCCGCTTCCCGGCAGTGGACCGCCGGGCTATTATCGAGTGTCCCTTCGGGACAGAGCAGCCGTGACTGTGATGCCAATCGTAAGAGGTACACCGGCGCAGTTTCGAGGACACGGGTTTGCCGATATGTCCTCGCAAGTGAATTCGGCACGCACTGCGTTCACAATCGGGCAACAGATAGGCAAAATCGATGAAGAAGCCAGGCAAGACCACGTCCCGTGCATTGACTGCTCACCGTCACCTCACAGTTGTCCCAACCGCAAAATGCCTTCTGGCCGACATCCGTGAAATGATTGAAGCGGCACGACAACAAGTTGCCCTGACGGTGAACTCCACGCTGGTCATGTTGTACTGGCAAATCGGCAGACGAATCCGTGAAGACATCCTGAACGAGCAGCGGGCCGAGTATGGTGAACGAATCGTCTCGACACTGTCGAGACAATTGATCTCGGAATATGGCCCCGGTTACTCGGAGCCAAATCTTTCTCGAATGATTCGATTGGCTGAAGTATTTCCCGACAATGAGATTCTTTCGGCACTGACGAAAGAATTGAGCTGGACACATTTCGTCGCGATAATCCCCTTCGATGATCCCCTCAAACGCGACTTCTACGCCGAAATGTGCCGCATCGAGCGATGGAGCACGCGGACATTGCGGAAGAAGATCGACGGCATGCTCTACGAACGAACGGCGATCAGTAAGAAACCGCAGGAAGTGATTCGGCACGATCTCAAGGCGTTGCAGAAGGAGGACCGCCTGACGCCCGACCTAGTATTCCGCGATCCCTATTTTCTCGATTTCCTCGGACTTACCGGATGCCACAACGAACGCGACATGGAGCAGGCGATCCTGCGGGAATTGGAGGCATTCATCCTCGAGTTGGGCACCGATTTCGCCTTTGTCGCCAGGCAGAAACGCATTTCGGTAGATTATGAAGACTACTACCTCGATCTTCTCTTCTACCATCGACGGCTCAGGCGGCTGGTGGCCATCGACTTGAAGCTCGGGCGGTTCCAGGCCGCCGATAAAGGCCAGATGGAACTCTACCTGCGGTGGTTACAGGAATACGAAATGCAGCCGGGGGAAGAACCGCCGATCGGGTTGATCCTCTGCGCCGACAAAACCACCGAGCACGTCCGGCTGCTGCGCCTGGAATCTGCAGGGATTCGTGTGGCTCAGTATCTCACTGAACTGCCGCCCCAGAAGATCCTCGAACGAAAACTGCATGACGCTATCCGGCTTGCCCGGGAGCAGCTTGCGCGGCGAGCCGAGTTGCCGGCAGATACGGCGAGGCTTCCGGCGCCGTCGAAGAACGCCAAACGTCGAAAGAAGCGATCCTAACTTTCCAATTTCCTCGATCCGTCGGAGCAAAACATGATTCGCGTCGGCATTGCGGGCATCGGCTTTATGGGCATGACCCATTACCTGGCCTATCAGAAAATCCGCGGCGTCAGGGTCGCGGCTCTGTGCGAACAGGACGCCAAACGACTGGCCGGCGACTGGCGATCGATCAAGGGCAATTTCGGGCCGGCCGGCGAAGTGATGGACCTTGCGGGCATCGCCCGGTACGTCGATCTCGATGAGATGCTGGCCGATCCTACGCTCGACCTGATCGACTGTTGCCTGCCGCCGTCGTGGCACGCGAAGACGACCATCGCCGCGTTGGAACACGGCAAGCAGGTCTTCTGCGAAAAACCGATCGCCCTGCGGCCGGCCGACGCCACGCGGATGGTCGAAGCGGCACGCCGGGCCGGCAAGCTGCTCTTGATCGGCCACGTGCTGCCCTTCTTTCCCGAGTACAAGTTCGCCTACGAGGCGATCGCCGGCGGCAAGTACGGCCGGCTGCTGGGCGGGCATTTCAAACGCATCATCTCCGATCCCGCCTGGCTGCCCGATTTCTACAACCCGGCGAGGGTCGGCGGACCGATGCTCGACCTGCACGTCCACGACGCCCATTTCATCCGCCTGCTGTTCGGAATGCCCGACGCGGTGCACACGGTCGGCACGATGCGCGGCGAAGTGGCCGAGCGTTTCACGACGCAATTCCTCTACGATCCGCCGAAGATGGTTACGGCCACGAGCGGCGTGATCGATCAGCAGGGCCGCCCCTTCACACACGCCTACGAAATTTACCTGGAACGGGCCACGCTCTTTTTCGACTATATGGCCCTGCCGGCGGTCGGTGACGCGGCTACGCCGGTCACGGTGCTGCTCAGCAACGGCAAGGTGTTGCGGCCGAAGCTCAGCGGCGGCGGGCCGACCGATGCGTTCTTCGCCGAATTGAGCGAAGTCGTGCGCACCGTTCGCACCAATACCCCTTCGCCGCTATTGGCCGGCGAGTTGGCCCGCGACGCCGTGATTCTCTGTCAGAAGCAGACGGAGTCGATCGTCAAAGGCCGGACGGTGAAGGTGTAGTTGCACTGCGGCGGCCGCAGGGTGTATCCTGACGGGCATGTTCGACGACGTTGCCGATGCCTTCGAGGCGATCATCGACTGGCCGAAACGGCTTGCCCACGAGGAGCCGTTCTACCGCCGGCTGTTTGCCCGGCTAGGCTCGGGCAGCGTGCTCGACGTGGCCTGCGGCACGGGGCACCACGCGGCGATGTTCCACTCCTGGGGCTTGCGGATCGAGGGGGCCGATCTGAGCCCGGCGATGATCCAGCGGGCCAAGGCCAACTTCGGCGAACCGGAGGGACTACAGTGGACGGTACGAGGGTACGACCAGCCGGTCGAGCCCGCCGAGGCGTTCGACGTGGCGATCTGCGTGGGCAACTCGCTGGCGCTGGCTCCCGACGTAGCGACGGTCGAGCGGGCGATCGAACAGATGCTCGCGGCGGTGCGCGACGGTGGGGCGATCGTCGTTCAGGTCTTGAATCTCTGGCGGCTGGCCGACGGCCCCTGCCTATGGCAGAAATGCCGCCGCCTCGCTTCACCAGACGACGCACTCATCCTCAAGGGGGTCCACCGCTGCGGCAATCGCGGATTCGTCGAATGGGTCCTGGCCGACCTCTCGGGCGACGTGACGATGCGCAGCGAATCGACGCAGTTCCTGGGCCTCGAACGATCCGACCTCGATCGCATGGCCAAAGCCGCCGGCGCAACCAAAATTGCCATGTTCGGGGGTTATCAGAACCGACCCTATGATCGACAACAGAGCGTCGATTTGGTGATGGTCGCGGAGAAGCCAACTCGTTGAGACGATCGGAGTTCGTCGGAACAAGCACGAAAGGCCGCGGATGTGCAGGACTTTTTGCCTCTCGTAATCTTGGTGGTGTTTCCGCTTGGCACTTGGGCTTCTCTTCTTTGGGTGCTGGGGCCGTTGGACCGTGCGGCCAAGAACCGGCGATACCCCATCCAGTTTGGACTGGCCGATCTCCTTTGCCTGTTTGTGATGATCCAGCTCGCGGTCGGCTGCATCCATTGGACGCTGCAAGACGAGCCCCACAAGGTGGTCGTGGTCTTCGACGTTATGCTCGGCGCAGTTACCACCATGCTCTGGTGGTCTAGCCTGCGGACGCTCTCGCGGGCAGGCATCCACGTGGTTTGGCAGCGTTGCCCGTCCTCGTGCTGGTTATGCCCGGCGGCTACATCGGCAGCATTGCCGTGCTCATCCTGCCCTTCGCGGTTATCGCTCTCTTCACGTCGCATCAGTCCAGCATCGCCTGGTGGCTGTTGCTCGCCGAGACGGCTTTGCCCGGCGTCCTCTACGCTTTCGGCCGTTTCACCAGAGCGATCGTCGCCGCGAGCAAAGACAAGGACGTGGCGATAGAAGCAATAATACTAACCGCGAATAAGGAGGCGCCAACGGTTTCCGAAAACGAGTGAGCGCGGCCGGCGATCGTAGAAGCAGCGTCTCACCGCGCTTGTGCCCGTTTATGCGTCACGACGACGCCAAACAACGCGGCGAGACGCCGTGTCTACGTGGCACGCTCATCACAGATCGTTCAACTCGTAGGCTATGCTTCAGCATAGCACCTTGTCGGTAGTCACGCTTGTTATGCTGAAGCATAACCTACGTGTACGTGCCGCGCTTGTTAGAGATCATTCAGCAGATCCTCGAACGGGTCGCCGGTCGATTTCTTCGCCGGTTTCTTCTTCGGCTGCGGCGCTTTGGCGGACGGTTCGTCGTCGATCAGTTCGAAGTCGGGCGATTCGCCCCAGGCCTCGGTGGTTTCGGCCTCGCGAGTGGGCTCTTCGGCCGGTACGATGGCGGGCAGTTGGCTCAGGTCGCCCTGGTACTGGTACTTCACCTGAAACGTCAACGGGCCGATCGTGAACTCCGCGTCGGGCGGCAGAGGCGCCTCTTTGATCCGTTTGCCGTCGATGCGAGTCCCGTTGAGCGATCCCAGGTCGCGGATCATCAGCAGGCCGTCCGTCTCGAACAGTTCCGCGTGCCGCCGGCTGACCATCGGATGGGCAACCGTCAGCGTGGCCTGCCGGCTGCGGCCGATCACCGTCGGCAGCTTCAGCGAGACCGACGCCTTCGACGCCTTTCCACCGACAACATTCAACTCTGCGTCCATCAGCGGCACCGAAGCGCAGTAAATACTAGTGGCGAGAACGGCTCCACCCTCTTATGGTAATCAGGCGACCCACGCGAAACAACCAATGGGCATCCTCCGCGCGTGGCTGCCGGGTGTTCTTGACGGAAAGACCTCGCCGACCATTGGTTGCGGCATGATCTTGGACGACAAGGCGAGGGATTTTACAGCCCTACAGCGGGGTATGCAGGCTGCCAGCTTACCCATTTTGCCCGAGTGCAGCCCAATTGCCCTTGAATGCCGTCCACAAGGGTCTATAATTTCGGGACTCGCCGCCAGAGGAAGTGCGGATTGTGTAAGCGGGTGTAGCTCAGTTGGTAGAGCACGACGTTGCCAACGTCGTTGTCGTGGGTTCGAACCCCATCACCCGCTCTTTGGCGGCCCACGGGAAGAGCCGTATTGTTCCCGTGAGCAGATAGGACACCCGGAAGGGGACGGAGGAGGTTGTCGGGACGGAATCCTGCAAAGGAATGACGCTGTTGCGACAACCTCCTGCATCCCCCTGACCCCGACGCTCTTCCACAGCTTGGCGCGATTATGCCTGATACCGAAAAGACCGAACTCCCCGAAGACGAATTGACCTCCACCGACACCGCCGTAGCGGAAGAGGAAGAGGAGAAGCTGCCGCCGCTGACGTTGGAAGTGAAGGTCGATACCCGCAGCACCTGCGAGCGGCACGTGACCGTGACGATTTCGCGCGAGGACATCGACCGCTACTTCGACAAGGAATTCAGCGAGTTGATGCCGACGGCGCACGTGCCGGGATTTCGTCCGGGCCACGCCCCGCGGAAGCTGGTCGAGACCCGCTTTCGCAAGGACGTCGCCGAGAAGGTCAAGGGCGAGTTGCTGATGGACAGCCTGACGCAGGTCAACGAGGAGCAGAAGCTCTCGGCGATCAGCGAGCCGGAATTCGACTTCGAGGCGATCGAGTTGCCCGACGAGGGGCCGCTTACCTTCGAGTTCGACGTCGAGGTACGGCCCGAGTTCGACGGTGCCGCAGTGGAAGGGGCTGAAGATCGAGAAGCCGGTGCGCGAGTTCAACGCGGCCGACGTGAACGACACGTTGCAGAGCGTCCTGGCCCGCCGCGGGCGGTTGGTGCCGTTCGACGGTCCGGCCTCCTCGGGCGACTACGTCACCTGCAACCTGACGTTCAAGCATGACGACGAGGTGCTCTCGAGCGCCGAGGAAGAGATCATCCGCATCCGCCCGACGCTGAGCTTCCGCGACGGCAACATTCCGCAGTTCGACAAGCTGATGGAGGGCGTTCGCGGCCGGCGAGACGCGGCAGGGCGAGGCCGAGCTGAGCAACGACGCGCCGAACGTGGCGCTCCGCGGCCAGCGGGTCACCGCGATCTTCGAGGTGCTGGAAGTCAAGAAGCTGGAGATGCCCGAGTTGACCGCCGAGCTGCTCGACGAGCTGGGCGGCTTCAGCGGCGAAGGCGATCTGCAAGACGCGATCCGCGAGCAGCTTGCCCGGCAGTTGGACTACGAGCAGCACCGCCGCGCCCGCGAGCAGATCACCGCCGCGTTGACGGTAGCGGCCGACTGGGAATTGCCGCCGGGGCTGTTGCAGCGGCAGAGCCCGCCGCGAGTTGCAGCGGGCGGTGATGGAGTTGCAGCGGAGCGGCTTCAGCGACGACGAGATTCAGGCGCACGAGAACGCCCTGCGGCAGAACAGCATGGCCTCGACCGCCCGGGCGCTGAAGGAGCACTTCATCCTCGAACGCATCGCCGAAGACGAGGAGATCGACGTCGGCGAGGAGGATTACGAGGCCGAGATTCGCCTGATCGCCGCGCAGAGCGACGAGTCGCCCCGCCGCGTGCGGGCAAGGCTGGAAAAATCCGGCTCGATGGACGTCCTGCGGAATCAGATCATCGAACGCAAGGTGATCGAGCGGATCCTGGCGCACGCCACGTTCAAGGAGGTGCCCTACCAGCTGCAACACGCGGACGAAGCGGCGGTCGACCGCGCCGCCGGCGGCGGCGAGCAGGCCGACATCCCCGAGGCCAAGTACGACGAGGGCGAAGAGGTGCCCGAGGCTCGAAAAGAGGGCCTGGGAGAAAGAGGAGCAGGGAGAGGAGAGAGGGGAGAGTGAGCAGTTGCTTGGCCGCCTTCGGCCAGTGCCCACACCGTGGCTTTTCAATCGCACATGCCGACCGCCGACTGCCCGTTCTGCCGAGTGCACTACTATTCCACTTGCTGATGAAGGATCATCCATGAGCGATCTCTCGCGGCCGTTAATCGTCAGCCCGCTTGCCTCGTCGGCCTACCGCGACTACCAGCGGCAGCGGCAGATGACGCTCGGCGATCTGCTGCTGGAAAACCGGATCATTCTGCTGCAAGGCGAGATCCACGACGGCAACGCCAACGAGTTGGTGATGAAGCTGCTGTACTTGCAGAGCGAAAACCGGCGGAAGGACATCCATTTCTACATCAATTCGCCGGGCGGCAGCGTCAGCGCCACGCTGGCGATTTACGACACGATGCAGATTCTCAGTTGCCCGGTGGCCACGTACTGCGTGGGCCTGGCGGCCAGCGGCGGCGCGGTGCTGCTGGCCGGCGGCGCCAAGGGCAAACGCTTCGCCCTGCCGCACGCCAACGTGATGATCCACCAGCCCTTCGGCCAGGTCGGCGGCCAGGTCTCCGACATCGAAATCCAGGCCAAGGAGATCCTGCACACCCGCGAAGTCCTCAACAAAATCCTCGCCGCCCACACCGGCCAGCCGATCGAGCGGATCGCCAAGGACACCGACCGCGATTTTTACATGACCGCCGAGCAGGCCAAGGAATACGGCGTCGTCGACGACATCCTCACGAAGCAATCGCTGGAAAAGGAAGAGGACAAAGACTAGCAATGACCTTAATTCCCTACGTGATCGAGAAGAGCGGCCGCGAAGAGCGGGCGATGGACATCTACAGCCGGCTGCTGAAAGACCGCATCGTCTTCATCGGCGCGCAGATCGGCGACGAGATGGCCAACGCCATCGTCGCCCAGTTGCTCTTCCTGCAGTCGGACGACGCGAAATCGGACATCCACATGTACATCAACTCGCCGGGCGGCAGCGTTTCGGCGGGGCTGGCGATTTACGACACGATGCAGTTTGTCAACTGCCCGGTGGCCACGTATTGCGTGGGCCAGGCGGCCTCGATGGCCGCAGTGCTGCTGGCGGCCGGTGCCCCCGGCAAGCGCAAGGCCCTGCCCAACGCCCGCATCCTCATCCATCAGCCCCTGGCCGGCGCCGAAGGCACCGCCGAGGACATCCTCATCCACGCCAAGGAGTTCATCAAAGTCAAGGAACGCCTCAATCGCATCCTGATTGAAGCACACCGGCCACCCGTTGGAAAAGATCGAGGAAGACACCGACCGCGACCGTTTCATGTCGGCCGAGGAGGCGCTGGAGTACGGTTTGATCGATCACGTCATCGAACGCGCAGGACAAGCGTAAACTAAACTCGTTTAGCCGCCGCGTCCACGCGGCGAAGGGGACGGAGCAGACTCCGCCCTACGTATAGTGAGTGCGTCGAACATGGTTTGGCGGTGGGCGCGATCAAGGATGATCGTGCCGGGATGAAACACGCCCAGCCGTCATAATGCAAGGAAGCGATACCATGAAATCTTGGCAACTCGTCCTCCTGGGTCTGGCGCCATTGCTGATCGCCGGGTGCCGCACCGATCCGGCCATCCCGATTCTGGAACGGCAACTCTACCACAAGGACCAGGAGATCAACCAGCTTCGCTGGCAGATCGAAGACATGCAGGACGCGCTCAATTCCTGCCCGGAACAGAGCGGCCAACGAGAGCCGCAATCGAGGCCGTACCGCGATCATCGCGGATCGAACGGCATGAAACCGCCGGAGACGGAGCTGGGCACGCCGACCAACCGAGTGCCTAAGTCGCTGAGCCCCGGCGGTTCGCTCCCCTCCGATATTCCCACGGTGCCCGAGGGCATCCAGGGTCCGACGCGAAACCGGTCGAGCGACGACGGGCCGGCGCTGGAAGGCGACCCGGGGCGGTTCTCCTTCCGTCCCGGTCGGGTGACGATGGCCTCCATGCAGTCGGCCGTTCCGCTGCGTGCGACGGGCGACAGCCGGCGGGTGGCGTCGATCAGCATCGACCCGGCGATCAGCGGCGGCATCGACTCGGGCGACGGCTCGGGCGATCGCGGCCTGCTGGTTGCGGTGCAGCCGCGCGACGCCCGCGGCCGCATGGTCGCTGCCCCGGCTGAAGTACACGTCACCGCGTTCGATCGGTCGTTGCGCGGCGAGGCCGCGCGCATCGCCCGCTGGGATTTCTCTCCTGCCGAGACCGCCTCCTTGTTCTGCCGCACGGTCAACGGCGGCGCGATCCACCTGGCGATGGGCTGGCCCGACCATCCGCCGACACACAACAAGTTGCAGCTCTTTGTGCGATACGTGACCCGTGACGGCCGGAGCTTGGACGCCAGCCGGCCGGTCGAGATCGCCCTGCCCGGCCAACGGACGGCGCGTTGGACGCCCGCCGAGATACCGCTGGCCGAGGAGCGGCCTCTGCCCGACCAGCGGCCGAGGCGCCGCGAGCCGCCGATCGAACGAGAGCCGGCGGCCGACTGGCGTCCCGACGAGACGCCGCTGGCGAGGCGTTCGGAGCCCTCGCCCCGCATTGCGTCGCGCACACCCGACCCGGGCCCCGAGCGTCCGGTCTGGTCGCCCGAGCGGCGGTGAGGCTATTGAGCATCAGATCGTGAATGTCGTGCAATAGGATCAGTGTGCAATCATATTGCATGCCAAATCGATAACGCTCAAATGACGGGGGCCATCGACCGAACAGCGGAGTGGCGGTGACTACCCAACGAGCCGCGGGCACGTTAACATGACGGGTATTCCGACGAGCGCCCGTAGCTCAATTGGATAGAGCATCGGTCTTCGGAACCGAGGGTTGGGGGTTCAAATCCCTCCGGGCGTACTTACGGCGTAAGGACTTACGACGACAGCGAACTTTCGCCGTACCAAATCCGTACCAAATAAAGCTCCCCGCCTGCTGCGAACAGACGGGGAGTGAGCCAAACCTTTACGGTCGGCCTGGGTTTATCACTCACACGACTGGAGGTTTGGTATGGCACGTCCTAATCGCATTTGGTTTCGGAAAGACATTGGCTGGTGGATGGTTACCCTGGGCGGCAAGAAAGTCCGCTTGCTCCAAGGGAAAGAGAACAAGAAGCTTGCAGAGCAGAAGTTCCACGAGTTTGCCGCTATGCAAGCTCGAATCCCGGAAGCCCCCTCTGCAAGGGTGGCCGATGTCATTGAGGCTTTTCTCGCCTGGGCAAAGCATCACCGGAGCGAAGAAACGCTTCGCAACTATCTCTGGTATGGCGAAAAGTTCTCCGAGCATTCCGGCTACCTGCTCTTGTCGGCCTTGAAGCCCATTCATCTGACCCGCTGGATCGACGCTCAAGGCTGGGGACAAACGACCGAACGAAATGCCCGGCGGTCGGTCTACCGTGCTTTCTCTTGGGCCAAAGAGGAAGGCATTCTGCCCTTCAATCCCCTGAACGGGATGAAGTGTCCGAAAGCCCGGACCCGCCAACGGATGATGACGCGGCAGGAGTACGCCGTTCTGATGAAACACGGTCGGCGTGAGTTCCAACGGTTCCTCTTTGCCCTTCGCCACACCGGCTGCCGCCCCAAGGAGGCGCGTTTGCTCAAGTGGAACCAAGTCAAGGAGGATCGTTGGGTATTGAGCGAACACAAGACGGCCCATGCCGTTGACAAGCCACGAATCATCTACCTTACCCAGGCCATGCAACGGCTTATGAAGAACTTGCGACGGAAGGCGGTCTCTGATTACGTGTTTATCAACGGTCGCGGCAAATACTGGACAACTAATGCGATCAAGCTCCGTATCCAGCGAATCAAGGACAAGACGGATTTGCCGAATGATGTGACGGCATATCTCCTGCGGCACGCCTTTGGAACCAACGCCGTTATGAATGGAGTCGATGTCGCCACCGTGGCCGAACTGATGGGACATTCGTCGTTGGAAATGATCTCCAAGGTCTACTGCCATTTGGCCGGCGAACATCGTCACCTCCAAGATGCGGTTGATCGCGTCAGCCGCCCTCCTGCTGCCGCCAAGCTTCAGCCAAACGGGAAGCATTAAGATGTTGAAATGTAACGCCCGTGGGGCGTGTTGGGAGTTTTGTCGTTTCACTCGTGCCTATGCGGCATTGCTCCAAGTAATCCAACAGGTCTTCAAGACAGAAACGAATCGCCCCACGGCCGATCTTGTAGCTGGTTATCCGCCGACTTGCGGCCAACTGGTATACGAAGCTCTTGCTGATATTCAGAAGTTTGGCGGTTTCGCGCACTGTCAGTAGTTGCGGAGACTGCAAAACCGGTTTGTTGGCGACGATTTGTCGTTGTTCACTCATGGCTTCGGCTGAGTTTGATGGTGCGTCTTCACATTGCTGCTCCTGCCGCCACTTGGTTGCCATAAACCGTCCATGATGGATTTCCAAGGTCTTCGCGGCCGTACATTTCCAGATAGGGACCGGGGCTGACCCTCTCGATCAGGTCACGAATAACAGCAGGTTTTCGGCTGTGTCCTGTGCGTTCCTGTTCCATCCAACTCCGCTGACTCCGATCCAGAAATGGAGAGGAACCGCGAAGGCCGAACAAGAGGAACTCATGCGAGACTCGCCAATAGTTGCCAATGCCGATTTGCGGCTTGACCCAGATAAAGCACGATTTGTACTCGAATCCCCACGCGGCCATGACCTTAAAGGCATCCAGGAGAAATCCGTTGGTTGTCCAAAGATGAAGGTGAGCATCTTCCTTGCACAACTGCGCCACGGGTTCAGCGCAGATTGCATCCAGGGTCATGGTTGGATAATGGTTATTTGTCGCCGCCCGCGTGGCCTGGTTGCTGTATGGCCACGGCGGGTCGGCGTAGATCGTGGAAAACCGCTCGCCCGATTGAATCAGTTGATTCAAGTCGGCAACGGCATTCAGACCAGATTCGTTCGGCGGTGGGATGTCGATGGTCGTGGCACGTTGTTGTCTTTCGAGTCTCAACAATGCCGCCACGGTCGGCTCGCGGTTGGTATCCGCGTTCTCTGCCAGATAACGCTCGAAAACTTCTTTCGGCAGTTCGGCAATTCTCTGACTGCGAGAGGAATCGGTTTTGGTAATTCCCAAGTCGCGGAGAAACACCGGCCTGTCAATATCCGGGGATTGCGTCGCAAGCGGACCGGTGTATTGGTTTCCGGGGGCGGCATCGGCCAATTCCACCGTTTGGATCATTTCACCCAAGCGGCGTTCGGCGCGGAGCTTGATGGCGGCGGCTTCGACTACGATCTTTTGTCCCAACCTGGCTTTCTTGGCATACGCCTTGACGGCGGCGGCACGGTCGCGGATGTCTTTGACTTCATCGAGGGTCTTGGCCTCGGTGATTGCCCTTTCCGCTTTCGTAAGCAAAACCAAGTCGCGCGGTTCGTTCATGCGTTGCCGCCCTTGCTGATCAGTTAAGGCACTTTTCCGCCGAAATGGCCGACGCAAACAACAGTAAATCCATCAAGCCGTTCAAGTGCCGAAGCAACTTGGGCAAGGTCTTTTGCCGCCACTAAAGACGACAATCCTTGTCGGACTGTGGGAAGTTCAACACCATGAAGGAATGCAATGCTCTCGTTGTTGCCCGTTCGTTCCGCAAGACAGGAAAGAAACAATGTGCGAACAAAGTCGCACGAAATAGCATCCGCCAAATTCTGCCGTATGGATGCAATTGGAAGGCGGCAAGCAAAATCTCTTCCCGAATCACTGCGGGAATGGCATCGATGAAAATCGCCAATTCGCCGAACTGTTGATGATCGCTCGACAATTGGGTAGTCGGAACTGCGTTTTTATGAGAGTGCATGTTTTGTCTTTCTTTTGTTGCTTGCCGTGAGCGGCAAATTGGAAATGGGGATTTCATCCGTCTTAGAATGGAATTTGCATGTGAATCCAGGTGTGGGCCTCGTCAAGAACCAGTCTGATAAGTGGAATATCATCACGGCCGAATCGCGTGGATTCCTTCCATACGTCTCCGTTGCGGAACATTCGACTGAGGGTGACGGTGAAGCGCAGGCCGGAGCGAGTGCGTTTCTGCCAAACGCGGGCCTTGATCAGTCCGCGTCGAATTTCGTGGATTGGCTTTCGTGGCATAGGTTAGCTCCTTGTCAAAGCAGGTTCGGTCGGCGATTCCTGGCTCCATATCCAGGCGTAGGCCATGTCGGCAATCTTGGCGACGATCGGAAGGTCGTCCCGATAGAAGGCCGTGGAATCCCTCCACACGTTGTCGTCCTTGTATGGTCGTGTGATTGTGGTGGTGAAGGTCGAGCCTTGACCATTAACTTGGTTTTCCCAAATCGTTGCGCGAATGCGGCCCGATGCGGATTTCATGTGTGGGTCTTTGAGCCATGACTGTTTGTTCCTTTGATTGACGAATCTTCTGATCTGTGGCACCCTGTCACGAAAAGCACCGGGGGGGTGGTACCCCCGGTACTTTCGCGGCGATTACTACATGGTCGCGAAGATTATCAATCCCTTGAGAATGACAACCAGCGCGGCACCAATGACCATGTACACGCAGTCCGACTTCGTCAGAAGCGTGAGCGCGACGGCTTAGGCGGACGCGGTCCCATGTCGACTCCAAGGAACTCGCCTTTGTGCTTTCCCTTGAATCCCGTGCCGGTCTTCAGGGTGAAATCACCGGGCAACTTATCCCCTTCGCGGGAATTCCACTGCCCGTCTTTTTCCTGCCATTCGATCCGGTGGATTCGTCGGGAAGTCTGCTCGCCGTTTTCCACAAGAGTCATCAACATGTAGTACTCGTCTCCATCTCGATGGGCCATAATCGTTCCTCCTTTTCCTAACGCCTTTCCCCGAGGAACGAATCCGGGGAAAGGCTCAAGCGTTACTAAAGCCGTCACGACCCCACGGGATCGTCATGGCTTCGGGAGGCCACGCACCACCGTTGGCCCATCATCCCGAATCCTATCGGGACCACAAAACAAGAGACCCACAAGGGGTCTCTTGCCCGACCCGACGGACGATAATCCATCGGCCTGACTTCACACGGAAGCAGGTGGCAGTCGGCTTAGGGGCTGCGAACACGTCACAGCCGAACAATCGGAAGCATCCACGGACGCCTCATAAAATCTCCGCGCCTGTTTTTGTCTCCCGGACGGAGCATGGGGAGAATCAGAAAAAAATCCTTGGTGTCCTCCGTTGTCTGAGGGGTTATCTTTCCGTTAGTTTCTGCTGTAGTGATCGCAACTTCGCGCTCACTTCGATTTCAAGCTCCGTTCCGGCAATCGCCGGATGATGCTGCGGAACGATGGTGTGTTCCGTCGCCTCGGGCCAGATACTTTTCATTTCAATGGTGGCCTCTGTGCCGGCCGGCCACGGCGCACGGCCATGATCCCCGTGTTCCGTTTTGGAAACGGGCCAGGACTTATACACCGGGAACCAGCCTTGGAAGCGGCTTAGCCCTTGAAGCCGGTCGATCCACATAAGGCACATATTAGGCTGCTGGCTGATGTCGAGGATGTCTTGATACGTGAGCCGGGGGCCGTTGTACTCCTCGATGCCGACGCGGGCCTTGCCGTCCCGGTCGGGGCAGACATTCGACAAGCCCACCGCTCCGGAAAATGCGTTCCGGGCGGTGACGTTGTATTTCGGAAGGTAGTAACGGGTGGTTCCCGACGTGTTGGAAATGTATTGCATCAGCCACGGATCGCGGACGCCGTGAACTTCCTTCGTGGCGGTGCAAGTCCACACCAATTCCCGGAGATCCACTTGACCCGGCGGGTTGAGCTGGCTCATCGACTGGTGGGCCAGAATACAAGCCAAGCCGTGGGAACGGGCTTGGGCCAAGACATTTTCGATGTTCCTGGCAACCATCACCTGGGCCTCATCCCACGCTGTATAACCTTGCGCCGGCTCTCCATGTTCATCGTGGTAGGCGATGGCGGCCATAAGGTAGCTGTAAAGGGCCAGCTTGGCGATTTCCGCCACGGAAGCCACGTCCATTGCGCCTACCAGATAGAAGTAGACGACTTGCTTTTCCCGAATCACTTCGGGCATGAAAATCGCGTTGGCCAGCTTGGGATCGTTCGGCGCTCGGTTGGGCGACAGATTCAGTTGGTCGAAATCCGTCAACGATTCCACGATGAAGGATAAATGCCGTATGCCGCGAAGTTCTTCATTGTCCATCGCCATTCCGTCAAGGACTTTTTGAAATTCACGAAATGATTGAACTGGCGGCTTGGGCGGTTTGCTTTTTCCACGAGAATCGGTTTGGTCCTTCATGGTTTCCTCAATTCCCTGCCGAATGAAGTGGCGGGCGAACATCTGGAAAAACGAGCGGCCATAGTCCTCGCCGTGGTGAAGATTCAAGGACTGCATGAATAATCCCACAACATCCGGCAACGAATGCCGGCTGAGGAGCCGGTTATCCCAAGGATTGAAGATGTAAGTCGAGCAATACGGTTTATTGGTGAACCACTTAAAGGTGCGGCCGAGCCGCTGGCAGGTTGCATACACGCTCTGGAAAAGGGCCATGTCGCCTTTGCAGTCGAAAATGACGACGGGGCCGTCGTTGCGATAAATAAGTTGCAATAAATCCGTTTCCAAACCCAATGTGGTTTTGCCGGTGCCGGGAGGCCCCAAAATGTGTTTGTGCTCGAATAAAAGGTTCGTATCCAGCAACACCGGACACCCGAAATGACCATGCAAGCCTTGGTAGATCGAACTTGCTTCCGCTGAGTTGCCGCTGTGTTTCAGACGGTCGCAAATCGCCAAAAGCATTCGTTGTTCATGGGAAAGCATCTTATAGGACTCCTTTTGCAGTAAGGGTTTTCGTATAGGCATGGATAATGGGGCCGATGACGACTAAAACTCCGACAAAGAGAATCAACGGCGGAACAAATAATCCGATGAGAACGATCACGCCTACTGACGACCATTGCATCAAGGTGAAAGTCGCAAGTACCTTTCTCGTGGCTTGCTCAGTGTTGGATTGGACATCGTTGGTACTGTTATCGTTTTGCGATCCGGTGACCGCCGGCGTAGAATTGAGCGTTGAAACAAGATGGACTGTCGGCCCCAGCACAAGTGAATTGAGAGCAACGGCCAAGTAACCGACCGTGACGACGGTGAGGAATCGTCGAAACCAGAGCGAACCGCAAGGACTCTGAAAGACCCACGGGGGCACAGGGCCTTGGTTGCCGTAATGCAACCAGTGCGTGAGACATTTTCCAAGCTGTAGGACCGCTTCCCATCGGCCTTGCAATCGCATCCAAGCAGCAATCGCCAAACCTAAGAGCAATCCGCAGAATATCTGCAACCCGATGGTCTCGCGTCGCGGGTCTGGAACCAAAACCATAACCAACACACAAGGGGCCAAGACGGTTCCAATGAGCCAAAACCCACTGAGGAAATAGTTGTGGCGTGTATCGTACGCCGCGTCATGGCTTGCCGAATTCCGTTTATCCTGGGAATCGGTGAATGCCGGTGAAATCGCTGGGTCTTCCAAAAATCGCTGACTCCAATCCTCTCGCCAACGGATGACGGTCTCGTGATCGAGCAATATGCCGGCCGACAGCCAATAGACGGCATGGGTGGCGATAAGGTCTGCCAACATGAACACCATCGGTGTGGCAATCAACCCGTAATACAAGAAGGCTCCCACCGGCTCGTTCAGCCGGCCTGTGAGAATAATGGACTGCCATAAGAAAACCGGGCCAAATAGTAATCCGCATGAGTGCCAACTTAACAGCGGTGGCAAATCGCCCTCAAGGTTCTGCAAACGGCCACGGTGATAATAAGCGAACAAGAGAATTCCGAGCATTGCGGCCCCAACGCCCCAATACCAATTCAGAAGCCTCTCGGCGATCAACGTGCCGAGTAAGCCGGCTGCCGGCGGAAAGAGGGCGGAAACCAGCAACAACAGGGCAAAGATGCGGATGTAGTCTTTCCAGGCAACGGTCAAAGGGGCGGGATAGTTCAACTCACACGCCTCCGACGGCATGTTCTCCCAGTCAAGATTGTCCGTTTTGTGTTTGACGGTCTCCGGGGTAGGGGGCAGTGAAACATTGGAATGAGCGCTCATTCTTCATTTTCCTTTCGGGATTGGGCGGTCAGCACGGCCTCCATGCCGGGGATCACCGATATTAGAACTTCGATATGGGTTTTAGTGGCTTGGGCGCGAAGCGGCTCCAAGGCATAACTCAAGTGTTTCTCGATGGCTTGCTCAACTTGCGAACGGATGGCCCGTTGCCGGGAGGAAGAAAAGGTCAAAATTGCCACAAGAAAACTGCCGGCCATGATGTACTCATTGAACCAGCCGTGGCGCAAAAATCGCTCAAGCGGCCTGATCGTCTTGTGAACGATCTGCCGGATTTGGGCGTTATGGTCCACCAAAATCATTCCTAGTTTTTCCTGGCCGGTGGTCGTATCGAGGAAGAAGGGATGTCGGGGAAGCCGATGGTTGTTGATACCAAAATGTTCGGCGCATTCGGCAAGACCGAATGCGATCCGCTTGTGTGGATACTCGGCATGAATAAACCAGGAAACGGCATAGCGCCGTACCCGGCCCAAACTTTTGTGCGGCGTGGCATATTTCGAGCAGATCCCCAGTGTTTTCGTGGCCAGCAATGTCAGGCGATAATACACGCGGCGGCTATCGAGCGGTTCCGGCTGGAGGAAACTGTTCTCCGGTCCGGTCCCGCAAAGCCGGCGGATGGCCGAACGGGCGGCTTCCATCGAACCGTCGGGAAAGAAACGACGTTGTTCCACTTCCACGGTAATCATGTCGGTTTGCCCTTGTAACAGGATCAACCGGTCCCGATCCGAAAGCGATGATAGGATTGACGGCGTGGACATAGGTTAGTAAAGGATGTAAGGGAGTTGGAAGTTGCGGCAATGCTGATGAAATCGTTTCAGCCGGTTGACCGAATACTGTCCACCGAACTCGATGACGTATTGCAGTTGCTCGTCACAGAAAATTGCGGCGTCGGGGATTTTGGAAAGCCAGCGTTCCTTCACGGCGAAATCCCGCCGCAAAATGTCTTCGCCGACCCAACCTTCAGCCAAGAGCGGTTGCGTCCGACAGAGATAGGCATAGACGCTGGCGGTGCCGAGATCATGTTCGACTTGCGTTGACCGTTCGGGGAAACACGCAAGCCCCCCCGTTCTCTGCGCCCCTTTCTTCGTGGCCCAACAGAGTATGACCCGGCGGGGCTTGACCGCTTTCCAGCGTATTTCTAACTTCCACGCCAAGGCATGAAAGTTGGGCGGTGCCTGCTTTGGTGACCAAGTGAAAAGCGGCTTCGTGATTTCAGGGAAGGCGACAACTGCCGATCTGGATTCGATCTCTCCATTTTGCTTAAGGCGACGAATTGCGCCGGCCGCGTCCCGGCTGCCAGAAAGCCGAACCGACAAAACGGATTGCAGTTGCTCCCGCGTGTCGCAACGCACACACCACGTCAGTGTTTCCAAGATCATGTTTTCGCTCTGGCGGGCTTTTGGGGGCATGATTGTGAGTTAGGAACGGGTCTGGTAAAATGCGTCCTTGTTTTCCTTGCTTGGCATCAAGCTCTTTTATTTGCACTGATTTCATTTTTACATGAGCATTTGAAGTCACGAAGAGTGAATGAAACCGGGTGCTTCCCGGACCACGAACCCCCTGGTGGAATGATGGCAAAGGAACCTCGTGATCGGTCGAATTACGTGCGTTTCGATTCGGAGAAAGTGAAATTCTTTCTCTATCAGCAAGAAGTCACTCCGATGGAGGTACGAAAAAGGGTGTTAATGACGGAAGACGTGTGGGAGCGGATCATGCACGGCAAGGAAGTCAAGATGGAATCCGCCGTTGCATTGCGGCAAGCCCTCCACCTGCCCGATTTGTTTTGCATCATGGACTCGACAATGCTTGCTCGGTTCGCTGGCATGTTGTCGATTGGTCCCACGGGTAATGTCTTGCCCGATTGGGAAGCCGTTGAGCCACTGAGCGGAGAGTTGAAGGCGTCCAACGGGATCAAGTACACGCTCTGGAAGTTGAGTCACTGCGTGGAAAAGAATCGCTTCGCTCGCGGAAAGCGATACGATCTGTCTGAGCTGCCGACCATTCTATTCAACGAAATGCGCGAATATCTGGTGCGGCACGGCGAGATATGCAACCGTTTTGTTGCTCATCCGCAATTTCCCAGGCACTATACGACCACGCCCGCGCCCCGTGGTGGAATCTGGTGGGTTGTGGATGAATGGACGCCGGGCGCACCTTTGACGATGCCATCCGGCAAAAAGACATTCCCGCGAAAAACATTCCTCGGATTATGCGAGAGATCGCCGACGGTTTGAAAGCACTGCACGATGCCGAAATCATCCGTCGTGAACTTTCACCACGATTCATCATTCTTCGGGAACCGAATGACGCCGTAGTGTTTACGGATTTTGAGTTGGGAAAATTGTTGGATGGCTCCCCCACGGTGAAAACAAAGTTTCCCTACGATCCCTACCGCGCCCCGGAAGGCGGCGGCGAATTGACCTTGGCGGATAGGAACGTCGATCTTTACAGTTGGGGACGCATTTGCGTTCACGCCGTCACGGGCCGCGAACCGCCAAAACCGGGCAAAGAAGAACCGGAACTGAAACAGGCCAAACTACCGTCAAAAGTGCTTAAGATCATTTTGCGTTGCGTATCCTTGGACGCCGCGAAACGTCCCCAAAGTGTGAAAGAGGTTCAAAAAGCCATAAGTGACTGGGAGTGACTGAATGCCGGCATTCCGGCATTTCAGCAATGCCGTCTTTTTCACGGTATCCCTCCCTCGAAAGAATCGGAAGGTTGCAAGTCCCATGAGCGCTGCCAATCGAATCGGCCCGAACGATCCCCTCCAAGCCCGCCCCGATGACGCGGAGTTGAGCGTCTATGTACTGACAGAATTCGTCTTTTGTCCTCGGGCCGGTCTCTGCACTCACGAACAACCCAAGGAAATTGACGATCCCGACGGCAAGCCCAGCGCCAACTATCTTCCGATTCACGATCCGACCGAGTTGGAACTGATGCTCAAGGAAATGCTGCGTCAATTGTTCAATATATTCTTGGGCGGCGGCGCAGCCACGCTGCTCCTCGCCTTGATGGCCTGGCTTAGCGGCTGGCTCATCCTCTGGGGAATCTCGGCCGGTGTTGGCCTGCTGACGGCTTATGCCCTTTACGACCGCTTCACTTGGATCGTGACCATGCGGGCGCATTTGAAGATTTGGAAAGCGGCCCTGCCGCAACTGCCCGATCCAGAATCGACCAAGATTCAATACGTCCACTGGTGCGAGTTGTTGGCCGCGGGCTTCATGCTTACGGAACCTAAAAACGCCTATAACCATCCTCCCTGGCGGCTGGGCGGAAAACCTTGGCGGCTCTTGGAACATGGGGAACTGAGGATACCGGTCTTTATGCCCGGTCGGCCCTGGAAAGACCTTTTTCCCCAACATTTCGTCAGAATGGCTGCTTACTGCCGGCTTATCGAAGTCCGCGAGGGATTCAAGAGTCCTTACGGAGTGATCGTCATGCCCGACAGTTTTCAGGCGATCATCGTTCCTTGCACGGCAAAATCGCGGGAGGATTTCGAGCAAGCCTTGTATCGGTCCCGCAAAATCATCCGCGATGCGGAAGAACGAAACGAACGTCCGGCCATGCCGGGCGGCGGCGCTCTTTGCCGCGATTGTCCCCACGGCGAACCGAGAGTTTTTCGCCAAGGGAAAACGTTCCTGCGGGGCGATATGCCGCTCGTGCCCAAAATTACTCCGGGGAGGAACGGCAAGAAATACCATAGCCTGTGCGGGGACCGTTTCCAGGAAACGCCTCCTCATGAAACGACCGAACGGCTCAATCAGATGTCGTGGGAAATAGTATCGCGGGGTTAAGGCATTTTGTCCTTGGAAAAATACCGGTCGATGAAACGGAGAAAATACTTTTCCCAGAAAGTGAAATGGGCCTTGCGGCGCGTCTCGCAATGGATGTCCTCCAAGGCGTCGATCCACTGCGAACGGTTTTGGAATCTTTTCGTTGGGTCGAGCGCCAAGCCTTGGGCCACGGCGGCGTCAATCAACTCCCATATTCGCCGGGGCACGGCTTGCGAAAGCGGACATAACCGGCTGGGCGGTTGGTAGAGGGGTTCATACTCGGGGCAGAGATCCGGCAGTCCTGCCTTGCCTCCCATGCCGCCGTAAGGGAGTTTGCCGGTGAGCATTTCATAGGCCACCACGGTAGCGGAGAACTGGTCGGATCGGAAATCGGCCGGTACGTCTTCGGCCTGCTGTTCCGGGGCGGTGTAGTATTCCGAAATTCCGTCGCCCTTGACCCGTGCGACCGTCCTTTCCATCGTCCAACCGCTGCCGTAGTCGATGCAAACCAGCCGGTTCGGCGATTTAGCGAAGATCAGATTTTCGGGTTTGATGTCGCCGTGAACCACGCGAAAGTGGCGGTGCAATTGGCTCAAGCCATGCGCCAATCCGCGATAGAGTTTCATCACTTCAAGGGGACTCGGCCAATTCTTCCCGTGGCGGTCGGCCTGCGTGCGCCGCAAAAACGAACGTAAATCCTCGCCGTGAATCCAGGTGGTGACGAGTTGGAAATCCGCCCCGTTTCGCCGGCAGTCCAGGATCATGGGGAAATTCGGATTGCCCTGGGAAATCCTTTGCAGCACGTCCAAGTGCTGCCGCGTGGTCTTGTCGCCGGGGAGGATGAGGATTTGGCGAAAAACCTTGCGGGGTCCGGTTCGCCGTTCGCAGACCCAAAACCGCTGCCGTCCGGCATTGCCTATCTTTCGCAAGATGGCATAGGAACGGTTGCCCACGGTGATGTGGTCCAAAACCGGAAACTCTTGCTTCCCGTAGCGAATCGTCTCCTGGCCGGCCATAAAGAAATTCCTCGCGGATAGGGGTTCTTTTCCGGTAGTGTACCGTATCTCCTTGCTGTGACAATTCCCCAATGCCGGATGTGTTGGCCGGCAACGATGGGTCCGAGATAGCGTGTCTTTTCCTGTGTTTGTGACGGCTGCAATCGCTCTACAGAGGGGCGTTTTCTGCGTTGGGGCAAAGCCATCGAAAACGGATCGAAAAACCGTGACGCGGCAATACGGGATTTCTCGCGGCCTTCTGTTCACCTAAGTGACCATCGGGTAGGATGTTAGGGTTGTTGGTGGCGAATTAGCCCGTAAACGGGACCGCCAAAATGGACCGGCAACTCGAAGCGACCGGTCCATTTTGAAATACTCGCGTGATTTTGAGCCTTAAAAAAAGTCTCGGAAGCCGGGGAGTAGTGCTTTTTCCGCACTTTTTTGGTAAATATAGGGAGAGTTTGCCTTCCACCTGATACCCTTTCCTCCGGGAGTCCAGGCATGGCTTCGCCAAATCCTTACGCAACAGGAACGGAAACACAATTGCGACTGCCGCTTTGGGTCGGCGGTCGTGCCTATCCCACGGATTTGCGGGAACAATTGCTGAAAGATCGGGAACCGCCCATTCCGCAAAACCGCCTGCCGCAAGACCGGGAACCATCGCCGGAAATATCGGATCAAGGTCGTCGGGCAAATCGAAACCGTCCTCCGCCAGCATCTTAGCTTTGCCGAGAAACAGGGAACTTATCAGGATTTCCAAGAGCTTTTACACGATTTTTCCACGAGCATCAACTTCGTGAAGGATTGCCGAACCCAGTTCCGCGAGTCCATTGAGGCCCTCTGGCGGCTGAATACGGAGTTTCACTGCAAGGATCGGCTGAACAAGCCGGCCCGCGATGCCTTTTTGAACCGCCATTACGAAATGTTGGCGAATATCGTCCGTCCGACCTTTGAGGCATTGGACATTACGGTGGGTGCGCAGATCGAGGATATGATGCTGGGCATTGCGGAAGCGGCCCTGCGGGAGCGGCTCTATCATGCGATACATCATCTCGCCGTGCAGATTTGCGACATTCTCGACGAATTCACCCGACATGCGATGGTGGGAGTTTGGCAACAAGTCACGCCTACCGCCTGCAACGCCCTATTTCTTCCGCTACGTGATCGTCCAGGAGAATATGGGCCGGGAAACGATCGTGAGCGAACCGCAAATTCTGGCCGTGCATGATCGCTTGATGTCGGTCGTGCGAGAAATCGGCCAGATCGAAACCAAAATCACTCAAGGCAAGCACACGCGACAGATCGCCTCTTACCAACTCTATCTCTCGCAAACGAAGTCTTATCCGGTCGGCGGCAGTTTACCGATACGATTCCGCAGAACATCAAACGCTATCTGGAACAACTGCCGGACTGGTTTCGGGATTGCATCCAGATCGTCGGCGGCGACCGGATGAGTATGCGGATTACGTCGTCGAGGACGTGCTGGAGAAGAAATTCGTGGAAGATGTCCAAGTCAAGTCCAAGGTTCTGCATGAGGAAACCGTCTCACAAGCGCTGTCCCTCTGGCGGTGATCGGCCATTACGTGCTTACGGGCTGGGGAGAGGAAGAGGATCAACTGGAAGACTCCCGGCAATGGTCCACTACCCTCCGTATTCTGGCGGTTCTGCTTGCTCGTGTTGTCCTGCGGGCTGATCGCCCTGGGCGGATGGCTTGCTTATGGTTCCGCCGTCGCCGCCGGTTTGGGACTCGTGGCCTTCGTGGAAGGGAACCGGCTGAAACGGAAAGCAAAAAACAAACGGTCCGCTGGGGAAATCTGGCGTATCAAGGGGCGGCGTGGTTCGTGCTGACGGTGGGGCTGATGATGCTCGCTCAAGGAATCGTGAGCGCCAGTCTGTTCCTCAAGCTGACGGGCATCGGCTGCCTCGTGCTGCTGGCGATTTCCCACGTTCTCCGTCAAACGGTTTTCCTTTCCAAATAACACGAGTAAGCGAGTTATCTTTTTTCAAGACAATCATGGAACAAAAACTCCCGACAAAACCAAGCCCCCTTCGATTTTTGCGAGGTTCAAGGGAAAGCCCCGCCGTCTCATTCTCTTGTTTGTCGGCGCGCTCGTGACCATCGTGTTGTTCCTGGCCGTGGTCCAATACATCAAGAAAGAGGGACAAAACACCGCTGTCGCTAGTCCGGCAAATAACAAGTCCAACACCATCGATTGGTCGAAAGTCAAGGGGCGAACCTCGCTGAGGATGCTCGAATACACAATCGCTCATGGTCAAAGAAGAGATCGACAAGTTCAAGGCCGAAGCGGACAAGTTCTATCAAGGAGTATGACGAACCCTCGGAAAATCTACAAAGGCGAACGAACTTATCCCCATCGACGGGTGTAGTCGAGAATTTCATGGTGGACTGGAAGCGAGAACTTCCCAAGCGATTGATGGCCGGTATGTATCGGGATACGGTCGATGATTATCTAAGACTGTAGCAACAAAGTCCTTCTCAAGGAAGATGGAGGGAATCCGTTCCCGCAAGAAATACTTGATGAAGTCAAAGTCATCGGCAGAAAGTCCAGGGATTGCTGGCTCATCTACCAGAATCGCAATCAAGCTGCTGGATGCCCTGTCGCGGATCATCGGGGAAGGCCTCACGCGGACGCGAGAACCATCCAAGCGGAAGTCGAGAAACGGAAAGACGCGAAATCCTTGAAAGACCCTGAAAGTGTTGTCATTACGGGAATTGGAAAGTGTTGAGCCTGTCTTGGGGCGATCTTTTGAAGATCCGTATGCTGCTCCGCAATAGTGTTTCACCGGACGGCGAAACCATCGAAGACCTCTACCGTCAGGAAAAGAAGAAACGGATCGAAGGAATAACGCGGGCGTGAAGGCGATAACCTTCATGTGCTATTCCTCTTTCCATTCGTCCCTGACGGAAGTGGGCGGCTATCCGGCATTGCGCCGCGAAAGATACTGCCCAAGCGCCCTTTCCACCAATTCTCCGACCTGACACCGTGCTTCCCACGACCAATCTCGGTAGGCGGCGATCAGTTCCGCGTCGATCCGCACGGTGATTTTCTCCTTGGGCCTTTCGACGCCGGCCCTCCGGCCCGGTGGTCGGCCAAGCCGGCTGCGAATCGTGATCGGTTTGCACTTGGATTTTTTCTCGGAAGGATGGGCCTTGGGCGTGAACGTGGGCAATGCCGCCGGCGGCGGAGTCGCGTGGGCCGGCGCGGGCGGGGAGATCAACTCTCCCAACACGCCGGTTATGCCGCCAAGGTTTTTGTGAGCCACGGTAATTTACTGATGAGTTTATTGACTACCAAGGCGTAATCGTTCAGGGCATTGGAACGGTTCAGGTGATAGACCTTCCCGGAAGTCGTCGCGTAAAGCAATCGGGCGTCGGCCCGCACCTGCCCCAGCACGGGATAGTAGCGGGAAACTTCCGCATGGACAGCCTCGGTGATCGCCCGGCGAAGGTGGCAGTTGGTGATCACCGCCCCCACGATTGACAAGTGCGGATTGGTCCGCTGCTGCAAGACGCCGACCGTCTCGTTCAGGTGTACCAGCGTCCGCAACTCAAAGCCGCCCGGCTGAATGACCACGCAAAGGTATTGCGCCGCCGTCAGGCAGTTGATCGACAGACACTCCCAACGACGGCGGGCAGTCCAGAATAACCGTGGTGTTTTCGGGCAAGTCCGTTTTGTCCAGGCAGTTTTGGAGGATATATTCCCGCCCCGTCTCGGTGATGAATTGCGTCTCTCCGCTGGAAAGATCGATGCTGCTGGGCGTCAGAGTCAGATTCTCCGCCACCTCTATCATCGGCAACGGTTCGCGGTTCCTCATCGCCCGGTACAACAACCCTTCGCGGTCCGACAGGCCGAAGGCCGATGTCAAACTGGCCTGCGGGTCAACGTCCACAAGATGGGTCCGAATTCCCGACCGCCCCAATAATACGCCGAAAGCCGCCGCCGTGGTGGTTTTCGCCGTGCCCCCTTTTTGATTGCCGATTGCGATAATGTTCATGCCTCTTGCCTACCATAAAGCCCGAAAGCTGTCACGCCCGAAATGCGGGCCTTACGTCTTTCGGGCATTTTGGAAAATGCCGTCATTCGGTCATTATGGCGGAAAAGGTATTGAAGATCGCATAAGCCGCCGGTGGACGGTCGTGCCGCCGGTATCGGGAAACGAGACAGGCGGCTATCGGGAAACGGGACAGGGAATCATCGGGAACCGGGGCAGGCAACCGTCGGGAACCGGGACAGACGGGTATCGGGAAACGGGGCAGATTTATCGCGCCAAGTCGGCGAAACAAAAGGCTGTTCCCAAAACCAACTATTTGCTATTAACCAAGTAATAACTCTAATAACCTGACGGCGGCTCTTGAAAATAGGGGAGAAATGAAGCCCGGAAAAAACGAAACACCGCTGGAAAGAATCCCTTGGGAAGGGCGGGATGAACTGAATCTGGCGGAGTTTCCGATTGCCGTTTTGGCCTCTCGTCCCGACAAGAATCTGAAAACTGTCCATTTCGAGGATCGGACCTGGGACAAGGGCCGGGAGTGCTGGGTGCCTCGGCGGCTGACGATCTCCGCCTCCGACCAATACGGCCTGCCAACGGCGCTCGATGACGAATTGGTCCTGGGGCTGATCCAACTTACCCGCGAAGAGGATTTTTCCAGCCGCAAGGTCTTTTTCAGCCGCTACCGACTGTTGAAAATCCTCGGCTGGCGAACGGAAGGCAAAAATTACACCCGGCTGGAAACTCACTCAAGCGGTGGCTCGGCGTGACCTTCTATTACCAAAACGCATGGTGGGACAAAGCCGCCCGGTCCTGGGTCGATGAAAACTTTCATCTTCTGGATCAAGTATCGCTTTACGGTCGGCGGCGGCAATTGCCGTCCGTGGCAGGGGAACCGGCGCTCTCGATGTTCGCCTGGAATGAAGTGGTCTTTCACAGTTTCCAAGCGGGGTATCTCAAGCAGATCGACCTCGCCCTTTTCCGCCGTCTCAATAGTCCCATTTCAAAGCGGCTCTACCGACTGCTGGACAAGCGGTTCTATCACAAACCCACTTGGGAATTTGACCTCAAGGAATTGGCGTGTGAGCATGTGGGCCTGAGCCGGGGGTACGACGTGGGGCAACTGAAACGCAAGCTCCGGCCGGCGATTGCCGAATTGGTGGAGGTTGGCTACTTGAAACCGATGGAAGAACAAAACCGTTTCTTGCGAAGAGGGGAAGGCCGGTGGCAAGTGGTCCTTTCGCAAGGCAAGACACGGCCCGCAATCGACGCCCCCAACGATTCTCGGGATGTCGCAAAACAACTGCTCCTCTGCCGGGGAGTCCACCCGGCAATGGCGAGAGAACTCGCCCGAACATTTTCCGCCGACGAAATCCGCTGCCGGATCGCCATGCTCGACTGGCTCGTGAAACATCCCAAACAGCCTTCGCCCCAAAACCCCGCCGGGTACTTGGTGCAATCGCTACGGGAGGGCTACGATCCGCCGCCGGGCTTTTGGGAGTCCGACAGAGAAACATCCTCCTCGCATGGCGGCGTGGGCAAGCCGCTGTCCAACATCCGTTCCACCCGACAGAGAAGAAACGGCGGGAAACCGAAAACGGACCCGATGGATCAATTCATCCGTTCGTTGACGCCGGCGGCGCGTGAGCGCTACGAAAAGCTGGCCCTCGAAACGGCGGACCCGCTCTTGATGACCGCCTACCGGAAGGCGGTGGCCGAACCGTCGCCGCTGCTCGCGGATGTCTATCGGCGGTTGATCCTGGAACGCTTTTTGGCCGACCGCCTGCCGAAAAACAAGCCGCGAAACGATGCGAAACCGCTCGCTCCGCCGCGTCATTCCGACTGACTGGAACAACGACTTTTCGGCAAGGCGATTTTCTCCCAAGTCTATCGACAATTACGGGTGCAAATACGGTTTAGGTCAAAGTATGCAACTCCTTGTGCATACACGATTATCGGACATCGAAAACGACCAAGGTGGTAGCCAACGTCACCCCCGGACCTTGGTCGCTTTTGGTGGTCTAAAATCGAGGGATTTTGTTGGACTTTTCGGGATGATTTCAACGTGTTTGAACAAGAAAAGCATCGAAATACCGCTTGCTATCGAGAAACAATGCGATTTCCTGCCTAGCAACGGCCCGCTCGACCGCATATTCCCAATCGCCTTGCCGAGCGGCGATTTTCAGTCCAAGTCTCACAGCGTTCTTAGGGTTCACACATTTCCTACTCGGGAATTCGGAAATCCCTGCCTGTTAAGGGATTTACGACGATAAAGGTGACCAAGGTCACCACCAACGGCGTGCCGCTACGTTGGTCACTTTTCGCCGGTGAGAATGTCGCGGTTTTTCGTCGATTTTCGTTCCGATACTCGTCCTTCGCTCTATCTGGAATATCAACCGCGAACCTACGATATCCAAAATGGACCGGTCAACCACGATTACCGGTCCATTTGCGGCGGTGCATTTCAGCATCGCACGGCGTGGAATTTCCGGCGGTGGTACGTTATGGTGGGCGCTTTCGGCAGAGCAACAGCTTTGCCGAGTGGTCGTCGCTTGTGCTTTTTCCCGCCGGCAGTCGGCGGCATATTATTGATGCCGTTGGCTGCCGGCGGCAAAGAACATACGACACCTTTCAAACGGTCGGCACACCCGGCAAACCTGGCAACCAACCAGGCTAAGGGGATGGCTTTACCAACCATCGCGTGCTGACCCGTAGAGCCGGATTCGCCATGAGAGTGGCTTCTCCGGTTCGACGGAGGCTCACCGGCCTAATCCTTGGCTTTGTCGCTGGCGTTGTAAGTCAGAGCAAAGCACAAGAGTAATCCCGGTGTTCTATCCGATAACTTCGTCGAAAAGGTTTTGAATAGGGGCGACGTGGAAAGACTTCGATGAACTTTTTTATCGAAGCCGTCTTGACGCAAAACGGGTGTTTGGGGTCGGGCAACTCGACGCGACCGCGTGGCGGCGTATGCCGTCGTGCCGTCGGTTGAAGTGCCTGCAATCCAAGAATCCCGTCCAGGGGGTTCGGGCTGTGGAATCTTTCAACAAAGGATTCCTGCTCGTTCAACCTCGGCTTGCGTGGGGAGTTTTCAGCTTGGCGACAAGCGAAACCGGTCCTTTGACCAGGATCGGCATGAGGGCGAAAATCCCTCTGGCGAAAAGCTCAACCATGAAAGGGGCGAAAGCCCTTGCAAGTGAGTCCAATCGGAGACGGTGCCGAACCGCGAAAAACCTGTTGCAGAGGGTTACGGGGGTGCTTCTGTATTCTCCCCCCAGAAATCGCCGGAATGATGCAACGCATCGACTCGGCGGAAACTATGCCGTGCCGGGAGGCGCGGACATACGGCAACAGGCCCGTGGGTAACACCACTTTAGCGACGTGAACGATTGGGCGAAGGTCAAGGCTAACACGGGAATCGCTGCGGTGGCCGGCGTGGTAGCCGGTGCTTGGAAAATGGTCATCCAAGTGCTTCAAATACCGTAGTGAGGGAGTGTGGCTCAAGTAGAAGCGGCCCGCAAGGGCCGGCAAGGGGACTGCAAGGCAGTGGTCAACTTGTCTGTGCGTTACGGGTGGTGCCGGGCGCAATTACAGCGACGAAAGGGCTGACGGGTTTTCTGTGTCGTGGCCGGTGCTGCATATCGGAGTCGGTATGCACGTCTGAAGGCCACGAAAAAATCCGTTTGGAAGGTGTCCCGGCGGCGGGCAACGTGCCTGCCGCCGGCTTCGGGAGAGGCTTGCTTTTTCGCCTCGTGAGGGGAAGCCCTGGCGGGCGTCCTTTACGAGGGGAAGCATGGGTGACGCATGGGAGTTGTGCTGTCTATGCAACTTCCAACAATGCGGTTGTGTGGGTGGAACGCCTATGAATTGGCGGCGGCCAACTGTGGAATACAGCTTGGCCGCCGCCGAGCAAGCCGCTACTGGCGGCGTAAGGGCGTTTCGTGAGTGTTTTTCCCGAAGGTTCGGGCTTTTCGGGGGATTTGTGCCACAAAACAAATTCTCCCACCCATAACCCTCTTTGTATGGAGTATTTATGCGAAACGACAAGCCTTGAAGGATTCGTGCAACTTCTGGCCTGCAACTTTCTTCCGCATGGCTATTGGTTCTACGTGACCGGCTGGATTCCGGCGGGCAAAGACCCGCAGAACAGTTGACGCCAAGCTGATCGCCAAATACGAAATCGACCTAAGCCGTGCCGCCCGGTCCCGGCGGAAACGGCTGGGCCGTGCCAATGTCCGCTACCTTGCGTTGCGGGCGATTCTTCGTGCTGATCGCCACGCATGGAAAGCATCGGTTTTTCGAGGAAGAGGGGGAGTCGATCCGGGACATTCGCCGTGTGCCGCTCAAGATTGCCGGCTATTCAATCAGCTTTCGACCGGGAAAGTCCGGCACGGCGGATAAGGCCGATGGCAGGGGACATTCTCACGTTGCCATTGGACAGGAACGATTCAAGGAACTACAGGCGTGGTTCTCGGAATTGGCGCTGCGGCAGTCGGCTTCCCGGCTGACTTATGAGTTTTATCGTTTCCCGTATGAGCCGTACGCTCCGATCCGCCGCCAAATGCTGCGGCTGCTGCGGACCGTCAACGAGGTCCGCAAGCGTAATGGTCGTGAGGCTCTCCCTTATGCGGTACTGCCCCTGCGGCGGCGGATCGTCCGACCGTTTGAACCGAAAGAACCATGATCGACGGTGATTGGGCGGAGAATTTCAACCCGAATGAAGGCTAGGCGTTCAGCCGAAATGGAGGGATGGCAAGGGCCGGCATCCTGCCGGGTCCGCATGAAAAATGGTCCACGGGCGGATTTCCCCACCCGTGAACTCGGAAATTACTTCGTATCTGGCATCATGAAATAGTTGTCCTCGTCGATCAATTCCCTTTCGGTGACATTGCCGCAATCCGCACACGCGGTTTTTTTGCCAAGCGGATAATACATGGCATCATCGCCGGGCTTTATCTCCTTGTCCGCAATGGCAGCGTCCGCGATAACGTGCCCTAATCCAGCGGGGATCGTTTTTGTAATAGTTATGTCGTTGCATGGTCGTTTGCTCCATGTGAGCGGGCCGGCTGACAAACCAACCGGCTCAGTAATATCAAGGTTACATCGTTTTGCAGATTGCCCTTACGGCATCCGGTAAAAACGTCGTCTTGTACTTTCGTCCGCACGATTCGCATTCAACGCGCTTGCCGGGAGCGTTGGAAGGATGATAAGCAATCCATTGGCCGATGGCGATTTTCCGGCCACAGGAACAATGTGAGGCATATTTTGCTCGAATCCAACGCGGTCTTTTTGGGGAATTATTGACTTTATCCATGATCGTTTCCTCCAATTCGGGGCCGGCTGAAAAACCAGCCGGCCCATTTATCCTGTCTAGTCTTCGTCAGGGAGCATGATCGTTATCACGGGGTCCCAAGTGTCTCCTGGACCACAGATCGCCTTAAGGGAAACCAATTTGGGCTTTCTGTTATTGTTTTTCACCAAAACCTCGAATCGCAAAATATCTTTCCCTTTGATTTTCTTCGCGGCGAAACGGAACATATTCAGGATGTCCCAAAGTCTGCCTTGTTCGTCTTGGCAAGTGACACCTTCCGGGACGCGCACGTAATCGGCCCACACCGCCGATGTAAAGGCGGTTGGGTATTTGATGCCCGCTTCTTGGGCCATTTCGGAAACATCGATCAAAACGCCGTCCTGAATGGCTTCGGCGCGGGTGTACCTGTCAATGACCGGCCCGAAAATCGGGTGTTCATCCTCCTGCGTGTCCGTCTCAAATAATGTTCGGCGATTTCCTACCAATCCACTTCGCTGATAGCTGCTTCAGCAATTCGGTATATAGCCCCGATTCTTTAGCGGCGAGCCGTCGGATATTTCCTCTTTAAGCTGTTCAGCAAGTTTACTTCCGCTCTCTCCGCCGTCCAGTTTCCTCGTCCACTTCTTGACTAAGCGCCGCATTTCCAGTGTTCTCGCGTCTGCTCTCGCCAATACTCATAAGATCTCCGGTCGTTTATCCACAGGTTAACTGTCCACGTCTCGTAATTGCTCCATTTGTCGTAGGTTTTTGTGTTTTCCGTCATTGTCGTTTCATCCATGTTGATGGTTCAGGCGATACCCGCCGAACCGCGTTCTTTCATCGTTCGTGTTTTCCATTTCATCAATTACATCATTACAACCTTGTCGTGCCTAACCGACGTGAGCCACTCGCCAATACACGTCAAGGCTTCAAAGATATGCCCATCTTTGTCTTCAAGTGGACGGCCTTCATAGTCTTCCTTCTCGTCCTCCCAGAGTCGATCAAGAACCTGATAGATTGAGTAGTAAACCTCTTTGGGGATAACCGTTTGTATCTCAACCGTTCTATTTTTCTGGAACATGGTTTTTTCTCCTTGAAAGAGTCCGATGCTTCCGCACCGGCCCCGCGTCAGTCATTGAACAACCGACCCACCAAGAACTGTTTTCCCCTCGGCGGGTCTCTCATGAAGTTTTTGGAGACCCGCTGAGGGGAAAACCGATCAGTCAGCCGCGAAGCGGGCTTGGGGGGGGAACTGGTGGCAAGCCCTGTGACAGGCTTCACCTTCCAAAAGCATCGAAACAAAATGTGACTGCGGTGAAGCCTGGCACTGGGCTTGGCTGGGGGAGGGGAAAGCCGGCGTAGCGGCTGTCCGCAAGCGGGGCGAGGAGGAGCGAAGCGAGTCCGTGGGCGGGGTGGCGGGTGCGGGGTGTATTTTCGCAAGAATAGTGACGGCTGAAAGCCGGCACGGTCTTGCCTGGGAGGGGTGGCGAAATTTCCCTACAAAGGCCGATTTTGGGGCCGGAGTTGAGGGACATAGCTGACTGGCCTTCGGGCCGGGTCCTTGTTGCCGCAAGCCGGCGGTGTAACGGGACCGGCGACGCCGGGTTGACGCGAGGACGCGGGGCGTTCGCCTCGCGTCCTCGTTGGGCTGCTACGGCTTGTCAGGCACGAAGCTGAAATAGAACCGTGGATTGTGCTGGAACTCCAGGCTGCCCTTCTGTCCGTCGGTCCTGCGTCGTACCCCGACGAACGGTGCCATAAAGCCAGTAACCTCGAATTCCGCGTGAAGCTCATCGGTGTCCCACACGCGGCCGTACACGGCTGCCAGGGCTTGACGGGTCTTGGGTTCCACATTGATTTCCACGAGTCGTTGCATACGAACAATTTCAAACATGTCGGTCATGGTTTCCTCCTTATCGTCGATTTATCCATCTCATCGAGGCCCACCACTCCAGAAATGTTTTCCTCTCTGGCGGGCCTCTCACTCGGTTTTGGAGGCCCGCCCGAGAGGAAAACAAAGCAGGTCAGCAGCAGAGCGGACGCGGTGGGGAAAGAGAGGCAAGCACCGTGACAGGTCTGAGCTTGCGATGCCTGGCACGGTGCTTGCCTTGGTGGGGAGGGGCGGCCGGCGCCGCTGCTGTCCGCAAGCGGGGTGAGGGCGAGTGAAGCGAGCCCGTGGGCGGGGTGGCGGGTGCGGGGTGTATTTTCGCAAGAATAGTGACGGCTGAAAGCCGGCACGGTCTTGCTGGCGGGGGGCGGTTTATGATGATTCACCCCTGAAAAACCGCCGATTCTTGGGGCGTTGTTTACCCCTTAACGAAAAACTTTGCCGAAACCGCGATTTTTTTACGGAGAAGGCGTGACATTTCCCGCCGATTGTGGCATGATTTTTCTCGGTGAAGCAATTCGCGGTCTGTTGGGCGGATTGTTGTTGTCGAGTGACCCGCCGGTGGCGTTCTTCGTTGATCCCCTCCGTCCGTTCATCAAACTACCGCAATGCGCCGAGCGGTTCTCGGTTTCTTCCCGACTCACGAAAGATGCAACGGCCCGCATGGACCGTGCATCGAAAGAGGAATAGTTCACGCCGCTACGCTTACGGAACGTCGGGAGCTATTCACCCTTGGCAGTTCGCGGACTGTTGAGCGGATTGCGGCGGCGGATTGGCCCCCCGGCGGTTTTCCAAACGCTCTCCTCCGGTTGACCACGATGCTATCCGAAATGCGCTGAGCAGTCGCGGACTGTTTTTTTGAGGCTGTTTGTCCGGAACATCGGGCCGGCATTTGTCAACCATGAATATCGAAGTGATTTGGTCGGCAAGAAGTTGAGGCCCGGTGGTGCGGTTATGGCCTCAAAAATGAATATCTTCCTTGGCCTTGGTTTCCTTCTTCTTGTTTTTGAGCCATTGGAATCGTCAGAACCGTTGGAGCCATTGGAGTTTTCCTGCTTCTGCTGGAAAATCCACGTATGGACCATATCGACGATCTTTGCCAGAAGCAGCAAGTCGTCGCGGCCGAAACTCGCGGAATCGGCCCACTGGTCCTCATCGTCCTTGTAAAGACGCGAGAACGTCACATTGTAGAGCGAACCGTTCTGGGTTTCGTTTTCCCAGATCGCCGCCCTGACTCGGCCTAGCCGAATCTCATGCACGGGCTTTTTCTTAGCCATTTCATCTTCCTCCATTTCAGAGTAACTGGGACACATAAGCACCTCTTCTCGTTCCAAACGGCCGATAGCTACGAGCTATGCGGCCAGAGTCAATAATCTGCCGGCTTTCTGGTCCACTTCGGTCCGGTCGCCGGCGTTGACAATCTGCCTCGACAATCGCGTCAAGGCATCCACCAGGCTGAACACGGTGAATCGGCCCTGCTGTTGGGCCAATTCAAGGGCCTGATTGCCCAAGGACCGGCTGATGCCGACCTGGGACAAGGCAGCCCGTGCCTCGTCGGCGTCGTCGCCGACTTTCGTCTCCATCGCCTTCTGGATCACCCGCACAAAGGCGTCGCGGCGCTGATCGCGTTTCGCGGCCAATGCTTGAATGAGGCGGCGAATATCGACGAGCGAATCATGCACGTTCACCGTGTGCTTGCGGCTGAACTCGACCACTTCGACGGCATCCCAAACGATATGGTTTCCGCAAATCTGCTGATACCAAAACGTCTCGATGCCCAGCGATCGCCGGCCGACTTCGGAGTTCCAAAGGAACATGCCGGGGGCGAAAGTTTCGCCGCCGATCTCGGTCCAGCCGGTCGGGTCGATGAGAAAGACGAAAAGGTCTTGCTCACCGCAATACAGCCCCGTGCCGCCGTTAAAGCCTTTCGGCGGCGGCACGAAACCATCGGCGCAGTCCAATACAAGGTCCAGCAACTCGGCGTTGTGAAGGCGGGTGTAACTGGCCCCGTGGATGGAACGGGCTTGTTCGCCCACGGCATAAATCTGGAGCGGCTTATTGCCGCCGGGAAGCGTCTCTCCGAAGACTCGGGATGCAGTCTCGGGCGTAAGCCGGTTGACCGTCTCCTTCGTGACGCCGGCCAGCCGGCAAAGCTGACCGAAGCTCCAGTCGTTCAGGCGATAGAATTGGTCGTCGCCGCCGGCCAGAAGCAGGCTGTCGATTCCCACGGGCTTCGTCCACAATGCTGTGGGCGGAACCCAGTGGTCTTCGGAAGCCTCCCGCTGTTGGCGGCAATAGCCGACCAGGGTTTCCAGCGATGGAAACGTTTCGTCCGGCGTGCGGCGAAACAATTCCTTGCTGGCACGAGTCAAATTCTGCATAACAAGTGTCCTTTCGTAACAGTTGACTTACTTCGTTCCAAAAAACCTTTCGAGAAACCTTTTGTGTTGCACCACCGGTCCTCGTCTCTTCGCAAAGATGCGAAGAAAGAAAGACCGGGAGAATTTCCATCTACCACGATCCAGAGGCTTTCAATGACCCAAGGAGTTCATTGATCAAGGTTATGCGGGAAAAGAAGGGATAGTTGCATTCACTCCGTCAGAAATTGCGGATCGCGGCGCAAGAGTGCGGAATCTCAAAAGATTCCGCGCTCTTGAAAAGGATAGAAAAGCCGCCGAAATGTTGGGCGGATGCGGAAAGAGAGGATTTGGAATCGCCCCGATGTCTTCCCGATCTCCGGTCGGCTTAGGCGCAACGGGCCATTGCGGATCGCAGAACCGTTTGATCGCTTTGGCTTAGGGGCCGGTCCGGCAAGGATGTCCGCACGATGCCGCCGTCATACGCCGTCAAGGCGACTCCGCCGGCCAAGAACCTTTCCCGCAAGCGGTCGATGGGGGCGCTACGGGTCTGCGGATCGGCAGCTTCCAAGAGGAGAATCCCGGTGTTCATTGGGCTATCCGAGCGGAGAGGATGCCAGCCGGCGGCTTTACTCTGCTCTGCAAGTCGTTCCACGTTGTCGATCTGTGCTGACAGTTCGGCGTGTTTGGTCCGTTCGGATCGGATCATGGCCCGCACCGCCGCCGCCGCCGTAAACATCGGGGCCAAATTGACGGTCTCCGAAAACCGCTCCAACTTCTCACCTTCCAACTGTGCGGTGAAAGTCAACAACGGATCGTCCAGTTCGCCGCGAAGAAACATTTCGCCGCAAACCTTGTCGATAAATCTTTCGGAGTTTGCCCGGCAACAAATACCCAGTCCCAAGGGATGATACGCCCGAAGCCATTTATGACAGCCGGTCAAGAGCAAGTCGCAACATTCGGCGGTTTGGCGTAGTGGAACGTGGTTCAGGGCCTGGGCACCGTCTACAACGATAAATCGGGGGCGTCTTGCCAAGCCGATAGCTTCGACAATCTCCTTGATCGGCATCCTCACGCCCTGATAGGTGACGGCGCTCGAGAATAGTCCGTCGCAATCCTGTTCTTGGTAGTAGGCCGCGAATCGGCTGACAAGCTCCTCCTTGGCGATTCGCTCTCGAAAGACGGCTTGCTGGATGGGCACGGTGGTCAATATCCGCCCTGTTCGCCGGCACTCCGTTTCCAAAGCGGTCATGTAGGCGGGCCACTCCATATCCGTGACAAGGATATTTTCACAGCGGAGAGATAGCAACCGGGCCGCAAGGTGGACCAATTGGGCGGAACGGTTGGCAATGAGCGTCTGCCGCCGACGGTCGATGCCCAAAACGGTTTTCAGGTCTCGTTTGAAAGCGGTCACGCCCGCCCAAAACGAAAGCCCCGCGTAACGCCGGGCTAGGGAAGGTGAGAGACTCGCAAACCCCCAACGTAGAAAATGCTCGAAGTACAGCGAACACCCCTCTTCGCCGGCAAGCCGTGCGAAGTCATAATCGGCTGCCTGGGCCTCCGGGCGTAGGCGGCCGAGTCGGGCCGTGTCCAGATAGAGGCAAGTGGGCATGTGTACAGATCATTCTATCGACCCTGGGCGACACGATCAAGTAGGGCTTTGTAAGAAATCGCATAAAGCGACAGCCGTTTCCAGCGTTCTTCGGCCAGCCGGACGCCCTCCGGCGAGAAATCGAACAGAAAACGGACCGAGCGGCATTGGGGGTCGAGTTCCAACGTGCCGGTTGCCCTGGTTCCGTAGATGCCCATGTCACAGAGAAGGTCGGCTTCGGCGGTGATCTCCGACTCGCGGACAAGCTGGATGGAAATGCCGCGCTGGTATTGCTCGTCGATCCAGCGGCGGATGTCAGTGGCCGGCATGGCGGCTAAAGCGGGCCAGAAATAGTCGTTCAGGATCAGGATTCTTTCGATGCTCACCCCTTCCTGCAACCGTTCGTAGTTGATCTGCATACTCCGCTGGCCGGGAGGGTCTTGCCAATAATCCTCGCTTCGCATCCAAGCTACGCTCCGGTAGCAAGTCACACCGGCGCTCCGCAAAAGCTGGTCATAGACGGTCCGCCAACCCTCGGTTGCGGAAAATACCACCCGTCCGTTCGGCAAACTGCGAATTTCCTCTTGGATGACCGCAAGCCTGACGGTGGCGACTTCCAACAGGATCGGGTCAGTCTGGCCGGCCAAGCGTTCCAAGGATTCGGTAAGTGAGTGGTGGGCCATTGCCAGTTCTGGCCATTCTTCCGAGAATCCCGATGGGGTACTTTTCATCGGCGTGAAAACTCCGCGTCCTTCTCGGCCCCACAGCGGGATTTTATCGTCAATGCGCCCGCCAACAAGCCGACGCCGATCACCGCTGAAATTTTCGGATCATCGGTGCATGGCAGGCCATAGACTAAAACAATCCCCAAAACAATGCCAATACCAAGGAACAAGAATCGGCGATTCGACTCCGCCCAACGTAAAAGTTTCTGAAAAGTTGCGGTATTCATGTGCCGACCATACACCCGTTTGACCGGTCAGACAAGCCGCCGATTTTTTCAAGTCTGGTCGATACGTTCGGGGCGATAGCTTGCCTTTATGCGGAGAGCGGTCGAAAGCGTGAAGCATTTCACCTTGAGGGAAGTTTTTCGCGCTTTCGACCGTGCAGAATATAAAGGCTTGCCTCTCCGGAAGATTATTTGCCGATCAATTTCATGGCAATGCCGGCATAAGCCGCAGCCTTTTCGACGTTGCCGGAAATCTTGTCGATCACTTGGAGCTTTCTCCAAAGTTCTTCCGTGTCGGATTTGGCTTCCGTTTGTGCAAGGGCCAATTGCACCCGGAACGAGGTGCTGGGATTGCGCATCTGACGCATTAGATTTCGGGCCTCTTCGGTTTGGCCGCTTTGAATCAAGGCCACGGCCAGGGCGGCGGCACCCCGGTCCCTTTGCAGGGATGATGCTTGGGTTTGCCGCAAGTATTCCTGGGCAACGTCGAGTTTTCCCAAAAGCACCGCCGGCTCCACGAGGGGAAGAAAAGACCCCTGGGGGAACCAGTCTGGGTGTGTGCGAAGATAACCGCTGATGGCAATGGCTTTTTGACGATAACCATCGGCGTCTCCACGCCGGGCGGCAAGGATCGCCAAGTGCGTCTCCACGCACAAGGCAAGCCGGTCGCTATTGCCCTGATTCAACAATGACCTTTCCTTGCGGCAGTCCTCCAACAGGTTTTCCAGGGTGTTCGTGTCTCCCGCCTCGCCCGCCGTATTCGCCACGATGTTCTTGTTCTTCCGGTGTTCCTTGTTGCCTCCTTCCGACCAGCACCGCCCGTCGATTATGATTTCCGCCAAATCGCCGCGTTGCCTGAGTTGCATGTGTCCCGCCAACTTAGGCATCCACTCCCTCGGCGACTCGGGCCGCTCGCCGAATCGCATCGTGAAATTCCTGGGGTAGATTTCAACGGACTTCATCGCCATGAGCAACGTGTCCTGCGCAGCATCGGCATCGCCCGCCGTGCGTTGAATGCTTTCAATTTGCAAGAGGTCTTCAATGATTTCGTTGACGGCGGGAATGAGCGCCCTTTCGTCGCGGAAATTGACTTTCGGCGGAGAGGACGCATAACCGGAGCGGGATTTCGGAGTGGGGAATACCACGGCACTCCATGCCGAAACCACGGCGGTTCTCGCCCTCTGGGCAAATTGTAGGGATGTTTTATTGTCGCCGTTGTGTGAGTGCAACGAGGCCAACTGCATCAAGAGTCCCGTCCGCAATCCGGCAACGTCGTTCGTTTCCAGGCAATTCGCCGCCTGCTCTGCCCACCACTCCGGCGCGGCTGCGGCTTGCCGATTGAAGGCGTCGCGTAATTCGACGATTGCCGGGCGCTGGCGCAAGGCGTCGGCAAGGAACGCGGTCGCGGCGAAGCGATTGCCTTGGTCTGCAAGCGATTGGGCTTGCTTGATGGTTTCGTCGGTCTTTTCAGGTTCCTCATCGGGGATTCTACCGCGATCAACCGATTTCGCCGCCAACGGTTCCTTTTGGGAATTTCGGAGTTTCAACCCCAAGGCGATGCCCGCATAGAGTAGGGCTTGATCGGATTCCGATGGACACTGTAGAACGGCAAACCGATGATCCCGGTAGAGTTTGGTGGAAGTGAGGAGTTCCGTGGCGGTAAGCCAGCAATTCAAAACCGGATTGCGGACCTGGGCAGGCAAGGACCGAACCAATTGTCCGGCCTCCTGCCATTGCCCCAACTCCAACTGGTTGCTGAGAATTGTGCCCAATAGCTCGGTGCGTTTCGATGGGTCTTCGGTGGTCAAGGCCCCTATGGAAGCTCGATCACAAGCCCCAATCTCTACGTCGGCCAGTGCGAGAATGGCCCTGGCCAAGCGGGCGTCGTTATCTTGGGAATAGTTGAAACTCGCCAACTGGGTGCATGTTGCGACATACGCCTTATCGAACAAAGCGGTTCGCTCATGATCCTTGTGGTGCAAGCGGGCCTCCGCGAAGGCGATCTGCGCATAGGTGATGGCCATGAAAGAGGCCACGTCGGGCCGGCTGCGGTTGGAACATCTTTGCCGCTCGAAATCCTGGGCAAGTTGGAAGGCTTTTTGCGGCTCGTCGGCAAAGGCGTAGGCGCGGGCGGCGGTCAGGTCGGGATGGTTTTTCACGTCGTCGCGATCATTGCCGGTGCTGCGTGTCCGGGCGATTTCCCAGTGCTTTGTCCAGCCGGCGGTATCGCCAAGACGGGCGAACAAGCCGGCGCAAACGGCATTGTAGTAGGCTGCCGGGATCGGCTGATTCAGATTCTCGCAGATACTAGCCGCCTCGCGGAGCGTCTCCCGCGCCGTTTCCTTGTCTCCCTGCCCCAATAGGGTCCGCGTGACGGCGGTCAGCCCAACCGCCGCTTCCTGCGGATTGGAAAAGGCCACGTTGCCGGCCTTATCCAAGGCTTTTTTCAAGGAACGATGTTGATCCTCTCGATTGCCAAACAAACGTTCCACTTCGGCCATCGTGATCCAGAGCGCCCAAACGGATTTTGGATCTTGAACGCGGTCCGCCTTTTCCCTCGCCCACTTCAACCAGATTTCCGGGGAGTGGCCGAGGAGGTCTTCGTAGTTTTCCAACGCTTTTTCGCATTGCGAAGTCGTGCTGCGATAGCTGAGCGCGGCCAGTTCATATTCCTTCCGGTCGAAACAATCCTTTGCCTGTTGAAGAGTTTTCTGGGCGGCGGTGCATGGTTCGGGAAGAAGAGAGGCAACGGCCACTTTTTCGACAAGGCCGTGAATGTCTTGGGCCGGCGGGCGGAGTTTCTCCGCTACTGCTTTCGCTTCGACGAGCATGATTTGATCGGGGGCCGGGCTTTTTTGGCCCGCCGCTGTCACGTCGTTCAATCGCGGATCGAAAAGCCCCGGCAGCTTCGCCCGCAATCGCTCGACCAACAGCGGACGTTCCGAGTCTGCCTTCTTGGGCCGCTTGGCCTCCAAATCATCGGCTGCCTTATTGTCTGCTTTTGCCTGTTCCAATTCCGGTTTCTCCAACTTTTCGTAGGCTTTCGCCCGCTCCCGATAGGCGGCGATCCGCGATTCGCTTAGAGGCAGGTCTTTGGTCAGCCGGAGCACTTCCTGGAAATCGTCAACGGCCTTTTCGTATTTCTTCTTGTCGTAATAGATCCGTCCCCGCCACAAAAATAGAGTTGGGTCCGCTTTGTTGTTTTCGATGGCGTCGCGGAAATCCGCAATCGCCTTGTCGTCGTCATCTTGATAATGGAAGGCCAATCCACGCAAGGCGAAGGCCGGTGAGAATTTATCATCGTTAATCAAAGCGGTCTTTGTGAGCCTAAAGACCGCCTCAAAGTCACGTCTCTCAAAAGAAATCACGGCCTGCCAGTAGTAATGAGCGGCAAACTTGGGTTCCAAGCCGGCCGCCATAGCGAAGTCCTTGAAGGCTTCGTCGCTGTCACCTCGTTCGTAGGCGACTCTCCCATGATTGACTCGTGCCCAAGCGTTTTGGCCGTCCAGTCTTAATGCGTCATCGAAATCGTTGAACGCCTCGGTGAACATCTTCTTCGACAGATAGATTTTCGCCCTGTCCAAATAGAGATTAGAACTGCCGTGATCGTAGGTGAGTGCGGTGGTGTAGCTCGTCAGGGCGTCGGCAATATTATTCTGAGCGACCAAAGTGTCGGCCCTTAAGGCGTAGAAGATGCTCTTTTGGGGATGGAGTCTTATTCCTTCATCGCAGGTTTCGATGACTTTCTCATGGTTACTGAGTCCCTGATAGGCCAGCGCAAGCCCCATACGTGCGTAAACGTCCTTGGGAGACAGGCGAACCGCTTCTGAAAATGTGGTAAGGGCCTCCTTGTAGAGATTCTTACCGATTTGCTCACGGCCCTGTTTGCAGAGTTCCAAGCAATCCGCACCGGAAGAAACTCCCGTCAGCAATAGCGATATGACTGCCACGGCAAGGATAATACCCGGCTGGTTGCACCGTTTCTCGGCGTTCATCATCATTTCTCCGAGTGGATTGTGATCCCAGTGAAGTCCCATTTTCAGGACAAGAATTCTTCCATTATCGGTCAGCCGCAGGGCGTTTCAAGTCCCCCACGAGCACCGGTGTGAATGAAATCTACAATTCGAGCAAGAGGACGACCACGAGATTGTCTTGCGTCGGTGCGGGAAAAGGCGGGGAACGAAGGCGGAAGGAATTCTCACGCCTTCACGCGGTCGGCAATCCCTAGAAGAATTGTATTGACACAATCAAGAAAGAAAGCACGGATTCCAGTTGCCGATTGTATCGGGGCAGGAAAATCGCTGAATCAGTTCACTTCCGTAGTAGAGTTGGAGATTGTCAACGGTTTGTTGGGAGTCGCTCTGCTGAATGCCAACCAAGCCGAAACTCTTGGTCGCCCACACTTCATGACAGCCGTCGTCGAGCAAGGCATAGACACCGATTATCGAGAGGAGTTCGGGACTGAGCAGCACACAGCCGACGTGCGGTTCATCATTTGTTCCGTAATCCCAGTTCGTTTCCAATTGGATTTCGACAACGCCAAGGGCTTTTTCGACAAGCTGTTTCCCCTTTGCGGTTACGTCGCATACGATCCGATATTTCAGCCCGTCTGGTTCACTTGTCAGAGGTACAACGCCGTAGGGTTGCATACCAGCCCAGCAATCAATCGTTCTCACAAGCGTCCTCCTTCTCAATCACGTCTGCACAGTCCAAAAGTTGCGTCGTAATGCTGTCTTCCTCCCCTGCTTTTCGCCCGTTGTCACCGCGATGTTGCTCACAAGCGCAAGGCAGTTTGCATTCTCCGGCGGTTAGCTTACAAGGTGGTTATGCAGACGCCGTGCGCTGGTGTTACATCGGAGATTCTCGGCGTCATGCGATTCCAAGACAACTGCCGGCCATCGGCTTCTTTCAACCTGCCGTCGTCGGCGCTGTCATCCTTGGGGCTCGCCCCAGCGGGCCGAAGGCCTCCCAGCCCCAAGGATGATGGCGACGATGACGGCCATGAAGCCGGCAAGCATCAAGAAATCCCCTCATCCAGTCAGGGAACAGGGATAAACGATACGAAATCCCGTCGCGTTGAAAACGAGAACCCCTGCCGTTGTTGGTGCCGATTCCGGGGCTCATCGAATCTTTCCGGCGACAGAATGATGCTGTAGAGTCCCTGCCGCACAGAAAAGCATGAACCGTCTCACTTCGATGGCGCAACCGAACTCCATTGCGGATGATTCTTCGCAATCCAGGCTTCGACCGTCTGCTGAAACTTCCCGGCCAAGTCGAGTATTTCTTCCACTTCGGTATCCGTTACAACATCGGCCATGTCATAGCTGATCTCATTGCGTTTACGTCGGCAGCGGTCGAAATAGGATGCCGTCTGTTGAATGGACGGCCCCAAGATAAGCGGGAGTGCGGCAAAGGTTGTTTGATGGGCACCTTGGCCTTTGACGCGATAACCGGAGCAAGCAATCGCCATTTTGGCCAGCAGCAATGCGGCTTCGTACGCCAGTCCGAAGCGATTATCCGCCGAGAGTGCGTCCAGAGCGGCGTCCCGCAGATTGCGGGCAACCGCACTGCGCACGTCGTCGATCTCGGGTTTGCTGGTCTTATGCGTTTGGACGCGGTTTGTATCCAGCAATTTTTTCCAGGTCGTGGTAGTCACCGAGAATGTAAATCTTTTCTTTTTCGAGGATGGAGGTGAGGAAATGGTTTTTCGCCGCGAGTTTCTTGGAGAACTCCGCCGGCGTATAGACGCTGGCGTTCACTGAGCGGTCAACTCGTGCCTCGGCCTTTTCCAGGATGGGTGTAACGTCGGCAAGCCCAAGGTCGCCAATGACAATCAAGTCCACGTCACTGGAAGACTTCTCCGCCGATCGGGCGACAGAGCCATGAATGAACGCCACGGCAATCCGTTTTTTGAGTTTTGCCATCGCTTCGCGCAGCACATCGACCAGTCCGGCCGTTTTACCGATCAGTCCTTGCAGTTCGGGCAGAAAAGGACAGTTGGGGTCGGCTTGGAAGTAGACCCGATTTCCGTCCTTGCGGCGGGTAAGAACGCCAGCCTTGACCAAGGCCGCTAGGGAACTTTGCAGAGTGGAGGGACTCACGCCCTGATGCTTCGCCAAGTCGCTGAGATACCATGCGCGGTCGGGCTGCATGACCGTGGAGGCCAGCAAGCCTTGCATGGTTTTGGAGATCAGCGGGTCGATGGGGCTTGATTTACGCATTTCACGTAATAATATACGTTATTTTCGTAAGAAACTCAAGAGCAAGTATGGAAACTCGGGAAAACGGAAAACGTCCGGTTGCCCCCGTCAAGTAAACGAAAAAACCAGTCAAACATCCAAAACTCAAAAAAGCTCCTCAAGGGCGGCTTCCTTTTCCTCTTGGGACGGTTGGACATAACGCCAGATATAGCGGCTGGAAGTATGCCCGGCCAGTTCCATCGCGTATTGAACGCCGTATTTCTCGGCGGTTTTGCGAAGCATCGTGTGGCGGAGAAGATGGGCGGAAAGATGAATCTGCTGATCCTTCGGCAAGCGGGCATTGGCTTGGTCCGCCAACGCCTTCAACGCCTGATCCACGTTCTGACGGGCAAGGCGTTCGCCTGAACGTGAGCAAAAGAGCGGGCCGGGCAATCGACCTCGGCCGTCCACCAAATAACGCTCCAGCGCCTCTCGGGCTTCCTGGGCCAGAAAAACTTTGCGGGTAACGCTCTTGCCCTTCCGTCTGACGTTCACAAAATGCTTGCCTTGGTACTGGTCCAATTCCAGGGAAAGCAATTCTGAAATCCGCAAGCCTGTATGCAGCAATATGAGAAAGATGGCGTAGTCGCGGATCGGATTCTGATTTCGGCGTTTTTTCAGGTGTAGGAATTGTTCGGCGGCGGTCTTCAAGCGGGTGATTTCGATGTCCCTGAGTCCCTTCCACTCCGGGGCCTCCGTGCGGAGATCGTTGACCCGTTCGCACGGATTGCCGGCCAGAAAAGGACGATGGCGGTGAATCCAGTTGGCGCAGTGCCGCAACGTGGCAAGCGTTCGGTTGATGGTGGTCGGGCATTTCCGCTGCTGTTTCTCCAAGTGCTTTAGAAAACCGGTGGTCATGGATCGCGTCCAGTGGTCGGGGTGGTCCAAACCGACGGCTTCTGTGAAGAAATCGAGGAAGGCGTTGATGTCTCGACGCTTCGCCTGGGCGGTGTTCTCCGCTCCGGCGGCGGCTTCAAACCTCATGTAAAGATTGAACCATGCCACAAGGCTCTCGGCCTGCTCGGGGGAAATGAGCGCCGGGAAGGTGCTTTTGCGGGGAACAAGATCGGTGTTGGCCATGCCGATCTTGTAGCGCAAAATCTTCTGTCATGCAAAGAAAAGAATTTTGGAGGGGAGAAAAGGGCCGATTTGCCCGGCTGTGGCATGAGTTTTCGTGTCAGAAGGTACTTTATGACATTCGTTGTGGACAACAGGGCCATAGAGCGGGCCAGTAGTTGGTATCATCGGATCGCACCACCGCATCGGAGAAGATGTGTACGCCAAGAATGGCAATAGTTCCGTGATTGCGGTAGCCAGGAACAGTTGCAACCAACACAACCAGAGGCTTGTTGCCGTAGTCGATGTTGCGTTATTGTGTGTCACCGGGCGGCTGGAAAAAAGCCGCTGACGTGGTGTGGCTTTAGCCTCTTCGACGAACTCCACGGTAAACGAGCAGGGCCAAGGCGGCGATTCCGCTGAGCACTATCGTTGAAGGTTCTGGGACTAGTGTCAGTGTGCCTGTACCAAAGGAAACGTCAACGGTGGACACGCCGTTGTAGACGCCCGACGATGCTCCCGCATTCACGTCCAGCAACAAGTGCTCACCGATTCTGTTTGCCAATCCTTCGGATGGCGCTTGCAACGTTATAATGGCGAACATGCCGTTGGCGGTCACCGTACTGGTGCCATCGATCGCCATGTTCGCTACCTCTGCTCCTGGCGAAGGGAGGTCATAGCCGATGTCGTTGATTATCGATTTCCCGGCCCAGATCGTCCCGGCTGGGGCCACACCGGCGTGTGGAGCAATGTCAGTGAACGAGATCGTTTCCGATCCGCTCAAGAGTGGGCCGCCATCGCCAACGGAGAAGGCAAGAGAAATCGCTGTGATAGTGTCTCCGCCGGAGATGTACACCGGAATGTCGATGGTGGGCTGACTTACGTTCCAGTCATAGTCGCCGACGTAGATGTACGCCGCCGTAGCTGGCGTTACCATCAAGCAAAGTGCGACTGTAACGACGGCAAGGTGTTTCATGGTGTTTGGTCTCCCTCAATGAGAGGTACTAGGTCGAGGTTTGAGTTAACTGGCCATTTGCTCTATTGTACTTATTTTGTCGCAAAATCGCAAATGCAATTTGCGGAAAACGCTGTCAACAAGCATTCGCGGCAGTATTCGTCGCAAGCCATTGCGTGCCAACATATTACGTGTTGTTCCAGCATTGCTGCCATGGGTGCATCTTGGGAATTTGCGGTGTGTTTTCTTGCCTTTGGTATTAAACAGAAAGCATCAGTGCCCCTTTGCGAGCAGATTCAACAGTAGCTCCTCCTCCAACGCGCTACCTAACGGCGACTGGAGCCCGTTCCAATTGTCGTCGAGGGCCACAGAGCGTTCGGTGGCGGTTGACACGATGGTCTTGGCTAGTGGGATGGCTAAGGCCGGCACGTCGGTGTCGAGGCGAGTCGCCTGCTTTGGCGTGCTCACAGCGACGACCTCCGAATGCACCGCATCTACCGCCGCGACCGAAGCCTTACTAGCCGATTGCGGCGGGTTTGCAGTGGCCAATGCGTACATCGAAGCCAGCCGAAGCGCACCGCTGCTTGAGGCACTCGGCGGGATCGCCGGCGCGTTGAGGAAGAACAATGTGGGGTTAAGCAGCGAATAACTGTTTCTTACCGCCGTATAATCCCCCGCATCCACCTTCTTGTCCCGATTGACGTCATAAGGACTCGTGATCGCTGCCGACCCGAGCCCGGTGTAACTGTTCCGAACCGCGGTGGCATCTCCCGCATCGACCTTCGTATTAAAAGGGCTCGTGTTGTTGCCGGTTTCACAAATCTGGTTGCCCCAGTAGTGCGTATCACCGACGTTCGGTTCGCCGATTGTCGGCAACCCAATGTTTTCAGCCAATACGATCACTTGCAGCCACTTGTTCTGGATGGCGTTGTTTGCCCAGGTGATCGTCACACGGTCGGCGTCCAGCAAACTGTCGCCGTTCAGATCGACTGGTCGGACGTCGAAACCCGCCGGGGTCGGAGCGGCGGCCCAACTCCCCGGAGTGTTTGTGTTGCCCACCTTGAATTGGAAATCAGCGAGAGTGGGCGTGCCGCTGAGGCCAGCGATGTCAACCATGATCCCGTTGAGGCCCTTCAAGTAATTTGTGTAGTTGATAAACGCCGCAGCGCCACCGGCCAATAGCGCGGTCTTGTCGGTGGCGATGGCGTAGTCGTCCCACTGATTGGCTGCTGGATCGCCATTAGTCAGTGTGCCGTGGGCGTCCCATTTGCAGTCGTTATAGAAGATGTGGCGATCGGCCACGCGACTGTAGAGTTGGACCTTGTAGTCTTCCACTTCGCCGTCGTCAGCCTGCCCGGTATAGGACAGCCCGCCTGTGGTGTTGACGCGGAAACGGGCGTAGCTCGCTCCGGCTTTGGTGGCCGTGCCGCCGGGCACAGCGAACGTCAGCGAATTAAGCCCGGTCACGAGCGCGGTGTTGTTGAAGATGTACTCGCCGGCGTCGGCCCAGTCGCCATCGTGGTTGAAGTCGATCCAGGCGTTCAGCAAACACGTCCCGCAAGCCGTAACATTTACGGCGGCCGTCGTACCGTTCTGTATCGGCGTGGTGAACACCACCCCGTCTTCGTCGTCGGGTATGCCGGTGGTGTCATCGCCATCGGCATTTGCCGTCGGCTGCCCATCGAGTTCTGCATCAACCGAAGCGCCCAGATACGGGCCGCCGATGATGTGCCGTGCTCCATTGTTGACCAAGAGCGTTGGATAAGACGCGGGAGCATCGCCGTAATCGCCCTGAATCTCCAATTCGTTTGTTGTGCCGTCCGACCCTGTATTCCCAGCTAGATCGGTCGCCGACACGGTCACTTCATACCTTCCTAGAGGCAGTGGCGCAGCAATTGGAAGCGTCCAATTGGTTCCGGTCACGCTCACCTGTGCAGGCCACACGTAGGTTGTCCCATTGACGGTCACGCTCAGCGTGGCAAGCCCTGCAATGGAAGCGTCAACGGTTCCGGTAAGCTCTGGCGTAGTGTCCGTGGTGCTCAGTGCATTCACGGTCAACGTCGGTGCCGTCTTGTCGATCTTGAACGTGGGCGACGTGAACTCAGCACTGTTCCCCGCCAAGTCCGTCACCGTTACTATGCCCGTCACGGCGAGCCCTTCGGCATTCAACACCAACGGGCTGGGCGGCAGGCTGCCATCCACGCCCGACAACGCATCGTTTGTGGTGAACGGCACTGATACATCCGTGTTGTTCCATCCCGCAGCATTCGCCGGCGGCGTCGCCGTTTCCCATGTCAATGTCGGGACCGTCTTGTCGATTTTGAAGGCCGCCGATGTGAAGCTGTTGCTGTTCCCGGCCTGATCCGTCACGATCACCGTTCCGGTAACGGCACTTCCCTCCGTGTTGAGCACCAGTGGGCTGCTAGGTGAACTGCCCGACACGCCCGACAACACGTCAGCCGTTGTGTACGGCACCGTCACGTCCGTGTTGTTCCACCCGGCGGCGTTGGCCGGCGTAGGCGTGCCCCAAGTCAACGTCGGTGCTGTCTTGTCGATCTTGAAGGCCGCCGATGTGAAGCTGTTGCTGTTCCCGGCCTGATCCGTCACGATCACCGTTCCGGTAACGGCACTTCCCTCCGTGTTGAGCACCAGTGGGCTGCTAGGTGAACTGCCCGACACGCCCGACAACACGTCAGCCGTTGTGTACGGCACCGTCACGTCCGTGTTGTTCCACCCGGCGGCGTTGGCCGGCGTAGGCGTGCCCCAAGTCAACGTCGGTGCTGTCTTGTCGATCTTGAAGGCCGCCGATGTGAAGCTGTTGCTGTTCCCGGCCTGATCCGTCACGATCACCGTTCCGGTAACGGCACTTCCCTCCGTGTTGAGCACCAGTGGGCTGCTAGGTGAACTGCCCGACACGCCCGACAACACGTCAGCCGTTGTGTACGGCACCGTCACGTCCGTGTTGTTCCACCCGGCGGCATTGGCCGCCGTAGGCGTGCCCCAAGTCAACGTCGGTGCTGTCTTGTCGATCTTGAAGGCCGCCGATGTGAAGCTGTTGCTGTTCCCGGCCTGATCCGTCACGATCACCGTTCCGGTAACGGCACTTCCCTCCGTGTTGAGCACCAGTGGGCTGCTAGGTGAACTGCCCGACACGCCCGACAACACGTCAGCCGTTGTGTACGGCACCGTCACGTCCGTGTTGTTCCACCCGGCGGCATTGGCCGCCGTAGGCGTGCCCCACGTCAACGTCGGGGCCGTCTTGTCGATTTTGAAGGCCGCCGATGTGAAGCTGGCGCTGTTCCCGGCTAGGTCCGTCACGATCACCGTCCCGGTGACGGCACTCCCCTCCGTGCTGAGCACCAGCGGGCTGCTAGGTGAACTGCCCGAGACGCCCGACAACACGTCAGCCGTTGTGTATGGCACCGACACGTCCGTGTTGTTCCAACCCGCAACGTTCGCCGGCGGCGTTGGCGTTCCCCAGGTCAATGTCGGGGCGGTGTTGTCGATTACGTACGTCTGCTCCGACGTTATACCCGTGCCGACGTTGAAGGCGTTGCTCGCCAAGTCCTGAATGTTCTGACCACCGGCAAAGTTCAGATCGAGGGTGCCGTCGCCGACGATGCTCGGGACTGTCACCGTATACGTCGATGGGTCGCTATCCCCACCATTGCCCACGCTCAATGCGCCCGTCGTGACCGTTCCGCCCAAGGCCAGCGTGAAATCGCTAAGGTCCACGTTCTGCACGTCTTCGTTGAAGTCCACCAAAAACGTCACGCTGTCGGCGCTCGTCGGACTGCTGGCCGGCGTCTGCCGGCTGATCGCCACCGTCGGCAGCGTGTTGTCGGCGACGAACGTCGTGCTGGGGCCGGCGGCCGGGGCCACGTTCCCCGCCAGGTCCGAGGCCGTGCCTGCGACGATCGAAATCCCCAGGCTGCCGTCGCCGGTGATGCTGCTGATGGTGACCGTGCGGGTCAGGCCCGTGCCGCTGACGCCCACCGTCCCGTTGGCCGTCCCCGTCTTGTTCAGCGTTACGTTGCCCGCCGCCAAGGTGCTCGTGTTGAAGTTCGCATCGGCGTAGGTCACCGTGTAGGTGATCGGACCGCCCTTGGTGATTGCGGCCGACGGGACCCCAATCGAAATCGTCGGCAGCGTGTTGTCGATGGTGTACGTCTGCTCTGACGTAATACCCGTGCCGGGGTTGAAGGCGTTGGTCGCCATGTCCTGAATGTTCTGACCGCCGGCGAAGTTCAGATCGAGCGTGCCGTCACCGGCGATGTTTGGCACTGTCACTGTATACGTCGATGCGTCGCTATCTTCACCCTCGCCCACGCTCAATGCGCCCGTCGTGACCGTCCCGCCCAAGGCCAGCGTGAAATCGGCAGCACCAACATTCTGCACGTCTTCGTCAAAGTCCACCAAGAACGTCACGCTGTCGGCGTTCGTCGGACTGCTGGCCGGCGTCTGCCGGCTGATTGCCACCGTCGGCGCATTCGTATCGGTCTTGGATGTCTGCTCGGTGTTGGCATAGGCTCCTTGGTTGCTTCGGTTGCCGTTGGGGAGCGGTTCGTTGGAATAGCTACTGGCGGGGTCGCCCCTATCAATCGAGGGGCTGGTGGTCGTGTCGCGGGCCCATGCTGCCGGATTCGAGGGCGCGAAGCCTAGCGACGGATCGTATCGTCCGCCGTTGGACTTCTCGTGGAAGTCGCCGGCAGCAGGGTTAGCGAACAGCGGATCCAGGCTCAGACTATGGGTGTCTTTGCCGGAAGCAGTCTGCCAACTAGACAGCGTCGCATAGGTCGTCGTGAAAATGCCCTCGGCTACGGCCGCCCCGTTGGTCGCGTAGAGGTCATTGTAGTCCGACGCCGTGGGTTCCGTTAAGTTTCCGACGAGGAGTGCGATCCGGTCGATTCCGTCGGCCACAACGATGTTGTTCTGTAGAACGGCAGGGCTGAGGACGCGGATTCCCCACCAGCCCGTATTGACATACACCGTGCAGTTTTTCACTGTCGCGCTACCATCGTAAATGTCAATCCCAGCTTGTTGATTGCCTCGTGCCAGGCAGTTCGTAATCGTGGCGTTCGTCCCGCCGTCGTACACGAAGATTCCCGAGTAGTTATTTGCGACCGCATCACAACGGCTCACTTGGTTTGAAGCACCATTGACGTAGATCCCATAGCCACTTCCGGTAATCTTCATCCAGCTTTGCGCCCACGATGGGTGCGACGAATCCACCGCCGTGGTCAGCGTCACGTTGGGGGAGTTGAGCGACCAAACCTTGCTTGACGTTTGGTTGCGGTCAATCGTCACTCCGTACGGCGAGGCTGAGAAAGTCAGTGGGGCGGCGGAACTGCCCATATCGTCGCCTCCTACGACGATGTCACTGGCTAGCGTATAGGAGCCCGTGTCGATGAGCACTTGGTCGCCGGGCTGCAATGTGTAATCGTCGAGGATGTCCTGCACCGTGGCCTTCGGCACCGAAGGTGTCAGACCGCTGTTGGCGTCGTTGCCCACCGCCGTGCACCAAAGGTCATTGGTCGTTGAGCCGTCGTTCACGTAGTAAGTGGTGCTGCCAACGGTCCCTGTGCCTTGAATGCCAAAGTCATACGGGTTTTCATCGGAGTCATCGCTGGCGATGGTCACACTTGCCGTGCGCGTACCAGCGGCGCTCGGATTAAAGGTCACCTGGAAGGTCAGAGAATTGCCAGCCGCGATTGTCGAACTGGGCTGGCTCGTCACCGTGAAGTCGCTCGCGTTGGCACCGGTGATTTGCACATAATCGGGGGCAGGGCCCGACAGGTTCAAGGTGCCCGTCCCGGAGTTTTGAATAGTGAACGTACGCACCGCCGCGCCGCCTGTAACATTCGCGTTTCCGAAATCAGTGCCGTCGTCAATGCTGGGCGTGGCGTCGCCGTCAACAATGTTCTGGCCGTTGCCCTGTAGGTTGATCTCAGGGCGCCGCCACGCCGGTCTTGGACGCTTGCTCACTGTTCCCATAGGCTCCTTGGTTGGCTCGGCTGCCGTTGGGAAGCGGCTCGTTGGAATAGCTACCGGCTGGATTGCCCTTGTCAATCGAGGGGCTGCTGGTCGCGTCGTAGATCCATGCCGCGGCATTCGAAGGCGCTGAAGCCCAAGGAGGGATCATATCGTCCACCGGCGGACCTCACGTGGAAATCGCCGCTAGCAGGATTGGCGAACAGTGGATCGGTGCTGATGCTATGGGCGTCTCTTGCCGATGCCGATTGCCATGCGGCCAACGTCGGATATGCTGTTGAACTGTCGTAGTTGTAAGCCACCCTTGCTCCGTTAATCGCGTACAGGTTGTTGTAATCCGATGCCGTAAGGTCCGATATAGAATATCCGACGAACAACGCCGTCCGCGCGGCTCCATCAGCAACGATGGTGTTGTTTTCCAGCACCGTGGGGTTCCAGACGGAGATTCCATTGTTTGTATAGCCGTACACCGTGCAGTTTCGCACTGTCGCACCCCCCCAATAATTGCAGATTCCCGTATCGCCGCCCCGCACCACGCAGTTCTCAATCGTCACGTTCGTCCCGTTCGGACGAAAGTAGATTTCGTATCCGCGATTCGCAGTTATGTCACAGCGCGTTACTTGGTTTGAAAACCCGTCGAGATAGATGCCATCATAGCCTCCGGTGATTTGCATCCAACTTTGCGCCCACGACGGATACAGCGTATCCACTGCCGTCGTCAGCGTTACGTAAGGCGAACTGAGCGACCAAACGTTTCCGTTTGAACTCTCATTGCGGTTGATTATCACCCCGTACGGGGAAGCCATAAACGTCAGCGGGTTGGTGGAGTCGCCAGCATCGTCTCCGCCGACGACGATGTCGCTGGTCAGCGTATAGTACCCCGTGTCGATCCGCACTTCATCGCCAGGCCGCAAGGTGTAGTCGTTGAGGACGTCTTGGACGGTAGCCTTTGGTGCTGAAGGCGTCAGACCGCTGTTGGCGTCGTTGCCTAGCGCCATGCACCACAAGTCGTGAGTCGTCGAACCGTCGTTCACATAGTAAATCGTCGGCGTTGGGGCCGCCGTCACATTGATCGTCATCGCGTTGGGATCTGGGTCCAGGTTGACGCCTCCGTTGGCGGTGCCTCCGTCGTCTTCGACCTGGAAGGTGAAGTTGGTGTAGGGACTTCCGTTGGTGTGGAGGACCGGGGCAAACGCCAGCTTGTTTGCGGCGATGTCCGACACGTTGATGAACTGTCCGGCCGTCACCGCCACGCCGTTGAGCGCCAGGTTCCCCGTCCCGGGAATCGCCATGACCTTCACGCGGTTGAAGGCGTTGGCGGGGGAGTCGTTGGGATCCATGAATCCAAAGTCCGCCACGGCAAACGTGTACGTTCCGTTCTCGGCCATTGTGACGGTCTTGTCTGTTCCGGCCGGGGCGTCGTTCACCGCCGTGACATTGATGCTCTTGGTGGCTGCGGTGCCGGTTCCGCCATCCCCGTCGGTGAGTACGAACCGCACGGTGCGCGTTGCCGTCGAGGGGTGGTCTGAAACGTTGGCATATGTGATGTTCCTCATCAGCGTTTGCGCCGACGTGGGCGTGGAATTCGCGTTTAGGGTGATCACCAGTGGCGTGGTGCCGCTACCGCCCGTGAACGTGCCGATCGTCGTGCCGCCGTAGGTTACGCTCGAGCCCGAAACGCCGATCTGGCCCGCCCCTGTCCCTTGATTCTGGATGGCCAGCCGGTCATCCACGCTGCCGTTGGCCGAGTAATCGACCGTCAGCGTGCCTATGTTGAAGTCGGTCGAATCGGCATCGCTGGCCGTGGCCCCGCTGTCGATTACTGTCGCCGCCGCGTTCTCGATATAGTTCAATGCGCCGCCCGGCAAGCTAATCACCGGCGCATCGTTGACCGCCGTGACATTGATCGTCTTGGTGGCCGCCGCGCTGGTCCCTCCGTCACCATCAGTCAGCACAAATCGCACCGTCCGCGCCGCCGTCGAGGGATTGTCTGAAACGTTGGCATATGTGATGTTCCTCATCAGCGCCTGCGCCGACGTGGGCGTGGAACTCGCGTTTAGGGTGATTACCAGCGGCGTAGTACCGCTGCCGCCCGTGAACGTGCCGATCGTCGTGCCGCCGTAGGTTACGTTCGAGCCCGAAACGCCGATCTGGCCCGCTCCCGTCCCTTGATTCCGGATCGCCAGCCGGTCGTCCACGCTACCGTTGGCCGAGTAATCCACCGTGAGCATTCCGGTGTTGAAGTCGGTCGAATCGGCATCGCTGGCCGTGGCCCCGCTGTCGATGACTGTCGCCGCCGCATTCTCGATATAGTTCAATGCGCCGCCCGGCAAGCTGATCACCGGCGCATCGTTGACCGCCGTGACATTGATCGTCTTGGTGGCCGCCGCGCTGGTCCCTCCGTCACCATCAGTCAGCACAAATCGCACCGTCCGCGCCGCCGTCGAGGGATTGTCGGACACGTTGGCGTAGGTGATGTTTCGCATCAACGCCTGTGCCGCTGCCGGCGTGGAGCTAGCATTGAACGTCACTACCAAGGCCGTGGTGCCGCTGCCGCCCGTAAACGTGCCAATCGTCGTGCCGCCGTACGTTACGTTCGAGCCCGAAACGCCGATCTGGCCCGCCCCTGTCCCTTGATTCTGGATGGCCAGCCGGTCATCCACGCTGCCGTTGGCCGAGTAATCGACCGTCAGCGTGCCTGTGTTGAAGTCGGTCGAATCGGCATCGCTGGTCGTGGCCCCGCTGTCGATTACTGTCGCCGCCGTGTTCTCGATATAGTTCAATGCGCCGCCCGGCAAGCTAATCGCCGGCGGGGTATTCGTGGTCGTTTGCCAATTGACCGTCCAGTCGCTCAGGGATGGTGTAACACTGCTGTTGGTTGTCGAGAGATTCGCACGCAGCCGGATGGTCGGGTAGGTGCTTACATTGATCCCACTAAGGCTCGTACCGCTAGAAACGTTTGTGTAGCCAGAAATTGGCGTTGAGCCGGTAGCTGGCAATACGTCCACGGTTAGAGTCGTGCCAGTCGGGGTGCTCTTGTTGAAAACCAGGGTGCTCCAACTCTGCAGCGACGACGGCGAGATCGCCGTGGAAATAGCACTTCCAGCGGAAGCATATCCCGAGGCGCTATACGTGCGGAGGTTGTCAAACATCACCCATTGGGCCCCGTAGGTTCCGCCGGTCACAACGTCCATTCTCAAACTGAGCTCGTGCGATCCCGAATAGGAGAGGCCGTTGATGGATTGGTCGATGAACACGCCTGCGATTGCTGACGTCAATGACCACTTCTCAACGCCGTCGATCAGCACGCGAGCCTTAATTCGATCCAACCAAGTGGCCGGAGCATACAACGAGACATCAAACTTGATCGTCGCCACGTTCGTCAAGTCTACGCTCTGGCTGATGGCTTCATAGTCACCGGTGCTGACGGTGTAGTTGTTGTTCGTGTACATTACCTCATAATAGCTCCCGTTGGTGGGCATTGAACCGTACGGGGTGTTCCACCAGTACTCGCTCACATTGCTCCCCTGAGAGGCCCCAGTCCAGCTTGTGGGCGCGGGATAGGTTCCGCTCTCAAAGCTCGGATTGGCGATCCGCCCCGTGATTTCGCTTCCTGCCCCGCTGGTCAATATCACCTGACCATCGCCACTGACGGTAGTCGCTACCGTGTTACTCAAGATGTCGCTGGCAAACTCGGCTTGCGTGGTCTGAGTCCAGGAGCCGGCGCTGCTGGCTGTCGTGAAATTCCATGTAGTGGTATCACTGATGCCCGCGTAATCGTTCCCAGCTAGGTCCTCGAAGGCCCCACTGGCAACCTGCACGTAGTAGCCAGTGCTCGCCAGCCAGGTTGACGAAGGGTCGATCGTTGCCACGTCCGCAGCGATCGTTACCTGAGCGCTCGTGACTGCAATCGTCTCGACCACCGAGTTGTCGGACGACTTCTTGATAACGATGTTCCCAGTCCCCTTTTGAACGTTCTCGCTAAAGTTGATTACAAGGTTGGTGCCCACAGCTACGCCGGTAGCGTTGTCCGCTGGAGTGAAGCTATCGACCGTCGGCGGCGTTGTGTCCCCAGTGGGCGTGAAGGATACGTTCAACGTAATACTGCCCGTGTAAGCATGATACCCATCGACGGAGATTTGATATTGTACCCCCGCGATAACAGACCTGGGACCGATCAAGCTGCAACTACCGTCACCATCGTCATCGTCCTGCTCTAATACAGTTAGGCTGTTCACCGCCGAACCAGTGGCCAGAGTCAGATAAGTATCGAAGCCACTCCCATTGGTATTGATCGTTAGGCTGCCGTTGGATGGTGCAGTCCACGACCACCACGCCGAATTGATGTTGCTATCCCCGCCCTGGGTTGGCTCGCCTGTCTCGCCAGTGTAGCCCGCGTTGCTTCCAGTCGTCGTTACTGAACTGACCGATCCGAGGTCGATACGATTGGCGAAATTGTCGTTGTTCGCGGCAGCGGCAGTGGTGAAGTTCCAACTGGTTGTGTCACTGATGCCTACCCAGTCATTCCCAGCGAGGTCCTCAAAGGCCCCGCTGGCAACCTGCACATAGTAGCCGGTGCTCGCTAACAAGGTTGAGGAAGGATCAATCGTCGCCACGTCCGCAGCGATCGTTACCTGGGCGCTCGTGACCGCAATCGTCTCGACCACTGAGTTGTCGGACGATTTTTTGATGACGATATTCCCTGTCCCCTTTTGGACGTTTTCGCCAAAGTTAATCACGAGGTTGGTACTCACCGCCACCCCAGTGACGTTGTCCGCCGGAGTCAAGCTATCGACCGTTGGTGGGGTCGTATCACTGGTACCGGGTGCCGAAGCAATGCCCCAGGCGGACCGGGGTAGGGTAGCGATCAGCGTCATGGAACTGTTTGTGAGGTTGATTTGGTTCACTTGATCGGAGGACCAGTCTGTCCCTCGCATGACGCCATCGGCTCCATAGTCCATGTCGTTGGCGTTCGTGCTGGTCCCGATCAGAGTCGCAGCGGCTGTGGTAGTACTGATCGAGTACAGCCCGGCATCGTAACCGCCGTACAGGGTAGTCCCAGCGTACTCAATACAATACAGCGTGGTGAGTCCTGATATTTCGCCGATCAAGGTAAGGTTGCCCGTTGTGGCGTTTCCTCTGTGCAACCAATTCTTCCAGGTTCCGGTACGATTGGACCACTCAAACACATAGAGCGTTCCGTCAGGTGCAAAGCTAATTCCGGTCGGGGCGATTGCGGTGCCGCCAAGATTGAGCGTGGCTGCAAACGTAGCATTTCCGGTAGCCGTATCTATCGTGTACAAGTTGCTGCCCGAAACTCCGTAGAGAACTCCGGCTGGAGAGAAATCCAATGAGTTCGTTTGACCGAACGAAGTCTTGATCTGAGTTAGAACACCAGTTGCAGGATTGTACGATTCAAAGCTGTTGGTGTCCGTGACTCCCAAATACAGAAGGTTGGTCGCGCCGCTGGGTGTTCCGGTTACACTCACGTCGTCGATGTTCCAACCAGAGTAGGCATAGGCGCTTGAGCCGATCTGGTAGCCCCAGCGAATGTATACCGTGGACTTGTTGTCGGCCACGGCACCAATGTCGTATGTCAAGTGTTGCCAAGCGTTGTCGGTAACCGCCGTACTACCGGGATTAGTGTAGATGTTGGTCCAAGTGCTGCCATTGTTGGATACGTCGATCGTTGCGTAGGCGTAGGATGGATAGTCGGTGTTCAGCCAGCGCATGAAGTCCAGTTTTACGCCAGTGTAACCAGAACAGTTGATGGCTTGCGTGGCAACATAGTAAGGGCCGCCGACTGTAGTGCTGTAGTCGCCAGACAGGTTCACACCATATGCATTGCTGCCAGTACATCCGTTGCTGGGGTCGGGGTTTCCGTGTGAAGTGCCGCCTTGCCCAGTCGGATGGCCAAAGGCCCATTGGCCGCTCGATGTCCACCCGGAGGGCGCGGTGTCCATATTGGCCGAGTAAATGATGCTCAGCAGCGCGCGGTCTTCCAACGGTTCCAGCCGAAGGCTGCGCAAATGAGGCAGACGATTCACTTGACGCTTGGCTGGATGCTTTCGTCCGCCGCGACTGCGATGTGCCATTGCCCGCAAGCTGCCCAATGCCGAAGAGAACCTGTTCATGTTCGTCTCTCCACGAAAAGATGTTGGCATGTCAGTCGATGCCGACCGAGCCGGCATCGACTTTCGCTACCCTCGTTGAATTGTTGTTGTGTTTTGGCCGCTAACGAAAAAGGAGCGCCGTCCGATGCCGCTCCACAGACCCCGACCAAGGGGCATTGAAGGACAGCATGGCCGACGCCCCGTCTCGCGGGGCGCGGTCCAGAGGCTGCTCCTTCAATCAAGAGCCGAAGCTCAAGTGGTCGTTTCTGTGGAAGCAGTTGGACGCTCGCGCGTCTTTCAAATTGTCTTCATTGCGCCAGTATGTGGCCCTTGGGTTCCTCTTCTCTCGCCGTTCCGGTAGTCGCCTGATATGCGACAATTGCCCCCTAAGATACTCGATAAATGCGAGGGGCACAACCCCCCACGCCATAATTTTGCCAAATATGCCGGTTTTTCACACCTTTAAGCCGCTATGAACGTCAGGTGATCCACAGACGGGCAAGGCCCGACCGGAAGACGCAAGTGACCATGCCACAAGCTGTTACGCAGTTGCCTTTCCGACGGAAAACCGCTCATTTCTGCTTACTGAAACCGAAAACATCCGATACACTTCAATTAGTAAACCCGCCGGGTCTCTGCCGAAAGGCACGCTCACTTCGGCGGGTCTTCTTTTGCGCCTCGGTGATTCATGAAGTACGCCAAGCCATCGCTGACCTTTGAGCAGCAAGCCGATCTGCTGTTGACTCGCCGAATGCAGGGCGACCGGGCCACGATGATGTCCCGCTTGGAAGTGGTGAACTACTACCGGCTCAGCGGCTATTGGCATCCCTTCCGCAATCCCGGCCAGAACGCCTTTCGGCAAGAGCACTCGTGAGATAAAGACGATGCCGTTGATGAAGGGTGCTTATCGCCAACGATTCAGATTCGATACTCGCCCTTTGTCACGATCCAAAAGCAGATCGTTGTAGCTCCTGAAAAACTTGCGTATCTTGTGCGGACTTGGGACTGGAATCTTCTGGCCATTCCAGAAAAGAACCTCGCGGTGCAGCCTGGGACTGTATTTCAATTCGACCCCGAAAAGCCGCTGCCCGCGTTGAGTTTCCAACCAAGGATGTCGGTCAACGTGGTCGCGGTATTGATCGTTGGTAATCACCTGCTGTCCGAACATCGTGGCGATGTCCAAGATGAACTCGTCGGCAATGGTGCCGGCTGGCACTTGACTGAAGCGGCGCGGGTATGTCTGAATCAAGTGGTCATAGAACTTTGAATGGACCGTTCCCTGGAAGTCGCGGATGGCCGGCGGGGCCGATGCGTCGAATACACAGAGAAAATCGGCGTCGTTTTCAAGCATCCGGTAAGTCAAGGCAAGCAGAAAATCCAAGCGGGGTAAATCCTGGCCGCGCATTCGCACGATATTCAAGCCGTCGATAATCCAGAATCGCTCTCTCTCGAATTCAATTGCTGTGAGGAAAGGGATGCTTGCCATTGGACGTGTAGAAGCTGGTTTTGTGGATATGGGAGAGATGCCTCCGAAGATTCTTCAAGAGAACGGTGTTATGGCAACTTGGGCAGGGGATCAACTTCGGTCTGAGATTTTCCGTTGAAGAATCGTGATGCTTTTTAAGGTTGTGTTTGGATAAGTTCTCGGGGTGAACAAACTGGTTGCATAAGGCGCATCGGTGAACCGTTTCATGCAGCCTTTGCCCGATGACGCTGCAATTTCCCCAATTCGATGGGAAGCAAACAATCGGGGCAGATCACAATCTTCTCTGCCGACTTGCGCCGGCTGGATTGTGGCAAGGTTCTTGAAGATTGGCTTGGCGTCAACCTGGGAGGCAGAGCAGGATTCTGAACAGTACGAATCACAGTTTGGTTGGCCCGAGATACTTTCCGCACGTCCTCAAAAAGCTCCTTCAAGGCAGCTTTCAAGACGATTCCAAGAATAACGACTCCACCGATGGCGAGAAACAGCAAGACGGTGTAGTCGGAAACTTCCATCATTTTAAGTCGGCTGTCGGTCGCCGATCTCCGTCGTCCGAGTCCGTTCTGGTTGCCCGGTTGACAGTGGCAGTACGTGTGGAATAGATTTGGGGCTTCCCGGCAGGAAACTGCCGGAGGCTCCCCGGCTCACGGGCCGGGGGGCTTAGCCTTTTTTTCTTTCCGTTCCATCGTGCTGTCCGAGAGAAATGGTTCGGGAAGACGGATGCCCGTGCCTGAAAAGCGGGAGTTAATGCGGTCCCTGCCTCTCTCGTTTTTGCGGATGGCGACGGTGCGAAAATAGCATGATAACAAGAGGCATCTCGATTCGCTACCGGACAGGCTTGTCTTCCCCTCGCAAACACAATAAGGTGGGTGGTCGTCGCTCAACCGTTGCTGGACGACGCGGTTACTGCTTGTGCGAAATGGGGCTGTGATGGGGCTTGGAAATGCCACAGAATCCGGTACAATGCTGGCGGGTGGCTCGGATTTGGTGCGATGCCGAATGGAGTGAAATGTAACGCCCGAATGTCTCAAGGAGGATTCAATTTCGAGTTTGGAACAACTCTCGGTTCACCATTCGGTTTCGGCTTTTTTCCCGTACCAAATCCGTACTGAACCCCTGGAAAAACGTGGATTTTTTGGAAATTTTGGAAACTGGAACTGCTTGAACCGTAATGGGTTAGGCGTTTGATACGGAAACTTCGGAACCGAGGGTTAGGGGTTCGAATCCCTCCGGGCGTACTTAATAAGTGCTTTATAGATAAGGATTTACGGCGACAGAACAATCTCGGAAACGTATCCCTTTTCTGTGCCTAGCGACCTCGCATCCCTTCTGCTCTCGCCGGTTCGGTTTTTGGTCGAGATGCCCAACGAAGGAACCGACGCCGGGGTCTTGGCTTGCTGGCTGTCGTAAGTCGCTATCTGCATTGGCCTTCCTTTGCTTGGTGGCGGCGGCTTTCGCTCAGGCCGAGTGCGACTTCTGTAAGTCGATGGCTTATCGTTCTCGGCGGCTTCTCTCACCCCTCCCTGTTCAGATGAACCAACATCGTTCGGGAAGCCTCCGGTCGTCCGACTCTCTCCCCCCGCAGTCATGCGTATCCCATTTTGATGCCAGGCGGGCGAGCCCGTTGATGGTCCGGTTGGACGAGGAAAGCAAGCAGTGCCTGGCCGAGGCCGCGGCGCTGCGGCAGGTCAGCCTCAGCGACTACGTGCGGACGGTAACCGTCGCCCAGGCGAGGCGCGAAGTGCGAGCCGCCCACGAGCAGGTAATCGCCCTGACCGCCGACGAACAGTTGGCCTTCTGGAATGCACTCAACGAGTCACCCAAACTGACCGTCGCGCAGCGCCGTTTGGGCGCGACCATGCGAGGCCACCGATGAGCGGCGTTCATCTGCCGCCTGGCATGCGCGTCGAGCCGTTGCGTCGCGAACATCCACGCCGAAAGTTCCGCAGTGGCGAAACCCGAGTGGATCAATGGTTCGCGTGCAAAGCCCGGCAGCATCAGGAAAAACACCTCTCCGTGACAAAAGTGCTCCTGGACGATGCGGGGACCATCGCAGGCTACTACACCTTGGCGACCGGCCAAATCGATTTCGGCGACTTGCCCATCGAGTTCGTCAAGCGATTGCCGCGGCGCGTTCTGCCCGTGGCGGTGTTGGCTTGGCTCGGCGTCGATGCCCAGCGCCACGGCCAGCGACAGGAAAAGCTGCTGCTGGCCCACGCGCTGTCGCGATTGTTGGGAGGCCGGAAAGACATTCGCCTTCGTCGCTATCATCCTCGACTGTATCAGCGAGGACGCCAAGAACTTCTATAAGCATTGGGACTTTCAAGAATTGCCCGGCCATCCCTACCGGCTGTTCCTCAGCGCGAAGCGGCTGAAGGCGATGATGGGGGAGTAATCGCCCGGCGGCCGCTCGCGGAAGCAAAGCAACAGAGTTTGGTGTAACGCCAAAGTGGGGTTGCGCGTTTTTGGGAAGGGCCGTATGATTCGATTACTACCGATCGAGAGGGGTACTTGATTCTCTTGGAGGGGAAGACGATGATAGCCACGCAACCCATCACTCAAACCCAGTTCTACAGGGAGTTTCTCATGGGACGTGGCAAGTTTGATCCCGCAGACTTCGGCGTCAGTCTTACCCGTGAAGAACTGACAGATGAAATGTCCAATTTCTTCAACGACATGTATCGCGATACGTGGACCGTGGACGAGTTATTACTGCATCCGCGCGAAGCCGCGTGGTTCTGTGACGAGGCGCGTCGAAAACACCGATACTACGACCTGCCGGACGACGTTATTCTGCGTGTCATTCTTACCCGCCGCAAAAATCCGAATGCGTAATTCGCTGGCTTTCACTATCTGGTTGCTATCCAAGGTAGCTCCGTTGTACGGTTACCTGATCTTCTAACCACTGGTGCAGATAGCGATGATCTCATCTATTCCTGGCTGGTATCTAACAGACTCCTACGCCGACGAGTCTTCGGCACGTGCGGCGTCGGCGGGGCGCTGGTCAACGGGTCGGCGACGCCGTCGAGAGGTTCGCCGACGCGGGCTTCGTCCAGCCGCGAGTTGATCTTGGCCACGTAATCCGCCGACAACTCGAAGCCAATCCACCGTCGGCCCAGTTTCTTCGCCACCGTAAACGTCGTGCCGCTGCCGCCAAACGGATCCAGCACGATCTCGTGCGGATTCGAGCAGCAGCGGATGATTCGCCCTAGAAGCTGCTCCGGCATCTGGCAGCCGTGAAATCCCTCGCGCTCTTTGAACGTGCCGGCAACCCGCGAAAAGAACCAGGTGTCGCCGGTCGCCTCGAAACCGTCCGGAATGTCCTGCGGGCGGAGAATCCATGTGTTGTCGGGCAGTCGCCCCTTGGGATTCGCTCGCGCGTCGGCATAAACCAACTGCCGAGCCGATGGAACCCGCACCGCCGGATCGTCGGCGTTAAAGGTGAAGGTCTTGGGGTCTTTCACAAAGTGGAAGAGATGCGTATGCGAGCGGCTGAACGCCCGCGTGCAATTCACGCCGAACGTGTAATACCAAATTACCCAGCTCCGGCAGGTGAAACCCAATTCGCGCTGGGCCAACAGCTTCAACTCGGCGGCGTACTCGTCGCCGATCGCCAGCCAGAACGTCCCGTTCGGCTTCAGCGCCTTGTAGACCCCGGCGATCCACTTTCGATTCCACTCGACGTATTCCTCGCCGTCCCGCCGGTCGTGGTAGACGTCGTACTGATAACCGATGTTGAACGGCGGGTCGGCAAACGCCAAATCGACGCTGCCGGGCTCCACCTTGCCGAGCAGTTTGACGCAATCGCCCTGATGCACCTTGTTGATCGCCAATCCCACGGCTCTGCTCCGAAACACCTGCAATGCTGTAATCCTGTAGGGTAACCGTTCACTGGGCGGCAAGGGGACGGAGGAGGTTTTCGGAGAAATATCTTCTCCTGCGGCGGATACTGTCGCCGAAAACCTCCTCCGTCCCCCTCTGTTTCCGGCCTGTGAACGCTTACTCCTGTAGGTAATGCTTCAGCATAACATCCGTTATCCAAGAACGGCAACCCCCGCCCCGAAGCCGGTTGCGGCTTCGCCCGGCACCTGCTAGGCTGCGCCGCATGGGATACCTCATCGGCACCGACGAGGCCGGCTACGGGCCCAACCTGGGGCCGCTCGTGATTTCGGCCACCCTCTGGGAAGCGCCCGACGGCGTCGGCGGCGAGGGTCTTTTTGAGCATCTCGCCCACGTCATCACGCCTCAACTCGGCCGAACCAGGCTGGAAAAAGGGGACAGCCCCCATTTGCCGGAACGGCCCGAAGGGTGCTTCGCACAAATGGGGACTGTCCGCTTTTTCCCCGCCGCACCGCGCGTCACCATGGCCGACTCGAAGAGGCTCTACTCGCCCAACGTCGGGCTAAGGCATCTGGAGCGCGGGCTCTGGCCGGCCTTCGGGCTGCTCGGACGCTGCCCGCGAACGTGGCGCAACGTGTGGCGCGGCCTCGCCCCCGGCGCCCTCGATGCAATGCAGAGCGTTCCCTGGTATGTCGACTACGACGGATCGGCCCCGTCGGCGTGCGATGCAGCCGAGATCGAGCCGCTGGCCGACCTGCTGCGAGCGGGCATGGCCGCCGCCGGCGTGCGGTTGCTGGCCGTGCGAAGTCGAGCCGTCTTTGCCCATCAGTTCAACGATCTCGTCGAACGGTACGAATCGAAAGGAGCGGCCCTTTCTCACGAAACCCTCGCACTGGCCGCCGCAATGATCGAACCGCTCCCCGCCGCGCCGATCTCGTTGATTTGCGACAAGCACGGCGGCAGGAACCGCTACGGATCGCTGCTGGCCGCGCATTTCCCCGAATGGCTGATCGAGGTGCACGGCGAGGGGCGCTGGCGGAGCGTCTACCGCTTCGGACCGCCCGAGCGCCGGATTGAAGTCTGCTTTCGCGTCAAGGCGGAATCCTGCTTGCCCGCCGCTTTGGCGTCGATGGCGTCGAAGTATCTTCGCGAGTTGGCGATGCAGGCGTTCAACGAGTTCTGGCGCCGCCGCGTGCCGGGTTTGCAGCCGACGGCCGGATACCCGCTCGATGCCAAACGATTTCGCGCCGACGTCGCCCAGACGCAACAGCAGTTGAACATTAGCGACCGAGTTTTATGGCGGATGAAATGAGGGGCTAGGGACTAGGGGTCAGGAAGGCAGCCAACAACTGGAACTCTGATCCCTGACCCCTACCAGCCCCCAGCCCCCAGCCCCTAGTCCCCAGCCCCTAGTCCCTAGTCCCTAGCCCCTTACCTCTCATGGACCTCTACATTGTTCGACACGCCTGGGCCGGCCAGCGCGACGATTCTCGCTGGCCCGATGACGGAAGCCGCACGTTAACGGCGGAGGGCAAACAACGGTTCGCCCGCGTGGTGAAGAAGCTCGTTCGCGCCGGCGTGACGCCCGGCGTCATCGCCACCAGTCCGCTGGTCCGCTGCGTCGAGACCGCCGAAATCCTGGCGGCCGGACTCGACGGGCCAAAGATCGTGAAACTCGACGAGCTACAGCCGGGCAGCGATATGCCGGGGTTGCTGCGATGGACCGTTCGGCAGGCGGCAAACCACGAGCAAATCGCCTGGGTAGGTCACGCCCCCGACGTCAACAATCTCGCCGCGGCCCTGATCGGCGATGCCGCCGCGCTGATTCATTTCGCCAAAGGGGCCGTGGCCGCCATTTGCTTCGACGGCGAGCCAATCATCGGAAACGGCGAGTTGCAGTGGTTGGCCACCGCGAAGCTGCTCGGCTGCTGATTGCATGTCCCCTCTCCCTTTGGGAGAGGGCCACGGTGGGGGTGGTTTCTGAGAAGACTCTTCACCGGCAATCCACGCGTAGGTTATGCTTCAGCATAACGCGGCGTAGCCGCAACCAATGGACGTTGACGGCGTGCCTTTTCACTAGCCCAGGCGTTCACGCCTGGGAAACAGGGCCCCAAATTCCTTCCCTTTTCTGTCTCGCCCCCGTAAGTGGGCTGAACGAAAAAGGGACAGATATGGCGCGGCATTCGTCCCACAGGCGTAAACGCCTGGGCTACGGAAAAGGTACGAAGTCAACGTTCAACATTGAGGATTCCTCCTCAATCCCAAAACCTAATGGCATAACAGTCTCGTCTGCAACGATCCCCGTTGGGCTGAAGCACAACCTACGACGAAGGCTTCTTCCGCGACTTCTCCTGCCGCCACCATTGCTGGACCTTCGCGCTCGCGTCCGCGCTGCCGAAGCGGTAACCATCGACGTGCAGCGTCCTCATCAACGGCTCGGGGGCCTGCAACAAGCCGAACTTGGCGGGTTGCTGGCCGTGGCGTTTTAACAATAGTGCCGCCGCCGTGGCGCCGACCTCGGCTGCCGACGGCAAACCCCTCATGAGTTTCGTCTGCCCGAGAAAATGACTGCCAGCCGCGTCAACTTCGGCCTTTGACGATGGTCCCTCGACCAGCGATCCGGATTGGCCGATGCGGTCGGCCAACCAGCGATCGACGCCCGGCCACGGATCGCGTGCGGCAATCGAGAGCACCGCCAACCATTCGAGCCGGTACGGCGCCAGCAATGTCGGCGGCAGGAAGCGGTTCTTCGCGATGGCTTCGGCCAGCCCCGGCATCGCGTCTTTGCTGCCGTCGAGCGCCAGCTGCGCACAGATCATGCCGAACCGGCTGGGACGCCCTCCAATCCGCCGCACGCCCGACCGCGGCGTCTGGCCGTCGTCCACCAGCAGGAAGTATCGGCCGGCGAATCGAGAAACCTCGGTCGGGTCGAGTTGCGCGAGCATCAGCAGTTCCGGCTCGCTCAGCGAGCGCTTGTCGGCCAGCACGTGGTCGAGCGTTCGCCGGCTGATCGCCGCCAGCCGCTTCTGCTCGTCGGCATTGCCGCACGAGACGTAAGCCATGCGGCGCCGCGGCGTGGGCAGGTTGACCAGGTGGAAGAAGGCATTCTCCTGCCGAGGGTGCGGAAAGGCTTCGCCCACGGGATAGTTGCCCGGCCCCAGCGCATTGCCGCTCTTGCAGTGTGCCCAGTGATCGTCGACGCGGTCGAAACACGTGGCCCTTGCCGCACCCGCGGATTGCGTGGGCACGCCGACCAACAGGTGTTGCTCGAACCGCTCGTGTCGCCCCATCCAATACTCGGCCACCAGTTCAGGCTTTGTCCAATCGAGCAGCGAACGCAGCTTGGCGGCCGCCTCGGCGTTGGGTTTCTGCGACAACCGCGCTTCGAGCGCCTGCTTTAACCGCGGCACGTAGTCGTCGCGGGCCAGCAGGTCGAGCAGTTCGCACTTGGCCGCCTTGACCGCCCCGCCGGCGCCCGGTCGGACCAACTCGTCGAGCCAGCGGTCGATCTGCCGGCTGGAAACTGCGGGCAAGTCTCGGCCGGCGTCGTCGCTCATCAGCCATGCCGCCCGCGCCTGCTGCCAGAGGGCTTCCAGCCGCTGCTTGGCCCCCACGTCGAGCGATTCGTCCGACAGACGCCGCTTCAGCCGAAGCATGATCGGACAGATCAGTTTCGAGTTGCCCAGCAACCACTCCAGCCGCCGCGCCGCGCCGAGACGCACGCTGTAGGAATCGTCGTCCAACCGCCGCATCAAGCCGTCGAGTTCCTTGGCCGAAACGTCGGGCACCGGCTCGGGGGGAGGTGCAGGCAACTGCCGGCTCCAACGCTCGACTTGCCGACGCACCTCGAACGAGATGTCGGTTTGCAGCAGCGTCCGCTGAAACTCCGCCGCCAACTCGCGCCCCAGTTGCGGCTTGGCCACCAACTTCTCGATCTCGTCCGCCGCTTTGTTGCGCACCTCGAACCGGTCGCTGTTCAACTCGGCCAACAGCCGCGTCACCTCCGTGTGCAACTGCCCGTTGTCGTCCACGGGCGGCGCCCGACCGCGACATTGGCAGCAGCCGCCAGAAGCAACGACAACGTGAAGACAAAAAAACGCATACCAGTAATCCTTCGTTCAGCCCGGAGCCAACGGCGACGGCTTGGCTGTCCGTGGCTTGATAGCCGGCAAACTACTCTTGGCCCTACACACCGTCGCCATTGGACCCGGCGTTCAACGAAGCGTTAGGCATACCAGGAGAGCGGCAAAACGAAAACCAGGCTCAAAATTATAGAATAATACGAATAGCGACCCCCGGACAGCCGCCGAAGGGCTATAAGAGCCGGCCCTGGCAGACTGGTCTTGCCTGACGCCGGAATTTCCGCTAAAAACACGCCGCAAAATAGCTTCGCTCCCCTCTTCTGGCCATATCTTTGCAAAGGATCGAGTCCATGCTCCGAGCCTATCTACGCCTGCTGATTGTCCTGGCGCTCGTGGCAACAACCTTCGTCCCGACGGCGGAAGCCGGCGTACTCGATGCCAATATGATGAAGGTCGTCCTGCACACCGCCACGCCGCAGGAGCAGGGCTTCATCGAATACGTTGTGGCACGCGTCGACCGAGGCACTCTTCCGCTGGATTTGGTCCAGAGCACGTTCCTCTGGGCACGGAGGAAGCCTCGCAGAAAGTTCTTCTACTTCCAGCAAGGCCTGATTCTACGCGCGGCAGCCCGCGGAATCCGACTGTAGACGACAGGGGGACTGTCCCGATTGTCGTGTCAGCAAGAATAGGACTGTCCCCTTTGCTGCGGTTCGTACAGTCACGCCCCCACCGGCCCCGTGCCGGTGGAGCGGATGGTTGACCACTACACCGGACGCTGCGCTGCAAGTCACGCCCCCACCGGCCCCGTGCCGGTGGAGCGGATGGTTGACCACTACGGCAGCCGGCGCCCCGCAATGTTGTGCTGGACCATAATCGGCGGATTGTCTCTTCCGCGGTGATGCTTCTATCGAAACAGCAGCCCCGCATAGCCGACCACGCGATCCACCGGGCCGCCGGCGTCGGCGCTGGTGGCGTGGCCGACCGACTGGCAGCGGTTCAAGCAGCCCAGCCACCGCAGGGCCTCCATCACGACCACGCACGGCGCCATGCCGCACATGCTGATCCGATTCTGTCGCACCGTCTCGTACACATACTCGGGATCGCAGCGTGGCGATGGCGTTCAGAGCGAGGCTGTCGAGGCGCCGCGTGGTGGCGACGTCGGCGAAATGATTCATGTCGCTGGAAACCACCAGCAGCGGCCGCTGCGGGCATGTCGCGCAGCACCACCGACATCGCCACGCCGAACCGCAGCAGTTCCGGCAGGGCGGAGATCGCCCACTGTAATGCCCACCACGCGAACCGCGCGGGGCCAACCGGGCCAGCAGCGGCAACTGCACCTCGATGGCGTGTTCCTGGCGATGGGCCTCCGCGTCGAGTTCCAGCCCTTCGACACCGTCGGCCAGCCGCGCGGCCAGTTCGGGGTCCGAGGCCAACTCGCCGCCCGGGAACAGCCACCGCCGATGCGGCGCCACCGCCCAACGCGCCCCGCCCGGCCGGTGTTTCGGGCAAAGAATGATCGCGCAATCGGGGAATCGCGATCCGGCTGAAGACGGCCGCGGCCAGCTTGCCCGAATAGACCCAGCCGGCGTGCGGCACCAGGCGCGCCCTGCCCACGGCTGCGGCGCGGGCGACGCGGGAACCGCTGGCAAACAACTGGTCCAGCGCGCACTTGCACGTCGCGCGGCGTGCCGGGATAGAAGCTTGCCGGCCACGGCCGCCGGCCGCACGTCCTCCGCGCCGCCCGGCGGACACACCTCGGCCATCCGCCCGTCAATCGCCTGCCCTCGAAGACCATCAGCGCGGTGTCGTCGTCCTTCCAGGCGTCGGTGGGCAAGCCGGCCTTGAGGCAGACCTGCTGCAAGAACGTCTTCGCGTCGAATCCATGATCGACCGCCACGCCCGGCAGCAGCAGCCCGCGGTGCGTAGCCCCGCTCGATCAGCAGGCCGTGCTTGCCGATCACCACCGCGCCGACGCGGTCTTCGCCGCGGGCCGTGACCGGCTCCGGTCCCCAGAGAATCCAGACGTCGACGTCCAGTTGGTTCAACTCGGAACGCGCGATCGGCGGAAATCGCGGGTCGTCGTTGGCCGCGCGGTCGGCCGCGTGATCCAACGCGTTGCCACAGCGACACCGCCGGCCCGAGATGCCCGCAGCAGGACCGCAGCTGGCCGTCCCGCCGCAGCGTGACGAACGCCCCATAGACGTGCGTCTTTGCCGACGTCGCCCAGCAGCCGGCCGGTCGATTCCGCCCGGCTCGCCGCCGCACGGCCGCCGCCACCCGCCGGCACGCCGCCAGCAATATGCTCGCTTCCTGCTCCTCGGTCAACTCCGGCCGCGCAGCAGGACGCGGGCGTTTCAGACGGCGGGGGCGATGAGCTGTCCATGCCATGCTCCTTGCTTCAGGGATCCCGACAGTACACGTACTCTTCACGCTCCGCGCCTGCTCGTACATCTTCACGCTACCGCGTGAAGCAATTCGGCCTTCGCGTCCCTCTCGCCGGCACGCCGAGAGGGAGTACATCGGTCAGGAACTTCAGTCTCCGAATCCTCACCGGCATCCGCCGGCCGCCCCAGGTGCCGGCGGCGTCGTCGAAACGGCCGGCGATCGGGCGTTTGGCAGTGGAGGCAGCGGCCGCCGCTGATCTCGAACGTCGCGATCGTGTAGCCCTCGCGGCGGATCACCGCGCGGCCGCAGCCGGGGCAATAGGTGTGCTGGTGCTCCGGGTCGTAGACGTTGCCCGTGTAAACGTAGTGCAAGCCGGCCGCTCGGGCAATGTCGTGGGCCGCCGCAGAACGTGGCGGCGGCGTCGGCCCGCGGTCGGTCAGCTTGAAGTCGGGATGGAAGGCCGAGAAATGCAGCGGCACGTCGGGCCCCAGCTCCGCGGCGATCCACCGGCACATCCGCTCGATCTCGTCCGGCGAATCGTTCGCCTCGGGGATGATCAGGTTGGTGATTTCGACCCAGGTCTGGCTCTCGTGGACCAGCCAGCGGAGCGTGTCGAGCACCGGCTGCAAGCGGCCGCCGCAATAGCTCGCGATAGAACTCGTCGGTAAAGCCCTTCAGATCGACGTTGGCGGCGTCCATCTGCTCGTAGAACGCCGCCCGGGCGGCGTCGGTGATGTAGCCGGACGTGACGGCCACGGTCTTGACGCCCAGCGCATGGCACGCCTTGGCCGTGTCGATGGCGTACTCCGCCCAGATGATCGGGTCGTTGTAGGTGAAGGCCACGCTGCGGCAGCCGAGCCGCCTGGCGGCGGCGGCGATGGCCTCGGGCTGTGCCTCTTCGCAGGCGGCCTCGACGTCGCGGCTGCGCGACATGGTCCAGTTCTGGCAGAACTTGCAGCCCAGGTTGCAGCCGGCCGTGCCGAACGAGAGCACCGGCGTGCCGGGATAGAAATGGTTGAGCGGCTTCTTCTCGATCGGATCGATGCAGAAGCCGGTGCTGCGGCCGTAGGTGGTCGAGACGACCTGCCCGTCGCGGTTCTCGCGCACGAAGCAGAACCCCCGGTCGCCCGGCTTCAAGGCGCAGTGCCGCGGGCAGAGATCGCAGATCAACCGCGTCGCCGTCGTCCGATTCGTGCCACCACATACTGTTATCATACCACTCTGCCCCGTTTCGGCGAGATCATGCCGGAGAGGCATTTCGTGAAGCCAGTTTCTTCCCCAGCCGCCGGGCCTTCTTTCGGCCGCGCGCCGATGTCGGCTTTTGGCTCGCCGGCGGCCAGGCCGATGAAGAGCACGTCGACGTTCTTCGCCCCGAGCAGCCGGCGCAGCTCTTCAGCAGGCCGACCATCCGCGTCATCAGCCGGGCCAACAACGACGGGGCCGCCGAAGAAACGACCACCACGGCCCGCTTCGTCTTCTGCTGTTCCGCATCTTCGGGGCCATGCATTCCCCAGGGCCAATAGGCGTAGCAGACCAGCCGCTCGATGAACCGCTTCATCACGGCCGTGACCGTCCAGAAGTTCATCGGCGAGGCCAGCACGATGGCGTCGGAGCGTTCGATTTCGTCGAGCAGGTCGTCCATGTCGTCGTCCAGCGGGCACGCGCCGCGGCTGTTCGCCTTCCTGTTGCGTGCAGGTCCGGCAGTTGGTGCAGAACTCGATGTGCCGGTCGATCAGGTAGATTTTCGCAGTCTCCGCCCCCGCCTCCCGCGCCGCGGCGAGGATTTCCTCGACCGCCGAGTCGATGACGCCGCCTTTGCGATAGGTGCCGAGGATGGCTGTGATTTTGACGGGAGCATTCATTGCTCTTTGTCGTTTCTCTTCACGGCGACTGCTTCTTCAAGGAGGAAGTCGAGTTTTCCACTTTCGGCGTCGGCTTTGATTTCACAATCCCATTCTCCCCGGTCTCGTTCGAAGAACCACTGCCTGAGTTGCGAATAGTCCTCTTCCGGCAGCGAAATGATTGCCGTTTGGATCTCCTCAACCCTGCTCATTCTGCCTCCTACGACCCGTTTGGCTCCAGCCCCGCCAGCAATCCCATAATCATCTCCTCCGTATGCCCGACCGTCAAGCTGATCCGCAAACAGGCTTCGCCCTCGGGCACGGTCGGCGGACGAATGGCCGGAACGAACAGCCCGTGCTCGCGCAGCTGCAGCGACAGAGCCACCGCCCGCTCGGGATCGCCGACGACGATCGGAATGATCTGACTGGCCGACGAGCCGATATTCCAACCGCGGGCTGGCAAGCTCCATGCGCAACGCTTCCGCTCGGGCCAGCAGCGCCTCGCGCCGCTGCGGCTCTTGCTCGACGATGTCGAGTGCGGCAATGCGCGGCGGCCGACGTGGCGGCCGGCGCGGCCGTGGAAAAGACGTACGGCCGGGCGCGATTCACCAGCCACTCGATAAGCGCCGGCTGCCGGCCACGAATCCGCCCACGCAGCCCAACGCCTTGCTCAGCGTGCCGATGCGGACGTGGACGCGATTTTCAACGCCCAAGTGTTCGGCAACGCCACGGCCGTGCGGGCCGAATACGCCGGTGGCGTGGGCTTCATCGACCATGAGCATCGCCTCGAACGTCTCCGGCCAGATCGGCCAGTTCCGCCAACGGCGCCAGGTCGCCGTCCATGCTGAAGAGGCCGTCGGTCACGATCAGCCGCCGCCGATATCCTTTCGACTGCTTCGACAAGGACGCCAGCCGCCGGCAATCGCCGTGCGGATAAACGCGCACGTCGGCCCGCGACAGGCGGCAGCCGTCGAACAGGCTGGCGTGGTTCTTGCGGTCGCAGTAGACCACGTCGCCCGGCCCGACCAAGGCGGCGATCGTGCCGGCGTTGGCGGCGAAGCCGGAGGGAAACACCAGCGCCGCCTCGCGTCCCCTCGAAGGCGGCCAACCGCTCCTCCAGTCGGCGATGCAAAGCGGCCCGGCCGGTCACCAGCGGGCTGGCCCCGCTGCCCCAGCCCTCGACGGCGACCGCCTCGGCGACCGCGCGGGCCAAACGGGGATCGGCCGCCAACGCGAGGTAATCGTTCGAGCCGAAGTTGACAAGCTCGCAACCGTCGATCCGCAGCCGGACCGATTGAGGTCCGTCGCGCATCACCGGCCGACGCCGCAGGTGCTGCCGCTCCAACGCAAGCAGTTCGTCGTCGATCCATGACAAGGGGTTGTGCGGCATTGCGAGAACAATCCTTGCACAGTCAGAGGAGAGTCGGAGAGAAATATGCGGTTGCGAAGCCGCAAGCGGCTGACGAGCCTCCTTCCCCGCGAAACGTCGCGGGGCGTTTTCCCGCTACCTGATCCCTGGTCCCTCATCCCTCCACTTCTCGCACCAGCACGCGGCTGCCGCGGACCGCGACGACTTCGATCGCCGCGCCGCGACCGATCACCTCGCCGTCGGCGATGACGTCGACCAGCAGGTCGTTGAAGCGGGCCTTGCCGCAGGGGGTCAATTGCGTGGTCGTGGTTCCTCGCGTTCCCACGCAGGTCGTGGAAATTGACCAGGGCCTCGCGGCGGCTGATGATTTCGGCCTCCTCGCCCGCCGGCGGCTCGAGCATGAAGTTGCCCAGCAGGCGCGAGCGGGGGAGGTGGCTGCGCAGCAGCACGCCGATCACGATCATGCCCAAACAGGCGGCGGCCACCGTCAACAGCGAAGTGAGAAGCTGGTCGCGCTGATAGTCGTTCTGCGGAAGAAGGGATTTCGAGGTCTGGCTGGCCAGCACGATCGACAGCAGGATCATTGCCCCGCCGCCCAGCCCGAAGATGCCGAAGCCGGGAATGACGAAAATCTCCAGCAGCAGGCAACCGACGCCGGCGACGAACAACATCGCTTCGAGCCAGCCGGCCGTATGGCCGAGATAGCGGCTCCAGAAGAACAGCAAAAAGCAGACCAGCGCGACGAAGGCGCCGATGCCGATGCCCGGTGCGTGCAATTCGAAGTAGATCGCCGAGCCGCCGATAACCAGCAGCAGCACGGCGATTCCCGGCGAGGCGAGCGCGTCGATCAGCACCGACGCCCAGCCCGGCTCGACCAGCGTCGGATCGTTCTCCAGCCCGTAGCACGTTTGAATTGGGCGAAATTGTCGACAACGTAGTTGGCCAGGTGATATTCCTCCGCCCTGGTTCCATCGACTTTCAGCGGCTCGTTCCGCGTGGTCACCGGCTCGCCCATCGTCCATTTGTCCGGCTCCGACTGCTCGTTGCGCTCTTCGTTGCAGAAGTATTCGACGTCGCCCAGCCGCGTGGCGCGATAGACCGCCAGGTGCGGATCGATCATCGCCGCCATCAACGACCACGATCGTCCCTTCCGCGGCGCCAACGCGCGGATCGCGCGAACCGCGAGCTTGACCTCGTCGCGGCTAAGCTCGTGCGACCCCGATCCGCCCAGCACCGTACGCGGATGAACCACGACCTGGTCGCAGGCCATCGCGACGATGGCGGCGTCGGAACGGGCCTCGTAGGGAATGTAAGCGACCGTCCGCACCTTGCGCAGGATCGAGATCGCCCAAATAATTCGCCAGCCGCAGGGCGTCGCCCACCGATCCGCCGGGACTATCGATCCACAGGCAGATGAAGTTGACGTTCTCCCGCCGAATCTGCTGCTCGATCATCTGTTCCGCCTTGTCGACGGTCTCGGCCATCAGCGGGCCCTTCAGATCGACGCGAACCGCCTTCCATCCCCCTTCCAACGAAGGATCGTCCTCGATGGCCGTCGACGGCAGGTCGAGGGCCTTGGCAATGTCGCGGCGGTCGGCGGCCAGGAAACTGACGAATCCCCATCGCCGGGCCTCGACGCCGGAGAACACCCCCTGTTGGCCTGCCTGCTTCACCACAATCGGCGCCCCGGTAGTGTGCGTCTTTTTCAGCGTCTGCAACTCCTCCGGCGTGACGTACTTCAGATCGCGCTGGTCCGTCTTGACCTGCAAGACCTCCAGGGCGGGATCGAGCATTCCCAACGCGATGACCACCGGCACCGTCCACCGCCGGCCGGCAATCTCCGCGTAGGCGCTTCGCATGGTGGGCGAAATCGTCTTCTCGTCGATGCCCGCCGCGCCCAGCGTGGCGTCTTTCGCCATGATGATCTCCTGGCAGGCGATCACCGGCAGCACGGCATGACCTTCGACCGCGTTGGGCAGGTACGCCACCGTCCGCACGCCGTTCAGCTCGTCGCTGGAAAGGTAGTTGGCCAGACCGTAGGATTGGCTGAAATCACTTCCCTGGCCGGCGTCCTTCTCCCCCTTCGGTGCGCGGAACTCGAAAACCAACGTCAACCGGGCGTCGTCCTTCTTTGCCTTGTCGATCGCTCGCCCGACCACGTGGCGAACCTCCTTGGCGACTTGATCGGTGATCGGCAGCGAAACCTGGATGAATCGCCCCATCTGCTTGGGCGTCTTCGGCTCGTCCTTGGCGAATGCTGGAGCGGCCACCGCGCCGAACGCCGCGACAAGCAACGCGCACACCATCGGCCACGCATGGCTTGCGGCCAGCATCGGCACACGGCGCTGAAAAACGATAGCCGGCGTTGTCTGTTTCACGGCATCTCCTCCCCTCCATTATAAGCCGGTAGCCAGGGCGGTCAATTCGGGGGGAAAGTGGCGAGGCGGACTGGCCATGCAATTTGTGAAAACGGGCAAAATGGGGCCTGGAAAGAGGCTCCCAACACCAACTCGCCGGCGCATAACCCGATCGCGAGTAGAAATGTCGCGCACTTTTCTTGTCCCGAAGGGACGCGCGATAGCAGTCCAGCGAGTCATCGCTGGGCTATTGTCGAGCGACTCTATGGGTCGGAATCTCTGCAACGAACGAGGTTCGAGAAGTTCCAACTCCGGTCGTAACCGTTCACAGGTCGGTGACCGTAGAAGCGGCGTCCCGCCGCTTTATGCCGCGAATCGAGCCCCCAAAACGACCCAAACAACGCGGCGAGACGCGGCGTCTACTGACCCGTGAACGGTTACCTCCGGTCAGCCCGTTATCGCGTCTTCAGATCGCGCCTATCAACTGCTGAGCTTCTTCATCAGCCACGCCATGTTCGCGGCGAGGGTGCGGACGGTCTCCATGCCTTCGGCGTCGTTGTTGACCTCGCCCTTCTCGCGGCCGAAGGCGACGTTCCAGTAGGTCGAGCCGGGCACGATCATCTGGGAGATCAGGAAGAAGTAATTGAGCTGGGCAAACGTGAAGTTCTGGCCGGCACGCCGGGCAACCACGATCGCCGCGCCGACCTTGCGACGCAGAATCTCCGGGTGACGCCGGCCGACGTAGCCGACGCGGTCCAGCAGCGCCATCGTCTGCGGCGTGGCCGAGCCGAAGTAGACCGGCGAGCCGACCAGGATGCCGTCGGCCGCGGTGAACTTGTCGATCATGCCCTCGAACGCCGGATCCTCCTGCACGCAGCGAATTTCGTCCGCCTTGAAGCAGCCCGCACAAGCCACGCACGGCTTGACCGGCCGGTCGGCCAGCGACACGAACTCCGTCTCCAGCCCTTCGGCCGCCAGCACCTCCAGCGCGGTATGGATCAGGATATCGGTGTTGCCGCCGCGCCGCGGACTTCCGGAAATGCCCAGGACTCGCATCGTCGCTTTCTCCAAAATGTATTCAGCGGGATTATTTATTGGCCGATACCAACCCGAAGCGCTAGCGAGGGCGGCGGAAAAACTTGCCCTCGCTAGCGCTTCGGGTTAGTATGCCGCACCGCATCCACGGCGGCAAGCGGCTCGGCCGCATCCGGGATCCAGCCAAACCGCGCAACCTAAAGGGTGATCGTGCTCGGCTGGCTGTTGTCGGTTGCAAAGGGGTCGGCGACCAGCCGGACATACACCTGATAATCGCCGTGGATTTCGGAAGGCACTTGCCACAAGTGCCGGCAAGTGAAACCTCAGCCATACTCGAAGTTGCCCTGGTGAACGACCTTGCCGTCCTTGTCCTTGATGACGAACTGCGGTTTCGGCGGTCGGGCTCCCCTGATAATCAGGTTCGTACATCGTTCCCCGCCGACGCCGACGATCGACAACGACAGCGAGATTTTATTGCCTTGGCCCCGCTGGGCCGTGACGACCGCTCGCAGCGGCGCCCCGAACGCAAGCGTGGCCGTCTCCCCCTTCTTCACGATCGTTTCCGGCGATTTTCCGGCGAAGGTGGCCGACAGCAGCGTCCTCGACAAGCCCGCCTCGACCGAGTAGGAGAGGACTTTCCACGTCCCCTCGGGCAAGCAGATCTTCTGGTCCTTCGAGCCGCCGATCACCACGACGCCGTACTCCGAACTGAAGAGGATGGCGCGATACCGAGGGCTCGAATTGACCACGCAGCCCATCGCAAACGTGGTCGGCGTCAGCTTCAGAGAATCGCCCGACGGCGAAACCTCCATGCGGTAGAACTCCCTGCCGATGCAGACGGTCTTGTTGACGAAGTTGCGGTCGCCTCCCAAGCCGCCGCCCGACGCGGAGGACTTCCTTACGTTGGGATTGATCAGCAGCAGATCGCCCTCGCTGACGCTGCCGTCGGGCCGAAACGAGGCGGCATCGTCGAACAGCCCGTTGCTGTTGCGATCCAACAGCACCAGTCTCGTGCGCCGCTTGCCCTGCGTAATGTAGCCTTCTCGGATGGCAGCGGCGTAGAATGTCACGGTGGCATAATTGTTGCCCCCGGTCCCCTGGCAGAGCAGGCTGGGCAGAAACGAGTAGTCGAGCGATTGCCCCTTGGCGTCCAGCTTGATGTTCACTCGCGGAAACTGCGATTGCGACATGCTGGAGCCCAGCGCGTTGGCCGTCATGGCGGCAATCGGTTTGTCGTCGGTCAGATCGCCGTTGCCGTTCAGGTCGAAGTAGAGGCGATTGTAGGCGGTTACCTTGCCGCCGGCCGAATCGAAGGCAAAGCCGAACTGCTGCGATCCGAAGCGCACGACGCCGCGGATCGGCGCCGCCGCCGAGTACGACGGCTCCTGCTTGACGACGCGATGGAAGGCGGCGTCCCGCGCCTCTTCGCTCTTGCTGAGGTTCACAAAGAACTGCTGCGGGGAAACCTGGCCTATAAAGAAAGAAGTAGTCGCCGGCATCCTGCCGCGGCGTGTCGTCTTGGGCAGATCCAGCCGCACCAGCTTCATCGCAATCTCGCCCTCCTCGATCTTCCCGGCGACTTCCCCCTCGGCTTTGCCGTGCGATTCCTCTTCCTTCTCCTCCTCGCCCAAGCGGCGCAGCGCGTCGGCGATCCAGCGTTGGTCGGCGACGCTGAGAAGATTCTTATCGACGGAAATCTCGCTGCCGTCGAGCTTGCGCAACCGCACCTTGCCCCCCTCGCAGCCCAGAACTCGGCGACGGTGCTGAACTTGCCGTTGCGGGTCTTCCACTGGCGGTACTCGGCGCCGGGAGCAAGTTTCTCCTCCGTGACTCCGGGAAACTGGCTCTTGACGTAGCGGCGGTCCGCCTCGCACAGCGAGACCAGCGGGACTTCGATCACCGTGCCGTCCGTCTTCTTCAGTTGCGCCTTGCCGTCCTTGAAATCGAGCAGCTCGGCCTCGATCGAGAAACGGCCGTTGCTGCTCTTCCAGGTTCTGGAAGCGGCATCGGCGATGGAACCAACCAGGACGAGAATCAGGAAGACCGCCAAAAGACGCTTCATGGCTTACTCCTCTAATTGAGGTTCTTAATATACCATCGGCCGGAGGGGGCGTCAAGCTGCACGTTACCGCAGCGCCCGACACCGCTCGGGCGGCCAAAAGATGTGCGTCGCGACGCCCACGATGTAAGATGCGGGAACGGCACACGGCGGATGGCCTGGCGCACCTTTTTGCCACAGGCGGGTGGGGCGCCTGCAGTTGGACCGGCTTGATCGTGGCAGGTGTGCTTCTTCTCCTGTACCGCGACAAATACCGCCCGGCCCTAGAGCGAGCGAAAACCGATCTTCAAATCTCAATGATCGCGGATTTGCAACGTCAGATTGCCGCGCTGAGCCAGCGGTTGGATGATCGGGCTAATACGTGAGCGTCTACACCGCGTCGAACAGTTCAACCTTGAGTTCCGGGCAGCGAGAAAATCACGGTCGGCCGTCCAGAACTCGGCGACGCTGCCCAGAATCGCCGTGGCGGCGTGAATTGCGTCGGATGCCTTCAGCCCGAAAGCCGCTCGGAGTTCCGTCGCCCGCTCGATCACCGCCGCATCAATCTCCTGCAGCAAGACTTCCTGAGTGTCGAAGAAGCCGTCGTACAGACTCAAGATGTACTCCTGCGACTCTTTCATCGGCTTGCAGCGGCATTCCAGTCGGCTCAAGCGTGATGTAATGAGCGTTTTGCCGTGCGAACGAATCTCGCGCAGACGAGACTCGATTGGCAGCCGCAGCCGATCGGCCCCCTCAATCAATCGGATGAGAATCCCGGAGTCTGCGTAAATCATCGGTCGCCCCACGCCTCGCGCTCTTCGCGGACTTGGGCGTCAATGTCTTCTGCAGACCGCAACTGCGGCGCCTTGCCAAAAAACTCGAACATGGACCTGCCGGGGATAATCGGCTTAGCCGCGTCTTTCGGGTGGACAATCAACTCCGCCGGGCCTTCCACGTCGGGCATCGGCTCGTTGGAAATGAATTGCTTCTCCGAGATTATTCCGTGAATGACGATCGCTGTGTCCATACCTCTTCCCCTCACAAGCGTGGTATACATCCAATTCTAAGCCGAACCCGGTGCGTCGTCAAGAAGACGTCCCATCGTCCGCCGCAGGCTCTTCGCGGCTTCGACCATGTTCCGCAGCGACGCCTGAACCTCGCGCCAGACCGCGGGTCTTCAGGCCGCAATCGGGGTTCACCCACAGCCGCTCGGCCGGGATCACGCACAGCGCCTTCCGCAGGCGGCCCATGATCTCCTCGGTTTCCGGCACGCGGGGACTGTGGATGTCGTACACGCCCGGCCCGATCTGGATCGGCTGCTTGAAGTTGACGAAGGCGTCCAACAACGCCATGTCGGAGCGCGAGGCCTCGATCGAAAGCACGTCGGCGTCCATCGCGGCGATCGCCTCGATGATGTCGCCGAACTGCGAATAGCACAGATGCGTGTGAATCTGCGTCTCGTCGCGGACGCCGACCGAGGCCAGCCGGAAGGCGACGACCGCCCATTTCAGATACGCCGGCCACTCGGCGCGATGCAGCGGCAGCCCCTCGCGCAGCGCCGGCTCGTCGATCTGGATCAAGCGGATGCCCGCCGCCTCCAGATCGACCGCCTCGTCGCGCACGCACAGGGCGATTTGGAAGGCGGTGTCGCGCCGCGGCTGATCGTCGCGGACGAACGACCATTGCAAGATCGTGATCGGGCCGGTGAGCATCCCCTTCATCGGCCGCGAGGTGAGCGATTGGGCGAATTGGCTCCAGCGCACCGTCATCGGCCGCGGCCGCGAAACGTCGCCGAACAGGATCGGCGGCTTCACGCAGAGCACCCCGTGGCTCTGCACCCAGCCGTTGGCCGTCCGGGCAAAGCCGTCCAATTGCTCGCCGAAATACTCGACCATGTCGGCCCGCTCGAACTCACCGTGGACCAGCACGTCCAGTTCGATCTCCTCCTGAAAGCGGATTGTCCGCTCGATCTCCTTCTTGCAGAAGGTCTCGTAGCGCTCCAACGACCATTGGCCCGTCTTGAAGCCGGCGCGGGCTTTGCGCACTTCGCTGGTCTGCGGGAAAGAGCCGATGGTCGTGGTGGGCAACAACGGCAGCGGCAGGCGGCGGCGCTGCGCTCGCGCCGCTCGAGCAGCGGATGCCGCCGGCGGAGCATCTCCTCGTCCACCGCGGCCACGCGCTGCCGGACCGCCGGATTGTGCAGCCGCGGCGAGGCGGCGCGGCGTTCGACGGCTGCCCGGCTTGCCGCCAATTGGTCGGCCACGGCCGACCGCCCGTGGTTCAGCGCCTTGGTGAGAATCGCCACCTCCTGCAACTTCTGCTTGGCGAAGGCCATCCATCCCTTCAACTCGGCGTCGAGCCCCGGTTCGTTGTCGAGATCCAACGGGCAGTGCAGCAGCGAACAGGACGGGGCGACCATGATCCGCTCGGGGCCAAGCTTCGCCGCCGCTCTGTCCAGCAGATCAAGCGATCGCTCCAGATCGCTGCGCCAGACGTTGCGGCCGTCGATCACGCCCAACGAGAGCGTCAAGCCCGACGGCGCCTCCTCCAGCGCCCGGTCCAACTGCTCGGGCACCCGCACCAAGTCGAGATGCACGGCGGCCACCGGCAGCCTTAGCGTGGCCGCCAGATTGTCGCCCAGCCCGCCGAAGTACGTCGTCAGGCAAATGCGAAGCTGGTCCGACGCCGCGCTGAGGCGCCGCGCACGACGATTCGAGCACGTCCAGCGCTTCCTTGGGCAGATCGAGCGCAAGGACCGGCTCGTCGATCTGCACCCAATCGGCCCCGGCATGGGCGAGTTGCCACAGCACCTCTTCGTAAAGCGGCAGGATAGCGTTGAGAAGCCGCAACAGTTTCAACTTCGCCGTCTTGCTCTTTCCCAGCAGCAGGAAGGTCAACGGGCCGAGCAGCACGGGCCGGGTGCGAATCCCCAGCGCGGCGGCCTCGCGAAACTCGTCCACCGGCTTGGTCGAGGCGAGCTTGAACTTCATCCCCGGCTCGAACTCGGGAACGAGGAAGTGATAGTTCGTGTCGAACCACTTGATGATGTGCAGCGGCGGCAGTTCGTCGGCGCCCCGCGCCATGGTGAAATAGGTGGCCGGATCGACCGCCGCGCCCGACCACGCGAACCGCTTCGGCACCGCCCCGAGCATCACCGCCGTATCGAGCACGTGATCGTAGAGCGAAAAATCGTTCGAGGGGACGTGCTCGATGCCCAACGACTGCTGCAACTGCCAATTCTCCCGCCGCAGCGCGGCGGCCGCGGCGGCAAGCTCTTCCGGATCGATGTTTCCCGTCCAATACTCCTCCACCGCCCGCTTCAGTTGCCGGCGAGCGCCGATGCGAGGAAATCCCAAGTTCGCGGCAATTGCCATCAGACCCGCTCCTGTCAGAGTAAAAGCCGAAGGAATGGTACGTTCGAGCCTGGGGGGTGTCAAGAGGCTGCGGATGATTGAATGCCGGATTGGCGACGCAATACCGATCGTTTAGCCGGCAAACTTGTTCGCCGCGTCGCTTGCGTTGCAGTCCACCAAGTCCGGTTCCACTTTCATACAAATCCGTTTAGAATGGCGTATACTTTCACACAAACAGGGAGTCTTCAGATGCACCCGATCATTCAAGGACTGACGTCGGCCGGGCCGGTCGTTCTCGACGGCGCGTTAGGCACGCAACTCCAGCAGCGCGGACTGCCCGTCGGAGCTTGCCCCGACGCCTGGAACCTTACCGAGCCCGAAAAGGTTGAAGAGGTCGCTCGCAGTTACGTCGAGGCCGGCAGCCGAGTGGTTCTTACCAACACCTTCGGCGCCAACCGCTTTACCCTCGCCCGGCATGGCCTGGCCGAAAAACTTGCCGAGATCAACCGCGCCGGCGTGGAAATCGTCGGCCGAGCCACCCGCGGCCGCGCACTGGTCTTCGCCTCCTTCGGCCCCAGCGGGCTGATGCTGATGATGGGCCAGGTGAGCGAAGACGATCTGAAAGCCGCATACACCGAGCAGGCGCAGGCGGTTGCCGCGGCCGGCGCCGACGGCATCGCCATCGAGACGATGTCCGACCTGGCCGAGGCCGCGTTGGCCACCGCCGCCGCGCACGCCACAGGTCTGCCGGTCGTGGCTTGCATGACGTTCGGCTCCGGCGCGAAGAAGGATCGCACCATGATGGGCGTCACGCCCGAGCAGGCCGCCGAGCAACTCGCCGCGGCCGGCGCCGACGTGATCGGCAGCAATTGCGGCCAGGGCATCGCCGGCATGGTCGAGGTCTGCCGCCGCCTGCACGCCGCCACCGACCGCCCGATCTGGATCAAGGCCAACGCCGGCTTGCCCGAGATGATCGACGGCAAGACCGTCTACCGGCAAACGCCCGCCGAGTTTGCCTCCTACGTCCCGCAACTGCTCGAAGCCGGGGCCACGTTCCTCGGCGGCTGCTGCGGCACCACACCGGAGTTCATCAGGGCCGTGGTGGAAAAACTCGGCGGACAGGGCGCATCGCAAAGCCGCGCTAGAAGCCGGTACTTCCCTGAAATCCGAGAACGTGTTACCCTATTATATATGTCTACCGCAGAAATCACCTATCTGGATCGCCTATTGCTGCCCGTGACGGAGTGCTTTTCGCAGGAAGTGGCGGAGCGATTGGTATCACTTCGATGCGATCCCGAAGTCGAAGCCCGAATCGGGGAACTGGCGGAGAAGGCCAATGAAGGCACGCTCTCTGCGGAGGAGCGGACCGAATACGAAGAGTACGTCGAGGCGGTCGATTTTATCGGTCTTCTTCAGTCGCGAGCTCGCATGGTTCTCGCCAAACGCACCGCCAAATGATGGACGCTGCCGTTCGCGATTTCGTTCGCCGTCGAGCCGACCAGCGATGCGAGTACTGCCACATGCCACAAGGGGCCGTGCCGTTTCGCCGTTTCACATCGAGCATACAATTGCACGGCAACACGGCGGCAGCGACGATCGCTCCAACCTCGCGCTGGCTTGCGATCGCTGCAATCTGCATAAAGGGCCCAATCTCTCGGCGATCGATCCTGAGACTGGCCTTGTGACGATCCGCTTCCATCCTCGCCGCGATTCCTGGAACGATCACTTCCGATGGAACAGAGCGGAGATCATGGGGCAAACGCCAAGCGGGCGTGCTACCGTTCAACTGCTACAGATGAACGCCAAGCGACGCGTGCAATTGCGGGCAAGGTCGCAGGCATCGGGCCGCCTAATGTGAAAGCGACCCCAGCGCACCTTCGGCCTCGCCGAGTCTTACGCTCCCACCAACTCGCGTTTCCTCGCCGGCTTGGCGGGAACGATCGGCAGCCCGGTTGAAACCGGCGCCGGCAGCGGCTCGGCCGAGCGGCACAATTCCGCCTGGGGTAGATCGGTGACGGCGGCGTTCCGCTCGTAGAACGTCTGCGGCTCGTAGCTGAATCCCTTGGCAAGCCGCTTCTCTTCCTTGCGGACCCGTCCCAGCAGCCAGCGGCTTGCGATCGCCGAACAGACGCGCGACTTCCAGCCGAACTCGGCGTGCAATTCCTTCAGCAGCGCCGACATCTTGGCGTGCATCGCCGGCTGGTCGCGGTAGTAGAGCTTCGCAGCGCCGACGACCATCGAGAAGGTGGTGGCCAATTCGCGGGCCTCCCAGGCGTAGCGGCGGCGGACGCGGGGGTCGGGATGGTTCTTATGCCGCCGCCAGCCGGCAAGCGTCGTGCGGACGATCCGCACCGTGCTCGGCCCGTTCACTTCGAGGTCGTGATCGAACGCGCGGAGCATGAACTCGGCCGTCTGTTGGTCGTTCAGGCTCGGATGACGGTAGTTGAGGATCGCCTGGCCGTGAATGTCGCCCACGTCGAACTCGCTCTCGTCCTTCATCACCCCCTTCGCCGTCAGTTCGGCGTGCAACGGCGTGCCGGGGATCGGCGTGTAGAGCATGAACTGGTGGAAATCGGTGTCATGGCGAGCGGCATAATCGATCGCTTCTTCGATGTTGTCCGGCGTGTGGTTCTCCAGCCCGATGATCGTCGATCCGAGCACGCGGATGCCGTTCGATTGCAGTTCGCGGACCAACTCGAAGGTGTCGATGCCGGAGAGTTTCGCGTATTGGCTGTTTCGGCCTTCGATGCCCATCCACACCCACGAGATGCCCAGCCGAATGAGTTGGTCGATCGTGTACGAGCGGAGCACGTTGGCCGAACTGAACACGTCCAACGACCAGGCTTTGTCGTTCGCCTCGATCAACTCCAACAGCCGCAGCGCCCGCTTGCGATGGAACAGGAAGTTCTCGTCCATCATAAAGAACGAGCAGACGCCCTGTTCCTTTTCGATCTGGCACATGACGTGGAACAACTCGTCGCCGGTCTGATAGAAATTGACCGAGTGCCCCTTGCCGCCGAACATGGCCGAGGTGGAGCAGAAGTTGCAGCCCAGCGGGCAGCCGACGGACGGGATGACGGTGGCGGCGACGTCCTTGACGTGCTCCGTCGGATTGACGCCGAGCGTGCGCGTGCCGAAGCCCGAGGTAATCATCGGGTGGCGCAGCGGGCGATTCTCGTCCTCGCCCAGGAAGCGGCGGAACCAGCGCACCCCCTCGCCGCGCACCACGTGATCGGCATCGACCCGCTCGATCAGGTCGGGCACGTTGGCGATGTGCCCGCCGACGACGATCGTCGCCTTCGGCTGATACTGCCGAATCAACTCGCACATCTTCTTGACTTTCCCCGTGTTCGGAATGATCGACGAGATGCCGACCACGTCGTACTGCCGGGTGCGAAGCTCTTCGGTGAAGCGGTCGAGCGTGGGAAAGTCCAGCAGCGTGCAGGGCGCTTCGATGTTCGCTTGAATCAGCATCAGGCCCCAACTGCGATGAAACATCCGCAGCGAAAACGCGCCCTGCGTGCGCGTCACCTGGTTATGATAAAGCTCCATCGGATTCATTCGCCGGCTGCCGTACTGGTCGTCCTGGCCGTAGGGCCCGAAGACGCTGGTGAGCAGCACGCGGGCCTTCGATCCGGCCGGGTGCGTGGTGAGCGATTGAGGACGGGAGACTTTGACGGGTACCGAGTTGACGTTCACTGCTGCGGGCTCCAGGAAGACTTCTGTTATTGTCTGTCGATCATATAAGTATACGTGTTGTCGCCCAATTCTAAACGGCGGCTGTGTATGCGCCATGTAATAGCTGCGTAATTGTTTGGCCGCTACCGAAAACGACGCCTAGATAGGAGGGCTACGTAGCCTGTGCTCGGGGTGGGCGTCTTTGCCCGTTCGTGGTAGAATCCGCCAGTCGGGAGGGCTGCGAGAGGCTCGATGAGCGCGGGAATGTGTGTGGGGTTCACCGTCCGGTTGAGGGCGTGGCGACTGTCGGCTAGGATGGACGTGTCGGAAATCGGAGTGTCGGAAGGAATCACAACCCAGCTACGGATTTCCGATGAGCAAACACAGTCGACATTCGATATGAGGTCGGACCAATGGCATATCCATCTGTGGATCGTCTGCAGAATGTGCTGGCGAAGGAGGTCTTTCATTATGCGAAGGACGCTAAGAAAGCGTCCGGTCGAGCCCTCGGTACACTTGTCGAAATCATCACGTTCTATAGCCTGAAATCTTGGGGACTGGAACGCAATCTTGCCATCGAAAGACCCTTGCCCGAGTTCGCCAACGCCGACATCACACACAATGTCGAATACAGCCTCCACCCGGCAAAGATGCTTGAACGCGTGAAATTCGGCCGAGACATCCTGCCGCTAACCGCGAAGAAAATGGCTGGGCTTTGCGATCCTGCCATGTCTACCGCACTCCGAGGACGCCTTAAGTCGAACACGTTGCTGGGAAAGAACGGCATCCTTCGCAATGCATGCACGATTGGCGACTTCGGCGACCGGTTTCTGAATACGTATCTGAATGCTTTCACAGCAGGCAAGGGGAATTTCTCGATCGTGTCGCTTCAGCGGCGACCCTTCGCCATTGTTGAATGCAAACGAGTTGGCGTTGAAGAAGGGATGAAGAAAGGACCGCAAACGATCGAAAAAGCGAAACAGGGAGCCTATGTCGCCAAGACCGTCTCCTCGCTTCAGAAGGTTCGTCTAGTATGACAGCGCTAGGTTTTTCCGGCACCACCTGCTAATGTTTTTGCACGGCGTTGTCGGCTTTCGTAGGACATTCGATTTCGTTCTTGATGATAATCGTTGATGTTGGAAAGTAGTTCAATGAGATCAGGATCACATTCAAGCGACCGTTGCAAGAGAGGTCCGAGTGCTCGGACCACCTGCTCCAGTGTGATCTCCGGATTTTTTCCCCCGCAAGTGCGTCGTCTCGGCAGCCAGGAGGTACATGCTGATGCGCGAACAAAGCCAGTGACGTATCAGACTCTGATAGGTTCGCACCTCGAACGCGCCGAATCCACAGTACTGTTTGGCCCGTTCAAACCACATTTCCACATGCCAGCGAGCGAAGGCCGCTTTCAGCATTTCCTCCAACGACGTACTTTCGGAGGCGTTGCTGACGAAATACTTGATTTCACCCGTTGCCGCATTGCGGGCTACCATCAACCAGTACGGCCGATCCGTGGGGCAGGATTCGCCTTCGGCGTCTTTGGCCACCAGGTAAACCCTCGCCAACCTGACTTCCCACACACACGCGCCGCGAGTCGTGTCCTTGATGTGGACTCGCCGCCACGATTGCTTGCTGAATGCCGGGCTGAAGCGACAAAGGTTGTCCACTTGCTTCGAGGCATGCGCCGTTTGCGAACTGTGGCAGGCCGGCTTGGTCGCCCAGCAGCGGAAATTGGCTCGAACCTCGCCGATGACCCGTTGCCCGCTGCGGTCCATGCGGTAAATGAACTCCGGTACCGAGGTGAATTCTTCATCGCAGGTGATCCACGAAAAACGAACGCCATCGGCAACGCACACCTCGACTTGGTCGGCCGCGATTTCCCACTTCTTGCGGAACACGGCGCTCTCCGGGATATGGGCTTCCTTGCGCCGCAGAGGATCGTTGATCCAGCTTTCCGGCAGATACACGTCCGAGGCAATGCAAGCGCTGAAGGGGTTCTTCGCATCGTTGTTCGTGTAGATCAGGTGTTGCCCCACCACGCAGTTATCGATTTTTCCGGACTCGCCGCACCACTGCCGCTGTACACCGGGCGTTTTGTCGCCTTGTTTGGCGTGGGCCGAGCCGTCAATCACTCCGATGGCGTTCTCGCACCCGTACTCATCCATGATCGCCTGTCGCAGTCGCGATTCAATCCGCTCGTGGTTCCAGACGAAGTGCGACAAAAAGAGTTGAAGCGTTCGTACGGCGGCCCCGATCCACAGGGCGATTGGCTCGATGCTCTTGCGGTCAAAATGTGCCAGCAACGCCAGGGAATAACTCATAAAATACTCGAACGTCGAACTTTTTGCGAAACAATCCGCAAACCGTTGCAATCTACGTCGCGCATCGGGCTCCAACGCCCGGATTTCGTCCGTCGTCATTTTTCACCTCCATGTGTCGTTCGCCGTTATCGGCGTTCGCACATGGTAGGCTTGAGCCATTGTAGCGCTGTCATACTAGCCGACGGGAAGGTCGGCGGGCTGATTCAAATGGAGGACAAGTCCTTTCGTTGTGAAGAATACTACCCTCTTTTGGCGGAAGTGATTGCGTCCAATAACCCCGATCTTCTCGCGGACTTCGTCCTCACAATTGGTGTCGTGAGCAATCACGGCAATTGGTTCACTTCCGAGAACCACAACAAGGAGATGAAGGTTCTCGCTCAAGCGTATGACTGGCTTCTGTTCCTCACCGACGCCGGCATCGCACAGTTTATCGACGAACTTCTCCTGCATCCCAACGCCGCATTTGCTCCGGTGCGAGAGGCATTCTTGGCCAGCTACACGGGGAAGAAAGGCGTGAATCAGTTTACGAAAGTCAAGATAGCTCTGACCGCCGACCTCGCGCTCCAAACGTACTTCTCGACCCAACTGAAGACAATCGAAGGCTGGTTTAACGTTATCGCCCCAGCGGGAAGACGGCTCGGCGTCCTTCACCAGGAATTGGACACCTTGAAAAGGAAAAACTGGGAGGAGATACACCCATGACCGCCGGTCGAAAAGTCAACACCGTTAGTCAACATTGGGGAACGCCGGCAAAGTACGTCGACGCCGTGCGTGATTGTTTCGGCGGACGAATCGCTCTGGACCCTTGCTCCAACCAGTATTCCATAGTAAATGCCGACACGGAATATGCGCTTCCACACCACGACGGTCTAGCAGAGAGTTGGAACTATCCCACGATCTACGTCAATCCACCCTACGGGATCGATAAGAAACGGGGAACCACCATCAAGACGTGGCTTCGCAAGTGCGCCATTGCTCACCGGGAATTCCATTCGGAAGTACTCGCTCTCGTTCCTGTCGCGACGAATACGGGACATTGGAAGAACTACGTTTTTGGCCAAGCCACGGCCGTCTGCTTTCTCTACGATACGCGGCTTAAGTTCCTCGTTAACGGTGAGAATGGCGGAAAAGGGGCACCGATGTCTTGTGCCATGATCTACTGGGGAAAAGACTACGACCGGTTCTTGGCCGTGTTCTCAAAATTCGGCGCCATCGTCGACCTTCGTCATCTCCGAAACCGAAGAATTGGTCACGGTTTCGACAACAAACAACTGCATTTGATCGTTGAAGAAACTCGATATGAATGACCAACTTCACTCGTGGAAACGACAGGATTCGGCAAAGCTATTCTTGGAAGACGTGCGGGCGGGAATTCCCCTGGCCTTCGAGCAAATCGACGTGCTCCTCCGCGTTGTCCGCCAGGCGATTCCGCAGGTTAAGCAGGTTCTCGATCTGGGCTGCGGCGACGGCATTCTCGCTCGGGCGGTATTGGCCGAGTATCCGCAAGCCCACGCCGTCTTCTTGGACTTCTCCGAATACATGATCGAGGCGGCCAAGAAGCTCGCGGACGTTCGTCGCGCCGACTTCATCGTCCAAGACCTCGCGTCGGACAATTGGCTGCAATCGACAAGCAGCCACGCGCCGTTCGATCTTGTTGTCTCGGGCTTCGCGATCCATCATCTGACCGACGAGCGAAAGCGCGAGTTGTACCGCGAGATATTCGAGGCGCTGAAGCCGGGCGGATTGTTCCTCAACATGGAACACGTGTCGTCGGCATCCCCGTCGGCGCAACAGGCTTTCGATGAGCTCTTCGTCGATTCACTTTGCATGCACCATCGGCAGCAAGGCGGCACGAAAACCAGAGAGACGATCGCCGAGCAGTGGTATTACCGCCCCGACAAGACCGGAAATATCCTGGCTCCGGTCGAAACACAGTGCGAGTGGCTGCGGCAGATCGGGTTTGCCAGCGTAGACTGCTTCTTCAAGCTCTTCGAACTGGCCCTGTTCGGCGGACAGAAGCCGACATAGCCCGACTTCGGGAAGGAATCCAAATGGCTGACCAACGAGCCGAGCGGAGCGCGGGCGTCCAGGCCGTCACGTTTCCGCCGATCCGTGGACGCGCTCCAGGTAGGCGCTGGCGATGTCGAAACGCCGCACCATGCCGATCACCTGCCGCCGCTGAAGATCGTTGACGATCGGCAACGTCGGCAGGTCGTTTTCCACGAAGAGCTCCTGGGCCCGATCCAGCGTGTCGTCCGGCGTAAGCGGCCGCACGTCGCTGCGCATCAAGTCGGTGGCAAGAATCAGCGGCGACAGGGAAGGGGCCTGCGAGGCGAGATGGACCTCTTCCACGTCCACCACGCCCAACAGCCGGTTCTCACCATCCACCACCGCCAGCACCGGATAGGGCGCTTCGCCCAGCCGCTGGATCACCGTCCGCAGCGAATCGACCGGGTGAAGAACGGCGAAGTTCTGCTGCGGCGACACGAACTGCCGCACCCGCACGCCCGCCAACACCGCACGAACGTAGGCACCCTGGTGGGCGGGCGACAGCGAACGGCTCTCGACCTGCGAAGAATAGATCGATTGCTTGTCCGAGAGAATGTACGAGAGCGTGCAGACCCATAGCGACGGCAGCAGCAAGGAATAGCCGCCGGTCATTTCGCTCACCATGATCAGCGTGGAAAACGGCGTCTTCGCCGCGGCCGCAAAGAACCCGGCCATGCCGACGATCACGAAACTTGCCGGATGCGGCACCAACCAGGGGGAAAGATTGTGGAGGATGATTCCCAGCGCCCCGCCGGCGCATCCTCCGATAACCATCGAAGGCCCGAACACGCCGCCCGAGCCGCCGCTGGCGATCGTCAGGCCGGTGGTGAGAATCTTGCCGAAGGCGATGGCCAACAGAATCATCGCCATGCCATTGCCTGCCTGCTTCATGCCGTCCTGCATGGCGCCCTGCACCGCGGAATAGCCGAAGGCGAGCACCGAGAGCACCTGCTGATTTTGCTTCATGGCGTAAAACAGAACCAAGGCGACCACGCCCGTAAGAAACGCGCCCACCGCCGGGCGAAAATGGTGAGGGATCGTCATGTGGTCAAACACCCACTTGATGCCGTAAAACGAGTGCGTGTAGATCATCGCCAGCACAATCATCACCAGCGCCAGAAGCAGGTACGGCGCCAACCGAAACGGATCGTTGAAGCTGAGCTCGGGGATTTTGAAGAGGGGTTCCCAGCCGGAGTAGGCGCCGTAGATGCAGTAGGAGATAACGCTGGCAATGCCCGCCGGGATGATGACCTCCGACTCGAACTCGGGGGAGCTGTACATCACTTCGGCGGCGAACATCGTTCCGGCCAGCGGCGCGCGAAAGATCGCGCCGATGCCCGCCCCCATTCCCGCGGCCATCAGCACGCGGCGGTCCGCGGCGCGCAGGTGCAGCAGGTTGGCCAGCAGCGAGCCGAAGCCCGCTCCGATCTGCGCGATCGGGCCCTCCCTTCCGCCCGATCCGCCGCTGCCGAGGGTCAGCGCGCTGGCGATGATCTTCACCACCGGCACGCGCGGGCGAATTTCCCCACCGTGATAGTGGTAAGCCGAAATGGCCGAGTCGGTGCCGTGCCCTTCCGCCTCCGGAGCCAACGAGTAGACCAGCACGCCGCTAAGCAGCCCGCCGATCGTCGGTATCACCACCAACAGCCACGGCGTGAGCGGCCGCGTGATCGGAGGCAGCCATGACATCGCCATTTCCCCGCCCGGATGGGGCTCGGGCGAGTAGCCGGCAACCACCCCCAGCGCGTAATGCTCGGCAGCTCGCGTGGCCACGTAGAACACGATCGCGCCGAGTCCGGCCACGACTCCCACCAAGGCTGCCAACGCCAGAATCCGCACCTGCGAGCGAAACCGTTCCCGCCCTATGGCGAAGACCTCGGGAACCCACGCAAACGACCTTGCATGAGATAAGAAACGCTGTAAGCGACGTCCCATAGTTATCCGTTTGACTCCCGCCTGGGCATCTGTCGCCACTTGCGGCTCTCAACCAGGCCCGCGGCCGCCCGTTCCCACTGCGGATCGACCGACCATTCGCTCAACCATCGCCATTCGCCATCTTACGCTCTTCGACGAAGGTTGAGCAACCCCATGCGGAGCAAGGAGAAATATATATAAAAAATCAAAAAAGTTATGCTTACACCGCCGCCTGCCCAGTCCAGCCGCCTGGAACCGCCGCCCGCCCGGCTGCGCTCGATACGTCGCGAAAAGGGTTGCCTGTTTCGATTGCAGGGGTATAATGCGGCGAGTTGGCATCGCTTGGGATTTGGTCTCCCCGCAAGGAGGTCTCCCCATGTCTCGTCGTGATCTCTATTATGCCGAGCGACCGACGGCCGCCACAAGCGCATCGGCTGGAACCCGACGACGCCTGGCGACGGCCCAGTGGCCCTCCTCCCCAGCCTGCCCCCGTGCCGACCGCGGCCGGCCCTCGGGCATTGAGCGGTGGCTTGCCCGCCGCCTGCTCCAGGCGATCGGCAGCCCGCCGCTGAGCATAGCGTTCTGGAACGCAGAGGAAATCTCCGAAACCAATTCCTCGCCCGTCGCTCGAATCCTCTTCCGCGATCGGGCGGCATTCTGGAAAGTCCTGTTCGATCCGGATTTTCAGTTCGGCGAAACCTACGCCGACGGCCGGCTCGAAGTGGACGGCGATCTGGTCTCGCTGCTGGAAACGATCTACCGCTCCCGCATGGCCGCGCGCCGCTCGGGCGGCGGCGTCTATTCCGGCCTGCTCGGATGTCTGCACCGCGCCAAGGCCAACACGCTCGCCGCCGCCCGGCAGAACATCCACCATCATTACGACATCGGCGACGACTTCTACCGGCTCTGGCTCGACCGCGAGATGGTCTACAGCGGCGCCTATTTCGCCGATCCGGCCATGACGCTCGAAGAGGCGCAACTGGCCAAGCTCGATTACGTCTGCCGAAAGCTCTGGCTGCGGCCGGGCGAGAAGGTGATCGAAATCGGCGGCGGCTGGGGCGCGTTGGCCCTGCTGATGGCCCGCAACTATGGCGTCACCGTTAAGTCGTTCAACATTTCGAAGCGGCAGCTCGATTTCGCCCGCCGCCGGGCAAAGGCCGAGGGGCTCGACTCGCGCGTCGAGTTCATCGAGGACGACTACCGCAATGTCACCGGCCGCTTCGACGCCCTGGTGTCGCTGGGCATGTTGGAGCACGTCGGGGCGTCGCACTACCGCGAGTTCGGCCGCGTGGCTGCGACCGCTGCCTCGATTCCACCGGCCGCGGCCTGATCCAGACGATCGGGCAAAACGCCGCCGGACCGGTCAGCCCCTGGATCCAACGCCGCATCTTCCCCGGCGGCTACTGCCATCGCTCCGGCAGATGGCCGACATCTTCGAGCCCTCCGATTTTTCGATACTCGACGTCGAAAACCTGCGGCTGCACTACGCCAAAACGCTACGGAACTGGCTCGACCGCTTCGAGGCCGCCGCCGACCGGGTGGCCGCCATGTTCGACCGCCGTTTCGTGCGGATTTGGCGGCTCTATCTGGCCGGCTCCTGCGCCGCCTTCGCGACCGGCGAACTGCAATTGTTCCAGGTCGTTTTCGCCCGGCCCGGCCTGAATGAAATCCCCAAAAGCCGCGCAGGGCTATACGTATAGCGACGCGAAGGGGACGGAGGAAGTTGTCGAGAATACGTCCTCTATCTCGCACCGCTTTCCGCCGACAACTTCCTCCGTCCCCCTTGCCCCGGAACCGCGCGGAATCGGCGCCTAATCTCTTGTAAGTTCATTGCCGGCGTGTTAGTCTGCCCGTATCCTAGTCGGAACAGAATCTCGGAACGAAACAGCGTCGCGAATCGTCTAACCAGCGACTCGTGCGCCGACAGAATGCGGCCCTGAGAGAATGCGACAATAGCCGGGGGCCAACGGCCCGCGGAATCCGCCGGCCATCGCGGCCGCGGGCCGTTGGCCCCCGGCTATTCGGCGACATTGATAACTATTCGACGACATTGACAAACCGTCGCCGGCTTCCGAACACCAACACACGGCAACATATCGGAGGAGAGGACCAATGAAACGCGATCACTTTCTTGCGGTTTGGTTTGCTCTGGCAGTCTTGTTTCCCTGCGCGGCGACGGCGGCCGAAGCCTGGCCGGCCGACGCCCCGGCCGTGCCCCCGCAGGTGCGGCGGCTGATGCAGGATCGCAATTACCTTGAGGCCGTCAAGGCGATCGACGCCGCGTTGGCCGGCCCGGCGACGGCGAAGGACTATCTGACGTATCTGAAGGGTCAGGCCCTCTCGTTGCAGAAGCGATACGACGCGGCCGCGGCGGTGTTCGACGCCGTGCAGAAGGACTTCCCCAAGAGCCCGTGGCTTCGCCGCGCCGCTTGGCCAAGGCGACGGCGTTGGCCCGCAAGGGCGATTTCCGCGCCGCCGAGATGGTCGTCCGCACCGAGGCCAAATATCTCCTCTCGGCCGACCGCAAGCAGCAGATCGCCGACATCTACCTCGAGTTCGCCGACGCCCTGTTCAAGCCACCCAAGAGCGACCAGAAGCCCGACTATGCCAAGGCGTTCGAGTTCTATAAGAAGGCCCTCGAAAGCGGCCCGAAGCCGAAAAAGCAAATCGAGGTCGAATTGCGCATGGCCGAGTGCCAGCAGAATTCGCATAACTATCCGGCAGCCATCGAACTTTATGAAAATTTCCTGAAGAAACACTCGCCCTTCTGGTGGAAATACGCACTTGAGCAGTTTCCAAAGGCGAAGACCGCTCTCGACTATGACCTGGATCTGCCGTTCACGAACAGGCCGGCTTCTTCGGAACCGCTCGTAATCGAAGCGTCGTTCCGCTTGGGTGAATGCCGATTGGCGACCGGCGACCCGAAAGCCGCCCGGCGGGTGTGGCAAGACTTGCTGACAGAATACACCAACCGTCCAGACCCCGACCGCATCGCCGACGCCCAGTTCCAGCTTGCCCGCACCTGGAACATCCCCAAGCCGCAGAGCGACGAGGAGTTGAATCTCGGCGTTTCGGCCTTGCGGGCGTTCATCGAGCGATTTTCCAAGCACAAGCTGGCCAGTCAGGCGCATCTGGAAATTGCCGAGAGCTACGTGGAGCGCGGCCGTTATGCAGACGCCGCGGCCGCGCTGCGGCAGTTCTTGGGCAATCCACAGTATCAGAGCCGCAAGCAGATTCCCGTCGCCCGGAATCTGCTGGGGCATTGTCTGCAATTGCAGAAGAAGTTCCCCGAGGCGATCGCCGCGTGGCGCGAGTACCTGGCAAAGTATCCCGCCGACCCGCAGTGGAGCAACGTGCAGCGGGAGATCATCGACACCGAGTACCTGATGGCCGCCGAGAAGCTGGAGGCCAAGCAGTACGACGGCCGCCAACCGCCTGTTCGCCGAGTTCCTGGCGAAGTATCCGCTCGACCAGCGGGTGCCCGGTATCCTGCTGCTGATGAATCGTAAGGCCGTCGAGGAGAAGAAGTGGGACGAGGCGATCGCCGGCTGGCGGCGGATCGTCTCGAAGTATCCCGACTCCGAAGCGGCCTCGCAGGCCCAATTCACGATCGCCGCGACGCTGGAGACGAAGCTCGGCAAGCTGGAGGAGGCCCTCGAGGAATACCGCAAGGACGCAGGGCCGTTTTGCCGCGGCCGCCCAGCAGGCCATCGCCCGGCTGACCGCCACGAGCATGACGGTGGCCACCGAGCGGGTCTTCCGCTCCGACGAGACGCCCAAACTGAAGCTCATCACGCGGAACATCGAGTCGGTCACCGTCCGGGCGTACAAGGTCGACCTGGAAACGTACTTCCGCAAGATGCACCTGGCCCGCGGCGTCGAGGGGCTCGACATCGCGCTGATCGATCCCGACAGGACGTTCGAGTTCAAGGTGCCCAGCTACGCGAAGCACGCCAGTTGGAGAGCGCGGTCGACGTGCCGCTGCCCGGCGGCGGCACGGCGGGCGCGATGGCGGTCACGGTCAGCAGCAAGACGCTGGAAGCCACGACGCTGGTGATCCAGAGCGACCTGGACGTGATCGTCAAGAGTTCGCGCGACGAGGTGTTCGTGTTCGCCGAGAACATGCGCACCGGCAAGCCCTGGCCCGGCGTGCGGCTGCTGGTCTCCAACGGCCGGCAAGGTGTTCGCCGAGGCCGCCACCGGCGGCGACGGCGTCATGCAGAAGTCGTACAAGGAATTGAAGGACGCCGGCGACGTGCGGGTGTTCGCCGTGGCCGACGGCAACGTGGCCTCGAACGCCATCGGCCTGCACGGCGTCGGCGTGGCCGAGGGGCTGGCCGACAAGGGCTACATCTACACCGATCGGCCGGCCTATCGCGCCGGCCAGATCGTCCACGTCCGCGGCTGCCTCCGCCACGCGGTCAACGACGCCTACACGGTCGAGAAGGGCAAGAAGTACACGCTCGAGTCTTCGACAGCCGCAACCGGCTGCTCTCGCAGCAGGACGGTCAAGCTCGGCCCGTTCGGCACGTTCCACGCCTACGTTTTGCTGCCGCCGACGAGCCCGCAGGGCGCGTATCGCGTGTCGGTCCGCGACGACGCCGGCCAAAATTACCAGGGCACGTTCCAGGTCCACGAGTATCAGCTTGGAGCCGGTCCGGCTGGCGATCGACACGCCGCGGAACGTCTATTATCGCGGCGAGGAGATCGAGGGCGTGATCCGCGCGGACGTACTACTACGGGGCGCCGCTGGCCGGCCGCGAAATCCGCTACCAACTGGCCGACGACCGCCAGCACACGGCCACGACCGACGCGAAGGGCGAGGTCCATTTCAAGCTGCCCACTCGCGAGTTCAGCGAAACCCAGGTGCTGCACGCTCGACGTCGCCCTGCCCGAGCGAAATGTGCATGCGGCCGCCAACTACATGCTCGCGACGCAGGCGTTTTCGATCCGCGTCGAGCACGGTCCGGCCGGTCTACGTGGCCGGCGAGACGTTCGAGGCCACGGTCAACACGAAAGACGCCGAAGGCAAGCCGCTCGCGCAGAAACTGACGCTCAAAGTCCTCGAACGGACCACCGTCAACGGCACGGTCGGCGAGCGGCTCGTCGAAGAGTATCCGATCGACGACTGCCGCCGACGGCACGGCGCGCACGACGCTCAAGATCGACGCAGGGCGGCCGATACGTTGTCCGCGTCGAGGGGACCGACCGCTTCGAGAACGCCGTCAGCGGGCAGTACGCCGTGCAGATCTCCGACGACAAGGACCGCGTGCGGCTGCGCATCCTGGCCGACAAGCACACCTACAAGGTCGGCGACACGGCGGCGATCAAGGTCCACTGGCGGCAACAGCCGGCGCTCGGCGCTGGTCACGTTCCAGGGCGCCCGCGTGCTCGGCTACCAACTCGTCGAGCTGAAGCGCGGAGTCAACCAGCTTCGGATTCCGATGAGCGAGCGGCTGGCCCCCAATTTCGATCTTTCCGTCGCCGTCATGACCAACGCCGCGCGAGGGCTGGGCACTTCAGTGCCCAGTAACGTGCCAAGTAAAACGCCCGATCAAGCAAAATCCGCTCGCCCCGCGATCCGTTTCCACGAAGCGACAAGCCCCTTCGCCGTCGAGCGCGATCTGCGCGTGAAAATCGCCACAAAGCGATATGTTCCGCTCCACGAGCTTGAACTGCTTAGAGGCGGACCGAGGGACATCCGTGACGCCTTAGCGAAGAAACGAAAAGCGGAGGAGGCCGCCCCCATTCGCCCCGGCGACCACGTCGCGGTCACCGTCACCACCACCGATCCCCAAGGCAAGCCAGTTTCGGCCGAAGTAAGTCTGGCGATGGTCGAGCAGTCGTTGCTGGACCGATTCGGCGGCAATGTCTCGGCGATTGACGACTTTTTCCGAGGCGCACGGCGGGAATCGGCCGTTCGCACCACTTCCAGCGTCACCTTCGCCTATAACCCAACCACGCAACCGATCAATCCGCGGCTGTTGGCCGAGGAGGATCGCGTGGCCGCCGCCGAGTCGGAGGCGGCCGCGCTGACCGCCGCAAAGGCGTGTACTTCACCATCCGCCCCGGCGGCAATGGGACGTGGCACACAATCGCTGATGATGGGCACGACGCCTCGCGTCATCATTCAGGACGAAGAGGAAGAGAAGTTGGTTGTTTCTCTCGATGGCGCCAATCCGTCCGGCGACACAACGAGAGAATTAAGCGACCCAGGCAAGCCCGGCAGACGGTTCTCGGTGGGGGGGTATGGAGGCCGCGGCCGCAACAACAACAGGATAGCAGAATCTCAGGCCTTCCATGACCGTCGATTCGAGCCAGCAGACTTCGACAGCCTGATCGACCTGATGACGTCTTCCGTGAAGCCTGAAGAGTGGCAGATCGGCTTCAAAGGGCAGTTGCCAGCAGGATCGCGGGCCGCGATGGCTGCCGCGCGGAATGCCCGGCTGCGAGCGGCGCTGCGAGCCCTGATGGCCGAAACCGCCTACTGGAATCCTTCGGTCGTGACCGGCAAGGACGGCAAGGCCACAGTCACGATCGCCGTGCCCGAGCGGTCCACCGCGTGGCGACTGCTGGCCAAGGGGATCACGACCGACACGCTGGCCGGCGAGGCCGACCAATCGCTGCTGGTCAACAAGGACCTTTTCGGCGAATTGAAACTCCCGCAGAGCTTCACCGACGGCGACCAGGCCGAAGTGATCGCTTCGATTCACAACAATGCGATTGAAAAAGGACCGATCGACGTCACACTGCGGACCACCATCGGCGGACGAACCGTCGCCGAGGCGAAGACGATCAAGGTCGACGCCAAGGGGATTCGGGACGTGGTGTTCCCGATGGATTTCAGAGGGGAGAGAGGAGAGGGGAGAGGGGAGAGGAAGACCATCGCGTTTTCACTGACCGTCTCGGCGGCGGGACAAAGAGACGACGTGTCGCGGCGAACCGTACCGCTGCTGCCCTACGGCGTGCCGGTCTACGCCGCGGCCTCGGGCGTGGCCACCACCGACACCACCGCCTGGGTCGAGCCGCCGCGGAACATGAAGCTCGCACGGCCGACGCTCTCAATCCTTGTCGGCCCGACGGTCGACCAGAGCCTGCTGGACGTGCTGTTCGGCTCGCCGCTGCCGTGCCAATATGAGGCGGCCCAAATCGCTTCGGACATCGAAACCGCCACCAGCGACCTGATGGCCGGCCTCGGGCTGCAAAGACTGCTCGGCATCACCCGCGACGCTACCGGCCCGCAAGCCGAAAAACTCGACGCCCGAATCCGCTCGGCCATCGGGCTGCTGGTCTCGTCACAGAACGCCGCCGGCGGTTGGAGTTGGACGGGCACGGGCGACGCCACGGACCGCTACGCCACCTCGCGCGCCCTCTGGGCACTGAGCTTGGCGCGGAAGGCAGGCTACCACGTGCCCGACCAGCAGTTCCAAAAAGCCCTCGGCTTGGTGCAAAATCAGATTGCCGCCGTGGCCGACAACGATTATGAGAGCAAGGCGATTCTGCTGCACGCCCTCTCGACGGCCGGCCGGGGTGATTTCGCTTTGGCCAACCGCCTGCACCGCGAGCGGCAGCGTCTCTCGACCGGGGCGCTGGCGTACCTGGCGATGGCCTTTGCCGAGATGAATCGCAAGCCGATGGCCGACGAATTGCTCGACGTGCTGGCCCATCGCGATCTCGATGCGGCTGCGTCGCACGACGCCTCGGAGCAATGCACGCTCCCCTGGACCCGATCGCCGGCAGACCTGCACGCCCTTTGGGCATTGGCCTTGCAGCAGACCGCGCCGGCAGTCGGCGAAGGCGCGGGAGGCGATCGATTGGCTGCTGGCCCATCGTGTCGGCAATCGCTGGTCGCCCGACAAGGCCACGGGCCCGGCCACGCTGGCGCTCGTGCCGCTGGTCGCCGAGACCCGCTTCGACGGCGACCGCTACACGCCTGAAGGTCTTCGTCAACGACGTGCTGGCCAAGACGCTCGACGTCGATCCGAAGGCCGGCACGCAGTCGATCGACGTGCCGGCAGGAACTGCTTGCGAAAGAGCGCCGGCAGCGGATCAACTTTCAGATCGTCGGCCGCGGGCGCTACTACGTACCAGTGCATTCTCGGCGGCTTCGTGCCGACCGACGACTGAAAGCCACCACCGCCGACTGGGCGGTCAGCCGCACCTACGAGCCCGCGCCGCTGGAGATCGACGGCCGCGAAATCCCCCGCGGCTTCGACGTCGTCTCCGGCGAGTATCGGCCTTTCGAGAATCCGCTGACGCAACTGCCGGTGGGACGGCGGGGGCTGGTCGAGTTGAACGTCTGGCGGAAGAGCGTGGCCGCCAATACGCCCGACGAGCAACTCGATTACCTGGTGGTCACCGAGCCGATCCCCGGCGGGGCGACGGTGATCGAGCGATCGATCCGCGGCGGTTTCGAGCGGTTCGAGATTTCGCCGGGGGCGATCACCTTCTACGTCGGCAACCGCCGCCACGTCGCGCCCGATCCGAATACGAGCTCTACGGCTATCTGCCGGGCAGCTACCGCGCGGCGCCGACGGTCGTTCGCAGCGCCTACCGGCCCGAGCAACTGGCCGTCGCCGCGCCGAAGCCGCTGGCCGTGCTGCCGTCGGGCGCAAGAGCGCCGATCCGTACCGCCTCACGCCGCAGGAGCTTTTCGAGCTGGGCAATCTCCCGCTTCGACAAGGGCGACCTGAAGACGGCGGGCAAGCATCTGACCGAACTGTTGAAGAACTGGAACCTTAACTCGGACACCTACAAGCAGACGGTGCAGATGCTCCTGAACGTTCACCTGAAGCTTGGGCCGCCGAGCGACGTCGTCCGCTATTTCGAGATCGTCAAGGAGAAATGGCCGCAGGAGGAGATCCCGTTCGATAAGATCGTGAAGGTCGGCGCCGCCTACCACGAGATGGGCGAGTACGAGCGAAGCTACCTGGTCTTCCGCGCGACGGTCGAGAGCAACTTCCAGCGCGAGAGCGGCGTGGCCGGATTCCTGGAAAGCCAAGGACAGTTCGTCCGCAGCGTCGACGTGCTCGGCCGGCTGCTGCGCGAGTATCCGCCCGAGGGCTACGTGGCCGCGGCGGCCTACGCGCCTGGCGCAGCACGTCTGCCAAGGCGGCGGAAGTCGCCGATGCCGACCGCAGCCGCCGGCGGCATCTCAACCGCAAGCGGCGACCGGCGGCGGCATGTTCAACATCGATCCGGCTGCCCCGAGAAGCTCAACCGCGTCGAGCTGCTCCGTCGCGCCTGGGCGATGTTCGAGAGCTTCCTGACCGCTTATCCCGACGATCCGGCCGCCGACCAGGCCGCGTTCGCCGACGCCGACGTGCTCTTGGAGCTGAAGGCAGTACCAGGACGCCGCCGCCGCGTGCGACTGCTACGCCGAGCGATATCCGAAGAGCGATCTGTTGGACGCCTACTGGTACGTGATCGGCTACTGCCATTTCGCCGCCGGCGAGCACCGAGGCGGCGATCGAAATGTGCCGCAAGGTGGCCGAGACCAAGCGGCGTCGACCCGGCCACCGGCCGCGAGGAGGACTAGCCGCAACAAGTGGCAGGCGGTCTACATCCTCGGCCAGATCTACCACAGCCTGGGCAAGGCCGCCGATGCGATCCGCGAGTACCGCCGCGTCGAGGACCGTTTTGCCGACGCCCGGCAGGCGATCGAATACTTCCTCCGCAAAGCGATCGAGCTGCCCGAGGTCTCGACGTTCAAGCCGGGCGAGCGGGCCGAAGTGGAATTGAAGTTCCGCAACGTCGCCGCCTGCGACCTGAAGGTCTACCGCATCGACCTGATGAAGTTCGGCCTGTTGAAGCGGAACCTGCGCGGCATCGCCGAGATCAACCTGGCCGGCATCCGCCCGTTGCACGAGGCCGACGATCGCGCTGGGCGACGGCCGCGACTACCGCGACCGCACGCACAAGCTCGACGCTGCCGCTTGAAGCGACGAAGGGGCGTATCTGGTCGTCTGCCGCGGCGACGATCTGCACGCCAGCGGGCTGGTGCTGGTCACGCCGCTGGCGGTGGAAGTCCAGGCCGACGCCGTCTCCGGCCGAGTCCGCACCACCGTCAAGGACCGCGTCGCCGACAAGTATCTCCGCGACGTCGCGCGTCAAGGTGATCGGCAGCGGCAACGAGGATTTCGTCTCCGGCCAGACCGATCTCCGCGGCGTCTTCGTGGCCGACGGCATCCGCGGCGGGGCCACCGTGATCGCCCAGGCCGGCCCGGGCCGTTATGCATTTTATCGGGCGAAGGAGACGCTGGTTCCCGAAATGCTGGCCCGTGCCGCGAGAGTTCGCCCAACGCCGCAAGCCGCCCAGCCGGCAGCCAGGCCATCGACCAATTCTGTTAGCGAAAATCCGAATGACGAGAAGATCAACGCGGCGCTCAATGCGCCGACGGAGGTGGTCTTCACCGAGGCTCCGCTCCACGAGGTTCTCGACTATCTGAAGAATCACCACAAGATTGAAATTCAGATAGACACTAAAGCCCTGGAGGACGTGGGCATCGCAACGGATACGCCCGTGACCGTCGACCTGAAGGGCGTCATTCTGCGTTCCGCGCTGCGACTGATGCTGAAGAAATTGAGCCTGACTTATCTCGTCAAGGACGGGGTGCTGCAAATCACCACGCCCGAAGAGGCCGACAATCAATTGGAGACGAAGGTCTATCCGGTGGCCGACCTGGTTCTGCCGGAAGGCGCGTCGGGTGAGGCGCAAGCCGACTTCGATTCGTTGATCGATTTGCTCACCTCGACGATCAAACCGACCACTTGGGACGAAGTTGGCGGGCCGGGCTCGATCATGCCGTTTGGAACTGGAATGAGCATCGTCGTCAGCCAGACTCAGGACGTACACGAGCAGATCGACGACATCCTCGCACAGCTCCGCAAGATCAAACGCGAGCAGGGCGGCGCCGGTTTGTCCATTTCGAAGAAAGCCCGGAAGAAAGCGAAAAACGTCAACGGCGGCTCGTTTGGCGGCGCGATGGGGGGCATGGGTGGCTTGCCGGGCAGCTTGGGAGGCGGCTCGGGGGGCGTGAAATACGCGCCTCGTCGCGCGATGCCCGACGCCGCTGCGGCCCCGCAGCGAGACGCCGACCTGTTGCAGGGCGTCCGCGGCGCCAACCAGAGCAACCAGAGCAAGCAGTCCGGCAAGCTCCAGCAGATGTACAACCAAGGCAAAGGCGGCGTCAGCGCAGGCGATGCCTTTTGATCGCGGTAGGCTTATGCCGTGTGCCACTGCTTGCTCGCAAGCATTTGCCGGACGAAGCTCCGCCTTCGGCACTGCTTCCGCGAAGCAGCGGCACGCACTGGCCGATCAATTCTTACCGGCGATGCGCAACTGGGCGCGGCACTGTGCCAGCGTGCGGTCGCGAACGGCGGCCGCCTCGGATGTGGCGGCGCGACGCGATTGGGCCGCATGAAGCTGCTGGCGGGCCACCGCCGCGTCGATCTCGCTCGCCGGCATCGCCCGCTGCGTCAAGACCGACACCACGTCCTCGAACACCTCGACGAACCCGCCCTCGACGTAGTAGCGATCGGTCTGCTCGCCCTCGCGGCGGACGCGCATTTCGCCGTAGCCCAGCCGCCCGATCATCGGCGTATGCCCCGCCGCCACGCCGATCTCGCCGTCGTACAGCGTCAGCGCAACGAACTCCGCCGCCTGGTCGTAAATGGTCCGCTCAGGGGTAACGACGATGCACTGCATGGTAGTGGGTAGTGGGTAGTGGGAGTGGGTAGTGGATAGTGGGTAGTGGGTAGTGGGTGGTGGGTGGTGGGTAGCGGCGGCTTCTGGACTGCGGATCGCAAACAGTGGATATGGCGCCGTGATCTACTGACGCTATCCACTACTCACTACTCACTATCCACTACTCACTACTCACTACTCACTACTTTCCCTCCATCTTCTTCGCCTGCTCTTCCGCCTGCTCGACCGCGCCGACGTACATGAACGCCTGCTCGGGCAGGTGGTCCCACTTGCCGTCGGCGATCTCCTCGAAGCTGCGGATCGTCTCGGCCAGCGGGGTGATTTCGCCGGGCTTGCCGGTGAACACCTCGGCCACCAGGAACGGCTGCGAGAGGAACCGCTCCATCCGCCGGGCGCGGTGCACCACCAGCTTGTCGGCCTCGCTCAGTTCGTCGACGCCGAGGATGGCGATGATGTCCTGCAACTCGCGGTATCGCTGCAAGGTCATCTGCACCCGCCGGGCGATGGCGTAGTGCCGCTCGCCGACGTACTGCGGATCGAGGATGCGGCTGGAACTGGCCAGCGGATCGACGGCCGGATAGATGCCCTTCTCGCTGATCGACCGCTCCAGATAGATGAAGGCGTCCAACTGGCGCGAACGCGGCGGCGGGGGCGGGATCGGTCGGATCGTCGGCCGGCACGTACACCGCCTGCACCGAGGTGATCGCCCCCTTGCTGGTCGAGGCGATCCGCTCCTGCAACTGGCCCATCTCGGTGGCCAGCGTCGGCTGATAGCCCACGGCCGACGGCATCCGCCCCAGCAGCGCCGACACTTCGCTGCCGGCCTGCGAGAAACGGAAAATGTTGTCGATGAACAGCAGCACGTCGGCGCCGGTGGTGTCGCGGAAGTATTCGGCCATCGTCAGCGCCGACAGCCCCACCCGCAGCCGGGCTCCCGGCGGCTCGTTCATCTGGCCGAAGACCATGCACGTCTGGTCGATCACGTGGCGGCCGGTGTCGCCGATCTTGGCCTCCTGCATTTCCAGCCAGAGGTCGTTGCCCTCGCGGGTCCGCTCGCCGACGCCGGCGAAGACCGAGTAGCCGCCGTGGGACGGAGGCGATGCGCGCGATCAATTCCGTCAGGATGACCGTCTTGCCCAAGCCGGCCCCGCCGAACAGGCCCGCCTTGCCGCCGCGGACGAACGGCGTCAGCAGGTCGATCACCTTGATGCCGGTCTCGAAGATTTCGGTCCGGGTCGACAGGTCGGTCACCGGCGGGGCCTCGCGGTGGATGGGCCAGTAGTCTTCGGCCTCGATCGGCCCGCGGCCGTCGATCACCTCGCCGGTCAGGTTGAACACGCGGCCGAGCGTGCATTTGCCCACCGGCACCTTCACCGGCGAGCCGGTGTCGAGGCATTCCATGCCGCGGACCATGCCGTCGGTGCTGCCCAGGGCGACGCATCGCACCCGGCCGCCGCCGAGATGCTGCTGCACCTCGCCGGTCAGATCGAGCGTGATGCCCTTCTGCTGGCTCGTGATCTTGACGGCGTTGTAGATCGCCGGCAAGTGATGTTCGTGGAATTCGACGTCGAACGTCGAGCCGATGATCTGCGTCACTCGGCCGAAGTTCTGTGAGGACGCGGTCGTGGTAGTGGGCATTTCGTTCACTCGTTAGTATGACGGTCCGTGCGTAATCTGAAAAATGCGGGACGGAAGATCGTTGTTACTCGTTCGTTGCTTGCGATTGCGATTGTCGAACTATCGAAGCCAGTTCTTTGGTAAAGGCGTCGGCCAGCCGCATCATTCCGAGGTCGTTCGGGTGGCATCCGTCGACCGTGCCTTCGCCGTCCGTTCCCAACATGTCTCGGCCGGAGAGAAAATACAGGTTCGCCACGCCTTCCGCCTTTAGTTTGTCATACGCGGCGCACAGAACGACGCCCTTCCGCGTCGGACTGACGTTCTGAATATTATAGTCCTCGACCAGCAAGATCGGCGTGTTTGGACGGCTCTGCCGAAGTCTTCTTACGAACGGCGTGACCCGCTCGGCCACCAGCTTGGGCGTCATGTTCCAGAGGCAGTCCAAAACATAGACCGACGGGTCAAGCTCCGCCAACAGATCGGCCATCACCGGCTCCATCTTTCCGCAGCCGCTGAAGCCCAGGTTGATTACCGGGGTGTCCAGCTTGCGGCCGACGATCGCGGTGAAAGCCATGCCGGGCCGCGACGCGCAACCGCCTTGGGTAATGGAAGTGCCGTAGAAGACGATGGGCTTGCGCGGCTTGGGCGAGGCGGGCTTATAGGCGGAAACCGTCCCGCCTTCGGGAACGCCGATTTCCACGGACTTCACGCCGTTGTATAGCGGCAAATAGAGCAGATACTGCTGGCCCGGCGACACTGCGAACTTGGCCGTGTTCGAGACGCCCGCGGGACGCCCGTTGCCGACGAAACGCCACTGCTCCTTGGCGTCGTCGACGTAGAGGTCGACGCCGCTGACGCCCGTCGCCGGCATGTGCACCATGGCCAAACGGGCGTTGAGAAGCGTCCAACGAACTCGAAGCGACGCGGCATCGGTTGTGAAGCGAACGCACAGCCCGGCGCTATCATGGCTCAGATTCCAGACGGCTTTGGGCGCCTTGCCATGAGCCGTTCCCGGCAGACGATCGTAAACGGAAAGCGTGTCGGCCCAGCCTTTGCCTTCGACGCCGATATCCTTGCAGTCGTGCCAAACGATCCGGCTGTCTTCGCCGGTCTTCGGCGTTGCAGCAACGGCGCAGGCGACGTTCGATAGAATAAAGAGCGTGATGCACGAAAGCGCAAGCACTGAAATATGCTTGTTGGCAATCATCGCAACTCGTCGCTCGGGTTTGATCGATGTCTTGTGCATGACTACTCGTTCAGCGCCTCCGCCCCGCCGATAATCTCCAGCAGTTCGCTGGTGATCTGCCCTTGCCGGGCGCGGTTGTAGGCCATCGACAACTGCGAAATCATGCTGTCGGCGTTCTCGGTGGCGGCCTTCATCGCCACCATCCGCGCGATCTGCTCGCTCACGGCCGCGTCGAGAAAGCACTTGAACAGCTTCACCTTGAAACTGGTCGGCACGATCTCGTCCAAGATGCTCTCGGCCGAGGGCAGAAACTCGTACTGGCGCTCGCCGAGGGCGCCGAGGGGGACGGAGGAGGTTTTCGCTGTCGATTCTCCGCCGCCTCCAGGCTTTCCGGCGAAAACCTCCTCCGTCCCCTTTGCCTTCGCCGCTTCCAACTCGCCCAGCGGCAGCAGCGTCTCGACTACCGCCTCCTGATGGCTGGCGCTGGCGAACTTCGTATAGGCCACGTCGAGCCGGTCGAGCGCGCCGTCGGCGAAATCCAACAAGTAGCGGCTTGCCAGCACGTCGACCTCGGCGAAACGCGGCTTGTCGTTGAAATGCGTGAACGTTTCGGCCAGCGGCAGCTTTCGGAAGCGGAAGGCCGAAATCCCCCGCTTGCCGGCCATCTCGACGCGAACCTCGGGCACCGTGTCGCTCAACTCGTGGTATCGGGCGACGGCCAACCGCAGCACGCTCGAATTATAGCCGGCACAGAGCCCGCGATTGGCCGTCAGCACCAGCAGGATCGCCCGCTGCACGTCCGGTCGCGGTTCCAACAGCGGATGGCTGACTTCCAGCCCGCTATGGGCCAGATGGCCGACCAGGGCGGTGATTCGCCGCGTATAGGCCGCCGCGGCCGTAGCCCGATCCATCGCCCGCCTGAACTGCGCGGTCGAGATCAACTCCATCGTCCGCGTAATCTTGCGGATGCTGCGGATCGATTTGCGTCGTCGGTCTAATGCGCGGGCTTTGGCCATGAAGTAGTGGTTAGTGGTTAGTGGTTAGTGCGTGGTGGGTAGTGTGGTTTGATCTTGGCAGGCGGTTCAGGCCCGTGCTTTAGCACGGGTTGGCGTTGTCGTCTCCATCGGTCTTGTCACGCCGGTTTACGGGCGTCCTGGTGGGCGACTCGGAGGACGCCCGTAAACGGGCGTGACAAATTGGATAGCTCTCTCCTTCTCCACGCGACCCGACGTAAACGTCGGGCCTAATACCGCTTCGCGGAAAGGACCGTAAACGGTCCTGGGCGTTCCCGTCGCGGCAGCCCGTTATGTTCCTCACAACCTCCACGTCGCGTGGACGCGGCGGCTAAACTGCGATGCCAATCCGAAATCCTCTATCCTACACTGTCGCCGTCTCCTTCTTCGGCGCGTATCGCCCCTGAAACTCCGCAATCGCCGCCTCGATCCCCGCGACCGCATCGTCGTCGAGCTTCCGGCTGTCGGTGATCTTCTGCCACAATTCCTTCTTCTCCTCGTGGATCAGTCGCAAGAAGCCCTCTTCCCAGGCGTGAACTTCGTTAAGCGGCACCTTGTCGAGGTAGCCGTGCGTGCCGACGTAGATGCTCAACACCTGATCGGTCACGTGCATCGGATGGCAGACGCCCTGCTTCAATAGCTCGGTCATGCGATAGCCGCGATCCAGCCGCGATTGGGTGGCGGCGTCGAGGTCGGTGCCCAATTGGGCGAAGGCTTCCAACTCGCGGAACGCGGCCAGGTCGAGCCGCAAGCCGCCGGCCACCTTCTTCATCGCCGGCACCTGCGCGGCGCCGCCGACGCGGGAGACCGAAATGCCGACGTTCATCGCCGGCCGCTGGCCGGCGAAAAACAGGTCGGGCTGCAAGTAAATCTGCCCGTCGGTGATCGAAATCACGTTGGTGGGAATGTAGGCCGACACCTCGCCTTCGAGCGTCTCGACGATCGGCAGCGCGGTCAGCGAACCGCCGCCGAGCTCGTTGCTCAACTTCGCCGCCCGTTCCAGCAAGCGGCTATGGCAATAGAAAATGTCGCCGGGATAGGCCTCGCGGCCCGGCGGGCGACGCATCAGCAGCGAAATCTGCCGATAGGCGGTGGCCTGCTTCGAAAGGTCGTCGTAAATAATCAGGGCATCCTGGCCCTTGTAGGTGAAATACTCGGCCATCGCGCAGCCGGCGTACGGGGCGACGTATTGCAGCGGGGCCGGATCGCTCGCCCCGGCCACTACGACGGTCGTGTAAGCCATCGCCCCCTGCTTCCGCAGCAATTCGATCAGCCCGGCCACCGTCGATTCCTTCTGCCCGACGGCCACGTAGAAGCACTTCACGCCGGTATCTCTTTGATTGAGGATCGTGTCGATGCAGATCGCGGTCTTGCCGGTCTTGCGGTCGCCGATGATCAGCTCGCGCTGGCCGCGTCCGATGGGGGTCATCGAGTCGATCGCCTTGATGCCGGTTTGCAGCGGCACGTTCACCGGCTGGCGCTCGGCAACGCCGGGGGCGTCCGACTCGACCGGCCGGCGTTCGGTGGTGACGACCGGTCCGCCGCCGTCCAACGGATTTCCCAGCGGGTCGATCACCCGGCCCAGGACGGCGTCGCCGACGGGCACGGAGAGCAGCCGGCCGGTGCTGCGGACCTCGTCTCCCTCGTTGATCGAGAGGAAATCGCCGAGGATGATCACGCCGACGGAGTTTTCCTCGAGGTTGAACGCCAGCCCGTTGATGCCGCCGGGGAATTCGACCATTTCGCCCGACATCACGCCGGACAGGCCGTAGACGCGGGCGATGCCGTCGCCCACCTCGATCACGCGTCCGACCTCGCGGACGTCGATGCGCGATTCGAACTGCTCAATTTCCTGCTGAATTACGGAAGCGATCTCGTCGGCTTTGAATTTCATGGGCACTCCTGTCGCTTACTTTCTTACGGAGTTTTTGCAGTTGATTGGCGATCGAGCCGTCGTAAATCATGTCGCCGACGCGGAGCACCGCGCCGCCGATCAGGCTCGGATCGACCCTCTGTTCGATGATCGGCTCGCCTTCAAGCTTGCCGCGAAGGTCGTTGATGATTCGGGTCGCCATTTCGCCGCCGACCGGCTCGGCGGTGGTCAGTTGCACGGGGATGCGACGGCACAGCTTGTCGTAGGCGGCGTGCAATTGGCAGTGAATCGCCCGCAAGCAATCGAGCCGGCCGTGCCGGGCAACCACCTTCAAAAAGTTCACCAGCAGCGGCGAGACGCGGCCGCCGAGCGTCTTCTCGATCAGCGCCTCTTTTTCCTCGGGCAGCACCAGGATCGAGTCAAAAACGGCCTCCAACTTGGGGAAGCGGTCGATCATCTCGGACATCACCGCGTCGAACTCGTCGATCACCGCCGCCGTTTGACCGCCGCGCTCGGTTGCGGCGAGCAGCCCCTTCGCGTAGACGTCGGCGATGTGCTCGGCGCCGACGTCGGCCTCCATCTGGGCCGCGACGCGGGCGTGTTCGGCGGTGATGTCGCGGGATTCAGACATGGGAAGCAGCGTTGCGCGGCGTGAGCGATGGGATGAGGGATGAGGGATGAGGGATGAGGGATGAAAGAGCCCCCATCATCGCGTGACCTTTGATCTCTGTTTTCATCCGTGTATCACTCATCTCTCATCCTTCATCTCTCATCTAGTTTCGACTCACGTCCGTCGTTCCTCGCACGAATCCGCCGACGGCCTGCTCAATCAACTGGGCGTGGTCGGCGGCGTTGAGGTTGGCGCGGACGATCTTGCCGGCCAACTCGACCGCCATCGCGGCGCTGCGGTCGGCGAGGTTTCGCACCGCGGCGTCGGCGGCGACCTCGATCTCCTTCGACGCCGCGGGCGTGCTCGACCGAGGCCTCTTCTTTTGCCTTGTCGAGCAACTCGCGGCCGAGCTTCTCGGAGTCGCGGCGGCCCTGCTCGAGGATGCCGCGAACCTCATCCTTGGCGTCGGCCAGTCTCTGTTGGTAGTCGGCCAGGACGCCCTTGGCCTTCTCGTTGGCGGCTTCGGCCTCGGAGATCTGGTCGGCGATGCCGCGCTCGCGCTTGTCCAGCGCGGCGGCCAAGGGTCCCCAGGCGTACTTCCAGAGCACCGCCAGCACGCAGAGGAAGATCACCGCGGTCCACAGGGCCAGATCCCGCTCCAAGACCGAGGGGGAGAACGGGTTCAAGCCGGCCCCCGCGTCCGCCGCCGGCTCGGCCGCCAGCATCGGCGAAGCGGTCGTCAGACCGGTTGCCGCAACCACGAGGCAGAATAAGACTCGTTTCCACATCGTACCACCACCCGCTGCGGGCGGACCTGTTTCCAAGGGTCAAAGGGGGCAGTCACGTTTTCGCCGAGACGAAAAGCGGGACGGTCCGCCGGTTCCTCACTTAAACAAATTGATCAAGCACACGACAATCGCCAGAAGCGCGATGCCTTCGATCATGGCTGCCGTAATCAGCATGGCGGTTTGGATATTGCCGGCGACTTCGGGCTGCCGGGCCATGCTTTCCACGGCGCAGGAGCCGATCGTGCCGATGCCGTAGCCGGCGCCGAGCGTGACCAGGCCCGCACCAGCCGCCGCCCCTGCCAGAAGCAGCAGGCTCGGCCCGGTCGGTGTCGTTGCGGCCGCGACCGCCGGCTTCTCGCCGGTACCCTTCGCTTCCGTGCCTGCCGGCGCCTTCTCCTCCGCCGCCAGCAGCAACGCCGGCGCACCCGCGGTCAATGTCACCGTCACGAGCAATACTGCAATCTTCAACAACTGTTCACTGGACTTATCTCCTTGAGAAAAACGAAAAATGTGTTGACTGTCTTACGTCAGTCGCGACGGTTCGCCGCGGCAACAATCCTTCTTTAGTGTTGATGAACGGCCATGCCGATGAACAACGCCCCCAGGAACGCGAAAATATACGCCTGCAAGAAGGCCACAAACAGCTCCAGCATGTTGATGGCCGTGGCGCCGACCACGGCCGTCGGCATGACGCCGAACCACATGCAACGAGCCCGCCACCGCCGGAATGAATCCCACGATAATCGCCAGCCCCAAGTGTCCGCCGAACATGTTGGCCAACAGACGCACGGCCAACACGCTGTAGCGGATCACCATCCCCACGATCTCCAGCACCAGGATCATCGGCACCAGCACGATCTTCATGCCGAAGGATATTTCCAGGGGCGGGCACAACCCGGTCCAGAACCCGACCAGGCCGTATTTCTTCATGCCCGGTCGCAATGCCGACCACGAACGTGATCGCCGCCAAGGGCCCCGTCACGCTGATCGACGCCGTCGGCGAACCCATGCACGGAATCAGGCCCATCAGGTTGCAGAACAGGATGAAGAAGAACAGGGTGAGGATGAACGGCAGGAAGCGGTCGCCGTCGTGCCGACCGATCCGCCGGCCGAACCATCCAGTCGCGAACGAACAGCACGATCGCCTCGAACATGTTCCAGAATCGCCCCTTGGGCGGCCGCCCGTTGGCCAGCTTCCGCGCCAACGGCACGAAGATCAGGACCATCAAGATCGCCACCGCCAACTCGATAACCATGAACCTCGTGATCTGGTGGCCGAAGATCTTGCCCAGATGCCACTCGTAGCCGAACGGAAACTCGAACACATTGCCGTCGTTGACGTGCTGTTGAGCGAGTTTGGACGGGTCAAGGTCAAAGTTCATCGCGTTCTCGATCAGGCGGCGGGCGCCGGCGAGGGGGCTTCGTCAGCCGTACCAGACTCAACATTGCTGTCACAAAGCCAAGGGCTACCCCCAAAATAACGAACAACGGGGACAAGTGTAACCATTGATCCAGCCAAACACCCGCCAGAACCGGGAGGACCAATTCGAGTGAGATCGACGTGATTCGCGCCGTCCATTCATAGGCTAGCGCGAACGGCGACCGATCATCCTGTTGTTCCTTCACGGCGGCTGACTGCCAGTTGGAACCAGCTTGACGGTAAGTCGGCTAATTTATCGTAGCAGCTTCCCGATGTCAACGATCTGCCGGGAAAAGTCTGCTGAAAAGTGCCTGCAATCACGTTTACGGTTCCGGCTTCAACCGTTCGTAGGTCCAGCTTCAGCCGCGTCCCCGCGCCGACCTTCCGCCCGAGGGCGGGATTACGAACGGCAGTTCTCCCCAGGGCGTGGCTCTACTCCGTGGGACTGCGGCGTTACGAAGGAGCCTTGCCGCGCGGCTCGACAATGGCAAGTCTCCCAGCTCAAATCAATAGCCACCAATAGCGGACAGCACCATCCCAAACGTATGGAGTTAATGACGTTTTCGCGATTTTTTTGTGACATATCAGTTGTTAATCTTGCGTCACTTCGTTTTCTGCAATCGACTGCGCAGCAACGGTTTACTGCTTGCGTTTTTGGAGTTTTCCACACGGCGAAGCGGTGAAAATCGTTGCAAGTTTTCGGCCAACTCGCTATAATCAAAGCTGAAGGTATTCCCCGCCTTGCCTGGCTTACCGCCGGGTGCCTGCCGATGGCGGGAAGTACACTCCGGCGGCTTCGGAATGCCGCACGAGCCAGTGACATCAGCCTACCTGTCACGGACGATGCTTGAACACAGCCGACTCGCACCGATGGCTCCCGCGAGGTCGGCCGAAGCGGAAATGAGTGTCGTAATGACTGCAGCAGATCTGAAGAGTCGAACGGTCAGGGACTTGGCGTCGATGGCCAAGCGGAAGAAGGTGCCCGGTTGGCACTCCATGAAGAAAGGACGAGTTGGTTCACGCCCTGGTGCGGCAGCGCCAAGTCCGGAAAAGGCCTCGCCGAATGGACACGGCCACAGCAAGCCGTCGGCCTCCCACTCGCGGGCGTCGCGAGCCTGGAGCAGATCAAGACAAAGCTCGCCGAGGCCAAAGACCTGACGTTCCACAGCGTTCGCCGACGGGAACGACTTCATGCCAAGGACCGCCTGGTCGTCATGGTCCGCGATCCCTACTGGCTGCACGCCTATTGGGAACTCAGCCGGAAGAGCGTCGAGCGGGCGAAGGTCGCCCTGGGCCAGTACTGGCACGGCGCCCGGCCGGTTTTGCGGCTGTACGAAGTCGCATCGCGACGGCACGACGACTTCCACCCGGCAGCCCGATCCGCGACGTGGAGATCCACGGCGGCGTGAACAACTGGTACATCGACGTCTACAATCCCCCGAAAAGCTACCAGCTCGACATCGGCTACCTGCGCGCGGAGGGCAAATTCTTCTGCCTGGCGCGGAGCAACGTGGTCAGCACGCCTCGCCGCGGCGGTCGGCGACGCCTTCGACCGCAACTGGGCCGACGTGGCCAAGGATTTCGATCGGATTTTCGCCCTCAGCGGCGGCTATAGCGAGCCGGGCGCCAACGGCGATCTGAAGGAGGTGTTCGAGGAGCGGCTTCAGCGGCCCATCGGCGATCCGGCGCCTTGCAGTTCGGTCCCGGGGCGGCCGGCCAGACGAACACGGCGACCGGTTTCGATTTCCAGGTGGATACCGAACTGATCGTTCACGGCGTGACGCATCCCGACGCCCACGTGACGCTTCGCGGCGAGCCGGTGAAGATTCGCAGCGACGGCACGTTCGCCGTCCGCTTCAATCTGCCCGATCGTCGCCACGTCCTTCCGATGGTGGCCAGCAGCCGCGACGGCGGCCAGCAGCGCACGATCGTTTTGGCCGTCGATCGCAACACGAAGATCATGGAGCCGGTCGGCCACGATCCGGTGGAGTGACGACAAGGGGAATGAGGGCCGGGAAGGATCAGAGCTGCACGTTCAGGCCCTGCGTAAGCACGCATCCTCGACGCTGCTCCTCTGCCGAAGCCGACTGCAAGCAGATAGCGAAGTCCCGCACCGCTTTGCTCGGCACTAAAGTGCCCTGCCTTCGGCATCGCGCACTCTCGGCCTTCCCCCCTTTCCCCCTTCCCCGTCTTTCCCTTACAATGCCGGCATGTCCAACGACCTGTCGAAAGTCCTGAGCAGTGGCAGTTTCGGCCCGACGAGGTGCTGGTGCGGATCATTCCCGGCGACGACGGCCGGGGCAAGGTCCAGTTGCGGGTCGATCTGGGCATTCTGCAGATGGAGATGGACGGCCGGCCCGACGGGCATCGCCCCGAGGGCTTCGAGTCGTGGCTGGACTACTACGAATACGTGCAGCAGGCGCACGACGAGACGCATCCCGATTCGGCCCCGTTTCTGTTGAGCGAGGAGGACTGCCTGCGGCTGTGGCGCGAGGCGGTTCAATATTACCATCGCTATTTGAGTTTCTGGCACCTGGAACTGTTTGAAGTTGTGCGCCCGCGACACCGCGCAGGAACTTGCGGCTGTTCGCGTTCGTGCGAGCCCACGCCTCCGAGGATCGCCACAAGCTGCAATTCGACCAGTGGCGGCCCTACGCCTTGATGATGCACGCCCGGGCGGTGGCCACACCGCTGGTGCAACAGCGGCTCTACGAGGAGGGCCTGCGCGTGATCGAGGCCGGCATCGACGCCATCCGCGAGTTCCTCGACGACTACGACCAGAGCCACCGCGCCGAGGAGTGCGTCGAGTTGGTCAGCCTGGAGCGCTGGCGGGAGGAGATCCTCAGCAGGGAGCAGCGCGCCGCCGCCGCCCGGCCGAAAAGCGCCATGCAGATTCTTCGCCAGAAGCTCGACGCGGCCATCGCCGCCGAGGAGTTTGAGGAAGCCGCGCGGCTCCGCGATGACATTCGGAAGCTCAGCAAGTAGAACAAGTAGTGCCTCGAACAGCCTTTCCCGCATGATTCTTCTTCGCACCCTCAACGACTTCCCCGATTCGCTGCGCGGCGGCGCGGTGGCCATCGGCAATTTCGACGGCGTTCACTTGGGCCATGCGCGGTTGGTCGAGCGGTTGCGGGCGATGGCCAAGCGTAGTCGGCGGGCCGGCGATCGTGTTCACGTTCGAGCCGTCGCCGACGCGAGTCCTTCGGCCCGAGGCCGCTCCCGAGCCGCTCTGTGGCTCGATCGAAAGATCGAAATCCTCGACGAACTCGGCGCCGACGCCGTGCTGGTCTATCCCACCGACAAGAGCCCTTCTCGAAATGGAAGCCCGGCCGTTCTTCGACCACATCGTCCGCGACCGGCTGGCGGCCCGGGCGATGGTCGAGGGACCGAACTTCTTCTTCGGCCACAAGCGATCGGGCAACGTCGAGATTCTTGCGGCAGTTCTGCGGCGAGGCGGACGATGCCGTTCGAGGTGGTCGAGCCGGTCGAGATCGGCGGCCAGATCGTATCGAGTTCGCGGGTGCGGTCGGCGGTGATGGCCGGCCGAGTTGACGAGGCCCGGGCGATGCTCGGCCGGCCGTATCGGATTCGCGGCACGGTGGTTCGCGGAGCGGGCCGCGGCGCGACGATCGGTTATCCGACCGCCAACGTCGGCCAGATCGACACGCTCCTGCCCGGCGAGGGGATTTACGCCGGCCAGGGCTCGGGTCGGCACTGGCCGCGCAAGGCGCCAAGACGGACAGTCCCATGTGCGCTGCGAACGGAAATTGCCGGACAGCCCTTGGCATCCCGCGGCCGTCAGCCTGGGGCCGAATCCGACGTTTGACGAGGGGCGTTGAAGGTCGAGGTGCACATCATCGGATTTCAAGGCGACGATCTACGGACAGCCGATCGAGGTTGACTTTCTCGCCCGATTGAGGGACATTAGGCGATTCGACTCGGTCGATGCCCTGTTGGCGCAGATCGCCGACGACGTGCAGCGGGCGGGTGAGATCGCCCGTCTGAAGACTCGTCGCCGGCCGAACCCGACGTGGACGCCGGTGCTAAATGACAACACGACATTTTACTACTTCCGCCCCATGATTGCCTGGACCCGTTTTGTCGAGATCGTTCGAGCCCATCGGCGGTTCGTGCTGACCACCCACGTCCGTCCGGACGGCGACGCCCTCGGCAGCGAGCTTGCGATGGCCGCGATCCTCGAATCGCTCGGCAAGGACGTGCTGCTCTGCAACGACTTTCGCCGTTCCGCCGAACCTGCGGTTCCTCGATCCCGGGCACAAGCACCGCCAGTTGGGCGTCGATGTGTCGGCCGAACAACTCGCCGACCGCGAGGTGTTGATCATTCTCGACACCACCGCCTGGGCACAACTCGGCGCGATGGGCGACGTCATCAAGACCACCAAGGCCGTCAAGGTCGTGCTCGATCATCACGTCAGCGGCGACGATTTGGGGGCCGAACTGTTCAAGGACGCGGACGCCGAGGCGACGGGCCGGTTGGTGATCGAGGCGGCCGATGCGTTGGGCGTGCCGGTCGGACGCGAGATTGCCGAGCCCGCCTTCGTGGCCCTGACCACCGACACCGGCTGGTTCCGCTTCAGTTCGACCACGGCCGACACGCTGCGGCTGGCCGCCCGGCTGGTCGACGCCGGAGCAACGCCCGACCGAGCTCTACAAAGAACTTTACGAGAACGACTCGCACCGCCCGGCTGCAACTGATCGGCCGGGCGCTGATCGCACACGCAGACCGAGCTTGTCGGGGCGATTGATCTACACGTGGCTCGATCGGGCCGATTTCGACGCCAGCGGCGCGTTGCCCTCCGACAGCGAAGACATCATCAACATGACGCTTTCGGTCGGCGGAACGCGAGATGGCCGTGATCCTGGTCGAGCAGCCCAACGGCGGTTTCAAAATCAGTTTTCGCAGTCGTTGCGCAGTGGATTGCAGCGCGGATCGCCGAGCAGTTCGGCGGCGGTGGGCACAAGAAGGCCGCCGGGGCGTTCCTCAACGAGCCGCTCGACGCCGCGCGGACCAAAGTGCTCGATGCCGTCCGCGCGGCGATTCAGAACCCTGATTGAGCGTCGGAGTCGTGCTGTCGCGCAGAAATCAGCCGGGGGCCAACGGCCCGCGGAACGTGTTTGCGATCGCGACCGCGGGCCGTTGGCCCCCGGCTGCTCTTCGCCACGAAACAACAAGTGCATTTCTCTTGTTTCATGTAAATGCGAATTACCATGGACAATTCAACTCCCCCGTGCTGCTGCCGGAACCAAACACCCGCCGACCATGACAGTCGCCGCGGTTTTCTGGAGAAAGCGACGGCCATCGCCTGCGGCGCCGTGGCGCTGGCGACGCCGGTCGCGGCGGGCGTCGTCACGTTTCTCAATCCGCTGCGGCAGAAGAGCCAAGGCGGGCAGTTCATGCGGCTGGCTTCGCTCGATACGATCCCGGAGGACGGCACGCCGCTGAAGGTGCCTGTTATCGCCGATCGCACCGACGCCTGGAGCCGCTTTCCCGCCGAGCCGATCGGGGCCGTGTTTCTGCGGCGAAGCGGCGGCAGCGTCGAGGCCCTGCAAGTGATCTGTCCACACGCCGGCTGCTCGATCAATTACGACGCCGCCGTCACAAATTCCTCTGTCCCTGCCACGCGGCCAGTTTCGACTTGGCAGGCAAACGGACCGACGCGACCTCGCCCAGCCCCCGCAATATGGACACGTTGGAAGTCGAGATCCGCAACAAGAACGAGGTCTGGGTGAAGTTCCAGACGTTCGTCGTCGGCACGGCAAAGAAGATTCCACAATCGTAGAAGAGAATCACAGAAAGCGCACCACGGAGACACGGAGAGCACGGAGAGGAACATCGGGAAAGCGCAGAGGAGGAGTCTAAATGCCCAGGCAAGAAGAATTGCGGTCGCAGCGAAACGGCTGTTGCTGCTCAGAACAACGTCAGCTTCTGCGTCCTCCCCGTCCTCTGCGGTTGCTCCTTCTGTCGTTCTCCGTGTCCTCCGTGCCTCCGTGGCGAGTTAAGCGAGTCGAAACACTATGATGAAGTCACTTTTCTCCTGGTTCAACGATCGCACCGGACTGGGCGATTGGTGCGGCCGCCTGGCCGGATCGCCGGTTCCGGGCGGGGCCTGTTGGTGCAAGGTCTGGCCGTGCGTCATCGCCTTTCTCTTCTGCGTCCAGGCGATCACCGGCTTCTTCCTTTGGGCCTACTACAGCCCCAGCGCCCAGACCGCCTGGGAAAGCGTCTATTACGTCCAAAACGAGGTCGCCGGCGGCTGGCTGCTGCGGGCGATCCACCACTACTCGGCCCACGTGCTTTTGGCCGTGCTGCTGCTGCCGTCGTGCAAAGCATTCTTGACCCGCGCGCTATCGGGCGCCGCGGGAATTGGTGTTTTGGGCCACCGTGGGGCTGGGGCTGTTCGCGCTGGCGGCCGTTCTTGACCGGCGACCTGCTCTCCTGGGACCAGAACGGCTATGCCGCCACCAAAACGCGCACCGGCTTCCTCACCTTCCTGCCGTGGATCGGCGACAGCCTGCTGAAAATCGCCATCGGCGGTCCCGGTCCCGCGCTCGGCAGCCTCTCGCTGACCCGCTTCTTCGCCATGCACGTCGGCCTGTTCGGCGGCGGCTTTCTGCTGTTGCTGATCATTCGCGGCGTTCTCGCCCGGCGGGCAAACGCGAAGATCGCCGAAGGCGGCAACGGCAGTTGCACGGTCGCTCCGCATTGGCCGGCGCAGGCGTGGCGCGGCGCGGTGGCATGTCTGGTGGTGATGGTCGTGGTTCTGCTGTTGGCCTGCCAGCACGGCTTCGAGCCGCCGCACGCCGGCGCGCCGCTGCTCTCGCCCGCCGACACCGATCCGTCGAACGCCTACGACGCCGCTCGGCCCGAGTGGTTTCTGGCGGGCGTGTACGAGTTCTCGCACCTCTTTCCGGGCCGATGGGGAATCGTCCCGATCTTCATCGTGCCCGGCCTGCTGCTGGTGATCGTGCTGGCCATGCCGTTTCTGGGCAAGCACTGCGATCGGCCAGGGCTTCAACGTGCTCTTCACCGTGCTGTTGCTGGCGGCCGTGGTCTGGCTGACGTATTACTCCTACGCGAAAGACCGCGACGACCCGGCCCATCAGCGGGCGATCGCCGTCGAACGTTGGCGGGCCGACCGCGTCTGCGAGTTGATCCGCCACAACCAGGGCATCCCGCCGGGCGGCGCCTTGAGCCTGTTGCGAAAACGATCCGAAGGCCGAAGGCCCGCGGCTGTTCGCCCAGCAGTGCGCCAGTTGCCACGACCATTACTCGCCAGGCTATGGCGAAGACCTCGTTCAAGACATCGCAAACGAAAAGCCGACGGCGCCGAATCTCGCCGGCTTCGCCAGCCGCGCGCTGGCTCGCCGGCCTGCTCGATCCCAAGCAGATCAGCGGCCCGAACTACTTCGGCGGCACGAAACTCCGCGGCGGCGAAATGCCCGGCTTCGTCAAGGAGACCTTCAGCGATCTCGACGCCGAGCAGAAGAAGGACCTCGCGAAGGTCGTCATGGCCCTCTCGGCCGAGGCCCATCTGCCTTCGCAGAAAACCGCTCGATGCCAAAGACGCCAAGGCGATCGCAGCAGGGCCGCAAGCTCATCACCGACGATTTCGGCTGCACCGACTGCCACAAGTTCCACAACAAGGGCTCGCTGGGCTCGGCCCCCGAGTTGACCGGCTATGGATCGCCCGAGTGGATCGCCGGCATCATCCGCAATCCGGCCGACCGGCGCTATTACGGCAAGCTCAACGACCGCATGCCCGCCTACGCCGCCTCCGACGATCCAGCCCAGAACACGCTGAGCCCCGCACAGATCAAACTGCTGGCGGATTGGCTCCGCGGCGAGTGGTATGAAGAGAAGACGGCCAGGGATGAGAGATGACGGGTGAATCCGGTTGACTTTTCCGGCATTTCAGGGTCGAATATACTATAGGTGAGCGGGCCGCCGATCGCCGGGCAAGTGAAGCTGCAACCCAGCGGGCGAGGGGGGTGCAGCCCGAGGAACAGGAAGAATCTAATGAAACGGCCCATTCCCGTCTGCAAGCGTGCTTTTACGCTCGTCGAAATCATGGTGGCCATGGCCCTCTCGCTGCTGCTGCTGGGGGCGGTCATTGCCATGTTCGGCAGGGTCGGCGAAGGCATCAGCGATTCGCGCTCGATGTTGGAAATGGCCGACCGTCTGCGGCTGGCCGAGCGCGGCTGCAAATGGACCTCGCCGGCGTAACCGTCACCATGAATCCGCCCCGCCAAGCCCGCGAACAACGAAGGCTACTTCGAGTACATCGAAGGACCGGCAATGGCAACTGCCACGCGGCGGATCCATGACCGTACCGATTCGCCGTAAACAGCGATGCCGGCACGACAGACACGACGGTCGGCGACTTCGACGACATCCTGATGTTCACCACCCGCAGCAGCGGCCAGCCGTTCGTCGGGACGAACGTGCGCCGGCGACACGATCCAATCCGACATTGCCGAGGTCGCTTGGTTCATTCGCGGCCACACGCTCCATCGCCGCGTGCTGTTGGTGTTGCCGAGTGCCGACCTCACCGGCAGCATCGCAGACCGGCTTCTACGCCAACTACGACATTTCGGCCCATTGGGACGGCACAAAGATGGTGGCGAACACATTGGCCGATCTGACCCGCCGCCAATATCGTTTTGCCCACAATTCCACACCGTTCCCTTATGCCTGCGATTGGGGCCAGCTAGGTTTGCCAACTCTGGCCGAATGTTCCGGTAATTGGAAAGTAGGGAATTTCACGGGGACGCTGCCGGCGGCAAAGGCACACTTGGATTTCTGGAGCAATAGGACATCCACCACCACGGACAGCTATCCGTGGGCCGACACCTATTTCGGAAGCGGTAGCCGCCTTTCCGACGACATTATCCTGAATAATGTGATCGGTTTCGATGTGAAGGCATGGGATCCGACGGCGCCAACTGCGGGCGGTGGTCAGGGAGCATACGTCGATCTCGGCGGCGGAAGTGGGAACAAACTGGGCGGTTACGGCGACATGAACTCCCAATTGCGAGGAAGTTCCACCACTTCGCGGATCTACGACACCTGGTCTACCACCTACCTCGGCGACAACGCCAACAACGGCTTAGACGACGACAACAACGGTATTGTTGACGACGATGCTGAAAGAGCGCATCCATCGCCGTATCCCGTTCCCTTGCGTGGCATCCAGGTGAAGATTCGCACCTTCGAGCCCGACAGCAAGCAGATTCGCGAAGTCACCGTGGTGCAGGACTTCCTGCCGCAGTGAGCGGCGGTAATTGCCCCGCAGGGACAGGGTTCGTCCAGACCAGGGCGCCGACCGCCCTCATTGTTACGTAAGCGTTCACAGGCCGGAAACAGAGGGGGACGGAGGAGGTTTTCGGCGACAGTATCTGCCGCAGGAGAAGATATTCTCCGAAAACCTCCTCCGTCCCCTTGCCGCCCAGTGAACGGTTACCATTGTTACACACAAGTTCACGGATAGGTAGTTGTCAGGGCCGTTCACGGTCCTTTCCGCCGAAGGCGATATTAGGCCCGACGTTTACGTCGGGTTGGCGAGGTTGCGAGGCGGCCGCGTTGTCAAGCCCGTTCACGGGCTTCCTGCGAAGGGGCTTCAACGGCGAAGGAGGAGAGGAATAGCCGGCCTCCGTTTACCCGTGCTGAAGCACGGGCCTAATATGACAGCGCTAGGTTTTTCCGGGCACCACCTGCTAATGTTTTTGCACGGCGTTGTCGGCTTTCGTAGGACATTCGATTTCGTTCTTGATGATAATCGTTGATGTTGGAAAGTAGTTCAATGAGATCAGGATCACATTCAAGCGACCGTTGCAAGAGAGGTCCGAGTGCTCGGACCACCTGCTCCAGTGTGATCTCCGGATTTTTTCCCCCGCAAGTGCGTCGTCTCGGCAGCCAGGAGGTACATGCTGATGCGCGAACAAAGCCAGTGACGTATCAGACTCTGATAGGTTCGCACCTCGAACGCGCCGAATCCACAGTACTGTTTGGCCCGTTCAAACCACATTTCCACATGCCAGCGAGCGAAGGCCGCTTTCAGCATTTCCTCCAACGACGTACTTTCGGAGGCGTTGCTGACGAAATACTTGATTTCACCCGTTGCCGCATTGCGGGCTACCATCAACCAGTACGGCCGATCCGTGGGGCAGGATTCGCCTTCGGCGTCTTTGGCCACCAGGTAAACCCTCGCCAACCTGACTTCCCACACACACGCGCCGCGAGTCGTGTCCTTGATGTGGACTCGCCGCCACGATTGCTTGCTGAATGCCGGGCTGAAGCGACAAAGGTTGTCCACTTGCTTCGAGGCATGCGCCGTTTGCGAACTGTGGCAGGCCGGCTTGGTCGCCCAGCAGCGGAAATTGGCTCGAACCTCGCCGATGACCCGTTGCCCGCTGCGGTCCATGCGGTAAATGAACTCCGGTACCGAGGTGAATTCTTCATCGCAGGTGATCCACGAAAAACGAACGCCATCGGCAACGCACACCTCGACTTGGTCGGCCGCGATTTCCCACTTCTTGCGGAACACGGCGCTCTCCGGGATATGGGCTTCCTTGCGCCGCAGAGGATCGTTGATCCAGCTTTCCGGCAGATACACGTCCGAGGCAATGCAAGCGCTGAAGGGGTTCTTCGCATCGTTGTTCGTGTAGATCAGGTGTTGCCCCACCACGCAGTTATCGATTTTTCCGGACTCGCCGCACCACTGCCGCTGTACACCGGGCGTTTTGTCGCCTTGTTTGGCGTGGGCCGAGCCGTCAATCACTCCGATGGCGTTCTCGCACCCGTACTCATCCATGATCGCCTGTCGCAGTCGCGATTCAATCCGCTCGTGGTTCCAGACGAAGTGCGACAAAAAGAGTTGAAGCGTTCGTACGGCGGCCCCGATCCACAGGGCGATTGGCTCGATGCTCTTGCGGTCAAAATGTGCCAGCAACGCCAGGGAATAACTCATAAAATACTCGAACGTCGAACTTTTTGCGAAACAATCCGCAAACCGTTGCAATCTACGTCGCGCATCGGGCTCCAACGCCCGGATTTCGTCCGTCGTCATTTTTCACCTCCATGTGTCGTTCGCCGTTATCGGCGTTCGCACATGATAGGCTTGAGCCATTGTAGCGCTGTCATACTAATACCGCCTACGGCGGAAACGCCCGTGAACGGGCGTGATTTATGCCATCGCCCCGCGCAAACCGCGGCAAAAGGGACAGCCCCATTTTCGTTGACACGAATATCGGGACAGTCCCCTGGGCGCCGCCTTCAACGCCGCCGTCCGCGTTCGCGGTCGGCTTCCGTCAGGCCGAGTCGGCTCAGCCAACGTCCGCGCGTCGGCTTTTCAGCGGCCGCGTTCTGCTCGCCGGCGGGCTTGGCGGCGTCGAACCCCGCCAACCGCAATCGCTCTTCCATCTCCGAGCGTTCGCGGGCCAGCTTCGCCCGCTCCAGCGAGATCTCGATCTCTGCTCGGCACAAGCGGCTCTGCAACTCCTCTTCCATCTGCCGCAGCTTCTCCCGCTCCTGCTGAATGACGACGTCGTTCTGAAGCATCTGCTCGACCGCCGCCGCCATTTGGTCCAGGGAGCTGTTGCCCGCCTGCTCCAGACGCTGCTTCAACTCCTGAATCTCCGCGTCCTTCTCGGCGATCGCCCGCTCGGTCGATTGCAGCACGTCCTCGATCTTCACTCGCTCGGCCCGCTGTTCCGAGTTGTTCTCGTCGAGGTCGGATTCGAGCGCGGCGAGGATGCGGAGCTTCTCCGTTTCCCAGTCGACGCTGGTTTGTTGCGATTGATACTGCTTGGCCAGCGTCGAGGCGGTCGCCCGTGCCTTGGAAAGCTGCTCCTGAAGCAGCGAATTGGCGGCCTTCAACTCGCGCAGATCGTCCAAGGCCATCTCGTACCGTCGCCGATACTCGTCCTCGCGGGCGCTGCCGCCGGCATCGTCGCCGCTGTCGGCCGTGCCGTCCGAAACGGCTGCTTCCAGCCGCGCGATGGCGTCTTCGAGCGTGGTTTCGGCCCGTTCGAGCCGCGCGTGTTGTGTCGCCAGAAATTCGCGCACGCCGTCGCGTTCGGCATGGAGCGATGCCACGATTTGTTCGGCCCAAGCATCGGAGCTGGGTGCTTGCAGGGGTGACTCTTCCATAGCCGACGCTTTATGACTCTCCGGGAGACCGTGCCGGCCGTTACGCCCGGCAAATTCCGCAAATCCGGCGCGCGGGCCGGCAAAACGGCAACGTCACGCATTACATCTATAGGTCACGCTGCGGCCGAGAGCAAAGACCGGATCATGCGCGTCCAATACCAACCCGAAGCGCCAGCGAGGGCGAAAGAACGAGGGCAAAAGAGCGAGGGCGAAAGAAGGAGGGGGAGAGAAGGAGCGGGCACTTCCGTCGCTGGCGCGTCGGGTTGGTATGTCGCGCCGCACGCAGGGTCTGCTGGGCCACAGACCATGCGGAAAACCGGCCGCCTATTTCACCCCGGCCATGAATCGCAGGAATCGGGCCTCCAGCATCCGCCAATTATCGCCGAAGACGGCCGTGAAATCGGCCGTCCGCTCCGCCGCCGTGTACTGCCGAAACGGCGGCCGCGCGGCGATGCGCTTCAGATACTGCCCGTACTGCCGCGGCTGCGTCTCGGTCAGGTAGAAGGTCAGCGCCCATGCCTCGGCGTAGGCCGCCTGCGTGTCGCTGCGAAAGAGCTCGGTCGGAAGCCACGATTGCGGCGAGCATTTCCGGCCGGTGCCGCGGCGCAACGAGCTGTCGAAACGCCCGCAGCCGCGGCCGATTTACGCGCTCGGCCATTTGCGTGTGCTGGCGCGAGTCGCACACGCCGGGGGCCTCGAACAACGTCGCCAGGCCCTCGACCACCCAAGTCGGCGTCGGAGCGATATCGGCTGTGGATGCCGGTGTTGAACGCCATCTGGTGCGTCGCCTCGTGGATCAGCACGGCGGCGTTCCGCCGCCAGTTGGCCGAGTTGCTGCCGCCGCTCATGTCGTACATGCTGATGCGGTTCGACGCGGGATCGTAGTATCCCACTACGCCGGACGGGACGGACGAGTTTGCCGCCGCCAGCCGATCGAACTCGCGGCGATTCACGCAGACAATGCCCACCAGCGGGAACGGCGGCGGCGTCGGCTCGAAGCCGCGCACCGAAAAGTATTGGATGAACGAGCGGTACAACTCCTCGAACCGCTCCGCCCAGCGGCTCTGCTGTCCGCGCGGATGGGCGATCAGGTAATGGGTCGTTCCCGTCACTTCATACTTGTCGCCCAACTCCCGCAGCAACGCCGCGCGAAACTCGGACGGCGGGTACGGCCGAAAACTCGATGCGGTTCGTTCGAACTTGCTCGCCTGATTCGGCTGCAACCGCCACACCTGTCCGTCGCGGCCCAACAGCGCCAGCGGCTGGCGGCCCACGCCCAGCAGCACGCCTTCGATCCGCCTCCCCTGGACTACGCCTTCGACCATCTCGTCGGACAGCATCGCCGTGGCGGCCGGCGACGCCGCCGAACAACTCGCGGCGACCGCAATCGCCAGCAGCAGCGAAATACAGAAGATGGACCATCGGCTCGACATGGCAAATCCTATGCAACTATAGCACGTTGCATTACAATGACGGCGGAAAGCAGGGTCCGACGGTCATGGAAGAAGCCGAAGTTCACGATCTGATCGAGCGGGCCTTCGCCGCACTCGCCGCGGAAGACTACGTCCGCGCCTTGGCGATCGGTGACCAGCTTGTGGCCGAATTGCCGGACCGGGCCGTGATTCGCGCGATCCGCGCCCAGGCGCTGCTCGGCTCCGATGCGCCCGACGAGTCCTACGCCGAGGCCCGCCGCGCCGTCGCTCTGGACGCGGACGACCAACACGCCCACCGGCTATTGGCGATGGCGGCGTGGCGTGCCGGGCGGCTGGCGGTTGCCCAAGAGGCGTTCGAGCGCGCGATCGAGCGTTTCGGCAAGCGGCCCGGTTCTGCTGAGCGACTACGCCTGGTTCATGGCCACCGAGCGCGGGCCGAAGCTGGGCCACTAGGCCGCCCGTGCCGCCGTCGAGGCCGACGCCGACTCTTCGACCGCCTGGGCAGCGCTGGGACTGGCCCAATTCCGCCTGCACCGCCGCGGCGAGGCCGAATCCAGCCTCCGCCGCGCCCTCGAACTCAACCCCAACGACATCTACGCCCAATCGGCGATGGTCACGCTGCTGCAAGAGCAGCGGCAGGACAGCAAGGCCGAGGCGCTGGCCGGCCTGTTGGAAGAGCACGCCGGCGCCGAGGACCTGGTTGCCGCGGTGCGCGACGAAGCCAAGCGGCGGCGAATCGGTCGCATGCTCGTCGAGCGGAAAGTGGACATCGACGCGCCTCCCCGCCAGCCGCGCAGCGCCGTTTGGATTTGGGCGCTGCGCCGTCGCAATTCTCATCGGCGTGCTGTTCTCGTTCATCGGCCCGATGTACTTACCCTTCGTTCTAGGCGTCGGGGTCGTCTTGGTAGTGGTGCTGTACCTGCTGCTGGATTAGGATTGAAGCAGCCAGCCCCGGACCAACCCGCACCGAAGGGGCTATGGCCGTCGCCGGCATGGCCTTGCCATACCCGCTCGCGGGCCGTTGCTAGTGGTCCGCCAAGCTAAAGCTGACATGTTCCTGGATCGGTGGGGCAGACATTCCTGTCTGCCAAGTTCGGTTTATATGGCAGACAGGAATGTCTGCCTTACCTGTCACTTTCAGCTTGGCAAACCACTAGATCGCTAGGCGCGGAAACCTCACCTGCGATCGCGCACGGGATGTCACACGAATGGCCATCCACTGCTTAAAAGCTAGACACATCCTGCGAAGAGATCGTGCAGCAACACCGTTTGCGACTATGAACGTGACCCAAGCGACGGCGTCGCAACTCCAAATACGCCAGTGGCTTATCGGTGTCGCCGGACGGCCATTGCGGCTGTGCGGCATCCCCTTTGCAGAAGGCGGCCGAGCGTTGTAGAGTATGCCTGTGGGCCGTGCCAATGTAGCGGCAACACAATGAGCGTACCTGAGGAAACCGATGTACCATTCTGTACCTAACAAGAAGGAGGGGATAATGACCCCGAAGGAAGTGTTGGCGCTATGCCGGGAAAAGGATGTGAAGGCCGTGGATCTGCGATTCATGGACTTCCCCGGGCTCTGGCAGCACTTTACCATCCCCGTCGACAAGCTCGACGAAGACGTTTTTGAAGACGGCCTGGGCTTCGACGGCTCGAGCATCCGCGGCTGGCAAGCGATCAACGAGAGCGACATGCTCGTCGTCCCCCAGCCCGAGACCGCCGTGCTCGATCCGTTCTGCAAGATTCCGACGTTGTCGATGATCTGCAACATTCAGGATCCGATCACCCGCGAGGACTACAGCCGCGATCCGCGGAATGTGGCGCGGAAGTCGGTCAACTACTTGAAGAGCACCGGCAGTGGGCGACACCTGCTTCATCGGGCCGGAAGCCGAGTTCTTCATCTTCGACGATGTCCGCTACGATCAGTCGGCCAACTGCGGCTTCTACTTCCTCGATAGCGTCGAGGGCCAGTGGAACCGCGGCCGCGAGGAGAATCCGAATCTGGGCTACAAGCTGCGGTATAAGGAAGGCTACTTCCCGGTCCCGCCGGCCGACCAGATGATGGACATACGCAACGAGATGATGCAGACGATGATCGATTGCGGCATGAACGTCGAGGCCCAGCACCACGAAGTGGCCACGGGCGGGCAGTCGGAAATCGACCTGAAATTCGACAACCTGGTGTCCATGGCCGACAAGATGATGATGTTCAAGTACATCATTAAGAACGTGGCGAAGAAGTACGGCAAGACGGTCACCTTCATGCCCAAGCCGCTCTTTGCCGACAACGGGTCGGGCATGCACACGCACATTTCGATCTGGAAGGGCGGCCAGCCCCTGTTCTCCGGCAGCGGCTACGCGGGCCTGAGCGACATGGCCATCTACGCGATCGGCGGCATCCTCAAGCACGCCCCGGCGCTGTGCGGCATCTGCAATCCGACCACGAACAGCTACAAGCGGCTGGTGCCGGGCTTCGAGGCGCCGGTCAACCTGGCCTATTCGCAACGGAATCGCTCGGCCGCCGTCCGCATCCCGATGTACAGCCCGAATCCAAAGACGAAGCGGCTGGAGTTCCGTTGCCCCGATCCGAGCTGCAATCCGTATCTTTCGTTCTCGGCGGTGCTGATGGCGGCGATCGACGGCATTCAGAACAAGATCGACCCCGGCGAGCCGTTGGACAAGGACATCTACGACCTCGATCCCGAGGAGATGAAAAATGTGCCGCAGGCGCCGGGCTCGCTGGACGAAGCCCTCAAGGCGTTGCGGGCCGACCACGAGTTCCTGCTCCGCGGCGACGTCTTCACCCCCGACGTGATCGACACCTGGATTTGGTACAAGACAGTCAACGAGGTGCAGGCGATGCAGTTGCGTCCGCATCCCTACGAGTTCTGTCTGTACTACGACATCTGAGAAGGGGTCAGGGGTCAGGGGTCAGGGGTCAGGGATCAGGGGTCAGGGATCAGGGATTAGAGATTGGAGAGCCGTGTGCTGCTTCGCACCTTTCGCTATCCACTATCCACTATCCACTATCCACTATCCACTATCCACTATCCACTAGAATTGGCACGGTCCTGAGCCCGATGGGGCGTCCGTAACGGGGCGCTCCTTCGGGCCAGGCCTTTTCTTGAACAACGATCTTGCCCCGCCCGCCGGCATTTGGTACGGTCTTATGGCGATGGAAGAAATAATAGTGAACAACTCGGCGACGCGCAAGGTGATTATTATCAATCCGGCGGGGCTTCACGCCCGGCCAAGTCTGGCGGTATCGCAAACGGTGCGAGCCTCCCAGTCGAAGGTCGAGATCAGCACACCCCGTCAGACTGTTAACGCCGCCGACATTCTTCAACTCCTGTCGCTCGGCGCCCCGCGGGGAACCGAGTTGGTCCTCTCGGCCGAGGGTCCCGATGCCGAGCAGGTTCTCGATACGCTGGCCCAGCAGTTCGCCGACGGCTTCGGGCTGTGCGGCGTGAGCGAGTAGTCGCTACTGATCGAGCTGCGATGTACAGTGGGCACATCGCTTTGCCTTCAGCGGAATCGTCGAAAGACACTGGGGGCACGTCTTAGTGGTCGGCTCGGCTGGCGGCTGCACGGCCCTCTTCAGCCGATTCATCTGCTTGACCACCAGGAACATGCAAAAGGCCACGATAACGAAGTCGAACACGGTGTTGAGAAAGACGCCGTACTTGATCGTAGTGCTCTTGTTCAGAGTAATGACCAGATCGGAGAAAGGCACGCCGCCCAAGATCATGCCGACGGACGGCATTATGACGTCGTTCACCAGTGAACTGACGATCTTGCCGAAGGCCGCGCCGATGATGATGCCCACGGCCATGTCCACTACGTTGCCTTTGACGGCAAATTCTCGAAACTCGCTCAGCATACTCATGATCGCTCCCCTCCGCTTTTCATGAGGCAGTTGCGGCGCCGCCGCGGCAGCGCCGCCCTTGCCCGGTATTGGCGGAATTGTACACCGCTCGTCCGGTTGGGTCCACTTTAACGCCAATTCGCTTTTTGGCGACTGTCCCGATTTTCGTGTCAGCGAAAACGTGACTGTCCCGTTGGGCGTTTGGATCTCTGCCGCGGCAACGGCGCCGCCATCTTTCGCGGGCCGTTACAACTGCCACTCCGACGCAGCGTTGATCCATATTCCGAACCAGTTGCGTGCTACTAACGTCCGGCGGCGTCCGAAAACAATTAGGAGGAACCGTAGCGGCCCATGTAGTAGAGGAGCAATAGCCATGCGATGGACTGGATGGATTCTGGCGGCGATGGCGGTCGGCTACGCGGGCGTGGCCACCGGCGGACAGCCCTGTTGCCAGGAGTGCGGCGGATATTCGGCAGCTTGGGGGCCCCTGAGCGGCGAAGCCGGCTGCTCGCCGCCGGGACTGTCGTTGAGCGCCTGGAGGGGCCCGAGTTGCTGCTGCGCGAACCAGCAGCCTTGCTGCGACAACGCCTGGGACGGCTATTGCGAGCATCACGCCAGGGTTCAGGCGTTTTGGACCCAGGTCGGGGTTCCGAAGGCGCGTTGCTGCCCGCGCGTTATGCCAAGAGTGTCGCGGAGGGTTTGTACGGTTGATTCCGGATGCTCGGCGCCGAGCGAGCAGCCGACGCTTTCGCCCGCGGTCACGACTCCCGCGCCCGCCACACGACCAGCGCCCACTCTGACTCCCGTTCCCGATTCGTCCAAGGTGGTGCCGTTGCCTGCTGTCGCGCCTGATACGGCTCGATCCACCCGGCAGCCAGCGCCCTCGGTTGTGCCGGTTCCTGCTCCGCCGAGCAAGGCGTCAAGGCATCCAGCCGCATCAGATTCCAATTCTTCCACTTTGCCCCGTGCGCCGATGCCGCCGGGCGAGGCGTTTCGAGGAGTGTGCCAGTTCTGGCTGCGGTAACCTGCCAACGCGAATTCGGCATAGAACAGGTGGAATAGCCGGCGGCCAACGACCCGCCGGAGGGGCGCGGACGGCCATTGCTGCGCACCAACCTTCGGTCGCGTCTGGAACGTGATCTAGTCCCGGTTTGCCACTCTCCGGCAGGCCGTTGCCCGCCGGCTATTTTCGAGAGGGGCTTATCCCGACTCGATGGTCTAATGAAATGATCTTACGCAGAGACGGACGCCTCTAAGATGGGCGCTATGAGTAGCAGGCGGTATCTATGCCGAAAAGCGTGATTCTAACGATTTTCTCGATTCTTCCGATTTGTTGGACGATAACGTCTCTAAGAAGCCTGTTTTTGGCTGCGACAGGGGAGGAAGAAAATCGTGAAACGGGTACTACTTTTCGGTTTGCTTGCGGGAATGCTGACGGCCGGCAGCGGCTGCGGCCTGGGTCAGGCGATCTTCTGCTATCGTCCGTGCAACGGCTACGGTGGCTGTGGCGATGAGTGCGGTGATAGTTGCGGTCCGGCCTGCGGGCCGACGTATCGCGCACCCTGCGCCCCGCGGCGAGCGGTGGTTGCCGACTGCGACGATGGAGGCGGCTGTGGATGCGCCAAGCCTTGCCGCAACGTGGGCTGTCGCAGTTGCTCTCCCTGCGGCGATTCTTGCTCCGATCCCTGTGCCGATCCTTGCGGCAACGGCTGCTACGCTCGTCCTTGGTATCGCGGGCCGTTGAGTTGCCTGTTCGCCCTGTTCACCCCGAATTGCTGGTGCGGCCCGAATTGCGGCGAACGTTATTGGGGCGACTTCTACAGCGATCCGCCCGACTGCTGGGATCCCTGCGACAACTGCGGCAACTACACGGGCCGCGGATGCCGCAACTGCGGCGGTTCTTACTCCGGTCCCGATCGCGGCTACATCGATGACGATTCGACGATGGTCGATGGCACGCAACTCGCCCCACGGGCAGCACGGGGAACGAGCCCTGCCCCAAGACCGACGCCCGCGCCCCACAAGGCCGTCAGATCGGATTCGCAGTAACGGATCGTGGACGGATTTCTTAATCCGTCCCACGGCCATCTTCTCCGCCAGTTCTGAAGAAGTCTCTTAGCGGCCCTGTGGCCTGCTGGCTTCGCCGGTCATCGGAACGAACTGTACGGGCGCGACTCGGCTGCGGTGTAGACCGCCGTCGAGTTGTTTCTCGATCAAGAGGAGCTCCTGGTTCTGACTGCCGACGGGAATCACCAGCCGGCCGCCGGGCGCAAGCTGCTCGGTCAGAGGTGGCGGCACGTGATCGGGCGCGGCGCTGACGAGAATCACGTCGAAGGGCGACTCTTTCGGCCAACCCTGATAGCCGTCGCCGCAACGAACGGTGACGTTCGCGTACCCGAGCGCCGCCAGCCGCTCGCGCGCCGCCGCGGCCAAGCAGTCGAGAATCTCGATGCCGTAGACGTGTTGGCACAGCCCGGCGAGAATTGCCGCTTCATAGCCCGAGCCGACGCCCACCTCTAGGGCGCGGTCTTCGGGCCTAGGCCGGGCAAGCTGCGCCATCAGCGCCACGATGTACGGCTGCGAGATCGTCTGACCGAACCCGATCGGCAGCGGATGGTCCTCGTAGGCGAGCTTGCTCGCTTCCGCGGGCACGAAACGTTCGCGGGCGACCCGGCTGATGGCTCTCAACACCCTGGCATCGGTGATGTCGCGATCCCAGAGTTGCTGCTCAACCATCTGCCGCCGCGCCGCGACGAAACGATCGTCCTCGCGTTGGCCGGCCGCTCTTTCGCGGTCGGCATCGGATGACAGGTCGGAATTGGCGGAACGCTGAAACACGGCTCACCGGAAAGAAGGCGGCTGGCATCTGCCCCATGATACATCCAATTGTATCCATCCTCGTCCCCCGGAACAATCACGCGAAAAAGGAGGGGAAATCGCCGCAAAAGAGCGTTCCCCGCCGGGGCGCGGCTAGACTTGACAATCACTCGGCGCGCTTGCCAAGCGCGGGCCGCGGGAGTAGATTGACGAATGGGACGCTTTCCAGAATCAACAGAATTAGGAGTCCTTTCCATGAAGACGTTCTTTGGGTTTTCGTTTCTCGCCGCCCTGTTATTGTCGCCTGTCTGCCCAACACTCGGGCTTGCCGCCTCCGATGACGACGCCAAGACGACGGCCGAGGCCGCCACCCCGCTGGTCGATTACGTTCGCCCGCTGGTGGGCACTTATGGCGAGGGAGACACGTATCCCGGTCCCACGGCGCCGTTCGGAATGGTCCAGCTTAGCCCCGACACCGCCAGAAATCTATGCTCGGGCTACGCATACTCCGACCCGACGATTCTCGGCTTTAGCATGACGCATCTGAGCGGAACCGGCTGTGCCGATCTCGCCGATTTCCTCTTCATGCCGCAAGTCGGACCGCCGCGGCTGACCCCGGGCGAGAAGAAGAATCCGAAGTCCGGCTATCAGTCGCTCTTTTCGCACGCCGACGAGACCGCGTCGGCCGGCTACTATCAAGTGAAGCTGCTCAAATCGGGCGTCAACGTGGAGTTGACCTGCTCGGATCGCGCCGGGCTGCTTCGCATGACGTTTCCGCAAAGCGATCAGGCGTCGATTCTCACCGATCTCAGCCACGTGCTCGGCAGAGTGGTGTGGTCGCGAGTTCGCGTCGAGAGCACGCCGGGCTCCAACGCGACTTGACACGGTCACGGGTTTTCATCTCGCCAGCGGCTGGGGACCGGATCGGTCGCTCTATTTCGCGGCGAAATACTCGCGGCCTTTTGACGACTTCACCATCTATAGCAACGGAAAACCGGTCATTTACAACACCTACCGTTTCCGCAGCAGTCGCGAAGCCGCCGGCCCCGACCTCCGCTTCCTCGCCAAGTACAAGACACGCAAGAACGAGCAGATCCTGGTCAAGGTGGGCATCTCGGCCATCAGCGCCGCCAACGCCATGAAGAACCTCGATGCCGAAATCCCCGATTGGGACTTCGATCGCGTTCGCCGCGAAACCCGGGCGAAATGGCAGCGCGAACTGAGCAAGATTCAGATCGTCGGCTCGCGGCAGGACAAGGAAACGCTCTACACCGGACTGTATCATTGCTTCAACACGCCGAATCTCTACGAAGACGTGACCGGGGAGTACCGCGGCTTGGACCACAACATCCATCGCGCCAAGGGATTCACGAACTACGCCGTTTACTCGCTTTGGGACACTTTTCGCGCCGAGCATCCGCTCTTTACGCTGATTCAGGCGCACCGCGACGCCGACATGATCAACTCCATGCTGGCTTACTATGACCAGAGCGTCGAACATCTTTTGCCCGAATGGGCGCTGCCGAGCAACGAGACGTGGTGCATGATCGGCTATCACGCGGTGCCGGTCATCGTGGACGGCTATTTGAAGGGCGTTCAGCGGCTTCGATCCGGAGCGGGCCTACGAGGCCGTGAAGACCACCGCGACGAACCCGCATTACGACCGCGTGGCTCTCTACGACAAACTCGGCTGGGTTCCCTACGACAAGGAGAACGAATCGGTCTCGAAGACGCTCGAATACGCCTTCGACGATTATTGTGTCGCCCAGATGGCCAAGGCCTTGGGCAAGACCGACGATTACAAGCACTTCATGCGACGAGCCGCCAGCTATAAGAACGTTTTTGATCCGTCGAGCGGATTTATGCGCGGCAAGGATTCGCACGGCAAGTGGCACACTCCGTTTGATCCGCACGCTTACCAAGGCGACATCACCGAGGGCACGAGCTGTCAATACTCGTGGTACGTTCCGCAGGACGTGCCCGGCCTGATCGCGTTGATGGGCGGCAAGGATAAGTTCGCCGCAAAGCTCGATCAGTTGTTCCACGTGAGCGAAAACGCCCAGCCCGATGCACATGGCTTCATCGGCGAATACTGGCACGGCAACGAACCGAGCCATCACATCATCTACCTCTATTGCTACGCCGGCCAGCCTTGGAAGACACAGTTTCGCGTGCATCAGGTGATGAAGACGCAGTACGGCAACCGGCCCGACTCGCTAAGCGGCAACGACGATTGCGGCCAGATGTCGGCCTGGTACGTCTTCTCCGCCCTGGGTTTCTACCCGGTCTGCCCCGCCTCGGACTATTACGTGATCGGCAGCCCGGCCCTGAAGAAGGCCGAAGTGCACCTGTCGAACGGCAAGACGCTGACGGTTGTCGCCGACGGCCTCTCCGACAAGAACATCTACATCCAGTCGTTGACCGTCAACGGTAAGACGTGGAATTCACCGTTCCTGCCCTACAGAGAGATTAAGGACGGCGGGTCGCTGGTCTTCACGATGGGCCCGGAGCCGAACAAGCAATGGGGCGTCGAAGGCGGCGTGCCGCAATAGGCATCTTCGCGCTGACTCGCCACCAATAGAGCTTGCCACGGAGACACGTAAGCGTTCACAGGCCGGAAACAGAGGGGGACGGAGGAGGTTTTCGGCGACAGTATCCGCCGCAGGAGAAGATATTTCTCCGAAAACCTGCTCCGTCCCCTTGCCGCCCAGTGAACGGTTACCGGAGACACGGAGGGCACGGAGAAGATTAGAAGATTAACAGAAATAAGCTGCAGCCACAGATAAACACAGAGGAACACGGATGATCGGCGGCTTGCGGTACGATTTCCGCATGCGTTCCTTATACTGGTCTGTGTTCATCCGTGTTGATCTGCGGTTCCCCGCCCCCTCCATGCTCTCCGTGACTCCGTGGTGAAAGCAACCCTGTGGTTAGCCCCCACAATTCGCTCTTCGCGATTTTCTTCAAAAATCGTGTGTGATGCCTCTTGACATCTTACGACAGCCGTCGTAGAATCAGACAATCATACGGCACAGGCCGTAAAACAGGGAGGATTACGATGGCGAAGTCGGTTGCCTCGCTCGGCGAGGTGGAAATTCAGGTGCTGCGGCTGGTTTGGCAACATCAGCCCTGCACCGAGCGGCAAATCAGCGACCTGGTCCAGCAGGACCGCACGGTCGCGCGCACCACGGTGCTGAAGACCTTGCAGCGGTTGGAGGCCAAGGGGCTCTTGGCTCGCGTGCCGGGCGAAACGCCCATCCGCTTCCGCGCGGTGCTCGACGAAAATCGCGTGCTGCCGGCGATGATCGGCCGCTTCGTCGAGCGCGTGCTGGGCGGCTCCGCCGGACCGCTGGTCGCGTATCTGGCCGATTCCGGCAAACTCTCCGACAAAGACCTCAAAACCCTGCGAGCGATCGCCGAGAAGATCGGCCAGCAAGAACTAGCCGAAGTGATAGAGGCGTCGTGTTCCGGCTTCAGCGGCGGGTAATGCCGCCTGGCGAAACGCGGCGATCGCATGCAATGATCCCCACGATGAATGATTGGGCAGAAAAATGGCTGACGGTGATGTGGGCCGTCGTTTGGCAACTCGCGCTGGTGGCGGCAATCGCCACCCTGATTGCCTGGCTGCTGCGGCGCTCGTCGCCGGTGGTGCGTTACTGGCTGTGGCAAATTGTGGCCGTCAAGCTGCTGCTGATGCCGTTCTGGACGTTCGCCATCCCGCTGCCTTCCTGGGCCGAGAAGAAGCCGCCAGAGCAGTCGGCGTCATTTCTGCCGCCGGAGCATTTGGGAGAGCAACGCCTTGAAGCCGGCATTGCCGCCCCCTATCTCATCGACGGAAGACCGCAGGCGCCGCGGACGCACCGCACGCCGCGCCTTTCTGGGCGCCGCTGGCCGCGATTGGCTGGCAAGCGTGGCTTCTGTCGCTCTGGTGCCTCGTGGTGCTCTGGCAGATCGTTCGGCTTTCGGGGCAACGGCTGCGGCTGGCCCGATTACTGAGGCGAGCCATTCCCGTCGGCGGCGATCTTGCCGGGCTGGTGACGGAGTTGGCCGGGCAAATTCGGCTCCGCCGCGTACCGGCCGTCGTGGCCGTCGATGGCGATTGTCCGTTGTTCGTCTGTGGGCTCTGGCGGTCGCGGCTCGTGTTGCCCAACCGTCTGATGGCCTCGTTGGGAGCGGCCGAACGCCGGCAGGTGATCTTGCACGAGTTGGCCCACGTGAAACGGCGCGATCTGGCATGGGGATGGCCCGTCGAGATCGCGCGAATCGTCTATTTCTTCCATCCGCTGGTTTATTGGGTGGCCTATCAGCTTCGGCTGGAGCGGGAATTGGCCTGCGATCAACTGGCGATGGCCTGCAGCGGCCACACGGCGGCCGACTACGCCCAAACGCTGGTTCAGGTCGTCACCCACGCCTCGCAGCCGCCGAACGTGCAGGTCGCCGCCATCTCCGCCGGCCTCGACGGCGCCGAGCCGCCGCCAAAACAAAAGTCAGAGCCTGAAAACACCTGACAGGAGCAATGTTATGTCGAGCCAATACGGTCCCTGGGCGACGATGATCGACCTGGGCGGCAAGCCGCAGTTGAGCAGCTTTTGGCGTCGCCGACTGACGAGGCTGGTTTCCGCCAGCCAGACCGGCACGACACTCTCGCGGCGAAACCGCTTCTGGCTCGCGGCGACGGCAATCGTGATGATTGTCGTGCCGACGTTCCATTCCACGCTTGCAGCGACCGATCCGCAGAAGCCGCCTGATGAAAGCAGTGCGGTGGGCGAGAATCGTACGACATCGAGACGCTCGCGATCCCATGCCAAGCCGGCCAAGAACCAGCATTCGGGAAAGACGTCCGTTGCATCCGGGACACTGACGGTTGCAAAGACGCCCGACAAGGGAACCATGACCTTTGGCGGGCCGCTCGAATCGGAACCGGAAATCTCGCCCTCACATCCCAATGATCTCGATCTTCCGTTCTACCAACCGTTGCTGAACCCCAGAAACGCGCGGCCAACTCCATTTGAGCGGCGAGCAAGAGAAGAACCTACGCGAACTCAACCGGCGCTACAAGGTCGGATTGGGGAGCGAAACCAGGAAGTTGCTAATCCAAGCAAACAACCTGCCGTCGAAAAAGAAAAAGGCGAAACAGAAGGAAATCATGACCCAGTTGCGGGAGAAGGCGAAGCCGCTCCGCAAAGAAGTCGAATCCCTGCTCACGGCCGAGCAGTTGCAGAAAGTGCAAGACCTTGTACTCACTGAACGGGGTCCGTTGGGCGTGCTGTTGACCGCCCCGAAGGGCACCCTTACGCCCGAGCAGGCGAAAGAGGTCTCTCGGCTCTGTAGTCTCGAGGACGAATGCCAGGCGCGGGCATACGAGAGGATTCTTCAGTCGGACGGGGCGAACGACGAGAAAGCCACTGCCGTTCTCACTCCCCAGCAGCTTCGGCAGATCGAGCGCCGAGTTGCCGACGGCGATTCCGGGCGGCCCGTCATCTTCGGGCAACAGCTCTCGTTTCAATTCACCTCTCCGCCCGGCGTCGGCCATGCGGATTATCCGTTGCTCTGGGAAATCCGCAAACAACTAAAACTGACCGAGGAACAGTTGGCCAAGCTCAACGCGATATGCGTCGAGTCCAAGGCGTCGCAAGACCTCTACAAGCTCTCGGGTAAGAAACCTCCAGGTTTCTTTGGGGCAACCGGTTCAGTAACCATGACCGGCGATTCCACCTACTGGAACGCTTCAGAGGCCGGACAGCATCAGCCGACATCCCCGGAAGCACGGCGGAAATGGGATGACTTGAAGAAGCCGTTCCGCGAGCAGATCGAAGGCGTGCTCACGCCGGATCAGCGGGCAACGTTGAAAAAAACGGCTTTGCGGAAATCTGTTGCACGAATTGTACGAAACCTCTGGGGCAAAGAGGACGCGGAAGTCCGTATCTCGGAAAAGCAAGCGGAACAACTCCGCCAACTCAGCGACGATCGCCATACGGCCGACTCGCGGTTGTGGGAATCCGTGAGGGAAAACACGCTGAAGGCTCTCCCGCCCGACCTCCGCGAGAAGTGCATGCAAGAGGAGGAACGCCGGGGATGGTGGTGGTGAATGGCGAGACCGGCGAAGCAATAGCGTGAATGTGGTCATACCCTTCTTAGAAAAGGAACCTCAACATGTCGTGCCAATATGGTCCCTGGGCAACGATGATCGACCTTGGCGGCAGCCCACAGCTTAGCACGTTCTGGCGTCGGCGGCTGACGATGCTGGCGGCGGCCAGCCGGAGCAGCCTGGCACTGTCGCGGTCCAATCTGTTCTGGCTCGGTGCGGCGGCGTTGCTGCTGATGGCCTTGCCGACGATCCACTTCGCCGCGGCGAGCGAGGAGGACGCGGCGGTCGGCAAAGGCGGCGCCCGCGCGGTGACGACTTCCTCCGAGAAGCCGGCGGGGAAAGACGCTGAATCGGCCACGCCGCGGGTGTACGGCGACGTCGTTGTTGGCTCCTGGACCGTTACATCCAAGGACGAAGGAAACGGCTATCTCAACCTGCCCGTTGGTGTCTATTTCGAACTCCGGCGCCCCTTCACTCGCAAGGAACTGGAGATAACCCCGGCGCAAGAGAAGAAGCTGGTCGAGATTTCACAGGCCAGCAGCAAGCACGAGGAGAAGGTCCGTAAACTGATACGAAAAGACTACGAGGCGATGTCGCCGCAGGAGCGCATTGCCAAGGCGGGCGAGTTCCAATCGCGGCTCGAACAAGTGATAAACTCCGAGCCTGTCCGCAAGCAGATCGAGCAGTTGCTCGCCAAGGAGCAACTCTCGGCGCTGCGAAGCGCCTCGATCGGAGCGAACGGTCTCGATCGGCTCCTGCTCGACAGGCAGTTGCGCGAGAAGATCGGCGTCACCGATCAGCAGAAGAAGGAACTGGAACAGCTCTTGACGGAGTGGCAACAGCGACAGTCGAAAGAGCTTCCGAAGCTGATCGATGCGGTCGAGCAGAAGACGCTGGCCGTTGTCACGCCCGAACAATGGAGCAAACTCGAACGCGATATTGCGGCCAAAGGCGGCATCGTGCCCGAGGCGATGTATCCCAGCACGGAATTGGACGAACTGGTTCGCCCGGACGTGTGCAAGCGACTCGGATTGACCGCGGAGCAACGGGCAAAGGCGCGAAAACTGTTCGACGAAGCACAAGTACGGTTGCGGCAACCAGGGCAAGGGGGACTAATAACAATGTCGGCGTCTAGTTCCGCCGATCATGGCAAGGTGGCCGAAAAACAAAGGACAATGGAACTCACAATAGCCGAGTGGACGAAGAAGAGCCACGAGGCAATCGGACGGATTTTGACCAAACAGCAGTCGGCCGAATTGGCCAGACTCGTCGTCCGGCGCGCTTTCCTCAACGCCCTCGACATGACGCTGATCGGCGGAACGCCCAGGGCCGCAGATCGAGCCGGCCTGCTTCGTCAAATCAAGATCACTCCGGAACAGTGGAAGGATCTGTGCCGGCTTCACGACGAAAAGGCAGGGATCATGTGGCACTCCTTCCGCGAGATCGGCAACGGCGTGCTCAAGATTCTCAGCCCCGTGCAGCAGGAGGAGTTTTTCGAGCAGTGGAGCCGCACGTTCATGAAGCCCGTGTTTCCGGCGGGTAAGGGCGGCGGCTCGGTCGCGATCACGGTGATGGGGGACGCCGGTGAGAAAGACACAACAAAGGCCGCCGAGAAGCCGGAGCCGCCGCGGATCCTGCCGCCGAAAATCGACCCCCGGGCCGCCGGCGCTGCGGCAATCAAGCAGTTCGATGCCAATGGTGATGGGAAGATCAGCGGCAAGGAGTTGGACAAGTGCCCGGGGCTGAAGGCGGCCATCGATCAGGTCGACCGCAACGGCGATGGGACGATTACCGCGGAGGAGATTGCCGCCCGGATCAAGGCATGGCAGGACTCCAAGCTCGGGCGGATGTCGCTCGGTTGCCGGGTGACGCACAACGGAAAGCCGTTGGCCGGGGCCGAGGTGAAGTTCGTGCCCGAGAAGTTCCTCGGCGACAATCTCAAGATCGCCACGGGCAAAACGAACGCAGCCGGCGTGACGATGATTACGGCGACGAATGGTCGTTTCCCCGGCGTCCCCCCCGGCTTCTATCGCGTCGAAATCACCAAGCCCGGCGAGAAAATCCCCGCCAAGTACAATACGCAGACGATTCTTGGACAAGAAGTCGCCCTGGACGCCCAGGGAATCCGGGAGGGCATCAGGCTCGACCTGAAATACTGACGGCGTTTTGTCAGCGAGAATCAGTAGGTCCCGCCTGCCGGGCGGGACTTGGGAACTGGCCCCGTTGATACGGAATTCCGTGCAGTCCCGATGACCCTGTTGCGTGCCGGCTGTTTGCCGGTCTACCCGTCGGTTTCGATGATCGCCAACGGCTGCCCGACGGCGAGCAGGTCGCCGGCGTCGGCCAGTTTCTCGGCCAGGACGCCGTCGGCCGGCGACGGGGAGATCGACCGTGGCCGCCCCGGCCAGCACTTCGCCATGGGCTCGCCCTCCGCCACCCGCGACCCGCGCTTGACCAGCCAGAGCGTCAGCACGATCGGCTGATCGCCAAGGCCGAGGTCGGGAAGCGTCAGAGGCGTGTCGTCATCGTTCATCGTTCGACGTTCGCCATTTCGCGGGCGTGGTAGCTCGAACGGACGAACGGGCCGGCGGCCACGCGCTCGAAGCCCATCCGCCGGGCCAACTCGCCGAGATGCTCGAACTCCTCCGGCGGCACGATAGCGAACCACCGGCATCTGCCGCGGCGACGGCTGAAGATATTGGCCCAACGTCAGCAGCCGGCAGCCGGCGTCCAACAGATCGGCCAGCGTGTCGAGCAGTTCTTCGGTCGTTTCGCCCAGCCCGAGCATCAGGCCGGTCTTCAGCGCGATGGCCGGATTGCGGCGGTGGATGCGGCGGAACATTTCCAGCGTCCAGGCGTAGTCGGTTCGCTGGTCGCGCACGACGTGGAACAGCCGCGGCACGGTTTCGGTGTTGTGGTTGTAGACGTCCGGCGCCGCATCGACCAGCCGATCGACCGCCGCCGCGTTGCCGGCGAAGTCGGAGGGCAGGACTTCGATCGTTGGGCAAGTGACTCGGGGTCTGGTTCCGATGCTCCGCGTGGGAACTCGCCGTTGCGCCGATCCCTCCGCATCGGCGACGCGGAGCGTCCTTCGCAGGGCGTTCCCACGCGGAGCGTGGGAACGAGCCTTGCCGAATTGCTGCGATGGTTTCGACGAAATGCTCCGCGCCGCCGTCGGGCAGGTCGTCGCGGGTGACGCAGGTAATGACCGCGTGTTCGAGTTCAGCTTGGCGACCGCCTCGGCCACGCGGCGCGGCTCGTCCGGGTCGGGCGGCAGCGGCTTGCCCTTCTGCACGCTGCAAAACCGGCACGCCCGCGTGCAGGTGTCGCCCAGGATCAGGAACGTCGCCGTCTTCTGCGAGTAGCATTCCATCCGGTTCGGACATTTCGCATGGTCGCAGACCGTCTGCAGCCCCAACTCGCCGATCAGCTTCGACGTGAAGTGATTGGCGTTGCCCTTCGGCACGTTGCGCTTGAGCCAACGCGGGAGGGAGCAGGGATTGGGGATTGGGGGTTGGGGATTGGCGGATGGCTTCATTTGTTAAGGAACTCCACTTCCTTCCGGGCACGCTTGAGGCACTTTTGCGCACCTTTGGAGAAACGGCACCACGTTTCACGGGTCCGGCACCATGACATCCTCGCTCCTTAGGGCCGGAGAATCAATTAGTGTCGCCTTTCGCTCCGCGAAAGTGGCGAACTTTCGCGGAGCGAAAGGCGACTATCCGACGGTTATTGATTCGCCGGCCCTTACTGTTACGCGAAGACCCTTGCCGCCGGCATGGAGAACTCCGGGAGCACGTCGCCGCCGGTAAGGGTGTCGGCCGTGGTCAACGTGGTGACTTGGCTGGCGGCGGCGATGGACGGCGATGGTGCGACTTGTCGGGCTCGCACGACCCAAACCATTGAGCAGCCGGCGAGGAGCCAGTCTTGCACCTTTGCCGCGACTTCGTCGGGCGATCGCTCGGCGAAACGACTTCTACGGCCAAATCGGGTGCTCCTTGGAAATAGCCCTTCACGCCGCCCGGCGGAATCCGATCGGCACGCACGAACGCCACGTCGGGGGCGCGAACCGTATCGGGATCGCGGGCAAGCTGAAAGCCGGCCTCGGCGGTCGTCACGATGCCCAAGCCTTGCCGTGATACGTGATTCTCCAGTGCGGTCACGATTCTCGATGCGAATCGTCCATGATCGAACCCGGCGGGCGACATCATGACAAGCTCTCCGGCGATCAACTCGCAATGCTGCAAGTTGGTCGCAAGCAATTGTTCGGCGGTTGTGACATTGGCAATGGTTGACATAACATATCCATCCTACACCAGAAGTGGTATAGCGGCAATCCGTCAATCAATCCGCAGTTTTCACTGCGACAATAGCCGGGGGCCAACGGCCCGCGGTGGGTTGGGCGAACATCTTCCGCGGGCCGTTGGCCCCCGGCTATTTGTATTTCCGAGACTTGGACGGCGCTGCATTCGCGACTTATCCGTAGACTTGTCGCAACATCGGGTGGCCGGTGTAGAGATGGTAGCGGTCGCAGTTGAAACGCTCGGCCAGCCGACAGACCAACGCCGAGCGGACTCCCGTCATCCTCACGGGGCCGCAACGCTCGGCCACCAGGCAACTCATGGACGTTTGGCGCGAGCGGATCGCTTTTGACCAGCCGAAACAGACCCATCGGAGGACAGACGTTCAGATAGGCGCCGTAGTACGTCGTCCAATGGCGAACGGCGACGCCGAAGGCGGCCAATTGGCCGGTGCGGCCCCAGACGCCGACAAAGGAGGACGGAGGAGGTTGTCGCGGCGTCAAAGGGGACAGTCCCATTTTCGCTGAGACGAAAACTGGGACAGTCCCCGCCGCTCTGCTCGGCACGTTCAGATCGTCGAGGGCTTCGATGATGCCGGTCTGAAAGCGGTGAAGAAACTCGCCGATCGAGAAGCCGTGCCAGCGAAGCGGCACGATCGGGTAAATGGCCAGTTGGCCGGGGGAGTGCATCAGGCAGCCGCCGCCGCGATTGACCCAGCGGACTTCGATCTGCCGGCTCCGCACCAGGTCTGCACTGCATGGCCACGTCGGCCGGCGAGCCGCCGCGGCCCACCGTAATCAACGTCGGGTGTTCGCACAGCAGCAGCGCGATTTGGCCGTCGTCGCGTTCGCGCGATTGCTCGACCAGCCGCTGTTGCAGGGTCAAGGCCACCTCGAAGTCGATTTGACCCAGCAGAAGGCTTCCAGCGCCGGGCCGGGCGAGTCGATTTCGGGGTGCGGTAATGGCATATCGCGCAGGATTGTCCTCAAGGCGAGGGGGACGGAGGAAGTTGTCGGAGCAACGTTGCACAGGATCGAGAACGTCTCTGCGACAACTTCCTCCGTCCCCCTCATGTTCTAGCGCGGAACAATGCTTGCGAAACCGCAAGCGGTTTAGTATTTCGTCTTGTTGGCCTCCGGCGTGACTTCGGCGATGTTCGGCGTCACGTCGGCGTTGGCGTCGCGAAATGCCCAGGCGATGCCGCCCATGAGAACCTGTCGGAAGTCGGGTTCTTCCAGATCTCGTCATGGCCCATCGAAGTGTAGAAGACGCGGCCCTTGCCCTGCATCCTGGCCCAGGTGGCCGGATAGGGCGGGCGCTGGTAGGCGTCGCCGTTCATGCCCTTCGGTCTCCTGCACGAGGATGACGTGCAAGTCCTTGGCGAACTTGTACAGGGCGTACCATTCTTCGTGAAGGGTGAACGACTTGCCGAGCCCTTCCATGCCGGGGAACTTCGGCGAGACGACCTTCATCGTCGCCTTCTGCTGGGCGCCGTGCGTGACGAACTCCGCCGCCGAGCATGGCGATGTAGGGATCGACGCCGGGGCTGCGGAAACTGTCGGTGGAGGAATGGATGCCGACGAAGCCCTTGCCGGCCTCGATGGCCGCGAGGAACTTCTTCTTTCCCTCGGGCGACATTGGCTCCGCCGGGCTGAGGTTGGTCGCACTTTCCGCACAGATCGCCGGAGGTGTAGAAGATGAAGGCGTCGAACTGGTCGAGGTCGCCGTCGAAGACCGCGCCGTCCTTGGTGCAGACGACGTCGATGCCGCTCTTCTTTCCCCACTTGGTCAGCAGCTTCTCCGACTCGCTCAGTTGGCCGTCTTTGCGGGTGACCGGCGGATGCTCGTAGCCGGCGCTGCGGGTGAAGTAGAGGACTTTTTGCTTTTTGCCGCTGCTTTTCGGTGGCGGCAACCAGATCGAGAGGAAAGGCCGACAGCCCGATGGCGGCGGCCCCGGTGGTCAACAGCATGTCGCGGCGATTCACGGCGGGATCTCCTTGAGGAAGGCGGGAACGTTGCGGGTGGAAATCGTCACAATTATACGCATCCTGCCGCCGGATGCCAAGCACGGATCCCTCGATCCGACGTCCGCGGAACGCTGTCTGCGCTCCGCGTTATTCGACGTAAGTGTAGAAAAGCCGTTTGCACGCGGTGCGTGGGACGAGATTCACCGCTGAAAGCAAACGAACCTTGCGTCCGCGGTCGAACCAGTGATAATGTTCAATATCTATGTGCCAAACTCTTTTTCATATTCCCGCCACGGTGGCCGGCTATCCAGTGTTTGGGTTTGGGCTGCTGCTGGCGGTTTGGGCGGCGGCAAGCATCATCACCCTGGCCGTGCTCGCGCGGCGGCAGGGGTTCAATGCCGACACCTGGGGCTACGTCCCGATTCTGCTGCTGATCGGAGCGATCATCGCTTGGGTGTTGCCGGCAATTTGCGTAAAATCGCCCAGCGGTGTCCCGTTGGGGTTACCCATCCGTGGCTACGGTATGATGATGCTGCTGGCGGTCGTTTCCGCGACGCTGTTGGCCGCGTGGCGGGCCAAGCGGGTCGGGCTCGATCCCGATCTGATCTTTACGCTGGTCTTCTGGATGATCGTGCCCGGCATCATCGGCGCCAGGGCCTTCCACGTGATCCAATTCTGGCGCTACGATTATTGGCCGAAGTACGCCGGTGAAGGCGGCAGCCTCCGCGCACTGATCGGCGAAATCGTCAACGTAACCCACGGCGGGTTGGTCGTGTACGGGTCGCTCTTGGGCGGACTGATCGGAATGCTCCTTTTCGTTCGCAAGTATCGAATGCCGCTGCTGGCCCTGGCCGATTTGATCGCCCCATCGATGCTACTGGGCCTGGCGATCGGGCGGGTCGGCTGTTTGCTGAACGGCTGCTGTTTTGGCGGCGTGTGCGACCGCCCCTGGGCGATCGAGTTTCCCGCCGGTTCGCCGGCGTACATCGCCCAAGCTGAGCGCGGCCAGATGTACGGGTTCGACGTCGGCGCGAACCCCGATGCCAAGCCGTGCCTGGTGTTGGAGGTCACTGCCAATTCGTTGGCCTACCGTGCCGGATTGAGGAAGAGGGATCGGCTGTTGCGGATCAACGGGCGACGGATCAATACGGCGGGCGACGCGCAGGCGGCAATCCGGGAATCGCTCTTGGACGAATACGGCCAGCCGCTGATCGAGGGGCGGCCGCTGATCGTTCGGGCGGAGGGGCGCCCGCCGATCACCATACAGGCCATCAGCCCGCCTCCACAGCGAAGCCTGCCGGTGCAGCCGTCGCAGCCTTTGAGCACGATCGACGCGCTGCTATTGTGTCTGCTGTTGCTGGCGTACGATCCGTTCCACCGCCGCGACGGCGCGGTATTCGCCCTGATGCTGTCGATCTATCCGATCTCGCGGTTTCTGATCGAGGGCGTTGCGCTCGGACGAAGCGGCCGTGTTTGGAACGAACATGACCATCGCCCAGTGCGTCAGTCTGCTCATGTTGGTGTGCGCCGCCCTTCTGTGGCAATACATCCGCCGCCAGCCCAAGGGGTTGGCGTTTTCTCGAATGCGCGCGGGGGAGGGGACGGAGGAGATTGTCGGAAGAAGCCCGGTCCGAAGGAATAGCGTTTTCCCGAGAATCTCCTCCGTCCCCCTTGCCCGCTACGGCGCCTTCTCATCGCAATAGCCAGAGCGGCTCGCTCGGCAAGTGAATGTTGTTCACCTGGAGCCAGTGATAATAGTGCGCATGCTCGGAGACGCGGAATTGCCGCGTCAGCCCGACGCCGAGGATGACGTCGCGAGAATCGGCGATTCGCTGGGCCGCGGCGCGAACGCGGGCCGCGTCGGGCGTGGCGTGGTCGTCGCCAAACAGGCGAATGTCGGTCACGCCGGCGTCGGCTTCCAACCGGCCGTCGCCAAACCTCATGCGGATGCGCCGCTTGCCGTTCGGGACGGCGTCAAGGTACAACCGTGGCGGCCGGGCGGGGCAAACCAGACCCAGCGACGTCGTCCCTTGGCCCGGATCCGTTACCCAGCGGCCGCGGCCGACTTCGTGCAACGCCGGCCCGAAGACTTCGCCGAGGCTTGGACGCCGAAGCTCTTCCAGCAGGCTCCAAAACTCGTGCGCCGCGGCAAGGCGCTCGGCTTTCGCGCGGGCAGGCACGAAGATGTGATCCTCGACGTGCGGCGGCGGCCGGCACGGCACGCGGTGAACCGAGATCGACGATCATCGCCATCTCGAACGGCCCGCCGTAACGTGCCAACAGATCGAAGGGCAGCGGGTAGTTGGCCAGCATGGGGCGAACGTGCCGCCGCGTCTCCAGGTCCACTCCCGCCACGCAGATATGCCCGCCGTGCATCCGCGTCAGGTGGTTGATGAGAATTCGCATGGGAAGGGATCAGGGATCAGGGATCAAGCGACAGTCGATCAAATGGGTCTTTGTTCATCTATCAACAGAGGCGTCAGTCTCTTGTCCCCAGCCTCTGATCCCTGGCCCCTGATCCCTGACCCCTGATCCCTGGCCCCTGATCCCTGACCCCTTCACAAGTGAACCACTCTCACGTCCCCCCACTTTTCCGCAAGATACTCGGCTGCCAAGCGGCGGTGGCAACGCTCGGCCGTGGGCTCGCTGCACAGGAGCACGGCCGGGACGTCGAACAGGCGGCGATCGACCGCCGTCTCTGCTGCCCGTTGGATCAGCAGATCGACGTAGCGGGTTTCATATTCTTCCCACGCGATCTGTTTTCTTTTTATACGCATCGAGCATTTCTTCCGTCGGCGCCAGCGTGGGTTCGTGGTGATAGTCGGCGTCGCAGAGTTCGCGGAGGAAGAACTGCAAGTCGTCGCGCTTGGCGAAGGCCGCCAACTGCGAGGTATTGTTCAGCCGCACGTCGATCAATCGCCGGATTCCGGCTCTTCGCAGGATTCCGAAGAACTCGGCGGCGCTTTTTTTGGGTAAAACCGATTGTGTGGATTTCCATTGGCCGGGCTCCTCCGTTTCAAAGAGGTTGAGTTGGCCCCCGGTTTTGCGGAACTTCTCCTCGGCGGCCAGTTCGGCCTCGGTCTGCGCGCGGCCGTCGCCGCGGAGATGGATGACCCGCACGCCGCGGTCCTGCAACACGCGGCCGACCAGCAGCCGGCGGTGGCAGTCGGTCGGGTCCTCCTCGCCGCAGAGGATCGCCGTGCGGCGCGGGCCAGCCGTTCCAGCAACCGTTCGATTCCTTGCCGGAAGCCGGGCGAGCCGGCCACGGCGGCCGTAGAAGACCCGGCCGTCTTCGTCGTAGAACCGCGCATCTTCGGCGCCGTCCGCCCAACAGGTCGCCGAGGTACAGATACTCGATTCTCCGCTGCTGCAAGTGCCGGCTGGATCGCCTCGCGATTGAACTGCGAGGCATATCGCGAATAGGGACTCGAGCGGACGTCGATCAGCAGATCGATCTGATGCCGTGCGAGAAGATCGAGGAACGTCTGCAACGGATGATTGGAATGACCAATTGTCCAGATCGTCGGTGGCGGCCCTGGAGAGGCGTCGTGCATTGTCGGCTCAGCGCCATACGCGGCGCTATTCATCATAGCCATTGTAAAACAACAACCTGCCGGCACAGATGCCTTGCACGGAGCGAAAGGCGATATTCTCCGTCTCACAATGCGCTGGACGCCCAAGACCAGCCCTGGAGTTTGGTGGTGCAACCGCCGCGGCCGCCCGGGGAGGCGAAACGCCCGCACCCCAAGTGCCCGTTAACGCCCCGCATTACTCCTTTTCGTCTTCGTCTTCATCTTCATCCCAGTCTTCATCTTCATCCCAGTCCTCGTCCTCCCATTCGTCCTCTTCGTCCCAATCTTCGTCTTCGTCCTCGTCTTCATCGAGGTCGTCTTCGTCCTCGACCTCTTCCCAGGGCTCATCGTCGAGGTCGTCGTCATCCTCTTCGTCATCCTCTTCGTCTTCGTCGTCGAAGTCGTCGTCCTCGTAGTCCTCTTCCTCGCCGAGGTCCTCTTCCTCGCCTTCGTCCTCTTCGCGATCGCACGGGGCGAGGACGAGTTGGTTATCGGACGAGTCATTGCGTTGCGGCTGGGTCGTGGGGGCGAAAGATCCTTCGGCAACGCTGGGTCGAGTTTTCGTGGTGAGGGTTTTCACGTTCTCCTCCTCTGCCGCTACTTGAGATGGGGTGGATTGGTTCAAAATATCGTTATCAGAACGGCTCTGAATATCGCCAGTTGTTGGCATCGGCTCGCGCGATCGCAAAACATCAGCCCTTGGCAACTCATCGAGATGTCGCAGTCCGAAAACCTGTAGGAATTGTCTAGTAGTGCCATAAAGGAACGGCCGGCCGAGTTCGTCGGATCGTCCGGCGATTCGCACCAAGTCGCGCTCGATCAGTTGGCGAAGGACTTCACCCGATTGCACTCCGCGAATGGCTTCGATTTCCGTCCGCAACACCGGTTGCCGATACGCCACGACTGCCAGGGTTTCCATGGCCGGGGGCGACAAGCGGACTTCGGGGGCTGCGGGGTAAAGCCGCCGCAGCCAGGGGGCGAACTTCGCCCGCGTCATCAACTGAAATCCACCCGCTACCTCCTCGACGCGAAACGCGCTGCCGTGAGCATCGTACCTCCGGTTCAAGGTGCGGACTAGTGTACGTGCTTTTGTTCCGTCCGCCAAGCCTGCCAACTCGGCTAGTTTTCGGCTGGTTTGTGGGTGCCGCGAAAGAAAAAGCATTGCTTCCAGGCGTGTAATCCGATTGTCCGCCAGATCAAACCCCCTAATGGACTGGGGTTTGTCGGCAGCAAGCGGCCGGTAGCAAGGCGGTCTGCCCCGAAGCCGGGTTGCATTAGCCATCCCCACCGCATAGGGGTAGCGATAGCGCGTTGCCACGCTTCCTAACTGCCGCCCGAGGCTAAGCGACCGCGGTCTCATGAACGTAAGCGTATGCGCGCGATGGGGCTGTTGGCAAGTGGGGCGTGGGGAGTGGGGAGTGGGGAGTGGGGAGTGGGCAGTCGGCAGTCGGCAGTCGGCCGTGGGGAATGGGTAGTGGGGAGTGGGTAGTGGGTGATCCGTTGCGGTTGATATTCGCAGCCGCTTGCGGCTTCGCCCCGCCGCTTCTACAGCCCACAGCCTACAGCCTACAGCCTACAGCCTACAGCCTACTGCCTACTGCCTACTGCCTACTGCCGACTGCCGACTGCCGACTGCCGACTGCCTACTGCCTACTGCCTACTATGACAGCGCTACAATGGCTCAAGCCTACCATGTGCGAACGCCGATAACGGCGAACGACACATGGAGGTGAAAAATGACGACGGACGAAATCCGGGCGTTGGAGCCCGATGCGCGACGTAGATTGCAACGGTTTGCGGATTGTTTCGCAAAAAGTTCGACGTTCGAGTATTTTATGAGTTATTCCCTGGCGTTGCTGGCACATTTTGACCGCAAGAGCATCGAGCCAATCGCCCTGTGGATCGGGGCCGCCGTACGAACGCTTCAACTCTTTTTGTCGCACTTCGTCTGGAACCACGAGCGGATTGAATCGCGACTGCGACAGGCGATCATGGATGAGTACGGGTGCGAGAACGCCATCGGAGTGATTGACGGCTCGGCCCACGCCAAACAAGGCGACAAAACGCCCGGTGTACAGCGGCAGTGGTGCGGCGAGTCCGGAAAAATCGATAACTGCGTGGTGGGGCAACACCTGATCTACACGAACAACGATGCGAAGAACCCCTTCAGCGCTTGCATTGCCTCGGACGTGTATCTGCCGGAAAGCTGGATCAACGATCCTCTGCGGCGCAAGGAAGCCCATATCCCGGAGAGCGCCGTGTTCCGCAAGAAGTGGGAAATCGCGGCCGACCAAGTCGAGGTGTGCGTTGCCGATGGCGTTCGTTTTTCGTGGATCACCTGCGATGAAGAATTCACCTCGGTACCGGAGTTCATTTACCGCATGGACCGCAGCGGGCAACGGGTCATCGGCGAGGTTCGAGCCAATTTCCGCTGCTGGGCGACCAAGCCGGCCTGCCACAGTTCGCAAACGGCGCATGCCTCGAAGCAAGTGGACAACCTTTGTCGCTTCAGCCCGGCATTCAGCAAGCAATCGTGGCGGCGAGTCCACATCAAGGACACGACTCGCGGCGCGTGTGTGTGGGAAGTCAGGTTGGCGAGGGTTTACCTGGTGGCCAAAGACGCCGAAGGCGAATCCTGCCCCACGGATCGGCCGTACTGGTTGATGGTAGCCCGCAATGCGGCAACGGGTGAAATCAAGTATTTCGTCAGCAACGCCTCCGAAAGTACGTCGTTGGAGGAAATGCTGAAAGCGGCCTTCGCTCGCTGGCATGTGGAAATGTGGTTTGAACGGGCCAAACAGTACTGTGGATTCGGCGCGTTCGAGGTGCGAACCTATCAGAGTCTGATACGTCACTGGCTTTGTTCGCGCATCAGCATGTACCTCCTGGCTGCCGAGACGACGCACTTGCGGGGGAAAAAATCCGGAGATCACACTGGAGCAGGTGGTCCGAGCACTCGGACCTCTCTTGCAACGGTCGCTTGAATGTGATCCTGATCTCATTGAACTACTTTCCAACATCAACGATTATCATCAAGAACGAAATCGAATGTCCTACGAAAGCCGACAACGCCGTGCAAAAACATTAGCAGGTGGTGCCGGAAAAACCTAGCGCTGTCATACTACTGCCGACTGCCGACTGCCGACTGCCCACTGCCGACTGCCCACTGCCTACTGCCGACTGCCGACTATCCGCCGTAGCGGAGCCCTCCTCGCCAGGATTCAACCTCTTGTAGCACTTGCTCCATCGCCCGGAGCGGGTCGGAATGCGTCGCCTCGAAACAGTGCACGTAGTCGGCGTTTCCCGCCACCGCCATCTTGCAGAAGAAGCGGTACAACTGCTGGTTGTTTCCCCACGATTCCAGCACGTAATACGTAGCGCCGAGCTTCTGCAGACGTTTCTGAATTTCGCGATAGTCGGACGGAACCGCGGCGGTTGGGCCTGTCCCGGCTTTCGTCTCGGCGACAATGCGACTGTCCCCCTCGCCGACGTTCCTGCCCGCCGACTCGACCGACAAGGCGGGAGCAACGATCGGCGTGGGCTGGTGTTCGCTGGTCAAGCCCCGCGGCGCGGACCGAGCAGTCTCGCTGGCCGCCGCCGGCGTCGACGGCGACGCCCACGCGAGGTTCAGGATCGCCGGACAGGGAATGTTCTGGAACTTCTTGACGACTTCCGACCACGAGGCGCCCCATATCGCCAACACGGGGATTGTCACCGAACATGCCAACATCAAGAATGCCCGAAATGCAGTAGTTGCCGGCCGGTGCATGACTAGCGACGCCTCCTTGCGTGCAAAAGACCATCCCTGATCGTGACGTGAGAACGGGGGATGATAGCAGTATTTGGGGGGCTGGGGCAACGGCAGTTTTTTGCCGGGCCAACTTTAGATAGAATTGTGCAGATGGAAACGATCTACCTCGACCATAACGCCACGACTCCGACCCGGCCAGAAGTAGTAGAAGCGATGGCCGAGTTCGGCTTTGCGGCCTACGCCAACCCGGCCAGCCAGCATCGCCCCGGCCAGCAGGCTCGCCGGGCGCTGGAGGAAGCCCGCGAAACGATCGCCGAGATTCTCGGCGGCGAGTTGGCTCCGCCGCAGCGCGACCGGCTCATCTTTACCAGCGGCGGCACGGAGGCCAATAATCTCGCCGTGCTGGGAATCGCGCGGGCGGCAGTCGGCAGTCGGCAGTCGGCAGTCGGCAGTCGGCAGTCGGCAGTCGGCAGCGTTCCCCAGTCTCCCGCCCCCCGCCTCCCATCCCCCAATCCCCAATCCCCAATCCCTAATCCCTCCGTCGGTCGCATCGTCATCTCCGCCGGCGAACACCAGAGCGTGATCGAGCCGGCCGAACACCTCTTGGAACAGGGCTGGCGACTGGACACTTTGGGCCTGACACCCGAGGGCGTCGTTCGCGCCGATCAGTTGCCGCCGCTGCTGGGGGACTGTCCCAATTTTCGCGGGCACCACGCCGAAGCCGTGGTCGGCGAAAATGGGACTGTCCCCCTTGACGCTGTTCGCTTGGTCAGCGTGCAGTTGGGCAATCACGAAACCGGCGTGCTGCAACCGGTCGCCGAGTTGGCCGCAATCTGCAATCAGGCCGGGGTCCCGCTGCATACCGACGCCGTGCAAGTTGTCGGCAAGCTGCCGGTGAGCTTCCGTGCGTTGGGCGTGGCGGCCATGAGCGTTTCGGCCCACAAGTTCCAAGGTCCGCCCGGCATCGGCGCGTTGCTGCTGCGCGACGGCGTCCCGCTTGCGCCGCTTTGGTTCGGCGGTCATCAACAGGAGGGCCTGCGGCCCGGCACCGAGCCGGTCGCGTTGGCGATCGGCATGGCCACCGCACTGGAACTCTGGCGGAAGGAGCAAGACGAGCACGCCCGGCGATTGACGGCATTGCGAGATCGTTTCGAGCGAGGGCTGCGCGCCGTTGTGCCCAGTATCGTCGTTCACGGAACTACAGCAAAGCGTCTTCCGCAAACCAGCAACGTCGCGTTTCCCGGCCATGACGGCGAGATGCTGCGGATGGCGCTGGACCTCGCCGGCGTGGCCTGTTCGGTCGGTTCAGCCTGTTCGAGCGGCTCGACCGAGCTTTCGCCGACGCTTCGCGCGATGGTTCTGCCCAACGATCTGGTGAAATCCTCCCTTCGTTTCAGTTTCGGCGCCACGACCACCGAAGCCGAGATCGACGAAGCTGTGCGGCGGATCGCTCACGTCTGCGACGAAATAGGCAAGAAATAGGCAAGTAGAGCGATTGCCCGCCGCCTCTTCCTCTTCGGAACCGATTCTCTGGTTCTCGGCTGAGACGACTGACATCTGTGTGGGAGGCGTTAGGCTAAGCAAAATATGCCGTCTCTTTTGCTGGGGGTAGCCAGGCTTGAGCGATGATGATCGCAAGGCTAGGATTAGGCTGATAGGTGCAACATGCGCCGAAAACTCACGGTGGCGCTATACGCCGCTCTTGCCATCTTTTACTTCTACTGGGTAGTGGCGTGGCCGACGATGGGCGGTCGTCTGATCGCCGGATTCACCGGCCTGGCAATGCTCTATGCCGCGCTCAATGCCGCCCGTTCTTCTAGGCCCATCCGATAGAGGCGGCTCGCTCTGAGGAAACAGATTACTCAGCAACACACGGTTGACCCACTACCCAGAACTGTTCAATTCCACGCAAAGTGTTCAATTTTGCTGTAGCAAAATAAAACAGGCGAGCTGACAGTGGTTCGGGCGACCAACCGTCAGCTCGCCAGTCGTTATCGGAAGCGGGGGCTTCCGATCCGTCGGGGGGTGCCTCTTTGCTCCGTTTCCTCGGGGATAGGTAACCTGTGTCTAATTAAGACGTTTCTACGATTACACTTAAACCAAACGCTGTCTCTTCCTCAGTTCGACCCCCGACTCAGCCGTCTTCTCTGTTGCGGCCCCTGCCTCGCCTTCCTGCACCGGCCCCAGCCCCGTTTCGCCCCGGGGCAGCCATCTGGCTCACGTATACTGCGAACGGTGTGCCAAAATGAGAAAATCTGTGTCAGACGGCGCCACGGATCAGAAAACGGATCAGAAAAACGGCAACATCGTTCGTAATTTCGTCCTCAGCCGGCCTTCCGCCGGAATTGCCGCCTTAAGGCCGGACCACAAACGTCAAGCGGCTGGCTCTGTAGGCTCTGTAGTAGTCCTATCGCACGCACTTCCAGCCCGTGATGGGAAGTTGGGCAAAGGGGACAGTTCCATTGTCGCTGACACAGAAATTGGGACAGTCCCCGCACGGCTGCTCACCAGCCGTTGCGGTGTACGCGGTCTTGGCGGAAGTGATCCTGGGGCGGGGGCTGCTCGGCCGGATAGCCGACGACGACAAAACTGTGGGCGATGACGTTCTTCGGGAGTCTTACCAAGCGCCGCAGCCCTTCCATTCGCTCGTCGCGCGGAAAGACGCCGGTCCAGACCGCGCCGAGCCCCAGGGCGTGGGCGGCCAGCAGCAGGTTCTCGACGGCCGCCGCACAATCGACCACCCAATAGCCCTGCGACTTCTCCAGCGACAGATCGCCGCAGACCATGATGCCCAGCGGGGCCTGGCGAGCCATTTGGGCGTTCGGATTGATCTCGGCCACGTCGGCCAGCATCCGCCGGTCGTCGATCACCACGAACTGCCAGGGCTGCTGGTTGCGGGCGCTCGGGGCGCTCATCGCCGCCGCCAGCAGCTTTCGCACCAGTTCCTCGGGCACGGGCCGATCTTCATACTTGCGAACGCTACGGCGGGTGCGGATGGCTTCCAACGTGTCCATAGCTCTTCCTCCCTCCATTCTTCATTGTGATCGCTTTCAGCACGCTTATCCGCCTGCAACTGGCGGCGGGGCGAGGGGGACGGAGGAGGTTGTCGTGGGAGGTTTCACACGAGTCACGACGTTCTTGCGACAACCTCCTCCGTCCCCTGCCGTCACGATGCCAGGCGGCTCCCCCAGGAATCGGCGTCGTCGGCCGGCGTCTCCTCCACCGTGATCGGAATCGCCGCAACCGCCGTCCGCAATCGCTCGAGCTCGACGAGAAACGCGACTCGCGCCGCCGGGCCGATCCGATCGGCGAACCGCCGATAGTGGTCGATGCCTCCCAGCAGATTATCGCGAAATTCCTGGAAGTAGTCGAGGGCGTAACAGCGGATGCCTAGCCGCGACTTTCCCGAGTTCCTCGCGAAGAAAGTCGATGTTGATCGCCAGTTCGCGGAGGAACAGGTGGGGGCGGGCAGGATTGGCCAGCAGCGACGTGCGGCCGTAGATGTGGCCTACCATCTCCTCCAGCGTGGCGACTTTCGAGAAGTTCACGATGTTCGGGCCGCAGCAGATCGCCGGCGTGGCGGCCGGGATCGATGCCGAGCTTCAGCGTGGCCCCGCCCGCCAGATCGTGGCAGATGCACGACTTGGCCAGCACGCTCTCGCGCATGGCGGCGCGCTGTTGGTCGGTCAGATCCTCGTGCAGCGAGCTGTTCGAGCTTCTGCTGCTGGTACTGGCGCGAGGCGGTGCAGATCGGCCGCGGCGTGAACTCGGTGTTGAACAGTCTGACGTAGCCCTTCGATGCAAGGGCTGCCGGGGCGACCCTCGGCGATGCGGCGGCGCCGGGCGTTTTCGCTGGCCGACGTGCGGAGGTTCCAAAACGGCAGCCCGAAGGGCGAACTGTCGCTCAGATAGACGTCGCCGTCGCTGGCCTCGCACACAGTTTGCGAAGATGCTCGTCGTCGACGTTCGTCACCTCGGGCACCAGCAGGAACGGGGTGGCCCAGCCGGTGCCGTCGGCGCCGTAGTGCTCGCGGAGCAGGCGGTCTTCTTCGGCGGTGCCGATGCCGCCTTGCACGGTGATGCGGAAGTCGCGGGGCGCTTGTCGGACGCTCGGCCGTGCTGGGCCAGGGCCTTGACGCAGGTGGCGTGCAGTCGTGTCGGCAAGTTCCTGCTTCTTCCGCACGAACTCGTTCCAGGATCGGCCCGAGCAGGAGCCCCTTGGTGGCGAAGGTGTGTCCGCCGCAGTTCAAGCCCGACTCGACGCGATACTCCGACACCCACAGCCCGCGCTTGGCAAAGAACCGGCCCTGAATCTCGGCCGAGTGATAGTCGCTTACCTTGAGGATGATCTTCTTCTTCAGCACGCCGTCTTCGTCGGGGAAGAAGTCGTCGAACTCGGCGGCGTAACTGTACAGCCGGGGATTGATGCCGGCCGAGAACACGATGGACGAGGCCAGCGTGCTCTCGGCGAAACCTCGCAGGGCCGCCGAGGCGTCGCTGTACTTGGCCGGCAGTTTCTCGCCGTTGCGATAGAGGTCGCGGTCGCCCTTCGACATGATGTTCACGTCGATGCTGCCGGGCACGGCCCGGCGGCGGAGCCGGTCCTGGAGCTGCCGCCGCTGTGGGCCGTCGGCGGTCGCCAGCATCTCGCGGTAGGCTTGCCGCAGCGGCGACTCGGGCAGCAGCTCGTAGTAGCGGGTGATCTCGCTGCCGGCTCGAACGGCGACGCTTGCAGCCGCTCGACCTGCCGGCGGACCAGGCGATCCAGCAGGTTCAGATAGGCCGTGATGCGCCGGGCACGTGCGTCGTCGTCGCGTGTTGCCGATCTCCTCGTAGGGTTCGCCGTTCTTCTCGCAGTGATACCGCCGCATCTGCTCGATCAGCACGTCATCGACCAGCGAGATGACCGAGGAGATGCCGTACTTCGCCACCCGCAGGGGGGCGTCGATCATGAAGCCGGTGCCCATCACGGGGATGTGAAAGGTGTGTGGGCTCGGCCCTGCGGCATTTGCCATGAGTTATCCGATCTGCTGCAACCTTGCGACTGACGGAGGGCGGCCCTGAAGCTAGCGCCTCCGCGAAGTGTCGGGCAGTCGCAGGGAGCCGAAAAGCAAGGCCAAGGGCGTATTCTAGCCATATTCTCCGGCGGGGTCATGGCCAATTCGCGGCAGTTTGGGTTTTTTGCCAGGCATATCCGCCTTCGCAAATGGGGGGGTAGCGCCCCGCCGCGGCCCTCGCCCGGCCTGCCGGAATCGTGCAGCATCACCCAGCCCTCGCCGGGATTCTCATGTCGCAATACCAACCCGAAGCGCAAGCGAGGATCGGAGAAGGAGTTGCCCTCGCTCGCGCTTCGGGTTGGTATGGCACCGCGTGCGTGCTATGCCCTAGACCATGAATGATCCCCGTAGGTGTGCTTTCATTGACTTCGCGGAGGCAATATACTCGTCCCGTTGTAGGTTCGCCAAGTCTCGACGAAGCAGCCGAGGTTGTCGCATGAATTCCGAAAACGCCGTTTTTCAGCAAGTCGCCGGGCTGTACCGCATCATTCCGCTGCGTGTGCTTCGCAAGACGCCGGGCGTGTCGTTCGATATGGTGCCGACCGAGGTGCTGCCGCGCATCGATGGGATCGACCGCGTCTTGCACGACGGCGGCGCCGTTTCGCCGGGCCCGGTGGGCAACGTGGCGCGCCCCTGGTACATGCACCCGCACCAGGACGACAACCTCATCGTCCTCTACGGCACGCGCTTCGTCGATATCTACACGAAGGCGCACGGGCAAATCGAGAGCTTCGACGTCGAGCCGCATCAGATCCGGCATGGCGGGAAGGTCGTTTACGACGGCGCGGCGATGCTGGTTTGGCCGCGGGGCGTGTTCCATCGCATCCGCAGCCACGACAAGACCGGCTCCGCCTCGTTGAACTTCGCCGTGCGCTACCCAGGCTTCAATATCGACACGAACTTCAACGTCCACGACCTCGACACCACAAGCGGCGAATACCGCGTGCTTCGCGCCGGCTACCTGGATCAGCCGGGATAGCCGGTGCAAACGAAAGGGGACGGAGGAGGTTGTCGGGAAAACCCTTTCGGCAATGGAAGACGCTCTCCCGACAACCTCCTCCGTCCCCCTCGTCCGTCACGGCCGGACCGCCGGCGGCAAATCGCGGATGTTCAGGTTCTGCGGCTTGCCCTGTGGACCGTCGAGCGTGTCGTAGGTTCTCGAAGTAGTGTTGCAGCCGGGCGACTTTCTCCGCCGGCAGCAACTCGCCCACGGCGTTGGCGCCGGGGGCATATCCCCAGACGATTCGCGTGCCGGCGCGGGTGACGAGCGTGAAAACCGGCTCGGTCGCTCGACCGGCAAAGCCGTTTGCCGCGGCGCTCGTGTCGGCGGCGGGTTCGATGTGGTCCAACCGCATCGGCTCCCATTTATCGCCCAGGGCGGCGGCGATTTCCGCTGCGCCGATCACGCGGGCGTCCCCCCAACGGGTTCCCGCGGGAGCGGTCGGTCCGCGATCCATGCCCAACAGCCGCGGATAACGAGCGGCTTCCGTCGGCGTGATGTCGCCTGCGTCGGTGGGCAACAGCGTCCCCTCGACGTCGACCGGCACGAATCCGCCGTCGGGCAGTTGGACCATGCACACCGGCTTGCGGTAGACGAGCTGCACCTTCACCATGCCATATTCCTTGGTGACCAGCCCGACTTTCGCCACCCAGGGATGGCGAGCGAAGGCGTCGGAAATCCGTCTGACAAGATCGTCGTCGGTGATCGACAGGCGGCCATCGAGCGTCGGGCTGCGAAAGACCTCGGCCCGCACGTCGCTTCGTGGAATCCACGGCGGCTGCGGCGTGATCTCAACCTGCTCGGGACCGATCCGGTATTCGGGCCGGGCAAGAATGCGGCCTTTCAACCTCGTCCACGCATACCACGTCCCGCCGACGAACACGCCGAACAGCAGAACGATAACGACTGCGGTGCGGGCCGGCCCGAACAGCCAGAAGAAGAGCTTCCGCAGCCGTGCGGCCTTCATCGATGCAGAGGATTGCTTCTTGGCGGCGGCCATGCGAGGGTTACGGTTGGTGTGACCGAAAGGGGACGGAGGAAGTTGTCGGGGGGACGTTTTCCATTGTCAAAGGTCTTGTCACGACAACTCCCTCCGTCCCCTTCCCGTGCTCACCAAATCTCCAATTCCAATTCCAACTCGACCCCCATCCGATCGCGGACCTGGCCGCGGACCAGCTCGATCAGCCGCAGCACGTCCTGGCTGGTGCATTCGGGCTCGGCGATGATGAAGTTGGCGTGGCGGTCGCTGACCACGGCGCCGCCGATGCGGGTGCCCTTCAGGCCAGCGTCGTCGATCAGCTTGCCGGCGCCGACGCCGCGCGGGTTCTTGAACACGCAGCCGGCGCTCTGGTGGCCCATCGGCTGCGAGGCCTTCTTCACGATCCAGTGTTTCTGCATCCGCTGGGCAAGCTGCCGCGGATCGTCTTCCTCCAACTCGCAACGGGCTTCGAGGATGGCCAGCTCGTCGAGGTTGCTCTGCCGATAATCGAAGGCCAGGTCGTCGCCGCTGCGCTGGGCGACCTCGCCGGCGGCGGTCAGCACGGTGGCTTGCGAAGGTCCATTGGCCGATGTTGCCGCCGTGGGCGCCGGCGTTGCCGTGCAGGGCCCCGCCGACGGTGCCGGGAATGCCGACCAGCGTTTCCAGGCCGGCCAGCCCTCGATGGACCGCCGTGGTGACGACCCGCCCCAGCAGGGCCCCGCCGCCGGCGGCGACCGAGCGGCCTTCGATCGCGAATATCGCAGAACGCCGGCGCGGAAAGGTGGATCACCAGCCCGGGCACGCCTTCGTCGCGCACCAGGATGTTCGAGCCTTGGCCCAGCAGCCGCACGTCGATGCCCTCCTCGTGGCATCGCCGCACCAGCGGCGGTCAGTTCATCGATCGTGTCCGGCTCGGCGAAGTATTCCGCCGGGCCGCCCAACTGAAACCAAGTGTGCATCGCCAGCGGTTCGCTCTGCCGCACGATCTTCTCAAAACCGGTCATTAGACCCATGGGACCTCAATCGTGGCGAAACGAAATCAAATGACGACACCGAGAAAGCCGACCTGGTCGACGACCGCGACACGTTCTCTCGTCCCGCAGCCGGCCGCAATTTCCAAGTCGCCAGCCCCTAGAGTAACCAATACGTCGCCGGGGGCCAACTGGGTTTCCAGCGTTTCGACGATCTCGCTGGGCGGCGTGGCCCGGCAAGACCTCGACGCCAAGCTCCGCGGCCCGCCGGGCGAGGTCGGCCGCCGTGACCTCCCCCGGCTGGGGATCGCCCTCGCGTGCCCGAAAAATCTCGGCCACCAACACTTTGTCGGCATTTTGCAGGCTGGCGGCCAATTCGTCCAGCAGCCGCGCCGTTCGGGACGCCTGATGCGGCTGAAAAACGCACCACAGCCTGGCGTGCGGGGGCCATCGACGAACCGCCGCCAACGCCGCCGTCACTTCCGTCGGGTGATGGGCGTAATCGTCGATCAACGTCGACGCCGCGCCATCGTCCCAGCGATTCCAGCCGCCGGTGCAGGCCCGGAAAGCTGCCCAAGCCGGCCGAAATCTGCTCGCGGCGACAGCCTGTTCTGCACAGGCCAGCGCGGCGGCGGCCAGGGCGTTCAGCACGTTGTGCCGGCCCGGCATCGGCAATCGACCTCGCACAACCGACGGCCAAACCGGCGAATCTCGAAGCGGAATCGCCCGCGATCCTCTTCGAGCGCGCTCTGCGGCCGACCAGTCGGCGTCGGCCGAGAAGCCGAACGACTCGACGCGGCACGGCAGTCCGGCCGTTACCCGGCGGGTGGACTGGCAATCGTGCCGTGCCACGAGCAAGCCGTCGCCGGGAATCGACTCGGCGAAGCGGCGAAAGGCCGCTTCGAGTTGTGCGAGCGAATCGTAGCAGTCGAAATGGTCGGGCTCGATGCCCAAGATCGCCGCCTGCCAGCGGGCGAAGGTGGAGAAAATTGGCCCGATACTCACAGGCCTCGACCACGCAACAGCTGGCCACTGCCGAATGAAGGGGGACGGAGCGAGGTTGTCGAGTACGGGATCTGCGCGACAGGGAAGACGACTGGCCGACCACTCTCCTGCCGTTCCCCTCCTGCCCCCCAGACTCTCCGCCCGCACCGCCCGACACTGGCGCCGACGGGCGTGGCGCCGCAGACGACCGTCGGATCGAGGCCGGCGTGGATCAGCAGATGGGCGAGCATGGCCGTGACGGTCGATTTGCCATGCGTGCCGGCGACGGCCACCGTGCGGCGCCCGTCGCCGAGCCGGCCGAGCATCTGGAAGTAGCTCAACGTGGGAATGCCGCAGTTCGGCGGCGCGGCGAAGTTCGGGATTCGTCGGCTGGCACGGCGTCGCTATAGACGACCAACTCGGTTTCCCCGGGAGATTTTCGGCGGCATGGCCTCTGAAGAGTCGCACGCCAGTGAAGGGGACGGAGGAGGTTGTCGGGGAGACGCCATTCCACTTGCCGACGACCTTCCCGACAACCTCCTCCGTCCCCCTCTTCACGTGAACGACCGCCGGCGATTCGATGTCCAGGTCGGAGCCGCTTAGAGCCCATCCCCAGCCCAGCAGCACGTCGGCCAGCGCCCGCATCCCGTTGCCGGCAATTCCGACCAGATGCGCACGGCGCGGTTGCGAAGCGTCAAAGACCTGCGGTGGGAGAAAGGCGAAACATCCATGCGAGGCTCGATGCGCCGCAAGAAAACGACACAGCCCATCGCAAGCGATTATATCCGCCGCAGATAGCGAAGCAAGATGGGCACTAGCGAGCGAACTTGCGCCGCACGAACAAGCAAGCCAACCAGCCCACTAAGCACCAGAACCAGCGACCCCGGCTCGGGAACAGGAATCATTTCCTGGCAGTAATTGACGGTGCCGTCAAACGTCAACTTGTAGCTGAAGTCCAACGTCCCCAGTCGGGAATTGGCGTCCCGCCTACGTAATTCACCGATGCCTTATAGTGGCCGCTTACTAGAGTCGCTGTCGCATCATAGCTTCCGACAGTCCAGCCGGGCTCGCTCGTATCGGGCGTATAGACCGTTGGCATAGACACCGTAAACGGTTGGTCCATATAGATATTGACGAGATAGACTCGTCCAAGAGAAGCCCGTGTCGTTATCGATCGTCGTCCGCAGCTTGACGGTCGGATCCCATCGACCGTGAAGTGGGCGGCGTCGTCCAGGCCCTCAGTGCCGATATGCCCTGGTCCCCAATATTGATCCCCTACGATCGCCATGGTTCCGGCATCGGTTTCAGACTCAGGCGTCCAACCGGGGGTTGCGGTCCATGTGCCCGTGCAAACGACCGCGCCATCGCCGTCATCGGCGGCAACGCCGACCACGCCAGCTTGGCAGGCCGTACCCCAAGCCATCAATGCGACAAAAGCCAGAGTTGCGAAGAGAGTCTTCATGGCAGGTATACCCTTAAACAAGAAACACGAATGATTCAGAGATGCCCGATGCTCGTTCTCGTCCTGAGCCACTGCCGATCCGTCCTGCCCGGGAAAAACCCCACGGTGCATAGTATCTGGTTTTACCAAACGTCAGAATTATGTCAACAATTCCGGCAGATATTCTCCATCATTCAGCAATTTCCTGAGCGGACTATTCTCTGGATGGCAGTCCTCGCAAACTGAGCGTCTCAGCTACCCAGGTTAGTGCAGAACGCTCCACCCGGGATGGGAAATGAACCCAGTGTCTCGGCTTCTGTGTTGTGAACGTCGGTACACTGCGCCGACTAGCCGTTCAAACCGCCGAATCGCCGGTCGCGGGCGGCGTAGCTCCGCAGCGCGGCGTGCAATTGCTGCTCGTCGAAGTCGGGCCAGTGGGCGTCGCGTCACCCAAATCTCCGCGTAGCTGATCTGCCAGAGCAGGAAATTGCTCACCCGCATCTCGCCCGCCGTGCGGATCAGCAAGTCGGGGTCGGGCATGCCCGCCGTGTAGAGATCGGTCGGAAACGGTCTTCTCGTCGATGGCCGCCGGATCGAGCTGGTTGCGGCGGACCTCGTCGGCGATGCGGCGCACGGCGTCGACCAGCTTCCGCCCGGCCGCCGTAGTTGATCGCCAGACACACGCGGAGGCCCGTGTTGGCCGCGCTTAGGCGGACCGTCTCGTCGAGCCCTTGCACCGCGCGCCTCCGGCAACTCTTCGCGGCGGCCGATCCATCGCACCTGGATGTTGTGTTCCATGATCCGCGGCCGCTCTTCGACCAGATATTGCTGCGAGCAGTTGCAGCAGGAAATCGAGTTCCTCGGGCGGGCGTTTCCAGTTCTCGCTCGACAGGCAATAGAGCGTGAGCTGCTCGATGCCCAGCCGGGCGCACTCCTCCGTAACGCGGCGAACGCTGGTCGCGCCGGCGCGATGGCCCTCGATGCGCGGCAGCCCCCGCTGCCGCGCCCAACGCCCATTGCCGTCCATAATCACCGCGATGTGGCGCGGAAGACGTTCGCGCGGGATGTCGGGGAGTTCGTCGGGCATGGGACGCTAGGAACTAGGTATTAGGGGTCAGGGGTCAGGGGCCAGGGGCCAGGGGCCAGAGACGCGGGCCTAAGGGCGGGGAATAGGGATTAGAAGGAAAAGGACGTTGCGTCACGTAGCAGCTAATCCCTGATCCCTGACCCCTGACCCCTGATCCCTAGACCCCTAATCCCTAGCCCCTAATCCCTCACTTTGCAAATATCGTCTGCCGTCGGTCGGGTCCAACCGAAACGATCTCCACCGGCCGGCGCAGTAACTCGCTGATCCGCTCGAGATATCTCCTCGCATTGGCCGGCAAATCGTCGAGCCGGGCCACGCCGCTGATTTCCTTCTGCCAGCCGGGCAGCGTCTCGTACACCGGCACGACGCGGCGCAGATCGTCCACGTGGCTGGGAAAATCGGTGGTCCGTTGGCCGTCCAATTCGTAGGCGGTGCAAATCTTTAACTCCGGCAGCTCGCCCAACACGTCTAACAACATGACCGCCAGCGAATCGACACCGCCCAGCCGAGTGGTGTAGCGGGCGGCCACCGCGTCGAACCAGCCGCAGCGCCGCGGCCGCCGCGTGACCGTGCCGTATTCGTTGCCGCGGTCGCGGATATGCTGGCCGGTCGTGTTGTTCTGCTCGGTGGGGAACGGCCCGCCGCCGACTCGCGTCGTATATGCCTTGATGATTCCAATGACCTTGGTGATATATCGCCCCGGCACGCCTGAGCCCGCCGACACGCCGACGCCCGAACTATTGCTGCTAGTGACAAACGGGAAGGTGCCGTGATCAATGTCCAGCAGCGAGCCCTGTGCCCCTTCAAAGAGTATCCGCTTGCCTGTTTCGGCCGCGTCGAGCAGGTAGGCCGTCGTGTCGGCCACGTGAGGCTCCAGCCGCTGGGCGAAGGCGTGGTATTGGTTGAATATCTGCTGGGCGTCGAGTTTCACGTCTGACGGACGGGCGCCGGCTGAGTTGCGGCGCCTGTGCTCACATTTTTTGGCGATTCTTCAGCGAAGGAAGCGAACAGTTGGTTTTTCATCCGCACGATCTGCTCGATCCGCGAGCGGAACTCGGGCCGGTACATGTCGCCCAGTCGCACGGCCAGCGAGCGGCCGACCTTGTCGCGGTAGCACGGGCCGATGCCGCGCATGGTGGTTCCGATCGCTTCGCCGCCGCCGCATTGATCCAGCAAGCGGTCCTCCTCGAAATGCCAGGGGAAGATGACGTGCAGCCGATCGCTGATCATCAGATTCTTGCCGACCGTGACGCCGCGCTTGGTCAGACCGTCGATCTCGTCGAGGAGACTGGCGGGATTCAGCACCACCCCGGTGGCGATGACGCATTGCACCTCGGGCCGGAAGATTCCGCTGGGCACCAGCGAGAGCTTGAACGTCTCCCCCTCGCGGACGACGGTATGCCCGGCGTTGGCCCCGCCCTGGTAACGGACGACGATATCGTTCTGTTCGGTCAGCAGGTCGACGATCTTGCCCTTCGCTTCGTCACCCCACTGAAGTCCAATCACACAAGTTACAGCCACGGGACCACCCTCGACCGATTGATGCCGGAAATGTCCAAACACACCAGTTTAGCAATGCGGCCGCAAAGCGGTCAAGTGGCCGCTGCACCAGGTAGTGTCCTGGCAAAGTGTTGCTGGTGGCTGCTTGGCAACACAGCCTTGATCCAACCTCCATGTTGGTCTTCTTCTTTGTTAGCAAGGGCCCATCGGCGGCATCTGCGCCTTCTCCGGGACTTGCGGGACGCATGAGACGAATAAGTCCTGTGACTCTCGTTGATGCCGTGTCCATCATTAAGGGGTAGACTTCGGCGGGGCTGAGGCTCGCACCGGTTTGGCGCCGGGCTGGCTGCGGCCGGGGCCGAGCTCGATTGCCTGGACCATCGCCTCGCCGTCGAAGCGATTCCAGAAACGAACGGCGACCATGCCGTGTTGCGGCTTGACGTCGTTGAAGACGAGATCGAGCGGCTTGCCCAACCCGCCGGCCGTGGCGGCGATGTCGACGTCGGTGGCAACCGTCTTCCCCTGGATGTCGATGCTCGTGGCGAGCTTGCCGGGTGCGGACGGTGCATCGGCCTGGCAGAGTTTGATGCGAACGTGATACGTCGATCGCGGGTCCACCGTGAAGTAGGCGGTGAAATCGCGTCCGTGAACGCCGTAGCGGTACAACTCGGCGTCTTTCGTGTTCGACACTTCGATTGCCTTCGGAGCGGTCCAGCAGGCGATGGGCTCCAGATCGGCCAGCGGTCGCAGCCGCATCACGTATTCGGCGGCGGGACGCCAGGCGTGGCCTTGCGCATCGACATAGTCCTTGCGTTTGACGTAGCCGAAGATCACGCGCTGCGCGCCAGAAGGGCCGCCCGCCTCGCCCAGGCCGGCTTCACCCTGGGCGGCCGACCATTGCAGGGCGTCGATGTACACCCGCGTGCCTTTCGCGTATGGATTCTTCGTGCCCCGTGCCGCGATCTTCAGGGTGTGCTTGCCCTGTGGGAGCCCATTCTTGTAGCAGAGGACTTGCTGGTCGCGGGCCACGGGGCTCCAGAAGTCGATGCCGCAGAGCTGCTTCACGCCGTCGAGATAGACGTCGGCGCGGCCGCCTTTCGGGTCGGCTCGCCCGATCAAGCGAACCTGGTTCCCCTCGAATTCGAAGCTGACGCTCGCTGCGGCGGTCTCGGTCACGTGCAAATGGCCGCCCGATGCGCCGGGCGATTGCTCGACGATCCAAGATCCTTCGTATTGCAGCCGCTCATCCTCATCTTCGACCATTTGTTGCGGATCGTCCCCCTCGACGACCACGTTGCGGCATCCGTCGTGGCGAATGGTGACGATGCAGTCGCCGTTCGGCAACGGCTTGAGGGTGTAGCCGTCTTCCGAGAGAGCTTTTCGTTGCCGTAACGGTTTGCCGTCGGCCGAAACCGATTTCGGGGCAAACGCCAGCCGCAGGACGTCTTCGCTCGGCGCGATCGCATCGAAGGTGCGGTAAACGATCTTTCCCTTGCCGTAGCGGACGTCGCTGACGACCGCCGAGGTTCGCATGATGTGGTTTTCGCGGCTGGCGCCGGTCAACTCGGGCTGCCAGGCCATGTGGTCGAGCAGCGCCTTGAACGGCCAGGCAATTCCGCAGTTGAACCAGGTTGCGGCCACGAAGACACCGCCATTGATGAGGTCTTCGACGACGCCGGTCTTGTGGATGTCGTAGGTCCAGAGGATCACCTGCCGCCGTGCGAGTTCGCGGGCCCAGGCATCGTTGGTCAGCACGCCATAGCGGGCGAAGGCGGCGGCGGTGGCCGTCATCGGATACTGCAACGACGTAAGGCAACAGTTGTTGGCCTCGGGATGTGCCCAGGCGCCCGAATAGACGCCGCCCATCGACTCGGGGTTGACGCTCAGCCGGCAGAATGCCTGCGACATGATGTTGCGGACATCGGTCTTCCAGTTGGGAAACGCCTCGGGCCGGTCCATCATGTATTGCGAGACGAAGCCGGCGACCGCAAACGTGTAGACCGGATTGTCCCAGTCCCAATAGTAGCGGCCGAAATTGGCGGAGACATTCCAGTTGGGCAGCAGCACTTCGCGGAGGTATTTCTCGCCGGCGTCGCGTGCGGTGAGCAGCGAATCGCTCTTGCCCGTGTAGCCGCTGCGAATCACCTCGTCGAGGAACCGCAGAATGAGCGCGACGCTGCCCGTCTGCACGTTTGCCGGTCCCCAATCGCCCAGGACGCCCTTGGCCGGAACGTCCTCGGGATTGGCGTATCGCGGCCAGGGCGAGGCGCCCGGCTTGTGGTTGCAATGTTCGGCCAGCAGGTCGGCCCAGTGCTTGGCGGTCTCCCAGTAGCGAACATTTCCGGTCAGTTTGTACGCGCCGACCAGTCCGAAGCCGACGTAGGCGCTGATGTCCAATTGAATGAAGCCGTGCGGATCGGCCTTCTGGTAGGCCTTTCCCTTGGTCGGACAACTGATGAAGAACCGCGGCCAGGGATGATCGGCCGGCGTCTGGCAGTTGTCGATGGCGTTGTCGGCGGTCATGGTGATGATGCCCAGCGCGGCCGGATCGCCGGAGTAGCGATAGTAGTCGATCTGGCTGAGAAGCAGGCTGAAAGTCCGCTGGCCGACGTCGCCGTTGTCCCAGTCGCTCAAGTTGTAATTGACGCTGATGGCGCCGTCCGGCTTGATGTTCCAGACGCCGTTGAAGATATAATGCGGCCCCGGCATGACGGATCTGCCCGGCTCGGTCCACGGATACCGCTTGAGCGTCTCCTCCGAGATTCGCAGGCGGAAGTCGCATTGGCCGTTCAATCCGTGATACCAAGGAGCAATGACTCCGTAGCGATCCTCGACGGCAGCATGGCCGAAGTATCGACGGGCCGGCTTGGCGTCGGCGGCCCACGCGCACGTCGTGCAAGCCAGCAGGATCATTTCAAGCAACGCGGGAATGGTTCGTGACATGGTCGCTCGCTCGATTGACGAAAGTGCAGGGGTGAGACGCAGGTGGGAAGACGAATCGCAACGCGAAATGTACCCCTCACGCTCTGCGTGAGGAGTACGTCTTGTTCAACCTCAGTATCGCGATCGCCGCACGCCTTGTCAATCACGCAGTCGCGGGCTCGTTGGTGGGAGGGGACGGAGGAGGCTGTCGGCGAAGATCGGGCGGGGAAGCGGGGCAGTCCCATTTTCGCTGGCGTGAGACTCGGGACAGTTCCCCGGGGCCTGTGCGGATTTTTCTGTCAGAGGCGAGTGGTATGTTATTTGCTCAGTGACATCGGCATTCGGTCTTCAAACATGCTGGCAAAGTGATTCAAGGCTTCCTTCCAGTGGTGGATGTAACCGTTCACTGGACGGCAAGGGGACGGAGGAGGTTTTCGGAGAAACATCTTCTCCTGCGGCGGATACTGTCGCCGAAAACCTCCTCCGTCCCCCTCTGTTTCCGGCCTGTGAACGCTTGCGTGGTGGATTGGCACGATCCACTTCTTCGCCGCCTCGCGGATCGCCATAAAAACAAGTTTCACCGCCGAGTCTTCGTTGGGATAAATCTTGCGGTGCCGCGTGAATTTACGAATCGCGCTGTTCACCGATTCGATAGCGTCGGTCGTGTATATCGCCTTGCGAATCGCCGGCGGGAAATCGAAAACCGCAATGATGTCCGTCCACTTGGCCCGCCACATCTTCGCAATCGTCGGATACTTGCCGTCCCACGCTTGCGCGAAACTGTCCAACGCCTGCTCGGCCTCCGAGACCGCCGAGACCTCGACTCCGTACAACTCCCGCACCAGTTCTTGGATGTCGCGTGTGGTCATGCCTTTGGCGTACATTGCCAGAGTCTTCTCGTCGAAGCCAGGCACGTGCCGCTGGTACTTGCCGATCAGTTGCGGCTGGAACGTGCCGCTTTCCTCCCCGCAGATACCATCGACTGCAATTCCTGCCGCTCCTCCTCCAACAATGTCACCCGATCAACAATGTCACCCGATAACGCTTCTCCATGATAACTCCGTGGCCGCAGCCCCCGGCCCCACCGCCCCCCCCGGCCCCCCAACCCCGGCAAATCCTCTTGTATCATCGCGAGTTGTTACCTACGATGTTACCTGAATTGCTTCCGCAGAGGATGGAAAAAGAGCGGCCGCGTTACTGCATAGGCGACATTCCCGAGGAAAAACCGATTTGCAGAGGGTCCGCATCGTGGTGGCACGGTCAACCCTGATTGCAAATCCGCCGTCGTGGGTCCGACTCCCACCGGCTGACGGCGATGCTTTTTTCGATGTTCGACTTTCGCCTCTTACACACCGACTCCCATTGCGCCGCCCGGCGGGCGGTCTTCTCGACAACGCACGGGCCGGTGCAAATGCCGGCCTTCATGCCGGTGGGAACCCAAGCGAGCGTCAAGGGATTGGAGATCGAGCAACTCCGCGCCACCGGGGCGGAAATGATCCTGGCCAACACCTATCACCTTTCGCTGCGGCCCGGCGAAGACGTAGTGGCCGCGCTCGGTGGTCTGCACCGCTTCATGGGCTGGGATGGACCGATCCTGACCGACAGCGGCGGATTCCAACTCTATAGCCTCGCCCATCTGATTAAGGTGACGGAGGAGGAGGCGATCTTCCGCTCGCACATCGACGGCCGGTTGGTGGCGCTTTCGCCCGAGAGGGCCGTAGCCATCCAAGAGGCGCTTGGCAGCGACGTGGCGATGGTGCTCGACCACGTCGTGGGGCTGCCGAACTCGCGCGAGGTGGTCGCCGACGCGATGCAGCGATCGGTCCGTTGGGCGCGTCGCTGCCGCGAGGCCGCCCGGCGACCCGATCAGGCGATCTTCGCCATTGTTCAAGGCGGGTTGGACGCCGACCTCCGCGCCGCGTGTGCGCGGCAACTGCGGGAGCTGGATTTCGCCGGCTACGCGGTCGGCGGGCTAAGCGTCGGCGAGGAGACGACCGAGATGCTGCGGATGCTCGACGCGACCGAGCCCGAACTGCCCGCCGAACGGCCGCGCTATCTGATGGGCGTCGGCCGACCCGAGGATCTGCTCGACGGCATTGTCCGAGGCATCGACCTGTTCGACTGCGTCATGCCGACCCGCAACGGGCGGAACGCGATGGCTTTTACCGACGAAGGCCCGTTGCGGCTGCGAAATCTCCAGTTCGAGCGGGACGAAAGACCTCTCCAGGAAGGTTGCCCGTGTGCGGCGTGCCGTCGCAGTCGCGGGTATCTGCGTCACTTGTTTATGGCCAGAGAGATGCTCGGGCCGGTTCTGTTGACGATTCACAATCTCACTTACTACCAGCGGTTGATGGCCGATGCCCGCAAGGCGATCGAGGCTAATCGGTTCGGGGAGTTCAGGTTGGCGAAGGTCGAGGGGTGGAAGCGATTGTCCAAAGGTGGGGATTAGGGGCCACGGCCTGGGCCACCGCCCCCTTTCAGGGCTTTGCTTTTCCGATGCCGCCGGTCCCCAGGGCGTTGCCCTGGGCTATTCCATTTTGGCCCTTTCGGGGCCGCGGGCCCATTTTGGCCCCTTCGGGGCCGCGGGAGTCGATCCGGGCCCTCCCATACGGCGAGTTTGGGGGCGATGAGCGTCGATCTCCCCTTGTCGCTTGTGCCGTAACGGCTTAAGATAACGGGCTTACGATCGCGCGACCTAGGGAGAATTGTCGTGGAAGCAACACTATGGAAACTGGCCGGCAGCGCGGCGTTGTTCGCGGCCAACGACCCAAAGGGGGGCGGCGGCGACATGTCGATGCTCGCGCAGCCTCTTCTTCTGTTCGCCGTCCTGGGCGGGTTGTTTTACTTCCTGATGATCCGTCCGCAGAAGCGCGAACAGTCGCGGCGGCAGCAGATGCTAGGCGCCGTCAAGAAGAACGACCGCGTCGTCACCATCGGCGGCGTTTACGGAGTGGTCGCCAACGTCAACCGCGAGGCCGACGAAGTCACGTTGAAGGTCGACGAGAGCACGAACACAAAACTCCGCATTACCTTGAGTTCGATCGGCCGCGTCTTGGGCGACGAGTCGTCGGACGATTCCGCCAAGAAATAGAGCCGCGCAGAAGGAGTCTTCCTAGGACGCTACAGCCTATTGTAGGACGTCATCGACGTTTTTGTACGACGCTACAGGAACCCCACAGTCATGCCTTGGTACGTGAATTCGTTGTTTGCCGCCGCAGCGCCGGCCGGTGAGGCCGCTCCCTCGCTCTGGTACATCAACCTGCTGGTGGCCGTGGGCGTGGTGGCCGTGTCGTTCTTCCTCGGATCGTACCTGGGCAAGAAGCTGCGGATGCCCGATCACGGCTGGAAGATCGGGGTGATCCTCTTCAGCCTGTTGGCGAGCGTGGCCATTCTGTTTCTGGGGCCGAACCTGAAGTTGGGCGTCGACCTCCGCGGCGGCGTGATCCTGGTGTACGAGATCGAGAAGCCAAAGCCGGCCGATTTCGACCTGGGAAAAATGATCGACGCCATCAAGCGCCGCGTGAATCCCGCCGGGACCAAGGAGGTCGTCATACGTCCCTACGGCACGGACGAAATCGAGGTCATCGATCCGATCACCGTCAAAGACCCGGAGGCCAGCAAGGCGGAGGTGGACCAGCTCAAGCAGATGATCAGCAGCCAGGGCAGCCTGCAGTTCCGCATCCTCGCCAACACGCAGGAATCCCGCGACGCCGATCTGATTGAGCGTGCCAAGGCCGAGCCCTCGCAGAGCAAGTTGTACGATGCGGCCCACAATCTGCTGGCATGGTGGGCGCCGGTCGCGAAAGGACACGAGGACGTCATTAAAGTTCCCACCGTCGTTACTCGCACCCGCGAGAAGGGGATGGGGAAGGACAAGACCACCGTCACCGAGGTGCTCGTCCTCAACGACGAGTATAACGTTACCGGCGCCTACCTTACCCGCGCCACCACCGACACCGCCGAGGGAAGGCCGTGCGTCGACTTCAGCTTCAACACCACCGGCGGACAGCTCTTCGGCGAGCTTACCGGCAGCCATTTGCCCAATGAGATCGGCGGATTGAAGTACCAGTTGGGGATTATTTTGGACGACGTGCTCTACTCGGCCCCGTCGATCAATAGCAGGATTTACGAGAACGGGCAAATCACCGGCAGTTTCACGCAGCCGGAAGTCGATTTCCTGGTGAACGTGCTCAACGCCGGCAGTCTGCCCGCCAAACTGGTCAAGGAACCGATCAGCGAGTTGTATATCGGGGCGACGCTGGGAACCGACACGATCGCCAAGAGCACCAAGGCCATGATTATTGCGTCGATCCTGGTGCCGCTGTTCATGCTCTGCTACTACCGCTTCTCGGGGCTGGTGGCCGACATCGCGCTGGTGTTGAACATGCTGGTGCTGTTCGCCATCATGCTCGCGGTGAAGGCGGCCTTCACGCTGACGGGATTCGCCGGACTGGCCCTGACAATCGCCATGGCGGTCGACAACAACGTGCTGGTGTATGAACGCTTGCGCGAAGAGCTCGAACGTGGGGCTACTCTGCGCATGGCGATCCGAAACGCCTTTCATCGGGCAAGCGCCACCATCGTCGACGCCAACCTGACCACCATGATCGCCGCCATCGTGATGTACGCCATCGGCACCGACCAGATCAAGGGCTTCGCCGTTCCGCTGGGCGTGGGCGTGGCCATCAGCATGTTTACCTCGGTCTTCGTCGCGCGGGTGATCTTCGACGTCGCCGAAAAACGGCAGTGGATCAGCAAGGTAAAGATGCTCCGCGTCATCGGCCACACGAACATCGACTTCATGAAACTATTCCCTTATTGCCTGACGCTCTCGATCCTGATCACGGTGATGGCGATCGTGGCCTCGGTGATTCGCGGCAAGGGCCTGTTCGACATCGACTTCACCGGCGGCGTCTCGGTGCAGGCGGTGTTCAACCAGCGGCAGGAGATCGGTGAGCTGCGGCAGAAGCTCACGGCGGCTTCGGAAGAAGAGCGCCTGCCTGACGTGACAATTGTCCCCGTTACGCCGCTTGCCGGAGAGGCGGGGCATGATTTCATTATCAGCACCTCGCAGAGCGATCCAAAGCTGGTGCAAGACGAGTTGAAACGCTTGTTCAGCAGCGAACTCAAGCACAATTCCTTCGAGTTCGCTCCGCTGCAGACGATTTCCGCGACCGTGCCGAAGGAAGCTGCTCCGGCGGTCCCGAAAGAACCCGCGAAGAAACCGGCCGAGCCGCCGAAGAAGGGGCAATCGCGTCGCGACTTGCCGTCGCGTTCAATGCTGGCGCTGGCGGGTGATGCGTCGTTGGCAGTGGCTTTGGCCGATCAGCCCGCCAAAGCCGCCGCGGAGCCCGCCCCCGCAACCAAGGCGGCGAAACCGGCCGCCGAACCGGCGAAGAAACCGGCCGCCGAACCGGTCGAAATGCCGTCGGCCAAGGGACCATTGCGCAAACCCCTCCCCTCCGAAGAAGCCGAAAGAGCGGGCGGCGGCGAAAAATCGCTCGCCGCAGGCCCCGATCCCTTTGCCGGCGGCTTCGAGACGGTTCTGAAGTTCGTAACGCCGGTCAACCACCAGACCGTCGATCTGTGGCTGAAGACCGCGATGTGCGACAACGGCGTTGACCCGGACGCCACGTCCTACGCACTCTCGAACCCGCAGCACGTGGAAGGCGAGCGCGACACCGAGCCGCAATGGACGCTGAGAATCCTGCTGTCGGCCAGCAAGGCGGAAGCGGTGGTGAAAACCATGCGGAGCCAAGTGGCGGCCAGCCCGATCTTTCCGGCCTCCAGCACCATCGGCACCGCCGTTGCCGGGAATACACAGATCACGGCCGTCTACGCGCTCGTGGTGAGCTGGATTTGCATGATCGTTTACTTGTGGATTAGGTTCCAGGGCGTGGCGTTTGGCCTGGCGGCCGTCGTAGCCCTGATCCATGACGTCTTCGTCATGCTCGGCGCAGTGGCCGTCAGTGCATACGTCGCCGACTACCTGGGCTTCCTGATGGTCGATCAGTTCAAGATCGACCTGACGATCGTGGCGGCTTTCCTCACGATCATCGGATACTCGGTCAACGACACGATCATCGTTTTCGACCGAATCCGCGAAACCCGCGGCAAGGATCCCAACGTCACCCGCAAGATGGTCAACGACAGCGTCAACCAGACGTTGAGTCGAACGTTAATCACGTCGTTCACCGTATTCCTGGTGGTCGCGATCCTCTACATCTTCGGCGGCGAGGCGATTCACGGATTCGCCTTCGTTTTGCTGATCGGCATAGCGACGGGCACGTACAGCTCGATCTACATCGCCTCGCCCATCTTGCTGTGGCTGGTCGGCAAGCGGCACCACGTCGCGGCGATCATGCAGCGCGACGCCGATTGACGAACACTTCGCTCCTCTTGTGCGGGATAGCCGGGAGCCAACGGTTCGCGGAACGGGCGTAATCTCAAGACAACACTCCGCGGGCCATTGGCCCCCGGCTATTGAGATTGGATCTCTCCGACTTAGCCGCTGCCTCTTGTCAATCGCATTTCTCCGGCGGCGATGTCGACGACTACGCCGCCGGGGAAGGCCCGCTTCGCTGTGTTCGCCGACGTGGCCAACTCGCAGAGTTCGTCCCACTTGAGCATACCCATTGATTGCATGGGCCAGCCCGCTCGCCGCCACGCCGCCATAAGCAACTCGCGGACGAGATAGCGCGGCTTGGCGGCCAGCGGCTCCAGCGAGACTGCGCAGCTCGTTCGGCCCTACCGCCGTCACGCAGCGATCGAACGACTGGTCGACCAGTTCGTCGATGACGGCCTGCGCCTCGCCGGCCAGCCCGCCGAGGCGCAGCAGCGACTGGACCGCTTCGGCGTTGAAATGTCGCTGCAACCGCGGCAGCAGTTGGTGGCGGATTCGGTTTCGGGTAAAGCGGGGATCGGCGTTGCTCGGATCGTGGCGATAGGGCTGGCCCAGCGCGTCGAGGTAGCCGGTCAAGTCGGCGTGGCGGACCGCCAACAACGGCCGGATAAGCACGGCGTCGCCCAGCGGCCGTGTCCGCGCCATGCCGGCAAGGCCGCGAATGCCCGTGCCGCGAACGATTCGGTGCAGAATCGTCTCGGCCTGATCGTCGGCGGTGTGGGCCGTGGCGACGAAGCGGGCGCCGAGTCGTCCGGCGGCGTCTTCCAGGAAGCGGTATCGCGCCGCGCGGGCCGCGGCTTCGATGCCGTCGCCCGTCGCCATCCGTCCCGCATTGACGTGGCCCACCTCGCAAGCCACTCCCAGTCGGCCACACAAGTCGACAACGAAGCGTTCGTCCTCGTCGGCGTCGGGCCGCAAGTGATGGTTCAAATGGGCGGCACAAAGGCGACCCTGCGCCTCCGGTTTTCAGGGCCGCCATCGCCCGCAACAGCGCCACGCTGTCGCCCCCGCCCGAAACGGCCAGCAGCGCGGTCACATCGGCCCAGTCCGAGGGCGGCCACGCTTCGGCGAGTTTGGTTTCCAGTGAATGGCTCATGCGGTGATGGCAGTTAGTAGATGTAGGTTATGCTTCAGCATAACGCGCGGGATGACGTTCGCGTCGATCGCGGCTGTTATGCTGAAGCATAACCTACTGCCCCAACGGGAGGCACGGAGCGGGCAGCAGGTAGTGCGCGAGCGCGACAAATCGCTCGCCGCTCACTATGCCGTTGGCAACACCCGAAAACTACCCATCGCAGGAGGGGTGTTGCGCCGTTCGTCGACCGCCATCGAGTCGGCTGTCCGTAGGGGATGCAGCCAGATGCTTTTGCTTCGCCCAGTTTCTCGGCAGAATCGCCACAACCCTTGGCTGTCGAGCGGTTATCGGGCATTGCCGAGTGAAACCCTGGTTGCAGTTTGCTGTAGCTCTGATAAGATTACGTTAAGAATGAACAAATTGTCTTCGGTGGTCCGCTGAGGGCAACCGGAGCCGACGAACAGCAAAATGAACGCTTCTTTGATCGTAGTGTATTAGGCAGCAAGAGCCATCTGATGTCCAACGGCCGACCAACGCTGATTGATCTGTTGATGATCGTCATTCGCTGGTTGGCGGGTCTCCGATCGGGCGGCGCGGCGGCCGCTGGAGCAGGGAACTATTGGCCCCCGCTTCGGGCGGTCTGCGGTCGTGCGCCGCGGCAGCCAGCTTGCCATCGGCGCATTTCCCGACATCGGTTGGATGACAATGCGGCTTGATCCCCTCTCCTGCGCGCGTATGTTGTCGGGTTCCTCGTCTGCGCGGCGAGGCTCGGCGACGTGGTGTGCAGCCCCGCATTACGGCGGGGCATAGGCTGTTCTCTCGGCTTCTGTGCCGTTTCGTGGCGTCGGCCGACGGTGTTCCGTCGGCCGTTGCCGGTTCACCGATGAGTGTCGTCGGCGATGCTGCGCAGTCGTGCCGCCCCGCCGATCGAGCAGGAGGATCGCTGTGTCCGGATATATGATTTACATATACGGTTTCGGCCTGGTGGTGGCAGTGTTCGGAGGGTTTCTGATAACCCGGTTCTTGGACCGGTTGCGGAAGCGAGACGCTGAAACCGAGGCGAGGGAGATCATTCGCAAGGCCGAGGCCGAGGTCGAGAGCCGCCGCCGCGAGGCTGATCTGCAAGTCAAGGAAATGACGTTGCAGCAGCAGGCCGAGAACGAAAAAGAACTGCGGCGGCTCCGCGGCGAATTGCACGAACGCGAGCGGATACTCGACAAACGCCAGGACGCGCTGGAAGAACAGGCCGAGGTGCTCCGCAAACAGGAGAAGATGGTCGAGAGCACCCAGCGCAAGCTCACCGAACGCATCCAGGACGCCAATCGACGCAAGGAGGAGCTCTCCAAGCTGTTGGACTTGCAACGGCAGACGCTGCACGAACTCAGTGGGCTGAACCACGAGGAGGCCACCCGACGGCTGTTGGAACTGCTCGACAACCAGCTCCAGAAAGAGACCGGGGCGGTGATTCTCGCCCACGAAAACCGCCTGGCCGAAGTCTGCGAGCAGAAGACCCGCGACGCTTTGCTCACCTCGATCCAGCGCTATGCCGCCGCCCACACCGCCGAAAGCACCACCAGCACCGTCGGCATTCCGAACGACGAGATGAAGGGGCGAATCATCGGCCGCGAAGGGCGAAACATCCGCGCCTTCGAGAAGGCTACCGGAGTGGACGTGATTATCGACGACACGCCGGGCGTGGTGATCGTCAGCGCCTTCGACATGATCCGCCGCGAGGTCGCCCGGCTATCGCTCGAAAAGCTGATCGCCGACGGGCGGATTCACCCCACGCGGATCGAGGAGATCGTCGCCGGCACGCAACGCGAGCTCGATCGCCACATCCAGAAGTTGGGCGAGCAAGCCTGCATCGAGGCCGACGTCCACGGGCTGCACGAGCGGCTGGTCAATTTGTTGGGCCGGCTCCATTTTCGCACCAGCTACAGCCAGAACGTGCTGCGGCACAGCATCGAAGTGGCGTTCATCGCCGGGATGCTGGCGGACGAGACGAAGTTCGACGGTCGGCTGGCCCGCCGCTGCGGCCTGCTGCACGACATCGGCAAGGCGGCCGATCACGAGGCCGAGGGCGGGCACCCGAAGATCGGCGGCCGATCTCCTGAAACGCTACGGCGAGCGGCCCGAGGTGATTCAGGCCGCCATCGGGCACCACGACGACCTGCGGATCGAAAACCCCTACACCGTGCTCGTGTCGGCGGCCGACGCTTGCAGCGCCTCGCGGCCCGGCGCACGCCGCGAAACGCTCGAACGCTACGTCAAGCGGATGGAGGAACTGGAGTCGATCGCCGGCCGCTTTACGGGCGTCGAACAGGCCTACGCGATTCAGGCCGGCCGCGAATTGCGGGTGATCGTCAGCGCCAAGGAGACCACCGACGAATCGGCCGCCAAAATCTGCCACGACATCGTCACCGCCTTCGAACAACAACTCACCTATCCCGGCGAGATCAAAGTCACCGTGCTGCGGGAGACGCGGCACGTGGAGATGGCGAGGTAGTGGTTAGTGGCTAGTGGCCAGGATGAGGATCATTGGGGGGCAGGACTTCGGCAGGAGCGTTCGATGAGGCGATCGGAAATGCCAGATTCCCTGGTGCCCGCGGGCTATTTGGCGAAGCGAATTGCCCGGAAGCCGGATTGGCTGCACAGCGATCGAGTCGTTGACGTGTATTCCCTGAGCAACTGCGTTTCAAGAGACTTTGCGGATTATGTCGAGTTTTGGAAGCACAACGGCTGTTGGCTCTTTGACTCGCCTGAGAAGATCGAGGAGGTTGCTCGCGAAGACGCCGTCGATCTCGCGGGCACAACGTTATATTACTACGAAATTTACCACCATCAATTCGACGGGAATGAGAAGAAATGGAAACCGTTTGAACCGGAAGCGTCTTTCGGCGTCAACGTCTTGATTCCTGCCGAAAAACGGCTGGAGGGGTTTGACGTGGCGACGTTGTTTGCGGGTAGCACTCCGGAATGCTCGCCGCTGTCGTGCAACAACTTGGCCGGGTCGATTCGCACGAATGAGCATTGCCTGATCGAGTCGTTGGACCAGGCGATAGAAGAACTGGAAGCAGGGAGTTTCGAGAACTCCGAACCCGGCCCGTACCGAATTTTCGCGGTTTACACGCTGCCTTTTTCATGGCCCACTACGCCAGCCCCCAGCCCCTAGCCCCTAGCCCCTAGCTCCTCTGATGCGAATCCTCTTCATCGGCGACATCGTAGGCAAGCCCGGGCGGCACATCTGCAAGCAGGCCGTGCGCGGGCTGCGCGCGAGGAGAACCTCGACCTCGTCGTGGCCAACGCCGAAAACGCCGCCGGCGGGCTCGGGCATCACGCCGGAGATCTACCACGAGTTGATCAACGCCGGCATCGACGGCATCACGCTGGGCGACCACGCCTTCCGACGCCGCGAGATCTTTCCGATCTTGCAGACCGAGCGACGCATCGTTCGGGCGGCGAACTATCCGGCGGCCGCGCCTGGACACGACTATGCGATTCTGCGGACCCGGCAGCACGGCGGAGTGGCGATTTTCACGCTGCTGGGGCGCGTCTTCATGCCGCCGATCGATTGCCCCTTCACCGCCGCCGACCGTGTGCTGGCCGCCCTGCCCGCCGACGTGCGGGTGATCCTGCTCGATTTCCACGCCGAGGCGACCAGCGACAAGCAACTGATGGGCCGCCACCTGGACGGCCGCGTCAGCGCGGTGCTGGGCACGCACACGCACGTGCCGACCGCCGACGAAGAGATTCTTGCCCGGCGGCACCGCGTTCCAGTGCGACGTCGGCATGACCGGCCCGCACGAGAGCATTCTGGGCCGTCGCATCGATCGCGTGATGGAAACGACTCGCACCTTCCGCCCGACCCATTACGAGGTGGCCGCCGGCGACGTGCGGCTCAACGGCAGCATCGTCGACATCGACCCGGAAACCGGCCACGCGACCGCCATCCGGCGAATCTGCATCGATGAAGCGGCGGCAAAGCGGCTGGAGCGAAAATTTGCGGTAGCACGGATTTCCAAATCCGTCTTTGCGAATCAGACGGATTTGGAAATCCGTCCTACGGGTGCGATACCGTCCTTCGAAACAACGTCCTACCGCCGAACAGCGCCTTCATGCAAATCTGCGACCATGTCTCAAAGCCGGTCATGTCGGCCAGAATCGCTTCGATCGGGGCGAAAGCCGCATTCGATGATCTCGGGCTCGCGCGGATGCACGGCGGGCTTGGCAACGTCGAACAGATGAACCACGCCGAGATGGACGCTGCCGACTTCGGTTTCGTCGTCGTTGATCAGCCCGACGCACTGGGCCGTGTAAGGCGTGTCGATGGCGACTTCCTCCTCCAGTTCCCGCCGCATTCCCTCCTGATACGGATTGCCGATCGCATGGTCGCCGGCGTCGATGGCCGAAATGTGGCCGCCGATGCCCACGCTTCGTTTGCGGTGCAGCCGGCCTTCGCCCATGCCGGCGCCGCGGGTGTATTGGAAGACGGTCGGCCGGCCGTCGGCCGTCGGCGTGGCGAAAAATCACGTAGGGAATCAGTTGTTTGAAACTCGGATCCTTTTCCGACCTGATCTCGCGGCCGGAAGAGGACGTCTGCTCGGGCCGCAGCAATTCGTCGAGATATTGATCGACCTCGCCGCAAAACCCCTGAAAATGCCCCAGCCGGTGAAAAAGCTCGGTCGGAACCACCAATACACGTTCGATCTGATCCTCGGGCACGATAGCATCCTCGCGGGTATCGGGAACTCTGGCTTCGGCGTCTGTTGTCTCCGAGTGTATCCGAACTCGCAGCGCGTTTCAATCACTACGTCGATGACATCGACTCTCTGTCATAGCCGTTGGCCCCCGGCTATTGTCCACTTCATCGTTGCATTACAATTGCACCATGAACGCCATCTGCCTGGTTTTCGATCGGCTGCACGCGGGCTACATGGGGGCATATGGAAATTCGTGGATCGAGACGCCCTCGTTCGATCGATTGGCCAGCCAGTCGTTCTTGTTCGATCAGGCGCTGGTCGATTCGCCGGAGCTGGCGCTTTTGTATCGATCTTACTGGCAGGGGTGGCACGCATTGTGCCCGGCGGCGGCCGAATCAAGGCCGTCGTTGGCTTCGTCGCTTGGCCCGGCCGGCGTGACGACGGTTTTGTTGAGCGATGAGCCGCAGGTCGCCCGGCATCCGTTGGCGGCCGAGTTTCGACGAGTTGATCGAGATCGATCCGCCCTGGCAGCCGCAGAATGCGACGGCGGTCGAACAGACGCACTTCGGCCGCTGCTTCGCCGAGATCATCGACTGGCTCGAATCGGCGCGAGGGCCGTTTTTGCTGTGGTGCCACCTGGGCGGCTTGGGCACTGCGTGGGACGCGCCGCTACGGTTCCGGCAGGCGTACTGCGAGGAGGGTGATCCGCCGCCGCCGGAGTCGGCCGACGTGCCCGAGCGGATGTTGCCCGAGCGGTTACGATCCCGACGAACTGCTCGGCGTCATGCAATCGTATGCCGGCCAGGTGACGCTGTTGGATACGTGCCTGGGAGCGTTTCTGGATTTTTTCTATGGGCTGCCGATCAGCAGCGAGACGTTGTTGACGGTTACTTCGGCTCGCGGTTTTCCGCTGGGCGAGCACGGCCGGGTGGGGCCGTGCGACGGTGCGCTGTTTGGCGAGACGGTCCACGTTCCTTGGCTGCTGCAACTGCCCGACGCCGCCGGCGCCGCCGCGCGAAGCCAGCGCTGGTCGAGCCCGCCGACCTCTGGGCGAGCCTGCTGGACTGGTGGGGCATCGGCGAGCCGCCCCGTTCGCCTACCGGCGAGAGCGTCCTGCGGCTGGTTCGCCAGCAATCTGGCTTGCTCCGCGACAGGCTTTGTGTGACGGGCAGCCGCGGCCAGCGGGCGATCCGCACGCCCGCTTGGTATCTCCGCGCGGGGCTCGATCCCGAACTGTACGCCAAACCGGACGACCGCTGGGAGATCAACAACGTCGCGTCGCGCTGCCGGGAGGTGGTCGAGGATCTGCAAGACGCTCTGACCCAATACGAGTTGGCCCTTCCCGATGGCCGGATTTCCGAACTGCCGCCGCTTGGCGACGTGCTGCTGGCTGGGTTGGAGTGATGCTCCAGGCAATCGCCGCACGGCAGTTTCCAACGGTCCCAGTCCCGCATCGCCCCCCCCTCCCCCAAATGTAGTGGGGTTGTCTGCCGCAAGGCGATCGATTTCGTGACCTAGAAATTCTATTGAGGGCGCCAGATCGGCGTGGGGCTCGTATGACGTGGAGAACCGAATGATCGGCCATATCTGGAAAGAAATCTCGCATGTGATCAATCACATGGGGATGCAGGAGTGGTTCTGGGTGCTGGCCGCCATGATCCTCGTGGGGCTGATCTGCCTTCGCGGCTACGGTTCTCGGTCGAAGTATTGAACGTTCGGCGATGGTCGCCATCGCGGAGAAGCCTCACAATGCAATTCAATGGATGGAGCATTCAGATTCCGATCCCGGTCGCGCTGGCGTTTATCGCCACGATGGGATATTCGATCAGCCGCTGGCGCCGGGCGGCGTGCGGCGGCACGGCACTCCGCTCGCGGCGCGAACTGAAGCGCGCGCAAGCCGTGGCGACCGACTTGGAGAAGATCGCTCGCACGGTTCACCATAGCCTGACGACGTATCATACCAGCATATCAAAGTTCAAGGATCGCGTCGGGCGGCTGAGCGATCACGGGCAGGAGACCGCCTGGAAAGAGCTTTGCCAGGAGGCCGAGGGCATTCTCAGTCCGACGTTGCGACTGGCCACGCAGATAGCCAGCGCTTATGACGAGATCCGCCAACAAAGCGCAAATCTTATGACCTTCACGGAGGTGCGAACCGACCCATTGACCGGCTTGAACAACCGGCGGGGACTCGACGAAGCCCTGATAGCCCAGCTTGCACTGATGAACCGCTATCACGCCCCCTTCGCGGTGGCCATGCTCGACATCGACCACTTCAAGCAGGTGAATGATCGTGAAGGCCATCTCAACGGCGACCGCGTCTTGCAGGGGCTCTCTCATCTCCTGGAAGAGTGCGTGCGCGAGACCGACCTGCTGGCGCGTTACGGCGGCGAAGAGTTCGTCGTCATCATGCCGCAAACCGACCTGGCCGGCGCGTGCATGTTGACCGAACGGCTGCGCTGCGAAGTGGCAAAACGCATGTCGATCACCGTCAGCGGCGGAGTGGCCGCGGCCGGCGAAGGCGACACCGCCGAATCACTGCTCGGCCACGCCGACACCGCCATGTACAGCGCCAAGGCCGCCGGACGGAACCGCATCTTCTGCCACACCGGCGACGACGTCGAGCCGGTTGCCGAAGAGGCCGTGAGCGAAGAGGCGGCGGTCGCCGTCGGCAGCGATCAGTAGGTCGCATCGCGGGTCGAGGGGGACGGAGGAGATTGTCGGAAAATCGCCGTCCATCTATCGGATTCTCTCCCGACAACCTCCTCCGTCCCCTTTCGTCTCATTCGCCCGCCAACGCCTGCAATACCGCCTCGACCGCCCGCGGGATTGCCGCCTCGACCGCCGGCGTGCATTGTTGGCCGAACGTCAGGGTGTCGGCCGCTTCGACGGCGATGAGTTGAATTCGATCGTTCTCGGGCAAGCGGGCGCCGGCGCGGCGGCCGAACTCCAACGCGGTCGCCAGATTCACGTCGTGGGCCGAAGCGCTCCGCTGCGTGGCGATTCCCTCCGGGTTGAGCAGATGGATCGTGCCCGGCGGCGCGCCGGTGTGAATGGCATCGACCACGATCGCCCGTTGGAAGCCGATCATGCGTTCCATCAGCCGCAGCCCGCCCCAGTAGTCCTCTGAAACCTCCACGTCGTGGCGATCGGCCAGCAGCGGCTTCAGTTGCTCAACGACCCGCAAGCCGACGCTGTCGTCCGTCACCAACGGATTGCCGAGGCCGAGGATGAGGGTTTTCGGAGGAGGGGTGTCCGTCGTCATTTCAATTCCACTTCGGCCGGGACGACGATCCGCGCCGCCTCTGCGCTGCCCGACCAGGTGGGCAACTCGCAGACGGTCGCCTCCCAGCCGGGATGGACCAACCGGCCATGAAACGGCGGCTGGCCGGTCACCTTGCCGGTCAATCGCCAACGCCCGGCGTCAAAGCCGGTGGGTACGTCCACCTCTTTTCCCTCTTCATCGGTCACGGCCGGCCGCAGGGCGAACATCCGCTTGAGCACGGCGGCGCAATCGCGGTGAACGTCGCGGGCGGCGGCCCCGATCTGCGCGTCGCTGTAGCCGGCCAGCGATTCCTGCACGAAATCGACGAACCGCGCCTCGCGCTGCAACGCCGCCAGCAGCGTAATCGCCTCGCTCCGCGCCGGCGGCTTCGGCGGGGGCGGTTTTGCCGGCGCCGGCGGCTCGACTTGCGGCGTCTCGGCGGGCGTTGCAGGCGCTTCGCGACGTCTCAGACCCCAAAGCCGGGCGATTGTCCAACCGATGCCCACTCCGAAGAATGCCCCGCCCCAGAGCCAATACCGACTTTCCGCCTCCGCATCGACGACCGAGACCCATGCTAATCCGCCGATCCCAACGACGGCGAGAAACAGCAGAAAAAAGAAGTCAAATCGCCGCATCGCATGCTCCTTCGCAAAATGGTGGCTCTTGATAGCCAATCCCGTTTCCTCGTTCGCGCAGAGCAGGGAACAAGTGTTTACAAGAATACACGGCAAGGCCGCGAGAGAGAAGGGGCTAGCCGACGATCCGCTTCCAGCGGTCCAGATTCCACTGGACTTTTTCGGCCTGCGTCATCTTCTCGAAATCGGGCGTGCCGGCGGCCTTCTTCGGCGTCGATGCCGTGGCCGCCTGCCGCGGCTTGCGGCCGGGCGAAGTCGTCCCGCTGTAGGCCGACGCCGTCTCGGTCTTCTGCAAGTCGTCAGCGAGCGAGCGATGCGGGCGAATGCCGAGCTTCCCCAGCGCGCCGTGATACGCCTTGACCGCCTCCTCGGGCGGCACTTCGTCGTCGGCCACCGCGCGGAGATATTGGACGAAACTCAACTGGTGCTCGGCGTTGTTGATCTTGCGGCCGAACAGGGCGACGCGGGCGCCGTACTTCTTCGCCTCCCAGAGCATGTGAAAGGCATCGAACGTTGTGCCTGCCGAGCCGCCGAGGATGCCGACGACCAGCGAGCGATCGTAGCGGGCAAGCGCCTCCATCGCCGCCGGACCGTGGTAGGCGATCTTCAGGAACAACGGCCGCCCGCGGCTGGTCACTCCCGCCAACGCGCGTACGATATTGTCGTTGATGAAGCGGGCCAGATCGGCCGGCAAATGCGGCGGCGCGTTCGGATCGAACACTTCGAGGAAATGGCGGAACCCCTTGGTTTCGGCCTCGATGCGGAACGCCCGGTAGGCGTCCAACGTGCGGCGATCGAGCTCGACGTCGTTGTTCAGCGTGATGGAATAGAGCCCCAGGTCGGCGCCGAGGCGGCGTTGCTCCGGTTGACATTCGGCCTGTCCGCACTGAATGTGGTCGATCGTAGCGGTGCGAAAGGGCTGCGAGGGCTGGCGGCTGTAATAGCCCGTGCCGGAGGCCAGCCAGATGTCGGTCGTGTCATTCGCTCGCACGGCCGGCGTGACGCGGCTGTTGTCAAAGAGCCGCTCGTTGATCGTCAGCACCTCGTTCGTGCTGGCGCTCGACGAGCATGACATCGACGAGCCCCTGCGCGACGATCTCGCGGATCTGCTGGCGAAATTCGTCGAGCGTGCGGAAGCGGGCCTCGCCGGCGTAGCTTTCCGGGCTGCGGCCGGGCGCCGAAAGTCCGAACGCCATGTCCGCGTCCTTGGCGTCGGCCACGATGAAGTCGCGGCAGGAAGAATCGGCGAGGATACGGGCAAGCTTTCGATCGAGTGATTTTTCCATCGTCGGCGTGTCGATTGGCAAGCGGGGAAGTGGAGTCGTGATGCGTGCGGAGCCTCGACAACTGAACGTGAAGCAGCCGGGGGCCAACGGCCCGCGGCGCCTTTGTAAGCACATTCCGCGGGCCGTTGGCCCCCGGCTATTATAGTAGCATCGACAATCGGGCTCTCATCGAGTAGCCAGAATTCCCTCATAAACTGCGGCCACGCCCGCCGCCATGGCGCGGTCGGAAAACCGCTCGGCGTGGCGTTCGAAGCGCGCTGGCTCGCAGGCTTTCCCAATTGTAACGCCCCGCGATCACGTCGGCAATCGCTCGGGCCAAGTCGTCGGGGTCGTTGGGGTTCGACCAGCACGCCGTCCCGACCGTGGCGGATGGCTTCGGGCACGCCCGGCACGCTGGTGGCGACCACCGGCACGCCGGCGGCCATCGCTTCGAGCACGACCATCGGCAACCCCTCGCCGAACAGGCTGGGGAGCACCAACAGGTCCATCTTCCGCAGCTCGCCGCCGACCTGCCGGGTCAATCCGGTCCAGGCGACCTGCTCGTTCAATTGAAGCTGCCGGACATGGGCGGCGATTTCTGCCTCGTAGCTGGGCGACTCGAACGCTCCGACGGCACGAAGCTGCACGCCGGTCCCCTGCCGGCGGAGAATGGCCATCGCATCCAGCAAGACCTCGATCCCTTTTCGCGGCCGGAACAGCGCGACCATGCCCAGGGTCCACGGTTCGCCGGGTGGCGGGCGATCGGGCAGCGCGGCCGGCGACGGCACGCCGTTCGTGACCACGCTGATTCGAGCCGGATCGAAACCCTCTCCGGCGACGTGGTCGGCCATCGCCTGCGAGACGGCGATCACCCGCGAAACGCCCCGCAGGCTCAGCCGCTCGACGAGGCCATTGATCCGATTCGCCCAGCGGTGCGTGCTGTCGTGCGAGGCGGGGCTGTGGGCGTGGTAGACCATCGGCACGCCCGCCATGCGGGCCGCGATGCGGCCGATCAGCGCCGTGCGCACCGTATGGCCGTGCAGAATCCGATACCCACCCGCACGGACGATCTTGGCCACGCGGCGCGCCGCCCGCAGATCGAACTTCGTCCGCATCGGCACGCTGAACAACGGCGCGTCGCGCGACTGCCGCATCGCGTCGAAAACGTCCAGCTTCACGCAGGCGAATCCGACGGAGAACCCAAACTCGGGCAGCCGCCCGGCCAGCAAGTCTTGCACGCGCTCGGCGCCGGCGTAGTGCTCGCCGTTGATCAGGTGCAGCACGCGAATCGTCTCGCGCACGGTCGATGGCGAACCAGCCGGAACGCAAACACGACCGCTGGCGGTTTCGCAAGGAGATCCTGCCTGCGCGGCGATAGTGTTTTCGGCGTTCATCGGGCAATCTCAGTAAGCGTTTTTCGCTGAAAGGACGACAAACACGGTTCTGAACAGAATGACAACGTCCAACCACAGCGACCATTCGCGGATGTAGGAGAGATCGCACTGGACGCGTTTCCGCATTTTCTCGGGCGAATCGGTCGCGCCGCGCCAGCCGTTGACCTGGGCCAGGCCGGTAATGCCCGGCTTGACCTTGTGGCGAAGCATGTAGCCTGCGATTTGCGGGCGGTACTGTTCGTTTTGGGCGGAGGCGTGCGGGCGGGGCCCCACCAGCGACATGTCGCCCGCCAGCACGTTGAACAACTGCGGCAGTTCGTCCAGCGAAGTCCGGCGGAGGATCGCGCCCAGCCAGGTCACGCGCGGATCGTCCGGTTTTGCCTGAACGACTTGCGGTCCGTCTTCGCAGACGTTCATGGTGCGGAATTTCCAGATGCGGATTTCCCGCCCGTCGAGGCCGTACCGCTTTTGCCGGAAAAGGACGGGGCCGGGTGAAGTGAGCTTGATCGCCAGGGCGACCAGCGCCATCGGCACGGCCGCCAGCAGCAGAAACAGGCCGCCGAAGACCAGGTCGGAATACCTGTTTGGCCAATCCGTCGATGCCGTAGATCGGGCTCTCGAACACGCTGACCACCGGCAGGCCGAGCACGTCGGTCCAGCGCGAGTAGAGCAGTTGAAATACGAAGAAGTCGGGCACGATGTAGACCGACGCCGTCGTATCGCTCAACTGGTCGAGCACGCCGCGAATGCGCAGTCTCCGCCCGCATCGGGAACGTGATGTAGATCCGCTCGACCGCTCCCAGCTTGGTCTGGTCGACCAGGTCCTGGATGGTTCCCACGCGGCGGCCGAGATCGGCGGGGATCGCCGGATTGCGCTCCTCGGGCCGATCGTCGAAGAAGCCCGCCAGCGACAGCCCCATCTCCGGCAATGCCTCGATGTTCCGCGCCAATTGAAAACCAAGCTCGTTGACTCCGACGATGGCGAACTTCCGTCTCTTGTAGCCCAGAAGACGGCGAGCTTGCTGAATCCAGCGGGTGACGATTCGAGCGGCGGCGATCAGCACGGGGGTGACGACCAGCCACAGAAACGCCGAGCGACGCGAAAACTCGCCGAAGTGCGCGGTCACAAACGCCAGCAGCAGCAGCGCCATCCAGGTGCAGCCCCAGCAGATCAACGTGCCGACGACCTCCCGGTGCTCGGACACGCCGTGCCAGTTGCGGTACATGTCGCCGATTTCGGCCAGCAGACCGAAGACGATGATCGCCGCGGCGCCGGCGATGATGTAGTGATCGATCGTGGTCGTGAGCCCGCGTTGCACCGCGATGGCAAGCCCCACTGCAATGCAACAGGCATCGGCAAGGCGATACCATGCCCCCCTAGCGGACCATTTCTGGTGGATGTACTGGCGATCCTTCATTATCGGTTCCGGCTGAATCTCTTCAAATATAGTTCATCTCAACGCAACCGGAATATCCTATCTTACTCAGATTATCAAGAATAACGCTTATTCGGACGATAGTGGTTTTCTAGGGGGTAAGTCGCTATTTGCTTCTTTGGGGGAAACGACAATGAAGAGGTGCTATTTCTTGACGGCAGCGTTGTTGCTGCTTGCGCCAACGGTGTCGCTGGGCCAACCGCCGGCTCCGCAGGACGACGTTGTCGACCGGATGAACCGCCTGGAGGCCGAAACGCAGGCTTTGCGGCAAGAGGTCAGACGGCTGCGGGAAGAGGCGGTGCGGCTGCCGGCGGTCGATGCAACGCCGGTCGGCATGGCGTCGGCCCCCGACGTCGCCCCCGCTCCTCCTCCGATGGGCGTCCTTGCGGGTGAAGTTCCGCAGGGTGCGGAGGCGACGGCTGGGCAGGGGAATTTCTTCACGCTGGATGAGCTGCGCGGCGAGATGAAGAAGTTCTCCTGGAAGAAGGGCGAGTTTGCGGTCACTCCCTACGGATACCTTTGGGGCAACTCGGTCTATTCGACCGAACGCACCACGCCCGGCTCGTACACCTTGTTCGTGCAGTCGGCCAGCACGACGCCGGAGAGCGAGTTCATTGTCGACGCGCGGAACACCCGGATTGGATTCGACGTGCTGGGACCGAGAATCCCGTGCCTAGGGTGCGCCCAGAGCGGCGGCAAGGTGGAGATCGACTTCCAGAACAGCGTTCTGAACACGGAAAACCGGCCCACCATCATGCTGCGGCACGCCTACGCCGAAGTGAAGAACGAGGACTTTCGCATCCTCGTCGGGCAAACCTGGGACGTGATCTCGCCGTTGTTCCCCGGCACGTTGATGTATTCGGTCGGCTGGGACGGCGGCAACATCGGCTACCGCCGGGCACAGTTCCGCTATGAACGATTCTTGAACTTCTCCGACGTCTCGCTGATCACCGTGCAGACCTCGATCAACCAGGACGTGTTTCCCGACGCCTCCGTGGGCACGGGCGAACCGTCAAACTGGCCGATCGTTGAAGGACGGGTTGCCTGGACCGTCGGGCAACGCGGTCAAGGCTGCCTGCCGATCACCGTCGGCCTCTCGGGACACATCGGTGAAGACGAGTTCGACAGCACCGTCCTCGGACGCGACAACCGACGCCGGACGTGGTCGGGCAATCTCGACGTCCGAGTGCCGCTCACCTGCCGCCTGGGAATCCAGGGCGAATGCTACGTCGGCGAGAACCTTAGCCCGTTCCTCGGCGGCATCGGCCAGGGAATCGATCCGACCACGGGCAACACGATCCGCGACGTCGGCGCCTGGGTGGACGTCTGGTACGACTGGACTCCGACGCTCCACAGCCACGTCGGGTACTCCGTCGACGACCCGAACGATCACGATCTGGCCACCGCCACCGACAGGAGCTACAACCAGTTTTTCTTCGGGAACGTGTACTACGACGTGACCAAGAACCTGCTGGTCGGGCTGGAGGTCAGTTCCTGGAAGACGCTCTACACCGGCGAACTGCCGGGCGATTCGTTCCGCAGCGAGTTCGTCGTAAAGTACGGGTTCTAAGCGTAGACCGCCGGCGGTTTCGCCGATTGCGGTTTCGCAAGTTACGGCGATTCTCGCGCGGCTCGAATCAGCTCGCCCGCGCCTTGGGTCAACAGCGCGTCGGCCACGTGACGACCCAGCGCGGCGGCCTCGGCCGGCGCGGCCGAGTCGGCGGCCTCGATCCGCCGAGCGCCGTCGCGGCCCAGCACGCGGCCGATCAACGTCAAGCGGTCCCCCTCGACGCGCCCGAGCGCGGCGACCGGCGCCAGGCAGCCGGCTTGCAGCGTCGCCAGCAAGGTTCGCTCGGCGGTCACGGCGGCATGGGTGGGAGAGTGGTCGAGTTGGGCCACGGTGCGGCAGGTCGGCTCGTCGTCGGCCCGCGTCTCCAGCGCCATCGCCCCTTGGCCCGGCGCCGGCAGAACGATCTCCCAAGGCAGGACCTGAGTGATGTGCCGTTCGAGCCCGAGGCGGCGCAGCCCCGCTTCGGCCAGCACCAGTGCGTCATAGGCCCCTTCGGCAAGCTTGCGCAGCCGCGTGTCGATGTTGCCGCGGACGTCCTTCATCTGCAAGTCGCGGCGGAAGTGCAGCAGTTGCGTCCGCCGCCGCAGGCTGCCGGTGCCGATCGTGGCCCCTTCCGGCAATTCAGCCAGCGACGCCGCATGGGCGGAAACCAGAACGTCGCCGGCCGGCGCCCGCTCGGGGACTGCCGCCAGGCACAGCCCCGCCGCCACCGCAGTCGGCAGGTCTTTGAGGCTGTGCACGGCCAGATCGATGCGGCCGTCCAGCAGCGCCAGCTCGATCTCCTTCGTGAAGACGCCTTCTCCCCCGAAGGCCGCGATCGCTTCCTGCCGGCGATCTCCCGTCGTGGCGATCGGCGTCAGTTCGATTTCGATTCCGCACCCCCGCAATTGCGCGGCGACCCACTCGGCCTGCCAGCGGGCCAACGCGCTTGCTCGAGTTCCCAGGCGAAGGGGCATAGGGAGATGAGGGGTCAGGGATCAGGGATTGGAGAGATGAACGACCAGCCGCTTGCGGTTTCGCAACTACTTGCCCTCTTCCGCTTTCGCCTGCAACAAGCGGTGATGCGGAACGACGACGCCGCAACTAATAATGAATTGACATGCCTGATCGAACGTACAGTTCAGGTCGATGCAGGCGCTTTTCCGCACGACGATCGTGCAGCCGGTGTGCGGGATCGGCGAGTAGGGAAGCAGCACCACCAGCACCGGTTCGCGGCTCGCTTCTTCGATTTCCTCGAAGCTCTCGTTGGTGACAAAACCCATCGTCCAGATGCCCTTGCTGGGATACTCGACGGCGACGACCCGCGTGAATTTCAACTCGTGCTCGGAAAAGAGGAAATCGCTGACCTGTTTGATCGACGAATAGACGGACCTGACCACCGGCACGCGCGAGACGGTGCGATCGAAGGTCGCCACGAAGAACCGGCCCATGCCCGCCGCCATGAACTTGCCGAGGAAATACAACAGCAGGGTGAAAACGGCCAGGAAGAACGGCACGGTCAAGTACGGCCGCAGATAGGTCAGATCGACGTAGCGGCGGTAGTAGTCTTCGCCGGTGACGGGCGGTGGCTGGCCTGGCTGCCGCCGCACCACCTCGTAGACCGAAGCGGGGATAAGCGTCCCGTTTTCCAGCCGCTGGTAGCGCTGGCCGTTCATCTCGACGGTCTTGGCGCATGCCGAGGTGTTCTGGCGAACGTCGGCAATGCACCAAACGATGCCCTCGCGCGTCCAGCCGGTGACCGGTTCGAGGAAGTAGCTTTTCGTGGTGTTGATTGCCCAAACGATGATCAGGACGGTCAGCAACGGAGGGCAAAGCACGGCCAGCCCACGCAACACCGCGCGACGGAACGGATGAGCGGACGGCTGCCCCTGCCGCCCTGTTTTCTGGATCTCGTTTGCCATGCCGTGTATTGTTCTCATTTTCGCTAAGGAAGCAAGTGGCGGGCGTCTGTAGTTCCGGCTTCAGCCGGTTTCCGGGAGGCGGGTCCGCCTAGCCCGGACTATTCCTGCTCTAGGGTGTGGCACTCGCAGTGTGCCATACCAACCCGAAGCGCAAGCCAGGACAACCCTTTACGCCGCCCTCGCTTGCGCTTCGGGTTGGTATGAGGGCGTGAATAATCCCGTTAAAGGGCGGGACTACGAACGACCGTGCGCGCCGGTTTCCGCTCGGGCGACGACGGCCACGGCCACCATTGCCGCTCCGGCCCGCTTCAGCACGCCGGCCGCCTCGCTGCACGTTGCCCCGGTGGTCAAGACGTCGTCGACCAGCAGGACGCGGGTGCCGCCAACCGCATGCGGGCGGCAAACGCGAAACGCCCCCCGCACGTTCTCGAAACGTCGCGACGGCGACAAGCTGGCTTGGGGCAACGTGTTGCGGCGCTGCGCCAGGACCATCCGCATCGGCACTTGCAGTCCTGTCGCGAGGCAATTTGCCAGCAGCTCGGGGCTATTCTTCCCGCGGCGAAGCCGGCGGCGCCAAAACATGGGGATGGGCACAACCAAATCCGCCCGAACTGCGGCCAATCGTTCCTGCCGGCTTTCGAGCAAGAGTCCTGCCATCGCCAGCGAGAGGGCGTCGTGCGCAGGCCGCTTCATCAGCAAAACCGCCTCGCGGAACCCCGAATGGTAGCCTCCCAGCGGAATTACCGAGTCGAAATGCAGACGCGTGTGGCGACAGGATTCGCAACCGTCCGGTGCCGGATGGCTGTCCGGAACCGGTCCTCCGCAACGGTTGCAGCCGTGCCAGTCCGCCAATGCGAGCTTGTCCAGGCAATCCGCGCAGAGCCGCCCACGTTGCCGCGGATCGGCCAGATCTTCGCCGCAATAGACGCAACGCGGCGGAAACACCAGGTCGCAGCACGACCTCTTTAGATTGCCAACGCCAGTTTGCAAGCGGCCAATCCAACCCATCATGCCGGCATCACAACCAAGGCGGGGGGTGATCGGGCACATTGCCCCTGTTCAGGTATCGGCATAGAATCAATGAGGTAGGGAATATTTGCACGATTTCTCCTTCTCGCGGTTGGCAGCGACCGTCAGCGATTGACCCGGGTTGCATACTATGGAAGAAGTCCGAAGCCTGCTGCGTGAAATCGAAGCTCATCAGATCGAACTGGAGCGGCAGAACGAAGAGTTGCGGGCATCGCAACGGCAGTTGGAGGCCTACCGCGACCGCTACATCGATCTGTACGATTTCGCCCCGCTGGGCTACGTCACCCTCGACGAAGACGGCTATGTGCAAGAGATCAACCTCGCCGGAGCCAAGTTGCTCGAGGCGGATCGTGACGGACTGACCGGCTACGCCTTCGCCGAGTACGTGGCCACCGACAACCAGACGGCCTTCAAGGAACACGTGGCCCAGTGCGTCCACGAGCGCCGCGAGGTGACCACCGAATTGCGGCTGATCGCGCGCAACGGCTTGTCGATCGCGGCGCAGCTCCACAGCATTCCGGTTGCCGGCCAGTTGGACGACACCCTCTGCAAGACCGCCATCACCGACATCACGGAACGGCGAAAGATGGAGGAGGCGATCCGGAAATCGCGGGCCTTCCTGCAAACGGTGATCGATGCGATTCCCGACACGATGCTGGTGATCGGCCGCGACTATGGCATCTCGCTGGCCAATCGGGCCGCCCGAGAGATGGCCGGCGGCATCGATCCGGTGGCCTGCCTGGCGTGTCATCAACTCTCGCACAAGCGGAGCCTGCCCTGTGACGGGCGGAACGACGATTGCCCATTGCGGCGGGTGATCGCCAGCAAGGCCCCAGTGACGGTGACGCACGTTCATCGCGATTCCCGGGGCAACGAGGTCTTTGTCGAAGTCACCGCCGCTCCCGTCTTCAACGACGAGGGCGAAGTGACCCACATCATCGAGTCGTGCCGCGACATCAGCGAGCGGAGGCGTGCGGAAGCCGCACTGGAGCAAGACCACAACCTGCTCCGCGCGCTGATCGACAACTTGCCCGACTGCATCTACGTGAAGGACGCGCAATGCCGCTTTCTGGCCGCCAATCTGGCCACTGCGCGGCTGATGGGCGTTGCCGACCCGAACGATCTGCTGGGAAAGACCGACGGCGATTTCTACCCGCTGGAGCAAGCGGCCGAGTATTACGCCGACGAGCGACAATTGCTGCAATCGGGCCAGCCGCTACGAAACAAGAACGAATCGCGTCTGGGCGCCGCCGGTGACTGGAAGACCGTCGTGACCACGAAAATACCGCTCTTCGACGGCCAAGGAAGGGTCTACGGGCTGGTGGGAATCAGCCGCGACGTCAGCGAACAGATGGAAACCTGCCAAGCGATCCGCGCGGCGTCGGACGGGCTGGCATCGCCCGCGCGAATTGCCCCGCGATAAGTGCGTTGGCTGGAATGCTGCTATCAGCCGGCCAACCGTGTGTGCCACTGCTTGGAACAAGCAGCGCAGGAGCGGCATGCGTATGTTAAAACGGCGACGGAGCTAGTATCGGAAAGATGGGACATGCACACTCACTGCGCCCCCGTTTCGACTCCCCAGCTTACTTGCGTGGGTCAAACAGGATACGTGAATCGAACAGTATCTTCCCGTCTTTGTCGAACATGAAAATACTCGGTTCGGTTGCGATTGTGTCGTTTGTCTTCGTGTCCACAAGGCTGGCACTGACTAGCCCGGATTATTCACGACGCGATAGCAACCCAAAGCGCAAGCGAGGACAGTAAAGGGAGTTACCCTGGCTTGCGCTTCGGGTTAGTATGGCAAACCGTGCGGGCATTTCCGCTGGGCCATGAATAATCCGGGCTAGCTATGCGGCGCAAAGCGGCGAGACGCCGCTTCTACGGCTGGCATGTTGCCGAAAGTGTGCGCGGCGCGCAGCCCCCTGTCGCTTTTCAACAACGTCGTGGCCAACGACGTCGGCCAAGGGGCGGCGATTTCTCGCGGTTCAGCCTCTGCCGCAAGCGCCCCGTTGTCTGGCACGAAACCTGCTATCTGTTTCGCCGGCCGCACACGCGGGCCAAAACGCCGAGCGAACACGCAACGTGCAGGAGGCCTCCGATGAAGACGCGGGGAGTAAAGTTGCTCGATCCGGTGCTCGAAACTTCTCAGATCGACTGGCTGGTCTTGCCGGTCGAGGACTGTCGCGGCGCGGCAGAGGAAGTGCGGGTGATTTGCAGCCATTTCCGCAAGCCGCACGAGCCCTGGGGCGACAGCGGCGCGTTCGTGCTGCCCGTCCGCGTCCGCCGCAGCCGCTGGCGCGTGCTCTTCTGGCAGGAGTCGGGCTTGGATAGCTAAGCCGCACGCCGGCAGCAAGTCCACGCACATTCCTGGTGTCGTTGACTCCCGGCTATTGGAACGCTCGCAGTCCGGCCCTCAGAAGCGCCCCTCTCATCCCCCGATGCCCGCCGGCAGGCCGATGACCTTGTCCCGCACGTCGAACGGCCGCACGTCGCGCAGGCCCATCGCATCGATGGCCGTTTCGAGAATCTCGATTGGCGGAATGTCGCAAGAGCGTCCCTGGCGGGCGAGATAGTATTTGCCGGCGTCCAACAGAGCGGCATACGGGATCATGCCGACCAGCTCGCTGCCGGTCACTGCCAGCCCGCGATCGGCGGCCAACTGCCGCGCCCGCTCCAGCACGACGTGCGGCGGCGTGACGTGGTAATTCGTCAGATTCATCGAAATCTGCGCCCGCGCGTACTCTTCGACGTACCAGCCGATCGCCTTGCAAAAGCGAAACTTGCCGGCGCGGCGCACGTTCTGGCCGATCACCTTCGGGTAGCTCGGAATCGCGTGGGCGGCCAACGCGCGAAGCTCGTAACCGTGGGCCGTGCGGCAGTGCTCCTCCGTGCCGGCCAGCGTCGTTCCGACAAAATCGCAATTGCCGCAGGGATAGCGGTTTTCGGCGTAGACCAGCGCCTCGCCGTCGGCGTAAAAGGGGGACGAGGTTCGTCGCCGGGCGACCCGTCCCCGCTCGCGCAGCTCGTAAGCCACGTCGGCGGCCGCCCGCTTGTCGCGTGTGTTCAGCGTGACGTTGAAAGCAATCAGAAACTCACGGGCGCCGATGATCGTCGCCCCGCTGCGCAGATTGTGGATCGCCGGCCCGCAATCGGGCGTCCAAAAACCGTCACTGAGCCGCTCCGCCAGCCCCTCGTATTCACCGCGGCGGACGTCGGCCAGGTTCTTCCGACTGGGGTCGCTGGCAGCCGCCTCGTAGAAGTAGACGGGAATGCCAAGCTCGTCGCCTACACGCCGGCCGACGCAGCGGGCGAGCACCGCGCATTGGTCGAGACTGACGCCTTCCACCGGGACGAAGGGGCAGACGTCGGTCGCGCCCAGGCGGGGATGCTCGCCGCGGTGTTCGCGCATGTCGATCACCTCGGCCGCCTTGGCGATCGCCCGAAACGCCGCCTCGGCCACGGCTTCCGGCGTGCCGACGAACGTCACGACCGTGCGGTGGGCCCCGGGTCCGGGGTCAACGTGCAGGAGCGTCACACCCGGCACGGTTTCCACCGCCGCCGCGATGGCCCCGATCTTGGCCTCGTCTCGCCCTTCCGAGAAATTGGGAACGCATTCGACAATCTTGGCGGGCATTCGACTACCATCGCACGGTTGTGGTCAATTCATGGACGGTCGGCGTCCGGTTCTGTCCGTTGGGACGGTGCGCCCTGCTCGACACGTTCGCCCGTCTCATCGTCAAGCGTACAACCCAGCCGCAACATTACAAGGGCAAGGACGGCCTCGAACTTGTGCGGTGGCGAGAAGAGGGCATCATCAATTCGGCGCAACCAGTGGAACATGCTTCAGTCCACCCCTTTAAAATGCGCGCCGTCGATGTAGACGGAAAGGAACCTCAGCAGCAGCGTAGCGAGCTTCTGGGGATCGTCCACACGGTCAAGAATGATCCCCAGCATGTTGAGGGCGATGTTCTCTCTGCGCGAGTTGACAATAACACGAAACGGCATGAGGATCAGCATTTCGACGATTGAGCCGCTGAACAGCGCCCCCGAGCGCGCCGCGGAATCGCCGAAGGCAGCTCCAATAACAAGAAGAACCAAACCGAAAAGGAAGAGGACAACGGCAATCCCATAGGAGGCCCACTCAAGACGTCGATTTTCGTCCAGCGCTCGCGCGACAATCTTCTGCGCGTCGGCGAATCGCTCATCCGGGAAACTCAGCCATTTGAGTGCGTGATGAATATCGTCTGCCGTGACAACGTCAGCCTTTGAGAACTGCCGAGCCTTGCTGTCCACGATATTGGTCAGTTCGTTGACGGCTTCGTCAAGCGCTTCGTGGGCCGCCTGGCTAAGCGGCTTTCTGCGATCGTCGCTCGCCGGCTCCTCCTTCGGCGCGGTTCGGTCATAGGCCCTTTCCTTTATGCGCTTGCACAAGTCGTCGAATAAGGCATGATCGATGCACGCTTCAAGGTGCTCTACCGTGACCATCGACTCGCCAGCCTGACGCACGAGGGCGACGGCGCGATCCATAAGCAACCGCCTGAAGCCTTGGCTGACGTGGAAGGCAAAATCGCTCGCCCGACCATCGATAACAACCGAATCTTCGACAATCGCTGACATTGTTCTTCCTCCCTGAAGTAAATCCGGTCCGAACAACGCGCCATGAACGCGGACGAATATAGCACGGGCCGTTTTTGAGGGTCAATAGCAGCACGACCGCGCAGCAGCGTCGCATTCCCCACTTCCGCAGGGGCACTTGTCTCTTTCGGTTGCTGCCGCCATACTTACACTGACTTAACTGCGCACGTTTCAACTTCACTATTGGAGGCTTTGTCAGTCACGTGAATCAGCATCGCAAATTGCAGGAGTGGGTCGAGGAAATGGCTCGTTTATGCCAGCCCGATCATATCGTTTGGATCGACGGCTCGGAAGAGGAGCGGGACCGCCTCACGCAAGAGGCCGTCGGCACCGGCGAGCTGATCCTGTTGGACCAAAAGCGATACCCCGGCTGCGTCTATCACCGCACGGCCGTCAACGACGTGGCCCGAACCGAGGGTCTCACCTACATTTGCAGCAAGCTCCGCGAAGACGCCGGGCCGACGAACAATTGGATGTCGCCCGAGGAGGGCTATCGCCGCGCGGGCGAGATCTTCGCCGGCTCGATGAAGGGGCGAACGATGTACGTCATTCCCTTCTCGATGGGACCGGTCGGCTCGCCCTTCAGTAAGATCGGCGTCGAACTGACCGACAGCATCTACGTCGTGCTGAACATGCGGATCATGACCCACGTCGGCTCGGAGGTGCTGAAGCAACTTGGGGCCGATGGCGAGTTCACCAAGTGTCTGCACGGCAAAGCAGAGCTCGACATCAACCGCCGGCTGATCCTGCACTTTCCGGACGACAACACGATCTGGAGCGTCGGCTCGGGCTACGGCGGCAACGTGTTGTTGGGCAAGAAATGTCTCGCCCTGCGGATCGCCAGCCATCTGGGCCGCCGCGAGGGCTGGATGGCCGAGCACATGCTGATTATGGGCATCGAAGGCCCCGGCGGCCGCATCGAATACGTCGCCGCCGCCTTCCCCAGCGCGTGCGGCAAGACCAATCTTGCCATGATGATCCCGCCCGAAGGGCTGAAGGCCAAAGGCTACCGTGTGTGGACGGTCGGCGACGACATCGCCTGGATGCGGATCGACAGCGACGGACGCCTGTGGGCCATCAATCCGGAAACCGGCTTCTTCGGCGTCGCCCCCGGAACCAACCTCCGCAGCAACCCGAACATGATGAAGACGATTGCCAGCAACACCATCTACACGAACGTCGTGCTCGGCAAAGACGGCAGCGTGTGGTGGGAAGGGGGCGAAGGCGAGCCGCCCGACGAGGGCTGGGACTGGCAAGGCCGCCCCTGGAAGCCGGGCATGAAGGATGAAAACGGCAAGCCGATTCTCGGCGCCCATCCGAACTCCCGCTTCACCGCGCCGATCGCCCAGTGCCCCTCGCATTCGTTCCGCGTCGAGCATCACCACGGCGTGCCGATTTCGGCGATCCTTTTCGGCGGCCGCCGCGCGCGGCTGACCCCCTTGGTTTACGAGGCGCTCGACTGGGACCACGGCGTCTTTGTCGGGGCGACGATGGCCTCGGAGCGGACAGCCGCCCAGGTCGGCGCCGTTGGCGAGGTGCGGCGCGACCCGATGGCGATGTTGCCCTTCTGCGGCTACCACATGGGCGACTATTTCCAGCACTGGCTCGAGATGGGTCACCGCCTGGCCAAGCCGCCGAAAATCTTCCACGTCAATTGGTTTCGCACCGACGAAGCCGGCCGTTTCCTCTGGCCCGGCTACGGCGAGAACGTGCGGGTGATCGAGTGGATTCTCGGCCGCTGCCGCGGCGAGGCCGACGCCGTCAAAACGCCGATCGGCTACGTGCCCACGCCCGAGAGCATCGACCTGACCGGCCTCGACGTTCCCCAGGAGTCGCTCGGCAAGCTGCTGACGGTCGATCGCGCCGACTGGTATCGGGAGACCGACGAGGTGGCCGGTTTCTTTCACAAGTTCGGCGATCGGCTGCCGCACGTGTTGTGGGAGGATCTCGAGGAACTGCGGCAAGGGCTTCGGGCGCCGATTTCGCTGCTGAAGCCCGGAGCGCAGATCCGCCCTTTGGCGGCTGAGCTCAACGACGTGATTACTCGCGAAAACCCACATGTCTTCGCGATGCTCTCGGAGTTGGGCAGGCGAATGTACTTCCCCAAGGGAATCCTGGCGCAGAGCGCCGAGGCGAAGGAGAAGGCCAAACGCTACAACGCCACCATCGGCATCGCCCGCGAACAGGGCAGCGCGATGTTCCTGCCGTCGATCATGCACTATTTCAACGACCTCAGCCCGGCCGAGGCGCTGACGTACGCCCCCGCCACGGGCCGCCCCGATCTGCGGAAGAAATGGCGGGAGGAACTGCTGCGGAAGAATCCCAGTCTGGCCGGCAAGTCGTTCTCGACCCCCATCGTCACCAGCGGCGTCACGCACGCCCTGAATCTGGTCGCCGATCTGTTCGTCGACAAGGGTGAGATGGTGATGCTGCCCGACAAGTATTGGGAAAACTACGAACTGCTCTTCGGCGTGCGTCACCAGGCGCAGATCGCGCTCTACCCGTTCTTCGACGCCGCCGGCGGGTTCAACGTCGAAGCCCTCCGCCAGGCGCTGGCGACTCGCGCCGGCAGTTGGAAGACGATCCTCGTGCTGAACTTCCCCAACAATCCCACCGGCTACTCCGCCACCAATTCGGAACTCGACCAGGTCGCGGCCGTGCTTACCGAAGCCGCCGCGGAGGGCCGCAACCTGGTCGTCGTGACCGACGACGCCTACTTCGGGCTGTTCTACGGCGACGAGGTTGCCCATGAGTCGTTGTTCGCCCGATTGGCCGGCGCCCACGAGCGGCTCTTGGCGGTTAAGGTGGACGGGCCGACCAAAGAGCAATTCGTCTGGGGGCTTCGCACCGGCATGTTGACCTTCGCCTCCCGCGCCTTCCACAGCAGCGACGCCCTCTACCAGGCCCTGGAAAAGAAGACCGCCGGCGCCATCCGCAGTTCGATCTCCAATTGCTCGCACGCCTCGCAATCGGTCTTGGCCAAGGCCCTCTCGAACGCGGCCCTGCCCGAGGAACAACGGCAGAAGCGGGAGATTCTCGAAGCGCCGTGCGACCAGAGTCCACGCGATCCTCGCTTCGCCGAAGTTCGCCGGCCTTTGGGAACCGTACCCCTTCAACGCCGGCTACTTCATGTGCCTGAAGCTCAAGGGCGTCGACGCCGAGACCTTCCGCAAGCACCTGTTGGACAAGTACGGCGTGGGCGTGATCGCCGATGGCGACCGCGACATCCGCATCGCGTTCTCCTCGGTCGATGAGGACCAGTTGGAGGGCCTTTACACGATACTGGCCACCGCCGCCCGCGAATTGCTCGATGCACAAGGGACGTCGAAGAAATAGGAAATAAGGTGCGGGCGCATCAGGCTCGTTGTGGAGTGGCCGGCTCTTGGGCAAACCTCTGCCCAGACGGGTTTGGACGAAGGTTTACATTCTGGAAACTGGAACTGCTTGAACCGTAATGGGTTAGGCATTTGGAACGGCAACCTCTGAAGCGATGGCTGGGGGTTTATATCCAGCCTGGCATACTGCACTGTTAGCCGTCCGGGTGGCCGTAGCTCGGATCATAAGTGGTTTCGTTCCGAGCTAACGGCCACAGACAAAGGCCCGGCTCAACTGCGACTGCACCCCCAATGTTAGTGGCCCATGCAGATTCTTCACCAACCGCCCCGCCTGGATTGGTCTGCTAACATTGGCGGCACGAGAGGCGATGGCAGCGCTTGCGGGCTGTGCCGCTAAACTTCCTTGGCCTTTGGTTCCGATGGTAACGATACCGTAAATCGGGAAAACTGCGCGGTTGTTTCTTGGCAACATGCGAATTATGGGGTATCTATTAAACGCGGCAACGTTGGATGTTGTATGGCAATTTGTGCCGATTGCGCCGACTTTGCCTTTTGTGCCACACCCAAATCGGCAATAATACGCTCCTGCGGAGACGCATTGTCCGTGCGGGGCGACGCTCAACGTTGGGGCGACACTCGAGTTGCCACGAGCGTTGGGGCAGCAGTTGAACTGCCACTCCAACCGTGAGAACAAGGAAACCGACCGTGAACATCCTGCTGGCTACGAGCGAAGCGGTGCCGTTTGCGAAGACGGGCGGATTGGCCGACGTCTGCGGAGCGCTGCCGATCGAGTTGACTCGACTCGGGCATCAGGCCGCCGTGATCTTGCCCGCCTACCGGCAGACCCGCTACTGCGGACAGCGGATTGAACCGCTGGGAATCGACTTCATCGTCCCGATCGGCAGCAAGACAGTCACCGGCCATCTGCTTCGCAGCACCATGCCCGATGGAAAGACGCCGGTCTACCTGGTCGAGCAGGACCAGTATTACGATCGCGAGCAACTTTACAGCGTCGACGGCAAGGACTACCCCGATAACTGCGAGCGGTTCGTGTTTTTCAGCCGCGCGGTGTTGGAGGCCATCCGCTTGTTGGACCTGCACATCGACGTGCTGCACGCCAACGACTGGCAGACGGGCCTGACGCCGGCCTATCTGAAGATCGAGTACCACGGCATTCCGCGCTACCAGCGGATCGCCACGCTGTTGACCGTCCATAACATCTCGTATCAGGGTCAGTTCTGGCACTGGGACATGCTGTTGACCGGACTCGACTGGAAGTATTTCAACTGGCGGCAGATGGAGTTTCACGGCAATCTGAACCTACTGAAGACCGGCATGGTGTTCGCCGATTCGATCAGCACGGTCAGCCCGCGCTATGCGCAGGAGATTCAGAGCAGCCCGATGGGGTGTGGGCTGGAGGGCGTATTGCAGTATCGCCGCAACGTGCTTACGGGAATCCTCAACGGCATCGACCCGCACGAGTGGGATCCGGCCGCCGATCCGCACCTGGCGGCGAATTACGGCGGCGAGAACGTCGATCAGGTCAAGCCGATCTGCAAGGCCGCCGTGCGGAAGGAACTTGGATTGCCGCGCGAATCGACGGGGCCGCTCGTTGGGTTCGTGGGCCGGCTCACCGATCAGAAGGGGCTGGATTTGATCGTCGACGTGATGCAGCATTGGCTGCCGATCAGCGACGTGCAATGGGCGATTCTCGGCACGGGCCAGCCGAAATATCACAAGATGCTGCAAGCCCTGGCCGCACGCTTTCCGCAGAAGGTGGCCCTGCGGCTGGAGTTCTCCAACCCGTTGGCGCATCGTATCGAGGCCGGCGCCGACCTGTTCCTCATGCCCAGCCGCTTCGAGCCGTGCGGGCTGAATCAGATGTACAGTCTGCGGTACGGCACGCTGCCGCTGGTTCGCGCGACCGGCGGTTTGGCCGACACGATCGTCGGCTACGACCCGCAGTCGCCCAACCCCGCGGCCAACGGATTTGTGTTCCAGGAGTACACTTCGCTGGCGCTGAGCGAATGTCTGCGCCAGGCCTGCAACGTCTATGCACAGCCCGAGCAGTGGAAGCAATTGCTGGCGGTGGGCATGCGTCAGGACTGGTCGTGGGCGCAAGGCGAAGAAATACGTCGAGTTGTATCGCAAAGCGATGGAGCAAGGCGGGACAGCTGCCGTCGCTTTTTAGTTCGCAGTCGCGGCTTTGGCCAATTTCGGCAGCCAACAGCGTCTGAGAATGGCCGGGAGCCAACAGCTCCCGCAGGGTAGTCGCCCAGGCACGCACACTCCGCGGGCCGTTGGTCTCCGGCTATTCTTGACATTACCTCGCAAGATCACTAATCTGCTCTCTACAGCGCCGCGGACGGACAACAGGTTGAGAAGACGATGAAATCGAAGGCGATTGGGTTGGTATTGTGCTTGGCGACGGCACTGTCGGCGTTTCCGACGGGGGCCGCCGCTAGCGACCAGCCCGTGCCGATCAAGGGCAAGGTGCGGCTGGAGACGTTCGATTATCGCGGCGTGACGCTCGACGGCGGGCAAATGCGGACGCAGTTGGACGAGGTCCACGACTACTACCTCGCCATCCCCAACGATGACCTTCTGAAGGGCTTCCGCCAAAGGGCCGGCCTCCCGGCGCCGGGCAACGACATGGGCGGATGGTACACGCACGACTTTTTCAACGACTTCGGCCTGTTCGTCTCGGGCTTGGCGCGGCTCTACGCCGCCACCGGCGACACGGCCTGCCGCGATAAGGCAAACGTCGCTTGTCGCCGAGTGGGCGAAGTGCGTCGCGCCGGACGGGTACTTCTTCTATACGAGGAAGCCCAACGCGTACCACTACTTTTACGACAAGATGGTCGGCGGCCTGGTCGACGACTACTTGTACTGCGGCAACAAGGCGGCGCTGGGCTATCTCAGCCGCATCACCGATTGGGCCGTAAAGAACCTCGATCGCAGCAGGCCGATCCCCGACGCCAGCGAGTGGTATACGCTGAGCGAGAACCTCTATCGCGCCTACCTGGTCACCGGCGACGCGAAGTACCGCGACTTCGCCGCCGCGTGGGAGTATCCGCAATACTGGGACTTCTACGCCCGAGGCGAGGATCCCTTCGGACCGAACAAGAGCGGCAAGCACGCGAAAGCCAACCATGCGTACAGCCACGTGAACACGCTTGGCGGAGCGGGGGCCGCGTATCTCGTGCGCGGCGACTCGCGCTATCTCGACATTCTGCGAAACGCCTACGACTACCTCCAGGCTTACCAGGTGTTCGCCACCGGCGGTTACGGACCGGACGAGCAATTGCTGCCGCGCAAGGAGTTGCTCGATCATCTATCGAAGACGCCATGCCACCGCCGAAACTCAATGCGGCACGTGGGCGGCGTTCAAGATGGTCAAGTACCTCATCCGCTGCACGGGCGACGCCCGCTACGGCGATTGGGCGGAGCGGGAGGCAATCAACGGAATCGGCGCCAGCATCCCGATGACCGCCAATGGCCGCGTCTTTTACTACTCCGACTACAACCCGCACGGCGGCCACAAGTACAACTGCCCCGATGGCTGGAGTTGCTGTGCCGGCACGCGAATCCAGGCGGTGCGCCGATTATTGCGATCTGATTTACTTCAAGGATAGAGACGATCTGTGCGTAAACCTGTTCGCAGCCCTCCACGGTGAAATGGTCGCACGCCGGCGCGAACGTCACATTGCACCAGACGACGCGGTTTCCTGAAGACGGCAAGGTCGAGTTCAGCTTCGAGACCGAACAAACCCGTCGAGGCCGGCTTGAAGATTCGCACGCCGGCGTGGCTGGCCGCGGCGATGACGGCGAAGCTCAACGGCAAGCCCGTTTCGCTCGGAACCGATTCTCTGCATTGGGCTTCGATTCGCCGCGAGTGGAAAGCGGGTGATCGGTTGACGATCGTTCTGCCGATGCGGCTTTGGGTGAGCCGGTTGATCCCGAAGAAGGACTATCCTGCGGCAATCCTCTACGGACCGGTTGTTCTGGCGGCACGGGCCGCAAATCCCGGCTTCGTCGAGAAGCTCGACCTGAACCATATCGATCGCCAGTTGACGCCGGCGGCGGGCGAGGCGTTGACGTGGCGGCTTGCGGCCGACCCGGCGATTCTTTTCCGTCCGTTCTATGCCTACAAGGAGGGTGAACGCTACTTCCTCTACCTCGATCCGGCCGCCGCGCTATACGTTCCGCACAATGCCGTCACCTATCGCATGGCCTGGAACGCATGCCCGCAGTTTCATTTCACCAACGTGGTGGGGGCAACGGCCGAGTGTACGTTCGAGGGAACCGGAATACGCTGGAACGGGTTCAAGTTCGATGACGCGGGCCGGGCGGAAGTAAGCCTGGATGGCAAAGTCGTTGCCGTCGTCGATCAGTACGGTCCCGGTCGAGGTCTTTCCTTCGCGTGGTCCGTCGCCGAAGCTCAAGCCGGGCAAGCACACGATTCGTCTGAAGAGTTTTGGAGAAGAACACGCCGCCGTCGAAAGGCCGCTTCATCAACATCGCGGGATTTGACATTTTTCGCGACAAGTAACCGGGTGGCGCGGCTGGCTTGTCCAGCAGCGATGAAAGCACGGTTGGGCAAGCCAACCGTGCCACCCCAACCAAAGGGCAGCAGCAAAAAGATTTCAACTCATCGAGGGTGAAGGATCGCCATGCACGAAGTCTCGTTGGCCTTTTTCTGGCATCAGCATCAGCCGTACTATCCCGACGACGTCGCCAAGGAAAATCCCATGCCCTGGGTCCGCCTGCACGGAACCAAGGACTATTGGGGCATGGCGATGCTGCTGAAGGAAGTGCCCGAACTGCACGCCACGATCAACCTGGTGCCGAGCCTGTTGCAGCAGTTGACGGCGTACACCGACGGCCGGCAACAGGACGTGCATCAGCGGCGTCTCGCTCACGCCGGCCGACGGCCTAAGCGAACAAGGACGCCTACTACCTGATGGACAACTTCTTCATGGTCCATCCCGACCAGATGATCCGGCCGTTTCCGCGCTACTACGAGTTGTACCGCAAGCGCGGCCTGGGCGTCGATTCGGCCGACAAAGCCCGCAAGCGGTTCAGCAAGCGAGACGTGATCGACCTGCAATGCTGGTCGAACCTGGTCTGGATCCACCCGCTGGCCTTCGAGTTCGATGCGGATCTGGCCGAGTTCAAGAGCAAAGGCCGCGGCTGGAGCGAGAAGGAGAAGCAGTGGCTGATGGAAAAGCAGATGGAGCTGCTCCGACAGGTCGTGCCGCTGCACCGGGAACTCTCGGATCGGGGGCAAGTCGAGCTGACGACCACGCCCTTCTACCATCCGATCCTGCCGCTGTTGTGCGACAAGCGGCTGGCCCGCCGCGCGATGCCCAACGTCGTGCTGCCCAGTCGCCTCGACGGCTATCCCGAGGACGCGCGGGAGCACATTCGCCGCGCGGTCGAGTTCCACGAGAAGCTCTTCGGCCAGAAGCCGCGGGGGATGTGGCCCTCGGAAGGCTCGGTCTGCCAGAACGTCATCCCGGCGATTGCCGAGGCCGGCATCCAGTGGATCGGCACCGACGAGGAGATCCTCTCCTGCTCGACCGACGGCTGGGTCGCCCGCGACGGCAACGGCTACCTCCGCAATCCCGAGATGCTCTACCGCCCCTGGCGCGCCGAAGAGCAGGGCCGCTCGGTGCAGATCGTCTTCCGCGACCACGCCATGAGCGACCAGATCGGCTTCCACTACCAGCGCTACCAGCCGGAACACGCGGTGGACGACTTCATCGGCAAGCTGGAAGCGATCGGCGACGCCACCGGCGGCAACGCCGGGCATCGACCCACGCTGGTGAGCATCATTCTCGACGGCGAGAACTGCTGGGAATACTATCCGAACGCCGGAGTCGATTTCCTCCGCGGCATGTATCGCCGCGTGGTGCAACATGCGAAGATCAGGCCGGTGCGCGTGGCCGACTATCTGGCCCGCTGGCCCGCCACCGACAAGATCGGCCACCTCTTTCCCGGCAGTTGGATTCAGCACAACTTCGGCATCTGGATCGGGCATCCCGAGTGCAATCGGGCCTGGGATTTGCTGTACGAAACACGGCAATGGCTGGTGGCCATCGCCGGGCGGAAGTCGAAGCCGGCCGAGAGCATCGCCCGCGCCTGGGAGGAGTTGTTCATCGCCGAAGGGAGCGATTGGTTCTGGTGGTTCGGCGACAGCCACAGCAGTGCGCAGGACGGCCTGTTCGACCGGCTCTTCCGCAAACACCTGCAAAACGTCTACCAGGTGCTGGGCGAGCAGCCGCCGACGGACCTGGCCCGTCCGATCCGGCAAGGCGTCCGCCACGCCCAGGGCTACAGCGAGCCGACCGGCTTGCTGAAGGTCAAGGTCGACGGACGGCGAAGCTACTTCGAGTGGATCAACGCCGGCCATTACCTCTGCGGTGGCTCGCGCGGCACGATGAGCATGGTCACGCAAGGCTACATCTCGGACCTCTACTTCGGCTTCGACACCGAGCGGCTGCTGCTGCGGCTCGACTCGCGCGGCGGCCCGTTCCGCGAGCAACTGGCCGAGGTGGACGCGCTCCGCGTCGTTTTTCTCCAGCCCGAAGGCTTCGAGTTGCTGGTGACGCATCCCAACCGGAAAGAGCCGCAGGTGCAGTTGTGGCGGCACGGCGCGGTGATGGCCGGGACGCACGCCGAGGCTGCGGCCGACAATTTGTTCGAGGCGGCCGTCACGTTCCACAGCCTCGCCCGCAAAACCGACCAGCCGGTGCATTTTTACGTCGAGCTGCTGAAGAACAAGCACCCCGTTGAGCGCATCCCCCACGAAGGCGCGATCGAAACCGTCGTGCCGTCGCCCGATTATGAATTGATTATGTGGCAAGCGTGAAGACTGAAGGGGGAGACAAGGAGACTGGGAGATGGGGAGACTGGGAGATGGGGAGACTGGGAGATGGGGAGACAAGGAGATGCCTGTACTTGTCTGCTCTCCCCCTCTCCGTGTCTTCCTTTCTGACCCCTGACCCCTGACCCTTGACCCCTGACCCCTGACCCCTGACCCCTGACCCACTGACCCCTGACCACTGACCACTGACCCCTCTCCATGCCAGACCTCCGTAAAGATCCGATCGTTGGCCGTTGGGTAATCATCGCGAGTGCGCGGGCGAAACGGCCGCACGACTTCGACTCGACCCCGCAGCGGCAAAAGGGCCGCTTTTGCCCGTTTTGCGAAGGGCACGAAGACAAGACGCCCGACGAGATCATCGCCTACCGCAAGCCCGGCTCACAGCGCAACCGCGAGGGGTGGCGGGTGCGCGTCGTGCCCAACAAGTTCCCCGCCTTGGAGATCGAAGGGCAATTGAACAAGCGCGGCGACGGCATCTACGACATGATGCGCGGCGTCGGCGCGCACGAGGTCATCATCGAGTCGCCCCGGCACATCATCAGCACTTCAGAACTGGCCGAGGAAGAGCTGCGCGAGGTGTTTTGGGTCTACCGCGATCGGCTGGTCGATCTGAAGAAGGATCCGCGGCTGGTCTACGGCATGATCTTCAAGAACGTCGGCGCGCGGCGGGCGCGTCGCTGGAGCATACCCACAGCCAATTGATCGTTACGCCGATCGTGCCGATCAACGTCTGGGAAGAGATGACCGGCTCGCTGGAGTTCTACAATTATCGCGGCCGCTGCGTCTATTGCGACATGATCCAGCAGGAGTTGGCCAGCGAGAAGCGGATCGTGTTGGACACGCCTGGGTTCGTCGCCTTCTGTCCTTTCGCCAGCCGGTTCCCCTTCGAGACGTGGATCCTGCCGAAGAATCACACCAGCCATTTCGAGAACATCCAGAAGAACGAAGTCGAGGAGCTTTCGGGCGTGATGCGGCAAGTGATCGTCAAGGTGGAGGCTGCCCTTGACCAGCCCGCCTACAATTACATCGTTCACACCGCCCCCTTTGACACGCAGGAGCTGGGTCATTATCACTGGCATATAGAGATTATGCCGAGTTTGACGAAGACGGCCGGTTTTGAATGGGGTACCGGTTTTTACATCAATCCGGTCCCGCCGGAGCAAGCAGCGGCCTTTCTCCGCGAGGTCGAAGTCGAAATGCCGGAGCCACACACTATTCCAAGCAGGCAGACTGGATAAACTGGGGTGCGGTTGCCGATTAGAGAAATATTCGCGTTCCATCGACTGTCAAATCCGCGTCCACTGGTCGCGGCTTTACAGCAAGAGCATCCCAGAACCCCTGCCACCCACCTATCATGCCCAACCGCATACGTTTCGTCCTCGCCCTGCACAACCATCAGCCCGTCGGCAACTTTGACGAAGTATTCCAGCGCGCCTTCGACGACAGTTACCGCAACTTCCTCGACGTCTTCGGCCGCTATCCCACGTTGAAGATGTCGCTGCACGTCAGCGGCTCGTTGATGGAATGGCTGGCCGCGCACCAGCCCGAGTACATCGACCGGCTGGCCGAGTTCGTCGAGCAGGGACGGATCGAGATTCTCGGCGGGGCATATTTCGAGCCGATCCTGGCGATGATTCCCTCGTGGGATCGCATCGGACAGATCCGCAGCTATACCCGATTCCTGCAGAATCGCCTGGGCGCCACCGTCCGCGGCGTCTGGATTCCCGAGCGGGTTTGGGAGCAGTCGTTCACCCGCGATCTGGTCGACGCCGGCATCGAATACACGGTCCTCGACGATTTCCACTTCAAGTGCGCCGGCCTGATCCGACGCCCAATTGACCGGCCACCTGCTGACCGAGGACGAAGGGCGCGTCCTCTCGGTGTTTCCCGGCAGCGAGCGGTTGCGATACACGATTCCGTTCGCCGATCCGCAGCAGACGATCGAGCACCTGGCAAAGATCGCCGCGGAGCATCCCAACGCGATTGCCGTCTTCGGCGACGACGGCGAGAAGTTCGGCACCTGGCCGGAAACCAAGAAACACGTCTACGACGACGGCTGGCTGGTCCGCTTCTTCGACGCCCTGGTGCAAAACCAGGAGTGGATCCAAGTGACCACGCTGGCCGAGGCGTTCGACAACGTTCCGCCGGCGGGCAAAATCTATCTGCCCGATTGCAGCTACCGCGAAATGACCGAATGGGTGCTGCCGACCAACGGCTGGTCGAGTACGAGCGGATCGCCAACGAGATGAAGGACGATCCGCGCTGGGCGTCGCTGCGGCCGTTTGTCCGCGGCGGGTTCTGGCGGAACTACAAGATGAAGTATCCCGAAGCCGACGAGATGTACTGCCGCATGATGACCGTCAGCCGCCGCTTGCAGGAGACCGTCGCGGCGATGACCTCCGGCGAGCCGGTGAATCCCGAATTGCTCGAACAGGCTCGCGGCGAGCTATACCGCGGCCAGTGCAATTGCGGCTATTGGCACGGCGCGTTCGGCGGCATCTATTTGCCCCATCTCCGCAACGCCGTCTACCAGCATCTGATCGCCGCCGACAACCTGCTGGATCGAGCCGTCGGAAAGCCGGAGACCTGGATCGAGGCCGCGGCCGACGACTTCAATTTCGACGCCCGCCAGGAAGTCCGGCTGACGAACGACAAGATGATGGCCCTGGTATCGCCGAACAACGGCGGGCAGATGACCGAACTCGACGTGCGCCGCATCCAGCACAACCTGCTGGCCACGCTGGCTCGCCGGCCCGAGGCGTATCACGAGAAGGTGCGTGCCGGCGAACATCGCGAGCGAGGGACCAAGTGGCCAGCATCCACGAGCGCGTCGTTTTCAAGCAGCCCGATCTCGACAAACGGCTGCAATACGACGACCACCTGCGCAAGAGCCTCGTCGATCTGTTCTACGACAACGACGCGACGCTGGAAGCGCGTGGCCAACGGCACGGCGCCGCAGCGCGGCGATTTCGTCGGCGGCGCCTACGAAGCCCGCATCCGGCGGAACCCCGACCGCATCCAGGTGCAATTGCTCCGCGACGGCAACGTGCAACGGCATGCCGGTGCGGATCACCAAGGGGCTGACGCTCGACGCCGGCAGCTCAACGCTGCAAGTGGCCTACCTGCTGGAAAACCTGCCGCAGGGCCAGCCGCTGCATTTCGCCGTCGAGTTGAACTTTGCCGGAATGCCCGCCAACGCCTACGGGCGGAACTTCTCCGACATCGACGGCAACATCCTCGGCCAGCTCGGCACGAAGCTCGACCTGCACGGCGCCTTCGGTCTCGGCCTGACCGACGAGTGGCTGGGGATCGACGTCGGCCTGAAGATGTCGCGTCCCAGCGGCTTCTGGACGTTCCCGATCGAAACGGTCAGCCAATCGGAGGGCGGATTCGAGTTGGTCCACCAGTCGGTAGTCGTAATGCCCCACTGGCTGGTCGAAGCCGACAAGGAGGGCCGCTGGAGCGTGACGATGCAGTTGTCGTTGGACACCACCCGCGCCGAAAACCGCAACAATCACGAAAAAGCCGTAGCCGCGACGGTCTGAGCCAGTTGCCGGTCATCCATCAACGGTTCGCTATCGCCGCTAGGTTGGGGGTGGCAGTTGCACTGCCACCCCGCGGTGTTTCTTGCCGGATCAGAGAATGCCGACCGGAATCGCCGACGCGCGGTTGGTGAGCGGGATGATTTGAGGACAGAGGCAGACGACTCCGCCGTTGCCGACTTGGGGCGAAAACCGGTCCAACGAAGAAAACGACTGTACCCAATCGCGCTGAGGCGTGGCCGATCGCTTTGCTTCGATCGGATAGAAGGCGCCGTCTTTCAACAAGAGGAAGTCGATCTCCCGACCGTCTTTGTCGCGATAGTAATATAGCTCGGGCGTCTGCATGTGGTGCCACCAACTCTTCAGCAACTCGCCCAACACGTAGGTTTCGAAGATCGCGCCCGACATCGCCCCGGCTTCCAGCGTCTGCGGCGATGACCAGCGGGTCAGATACGCGCATAGGCCGGTGTCGAGAAAATACAGCTTGGGCGTCTTGACGAGCCGCTTCGTGACGTTCGTGTGATAGGGTGGCAGCAGGAGCACCTGGAAACTGGTTTGCAGGATGGAAAGCCACCGCTTGGCGGTGGCGACGGTCACATCGACGTCGCGGGCCAACTCCGACAGATTGAGCATCTGCCCGGTTCTGGCGGCGCACGCCTGCACGAATTTCAGCAGCGCCGCCTCATCTCCAACGTTGGCCAAGTCTCGAACGTCTCGCTGCAAGTAGGTCTGCACGTAGGAACTATAGAAGAGGTCGCGGTCCTTGACCGGGCCGGCACAAATCGCGGGAAAGAAGCCTCGCCAAATGTCCTCGTACAGTGAGATAGCGTCGGTCTTCCATGAGTTTCTGATACTGGCGTGCCGGCAGCATGACGGCGGTGCGCGTGCCGCGGCCGCCAGCCACGTATTGCTCTCGCGATGCCCACGGGATGTCTCCCCTCGACTGGAGTAGAGCAACTATACCAATTCTACTCCCCACCGTCCGCCCCCGCTAGTCAATCGCCGGCCGATCGGGCACAATGGACAAATTCTGCGGTGCATTCAGCCGATAAACACAAGCCCTTTGGAAAACTTGAAATACGGAGAAGAACATGAGTTCGACGATTGTAGACATTCGCGCCCGACAGATCCTCGACAGCCGCGGAAACCCCACGATCGAGGTCGACGTGGAACTGGCCAGCGGCGCTTTCGGGCGGGCGGCCGTGCCGAGCGGGGCTAGCACCGGTGTGCATGAGGCCCTCGAATTGCGCGACGGCGATAAGACGAAATTCCTCGGCCGCGGGGTCCTCAAGGCCGTCGATAACGTCAACACGAAGCTGGCCGACGAGCTTTGCGGCATGGACGCCCTCGATCAGATTGCGCTGGACTACCGCATGAACGACATCGACGGCACTGAAAATAAGAAGGAGCTGGGAGCGAACGCGATTCTGGGCGTGTCGCTGGCCAACGCCCGGGCCGCGGCCGATCACTGCGGGCTGCCGCTGTTCCGCTATCTGGGCGGCTGCAACGCCCGGCTGCTGCCCGCGCCGATGATGAACATCATCAACGGCGGCTCGCACGCCGACAACGACGTGGACGTGCAGGAGTTCATGGTCATGCCGCTGGGCGTCGAGACCTTCAGCGACGCCATCCGCTGCGGCTGCGAGGTGTTCCAGAACCTCAAGGCGGTGCTGAAGGGCAAGAAGCTTTCGACGAACGTCGGCGACGAGGGCGGTTTTGCCCCCGACCTGAAGAGCAACGCCGACGCGCTCGACGTGATCGTCGAGGCCATCGGCAAGGCCGGCTACGAGGCCGGCAAGCAGGCGTTTATCGCGTTGGATCCGGCCGCCTCGGCGTTCTACGACACCGATAAGAAGCGGTATAGCGTCGACGGCAAGGACATCACCTCGGCCGCAGTTGGTCGATATCTACGCCAAATGGGTCGAGAAGTATCCGATCTGCTCGATCGAAGACGGCTTCGCCGAGGACGATTGGGAGGGCTGGAAGTTGCTGACCGATCGGCTTGGAATAAGATTCAACTGGTGGGCGATGACCTGTTCGTCACCAACACCCAACGGCTGCAACGCGGCATCGACGAGGGCGTGGCCAACAGCATCCTCATCAAGGTCAACCAGATCGGCACGCTGACCGAGACGATCGAAGCCATCGACCTTGCGCGGCGGAACAACTACACGGCCGTGATCAGCCACCGCAGCGGCGAGACCGAGGATTCGACGATCGCCGACCTGGCCGTGGCGATGGGCACCGGCCAGATCAAGACGGGCTCGGCCTCGCGGACCGACCGCATGGCGAAGTACAATCAACTGCTGCGGATTGAAGAGATCCTCGGCGAGGCGGCCCTCTACGGCGGACCGCTCTTCCCGAAAAAGAAGATGAGACAGGACGAATGCACCACGGAGACACGGAGGGCACGGAGGAGAAGAGAGATGAGAGATGAGAGATGAGAGATGAGAGATGAGAGATGAAAGATGAGGGATCGCGGGCCGGAGTGTGATTGGCACCGTTGAAAAGGAGAGGATGATTGCCGGAATAGACCGGTGACTGCCGGAGCGTTCTTCACGTTCTTGTGCTTTCCTTCGCGGCCCGCTGCCCCACGTCTTTCATCTCTCACCCTTTATCCCTTATCCCTCTCTCGGTGTTCTCCGCGTCTCCGTGGTGTTCTTTCCTTTCGGCTTCCCGCAACAACGGCCGACCGATGGTGATTTTTGTCGAGAGTCCGTGGCCGATTCTTTTCATCGGCATCGCTGCAGAAGCGGTATTGGCGTTCCTGCTGTTGCGGACGGGTCTCGGCAAGTTTCTGATCGCCATGATCGGCGTGGCGGTGTTGATCGCCGCCGGCCTGATCGTCGAGCGGCTGGTGGTCACCGATCGGGAAAGGGTCGAGCAGACCCTCGATGCGGCCGTGGCGGCGGTTAGGAGAAATGATCTTCAACGGCGTGCTGGACTGCATTTCGCCGTCGAACCGCGAGGCTCGCAGCTTGACGACGCGGGTGTTTGGCCGTGTCGAATTCCAGGAGGCGCACATCAGCAATCTGGAGATCAACGTCAACCGCCTGACCAGTCCGCCTACGGCCGAAGCGAAGTTCCTGGCCGTGGGCAGAGGACGGGACCGCAAAGGGTAATTTCCCTACCAGGGTTTTCCCAGCGGGTGAACCTCGAGTTGCGGCTGGAAGGCGGCCGCTGGCTGGTGACCGGCTATGAGTTCGAGGGCTCCGGAAAGCTGTAGCCATGAAACAACTCCGCAACACGGCGATTCTGTCGGGCTGGCAGGCTACGCGATCGTCTTCTACATGACGCCGATGCCCAGCATTTCCCGTCTGATGGGAACGCTGGAGACCTGGTGGCGAGGCGAGGCGGTTTACGTTTTCTTCTTTCGGGCCGGACGATTGGCTGTGGACGAACTGGTTCGGCACACCGCCGCAATTCAGTGGGGCGATCGGCTGCCGGTGTTGCTGGCGGCCGGACTTCATCGTTGCCTGGGCCGCGGTGCTGGGCTGGCTGCTGCTTTCACGTTTCGCGTCACCCGCGGGCTGACCCGTCTGGAGACCGCCGTGTTCTCGACGGCCGTCGGGTTGAACCTGCTGAGCACGTGGACGCTGGCGTTGGGGCTGGCGGGGCAACTTGGCCGACTGCGGGCCTGCCGTCGCCCCGGCGCTGCTGACCTTTGCGGCCGCCGCCGGTCTATTGGTACTGGCGCTGACGCTTCAGCAAGCGGATAGCCGAGGGCTGACAGTCCCCGGAACGCTCGGCAGCGTCGAAGACCTTCTTGCCGCGGCGGTGGTTCAAACCGGTGGTGCAACGGCGGTTCAGCCATCGCCGCAACAGTGGGCACAACTGTCCGCAACAGCGCGTCAGTCCAACGCCACAACGCCGTGCTTGCCACCTATCGCCGCTGCGTCAAGTTTGTCGGTCGGCGCTGGCTCTGGCTGGCTCTGCCGTTCGTGGCGGCGATTCTGCTGGCGGCCATGCTGCCGCCGACCGACTTCGACGTGTGCGAATACCATTTGCAGGCCCCGAAGGAGTTCTTCCAGCAGGGGCAGATCACCTTCCTGCCGCACAACGTCTACGCCAACATGGCCCTGGGCGCCGAAATGCTCAGCCTGCTGGCGATGACGTCGTGTGCACGACTGGTGGTGGGGCGCGCTGGTGGGCAAAACGGTCATTGCCGCCTTCACGCCGTTGTGTGCCTTGGCGCTGCTGGCCGCCGGACGCCGCTTCTATTCGACCAGCGCCGGCGTGATCGCGGCCCTGGTCTACATCTCGATACCGTGGCTCACGAGCACGGCCTTTCCCCCCAATGTCAACGTCTCGTCGTCGGGCTTGATCGAAGGGGCGTCGGCATGTTACCTGTTCCTCGCGTTGTACGCCGTGCTGCTGTCGGGCAGGCAGAGCGTCGCCGTGCAAGGGGCGTCCCAGCCGCAGGTGCGCTCCACGCATCCGGCGGCCCTTCTCGCCTTGGCGGGCTATCTGGCCGGCGCCGCGGTGGCCACAAAATACCCGGCCGTCCTGTTCGTCCTGATCCCGCTGGCCATCTGGACCTGGTCGGACGCTCCTGGCGGAAGAGCACGGAGCCGGGATCGGTGGTCGGCAGCAAGGGAGCAGCCTCTGGAAGATCCGCTCACACCGGTTTCGAGCGGTCCTCCCCCAGTTCTGAACCCTGAACCTCGAACCCTGAACCCTCTTGTCAGCTCTAGCGGTCTTTCTGCTGGCGGCGGCAATCGGCTGCGGGCTGTGGTTTGGCAAGAACTGGGTTCTCACGGGCAATCCCACGTACCCGTTGTTGTATGATGTTTTCGACGGCGCCACCTGGAACGCCGAGAAGGATCGCGCAATGGAATCGAGTCCACCTTCCCCACGATTTCTCGATCGAGACGCTCGGCGAGGATTTGGGCGGCGTGCTGTTGACCAGCGAGTGGATCAGCCCACTGGTCGTGCCGCTGGCGCTGTTGGCATTTTTGGGTTGGGCCGACAAGCCGGTTGTGATTTGGCGGCGGCTCCGCTGGGAACTGCTGGCGTACGTGGTGTTCGTGATCGCCGCGTGGTGGCTATTTACTCATCGCATCGACCGTTTCTGGATACCGGTGTTGCCGGTGCTGGCGCTGCTGGCCGGCGCGGGGCATGCTGGAGTTCCGAGCGTTGGTGGCGTCGCGTTCTCAAGGGGTTGCTGCTGGCCGGTTTGGTGGCGAACTTCCTGGTGTCGTCGGCCGGTCCCGGCAATGCCTGGTTCGTTCCGCTTGGACGGACTTCGCAACGACCCGGCTGGATCGCCCCGTGTGCACTGGTACTTCAATAACGACGCCGACCGCGGCAGCGGTTCTGACGGTCGGCGACGCGGCCGTCTTCGACCTGAAGCCGCGAGTGCTTTACAACACTTGCTTCGACGACTGCGTGTTCGAGAAGTTGGTGAGAGACAGAACCTCGAAGGAGAATCTGCCGGAGAAGCAGCTTCGCCCGGCCAGGGAGATTCGCAGGGAATTCGCGGCGTCCGCATCGCCTACATCTTGGTGGACTGGAGCGAAATCAAGCGGTATCGCGACTCCTATGGATTCACCGATTTCGTTCAGCCGGAGGTCTTCGACCAACTGGTGAAGGAGGGGATCCTGGAACTGGTGCCGCAGAACAAAGAGCCGTGGAGGAGGCTCTATCGCGTGAAATGGTAGTGTAACGTTCTGTAGGAACGGCCTCCGTGCCGTTCCGATCACGGCGCAACGCCACGGAGGGCGTTCGCTACAGGTAACGATCTTTCCGAGACGCTACAGCAGGAGGAGGCGGCACGCAACGCAGCCGGCGGCGCTATTGATCGACCATTGGCAGGCCGAAATCGGCTTCGGGGGCGCCGGCCGTGGGTCTGCGGGGCTTCCTCGGCTGAGCGGCCGTCGACGAATCGCCCGCCGCAGTCGTCTGGGCGTGGTCGAAATCGGGGGCCACCGGCCTTCGTGGCGTTTCCAGGCTCGCCTTCGGCGGCCTTGCTCTGGGCGAATCGAGCCGTTCGATGCCTTCCCGCGCTTCGAGGACCTCGGGGCTGGCGGCGGCTTTGGCCGGGGGAGCTTTCTTGGCCGGAGTGGCCGATCCGTTTCGTTCCGGTTCGGAGGGGCCGTTGCCGACCGCCAGCAACACGCCGACAACCGCCAAGGCAAGGACGGCGGCGGCCAACACGCCTACGACCGTCTTCTGCCGCTCCAATCGCCGTCTTTCGCGCGAACGGAGGAAGGTCGTGTGGGCTTGCGCATCGAGCTTGCCTGGGAGCGGATCGTCCACGATTCCCAGGGCGACCGGATCGAAGACGTCTGGCACGCTTGGCGGAGCGACCGGCGGCGTCGGAGGCGACGGCGACGGTGGCACGCTCGACGCCCGCGGCAGCCGTTCGGCCACCGGCAGATTCTCGATGCCAAGGGGCTGGGAGGCAAGAGGTTTCTGCTTGGCAAGGCCGCCCTCTGCGAATTCTTGCTTCGAAGAAATGCTTCCCCCCGGCATCGAAGGGACTTTCGGAAGCGACACGGATTTCTCGACCGCCACAGACGACGAATCTGACGGCGGCGGCAGCAATCCCTTCACCTGGCGGGCCAAAATCCATGCGCCTTGCGAACCCTGGCGCACGCAATCGCTCGACACAATCTGCCCCTTGACAGCCATCGCTCGGAGCTGCTCCGGCGACAGCGGGCCAATCTCTCGTCCCGCAATTTCACAGTACCACTCGTCGGCCATAATCCCATTATACCTTGCACAACGAGGCTGCCGCAAACGGACACCAGACGTAGCACGCCCGGGCAAAGGGGACAGTCCCGTTTTCGTTGGCACGAAAATCGGGACAGTCCCCACACATCGGTCCATCAGCAAACGCGAGCGAAGGGGATTCGCATCAGCGACGCCAATTTCTCGATCTTGTCGGCGACGTGTCCGATTCCGATGGCGGCATGGTGGGCGGGGCCCGACTGGCACCAGGCATCGACAAACGCCCTGGCGCCAATTGAAAAACGATAACGACTGTTTGTGTTGCCGATTTGCAACGTCGGCCCGGGCACGGACTCCCCCTCGGCCGTCAACAGCAACAGCTTGCCGCTGCCGTCCTGCACGACCGCCAGGAGCGTTACCGGGCCGTGTTGGACTTCCATCTGGATGGAGAGCCCCCTGCCCGGTTTGCCGTGGTACACGGGCAGCGGCACCAGGCCGACTTTGCGTTGTGCGATTGCCGCGTGCGCCGGGCCGTCATGGCCCCACAGCACCACGTCGTCGTCGAAGTCGATCAGATACAATTCCGAGAACGATCCGCCCGCTCCGAAGGCGTCCATGATCTTCATCGCCTGCACGTTCTTCACTTCGCATTCGCCCGCCACCGGCACGTGATGGGCGGTCAGCAGCGTATTGCCCGGAATCACGCTGGTGACCAGGTCCTCATACTGGCTGCCGCGGGTGCTTTCGTAGTAGTAGGCCATCGAGCCGAGTTGATGCTTCTCGACCAGGGCGTCCAGAGCGCAGGAGGTCCGTGCGGCTCGCTCCAATTCGCCCTGCAAGCATTGTGGATCGACGGCGAACTCGTCGGAGAATTGCCGCAGCTTGGCCCGAATTCGCTCGGGCGTCACCTGCTCGCGCAGGTGGTGCAACTCGCACATTTCCAGCAACTCAAAGTGATTTCCGAAGACGGCCGAGTGCTGGGTCAAGTCGCTGTAGACGTCCAACATGCCGCAGTAGTAGTGGCCGAGGACGCCCACGCGGTTCTCTCGCATCGTGCGGCGAACTTTGGCCGCCTCGACCCACTCGGCGATCTGCCGCCAGGCAATTGGATCGTCGAGATAGCCGGTGACCAGGCGGAAGTCGATGCCGGCGCGACGAAAAACGCAGGCGATCTCCGGGGCCGAACATGCTTGGCAATGTTCAAGCCATCGGCCTGTCATGGCTCGGCGGTCGCCCAGGGCATTGAACGCGGCATAGTCGAGCTTTGCCACCGGCTGCAAATTCAATACCACGATCGGCGCCGAGACGGCTTGCGCGACCGGCAAGACCGTGGACGACAGCGCGTAGGTCGATACGTTCAGAAAGAGCAGATCGACGCCCTCGCGGCGGAAACGCTCGGCCGCTTCCCGCGATTTCAGCGGACTATCGACGATGCCGCCGTCAACGACGTCCCCGCCGAGTTTCTTCAGCTTGTCGGCGATGACGGACTGGTAGCCGCGAAGTCGTTCCAAAAGCCCAGGAAACTGCGGCCAATACGTATCCAGACCGATGCCGAACAAGCCGATGCGCGGGGCGGTTTCAGTCTTCTTGCTCAATGGGCCGTTTGCGACGTGAGACGGAGCGACTCCACCGCTGCTTACGCAAAAAGTGGGGCACTGTCCGATCGGCGAGTCTTCTGTGGGGAGCGGTGTCATGATCTGCGGATCGCTGGGTGAAGGGGTGCATGGACGGCCGACAACTTCCGTCCCCTGCATTCTACGCGGCGACCCAATGGCAGAATTGGACAATCTGCCTTGATTTTGCGACACGCGGTGAACCGACCCGAGTTACGCCGCGGGATGTTTCGCCGGCGGACTTGTTCGCCGCTGGCCGCGCCGCCCAACGCGGCGAACAAGTTCGCCGGCCAAACGACTGCCTACCGGTTACCCTTTTCCTGCCCTGAATCGCAAATAGGCGTCGAGAAAACCCTGGATGTGGCCGTCCAGCACGCTGTGAAAACTGGTCTCGGCGTGGCCGGTCCGCGCGTCCTTCACGCGCTGGTCGGGATGGAGGAAATAGCTGCGAATTTGCGAGCCGAAGCCGACCTTGGGCATCTGGTTGTACTTGGCCGCCTGTTCGGCCTCGCGTTTTTCCTCCTCGATGCGGGCCAGCCGGGCGCGGAGCATCTTCATGGCGGTCGCCCGGTTCTTATGCTGGCTCCGCTCGCTCTGGCAGGCCACGGCAATGCCCGTCGGCTTGTGGATCAGCCGGACGGCGCTCGACGTCTTGTTGACGTGCTGCCCGCCGGGACCGCTGGCGCGAAACACCTGCTCCTCCACGTCGTCGTCGGGGATTTCGATGTCGGCCTGCTCGGAGACCTCGGGCGAAACGTCGACGGCGGCGAAGCTGGTCTGCCGCTTGCCCTCGGCGTTGAAGGGGCTGATGCGCACCAGCCGGTGGATGCCGCTCTCGCCCTTCAGGTATCCGTAGGCCATCGGCCCGCGGACGGCGATCGTGGCGCTGTTGATGCCCGCCTGCTCGTTGTCCTGGCGGTCGAGCAGCTCGGTTTCGTAGTCGTGGTCTTTGGCCCAGTTGAGATACATCCGCAGGAGCATTTCGGCCCAATCGTTGGCGTCGGTGCCGCCGTCGCGGGCGTTGATCGTCAGCAGGGCGGCGTTGGCGTCCAGCGGGCCGCTCAACAGGGCCTTGGTCTCCAGCACTTCGACCGACTGCTCCAGCCGATCCAATTCGCCGGGCACTTCGGCCGCCAGATCGTCGTCTTCCTGCGGCCATCTCGACCAGCGCCGCCAGATCGTCGGCCGCCTTGAGCACCTCTTCCAGCGGCTTCAGCACGGCCTTGAGCCCCTTCAATTCGGCGACGACCTCGCGGGCCTTCTCCTGATTGCTTCCAGAAATCGGGGGCGGCCATGCGCTGCTCGATCGCCGCCGCCTGTTTCCGTTTGGCCTCGTAGTCAAAGAGAGTCCCGCAGTTGGAGAATCCGCTGCTGAATGGCCTCGGCCCGATCGATCAGTTCGCGTTCCATGACCTCTTCTCCCTGGGGGACCAATTCAACAGAGCATTATATTCGCTGCCAGCGAAGTCTGGAAAGGCGAAATGCAGTCGTGCGGCTTCGGGCCTTGCCGATCGGCGGGAAAACGTGGTCTAATGAATCCATGTCCCGTGTTGTCCTGGCGATGTCCGGCGGAGTCGATAGCAGCGTGGCGGCCTGGCTGCTCCGCGAGCAGGGGCACGAAGTGATCGGGCTGTTCATGCGGCACGGGCAGGAGGCGGACGAATCCTGCCCTCGCCGGCGGCCTGCCGTTCCGCAAGCAGGGCTGCTGCACGGCGGCCGACGCGGCCGACGCCCGGCGCGTGGCCGACATGCTGGACATCCCCTTCTACGCGGTCAACTTCCAGCAGGAGTTCGCCCGGATCGTCGACTACTTCGTCGCCGAGTACACGGCCGGCCGCACGCCCAATCCGTGCATCGTCTGCAACACGTGGCTGAAGTTCGGCAAGCTGTTCGAGTATGCCGACGGCTCGGGGCCGAGTACGTGGCCACGGGCCATTACGCCCGGCTGGTCCGCGCGCCGGAGAGCGTGCCGACTGTTTCGCAGAAGCAGTGCCGAGGGTGTTCCCCCGGCCGGCACTGCTTCGCTGAGACGAGCAGTCGGCACAGCCACCGTGAAATCGCCCTGTGCCGCGGGCTCGACGCGTCGAAGGACCAGTCCTACGTGCTGTTCGGCATCCAGCGGCAGCTGCTGCCGCGGCTGATGTTTCCGGTCGGCGAGTATCGCAAGGAGGAGATTCGCCGGATCGCCGAGCGGCTGGGCTTGCGCGTGGCCGCGAAACGCGACAGCCAGGAAATCTGCTTCGTGCCCGACCAGGACCACGCCCGATTCGTCCGCCAGCATCGGCGGGCCGATCGACACCTCGGGCGAGATCGTCACGACCGACGGCACGGTGGTCGGCCGTCACGACGGATTCGAGCGGTTCACCGTCGGCCAGCGCAAGGGGCTGCGCGTGGCCTTCGGCGAGCCGCGGTACGTGGTGCGGATCGAGCCCGAGACGCGCCGCGTGGTGATCGGCACGCGCGAGGAGCTTGCCCGGGGCGAGCTTGACGCCGCCGAGGCGAATTGGCTGACAGGGGAGAGGGGAGAGGGGAGAGAGGAGAGGGGAGAGGGGGCGTCAGGGTTCAAAATCAGGGCTGGGCACTTCAGTGCCCAGTGAAGTCGGCAGTCGGCAGTCGGCAGTCGGCAGTCGGCAGTCGGCAGTCGGAAGTCGGCAGTCGGCAGACGGCATCGAGTCTGAAGAGGTTAACCAACCAGCACTCGACAATCAACAATCAGCAATTCCGCGCCCAAGTGAAGATCCGCTACCGCAGCCGGCCGGCGGAAGCCACGGTCGAGCTGTCTGCCCGGCGGGCGGTTCCACGTCCGGTTCGACGAGCCGTGCTCTGCCATCGCTCCCGGTCAGGCCGCGGTCTGTTACGACGGCGATCGAGTCCTGGGCGGCGGATGGATCGAATAGACCGGATCGCGGGGAAATGCACACACCGATCCGCCATACCAACCCGAACGCGCAAGCCGAGGGCAGACTCTTCTCCCACCCTCGCTTGCGCTTCGGGTTGGTAAGGGCGCATGTCAAATCTGGGTTAGTGCCGCGGGATCAGGCCGAAGTCGAGCCCCAGCACCCAGACCATCAGCGCGAGGATGATCGCCAGGCCGATGTAGGCCAGCACGGTTTGCACTGTTTCGTTGGCCGGTTTGCCGCGGATGCCCTCGTAGGCCAGACAGCACGAAGTGTCCGCCGTCGAGCACGGGAATGGGCAGGAAATTGAGTATGGCCAGATTGGCGCTCAGCAGCGTGAGGAACAGCAGCAGTTCGGCGTTGCCCTGATTGGCCTTCTGCATCGCCATCTTGGCAATCTCCCACGGCCCGGCCAAACCACGCGGCGAAACCTTGTTGGTGCTGATGGCCGCCAGAGCTGCGGAACACGATCGTCAGCTCCTGCAACGTGTCTTGGCCGCCCAGCGCAAAGGCCTCGCCGATGCTTTTGGCCTTGCGGTTGAACGTCATCAGCTCGAACAGGAAGCCGCGGTCGGGGTTGAACCAATCGGCGGCATCGACCAGATTCAGCTTCACCTTACGATTCTTCTCTTCCCCTTGCCGCTGGAAGGTCAATTGGACGGTCGTGCCCGGCGCCAGGTTCTGCGTCGACATCTGCAGCACCGGCCAATTGCGGATCCTCGGTAAAATCGAGCGAAAACTTCTTCTGCTCGATATCCAGTCTTTTGAGGGTTTTGTCGTCGGGAGGAGAACACCGTGGCGGCCACGAGCACGTCTCCAGGCTTGCACGCCCGCCTTGGCGGCCGGGCTCCCCTCGATCACTCGCTCGACCTCGCTGAGAACGTGGTAGGCGACCCCCAGCGATGAGACGCTTATGGGACTGCCGAACACTATCGGCGAGCAGTATTCGATGGGCTCCCGCGGCTTTACTTGCACGGTCTTCGGCGGCTTCTCCGCCGTTCCGTTCGAGGGTCATGTCGATCGTTTCGCCGCCGCGAGCGGCCGCAGCAGCCAATCGGAGAGCGTCATCGGATCGATCGGCCGGTTTGACGATGACGTCGCCGGGCTGGATGCCGGCGGCCACCGCGGGCGATCCGGCCTGGATCGCCGTGACCTCGCCCATCTTCATGACCAGGCCCAGCCGCCGCATCGGATTGCGATCGACCATGATCGGGATTTCCTCGGTCTTGCCCGTCGGCTTGCCCTTGACGTCCAGCACGGCGCGGCGGACGACCACGGTGATCTTCTTGTCCGCCTTCCGCGCCAATTCCCGTGTTGATCTGGCCGTAGTTGCTGATGGGCACGTCGTCGATCCGCACGATCTCATCGCCGTTGCGGAACGCCAGCCTCGTTCGATCGGCCGCCGAGCCGGGCATCACCGGCGGGCGGTCCCGTGCTATCCACGTGTCGCGATTTTCGAGCAGCCGCGTCGTTCTCCCGGGTGCAACGCCGATGAAGAAGGCACCGAGCGAATTGTCGGGTTTGACCGTCAGCACGAACGGCTTTTCGACCCCGGGCCGCTTCACCTCGATCTCGACGCCTTTCTTCTTGTCGATGTCGCCCAGCATAATGGCCGTTTGCAGGTCGCGGAATTGCTTCATCTTCTTGCCGGCGATCTTGAGGATTCTGTCGCCCGGCTGAAGATCGGCCTGCCACGCCGGCCCGCCTGGAAAGACCTCGCCGACGACGCAGGGAAGCTGCTGCACGCCGAGTCCGAACGCCACCACCGCCATCAGGAAGGCGAAGATCACGTTCATAATCACGCCGGCCGAGATGATCGCCATCCGCTTCGGCACGCTCTTGGCCAGGAAGCTGCGGGGATCGTAAAGGAGGGAGCCAAGACTGGGAGACTGGGAGACTGGGAGACTGGGAGACTCGGAACCTGAGGACGTTGGAGATGGCGAATCGTTCTTCTGCTCGCCGTCTCCTCGTCTCGCCGTCTCCTCGTCTCCTCCTCTCCGGCTTTGGCCCGCTCCATCTCCTCGCGGAGCTTGGCGGGATTGTCCTCCTGGCCGAGCATCTTGACGTAGCCGCCCAGCGGCAGGATGCCGATGCCGTACTCGGTTTCGCCCCAGCGGAACTTGCAGAACTTCAGCCCGGCGATGTCGAAGCCGAGATAGAACTTCTCGCACTTCACGCCGCAGAGCTTGGCCACCAGGAAGTGGCCCAACTCGTGGACGAAAATCACGAACCCCAGGCCGACGGCGACCTTGAGAATCACGACGGTCATAGCCGATCACGTACATCCAACGCAGTACCTCCTGGCGAGCCCAACGGTCGGCCTCGAGCACTTCGTCGAGGCTGGGGCTGGGGTTGAAATGGTGGTTTTCCAAAACGCTCTGGCAGGCGGGCACGATTCGGTCGAAAGCCGAGCCGGCCGTCGAGGAACGCGGCCACGGCCGCCTCGTTGGCGCCGTTGAGCACCGCCCCGGCCGTGCCGCCTGCCGCGGCCGCCTCCAGCCCCAATCGCAGCGCCCCGAACCGCTCGAAATCGGGCGGCTCGAAATCGCAACTCCATCGCCCGGCTCCAGTCCAGCTTCGCCGCCACCCCCTCGCGCCGCTCCGGCCAGGTCAACGCATACTGGATCGGCAGCTTCATGTCCGGCGGGCTAAGCTGGGCAATCACCGAGCCGTCCCTATATTCTACCATCGAATGGACGATCGACTGCGGGTGGATCACCACGCCGATCTGGTCGGCCGACAGGTCGAACAGCCAGCGGGCCTCGATGATTTCCAGGGCCTTGTTCATCAACGTGGCCGAATCGACCGTTATTTTCGGCCCCATCGCCCAAGTCGGATGGGCCAGGGCGTCGGCCACGGTAACTTGGGCAAGCTGTTCGGGCGAGAACGTGCGAAATGGCCCCCCGCTGGCGGTCAGCACGACCCGCCGCACCTCCTCGCGGTCGCCCCGCCTGCAACGCCTGAAACACCGCGCTGTGTTCGCTATCGACGGGCAGGATCTTGGCGTTTCGCCGCCGGGCCAGCTCGGTAATCAGCGGTCCGCCGACCACGAGGCTCTCTTTGTTGGCCAGGGCCACCGTCTTGCCGGCATCCACGGCCGCCCAGGTGCTCCGCAGGCCGGCGCTGCCGACGATGGCCGAGACGACGATGTCCACTTCCGGGTCGGCCGCCAGTCGGGCAAGCGCCTCGGGGCCGACCAGCAACTCGACGCCGGCGGGCAGCGACGACCAGTCTTGCCGGGCCGCCGCCGTCGCGATCGGTCACGACGATCCGCGACGGCCGCACGGCCTGGGCCTGTTTCAGCAGCAGATCGGTGTTGCCGTTGGCCGACAGGGCGACCGCCCGCAGCCGCCCGCCGGAAGCGGCGATCACCTCCAGCGTGCTGCGGCCGATGCTTCCGGTCGAGCCCAGCACGGCGATATTGGTGGCGCGGGCAGTCATTCGGCGTCATTGTAAATGCACCGCCGCCCGCCGACAACCCGCGTTGGCAAGGGGGACGGAGGAGGTTGTCGGGATAGCGTTATGCCGGATTATTCATGACGCGATACCAACCCGAAGCGCAAGCGAGGACAGTAAAGGGAGTTATCCTCGCTTGCGCTTCGGGTTGGTATGACACAGCGTGCGAGCATTTCCGCTGGGCCATGAATAATCCGGGTTATCCATTTGGCGGAGTCTCTTGCGACAACCTCCTCCGTCCCCCTTCCGTGTCGGCGGCCACCCGACTACGAACATTGCTCGGCGTTGGCCATGACCAGTTCGCCCTGGAAAATCCCCTTCAGCCCCCTCAGTTGGGAGGCGATTCTCTGCAACTGGTCCGACGGGCCGCGCAACACGATCACTTCCAGGCAGAGGTCGTGCGTCAGATGGGCGTGCAGCGTCGAGACGATCAGATCGTGGTGGTCGTGCTGCAGTTTGACCAGATGGTCGCGGAGTTGCGGCCGATGGTGGTCGTAGACCAGCGTCAGCGTGCCGGCGGCGTCCCGCGACTTGCCCGCCCACGCCTGCTTGGTCAGCTTTTCATGCAGCAATTGCCGAATCGCCTCGCTCCGGGTGGCAAACTGCTGCTGCTTGCAGTAGCGATCGAACTGTTCGAGCAGGTCGTCTTCGAGCGAGACGGAGAAGCGGGTGATGTTGGACATGGCAGGGACAGGGGTCAGGGGTCAGATTGCAACCCGTATCACCGGACCTTCCGCTCCGATCTCGCTGTTGCCAGTTGAGCAACGCGGAGCGTCGAAAACTCGTCCCGGCGTGTGTGGACCGGTCTTCGTTTCATCGTAGGCCGGCGGCCGGTTTTTGCTGAGGCGACAATCGTCGGCCGCGTCGGCGCGAATCAGCGCCATCGCACAGCCGCCGAAGCCGGCGCCGGTCATCCGGGCGCCGAAACATGCCGGATGGGCCGAGGCGCACTCGACCATCGCATTCAGGGCGTCGCTCGACACTTCGAAATCGTCGCGCAGGCTGCGGTGGCTCTCGTTCATCAGGCGGCCGGTCTCGACGGCATCGCCGCGGCGCATGGCCGCGGCCGCCTGAACCGTCCGGTCGTTCTCGCCGATCACGTGCAGCGCCCGCCGCCGGGTGACATCGTCCAATTTGCCCGCCTTCTGCTGGAACTGCTCCATCGTCACGTCGCGAAGCACCGACACACCGAAGAACTTGGCGGCCGCCTCGCATTGCGAGCGCCGCTCGTTGTAGGCCGAATCGACCAGCCCGCGGCGAGTCGAGGTGTCGAGCACCACGACGGCCGTGCCGGGCGGAAACGGCACCGGCTGGGTGTCCAGCGAGCGGCAGTCGATCAACAGCGCGTGGCCCGCCCGTCCGGCGGCCGAGATGAGTTGGTCCATGATGCCGCAATTGACGCCGACCCATTTGTTCTCGGCCCGCTGACCGAGCTTGGCCATCGTGGCCGGGTTCCAGTCGAGATCTCCCGCGGCGGCCAGCGCCCGGGCGGTGGCCATTTCCAGCGCGGCCGACGAGGACAAGCCGGCCCCCAGCGGCACGTCGCCCTGCAACACGCCCTCCCAGCCGGTCAAGCCGATAGCCCGGCGTCCTGCAAGCTCCAGGCCGTGCCCTTGAGATACTCGATCCAGCCGGCCTTCTCGTTTTGCAGATCGTCGAGCGAAAACTCGCGCGTCTCGTCGTAATCGACCGAATAGACGGCAACGCGGCGATCGTCGCGCGGCCGCAGGGCGATCCACACTGCCCGATCGATGGCCAGCGGCAGCACGAAGCCGTCATTGTAATCGGTATGCTCGCCGATCAGATTGACCCGGCCCGGGGCACGGACGATCCAGCGGGGCGGCTGACCGAAACGCTTGGTGAAATGGGCGACGACGTCGGCTTTTTCGATAGGCATGGGGCAGGATTCCTGAGTGCGACGGAGCCCCTATCGTGGCGTTTTCGCCCGCCGGGGTCAAGCGGGCCGGATGCACAATTCCCCGTGTAACCGCACCATAATCCCTCGAAGCTGCTTTTCTCGTTTAGCCCGGAGCCAACGGCGACGGCGCGGTGGTGCGATACCGTCGCCGTTGGCTCCGGGCTAAACGAGAGAACTGCACGTCGCAACGCTTCCAAGAAAAGAACATGCCCACGACAAGCGTGGGCATGTCTCCCCCGATGTCGCCGCGCGAATCTATTCGTCGTTGTCGATAAAGACCTGGTCGGCAAATCGCCGCTGGGCGGCAACGCCCAACTCGTTCAGACGACGCCGCTTTCCGACGGTATGCCAGGGGCCGACGTTGGCCAATTCGGGCATGATCTCGATAAGCTGGCCGGCCATCGTTTGCGCCATCCGCCGCACCGATTCCTGCCGGGCCTGCTCGGAGATCGCCAGCACGGTCTTCATCAGCCGCACCAACTGCGAACGCTCCAGAATCGGAGTCGTCAGCCCGTCGCCGGCCTCGACCAGCAACTCGGCCACCGGCACGTCCAGCACCTGCTGCCAGGCGTACAAGACGCTCAGCGGCAGATCGGTCGTCGTGCATTCCTGCTGCTGCACCTGCTCGACCTCGATGTTCAATCGTCGCGCCACCGTGCGGCGCGACACGCCTTGCTGTCGGCGGACGACCGCCAGGCGCTGCATCGGCCGGCCATCTGCCGGCTGCACCGGCCCGCTTTTCACCGCCGGCAGGGGGACATTCGTCGGCGGCCCCACGCCCGTGATTCCACAGTGTCCAACGCTCATGATCGCAGCCTCCTTGGTTTACGCGCAGCGCAAACCGTGAAACAACATGAGATACGAATGAGACAATAACTCACACGCTCGGCTAAAAGCTTTCTACACTCGGCGATAAGAGAACCGAATGTTCAGGCGACGCCACTTGCCCTCTTCTCAGCGTCGCGCCGAGATTGACCCGCCGGTCTATGTCCGGTGTCGGTTGCGGCGACTGCGGCGTCCATAAGACCGAAAAGATAAATCCGCAATCTCCACAACCTCCGTAATGATACCGCGCCGCCGAGAATTGGCAAGGGGCAAACTTCCGGAAAATTCAGTCGGGCGGAGACGACGCCAAGGCCGCCGGGGCGACTATGGTTGCTTAGGTCGCTAACGCTGGGCCAGCACCCAAAATGTAGGGCGGACTTCAGTCCGCCCTACAGCGTTGGCAACCTGAGAAACGGTAAAACGGGCTCCGTTCCGGCCTATTGGCCCAGGCGCTTCCGGCACTTGGCTGGCGCGGAGTTGATATATTAGTACGAATACGGCCTCCCTACTTCTTCTTCGTCTTTCTTCCGCCGGCACGCTGATCTTGCTTGAAATGCTTGCGGCGTTCGGTTCGCGTGGCGTGATGGACTTCGGCCTCGGCCAGCGGCTTGCCCATCTGCTCGCGCATTTGGGCGATGCGGTCGCGCAGGGCAGCGGCCCGCTCGAACTCCAATTCCTCGGCCGCGGCCAGCATCTCGGCCTCCAACTCGGCCAGATATTCCTCGGTGATGTACTGCGTTTCCTCGCCGCGGCCCACGGCGGCGTTCGACTGCACGTGGGCGGCGGCCTCGGCCTCGATGCCCGCGCGAATGCTCTTGCGGATCGTCTCCGGCGTGATGCCGTGCTCGGCGTTGTACGCCTCCTGCATCACGCGGCGGCGCCGGGTCTCTTCGATCGCCCGCTGCATCGAGTCGGTCACTCGGTCGGCGTAGAGCATCACCTTCGCGTTCACGTTTCGGGCCGAGCGGCCGATCGTCTGCATCAGCGACGTTTCGCTCCGCAGAAAGCCCTCCTTGTCGGCGTCGAGAATCGCCACCAGCGAGACCTCGGGCAGGTCGAGCCCTTCGCGCAGCAGGTTGACGCCCACCAGCACGTCGAACTGGCCCAGGCGCAGGTCGCGGAGCAGCTCGACGCGCTCGAAGGCGTCCAAGTCGCTGTGCAGCCACTTGCAGCGGACGTCCTGCTTGCTGAAAAATGCCGACAGGTCTTCGGCCAGCCGCTTGGTGAGCGTGGTGACCAACACCCGCTCGCCCACGGCCGACCGCTGGCGGATTTGCTCGAGCAAATGCGGCACCTGCGACCGGGCCGGCGACGACTTCAATCTCCGGGTCGAGCAAACCGGTCGGCCGAATCACTTGTTCGACATAGCGGCCGTCGGTCTTTCCCAATTCATACGGTCCCGGCGTGGCCGAAACGTAAATCACCTGCTTGACCCGGCCTTCCCATTCGTCGAATTGCAGCGGCCGGTTGTCCAGCGCGCTGGGCAGGCGGAAACCGTGCTCGACCAGCGTCACCTTGCGGTTGTGATCGCCGAAATACATGCCGCGGACCTGCGGCACCGACACGTGCGACTCGTCGACGAACAGCAGATAGTCGTCGGGAAAGAAGCTCATCAGCGTATCGGGCGGCGAGCCGGGCTTGCGGCCCGAGAGCGGCCGGCTGTAGTTCTCGATGCCCGGACAATAGCCCACTTCCTGCAACATCTCGATGTCGAACCGCGTCCGGCGCTGAGCCGATGCGCCTCCAGCAGCTTGCCCTGGTCCTTGAACAGTTCGAGCCGCTCCTTCAATTCCTGCTTGATGTCGGCCACCGCCGCCTCGATGCGTTCCTCGGGCAGGACGAAATGCTTCGACGGGATAGATGAACATCCGCTCCGGCCGCTCGATCACCTCGCCGCTGGTAGGATTGATGATCGAAAGCTGCTCGACCTCGTCGCCCCAGAACTCGACGCGGAAGGCGGTTTCCTCGTAGGTCGGCCAGACCTCGACGCAATCGCCCCGCACGCGGAACTTGCCCGGCTGAAACTCGATGTCGTTCCGCTCGTATTGGATGTTGACCAGCCTGGCCAGCACCTCGTCGCGATCGACCGTTTGCCCCACGTCCAGTCCGACCATCATCGCCCGATAATCCTCGGGCGAGCCCAGGCCGTAGATGCACGAGACGCTCGCCACGACGATCACGTCGCGCCGGCTCACCAGCGCGCTGGTGGCGGCCAGCCGCAGCCGCTCGATCTGCTGGTTGATCGAGGCGTCCTTCTCGATGTAGATGTCGCGCTGCGGAATGTACGCCTCGGGCTGGTAGTAATCGTAATAGCTGACGAAGTAATGAACGGCGTTATGCGGGAAGAACTCCTTGAACTCGGAATAGAGTTGGGCGGCCAGCGTCTTGTTGTGCGACATCACCAGCGTCGGCCGCTGCACGTTCTGGATCACGTTGGCCATCGTGAAGGTCTTGCCCGAGCCGGTGACGCCCATCAACACCTGATGATGCTTCCCGCTGCGCAGCCCCTCGGTCAGAGCCTCGATGGCCTGCGGTTGATCGCCGGCGGGTTGGAAAGGGGCGACGAGTTGGAACATAGGGGCTCTCGGCTTACCGCATCGACTTGCCACCTGCCAATTTGATATTCTATTCCGCCGCCTCCAGCCGTACCAGGAGTGGACTTACCACCTGGGCGCGGTATAATCGGTGTAAACGGAGGCGGTTATGGTTTACCACGGTCATATTCAGAACGGGCTCGTCGTTCTCGACGAGAGGCCCAACCTTCCGGAAGGTGCTGAGGTGCGGGTGGCCATCATGCCGCCCAGGACTGATGAATCCACTCTGGGATCGCGATTAATGAAGTTTGCGGGCAGGCTGGAGGGGCTTCCTCCCGATCTGGCTCGCAATCACGACCACTATGCGCATGGAGCACCGAAGAAGTGAAGGGAGTGTTCGCCGACACGGCGTACTATCTGGCGATTTTGAATGCCCACGACGATCTGCACGAACGTGCGGTGGCGGTCAGGGACGCGTTCGTTGGAGTGCGAGAATAAGAGAATTGGACGGGATCGATACCTTCAAACGATCGTACGCTTTGCTTCAAAGGTTCAATGAAGCATGGTTGCCTCGCATCGAGCCACGATGCACCGGCAATGAACAACGCCGAGCGGCGTTCTGCGTGTGGGCACGGTACTCGATGTCGATGGGCACCCTCGACGCGCTTTGTGATCCGCACTTCGTTCCTGACGTGGCGGTCATCGCTCGCGGGTGCCTTGAATTCGACGTATCCCTGGAGTCGGTGACGAGAGACGAAGACGTGGCACGCGACTACCTCGAATTCGACAAGGAAGCCAAAGCACATTACCTGAGGCTGCTGCGAAAGCAAGGTGATATCGACCGACTGCTAGTTCTGCGGGAGCAATTCGTCCAAGAATTCGGTGAAGAGCCGGACGGCTTTGGTCGAAACTCGTGGTGCGCCAGACGCGGAGGTATCACGGGACTCATTGAGAAGTTTGGACGTAAGAACGATCGTTGTCTTTATAACCTCCTCTCCCAATTTGCGCATGGCTCTATCTGGGCGGTGCAAACCCTAGACGGTCGCATCCTCGACCCGGTGGGGACACTGGCGATGATTGTCAATGGTACATACGCCAGGTATTTACGCTCATCGCAATCATTTGTCCGGTTTGCCTGGGAACCGCTCACCACCCCCGAAGGAGAGCGCTGCAAGAGCGATTTCGTCAGTGTTCTCCAGGGGTTTTTTGGCGAGCAGAGGTAGCATGCGTGCTCGGGGGTCACCGTCCCATAGTCGCACCAGAGAAGGGGGTCGACCAGAGAAGGGGGTCGGGAGTCTTTCAATCGAGTCTCCACGATCGACGCTGGGCGGAGCACGCGAAAAGCCAGTATGCGAGGGTGATCACACAGCCGACGGGAACCAAGTAAACGAGCTTTTGGGCGAGCCGGAAGAGGCACCACAAGATGCCCCACGCAACTTGAGTTGCGTTTTCCCAGGACCAAAATAGCGAGCGTCCTACAGCCGAAAAACCGATCGGCCCCGGCTTATCGCGTCCTGCCGTATCGCGTCCTGCCGTATCACGTCCTGGCGTATCACGTCCTGGCGTATCACGTCCTGGCGTTGACGAGACGACGTAAAACACCTAAGCTAAAGATATGGTCACCATCGCACAAACCATATCCGCCGAGCAGCTTTTTGAAATGCCCGGGCACGAGCATTTCGATTTAGCTGAGGGGGAACTTGTGCCGAGGTTGCCACATGGGTTTGAGCATGGGTGCATCGTGGGGGACATTGCCGCAACCCTGCGGGAATTCGTTCGGACCAGGAAACTGGGCGTCGTCGTGGTGGAGGCGGGGTTTTGCGTGACACGCCATCCCGACACCGTTCACAGCCCCGACGTGGCGTTCGTGCGGGCCGAGCGGATTCCGCCCGGCAGCGTGCAGGCATATTTCGATGGGGCCCCGGATTTGGCGGTCGAAGTCATTTCTCCATCCGACCGCGCCAGCGAAGTCATCGCCAAGGCCGGCGATTGGCTGCGCTTCGGCTGCAAGGCGGTATGGGTCATTGATCCTGAGACGAAAACCGTGACCGTCTATTCCGACCGCCCGCGGACACTCTTCCTGTCCGAAAACGACACGCTCACCTGCGAAGAATTGCTGCCGGGCTTCAGCCTGCCGGTGTCGCAGGTGTTTGCCCGCTGACCGTAGAAGCGGCGTCTCGCCGCTTTGCGACGATGCATGGCCGGAACTGCCAACGCGGCGAGACGCCGCGTCTACGGGCTCACCGGCTTCAATGACGCAACCGGCGCGAGGTCGGGCTCGATCGTATACGAGTAGTCGCCGAGACCTGGTTGCTGCCGGTTCATCCCAGACATAGAATCAGAGGATGCAAGATCGTCCGTTTCACGCTCAAGGACTATTGATGATGAAGCTCATCAACGCGGTTCTCTTGCCCGCTCTGCTTTTGCCGTCGCTGGCAACTGCTGCGACGACAGGGGGCACGGTATCGCATGACGCCGCTCGAAAGACCGTCACCATGGCCGACGGCGCAAAGAGCCTCGTGCTGCGGCTGAACTACGATGGCCGCTGCATGTTGGACCAGGTTCTCGTCCGCGGCCGCGAGGTGGTTCCGGCGGCCACCGGTGTTTGCAGCGGGATCGAGGTGGCGGGCCAATGGTACACGACCCGCAGCGTTCCGACGCCCGAGGTTACCGTGAAAGGAGATGCCGTGACCGTCGCGGGCATCGTTTTGAAGGGTGGCGGCGTGGAACTGCGGGAAACCTGGACTTTCATGGTTCAACCGGCCAGCATTACGTGGCGAATCGCGCGAAAATATCTGTCGGGCGGAACGTTGCAGGACACGTATTTCCCCGGCTTCGACTTTATCGATCGAAGTTGGACTGGTGGCGCTGCTGGGCACCGGCGGGGTCGCGTGGTTCAAGCTCTTCGACACGCCGCTGGCCACCTACGGCGTGCACACCGGGCCGGTCACGTTCTGGAGCAAGGAGAACGATTCCTGCCTGCGGATCGTGCCGACGGCGTCCGATGGCAAGCACCTTGCCGTCCGCTTCAGCCGGCATCCGCACGGCGTCATCTCGCTTAACTACAGCGTGACGGATCGGGAGCTGTCGCCCAAGCACGGTCAGTTCCGCTTTCTCCGCGATCGGCAGGACGTCTGGGCGCCGTTTGTGGTGAACAGCGGAGAGGTGACGGTGCAGTATGTGCTCTCGGCGCCGAAATACTCCGCGGCGTACGACCGGGGCACGCTGCGGGGCATCGACGGCAGCGCGGTGCGGGAGATCGCCAACACTATCGCCCGACTGGGCGTGATCGACGATAAACTGATGGGCAGCAACGGCTGGCCGAGCGGCTTCATCTGCCTGCACGAGCAATGGGTCGCCCAGTTGGGACTGGCCATCGACGATGCCGACTACTTTCGCTCGTATGGGCGAGCCCTCGATTATATCCGCGATCATGCGACAGGGACCGACGGACGGGTCAAGTCGCGATGGTGCTACGGATGCGGCGATGAAATGCCCGGCACCTACGACGCCAACGGTTTCTACGAATGTCAGTGGGGCTGGCTGTTGGATTCGCAGCCGTCGTACGTTACGAACGTCGCCGAGCAATTCGATTTCAGCGGCGACGTCGCGTGGCTCCGCCGCCATAAGTCGGCCTGCGAGCGAGCGCTCGACTACATGCTCCGCCGCGACAGCAACGGCAACGGCCTGCTCGAAATGGTCGACAACAATCACACCGAGAAGAAATCGAGCGACTGGATCGACGTCGTGTGGGCGTCGTTCGAGAACGGGCTGGTCAACGCCGAAATGTACAACGCGATGCTGCTTTGGGCCGATCGCGAAGAGGTGTTGGGCGACGCCGGCATGGCGGCGAAGTATCGCACGGCAGCCAAGAGGCTCAAGGACGGCTTCAACCGCCCGATCAACCAGGGTGGGCTGTGGGATCCGCAAGATCGCTGCTATGCCTATTGGCGCGACAAGGACGGTTCGATCCACGGCACGAACGGTGTCACGCCCGTCAATTTCGCCGCCTTGGCTTATGGCATCTGCGACGATCCGGCGCGCAGGGCGGCCGTTCTCGATCGGATCGAAGCACAAATGCAGCGCGAGAAGCTGTTCTTCTGGCCGCTGTGCATGTCGTCGTATCGGCAGGACGAAGGCGCCGGCTGGCCGTTTCCGACGTACGAGAACGGCGATATCTTTCTCGGCGTGGGGCGAACTCGGCATCCGCGGCATACGCCGCGCTACAAGCCCGCCGTGGCCGTGCGGATCGTCAAGAACGTCATCGACAAATATAAGCACGATGGCTTGGCGTTCCAGCGTTACTTGCGCAAATCGCAGACCGGCGCGGGGGGTGATATTCTCTCGAACATGGCCAGCCCGATCGTCGGGCTCTATCGCGACGTCTACGGCATCCGGCCGAAGTGGAACCGGCTCTACCTCGATCCGCACCTGACGCCGGAACTCAGCGGCACGCAACTAAAGTATTGGCTGCGCGGCCGGGACTATCTCATCGACCTGAAAATGGGCGATTACGGACTGTCCGTCGACAAATTCACCGTGCGCGACAAAAAGGCGTTTGCAGTCGATGTGAAACAGAACACGCTGGGCTATTTCAGCGGTGACCGAGAGACCCCTTCCATGACGCTAACCCGATCGAACGCAGAGCCGATCGAAATCCGCATCGAAACATGGCCGGCGGAGCCGACCGGCACGCGAAAATGGACCGAATCGAGCCGTCAGCCCGGAAGCAACGTTCGCCACGTCGTCGCCGACCTGCCGCCGCGGACGCGATGGCGACTTTTGTGCAACGGGAAGCTCGCGGCATCGCTGGAGAGCGATGGCGAGGGGAGAATCGTCTTTACCCACAGCGGCCTGGCGACGGCGGTCTTTGAACTGATTCCGGCTACTTCGTCCTGACGGCTGTTGGCAGTCTCACGTATTCGCGATCGAGTGTTCGGCCGATTTTCCGATCACCGCGAAACGTCGCCGCTTTGACGACGGTGGTCTGTTTCAATTCGATCGGCGACGTGTAGATCGGCGATTGCGCGGTCGGTTCGCTGCCGTCGAGCGTGTAGTGCAGCGTTGCGTTTTCGAGCTTCGTGCCCAACTCGATCTTCGCGGCGTCGTGGAACCACGCGGCGCAGGGCGACATCCAGGTATGCGTCAGCAATAGCATGGCGCAGCCGCGCTTCAGCGGCACGTCGATGCGAAGCCGATCTCCGTCCGCCGCCGGGGTCAACTCGACCGGCTGCGACTGGCCGGGATGAAGGGCTTCGACGCGGAAACCGCCGTGGCCGGGCAACGTCGGCAAACCCTGCAACACGACTTCGGCCGAAGCGTCTTCTCCGCCGAGCATGACCGGCACGACGTAGCCGCCGGGCACGGAAAAGAGATTCGCGAGCGCTTTGCCGCGCTCGACGCCGACGACGTGCGGCAAGAGCACCCAACGCTTGCCCCGCAGCGTATCCAGCAGCGGCCCGTAGTCGAAAAACAAGCGGTCGAGCTTCGCATCGGGCCAAACGGTGTGATCGTTGCCCCGCACCGGCGCGGTCAAAAACGCGCCGAGATACAAGTGATGCTGGAAGTAGGCGTCCGGGTCTTTCTTGATGTCGGCCAGTTCCCACGTCCACGCGATGTACGGCTTGTTCAGCGCAAGGATGCTGCACGTGTTGATGCTATGGGGGTGTTGGCCGTGCTCGTCGTAGAAGCCGTCGAGTTGCCGCATCAGATCGAGCCGGGCGTACATCGGATTGCCGAAGATCACCTTTCCGGCATCGTGCAGCACGGGGGCCATGCGATCCATCAGCTTATGCCACGACACGACGAGCGCGCGGGCCGGATGGCCCTCGTACCACGTGACGCCGTCGTCGCGCTGCCGGTTGTAGCGCCAAAGCCAATCCATCCGATCGATGCATAAGCCGGCGCTGTCGGGTAACTTCTCGACGTGCTTGCGGGCCTGGTCGACGAGGAAGTCCCGGTACACCGCTTCGCCGCAATCCATCACCACGCAGCCTTCCCATGAGCCGATCGCTCGGCCGTCGCGGCCGGGGAGAATCGCTTTGCTCAGCACGCCGTACAGGAAGTCGTTCGAGTCTTTCCACAGATCGGCCTGGCTGGCGGCCTTTCGCGGCGGCGGCGGAAACTTCGTATGGGCGCCGAATTCGGTGACGTTGAAATAGTTCAGCAGATAGAATCCCATCCGCCGCAACTCCCGCGCCGAGCGGCGCATCCGGGCGATCGACGTCTTTTCCCCCCTGAAATCGATCCACTCTTCGGTGTCGGAGGCGACCGGCGGAATGAACATGCCCATGTAGGGGAAGTCGAAGCTGGCCTTCCAGTTGATGCGAAAGGCCATTCGCATCAGTCGCTCGGCCTGATCGGCGGCAATCTCGCCGGCATAAGCCCCGCAGCCGGCGATTTGGCTTGCCCTGGGGTTCGGCGGGTCGAAGAAATCCGGATAGCGGTGCGCCAACCACGCCACGCCGCAACGCCAATCGGCCGGATGCGCCGTCAGGTCATAACAGCAACGAACGACGTGCTCCTTCTCCAGACGATGGAACTGGCGGGAGAAGGTCACTTTGCCCTGCCGCGTGGTTCGCATTTTCATGGTCAGCACCAGGTCTTCGGGCGAGGCGACGAGGCTTAGCCCGACGTCGCGGCTGTTGTCGGAGATCGTCGCCAGCGGCAACGAGAACGTGCCCGGCTCTTTGAAGTAGCTATGTCCGCCGTAGAGGAAATCGCGGTCGGCCCACTCGGCCGGGCGGAGCGGATTGGTCCAATCGGCTCCGTTCGGGCGTGGATCGCCCCACGCCGTCCAGAAGAGGCTGGCTCTTGGCTCCGGCCAGGTGAGGCTGGTCTCGATCGGCGCGCTCCAAGGTTCGCCGCTTCCGCGGACTTCGATTTCCCAGCGAACGCTGTTGCCAGTCGGCAGAAACCGTTCGACGACAGCGGCGCGATGCTGGCCGGTCTTATCGACGTAATTCTTCTTGAATTCGACGCCGCCGCCAGCGAGGCGTTGCGATCGAGCGCCTTCCAGCCGGCAGCCGGCCAAGACGGTCTCGCCGGTTACCGGCCGTTCGGTCGTCTCTTTCCCTAGAACAATCCCCACGATCTTTCCTTCGGAGGGAGAGAGACGGATGCGCAGATTTGGAGTCTTGACGACGTACGACGTGGTTTCGCTTCGAGCAGCGCTCATTACCCCGACAAAAAAGATGACTGTAAAAAGAACTGGCAGTTGTGCGACTTTCATGACCGCTCTCCTGTTTCAGTGGGCAGTGGCGATGACGGCGGGACAAAGGGCTGGCAGGCCCGGTGGAACGCGGGCGCAGCGGCAGGACGTAAGTATTGTAACGGTCTTGCGGCCGCCCCGCAAGCAAGTGTAGTCGGTCCGCTCTTCCCATCGCCGTGTGCCGATGTGGAGCAAGTGTCCTACGTCCGTGCTAGTTTTGCGGGTTGTAGCGGCCACGCACCGTCGTGCGGCGGGGCAGGCCATGCGTTAGATGGGTTCCGCGAAGATTGGACTCTGTACCACCCCCATTCAAGGAAGTATTCCGCCAGCCCATGCTCCATTTTCTCACCGACAAGCTAACCTTGTTCTGAAGAGAACGGCGACAGCCGTCTAACGGTGGGGGGCATTATACGCACAGGTTTGCAGCCCCATGGCGCCAGGCAACTACAAAGTCTTGCTGGTCGACGACGATCCGGCCATGCTGCGCCTTCTCGCCAAATGGCTGGAGAAGGCGGGCTACCCGGTCCGCACCGCCGCCGACGGCCAAGAGGCGCTCGACGCCATCGACTCGGACTGTCCCGACTTCCTCATCACCGACTGGGAAATGCCTCGCGTCAACGGTCTGGAATTGTGCCGGAAGGTTCGTGACACCTCGTTGCCGCACTACGTTTACACCGTCTTTCTCACCGCCAAAACCGGGGCGGCCGAGATGATCGCCGGACTGGAAAGCGGCGCCGACGACTTCCTTACCAAGCCGGTCGCCGAAGGCGAACTGTTGGCTCGCCTGCAATCGGGCTCGCGCGTGCTCGAATTGGAGCGGGAGCTGAGCCTGATGGCCCACACCGACTTCCTGACGGGACTGCTCACACAACGGACGTTCTACGAAGCCCTGGAAAAGGAATGGTGCCGTTCGACGCGCTTCACTGCCACTGAGCTGCGTCATGATGGATCTCGATTTCTTCAAACAGATCAACGACATCTACGGGCATCCGGCGGGCGATTCGGTGCTGAAGTTCGTGGCGGAACTGCTGCTGGACAACTCGCGGGCCAGCGACACCGTCTGCCGCTACGGCGGCGAAGAGTTTTGCGTGCTCTTGCCGGAGACGGAGGAGGACGACGCCGCCGTCTGGGCCGAGCGCGCCGGGCGCGGCTTGGCCGCCCTGCGCATCCCCACCGACCTGAAGGACATGCGCGTCACCGGCAGCTTCGGCGTCGCCCAACGTGGCGGCGACGTTCCAAACCCGGAAGCGCTGGTGAAACTGGCCGACCAGGCGCTGCTCGGTGCAAAACGCACGGGCCGAGACCGCGTCGTCCGCCACACGGCGACGGTCGATGTCGCCAAGCCGAAACTCTATTCCGCGGATTGGCACGACGAAGTCTTCGAGGAGATGCGCGCCCGCGACGTCATGAGCCCGTTGGTCATGGTCTTGGAGGAGTGCAACACGATCGACGAGGCCGCCCGCCTCTTCCTTCAGTCGGGCATTCCCTCCATGCCGGTGCTCGACGGCGAAGGGACGCTCACCGGCTTCATCTCCGAAACAGATCTGATGGCCGCCACGGCCTCGGCCGAGCGATGGCAACAGACGCTCTCGACGGTCATGCGGCGCAACGTGATCTGCTACGAAGAGGAGACGCCGATTCGCGTCATCTACGAATTCCTCTGTCGCGTCTCGCTGCGCGGCGTGGTCATCACCAGCAACGGGCAGCCTACCGGCATTGTCAACCGCAACTCGCTATTGCGCTGCTTCCACGAGTGGGCCGCCGACCAGGGCTCGGCCTCGCCGTCCGTCTCGCCTCATTCTTTGCCCGGATGTAGCACGCCAGACATGGCATCTGTGCCAATCCCCCACAGCCAGGACAGCGCCTTGGCAAGCCGGTCGGTGGGATGAAGTCGTCCTCCTTTTGCCGCGGATGACGCACGCCGTCGCGGCGCCTTCCGTTGGCGATGGCGTTGACCGTACCCCGGCTCAGCCGCAGCCGCTTGGCGATCTCCCGTTGCGAGAATCGTCCTTCCCGCAGCATTCGGCGGACCTCCTCGACCAAGGCTGCTGCAATCATCGTCCCGTTCCTCCTAAAGATCGCATGGCTCGGGCTTGGACCATCGCAGGGTGGACGCTAGTCCGCTCACTGCGGCGGAGCAAAGTCCGCCCTACCTGGGGCGACAAGCCCCGGGGGCTCTGGTTTCGTCGGCTTCCGGGGTGCCAGACTAGCACAAATAGTCCATAAGTACAATCATAATTTTGGACACTTCGTGTCGGTTTGTGCCGCCTGTGTTGGGAAGAGATGTGGTACTTCCGACCGCTTCCTGCTAGACAAAGCCTCAAGTTTCGTCTAAAATAATGTCTATGACCCTGCAAACCTACGACCCCCAGCAAGTGGATCAGCTTGCCCTTCGTTTGCTCGATTTGGCGGCAGTCGTCCGCCAAATGGCCAATCGGAGTCGCGAGAACGGCATCGCCGACTTTGCCCTGCACGACAAGAAAGCCCTCGAATGGTGTGCGAAATTGGAGCAATGGGCGCGCAAAACGCCGCTCCGATCTCGAGGTGCGAATCCTTCAGGACAAGGCCGAGCGCCGTGGCCGTGCCGCCGCCGAATAACGTTCGAAATTCGGCCTGTTCAAACCAGGTTAACCCGGATTATTCATGGCCCAGCGGAAATGCTCGCACGGTGTGTCATACCAACCCAAAGCGCAAGCGAGGGTAACTCCCTTTACTGTCCTCGCTTGCGCTTCGGGTTGGTATCGCGTCATGAATAATCCGGGTTAACACTCCGGCGACGAATCTGTAGGGGACGGGCTCCGCCCCGTTCCTTGGTCCGGGCACACACCACAGAGGGAGTTTCCTACAGAGCGGTGTGACGGACTGAAGTCCGCCCTAAATTTGGCCCCGGTACGAGCGCCGGGGCGAAACGGTGCTCAAAAGTGTTGCCAAAAGACAACATTTGATGCCTTTACTGCGGCGAATTCGCGCTGCCGCGATTCCAAAGCACTCGCCTCAGCATCGCCACGTAGCTACAACCTATTGCTGCACAAGACTTTGCGCCGTCAACAAGCGGACCGGCGATGTTTTGCGCGAGATGTGCTTTCGTTGCATCCCGCTATTCCCGCCATCATCTCCCTAGCGCGAGGATGCCGAGCCTTGTCAAAAGCCACCCCCCACCACAGCCGACGCCAACCCCTTCGCCACGACCTCGAAGCCGGCCAATCCGGCTTCCATTCGCAGGACGGCCCCCGCCGGTCGTTGGCCGAGGAGGCGTTCGACCAATCGCTGGACGACTTCGAGAACGACCCCCTGGTGATCCCTGCGGACGACCCGGACGACACGCTCGACGACGAGCACGAGAAGGAACACACCGGCGAGGACGACCAGATCGACGATCCGGTGCGGATCTACCTGATGCAGATGGGCGAGATTCCCATGCTCAGCCGCCAGGAAGAGACGGCTGTGGCAAGACGGATCGATCGCAGCCGGCGCGGATTCCGCCACAGCATGTTGCCACCGACTATATCCTCCACGCGGCGGTCGGCTTGCTGGAGAGCATCCGCGACAACCGGCTGCGATTGGATCGCACGATCGAGGTATCGGTGATCAACATCCGCGAGAAGACGCGGCTGCTGAAGGTGCTCGCGCCGAATCTGCGGACGCTGCATCACCTGATGTTGCAGAACAAGCGCGACTTCGCGTTGGCCATCAACCGCCGCCAGCCCGCGAAGCGTCGCCGTCAGGCCTGGCGGCGGCTGTTGAACCGCCGCGTCAAGGCGGTTCGGCTGGTCGAGGAGATGGGGCTTCGCACCCAGCGCTTGCAGCCGTTGCTGGAGAAGCTCCGGCAGATTTCCGCGCGGATGGACGCGATTCGCCGGCAACTGGCGGCCCCCTGCCGCGTCGAGGGGGACATCCGCCCGCGCCGCCGAGCTCCGCAAGGAACTCTGCTACCTGATGCGGACCACGCAGGAGAGCCCGGCCACGCTGCGGCGAAGACTCGCGCGGATCGACGCGCATGCCAGCCAGTACGAGGCCGCCGCAGCGCGAACTCTCCGCCGGCAACCTGCGGCTGGTCGTCTCCATTGCCAAACGCTACCGCAACCGCGGACTGAGTTTCCTCGATCTGATCCAGGAAGGGAACACCGGCCTGATGCGGGCGGTCGACAAGTTCGAGAGCGCTCGCGGCTACAAGTTCTCGACCTACGCCACCTGGTGGATTCGCCAGGCGATCACCCGGGCCATCGCCGATCATAGCCGCACCATCCGCGTGCCGGTGCACATGATCGAGAGCATGAGCCGCGTGCGCACGGCCGCTCGCCAACTCGTGCAAACCCGCGGCGGCGAGCCGACCCTGGAAGAGACCGCGAAGTCGCGGGGCTCTCCGTCGACGAAACCGAGTGCGTGTTGCGGATGTCGCGGCAGCCGCTCTCGCTCGACCAACCGGTCGCCGAGCGCGACGAAACCTATTTTGGCGAGTTCTTGCAGGATCACCGCGAGGAAGACCCGTTGCTGGAGATGGGCCACTCCATGCTGAAGGCCCGCATCGCCGAGGTGCTGGCGGCGCTGGAGTACCGCGAGCGGGAGATTCTGCGTCTGCGGTTCGGGCTGGCCGACGGCTACGCCTACACGCTGGAAGAGGTGGGCAAGATCTTCTCCGTCACCCGCGAGCGCGTCCGCCAGATCGAGAGCAAGGCCCTGCGGACTTTGCAGCACCCGACCCGCGCGCGGCAGCTCGCCCCGTTTGTCGAGCGGCCGATCGCCGCCCCGTTGGCTCCTCTTGATCAGTCCGTCCTGCCAACGGTCGAGAACGTGTGACCCAGCCGCTGCGGCTTCACGGCCGCGTCGCGATTGCACCCGCTTGGCGCTCACACGAGTTCAGGGGTCGTGCTCCGCAAGTTCTTCCGGCGCCGGTTCGGCGTCGCCCGGCTCCTGCGGCGAGCCAGTCACTTGATTGGGTCCTGACCGGCGTGTCGAGGTTTATGGCGCCACAGTTCGCCAGAGCCTTCAAGTCGGCATCGACACTGGTCCTGTTTCCTCCCCGAGCACCGTGTAGAACTATTGCTTACCCATGTCGTCAATCTCCCACGCGGGATCACTGGTTTCAAGACGCCAACATTAGGGGGTCGTTGCGCCTGCTGGGGTGGCCGGCCTCCGCCGGCGATGCCGGTCATCACCCGCCGTCCGCTGGTACACACCACCACGCGGCAAGGCCATGAGGCCATGTCCAGCATTTCCCGGGAAATGCTCTGCCACCACCCAGTTGACGCGGCGCTTGATTCTTTCGCAGGCCTGGAAAATAATAGACTGGAAGGGTTGGCGGTGTTGGCCATTTTGAGGCACTTATGGCCCGATTTCTCGGTCGGCGCACGAAGCGGTCGAAACGGTTGGGGCAGGACGGCACGAGGGTCGGCTCGCATCTGACGCGCTCGCTGCGAATTGAACCGCTCGAAGACCGGTCGCTGCTGTCCGTCGGCGGATTGGCAATGGCGGCGAGTCTTCCGGCCGACGGCTTGACCCCTGCCCAGATCCGGCACGCCTATGGCTTCGATTTGATCCAATTCGCCGGCGGCATCCAAGGCGACGGAAGCGGGCAGACGATCGCCATCGTGGACGAACTCGACGATCCGAAGCTGCTCAACAGCAGCGACGCGAATTTCGCCTCCAGCGACCTGCACATGTTCGATCTTCAGTTCGGCATCGCCGAGCACGCCGGCTTCTTCAAGAAGATGGGGGTCGACGCGAATGGCAACGCCACCACCACTCTGCCGGCGGCCGCAGGCAACACCGGATTGGCGATCGAGACGTCGATGGACGTCGAATGGGTCCACGCCGCTCGCGCCGGGCGCCAACATCATCCTGGTCGAGGCGGCCAATGACGCGCAAATCGTGACGGCCCTCGCCGCCGCGGCGAATATCGCCGGCGTCTCGGTGGTGTCGCTGAGTTTCGGCGCGCCCGAGAGCGATGCCCAGTCTGCCAGTCTCGGTTGGTATCCGGCGTTCGAGACGATCGGTGCGCAACATCCCGGCGTGACGTTTGTCGTCTCCAGCGGCGACGAACACAACGGTGAAATCGTCGACTATCCCTCGACGAGCACCTGGGCGCTGTCGGTGGGCGGAGCGGCGTTCTACGCGACGTCCTATCCGGTGGTCGATCCGGCGGGCGACTACGTTCACGAAGAGGTCTGGAACGACGGGCCGGGCAATGCGAGCAGCGGCGGACCTACGCGCGTTATTGCAGCACCGTCCTGGCAGAGCGGCGTCACGGGCTCTTCGGCGGCCGTCACTCCCGACGTCTCGTTCCACGGCTACGGCAGTTGCTACATCTACGATTCTTACGACTATCCTTCGTCGCCTTGGTCGGAGAACGGGGGAACCAGCGTGGCGGCCCCCTCTTGGGCCGCGCTGATCGCCATCGCCAACCAAGGGGCGAGTATTGCCGGTTTGTCTGCCCTGGGACACGCGGCCATTCCGGCGCTCTACGCGACTTACCAGAATTCCACCTGGTATGCGTCGGCGTTTCACGACGTCGTCGCCGGGAACAACAACTACTACGCGGCCACGACCGGCTACGATTATGCCAGCGGTCTCGGCACGCCCCACGCGGACGTGATCGCCGAATGGCTTGGACAAGACGTGGCTGCGCCGAGCATTACTTCGCCCGGGGGCGGAAACTACCTCGGCACGGCAAGCCCGACCTTCACCTGGACCGACGTTGCGAACGCAGTGTCCTATCAGGTCGTTCTTACGGACAATACGACCGGCAGCAGCGTAACCCTGTCGACCGGTGGCGTCACTACCCTTCTTTCAACTTCCGCCAGCGGGCTCGTTTCCGGGCACAACTACACGTTCTCGGTCTGGTCGCAGTTCCCCAATCTGTCGAATCCCGGCGGCGGCGCGAACCTGGAATCGTCGCCGGTGAGCTCTTCGCTGACGTTCACGGTTCTGACTTCGCTTGCCGCGCCCACGCTTACCTGGCCGGTCAACAATAGCACCAGTCCGATCACCGTGGCGCTGACGCCGACGTGCTCCTGGTCGGCGGTTGCCGGGGCCAGCGGCTACTACCTCGACCTTTTGGACCAGACAACGGGGCAAAGCATCCTCAGCAGTGCCGCAGTGAGCGGCACCTCCTATACGCTCGGCACGCCCCTGTCGTCCGGCGACGTCTACAAGTGGCGCGTCATGGCGTACAACACCGGCGGCGTACAGAGCGCTTGGAGCGATTACGCTTATACCGTGGCCGAGGCGTTCATCCCGGCATTGTCGATCGGGAACGTGACGCTCGCCGAGGGGAACAGCGGGACGACGACGTTCACTTTCACCGTGAGCATCTCGCAGACGAATACGCTGGCGACGAGCGTGCATTTCGCCACAGCCGACGGGACGGCCACGGCCGCCAGCGGCGACTACGTGGGCGCCAGCGGCACGCTCACCTGGAACCCAGGCGACAACGCCGCTAAGACGATCAGCGTCACCGTCAACGGCGACACGACCGTCGAGCCCGACGAGACGTTCTACGTCAACTTGAGCAGTCCGACCAACGCCACGCTCGCCCACGGCAGCGGGGTGGGAACGATCACCAACGACGACCTCTCGATCAACTCCGTAGTAGTCGCCGAGGCCAATCCGCCGAAGAACGGCGTGTTCGAATCGAACGAGAGCCTGGTGATCACCTGGGCGATCTCGAGCGCCTACAGCCTCGCCTCGCAGACAATGACCGTGGATGGAAAGACGATTGTGCCAATCAACGGACCGTACAGCGGCATCTACTATTCGTGCCCGATCGGAGCCTGGGTGGTCGGCAACCACACTTATGCGATTCAAGCAACCGACTCGAAGGGGACTACTTCGACCAGCACGGGCACGTTCAGCGTGGTCGCCCCGCCCAGCTCGGACCCGGTGATCGGCCAGGTGGCCGTCTCGCAAGCCAAGGGGAGGATAAGCTGGAACGTGCTCGATCCCGACGGGGTGGCGAGTACGACGTTGGCGATCGACGGAAAGTCGCTTTCGGGCATCTCCGGCCCATACGCGGCGGCGTCCGGGGTGAACTACTCCGCGCCGCTGGGCGCGCTGGCTGGCGGCAACCATTCCTACACGATCACGGCGACCGACAAGCTGGGCAACCAGTCAAGCGTCACGGACTCCTTCAGCATCACCAGTCAAGGCCCGACGATCGGCCAGGTCGTGGTGTCGGAGAGCAGGGGCAAGATGAGTTGGAACGCCCTGTCGGCCAACGGTGTGGCGAGTTCCACGTTGGTGATCGACGGGAAGTCGGTGGGCGTCTTTGGGCCTTACACGGCTTCGTCGGGGGTGAACTTCTCGGCGACGCTGCCCTCGCTGGCGGCCGGCGACCATTCGTACACGATCACGGCGACCGACAAGGCCGGCAACGTCTCGACCTGGACCAACAGCTTCAGCTTGACCGCCGCGATCAGCAACGGCCCGGTGATCAGTCAGGTGGCGGTGTCCGAGGCGAAGGGTCGGATAAGCTGGAATGCGCTCGACACGGACGGCGTGGCCGGCGCGTCGGTGGCGATCGACGGCAAGACGGCGTCGAGCATCGGCGGCCCGTATGCCGCGTCGTCGGGGGTGAACTACTCCGCGCCGCTGGGCACGTTGGCCGCCGGCACTCACACCTACACGATCACGGCCACCGACAAGCTCGGCAACGTATCGACGCTGGACGGCAGCTTCACCTTATCGAACCCGATCAGCAACGGCCCGCTGATTAGCCAGGTCGTGGCGTCGCAGACGAAGGGCCGGATAAGCTGGAACGCCTTCGACACGCAAGGAGTGAAGAGTTCCACGTTGGCGATCGACGGGGCATCGGTGTCGAACGTGGGCGGCCCGTACACGGCGTCGTCCGGTGTGAACTTCTCCGCCCCGGTCGGCACGCTGGCGGCCGGCACGCACAGTTACGACATCACCGCCACCGACGGAGCCGGCAACGTATCGACGTTGCACGGAACGTTTGCCTGGAACACGGCCGGCTCTCAGAACGCCTTGGCTACGGCCGCGAGCTTGTCCGCACTCTCCAACTCGGCCAATTCGGCCAAGGTCGATTGGCTCTACGATTTTGGCGGGCTGCTGGACGACAACAATAGCGAATAAGCAGCCCTGCCCCGTATTCCGCGGTCTCCTCGTTTCCACCTCGAAGAGCGCGAAGGCCACGACGAGGGAAGACGACTGGGGCGACGACGCCTCATGTGAAGATTCCGCCCGCTTTTTTCTGTCTCCCCCAGTTGGTGTTCAATTGTCAAGATTTCTCTGCCAAATGGTTGACAAGCTCGCCTTATTAGTGTTACGGTATGCTTGTATCGACACTACAAGATATGGTCGTGTTACTTGCCACGTGACGATGCACGCAGGTACTCAAACGGTGGCTGTTCGTTATTGAAGGCTCCTTTCTTTCTTCTTTGAAACGGCATTTTGATGGTTGGCCGGACAGAGAGAGTACCGTTGCGCTCCTGAGCGATTTTATTCAGGCTCGGCCAGGAATGCGACTTAACGTGCGGTTTCTTCAGCAAGGCGAATGCTGAATAGACGATACGTTCTACGCCTCTTCCCTTTTGTAGAAAGGAGATGCTGTATGAGTTATCGCATTTTCTTGTGTCTAGCGGCCGTATGCTTGGCGAGTCCACAGCCACGGCTCACCGCAGAGGATATGAATCCCCCACCGTGGGATTTATCCTTGCCGAACCAGACTTCTCAAACCTGGGAAGTCCAACCAACGGGGTTCGTCGACGTCGGCTATCCCTACTCTCCGACGTCGTTCAACAATCCGTTTGGCGAACCGTATGTCACTCTCTATGGTGACTGGAACTACGAGGAGATCCCAGGCCCGCCGCAAGGAGATCCTATTCCTACATGGCATGTCGGCCCAGGAGGCGGGGCTCTGACAATCACAGTTCCAAACAACCCGATTGGGGGCGACACCAAGAAGGTCTTCTGGCAAATCACTTCCGACAAGTCGGTGACCCAGGGCAATCCGCCGATGTCCAATCCACCAGGAGCCACTTCAACGCCTTATCCGGCACTGCAATGGCCATCGCCTCTCGATAATTGGTACACCTTCAACGGCTTAGTCGAGATTCATCCAAATCCGGCTTCCGAGACGATTACGTTCCCCGATTTGGTGGAATGCACTAACATTTCGGAGATTGTCGTCAAGACGGTGTGCTACACGGTTCCCGAACCGGGCACCCTCGTGTTCTTGTCCACGGGTGCAGTTGGCCTGCTCATCTTCGGCTGGCGACAGCGGAGACGAACGATCTAGAGGCAGAAATGAAGAACGGGGACAGGCGCGTATACTGGGTACTTTGAGGGATGCATCGCCGACAGAACACCATCGTGGTCATTCCTATTGTTCCCGTATTCGCCAGTATCCGCGACTGTCCCCCTATTCTCCTCCCTATTCTCTTTACGCTGCGCCGAAAAGACGTCAGTCGATTCACCACTCTCTATTTGGCGGGGCGAGGGCATCAGCAACTGTTGTCTTGGACCGCAACGCGGGCGACCGATTCGATGGCGATCGCTGCCACGGCGGCGCCGTAGTCTAAGTCGATGTTCTCCATCGTGTCCTTTGTGTCGTGATAGCCGGTGCGGTTGATGTCGTAGTTTTCCATGAAGAGGACCACCGGCACGCCGGCGTCGGAGAAGATCTGGCCGTCGGTATTGTAGAGCGAACTGCGCGGGTCGCGGGGCGGGCGGACTTCGCCGCTGAGCTGCGGATGGCGGGCTACCGCGGGAATGGTGCGGCCATCAGCGCTGCGTTGACCGCGGCTGGCGTGCCGCCGCTGCGGACGCTGGTTCCACTGCTCGGCCTGCGCGTTCCAGATGCGATTGGCGAGATGGGCCTGGTAGGCCAGCGCGAACGACTGGCGGCTTGTGCCGGGGGAGATCTGAAACACGTCGCGATCGTGCTCGCGGTTGTGGGCAACCATGTCGAGCACGTAAACCCCTTCGACGCGGACGCGGGAGAGATCGAGCCGCTTGCCGTCGGAGTGCCGCAAACGCAGCGTGCCTTCCACCAACCACTGCGCCAGGCGCCGGGCGCCCATGCAGTCGGAGGGAAACTCCTCGCCGGTCAGGTGGATCAGCCAAACGTCGCAGTCGAGCTTGCCGGCGCGGCTGAGTTCCAAGAATAGCGGCGCTCCGAGCATCAGCGCGGCCGTGGCCGAGTGGTTGTCGTCGGCGCCGGCGGCGGCCACTCGGGCGAGCTTTCCGCCACGGTCGGTGTAATAGAGGTCTTCCATGTAGGCCGTGTCGTAGTGGTCGGCCATAATCACCGCGCGGCGGCGGTCGCGGCCGGGGATGACGATCAGCAGATCGCGTTCCTCCGTCCGGCCCGGCTGATTGACGCCCCAGCCTTCCATCCAGGGGAAATCGAAATCGGTCTGCCAGGAGAAGGGCAGATCGCCCGCCAGGGCCTTGCCGGTCATTCCATGCTGGGTGATCAACTTGCGATAATAGGCCAACAGATGATCGCCGAGAGCCTGCAAGTCGCGATGCGCGTGCTTCCGCAGCGCCTCGGAGGGCGGGTCGTGAATGCAATCGGAATTCGCCTTGTTGAGGAATCGCCCGGCGGATAGTTCCCGGATCGTCTTCCAGTAGGCGACCTCAAAGGCGCGGGTAGCGGTGCGGTGATAGGTGATTGGCTCGGGCAGCGGCTGCAAGGAGGGATCGCCGACCGGAGAGATGATCCGCCGCAGCGTCTCGTCCAGCAGGGAGCCGTAGCCGCGGTGGCGCCACTTGACCGCCTGGTCGAACCACTGCTGCAACGTCTGCTCCTTGGGGACGTGCAGAATCTGCCGGACGAAGTCGGGGGGCAGCGGCCGGCCGCCGAGAAACTCGTGGACCTCCATCAGCTTGTGCGCGTTCAGCGCGAACTGATGATCCGCATGGGTGTAGGCGTGCCGATAGCCCTCGGCCAAGGCCATGTAGGCAGGGCGATGCTGGAACTGTGGCCAGAGCTCGACCGGATGGGCAAGGTCGGGTTTTTCGCTGCGATAGGCGGTGAAATAGCCGGCGGGCGCATCGTCGAGCAAGCGAGCCTCTTTCGCTTTCGCATCCCAGAAGGCCGTCAGCGGCCGCTGCCAGAAGAGGTCGTACTGGCCGGCTTGCATCGGCGGGAAATAGAAGCGGTAGCCGAACTGCCCGCCGTCACGCAGCGCCGTGGCGGCGCGCTGCAATTCCTCGTGGCCGGCCCGCGGACCATCCAACAGCAACTCGTACTGGTACGTCCAGATCTGCGAGTTGCGGGCCATCGGCTTGCCGTAAAGCCCGACGTCGTCCGGCTCGGAACTGAACAGGACGTGCGCCATGCCGTCTTCGCGGCCGCTAACCGACAGTTCGTTCTCATAGCGCAGAACGCGGGCCCAGCGGCTCGTGCGGCGGTAGGTGTTCCGCAGCTTGCCCTTCTGCAAGTCGGGCTCGGGCAGCGCCGGATGCGGCTCGTGCAACCAGCCGCATTGCGGAATGCGCACTCCCTGCAACGCTTCGTGACGATCGCAGACGCTCAGCAGCGGGAGTTGCATCGCCAAGGGCAACTCGCGCCGCAGTTTCAGATAGGGCGGACAGCCCCAGAAGATCAGGCTGCCGGGGAAGGGCAGCAGGTGCAGCGATCCGCCGAGGTACGCCTTCCGCACGGCCGCCGGCAACGAGCCGAACGGGCGGAAGGTCAACAGATACTTGACCTCCGCGACCGGCTCACGCGGGGCGAACAGGAAGGGCTTCGTCCAACTTGGCAGAGGATCCTGCCGCCACGACCGGCAGACCTCTTCGCCCGAGCCGGGCAGAATGCGGAAGCCGGCGCGGCGGAGATCGGCCAGGCGCTCGGGCGGCTCTCCGTAGGCGGCGTGCAACAGCCGGCGGACGAAATCGACGGCATACTCGGGCGGGCGCTCACGGCCGGGAGCTTGGTAGAAACTCTTCCAGAAGGCCCGGTCCGGCCCCTGCTCGCTGCCGCCGAAGAAGGTCCAGCGGACGCGACCTTTGTCGTCTTTGGTCTGCGAGAGGGCCAGCGGCAGAAAGACGACGTAGCGCTCGTGGGGCACCGCCGCCGGCAGTTCGGCCAACTCGCGCGGCCAATAGGGGTTGTCGGCCAGTTTCTCGCGGCTGATGCCTTGGGCGGGCTGCTCGCGATCGAGGTGCATCAAAGCGCCGAGCACCTGGCGGGCGATGAGTTGCAGGCCCGGCTGCAATTCGAATATCTCCTCGCGCTCGCTCACCGGCCAGGCGAAAGGATCGGCCGAATCGGGCGGTTGGGGCGGTGCCGCGTCGTAGGGCTGCCAGCCGACCCGCGGCGCGGGCATGAACTCGGAATAAGCGGCGATGGGATAGCGGCCCGGACCGCGATAGTCCGGCAGGTCCGTAAAGAGGCGATCCTTGCCCAGCTTCGTCATGATCGGGCTCCGTGAGAAATCGGCGACTCGATGCCGGTGGGTCTTCCTTGCGAAACCGCAAGCGGTTTGCCTGGCGGCGGCAACAATCTCCTAAACGGCGTGCTATTCTCCGGCCGGAGGCGGCGGCGGTCGAAGCGGAGAGATCGCCTGTTTCAGGCGGTCGCACTCGCACTGGAGCGCCGCGACGGCGTCTTCCGCTTCGGTCTGGCGGCCGCCGTGCAGCAGGGAAAAAGGGGGCGGGTCCAATTTGCCGGAACGGCCCGGAGAGTGCTTCGCACAAATTGGACCTGTCCCCTTTTTCCCTGCCAGCATCAGTTGTTCGACGCGGCGCGCGGCTGCTGTTGCGGCGTCGGCGCCGAGGTGCAGCAGCGTGCCTTTCAGGCGGTGTCCCAGCCGGCCGACCTCCTCGATATCGCCCGCCTGCACGGCAGTTCGCATCTTCGGCAAGAGCACGTCAGCTTCTCTAGAGAAGATATCGATGATTTGTCCGAGCAGATTCCGGTTGTTCAGACACTGTTCCATCGCCACGGCGAGGTTAAAGACGGCGGTTGACGCAGGTGCAGCCGCCCCGGCTGCCAAAGCGGGTGAGACGCCTGCACTACAAGCTGGCCTGGCGGTTGGCGAATGGCCGACCGCCCAACTTTCGACCACGACGACCATTTCGTCGGCGTCGATGGGCTTGGAGAGATAGTCGTCCATGCCGGCGGCGAGGCATCGTTGGCGGTCGGCCGCGCTGGCATGGGCCGTCATGGCGATGATCGGCACGCGGGCGGAGGGCGGAAGCGACGTATCCTCTCCACTCTCCACTCTCCACTGCCGACTGCCGACTGCCGACTGCCCACTAGCCCCCGGCCCCTGGTCCCTGGCCCCCGATCCCTTTTCCGCTTCGCGCTGGCGGATGGCGGCGGTGGCTTCGAGGCCGTCCATGCCCGGCATTCCCACGTCCATCAGGATCACGTCGTAGCGGTTGTGTTCGGCCAAGGAGACCGCCTCGTGGCCGTTGGCGGCAAACTCGACGGCATGGCCGCGATCGCGGAGGAGGTGGGCGGCCAGTTTCTGATTAGCGGGGTTGTCTTCGGCCAAGAGGATTCGCAGCCTCCTCGGCGGCGCAGAGATGGCGACGGGGAACTCGACGTCAGGGGGCAACTCCTTGGCCAAGGGGAGGCGAACGGTGAAGCGAAACGTGCTCCCCCTGCCCGGTTCGCTTTCGACCCAGATGCGTCCACCCATCATTTCCACGAGGCTCTTGCAGATCGACAGCCCGAGGCCGGTGCCGCCGAAACGCCGCGCCATCGAGGCGTCGGCTTGGGCGAAGGGCTGGAAGAGTCGCTCCAGGGCAGCGGGAGCAATGCCGATGCCGGTGTCGCGGACCGAGAATTGCAGGACGACGGCAGGGGCTGGGGGCTGGTGACTAGGGACGGAGGGATCAGAGGTCAGGGGCCGGGGGCCAGAGGGGGCAAGGTTACGAGAGGAATCAGGGGTCAGGGGCTCGCGTTCGGTGGGCGGCACGTCGACAGCCTCTGGTCCCTGGCCCCTGACCCCTGACCCCTGACCCCTAACCTCTGACCCCTGGTCCCTAGCCCCTAGCCCCTCAGCGATCTTGACGCTGATGGCGACCTCGCCGCGTTCAGTAAACTTGATGGCGTTTCCGACCAGGTTCAGGAGCACTTGCTGCAATCGGATGCGGTCGCCGATCACCGCGTCGGGCAATCCGGCGGGCACGTGGCAGTGGAAGGCCAGCCCGCTGTCGCTTGCCTGCGCCGCAAGGACTCTGGTGGCCTGGTCCAGCATTCGCCGCAGACTGAAGGGGGCCGATTCCAGTTCCAGTTTGCCCGACTCGACCTGCGCCGAGTCGAGCAGGTCGTTCAGCAGCGTCAAGAGCAGATCGGCCGATCCCTTGGCGGTTTGCAGGCAGTCCTTGACGACCGGATTGTCCGTCTTCGGCAGCACCACGTCGATCATGCCGAGGATGGCGTTCATCGGCGTGCGGAGCTCGTGGCTCATGTTGGCCAGGAACTGGCTCTTGGCCAGGTTCGCCGCTTCGGCAGCTCGGGCGTGGCGATCCAACGAATCGAGCAGGCGGACGCGCTGCATGGAGATGGCCACGTGATCGGCGACCGCTTTCATCAGTTCCAGCTCGTCTTCGGCAAACGTGGACTTGGCCCGCGACCCGAAGGAGAGAGTGCCGATGACTTTGTCCTGGTCCATCAAGGGGTGGCAGGCGTAGGCTTCGATGCCCAACGAACGCACCATGTCGGTGCGCGGGTCGGGCGTGGTCTGGACGTGTTCGGCGACGATCCGGCCGCCGTCGCGGGCCGCGCAGCCGCAGACCGCCTCGCCGAAGTCAAGCCATTCGATCCTCCTCGCCGTCTCTGCAGGAATGCCGGCAGAGGCGTTCAGGTGCAGGCGGCCGGATTTCTCGTCGAAGAGGTAGTTGAAGAAGGCGTGGCAGCCGAGATGCTCCATGACTTTCTGGCAGAGCGTCTCGGCGATCCACTGCGGCTTATCGGTCGCCAGCAAGCGGGCGGTGATTTCCGAGAGCAGACGGGTGCGCTCCTCGGCCCGCGTGCGGACACGCTCGTGATCGATCGCGTCGAGGGCGTAGGAGAGATCGGCGGTGAGCGATTCCAGCAGGCCGACCTGCTCGGCGTCGAAGGCGTGGGGATCGGCGGCATAGAGGGTCAATGCCGCGACCGGCTCGCCGCCGCGGCGCAAGGGGAAGGCGGCCGACGCGCCGAAACCGTGCCGCAGGGCCTGTTGGCGCCAGGGGGCGGCGGCGGGGTTGACGGCGAAATCGTCGTTCACCACGGCGCGGTTCTCGCGCAGGCAGGTTCCCGTTGGTCCCCGGCCCAGTTCGCCCTCCAACTCGACTTTGACCTGATCGAGATACTCGGTCGCCGGCCCGTCGGCAGCGGCCGGGACCACGCGCGGGCCGTCGAGCTGCCCGATCCACACCAGCGGGAAGTCGCCCTTCTCGGCCACGATGCGGCAGACGTCGGCGTAGAGCGCCTGCACGTCGTGAGCGCGGACGATCGCCTCGTTGACCTGGCTGAGCACGACGTAGAGCCGGGTGAGTTTGACGATCTGTTCCTCATGGCGTTTGCGGTCGGTCAAGTCGCGGGCAACGTGAACGGCGCCGATGAGCCGGCCGTGCTCGTCGAAGCGGGGAGTGGTGCTCACCAGGAAATGTCCGCCGAGACGCGGTTCATGCACCTCGGCGGTGTGCTCGCGGCCGTCGCGGCAGGTCTGGGTGTGCGGGCAGAAGTCCGGGGGCTCGTCGGTTCCGTGAACGGCTTGATAGCATCGCAAGCCGACGCACTGTTCCGGCGTGACGCCGAGACGTTCGGCCATGGCGCGATTGGCGCGGACGATGCGGTGCTGATCGTCCAAGACGGCGATGAAGTCGGGGACGGTGTTGAAGGTCTGTTCCCACTCCTCCTTGGCCTGTCGCATCTGTTCTGAGGCCTGCTTTCCGCGGTGACGTCGCGTCCGTAGATATTGACATAGGTCTCTCCGGCGATCGGCGTTAACAGGCAAGAAAAGACTCTTCCTCCGCATTCGACCTCTTGCTCCACAACTTCTCCGCCGCCGATCGTGGCTGCGAGTCGGCGAATCCAATCTTCGGGCATGGATTGGCCGGCGGCCAAGCCCCACTGGGCCAGCAACGGCCCGCTGGCCGGATTGGCGTAAAGAATCGTTCCGTCGCGGCCGATTCTGAGGACGGGATTCGGATTCTCTTCGGGGAATCGCGAAAGGTGGCGAATGGTCTGTGCCGCCTGCGTCGCTTCGGCCGCTAGTTGCTGGGCCTCGGCGGTGGCTGCGGTCAATTGCTCGGTGCGCTGCTCGACGAGCTGCTCGAGGCGATGGCGATACTGCTTAAGCTCCACCTCGGCCCGCCGCTGCTCGGTGACGTCGATGTCCATTTCGAGCACCAGCGGCGAACCGTCCACGTCGGTGAAGGGGAAGTCGTGCGCCTCGATCACGCTGCCGTCCGGGGCGTTGACCTCCCACTGGTGCGGCATGCCGGTTTCAAGCGCCTTGTACGATTCGCAGAAATCGCAGGGCTCGGCGCGGCCGAAGCGATACTCGTAGCAGTGCCGGCCGTCCGATTCGCCGAACTTCTCGCGGAAGCTGCGGTTGGCGAAAGCGACGTGATGGTCAAGCGTCAGCAGACAAACCATCGTCGGCAGAGTCTCGAGCACGGCGAAGAGCCGCTGCCGCTCGATTTGCACGGCCGCCTGGGCCTTCTTCATTTCGGTGACGTCGAGGCCGACCTCCATGATCAACTGCGAGCCGTCGGCGTCGGTGAAAGGGAAGTCGTGGATGTCGTAGTCGCGGCCGTCCGGGCCGGTCCACTCCCAGTGATGCGGCCGGCCGGTATCGAGCACCTTGAAGGTCTCGCAGTTGTCGCAGGGCTCGCTGCGGTCAAACAGATACTCGTAGCAGCGGCGGCCCTGCGACTTGCCGAACCGCTCCTCGAAGAAGCGGTTGGCGAACGGCACGCGATAATCGGGCGAAAGCAGGATGACGTAGGCAGGCAGCATGTTCAAGAGGGTGTCGAATCGTTCCCGCTCGGCTTTCATGGCCTCGGCGGCCGCGCGGCGCTGCTCGCTTTCACGCAGGGCCTCTTCCGCCCGCTTGCGCTCGGTGACGTCGCGAACGATCTTCGAGGCCCCGATGATCTGGCCGTCTTGGTCCTTCACCGGCGAGACGGTGACCGACACGTCGATGCGGCGGCCGTCTTTGGCCACTCGCTCCGTCTCCAGATGCTCGACGCGCTGGCCGTCGAGCAAACGTGCGAGGATTTCTTCTTCTTCCCGCATCCGCTCCGGCGGCAGCAGCAGCGTAGTCGGTTGGCCGACGACCTCCTCGGCGCGGTAGCCGAACAGACGAGCCGCCCCGGCGTTCCAGGTCTGGATGACGCCGCGGAGATCCGTGGAGAGGATGGCGTCGTCGGAGGATTCGACGATGGCTGCCAGCCGGGCCAGCGTTCGCTCGGCCTGTTTCTGCTCGGTGGCATCGCGGAAGACCAGCACCACGCCCTGCACCGGGCCGCCGGCCTGACAGATCGGCGCGCCGCTGTCGTCGATCGGAATCTCCCGGCCGTCCTTGGCCACCAGCACGGTATGGTTGGCCAGACCGACAGTGGTTCCCAAACGGAGAACTCTCTCGACGGGGTCTTCCGCCGGCTGGCGGGTCTTTTCGTTGATGATGTGGAAGACATCGGGCAGCGGATTGCCCTCGGCCTGGCCGCTGCTCCAGCCGGTCAGCCGCTCGGCCTCGCCGTTGAGGAAGGTTACGCGGCCTTGCGCGTCGGTCACGATCACTCCGTCGCCGATGCTGGCCAACGTCACGGCGAGCAGTTCCTTCTGCCGCAGGATTTCGGCCGCGGAGCCAGCCAGTTCTTCGACAGCCCGCTTGTGCTCGGTGACGTCGGTGACGAACGAATAGTAGTAGAGGGGCTTTCCCTCCGCACTCTTGGCTAGATGTACGAGGAGTGCGACTGGCACGCGGGAGCCGTCTTTGCGAAGGTACTCCTTCTCGTAGCGGACGGGCCGGCCGCTGCGTTTCAACTCATCGAGGTTCTGCTTCTCGACCTCGCGCCATTCCGGCGGAGTGAGCGTTGTGGACCAGTCGAGGGCGTGCAGTTCTTCGGCGGTGTAGCCGGTAAGTTGCTCATAGGCGCGGTTGAGGCGGCCGATGCGTCCGTCGGGGTAGCCCACGGCGAAGGGCTGGGAGGCATGATCGAGCAGATTGGCGAGGAACTCGTTCTCATGCCGGATGTCGCGCACGGCCAGTTCACGGTCGTAAGCGGCGGCCTTCGAACGATCTCGGCGGTGGAGTTCGGCAACCACGCTGAGGAACAGGCCGATGGCGGTGAAAATTGCCAGCCCGAGGCAGTCGGCGGGCGAGTCGATGGAGAACTGTCCGCCCGGCCGCAAAATCCAATATCCGGCGGTAAAGGTCGCCAATGCTGTGGCCAGCACGCCCGGCCCGAAGCCGGCCAACAGCGCGACGGCCATCACGGTGGGGTAGAAGAGGATGTAGGGGGACAATTCGGCGCCGACCGACGCGACCAACGCTGCCCGCAGCACGAACGCCGCGGCCACTGCCGCAACCGCCAAGCCGTAGCGCAACGTCCACCCTAGCGGCGTTCGCCGCCGGAAGATCGCCAGCCGCTGTATCCACGAACTCCGCTGATTCATGATGAATCCTTCGCGACCCGCCGCGTGGAAATCGCCCCAGGCAGCAATGGGTCAGAAAAGCGGGCAGGGCTCATCTCGCGGGAAACGGGCGGTCACGCTTCTGGTGTTCAGGAACGACTAACATCGCCCATTCTACCGCCCGTTGGGCTCGCTGGCAACGGACGCCGGCGTTTACCAGTTCAACTCGGTGGCTTCGTCCCAGTGGGCGTAGAGGGTCTTGAGCGTGGCCTGCTCCTCGCTCGATTTTGGCTTTCAGTTGCCGCACCCGCTGGCCGTCACGGACGACGTCGGGGCTGGCAAGCTCGCGGTGAATCTCCTCAATGCGGGTTTCGCGCTCGACGATCTCGTCTTCGATGTCGCGCACCTTGCGGAACTCGAAGCGGCGCTTGCGGACGGGCTTGGAGGATGATTTGTCGCGTTTGCCGCCGCGGGCGGGGGGCTGCTCCGCGCTTCCCGTTGGGCGCGGCCGAACGAGGCGCGGTCAAGCGATGCGTCTTCGGGCTCGCGGCCGGCAAGAAGCTGCTGGTAGGTGTCGTAATTGCCCTCGATCACGCGAATCCGCTCCGGACTCGATCACCAGCAGGTGGTCGGCCACGCGGTTGACGAAGTAGCGGTCGTGGCTGACGAACAGCACGGTGCCGTCGAACTGGGCGATCGCCTTCTCCAGGGCGTCGCGGGCCCAGAGATCGAGGTGGTTGGTCGGCTCGTCGAGCACGAGGAAGTTGGCCTCGGCGCCGGCCAGCCGGGCCAGGGCCGCGCGGCATCGCTCGCCGCCGCTGAGGCTGCCGACGGTTTGCAGCGCCGTATCGCCGGTCAGTCCGAAGCGGGCCAGCAGGTCGCGGCGCTGCTGCTCGTTGAGCTGGTTGCTGCGTCGGCCGGACGGCATCGACCACCAGGGCTGTCGTCGGCCAGTTCGGCCAATTGCTGATCGAAATAGCCGAGCACGATGCCTTGGCCGACGCTGATCTGTCCCTCGTCGGGCTCGACCAGGCCCAGCAGGCACCGCAGCAGCGTCGTCTTGCCGCAGCCGTTCGGGCCCAGCAGCGCCCAGCGCTCGCCGCGGAGGATATCGACGTTGACGTCGCGGAACAGCGGGCGATCGTAGGCCTTCGCCAGGCCCTCGGCGCGGACGCACGATGTCGCCGCCGCGGGTGGCCGACGGAAAGCCCATGGGCGGCGAGGCGATCTCGCGCGGCGGCGGCACCAGCTCGATCCGTTCGAGTTTCTTGCGGCGGTCTTCGGCCTGGGCGTGCTTCTGCCCGTAGTGGTTGCGGCGGATGAAGTCCTTGGTCTTCTCGATTTCGATCTGCTGCTTCTCGTAGGTGCGCCGCTCGACCAGCAGCCGCTCGGCCTTCTGCCGCCAGTAGGCCGAGAAGTTGCCGGCGTAGGAATCGACCGTGCCGTCGAAAAGTTCGAGCGTGCGGTTGGTCACGTTGTCGAGGAAGTAGCGGTCGTGGCTGACCACGATCATCGCCGCCGAGCTTTCGACCAGGAAGCTCTTCGAGCCACTCGGTGGCGTCGATGTCGAGGTGGTTGCTGGGCTCGTCGAGGATCATCACGTTGGGCTCGGCCAGCAGCAGCTTGGCCAGCATCAGGCGGTTCTGCTCGCCGCCGCTGAGCGAAGCCACCGGCTGGTCGGAACGCCTCGCGGCGGAACCGCAGGCCGTCGAGAACCTGCTCGATGCGGTGGTCGAGGTTGTAGGCGTCCTGGCGATGCAGTTCGTGCTGGAGATGATCGTAGCGGTTGGCCAGCCGCTTCTGCTCGGCCGGATCGGAGGCTTCGCCGATGGCCTGCGGCCACCTCCTCGGCCTCATGCTGCAACGAAAGCAGATCGGCCAAGGCACTGCGGGCTTCGTCGTGCAGGGTGCGGCCGGGCTCGAAGTCCGGCTGCTGCTCGAGGTAGCCCACGTGGGCGGTCGGATGGCAGTTGACACGTGCCGGCGTCGGCCTCGTCCTTGCCGGCCAGGATTCGCAGCAGGGTGGTCTTGCCGCTGCCGTTGGGCCCGACCAGCCCGACGCGATCGCCGGGCGCAACTCGAAGCGTGACCCCTTCCAGCACCGGATCGGGCCCATAGCGTTTTCTGACATCGACGGCATCGAGAAGAATCATTCGCGGCGGTAGTAGGCACACGCCGTGTGCCGCTTTGGCTTTTTCGCGATTCGTTGCAAGCTTCGGATGGCACACGGCGTGTGCCTGATGCGGGGACCAATCCCAAGTATAACAGGCCGCCGGAAGAAGCTGTAGGGTGCGTGAAATTCGTCAATCGGCGGGGGATTGACGGGTTTCACGCACCCTACATGGGCGGCCTCGGGCTGCCGGCCATCGGGGTGCGGCCGGCAAGCATTCGGTCCGCCGCTCCCGGCGAGATCGGCATCGCCGGGTCTCTCGGCCACGCTTGCGTGGTCGGGGAGGGTTTTTCGGCGGTTCTTGCCCATCGCATCGGGTGGGGCAGACATTCCTGTCTGCCGAATGCTCTGCATCTTGCCGGGCAGACAAGAATGTCTGCCCCACCGTGGCGAGAGGTGTTGTTGCTTTCTTGCGGAATCACTCCGCGGTTGGGTCCTGTTTCAAGAGCTTGCCGTCGGCGCGGTTGCCGAGTTGTTGCAGCACCTTTACGTTGATGCAGTCGCTTAACGACGCGGTTCGACCGTCGCCAAAGAGGTAATTGCAGATCTGGAAATGCTCGGAGGAGAAGCCGCCGACCCACAGGTCGTTGGTCGCGGCCGGGTTGGGGATCCTCGGGTCGGGAGGTCCCCACTGCGGCGGCCAACCGGTGTTGCGGAGCGTGGCGCGAGTGCCCGACAGCCAACTCAAGTCGGTCGGCTCCGTAATCTTCTCGCCGACGTAGATCGTGTGGGAAATGCCGTCGGTCACGTCGTCGCGGCCGATGTGACTGTTGAGAAACAGCACGCCGTTGTTGTCGCTGTTGATCGGGGCCTCGACGTCGTTCTGGCAGCCGACGTAGTTGCTCGCCGGCGGCTGACCGGGGGACGAGCGATCGGCCGACGGACAGGTGAAGACGGCGAGCTTCATGGCCCGCACGGCGGCGTTCTTCGCGTCGTACGCGCCGGCGGAGAGATCGACGTGTTCGTAGACCACATTTTCGTCGAGATAGGGGAGGAGATGCACTGTCCAGCTCATCTTGTAGCCCTGCTGCGTGTTGTGGACGGGGCCCTGCTTGTCGGTGGTGCCGGGCGGGAGCACCTCGTAGGCCGCCTGGTAGTTGTTCAACGCCACGCCGATCTGGAAGAGGTTGTTCAGGCAGGTCATCCGCCGCGCGGCTTCGCGGGCGCCCATGACCGCCGGCAGCATCATGGCCATCAGAATGCCGATGATCGTGATGACCACCAGCAACTCTACCAATGTGAAGGCGGAGGGCGGAGGGCGCAGGGCGGAGGGCGGAAGGCGGAGGGCGGAGGGCGGAAGGCTCCTCGCTCTCCCCTCTCCTCTCTCCTCTCTCCCCTCTCCGCTTTCCACTGCCGACTGCCGACTGCCGACTGCCGACTGCCAACTACCAGACTCTGGATTTCGACAAGCGTATGTTGTTTCTTGCATGGCATATTCTCCGATTCTTCGTCGCCTCAGGGCTTCTTGGCGGCTTCGTTAGTAGTTGTTCTCTTCAGGTCGATGGTGATCTGTTTGGTCCAGCGGGCGCGGTGCACGGGGTCGTCGGGGTAATCGGCCTCGACCCGCAGCAAGCGGCTATCGGGCCGGCCGGCGACGGGCTCGATGCGGATTTTCGCCCGCCCGCCCTGTCTTCCGCCGATTTCCGCGGCGGCAATCGCCCAGGTCTCACCGGGGTATTTTGCGTCGGCCGCCAGCCGCGCGGCGGCGCGTTCGACGGCGGCCTCGGCGATCCATTGCGCCTGGGCGGTCCAAAGCTGCACGTCGCCCGCGCGGCGCTCGGCAACCGCCTGACGGCCCAGCATCACGAACATGGCGGCCGCAATCACGAAGCAGACGAGCACCACGATCAGGACCGCGCCGCGGCGGCGGGGTCGGCAGTCGGCAGTAGGCAGGCGGCAGTAGGCAGTGGAGAGTGGAGAGTGGAGAGTGGAGAGTGGAGAGTGGAGGGAGCGAGCCGCTTCCGCCTTCCGCCTTCCGCCTTCCGCCCTCCGCCTTCCACCAATCCCGAATCCCCAATCCGTAATCCCTCCGCCGCCGTTTGCACTAGTTCGTTTCATCGTCATCTTGCCTCCTTTCGCCGTCCGCTGAAGCGGAGGTCGCGGCCGAGTACGGCATCGACGCGGAACGGACAGCCCGGCTGCGACGAAGTCCCGCCGGCCTCGATCGTCAGGCTGACCAACGGAGGGTTCGCCGCCCGATCGACGGCGATCGCCACGGTGGAGTCCTGGGGCAGGCGGAACGACTCCCGTCGCACCTGTTTCGCACCGCTGCGTTGTTCGCGTGAAATGGCGTTTTCGGCGACTCTGTATTGCACGCTGCGGTTTGCGGTCAGGTCGAACCGCCAATCGTGCAGATCCTTTCCACTGGGGACCGTTCGGCCGATGGCGGCGTGAACGTCCTGGCGGAATTGATTGGCCAGGCGTTCGAGCGACTCGGCCTGCGCGAGTTGCGATCGTCCGTTCTGCTCGGTGCGGAACATGACCAGCAGCAGCGACATCGCAATGCCCATCAACGTTGCGCCGACGGAGATGGCGACAATCATTTCGACCAGGGTGAAGGCGCGTCGCATGGGTGGATAGTGGGTAGTGGATAGTGGATAGTGGGTAGTGGATCGTGTGGCAGCCGCTTGCGGCTTCGCAATTCATCATTCATCATTCATCACTCTTTCCATCGCCAGGCGACGATCGTCACCGGCTTTGTGAACCGGCCGGAGTTGTCCTTCCAGCGGAGCGAAACGGCGATTCGCTTGGCCCCGGGTTCGGCGGCGGAGGTGGTGACGTCGGCTTTCAGTTCCGCGCCCGGCAGACGGCTGTGGACGGCGGGGGAGAGTGGGCCGGCGGCGGTCTGCGGGGTCAACTCGTTCCAGGGGCGGGCGGCCAGCCGCTCCATCGCGTTCTCGACTTCCATTAGCGCGAGCCGCCGCTGGTCGGCGGCCCTGCGCTGCATGGTGGTGGCCGCCACAAGTTGCAGGCAGACGACCAGGATCGTGCCCAACAGGGCGGCGGCCACCATCAATTCAATTAGTGTCGTGCCACGTCGACGCATCCGATGTTGGGGTGGCAGTTGCACTGCCACCCCGGGGCGACAGTGCAACTGTCGCCCCAACGAAAACAACCTCGTGCCACGTCGACGCATCGTCATGCCAACTTCTGAATGAGGGACACCAACGGGAGAAAGAGCGACACCACGATATACATCACCGTCACGCCGAAGCAGATCAGCACGAAAGGGAAGACGGCTTGGACGATCGCTTGCAGCTTGTAGAAGAACCGCCGCCGGGCGCTATCGGCCATTTCCTGCATTGCCCAGGGGAGGTTGTTGGTCCGCTGCGCGGCTTGCAGCACGGCGCGCTCGGCGCGGCGGATGAGGTCGTGCCGGGCGAGGCTGTCGGCCCAATCGCCGCCGGCTTCGATGTCGAAAACCGCCAAGGTCAGCCGGTGGCGAACGTCCCGCTTCGGGTAAGAAAGGGCTAGGGTGGTAATGCCTTCGGCCAACGGCCGTCGCTGCCGGGCGACGATGGCCAGACCGTCGAGGATGCGGGCCGTATCGAGCCGCCGCGCCAGCCGCCCGACCAACGGCAAGTCCCATAGCGTCCAGCCGAAATACCGCATCTCGGCATACACCAACAGCCACGCAAAAAAGAGAACCAACGGCAAGAACAGGTACCAGTAGTTGACGAAGAAATAGGATGCGCTGATTAGAGATATCGTCATCGTCGGCAGGTCCGAGTGGAAGTCGTGGAAAATCGCCACAAATCTGGGAATGATCCAGGTCATGACAAATCCGAGGACGATGCAGCCGAAGAACGGCAACAACAGCAGGTAACTTAGTTTGCCGATCATGGAAATGAACAGCGGTGCGTTTCGGTCGTGGACGGTGGCCGCTTGACGCAAGGCGGGGGCCAGCGCACCCATCTGACTGCCGAGACGGATCATCGGCAGTGTGTAGGCCGGCAGCAGCGTCGGGCAGAGTTCGAGTGCATCGGGCAGAGGCACGCCGGCGGCCAGCAACTCGGCCAGGCGTCTGGCTCGCCAGGCGAACGAGCCGCCCTGCTCGGCGGCGAACGCCTCGATGGCGGGCCCCAGCGGCATCGATCGCTCGGCCGAGATGACCAGCAGCCAGAGCAGCGCGTTTTGTTGCGACGCCCGGTGCTTGCGAACGCACTCGATGACGACAAACAGAAGGATGCCGCAGAAGACGACTCCCACCGGTCCGAACACGACGATGAGGATCACCGCCAGCAGAAGGCCCATCAGCGTAATTCCGAGCATCTTAAGGACCGCACCCGACAAGGAGAGGCCCGGCAGACCGCCTCCGCTGCGGAGGCGGCGAATCAACATCACGACGGCGAGCCCGATAAGGGCTGCCACCGCCGCGATGGCACAGACAATGGCGATGTCAGTTGCGGTCATTGCTTAACAGTCCGTAATCATGTTCAAAACCCACTCGACAGCGCCGAAATAAGACTTATCATCGGCAACATCATTGCGATAACGAACGTGCCGATAAAAGTGACGATGACCATAAACATCACCGGCAATGCGATCGCTTCGAGCAGGGGGCTCTGTGAACGCCCGCGGCCCTCGAACATCTCGGCCACGGCGCGGAAGGCGTCGGGCAAGGCCGGGGCACGCTGGCCCCATTCGATCACCGGGATCATGCTCAGCGGAAACTGCCGCCGGTCGGCCAGGCTCTCGCAGAGCGGGCGGCCGCGGGTGACCTCGTCGGCCACGTTGCGGCAGGCCGCTGCCAGATTGCCATCGCGCATCCCCTCGGACGCCAGTTGAAGCGCGTCGGGTAGCGGCACCTGTTGGCCTAGCAGCAGTTGCATCAGCCGCCCGAACTGGGCCAAGTGACTCCATCGCAACACCGCCCCGATCATCGGAACCTTGTAGGCGATCGGACAAATCCATGTTACGTGAAGCCCGGCCGTAAGCAGGAGCGGCACGAGGGCGACTAGGGCCATCAACGCCACCATCCCCCACATCATCGTCCACGACGACGCGATGAACCATCGTGTTATCGAGGGCAGCGACACGGCAAGCCCACGGTAGAGGCTCACGAATCCGGGCAGGATAAACACGCGGGCGATAACCACCATCGCCGTGAGCACCGCCAGCAGCACAAAGGGATACAGCAGGCTCGACCAGAGGCGGCGACGAAGATCGAGCTGACTGCGCTCGATATCGATGTACTCTTCGAGCACTTCGGGCAGGTGGCCGCTGCGCAGCCCGGCCAGCACCAGCCCGCGGAGATGGGGCGGCAGCCGGCTGCCGAGCGCGTCGATGGCGGCCGCCAGATCGTCGCCGGCGTCGAGGCGGTCGGCCAAGGTGAGCATGGCTCGCGCCAGCCGCCGGCTGGTCAGCTCGCCGGCCAGTGCCCGCAGTCCCGCGCCCAAGGGGAGCCCGGCCTTGGTCAACTCGGCCACGCGGGCGGCCAATTCGGTCGCCTCTTCAACCGAGAGCTTTCGCGATACGTCGAGCGTGGGCCAGGAAAAGCTTGTCATAGAATCATCTTGCTAAAGCCCGCAACATCATCGTATAGGGGACGAATACCACCAAAGCATACGCGGCGGTGATGCTGCCGGCGACCACGACGGTCAACAAGGCTGGCAGCAGCACGCGAACGAGATCGAACTGGTTCCGCGCACGGCGATGGTAGGTCACGGCGGAGTGTTGCAGCGCCGGCAGCAGGGCGCCGTCGCGGCCAGCCGCCAGCAGGAGCCAATTCATCATCGGCGGGAAGGCCGAATCGTCGAGAGACAGTTGCGTTTCGCCGCGGCGAAGCCTTTCGCTCAATTGCCCGGCGGCGCGAATCGTCTGCGGGTCGCCGGAGGCCGAGGCGGCCATCGTCACCGCCTCGTGCAACGGCGTGTGGTTCTCGACCAGCAAGGCGAGGATTTCGAGAAAGGCGGCGGAGCGCGAGAATCGCAGCACTCGGCCCATCCACGGCAGCCAGCCCAGGAGCCGATCGCCGCGGCGGCTATGAACGGCGACCGCGCGAGTACATGCGTACCACCACAGCAACAGGAGCACGGCCAGAACCATCGGCACGATCGGTCCCCAGAACCAGGCCCAGCGGCCGAGCCATGCCAGGGCGACCAACAGCCCTTGTCCCGGCACGTTCAGCGCGTGAAACGACGCCGCCAGACGCGGGGCCAACACTCGCGAGAAGATGGAAAGCCCCATCCAGACCAGGGCGAAAATCAATACCGGATAGCTGACGGCCACGATGGCCGTGTGCTGGGTTTCGGCGGTGCGGCGGGCGGAAGCGGCGACGGATTCGAGCACGGCAGGCAGGCGGCCCGCCCGCAGGCCGGCCTGCACCACCGCCTGATAGGCCGGCGAAATCCCGGCGGCCTCGCTGGCCAGGGCTTGCTCCAACGACTCGCCGCGGGCGGTTCGCTTGGCCAGGGCCGCCGCCGCCTGGCCGAGGCGGCCGGGCATGTCGGCGCCGAGATCGGCCAGCCCCTGTTCCAGCGGCACGCCCGCTCGAACCAGGGCCGCGATCTCTTCGTTCAGGGCAAGCAGGTCGTTAACGGTCATGGGATTTCGTGTCCGCTCTCGGGGCAAGGGGGACGGAGGAGGTTGTCGGAAAAGGCTTCTCCATTATGTAGGCTTTCGTTCGACAACCTCCTCCGTCCCCTTCCGCGCTCTGCTAACGGTCATGGGATTTCGTGTCGGGGAAGACGTTCTTCAGGAGGTCTCTACAAGCCGCGTCCGGCCCGACTTGTCTGAGCGTCGCTTGAACGAGCGAATCTCTTTGCGACATTTCCGGCGAGATCTGTTGAAGTTGCCGGGCCAGGTTGGCGACGCTTGGCGCCGAGGCCGACGGTTTCAGGGGCACGCCCACGGCGCGTACCGCGCCGACCGAGAGGCCCACGGCGACCAGCAACGTCGCCGCGGAGGCGACGGCGAGCCGCCGACTGGCTCGTTTCTGCTCGCGGATCAACTGCGCCCGCAAGCGGTGGAGCACGCAATACCGCAGTTCCTCGTGAACGTCATCGAGCACTCGCCGCCGCAACGCCGCCGCGGGCTCGGCAGCCGGGGCGCACGTCAGCAGGCGTTCGACATGTTCGAGTTCCGGGTGCAACCGTGAATGATCCATCACGACCTCACTTCCAGCGAAGTTCGGACGCCGGCCAGCGCTGCGTTTCACCGCAGCGCTGTTGGGGTGGCAGCACAACTGCCGCACCGGCGCGCGTGGCGGTTTCGGGTTGGGGGCCAACTAAAGAGGTTCTCAACTTCTTCAACGCGTATTGGTATCGGCTGGCTGCCGTGCTGACGCTCACGCCCACGATTTCGGCAATCTGGGCGAAGGTCAACTCGCCGTCGATCTTCAGGGTGACGACCTCGCGTTGTTCGTCGGGCAGGGCGCGAACGGCCCGTTGCAGGCGATGCCAATCGCCGCCGTCGCAAGCAGCCGGCTCGGGCGGGGCGACGGCCTGGTCGGCTGCGGCGGGCGAAAGGGGAACCGCCCTGGCCCGCCGCATCGCCGCGCGGCCCGCCGCCCGGTAAATCGCGGTAAACAGGTATGCGGTCAGGTCGCGCACGTTGGCCAGCCTTTCGTGGCAGCGGACGGTGGCGAGGAAGACCTCCTGCACCGCGTCCTCGGCATCCTCGGGACACCCGAGGATGCGCAGCGCCACCCGATACATACGGGCGGCGAAGCGATCGTAGAGCACCGCAAACGCCCGCTCGTCGCCGGCGGCCAGGGTAAGCAATAGTGGGTCGGTGCCGAGGGCGCTCACTCTTTGCTCCTAATAAGTAAGAGCCGAGTTGCCCGAGGGTTTACGTACAAATCGTGCGATTTTCGGAAAAACGACGGGGACGGAGGAAGTTGTCGGGATACGTCTTCCAGTATCAACGCCACTTCGCCGACAACTTCCTCCGTCCCCTTTCGCTCGCCCGCTTCCCGGAAAATACACCCCCGACACCGAATTCAGACGCGATCGGCGACAGAAGTCGCCCAGGACTGCTCCGTGCCGCCATTCTATCAGATTGGCGACCGTTTTGCGAAGCCGCAAGCGGATTTTTTCGTCGGCAGCCGCTTGCGGCTTCGCAAAGAAGCTCTATTCGACGCTGCCGGAGAAGCCGAGGACGCGACGGACTTCGGCGGGGCTTGTTCGGCCGTCGTCGATGGCGTGGCAAGCGCGCTGCCAGCGCGTGACCATGCCCCCCTCGACGGCCAGGCGCTCGATCGTGGCCGTGTCGGAGCGGGTCAGCACGGCCCTGGCCAGATCGGTTCGCGAGAGCATGAGCATTTCGACCAGGAGGAACCGGCCGCGATAACCGGTGCCGCCGCACTCGCCGCAACCGCGGGGCAGCGTCACCTGGTGAACGTCGAGGCCGAGCCGAGCCTCGGGCTTGTCGCTCGGCTCGGCGCAGGTACACAGCCGGCGGAGCAGACGCTGGTGGAGGATCGCCAGGATGCCGCTCCGCAGCACGTAGGGCTCGATGCCCATGTCCAGCAGCCGGCCGACGGTTTCGGCGGCGCTGCCGGCGTGGAAGGTGCTCAACAGCAAGTGGCCGGTCAGCGAGGCTTGCAGGGCGGCCTCGGCGGTGGGGCGATCGCGGATCTCGCCCACCATGATGACCTCGGGATCTTGCCGCATGAGAAACCGCAAGCCCGCCGCAAGGTCCAGGCCGACGGTCGGCTGCACCTGCGACTGGGCCACGCCGCCGACCGAGACCTCGACCGGGTCTTCGATGGTCATCAGGCTCCGCGCCCCGCCGCTTCGCCGGGCGATTTCGCGGAGACAGGCGTAAATCGTGGTTGTCTTGCCGCTGCCGGCCGGGCCGGAGACGAGGATCGCGCCCGAGGTCTGCGTCAGCAGGGTTTGCAGCGTCGGCAGCACGTCGGCAGGCAGGCCGAGGTCGTCGAGATGCTGGTAACGTTTCGCGCCGCCGAAGAGCCGCACCACCGCCCGCTCGCCGTGCAGCGTGGGATAGGTGCAGACTCGCATTTCCACGTCGTCCTGCGGCAGCCGTATGCGTCCTTCCTGCGGACGATCGGTCTGATAGGTCAGCAGGCCCGCCAGCACCTTCAAGCGGGCGACGACGTTGCCGGCAAGCGCCGCGGGAAAGGTGGCCACCGGCAGCAGCACGCCGTCGATGCGGAATTTCAACTCCAAGTCCGCGCCGGTCGGCTGCAAGTGGACGTCGGTCGCGCCGGCGGTTCGCGCCACGGCCAACAACGCATCGACGCCGCGAGGCGCGTAGTCGGGATGGCTCGGGTCGAGCCCCCGCAGCTTTCCGGCCAATAGCTCGCCAACGGGTTGCGTCATTACGCGCTATTCTAATCCAGCGGCAGAGCGCGTGCAATCGCGCGGGCGGCAATGCGATTGATTCGGCTGGCAAGCGTCACAATCGCCGGGAGTCAACGACTCCCGGAATGTGTGCAGATCCGCGATCACTCTTCGGGAGCCGTTGGCTCCCGGCTATTGTTCCATTGCGATATTGAGCCGCAACGTCAGTACGGCTTGTACACGCCGGGGACGGGTTGCGGGTAGTCGCCGTTCTTGTCGGGCATGGCGGGCGGATCGGCGTCGAAGGCGAACCGCTTCGGCATCTCGCTCGGGCCCTTCTCGACGGCCTCGTCCCAGTTGACCACCTGGCCGGAGTAGGTCGCCATGCGGCCCAGCACGGCGGTGAAGCTGCTGGTGGCGCCGTGCCAGCCGTCGTTGAGCTTCTCGTCCTTGCGGATGGCGTTGACCAGGTCGACGTGCTCCTGTTTGTAGCCGTCGCTGCCGTTGCCGGGCAGTTCCTTCTCGCCCTTGGTTCCGCAGGCGAACTCGGTGACGCTCGATCCAGGTGTTGGGCTGCTGGCGGCACTGGCTGAACATCTTCGTGCCGTCCTCGTAGGTGAACTCGACGAAGTGGTGGTCGTAGATTTGGCCGATGCCGTGATTGTTGCGGCAGTGGCAGCTGCCCATGCCGTTGGCCTCGACGGGATGATCGCCCTTGACCCAGTTGCAGACGTCGAGGTTGTGGACGTGCTGTTCGAGATGTGGTCGCCGCAGAGCCAGACGAAGTGGTACCAGTTGCGCATCTGGTATTCCATTTCGGTCTGGCCCGGCTGGCGTTTGCGGATCCAGATCGGACCGCCGTTCCAGTAGGCCCGCAAGGTGACGAGGTCGCCGAGCGAGCCCGTCTTGAATTCGCTTGACCTTGCCGAGGTATTCCTTGCTGTGGCGGCGCTGCAGGCCGACGGCGACCTTCAGGCCCTTCTCGTCGGCCAGCTTGTTGGTCTCCAATAACGAGCGGAAGCCGGGGGCGTCGACGCAGCAGGGCTTTTCCATGAAGACGTGCTTGCCGGCCTCGACGGCCGCGGCGTAGTGGATGGGGCGGAAGCCGGGCGGAGTGGCCAGAAAGACGATGTCCGGACCCGCGGCGATCGCCTTCTGGTAGGCGTCGAAGCCGACGAAGATGCGATCGTCGGGCACGTCGATCTTGCCGGCGGCGTCTTCCTCTTTCTTCAGGTTCGCCAGGCTATCCTTGGCGTTGTCGTCGAAGGCGTCGGCCATGGCGATCAGCTTGACGTTCTTGCACGACGCGAGGCAGTCCATCACGGCGCCGGTGCCGCGGCCGCCGCAACCGATCAGGGCGACCTTGATCTCGTCGCTGCCGGCGGCGTGAGCCGCCCGCGCGAGATCCAATCCGCCGGCCAGGGCGATTCCCGCCGCGGCCACGGTCGTGCCCTTGAGAAAATCCCTGCGATTGGCTTGGTTCAATTCGTTCATTGCTCTACTCCAGGGCTAAAAACCATTTGTATGGAAGACGACGCCGCATGTTCTCTACTGTTTTCCCGCCTGGGCCTTTCGATAGTCCAAAAACTCGCGCTTCTCGTACTCCGTCAGTTCGTAGCGAGCGGCCTCTTCGGGGCTGGGGACGCGCAACGGGCGGATGACGCGGAATCCGACGAAGGGGGCGTCGGTAAGATACCAGATGCTCTTGCGGAATCTGCGGGTCTTGCGTCTTCCAGTCCTTGTTCGAGCCCGCCGGGCGGCGCTGCGGAGCATGGGGCCTCGTCGGTCCACGCCCCGCCCCGCACCACCTGCGGATACGCTTTGGTCACGCCGGTCACCGGGTTTACCACCAACTTGTCGCCCAGTTGCTTGTAGCGGTCCGGGTACGTATTCGATCGAGCACCACTCGGCGACGTTGCCGTGCATGTCGTACAGTCCCCAGGGATTCGGCTTCTTCTTGCCGACCTTGTGATACTTCTCGTCGCTGTTGTCGCTGTACCAGGCGTAGTCGTCGAGCTTTTCGGGATCGTCGCCGAAGGAATAGGCCGTGGTCGTGCCCGCGCGGCAGGCGTATTCCCATTCGGCCTCGGTGGGCAGGCGGTAGTAGTGGCCGGTCTTGGCCGAGAGCCACTTGCAGTACATCTTGGCGGCAAACTGCGTCATGCAGATGGCCGGGTAGCTCTCCTTGCCCATGCCGAAGGTCATGTCGGAATAGGGTTTGGTGGGGATGGCCACGGCGTCGGCCATCTTGTCCCAAGGGGTCGGCAACGACTTTCTTGGCGCAGCGGCGCTGCTTGTCGAGGCCCATTCCCCACAGTTCGTACTGGTCCCAGGTCACTTCGTACTTGCCCATCCAGAACGGCTCGACCTTGACTCGGACTTGCGGTCCTTCGTCGGCGTTGCGATCTTTTTCGCTGGGAGGACTTCCCATCTTGAAAGTCCCGCCGGGAATCGGCACCATGTCGAGTTTCACGTCGGCGTCGAGTTTCTCGCTATAGGGTTTCATGCCCTTGGCCTGTTGGCCTCGGCGGCCGGATTGGCGGCGGGCTTGGGCAGCCACTTGACGGCCGGCTCCAGGCTGGGCTCGGATGTGGAGGCCGGCGGAACCTGCTTGCGTTTGCGGATGCCAGCCTCACTGGCGCCCAGTTTGCGGCTGCATGTGGCTGATACCGGCGTGTCGGCCCCTTGCGGATCGGGCAGCTTCTTCATCGGAGCCCCAACGCCCGGCGGGGCCTTGACCGGGACTTCGGCCGTCGGCTGCTTGGCGGGCGCCTTCTCGTCGGACTTTGGCGACGACCGCTTTTCGGGGACGATCTCTCTCGTCCCGCTGGTCCCGGCACTCGGTCGGCATCCTAACAACGCCAGAACCGACAAAATCGCCAGGAAACCCACAAAATGTTGCGAACGACGTCGGTGGTGCGGTACATCTAATCATTAGGTTGTGCGGTAGGGTTGATTTTTCCGAGAGGGCCAGCGGCATGTCGCAAGTGCGGTTTCTCGCAACTCCGCCGCTTCACAAAGCCCTCCCATTCTATGGGAGGGTTTTCCTCCGTGGCAAGACGTTTTTGGGAACCGTGCTGGTGGGCGTGGCGTTGCAGGCGGGTTTGTCGGCGGCCGCGACGCTGAACCGGTTCGAGTTCACGCAGACGGAGATGGCGGTACCAATCCGCATTGTACTATACGCGGCGGACGATACAACAGCGGCGGCGGCCGCCCGAGCCGCGTTTTCCCGCTTCCACGAGTTGAACGCCTCGATGAGCGACTACGACCCGCAGAGCGAGCTGCGTCGCCTTTGCGATGCCTCCTCCGAGGGGAAGCCGGTTCGCGTGAGCGACGATCTGTGGCGGGTGCTGGTTCGCGCCCTCGATCTCTCCAAGCGGTCGGACGGGGCCTTCGACGTGACGGTCGGGCCGGTAGTCCACCTGTGGCGCAACGCCCGGCGAACCAAGGAACTCCCCTCGCCGAAGTCGATCCGCGCGGCCCTGTCGCGAGTCGGTTACAGGTGGGTTCGGCTGCACCCGCGGCAGCAGGCGGTGGAACTGTTGCGGCCGAAGATGCGCTTGGACCTCGGCGGAATCGCCAAAGGCTACGCGGTCGATCAGGCCCTCAGCGCGATACGCAAGCGCGGGATCACGCGGGTAATGGTCGAGGCGGGCGGAAACATCGGTCTCGGCGATCCGCCGCCGGATCGGCCCGGCTGGCGAATCGGCATCGCACCGCCCGACGCCCATAGCCCGGCGCGACAGTACCTTTCGCTTTCGCGCGTGGCGATTTCCACGTCGGGCGACCTTTGGCAGTACGCCGTCATCGGCGGCGTGCGTTATTCGCACCTGATCGATCCGCGCAGCGGCATGGCGCTGACCGACCACGGCAGCGTGACGGTGGTGGGACGCGACGGCTTGAGCAGCGACGGTCTCTCTTCGGCGGTGGCGGTCCTGGGGCCCGAGAAGGGGCTGAAGCTTGTGGAAGACACGCCCGGCGCCGCGGCATTTATCGTGCGAGTGGTCGGCGGCCAAGCGCGGACGTACCCGTCGCGGAGGTGGAAGGATCTGGAGAGGGCGCCAGGCCATCCGTGATCGAGGCCGACACTCTCGTTTGCCCTCTCCCGAGGCGGGGAAACGTGGGCTAGAGTTGCATAGTCCCCGCACGGTCCTTCGTTTAGCCCGGAGCCAACTGCGACGGCGGCGCGGCAGAAGGAAAGAGACGGAGCCGGACAGCCATGCCATCCGCTTCCCACGTACGCATCCACCCGAACCGCGCCAATCGCGCCGGGCCGTGGATGGTCTTGACGCTCGTCCTGGGCGCAGCCGTGGCCGTGAGCATTTGGCAGACGCCGCAGCGGATCAACCACGATTGCGCCAACTATCTGCACCTCGCCGCGATGGTCCTCGACGGCGCGGTGCCGTATTGCACGGTCGTCGACGTCAATCCGCCGCTGAGCATGTATCTGCACGTTCCGATCGTCTGGCTTGCTAGAACATTTGGCCTCCCGCCGATCATCGTGTTTCAAGTCTGTGTGGCTTTGCTGTTGTACGCTTCGGCTGCGGAGATCCTCTTCCTATTGCGGCGACGGGAGAGCAAGATGCGGCCGGGCGAGCAAGGGGTGGTGCTGTTCGCCTGGATGGCGCTGTTCTTGTTGATCGACTGGCGCGGCGACGTCGGACAGCGCGAGCAGGTGTTCATGCTCACGTACGTTCCGTACCTGTTCCTGCGAAATTCTTCGCTACCGCCGGGGATCGGTTGCCGTCTGGTTTGCCGTGCTTCTGGGCCTTCAGGCCGGCGTGGGAGTTTCGCTGAAGCCGCATTTTCTGTTGAGCGCCGCGGCGGTGGAAGCGGCTCTGATGCTTGCCTCGCGTCGCTGGCGGACGGTGCTGCGGCCCGAGTGCGTGGCGTTGGCGGGCGTGGTGACGGCGTACGTGGCCCATTGGCTCTTCGTTCCCGCCGCCATGCGCGAGGCATTCTTCTGCCGCTGGGTGCCGTTGATCTGCCGCGACTATCGAGCTTTCGATGCCAGCAACCGCGAAATCGCCGAGCAGATTTTCGCCTCGCCCTTCTCGGCGGCCGGTCTGGTGGGCGTGTCGGCCGCCGTGCTGCTTCTGTTCACGCGGCGACGGCTGCGGCTGCGCTCGCATCTGGTGGCGCTGGCGACGCTCGCGGTGACCGGCATGGCGATGATTTGGTTTCAGCACAAAGGCTACACCTACCACTACATTCCCTTCGACGTCGCCGGCGTGCTCTGCCTAGTGATGGTCGGTCTAAGCGGCGGGCGGCGAGGACGAGCGCCGGCGGGCGCCGGGCAATCGCCGTCGACCGCCTGGGGCTCGATCGCGGCTCGTTGCCTGCTGCTGGGCGTTTTTGCCGCAGTCCTCGCCGTATGGTTCGTCGAACGGCCGGGATCGGCGAGGCCCGACCCGCCGCAATATGCCGCGCTGCGACGCGTTGTTGCCCAGCATACTCATCCGGGCGACCGCGTGCTGATGCTGGTGACGTCCACCCGACCGGCATACCCCATGCTCGTTCAGCTCGGCTGCCGACCGTGCGGCCGTTACACCGGCGCAATGCAGTTCGCCTTTCTCTATTACGGCGCCCATGCGACCGGCAATCGGCCCATGTACCACCGCTACGACGAAGCCCCGGCTGAAGAGCGGCGATTCCTGGACGAGTATCGCGACGACGTCCAGCAGTACAAGCCGAAACTGATCGTTATCAACGACACTCCCGGCTGGTTCGGGCTGCCCAAGGACTTCGACCTGTACGACTATTTCGTCTATTGCGGCTGGGCGAAGCAATCGTTGAAGGGCTATCGAGAAGTCCCGAGCCCGACGGGGTGGAAGGTGTTCGAGCGGAAGCCGTCGCCGGCGGGTATTGCGGTGAGCCGATAGGCGACTGTCCCCCTTGCCCTGACACGCTGGCTCATCACGTAGGATGGATTTCCAAATCCGTCCCATTCTCTGGACGGATTGAAAATCCGTCCTACACGACCGGGCGCTCGGCTTGTCGGCTGTGCGATTTGCGCCAGAATGGCGTTCATGGCGGTTTTCCAACGACCTGTCGACGGCCCGCGGCTGCTCGCGCCTCGCTACGAGTCGTTGGTGATCGTCTTGGCGGCGGTGGTGGCGGGCATTCTGGCCGATCGGTTCTGGCCGCTGCCGCTTGCGGCATGGTGGACGCTGGCCGCAGTCGGACTGCTGCTCTGGGCGCCGGTTCGATCTCGCGGCGCATGCCGCTTGTTGTCGGCAACGTGCTCTTGCTCGCGGCGGTGGCGGCGACGGCCGGCGGGTGGCGGCATTGCTGCTGGAATCTGTTTCCCGCCGACGACTTGGGCCGCTACGCCCGTCGCGAGGCTCAGCCGGTCTGTGTCGAGGCCGTGGCGGTCGGGTCGCCGAGAGCGATGCCTTCGCGGGAGTTCAATCCACTGCGGGGAATGCCGACACACGAAGGCTCTCGGCTGGCCGTCGATCTGGTTGCACTGCGCAACGGGGCCACCTGGCAGCCCGTCTCCGGCCGGGCGACGCTCGTGGTGCTGGGCGAGCCGCCGAAGATCGAGGCCGGCGACCGCATTCGCTGCTTCGGCCGGCTCTCGGCTCCCGAAGGCCCGCAAAATCCCGGCGAATTCGACTATGCCGCCGGCTCCGCGCGATCGTATACTCAGCCGCCTCCAAGCCGAGGCGAGCGAGTGCGTCTGCGTGGTTACGACCGGCTCCGGGTGGAACCTCTGGCGGCAACTCGGCCGGCTTCGCTGTACGGCAATCGCACGTTGCAGCGATACTTGAACCCCCGGCGAGCCGAGTTGGCCGCCGCCGTGTTGCTGGGATTCCGCGAGGAACTCGACGCCGAGCGAAACGAGGCCTTTTTCACTACCGGCACGATTCACGTCCTCTGCATCTCGGGCCTGCACGTCGGCATCTTGGCGTGGGCGTTGTTCTGGATCATGCGACGATCGCGAGTTCCGCGCGGCTGGGCCGTAGCGTGCATTGCCGCGATCGTCCTGCTCTACGCGATGATGGTCGACGTCGGCCCGTCGGTCGTCCGCGCCACGATTCTCGTGCTGGTCGCCTGCACCGCCGCCTGGCTTGGCCACCGCGCCATCGGGTTCAATTCGCTGGCCGCCGCCGCGTTGGTAGTGCTCGCGTTGAATCCCGCACACCTGTTCCACACCGGCGCCCAACTGTCGTTCCTCTGCGTCGCGGGATTGATCTGGCTCGCAACCCGGCGGCCACATGCCGATGACGAACGGACTGCCATAGATAGAACGATTGAGCGTTTGATTTTGCAGAACCTAAGCGGGCCGGCTCGGACGTTGCGGAAGCTGAGACGTAGCGCGGTCGGGCTTGCGCTGGCAGGATTGCTTCTTTGGGCGCTGACGTTGCCGCTCATATTGGCAGCAAAGACCACGAGTCAAGGACATAACAA
>CAWFIG010000022.1:0-298693 GCA_963815695.1 uncultured Planctomycetia bacterium
GAGATGGCATCGGACGATTCTCTCGGCGAACCCGCATTCTGTTGCGGAAGTCGTGACAAAGGGCGGCGGACGTGGCCGCGAATGAGCAGGGGCCGAGGAGGAACCGTATGTTCGGGGCTCTTGTCTCCGTCTGACGTTCATGCGAGAATATAGTTGTCATAGGTTCTCTTTCTGGAAGCGTGCCATGAGCCTGACTGCACAGGATACTCCGGTGGTGTGGACGGCGGTCGATCTGGTCGAGCGGCTGGGGCGATTCCGCTGGATCGCGTGCGCACCAATCCTTTGCCCGGTTCGGCGACCGAACATGACGTGATCGAGATTCACGACCGCGAAAATCGACTGTGCGAATTGCTGGACGGCACTCTTCTGGAGAAGACGATGGGGAGTTTCGAATCGTACTTGGCATTGTACTTGGGCCATCTCTTGACGACCTTTGTCAGCGAAAATCGGCTGGGAATTGTGTTGGGGGCCGATGGGATGTTACGGCTGGCACCGGGCCTGGTGCGGATTCCCGACGTGTCGTTCATCTCCTGGGATCGTTTGCCGGGCCGCGTGTTCCCCGCGAAGAGATTTGGCGGCTCGCCCCCGATCTTGCGGTTGAAGTCATCAGCCGCGGCAATACCAGGCAGGAGATGGCCCGCAAGTTGGCCGACGACTTTTCGGCCGGCGTGCGGCTGGTGTGGTACATCTATCCGGCCACGTGCGAGGTGAAGTGTATGAAGCCGCCGACAAGTGCGTCACGCTCACGGCCCAAGACACCCTCGACGGCGGCCAAGTGTTCCCCGGCTTCCGCCTTCCGCTGGCGACGCTTTTCGCCCAGCCGCAGTAGCGCGGCGGCGATGCGGCGGCAAACGGCGTCTTGTCTTCGTAGACGCGGCGTCTCGCCGCGCCATTGGCCGCCATTCACGCCGTGGCGCCGACAAAAAAGCGGCGGGCCGTCGCTTCTACGGCGGCTCTTCCAGGTCGCGCGAAACCCGCTGCGTTCGTCGGTAGGCGGCGGGCGTGATGCCGACCTCGCGGCGGAACGCCCTGACGAAGTAGGTTACGGAAGCAAAGCCGCTTCTGCGGGCGACGCTCTCGCTGGTCTGGTCGGTTCGAGATAGCAGCATCTTGGCGTGCTCGATCCGCACTCGCATGATCTCGCCGCCGGGTGTGCGTTCCAGGTAGCGATGGAATCGCTGCTCCAGCGAACTGCGAGACATGCCGACCTGCTTCGGCCACGCTGCGTGACGTCGATGCCCTTGCAGGCGAACTGGCGGATCAACCGCACCGCTTGAGCCACGTCGGAGTCTTGAATCGCCATCACGTCGGTCGATTGGCGAACCGCCACGTAGCTCGGCGCGACGGAAACAGCCTCGTCGATCATCTTGCCCGCCATCCTGCAATCGAGCAGCCGAGCCGCCTCGTAGCCGATGCGGCGGGCGTTGAGATCCACGCTGGAAAGCGTGGGGTGGACCGTCTCGCAAATCACCGGGTCGTTGCCGACGCCCAGAATCGCCATTTCTTCAGGGACCGCAATGTCCAGTTCCCGACATACGTCCAGCAGACGCACGGAGTGAAGATCGCCAAGCGTGAAAACGCCAATGGGACGATCCAGAGTGTGAAGCCACTTCACCACACCGGGCCGTTGGCGCTCGTTCCAAACCGGCACGCGATCGTCAAACCTCGGTGCATCGTAGATCTTGCAGGCATACCCTCGGTCCTTCAATGCCTTGCAATAGACCTCTCGATGCATCGTGATCCACCACGTGTCTCCGTAGGTGAAGAATCCGAAGTGCTGCAGGCCGCAGTCGAGGAAGTGCTCGACCGCCATGCGGGCCTCGACTTCTATATCTACCTGCACTTCGGCGGTGCGGCCCGGGGGTTGGCCGTGCAATTCGACCAACGACCGCTTGGTTGCCCGCAGCAGCTTCGCCTGCTCCAGACTGACGGTGCGCGAGATGATGCCGTCGCCGCGCCACCGTTTCAACCACTGCGGCGGCAAGGAATCCAACGCCCGATACTCGTATTGGATCGACCAGGGTCCGTTCTCCTGGGCGTAGCGGCCGATCCCCTCGACGATTCCGCGGCCGTAGGCGCCGGCCGTATCGATCAGGAGCAAGACGTGGGGAAGGCGATGAGGCAATGGCATGACGCAACCTACTCACCCTTGGGAGCCGCTAGACGCCAGTGTGGGATGTCAAAATATACCCCATCCCAGCGGGCCGTGAAACGAGACGCGGAAAAGGCACTCCATCGGGCCGCTCGATTACGGAAAATGTGCCACTTTTTTGCGGAAAGTGTGCTGTTTGCCCAGATTATAATGCAGGCGTCAACTGAGCGACAAGGCGACACACGCTACGAGTATCGTCAACCCGTTGAAAACAACGTGCCGACGGCAGTGCAACCAACTGCGGGCACTTGGGAGTGCAAATTGCGAGACTTCTGAGGTCTGTGTAGGACTTCTTCTGTTACTCTTCTTTGTCTTTTGCTCAAAAGGAGCCCCAAGTATGTCGAGAAAGACACCGCATCGTTTGTTGTTTTTTGCCGGAGCGCTTGCCCTAGGCTCGGTTGTTCTGGGCACAAGCGTTCCGGCGGTCGCGGAGTTGATTCCGATCAACAACCCCTCGTTCGAGAGTCCATCGGTTGCCCCCGGCGGCGTCAGCGTCTTCAGCCATGACGTGAATGATACTGACGTGTGGGTCGATGGGCAGAGCGGATCGGGCGTCTTCAACAATGCCGGACCAGCCTACGGCAATGCGATTACCAATCAGGACGGCCTGCAACTCGCCTTTACGTCGAACCTGACTGACCGGAACATGTTCCAGGACGTCACGGGGTCGACCTATGAGGTCAACAAGTCGTACACGCTGACGATCGGTTGGGCCGCGCGTTCGGATTCCCCGGGTGCTGCTGACGATACCATGGAAATGCGGCTGTTCTCTCGCACTCCCTCGTTTACCGTCCTTGGCGCTGCGCCCGTCAGGTATGGCGACCTGTCGAACACGCAATTGACCGACTACACCCTCTCGATTCCGACGGTGCAGAGCGGCGATTCGTGGGCCGGCCAGCAGATAGGCATCTGGTTGTATGTCACCTCCGGCAATGGCGGGTCTTGGACGCTCGACAACGTGCGGCTGGAAGCAACCGCCGTTCCTGAACCGACTTCCTTGAGCTTGTTGGGTTGTGCCTTGGCGGGACTATTGGCCTATGCCTGGCGTCGTCGCTAAGGTGTCGCGTTGAAATAAGTTGGTTACATTTGTAGGACGGATTTCCGAATCCGTCCTTCGGTGAGTTGTGCGGCATATTTTGGCGTGGCGCTAAGGTCGGCACACCTCGTTCCGCTGTACGCGGACCGCGGACGTTTGGCATCGTGGCCTTTATGAAGGAATCATAAGGCGGGAGTTGCAACGAGAAGATTACGAAGGGGTCGGCGGTCTTAGTTCTTCAGCGTTCCTGCCAAAGGAAAGAACGAAGACCCCCGACCCCCTCCACTTTCCTCCCCGTTCTTCACCTCTCTAATCCGCTTTAAGGCCCGCCGCCTTCCCTTTTTCGGGAATCATCTCGCGACGGAGGCGGTCGAAGTCCTTGCTGATCGGAACTTGCTTGGCCAGATCCCAGAGCGACGTCTTCCGATGCCGCAGGGCCAGCGTGCCGGCGATCCAGGGCTGGGTCCAGCCGGCTTCCGTACACCAGGGGCCCCATTCCCAATCGGCGTTGCTGGCCCAATACTCCCAGTTGCGATAGTTGAAGGCGCGGTACCAGGCGCCGTCGAGTTCGGGATGGGCCGTGGAGCGGATCTGGATGCGGCAGAGGAACTTCGCCAACTTCTCTTCGGCGTTGACGTAGAGCGGCTCGCCGGTGGCGGCTGCGGCCTCGTGCAGGCCGATCAGGGCGAAGTTGCAGGTGTAGAGCATGTCGGCGATCGGGTCGCCGTCGCTCTGGATGAGGCTGGTTTCGCAGGTGCCGTACTCGGCGTTCGAGAGGGTGCCGTGGGCCGCCGCCGCCGATTGTCTCGCGGATCGCCCCTGAACTGTCTTGCAGCGCGATCAGATCGCGAGCGACGGTTCGCAGCCAACCGCGATGTTCCGGCGTGTCGTTCACCCGTACCAGCCAGGCCAGCGGCAGCAGGGCCCGCGACCGTTCGATCGAGCCGCTGCGGTCGCACCAGGACCAGCGGTCCGGGTAGGCTTGCATCAGCATCCGCATGCCGGTTTCGCTGCGGGCCAGAAACGGCTTGAAACCGGTCTTGTCGTAGGCCCAAAGATAACCGGGCCAAAGCCAGGCGACGTAGTGGGGTGAATATCGCGTGTTCTTCGCGTTCCAGTAGTGTCGCCAACCGTTCTTCTGCAAGTTCTCGGCCAGGATGCAGTCCTCGCGATAGCCGTAGACGCCGGTGCTGCGGAAATTGGCCAGCACGTAGCGCGCAGAGAGCATCGTTCAACGGGAACGATACGCCGGCAGGCCGCGGCGACGACTCTGCCGTTGGGGACGCGTTGGAACTGCCAAGCCGGCCGGTTGCCGCTTTGTCGTTCAACAGTGCGGAGACCGCCAACAGACTCAGCGTCGACCGGCCGCTGTCGTCGCTCCAATACATTTGAGGAAGATCAAACGACCAACTGATCAGCCCATACTCGGGGCTGGCCGGGTTCGCCCGATTGCCCGCGGCGAGCCCGGAGTTCAGGAAGATGAAGTTGAGCAGGTTGACGGCGATCGCCTGGTGCTGCGGCGGCCCGTGGTTGGCGGCATCGAGGGCCATGAGCATCGCCACTTCACACATGTTGTCGTTGCGCACGGCATAGCGCATCGGCTGGCTGCCATCGGCGCGGATGGTCGAGCTATAGCCTTCGAGTATCCCGAAGGAGCCGTCGCCGATGGGCCACTTGGCGGAGGGCATGTCGCGAACCGTGTTGTAGTGCAGCGACCAATCGAGGGCTTTTTTAGGCCACTTCGGGCTGCGAAGGATGCGGCTGTGGGTGATCCAGTCGGCCGAGCGATGCAACGCTTGAAGCTCGACGTCGGCGGGCAGCGGTTCGTCGCGGCCGTAGCTCGGGCGGACCGTCGGCGTCCAGGCGAGCGTTGGAAGGACGGCGCCCGGCTGCAACCGGCCGAGGATCGTCCGCCAGATCGCCCGCCACGCTTCCTGCGGCATGTAGCGGCCGGTGACGAAGTGGCTGAGCTTGGTGGTGGCCACGAGCACATTTCCGCCGGGAAGATCGAACAGCAGCGGCCGGGTCGGCGTTTTGTTCAGTCCGAATACGGCGGTATCGACGCCCGCGACGCGAGCCAACACCAGGTGCGGCTGTGACGGCGATCCGCCGGTGATCGGCAGAAAGCGGCAGCCGTTAATCATGACGATTCGCATCGGCGGCAGGGCGTCGCCGAAGATTTTGGACGTGACCACGCCGCGCTCGAGCTTGATTGCGGTCGGCGGGCCAAACTGCACGCCGGGCAACTCGGCAGGATACTCGACGTAGAGCCGCAGATGCTTCTTGGCTGCTTGATTGAGCACGGCAGGTTCTACGACGGTTGTCTTCGTCGGATAACCGTCGGCCAGGATCAGCACGCCGGCTCCCTCGGTAGCCGCCCGCACTGCCTCGGCCGGCGTGGCAAACCGCGGGTAGCCCCTCTGCTGGCCGCCGATCGCGCGGTATAGGTCGCTTCCGGGTTGGCAACAGAAGACGAAATTCGCCGGTTGTGCCTCGGCGGTTGTGCTGACGACAAGAACTGCGATCGATAGAATGGTGCGAAACATGGTGGGGTTCGGCGGAGGGTGAATCGGTGGGAATGGCGCTCCGGTCGACTCCGCGAAGCACCATCTCTATTCTAACTTTTGCGCTGGGAGGAAGAAAGGGGCACGGGTCGAATTTCCCGGAACGGTTCGGAGGCGCTTCGCGCAGAATCGGCCCCGTCCCCGTCTTCCCAGGATCGCGCAAGTAAATTTTAGTGTGCGACGCTGTGCAATATCCAATCCATCATCCGAGCCACATCCTCTTGCGAGAGCATCAGCATGGCGATGCCAGCCACGGCGACGATCGCTCCGCCGATGGCCCGCAGACTCACCTTCTCGCGGTAGAGAAGGATGCTGAAGGGCAAGATCAAGATGGGCATCGTCGCGGTGATCGTGGCGACAATGCCGGTGGGGGCAAGGCGCAGCGCGGCCAGGCACAACCCGACGCCCACGAACGGTCCCACCACCGCCCCGAACGTCAGGATGTCCGACGGCCGGCAGGTCGCGCACGCCGGCCAGCATGGCGGGCCAGCGCCGCCAGAGCGTGATCAGCACGATGTAGCCGGGCAGCGCGACGATGGCCCGGATCAACGTGGCCGCCATTGCGTCGTAGTGGCCGATCCCCTCCTTCGACAGCACCAGTCCAATCCCGTTGGTCAGCGATGCCAACACGCCGAGGAGGATGCCGCGCCAATGATGGCCGGGCGGAATGGGACACGGCACGTCCGTTGGGTCGCTCCATCACGACCCAGACGATGCCGGCCAGCGTGACGGCCATCGCGATCCACTGCCGCAGCGCCAGTTCGTCATTGATGAACACCCAGGAGATGATTGCGGCGATCGGCGGCGACAACGAAAACAACAGCAGCGTCAGCCGCGGCCCGATCAGCAGCATCGACTTGAACAGGCAGATGTCGCAGAGGAAGAAACCGAAGAAGCCCGAAGCCCCCATCAACAGCCACGTGCGGGCGTCGGCGTCGGTCGGCAGCCACAAGTGGCGGACTATGCGGCAGTACGCCACCATGAACGCGGCGGCGATGACCAGCCGTATGAAGCTGACGGCCAGCGCGCCGATGCGCTTGCCGGCGGAGGTCCACGCCAGCGACGAGAGCGTCCACAACATCGCGGTGGCCAGGGCAAGCAACTCGCCGGTTTGCAGTTCGCTCATCGGCTCGTTCCCAGCAGTTCGTCGACCGCGGCGCCCACGTCGGGCTCGTGCCAGCAGCGATTCGCCGACGAGCATGGCCTGCACGCCGGCCGCTTCCAGCCGCTGGACGTCCTGCCGGGTGCGGATGCCGCTCTCGCCCACCAGCACGCGATCGGCGGGAATCTGCCGCCGCAGCCGAAGCGTATGCTCCAGATCGACCTCGAACGTGTGCAGATCGCGGTTGTTGACGCCCACCAGCCGGGCGCCGATTTGCAGCACGCGCGGAAGGTTCGCCGGCTCGTACAACTCGACCAGCGGCGTCATCCCAAGCTCGACAATCGCGTCGTGAAGCCGCGCAAGCGACTCGTCGTCGAGACATTCGGCGATCAACAGCACCGCGTCGGCGCCGGCCGCGCGGGCCTCGACCACCTGATACGGGTCGATGATGAAATCCTTCCGCAGCACCGGCAGATCGACCGCCGCGCGAACCTGCCGCAGATGTTCCAAGCTGCCCTGGAAATACGGCTCGTCGGTCAACACGCTGATGCACGACGCGCCGTGCTGCTGGTACGTTCGCGCGATGGCCACCGGATCGAAATCGGCGCGGATGACGCCTTTGCTGGGGCTGGCCTTCTTGACTTCCGCGATCAGGCGGATCGGCGGTCCTGCCGGACAGCGCGGCGAGAAAGTCGCGCGGCGGCGGGGCATCGGCCAGCCGGCGGCGCAACGTCGCTTCCGGCGCTCGCTCTTTGCCCTGGCGACCTCTTCTCGCTTCGCGGCGACGATGTTGTCGAGAATCGTGGGCATGGGTCGGAGGCGGTCAGCGGTCAGTCGTCAGCTATCAGCGGTCAGTCGTCAGCTATCAGTCGTCAGCTATCAGCGGTCAGTCGTCAGCTATCAGCTATCCCTGGTGTTGTTTCGTGGCTTGCGTCTGCCTTGTCGCTCCGCGAGCGGCGAACCTTCCCTCAATCGCTTTATCAATGACGCCAGCATTCGTCTTACTTCGCACACGCCGGCCGCGACGGGATCGTGTTCTTCCGGTCGCAGAAAACGTAGTTCGCACGCCAAAAGGAGGTGGTATTCCAGCTCGTTGGCTGAGCCGGAAGCCAGATCCAGAAACCGTGCGAAATCCGCAGCCGTTGCACGACCGCAGCCTTCAGCGATATTCGCGGGAATTGAAACGGCCGCTCGCCGCGTCTGGGAGGTTAGCCCGTACAGTTCATCGCGAGGATATTCTCTCGTTGCTCGATAAACAGCAATTGCCGAGGCGTGAGCCTTCCGCCAAACAGCAAGGCTTCGGAAGTCCCTCACAATCCCGTCTCCCACAAGAAAGCCAGCCGCGCCCGGCCGGTTGCTGCTGGCTGACTGCTGACTGCTGACTGCTGAAAGCTGAAAGCTGACTGCTGAAAGCTGACTGCTGAAAGCTGACTGCTGACCGCTGACTGCTGACCGCTGACCGCTGACCGCTCTCCTACAGCTTCTTGCCGATCATCCGCACCAGATCGACGGTGCGGCAGGAGTAGCCCCACTCGTTGTCGTACCAGCTTACGAGCTTGAAAAACTTCTTGCTCAGCTCGATGCCGCTGCCGGCGTCGAAGATGCTCGAATGGGCGTCGTGGATGAAGTCGCTCGACACGACTCCGTCCTCGGTGTAGCCCAGGATGCCCTTGAGATACGTTTCGCTGGCCTTCTTCATCGCGGCCTTGATTTCGCTGTAGCTGGTCTCCTTGACGGTGCGGACCGTCAGATCGACGACGCTCACGGTAGGTGTCGGCACGCGGAAGGCCATGCCGGTCAACTTGCCCTTGACCTCGGGAATCGCCAGCCCGACCGCCTTGGCCGCGCCGGTGGTCGAGGGGATGATGTTGATCGCGGCCGAGCGGCCGCCTTTCCAATCCTTCTTCGAGGGGCCATCGACCGTCTTCTGCGTGGCCGTGTAGCTGTGGATCGTCGTCATTAGACCCTCGTCGAGGCCGAAGCCCTCCTTCAGCAGCACGTGGACCACAGGCGCCAGACAGTTGGTCGTACAACTCGCGTTCGAGATGATATTGTGCTTCGCCGGGTCGTACTTGTCTTCGTTCACGCCCAGAACGATGGTGATGTCTTCGTTCTTGGCCGGCGCGGAGATAATCACCTTTTTCGCGCCCGCTTCGATGTGCCCCTTGGCCTTGGTGGCGTCGGTGAACAGGCCGGTCGATTCGACGACGACATCGACGCCGAGGGCCTTCCACGGCAGCGCCGCCGGGCCCTCCTTGACCGCCAGGCACTTGATCTTCTGCCCGTTGACCACCAGCACGTCGGCCTCGGCGGCGGTGGGGCTCGACTTCTCGCTGCTGACCGTGCCCGGGAACTTGCCCTGCGTCGAGTCGTACTTCAGCAGGTAGGCGAGATTATCGGCCGGGACGATGTCGTTGACGGCGACCACTTCGATCTCCTTGCCCAGCAGACCCTGATCGCAGATCGCGCGAAAGACCAGCCGTCCGATGCGTCCGAACCCATTGATGCCAACACGAATTGCCACGGAGTGTCTCCTTCTTCTATCTTCCTACAGTGCGAATGCCCCCTCACGATGCGGGAGCGTAAATTTCTCTACGGATTGCTGACCATAGCGGCCAAACGACAAACCCCAAATTATAACCGCAGCCATAAGGGGCGACAACCGGCGGCGAAAAATGGTATTGGTACAGTTTGGCCGAAAAAGAGGCGGAGTGTAGCGAAAAGTGCGAACCCCCTCGTGTAGGCATATAGCCATTTTGCCCCAGTGGCAGAATAATGGAGTAGCGGTGGAAGGCGCTTGCGGCTACGATTCCGCCCTGTCACAATGGTCAGATGGAAAGAAATGGGCATCGCCACCCTGCTCGCCTTCCCATCCAAGTGGTACCCACTGGGGTTCGTCGGGGGGAGGAAGTGCTCCGCCCGGCACTTGGGTTCCGTAAGGTATGGTTTACAAGACACGCACTTTTGAGAATGAAACAGCGGCGTGTTTCGCAAGATGAAGTATTTCTCGTTCTGGAGCAACCAACACGAAAGGGCCTCAAGACTCAATCCGGCAGGTTTCGTTGGCGGATGGAGCGCATGGGCAGGCCCGCGATTGATGTGGTTTTTGAGAAATGGCCTGACAAATTGTGCATCGTGACGGTCATGGTATTGTAGGTGAACCAATGAAATCAGATAAGTTTTCCTTTCGGGTGAGCGTGGAAACACACGATCGGACAGGACAAGTCATGGCGGTATACTTTCAGCTAAGAGAAGGCAAGGTAAAGGTCACGAAAGAATACGCCGACGGAAACGCATTCGGTGATTACGACAAACACGGCCGCCTTCTTGGAATTGAAATGTTGGCCCCGTGTTGCGCAGCAGTTCTCGACCGCATCGCAAAACACAAACCAGCGAAGCAGTTTGTGCGGAACACAATCCCCCGAGGAATGTTGGCACACGCCTAGGCTGCCATCGCGTGCCCGCCAGTCCCCTCTATCTGAGAATTTGTGTTTTCTGGTCTAACAACCAAGGCCACTTCACCCCTCTGCCCCCCAAGAAAAGTACGGTCCGGCTTGCCGAGCCGGGCTTCGGCGGGCCGATCCCACTCGGCAAGTGGGATCTACTTGCGGCTCCAGTCGGTGCCGCCGGGGCGATCTTCTAACGCGACGCCGATCTCGGCGAGCGTGTTGCGAATGCGGTCGGCCGTGGCGAAATCCTTCCGCTTGCGGGCGTCGGCCCTGAGGTCGATCAAGAGCGTCATCAGCTTGCCGGCCAAATCGTCGCCGCCGGGGGCCTTTTCCGCGGGCGGCTTGCGGAACAGCCCGAGCGTGCCGGTCAGCTCGCGGAGCACCGCGACGCCGCGGCGCAGCGCTTCGAGCCTGCTCGGGCGTGCGGCCCGCCGGCTCTTCGAGCTTCTCGTCGTCGGCGTACTTGTTGATCGCGCGGACCAGGTCGAACAGCGTGCCGATGCCGCCGCCGGTGTTGAAATCGTCGTCCATCGCCTCCAGGAATCGATTGCGCATGCTCGGCCACGGCCGCCAGCAGCGGACTCTTGCCGCGGCTCGAAATCCCCCTGCTTTCGCGTCGTCGGCGCCGCAGAGACCGTAGATAGCTCTCACCGCTGATCCGCTCGTACCGCTTGAAAGCGGTAGAACGTGTCCATGCCGGTTTCGACTTCGTGCAGCCGCTCCTCGCTGTAGTCGATCGGGCGGCGGTATTGCGTCGAGAGGACGAAGAAGCGGATCGTTTCGCCGGAGAATTGCTTCAGCATTTCGCGGAAGGGGGCGGAGCCCTTCGACTTGCTGATCTTGCCGACCTCCTGGGCGGCCAGATCGCCTTCGGCGGGCCGGGTGTTGCGTCCGCCGACTTTGCCCACCTCGCTGCTGGCCTGCATCAGGCCGTTGTGCATCCAATACTTGGCCATCGGCCGGCCGTGGCAGCATTCGCTCTGGGCGATCTCGTTTTCGTGATGGGGAAACATCAGGTCGAGCCCGCCGCCGTGGATGTCGAACGACTCGCCCAGCAGCTTGCGGCTCATGGCCGAGCACTCGATGTGCCAGCCGGGCCGGCCGTTGCCCCAGGGGCTTGGCCACGAGGGCTCGCCCGGCTTGGCCGACTTCCAGAGGGCGAAGTCGGCGCCGGCCCGCTTGCGCTCGGCCATGCCGCCGCCGTCGCCTTGGCATGGCTTCGATGCCGCGATGGCTCAGCTTGCCGTAGTCCGGACACTTGGCGACCTCGAAATAGACGTCGCCCTGCGCCTCGTAGGCGAAACCCTTTTCGACCAGCGTCTGCGTGAACTTGATGATCTCGTCGATCGTCTCGGTGCAGCGGGGGAAGTGGTCGATCGCGTCGACGCCCAGGGCCGCTAGGTTGTTCATGTAGTCGGCCGTCATCTCGGCGGCCAACTCCGCCATGGGCATGCCGCGGCTGTTCGACTCGGCGATCAGCTTGTCGTCGACGTCGGTGACGTTCACCACCAGCGTCACCTTGTAGCCGGAGTAGGCTAGGTAGCGTTTCACGGCGTCGAAGATGACCGGCCCGACCATGTGGCCGATGTGGCTGGGCTTGTAGACGGTCGGCCCGCAGAGGTAAATGCCCACCTTGCCCGGCCGGACCGGCTCGAAGGGCTCTTTGGTGCGTGTCAGGGTGTTGTAGACGCGGAGCATGGGTGGGGGCTAGGGGTTAGGGACCAGGGGTTGGGGGCTAGGGGCTAGAGATTAGGATTGACGGACTACGGATCGCCTACGACAATCGCCGCTTCGTGCTCTTACTTCTAGTTTCTAGTCCCTAGCCCCTAGTCCCTAGCCCCTTGCCATTGACGCTTCACTCTTCCTTAACGCCCAGCAGTGCCACGCACTGTGCGGCGATGGCCTCTTCTTTGCCGATGACGCCGACGCCTTCGCCGGTCTTTGCTTGCAGGCCGACGCGCTCGACCTCGATGTTGAGGATGTCGGCCAGCCGCTGGCGAATGGTCTGGCGATGCGTCAGCAGCTTGGGCCGCTGGGCAAAAACGATGCAGTCGATATTGATGATGTCCCAGCCGAGCAGCTTGACCGATTCGAGCACGTCGACGGTCATGTCGGCGGAATCGCGACCGCGGTTTTCGGGATCGGTGTCGGGATACATCAGTCCGATGTCGCCCAGGGCGGCGGCCCCCAACAGGGCGTCGATCACCGCGTGCAGCAGGGCGTCGCCATCGCTGTGGCCGATCGCCTGCCGATCGTGTGGAATATCAATGCCGCCAAGCCGCAGCGGTCCGCCGGGCTCAAGCCGGTGCAAATCGAATCCGATTCCCACTCGTAATGCTTCCGTGGCTGGGTCTCCTTCAGCTAATGCGACCACGAGCCCCTTTCGCCAGCAAACTTGTTCGCCGAGTTTTCCGCTGCGCACCGCCGCACTCGCGGCGTGCCAGCACGCCGGCTAAACGACGACGAACGCGGGGATTATACAGAAACAGCCCCGCAAAGGAAACCGCGATTCGGTGAATGCCTTCCCCCCGATGTGGGAAGAGGTTACAATCGAAGTTGGTGTGCATGGGCATCGGTGCCGACGCTGCGCACGGGAAACTGATATGGTCGACGAGAAGATCGCGGAACAGGAATTTGAGACGCCGTTGAAACGAGGCGTGAACGTGTTGGTTGCGTTCGTGGTTGCCTTGCTCGTAGGTGCAGGGGTGGTTGCACTGCTGGCGCCATCGCCGAGATCGGGCGAGTCACGGTCAAGAATCCGGTGCCTTCAGAACCTCCAAAACATTGGGCTGGCCATCCACAGCTACTATACCAAATACGGGTGTTTTCCGCCTGCGTATACGGTCGACAAGCAGGGTCGCCGGATGCACAGTTGGCGGGTGCTGATTCTGGAGTTTCTTGACCACGATCTCTATACCCAATACGATTTGAGCCGCCCGTGGAATTCCCCGGCAAACCTCGCTGTCGCCAAGAAGATGAAGAAGGACGGTCCATACTTCTGTCCGAGCCAGGAGGTCGAAGACCCCTCATGGACGAGCTACGTAATGCCGGTCGGGCGGAGTGCGTTTTCCAGCGGACCGACCGGACGGAAATCGACAGAAATCACCGACGGTCTCTCGAATACGATTATGGTGATAGAGATGTCGCCGTCGGGAATCCTGTGGACTTCGCCATACGATCTCAACGTGGCCGAAATGAGTTTCAAGGCGGGGGATGTGGACCATCCCGGACTTCGCGGCCATTCGGGCGGGGCGAATGCGTTGGCGGGCGACGGCGCCGTGCGGTTTTTCAGGAACACATCGAGCGCCGATGAGGCGAGGCTGAAGGCATTTATCACCATCAATGGCAAAGAAGACATGACGAAGTTCGATGGACAGTAACTCCACAAACACCCGTCACAAGCAACCGGACTATTGCCTCTCAGGAGAACGACGTTGTTCTGGTCCCGAAGGGACGATAGTCAATAGCCAGGGGCGTCAGCCCCTGGAGATGAAGCGGAGCACACCGTGGAACGCCGAAGGCGTGGCAGAAGCTCTGCCGCCCTTTCAGGGCTGAATGACTCGCGGAAATCCTTGTCAGGGGCTCACGCCCCTGGCTATCGACTGGCGCCGCTTCGCGGTTTAGACGGCGCCGCTTCGCGGTTGAGACATTGATTATGAAACTTGCTTATAGCTCGAACGCGTATCAGAATTTCTCGATCGAAGAGACCATCGCTCGCATCGCCGGGGTGGGCTATGCGGGGATGGAACTGCTGGCCGACGTGCCCCATGCCTGGCCGGCGGGATTGCTCGAAGGGCGGAAACGGGCGATACGCGAATGCCTGGAGCAACACCGGCTGGCGATCTCGAACGTCAACGCATTTATGATGAACGCCGTGGCCGATCCGCGGCAACCGTATTGGCATCCGTCGTGGATCGAGCCCGATCCGCACTACCGCGCCATCCGCCGCGAGCACACCAAACGGGCGCTGCGGCTGGCATCCGAACTCGGGGCCGCGTCGATCCAGACCGAGCCGGGCGGGCCGCTGGCCGAGGGGCAATCGTGGCAGGCCGCGGCCGACGTGTTCTATGATGAGTTCATGCCCTGCGTCGACGTGGCCGAGCGGCTGGGCGTCTTTCTGTTGATCGAGCCGGAGCCGGGTTTGATGATCGAGACGTTCGAGCAGTACCTTGAGTTCGCCGGCCGCGTCGGCTCGCCCTGGGTGGGGTTGAATTTCGACATCGGCCATGCCTTCTGCATGAAGCAGGAGCCGCAAGAGTGGATCGCGCCGATGGCGGCGCACACCAAGCATTACCATATCGAAGACATTGCCGCCACCCGCCGCCACGCCCACCTCGTGCCGGGCCACGGCGCCATCGACTTCCCCGCCGTTCTGCGAGAAATCGCCAAGAGCGGCTACCAGGGCTGGATCACCGTCGAGTTGTACCCCTACGTCGACGACCCCGACGCCGCCGGCCGCGAAGCGAAGCGGTTTCTGGAAAACGCGGGATAACCAACGGGAACTTGTCCATCTCTGGGCACCCTTGATATTCTGCCGGCAAAGCGGAAACTACTGTGGTAGGCGAAAGGCGGGACGAATCGGCCATGCCGCGAATCAGTGCCGGATTGCTGATGTACCGAATCAAGGGCGAGGGCGTCGAAGTCCTCTTGGCCCATCCCGGCGGGCCCTATTTCGTCAACAGGGATGACGGGGCATGGTCGATCCCAAAGGGCGAACCGGACGCCGGCGAAGACCTGCTCGTCACGGCGCAACGCGAGTTCGAGGAGGAGACGGGCGTCAAGCCGGCCGGTCCGTTCCTGCCGCTAAAACCCATTCAGCAAAAAGGGGGCAAAATCGTCCACGCTTGGGCCTTTCGGGGCGATTGCGATCCGGCCGCCCTCACCAGCAATACCTTCACGATGGAATGGCCGCCGAAATCGGGACGCCACCAGGAGTTTCCCGAGATCGATCGGGCAGAGTTCTACGATTTGGCGACGGCGAGGAAGAAGATCAAGGCGGGGCAAGATGCGTTTCTTGACGAACTGGAAGCGATGGGCGAAAATCCGCCGACATAGGAATAGTCGGTTACGGGGCAGCGGCGCGACGGAAGGGGACGGAGGAGGTCGTCGGGAGGACATTTTGCGATTGAATGGCGTCTTTCCGACAACCTCCTCTGTCCCCCTCGTCCTCGGCACACGGCGTGTGCCGGATACACATAGGAGAACAACGCGATGACGTTGACACGCGACCGGGCTCTCGAACAACTTCACGCCTGGACCGCGAATCCCTCGCTGTTGGGCCATGCCAGGGCGGTCGAGATCGTGATGCGGGCGGCCGCTTCCAAATATGGCGAGAACGCCGATCCGGACACTTGGGCCATTACCGGGCTGCTGCACGACGCCGATTACGACCGCTGGCCCGAAGAGCATCCGCAGCGGATCGTCGATTGGCTGCGGCAGCAAGGCGAGGAGGAGATGGCCTACGCGGTGTCGTTCCATCAGACCAAGTGGAATCTGCCGCCAAAGAGCCCGATGGACAAGGCCCTGCTGGCCTGCGACGAGTTGGCGGGCTTTGTCATCGCCTGTTGTCTGGTTCGGCCCGAGGGGGTCGCCACGCTCGAACCGAAGAGCGTCAAGAAGAAGCTGAAAGACAAGGCGTTTGCAGCCAAGGTGGACCGGGAGATCATCAGAAGCAGCGTGGAACTGCTCGGCGTCGACTTCGACCAACACGTTCGCTTCGTGATCGACGCCCTGCGACCCCATGCCGAAGAATTGGGAATCGCCGGCAAGAGTTAGTCGTATTCGGCACACGCCGTGAGGAGGGAAATAGGGGACAGCTCCAATTTGTGCGAAGCACCCTCCGGGCCGTTCCGGCAAATTGGACCGGTCTGCTTTTTTCTCTCGGCTGCGCGGCAGGCCGAACTGCACACGGCGTGTGCCGGCTACCTTACCGCCAGTTCCACATCCAGTACCAATAGTCCTCGATCAACCGGCAGTTGGGACTGTTCTCGGGCACGTGCAACTCGATCAGCGGCAGGTTGACCTCGAAGTCGCCTTGGCGGGTCTTGCAATAAATGCCGTCGATCTCGTCGCAGGCGTATCGGGTCGGATCGAGCAACTCGACGACGTCGCGGCGAAACTCCGCGTCCTCATGGGAATTCATCGGCTGCGGGTAACAAGCGGCAAACGGCAGCACGAGCTTCGCCGCCAGGTACTTGTGATATTTCGCCAACGTCTCCTCGCCGACTCTCGGCACGCCGCCGTGGGTCACGCCGAGTGCGGCCATGATTCGCTTTGCCTGCTCGATGCTACTAGTACTGGTGGAGGACGCCGCGGGAAGCTGGCATCCGCTCCAATTGACTTCGGTAATGGTTGAAAGTGACATGGAAGTCGTCTCCGTGATTTGGGTCGTGGACAACTCTTCGCTTCGTCCGTTCGGATACGTTGGGGCGGCAGTGCAACCGCCACCCCAACATCGTGGCGTCTACGCACACTCGGCGAAGCGAAGGCGGGACGGAAAGTCGCCGATTCTCTGGCAGACTTCCTTCCGATGGACGGGAATCTCCGCGGGGGCGGCAATGCCCACCTTCACTCGCTCGCCGTCCACTGCCAAGATCGAGACCGTAATGCTGCCGTCGATGACGATCGCTTCTCCAATTTTGCGACTGAGAACCAACATGTTTCGCACCTCCGTGATTGGGAAATCCTGATACTTGTGGTCTTGGAACGGGAGAATTGTACACCTCGGCCAAGTTTCCCAAGTCGGGGCTGTGCTGGACTGGTGGTAAGAAATTTCCTGATGGGATTTATGCAATTATCATCATCCTGGAGATGTATGACCGCCAACGGGGGCAAACGGCCCGAATGGCCGCCGCCATCAATGGGCTGAAGACGCCTGGGGACTCGCCCGCGGGGCGCCGAAGTCGCGTATCGTCGCGATTTCAGGCTCCGTCAGCGTCCCCTTGGTGGACGTATTGGCAAACTCTTCCGCCGTCCGATTGGCGGATTGCCGGAATTGCTGCTCTGAAAGGCCGGGCTTCACTGCCTGCAACCGCTCCAGCAATTGCTGCCGCACAAGCTGGGGATTGCCATAGGCGGCGCTGACGGGATTCTTCTTCACCACGGCGATCGTGGCGTCGGCAAGCGATTCGAGATACTGCCGGCGAGCCCGCTGCTGCTGGGCGACCTTCTTCGCGGCAGCCTGTTTCTGCCGGTCAGATTCAGTCGGCTGCGTCTTTGTCTTTGCGGCGGAACCGGGCACGGATTCCATCGAGGCCAGCGCAGCGGCGATCTCCCTCTTTCTGGCGGCAATCTCATCGAGTTGCTTCTGGTTCTTGGACTCCAGAGTCTTCAGTTCCTCCACCCTGGCGTTCAATCGCTTTTCCGCCACCGCCAGCTTTGCATTTGCCTGCGCCATATTGACGTCGAGATGCTGCTGTTTCTTCTCGACTGTTTGCTGCATCGCCTGAAGCTCCGCGCGGCGGTGCTGCAACTGCTGGAGCGAGTGTTGATTCTCGCTGCGCAGCGTCTTCTCGGCGTCGATCAGCGAGGCCAGTTCCTGCCGCTCGGCGTGCAGAACCTCCAGCCTGAGCTTCTGTCCCTCCAAGTCAGCATTCGATTGGCCCATCCACTTGCTACAACCGAGGACGGGAACGAGAACCACCAAACCGGCTAGTGCCAAAATCCATCGCCACATAGAAAGACCCTCCCTTCACGGATAGGGGCGCCCTGCTGCGTCGGCGAGGGCTTCCCCGCTGGTGGTTGCCGTTGCCGGCCTGATCTTGCGATCGTTGCGTGCGACCGTTCTTCGGCAAGATTGTTCGGCGAGCGGCAACTTCCTCGTAGCCAGTAAGGGTACTGGTCCCCCAACTACCTCCGAAGCAGACGGGTCGAAGAGGTGCCTTGCAGGTTTCTGCCCCCGGCTTCGGAGGTCTCTTCGTTTCTTGTGACGGCCGTAATCGCCGGTCTATGCCGCTAAGAGGACGGCGACGATGCCGGCCAGGAATACCCCGTCACTGACGCCGGCTCCGCCGATCGAGGCGACCGGCGCGCCAAGCTGCTGGATTCTGTATAGATTCAGGACGTCGGCGCCCAGGAGCGTGCCGACGCTGCCGGCGATGTAAGCCAGGGGGGCTGCGCGTTGCCGGGAGATGACAATAGCCGCCAAGGCAGCGGCGACCGGGGCGACAAAAGGCGACAACGCGATCCCTACCCCCGGAACCGGACGGGCGAAGAGGTGCGTGATTACCGCGACAAGGGCAATCGCCACGGCGCCTTTGAAGTATAACCGTTGCTTGACCAACAGATACAACGAGAGCGCCAAGGGTATCAGCGCCCCGCCCAGGTTGATTGCCAGGATCGTCCGCCCTTGATGCTCGATCGCCGGAACCACGTACTGAACGCCGAAGAAGCTGATAACGCGGTCAACTTGGATGTCTTTGCCGGGGATCTCCGCAATCGGGATGTTGACGGTGCTGCCCAACAGGGTGAGCATGAGAATGCCCAGGATGTAGCGGCGCTGGATGCCCATCTTCTCATAGGCGTAGGCGATAATGTTGACTTCCACCAGCGCAATCAGCGCGAGCAGAACCAGCCCGAGCAACAGCATGAACAGCGGCGTCACGGGAAAGTAGTGCATCGGCGAGGGGTGCATGGTGCATGCTCCTGCGGAGTTCTGGCGGAGACCGGCGGTAAACGGCGGGGCGGCACGCCCTTTCAGGGTGTGCCACGCGGAGAATCACGCTCCCCGCGTTCGCCTTTGCGTTGGGCTCGGGCATACCCGGTTATGCGATCCGGCTTGCTCAACACGGGTACTCACGTCTGCCCAATTCTAGCGTTATGCCCCGGCAAGGCAACTTGGTCCACAACCCCCGTGAGACTTCAGGAGTTGGCGTAATGGGGGATCGGGCTCATTCTGCGCCGCCGGGGCTTGCTGGAATCGCACGCTGCCCTCAGCGATTCGCGGACTGGCCGCGAAGATAGACCTGCCCAAAAACGGGATATGCAGTCTGCCCCTAGCCGGTTCATTGACGATGGTGACTGGCCGCTAGAAATTCTATTAGAAGAAAAAAAGCGACGACGTGAGTGTACGTCGCCGAGCGGCGCGAGTTGAATTTGTGGCTGTCGTTGCCGCATCTCACGTGCCCCGGCAAACGGCAGCCTGTGAAGGAGGGTATGATAATGGTTGCCACGATAGAAGAGGACAAACGCGGGCAGGTGTCCGGGGCGCCCTACGGCGCGAGACGCAGCCGTTTCCGCCGTCAGCGGAACCGGTCGCACAGCAGTACCGGCCGCAGGCAAACGTCCCGCAGGCCGGACGCGAACACTTGCTGCCGTTGAGTCTGATCGTGAGCGATGCGACGATCGGCTCGATGTGGGCCATCGGCGCTTTGATCCTGACGATCCTCGGATTGTCGGGCGTCTTGCCGGCCTACATGTTAGGCGTGTCGTGCATCGTCGTAGGGGCGACGTTCTTGATGCTGGCGTCCATCGGCATCACCTGGGCCCTGATGTTCCGCTTCGCCGAACACAGCGAGGCGTGGGATCGATTCCTGTTGCGAACCGGCGTGACTGCGGTCTTTGCCGCGGGCTTCGCGGGGATCGCACTGGGCGTCCTGAACTTGATCTTCCCAACCGTGCTCTCGCTGACCGCCATCGCCATCATCGCGATGGGCGCGGGGCTGATGTGGCACTCGGCGGTGATGTCGTCCGTGAGCCGCTTCACCCGCCAAAGCGTGGAACAGCGGCGGCCAAGGGGCTTCTTCGGCATCATGACGCTGTCGCTGGCCCCCGTGCGGAACTTCGTGGTGGGAGCGGGCGGAGTCGTCCTGGGAATCCTGGCGCTCGTGGGCCTGGTCCCGGTGGTGTTCACGCTCGTGGGTTTGCTGGCGCTCGCCGCAGGGCTGATCTTCACGCTCTCGACGTTGTGCAGCGCCACACTGACCACGTTGCGGTGCATGCATTGTTGAGGCGCATCGCGCTGGTAAGTCGTGTACCTGACGCGACGGAGTTGCCGAAACTCCGGATATGTAGGAGGCGGCTCTGCCGCCGGCGGACGCGGGGTGGACCCGCGGCCGGCGACGGAAGTCGCCCCCCACAACGCTTTTATCGATCCTCGTTCTTCAGGCTTCTTATCCACAAATAATCGCCGATCGGCCGATCGATCTGCGCAGTTGTTGGTGCGTCACCTCAATCGGGCGGGCTGCTTTCGCCTCCTGCGGCGACAGCTTCAGATCGCCGCTGGCCGACATCAGCACGATGCGGTCCTTGATCTGCGACATTCGTCTTCGCACGCGGGCCGGAGTGCCCAGGCCGTAGGCGACGTGGCCCTTGCCGCAGATGACCACCGCCAAGCGGCCTCGCCCCGCCTGGGACTTCAAAAAGCCGCACAAGGTGGCAGCGATCGCCTCGTCGCGGGCGATTTGCGCCTCGACCCAAGGGCGGAGCATGTTCGGGCTCGCGGCCATGTGAACCATCAACTCAAGGCCCAGCAACTTCGCGTACAACGGATCGTCGGTCTGGACTTCCTTGGGGAGCTCGCCGCGGAGTCTCGCATTCAGCCGCCCGATGCCGCCGGCGACACGCACCTGGTGAATCGTCGCCGCGCGGGCGTTCAACGCCAGGATGGGAATCTTCGACTTGCGGGCAGCTTCCACGATCGGCTTATACTGCCGGTAGTTTCCCCAACTCTTTTGCCACTTCACCACCTCAGCCAGTTGCTCGAAATCGATCTCGCCGCGATTGTAGCGATCGATCGCCGGCTGCTGGACCGATTCCAATTGCTCCATGCCGAGGACCAGGGGCTTTCCGCGTTTCGCCAGATCGGTCAGGACTCGTTGCTCCGTCGCGTGGTCCTCGGCCAGCGTGTGGAATTCGCCGAAATACACGACGTTGACCTCGGCCAGATCATCGAGCACCTCTTCATAAGGGAGCGGCTCGCCCCGATATGCGTCGATCCAGAGGCTGCAACGTTCGTTTCGGTCGCCGCCCAGGGCAAAACGCGGCAGCAACGCTAGCATTGCCAAGAAACACACAAAGCACAATGCGGCAGATGTTGTTTTCATAGCGGTGTCATCCTGTTTCCTGAGATTTGCTCGGCCACCCATAATGCGCTCCGCTCAGGCTGTTGTCCAGTGCCAGAAAAGTGGTGGTGGGTCAAGAGTGTGTTGCTGAGTCGGAGTCATTGTCTTTGATGCCCAATGAGCGATAAACATCGCGTAGTCGTCCGGTTTGCGTCAGCACGAATAGGCCGCCACCAGCAAGAAAAAGGCCCAATCCGAGAAAGAAACCAAGGCCTAAGCCTTCTGCCCCAGGCCCAGGCGGCTTTGCGACAGCCACGCCTAGGACACCAAACCCCATCATTATGGAAGACGCGATGACGTTTGCTTCTGCCTTCATGGGAAATGACTCCGCTGGTTGTTGGTGATCGACGGTCTTCATCTTACCACCTGGTGCGATTCTACAATCTGACTAGCGCTTCACCGCCAACTGATTCAACATCTCGGCGATGCTCCGAGCGTTGTCCGTCAGTTATGCGGCCATTGCCGGAGTAGTCCGCTTTCCCTTTTCCCCGTTCGGTCCCTTCGATAGGGTAATGTGCATTCGGCAGAAATCGTAATACAGGACGTAAATCGCCAGGGCGAATTTGTGGTCCCCCCACTTTTTGCTGAAAGCGTTCGTCGGTCGCATCACGCGTCGGATGCCGGAAAAGTGACCATTGACCCCCCCGCCGTTCGCCGATAGATTAAGGAGATGGAGCTTGCCTACTTCAAACGCTTCCGCATGGAGATCGAGCTGACGGGGCGAGACTTGACGCCCCCGCCAGCCGGCGCATTACGCTTCCTGCCGTGGGAAGACTCGCTGCTGGACGCCTTTGCCCGGGCGAAGTTTCTCAGCTTTCGCGACGAGTTCGACACGAACGTCTTCCCGTGTCTGGCCGAGTTCGAGGGCTGCCGGCGGCTGATGGCCGAGATCGTCGGCAAGCCGGGCTTCTTGCCCGAGGCCACCTGGCTGGTGGTCCGTTCCAACAGCGCCGAGCGGCCGGCCGGAGTATTGCGGCACCGTGCAGGGCGTGCGCGACCAGCGCGGGCCTGGGCGCGATCCAGAACCTCGGCGTCGTGGCCGAACATCGCCGCGGCGGCCTGGGCATGAATCTGCTGCTCCGCGCGCTGGCCGGCTTTCGCCAGGCCGGCGTCCGCGCGTGTCTGGCTCGAAGTGACCGCCCAAAACAACCGCGCGATCCGCCTCTACCGGCGAGTCGGATTCATCACGATCGAAAGTCGTCTACAAGACCGTCGGAGGCGGAATACGCCCAGTGATCCAACCGCATCTTCTCCCATACGTATCCGAACGGCCTGGTGCTGGTGGCCGAGCCGACCGCCGCGCTGCAATCGGCGGCGTTCACCTTCCTGACGCCCGCCGGCTGCGTCTACGACCCGGCCGACCGCAGCAGGCTTGAGCAGCTTCACCTGCGAAATGTCGCTCCGCGGCGCCGGCCAGCGCGACAGCCGGCAGTTCATTCTCGATCTGGACAATCTGGGCGTCGAGCGGGCCGAGGCGCGTCTCCAGCGCCCATGCCAGCTACAGCGGCGCCACGCGTGGCCGAGAACCTGCCGAAGACGCTGGCCATCTATGCCGACCTGCTGCGGCGGCCGCACTTGCCCGCGGACCAGTTGGAAGCCGAGCCGCCTGGCGATGCTCCAGGAGCTTCGGGCCGTGGAGGACGAGCCGGCGCAGAAGGTGATGATCGAGTTGCGGCGGCGGCACTATCCCGAGCCCTGGGGCCGGTCGGCTCAGGGCGACGAACAGGCGATCGAGGCGACCACGATCGACGACGTCCGCCCCCACTTCCACCGCTGCTATCGGCCCAACGGCACGATTCTCGGCGTCGCCGGCCGCGTCGATTGGGAGCAATTGAAGGACTTGGTGGGCGAGTTGCTTGGCGATTGGCCCGCCGGCGCGGCCGATCCGATCGCCGAGACGTCCCAATCGAGCCGCTACCAGCACTTGCCGCACGATTCGCAGCAGACGCAGATCGGCATGGCCTACGCGAGCGTGCCCTATCGCCATCCCGACTACTTCCAGGCGTGGGGCTCGGTCGGCGTGCTCAGCGGCGGCATGAGCGCCCGGCTGTTCACCGAGGTCCGCGAGCGCCGCGGCCTGTGCTACAGCGTCTACGCCAGCCAGCACACGCTGTTGCATCGCGGCGGCCGTGTTCTGCTATGCGGCACCGGCGCCGACCGGGCCCAGGAGACGCTCGACGTGATCCTCGGCGAGCTGTCGGCGTTTGGCCGAGGGAATCACCGACGCGGAGCTGGACCGGCTGAAGGCCCGCATCAAGAGTGCGCTGATCATGCAGCAGGAGTCGAGTTCCGCCCGCAGTTCGTCGCTGGCCCGCGACTGGTATCACCTCGGCCGCGCCCGCACGTTGGACGAAGTCGGCCAGCTGATCGACGCCCTCAGCAGCCGCAGCATCAACGCCTATCTGGCCGAGCACCCGCCGGGCGATTTCACGGTGGTCACGCTGGGTTCGCGGGCGCTGGAGACGCCCGATGGAGAACATTGATCGCGTATGGTATGATGGTGCTGTTCATTGAGTCGAGGAGAACACCCCATGAGTACCGTACGAGTCTCGGCGGACATTCACGAAGATCGACGGGTCGTGCTGACCTTGCCGCCGGAAGTGCCGGTCGGACGAAGCGAGTTGATCGTTAGTGTCGCGGCCGAACCAATGCCTGGGGCATTGCAATCTCGCTCAAGTCTGGCCGATTGGGCCGAGCAGAACGCCGAGCACTGGGGAAACCGGTTGAGACGCACAGGATGTTGGAGGTTTCACAGGACGAGGGGGATAGCCGTGCTGCAACGTCTGGCGATTCGCAATAGCCTTCTGGCATCAGTGGGTAGATCACGAAAATGGCATCAACAACAGAACAGGCCGTTAGCCGATCTCGGAGATCGATCCTCGATGGCCTCGCAGTTGGTGAAGGCATCGCGGGTTCGGAGGACTTCCGCAACCTGTTGGACAGCCTCGAGTTCTTTCTCCCGACAGTTCTCGGCGAAGTGCATGGGCAGTCGAAGGCTGAGAGCCTTGATGGAATCTTCCCGGCAGTGACGCACAAGACGGGATCGGACGAAGCGGAGATCATCGGTTTGTGCGTTCTCATTTCGGATCAGACATTGACGCCCATCCATGTTCGCCTTCAAGTCTCTCGATCACGCGACGAGATCACGTGGCTGGAATGCAACGTCGGCCAACGTGGGATGGGAAAGCGGGCATGATCCGAACGCCCTATGCAGCTATGAGCGGCAAACAACTCGCTGCTGTTGCCGAGCAGCCAGGCGACATCGATTGGGTCTACCGAGTGGGATTTGGCCGGCGGCAGCCGGTTCAGAACCCACCGGCTGCGGCGAATGAAGCTCTTGCCTAACTGTATCCCATAGGATACACTTGAATGCTGGTCGAGATTCGCCAAACGGAAGCGTACGCCTCTTGGTTCCGCAGTCTGCGGGATCGACAGGCGAGGGCGCGCATCCAGGTTCGCATTGACCGTTTGCAGCTTGGACTACCGGGAGACGTGAAGCCGGTGGGCGAAGGGGTTTCTGAACTGCGAATCGACTATGGTCCCGGCTATCGAGTCTACTTCACGCGGAGAGGACGGGAGATCATTATCCTTCTTGCGGGCGGCGACAAGCGAACTCAGGATCGGGACATCAAGAACGCGATCCGACTAGCACATGACTTGTAGGACAATCGGCATGGCGAAGACCAAGACAAGACCTTACGATGCCGCGGAATACCTGGAAACCGAGGAAGACATGGCGGCCTATTTGCAGGCGGCTTTGGAGGAAGGCGACGCGGCACTCGTCATCCATGCGCTCGGCAATATCGCTCGCGCGCGCGGCATGTCGCAAATCGCGCGCAAGACCGGACTGCGACGAGAGAGTCTCTACAAAGCCCTTTCTCCCGAAGGAAACCCGGAATTCGCTACCGTTCTGAAAGTGGTTCGGGCGTTGGGTATCGAACTTCACGCCGAGCCGGCGCACGTTCCCTAAGCATTTGCCGCGCGACGAACACACGTTCCATTCGCCGCGTCCCTCACCCTAACCCCCTCCCGAAGCGAGAGTAGACGGCAAACAGACAATAATGGAATTCCTGAAACACACCCTTCCCAACGGCCTGCAAATCGTTGCCGAGTGCAACGAAGCCGCCTATTCGACGGCCGTGGGGTTCTTCGTCAATACGGGCGCACGCGATGAAAACGACGCGATCGCGGGGGTCAGCCACTTTCTCGAACACATGGTCTTCAAGGGCACTCCGACCCGCTCGGCCGACGACGTGAACCGCGAGTTTGACGAAATGGGGGCCCATTACAACGCCTTCACCAACGAAGAGAACACGGTCTTCTACGCCGCCGTCTTGCCGGAGCATCAGTGTCGGGCGGTCGATCTGCTGGCCGACATCCTGCGGCCCTCGCTGCGCGCGGACGACTTCGAGACCGAAAAGCAGGTGATTCTCGAAGAAATTCAGATGTACGAGGACCAGCCGCCGTTCGGGGCCGACGACAAGGGCCGGGCGATGCACTTCGGCGCGCACCCGCTGGGCCGCAGCGTGCTGGGCACCGCCGAAAGCGTCCGCGGACTGACCAGCGAAGCGATGGGCGAGTATTTCCGTCGCCGCTACAGCCCGGGCAACATCGTGCTGGCCGCGGCCGGACGGATCGACTTCGCCGGGTTGGTCGCGTGCGTCCGAGCGCAACTGCGGCCATTGGAAACCGGTGGCCGCCGGCCGGACCATCGAGCCGGCAGCCGCACGCGACGGCTTTCAGGTGCTGCAAAAAGAATCGGCCACGCAGCAATATCTGTTGCAGATCGCCGCCGGCCCCGCCGCCGAAGATCGCGACCGCTACGCCGCTAAACTGCTGGCCACCGTGCTGGGCGACGACTCGGGCAGCCGGCTCTATTGGGAATTGCTCGATCCCGGACTGGTCGAGCACATCGGCCTCAGCCACAGCGAGCACCAGGGGGCCGGCATGATGATGACCTACATGAGTTGCGAGCCCGAGCAAACCGCCGACAATCTGCGCCGCATCCTCAAGGTCTATCGCGAGGCCGAGGCCGACGGCATCACCGAGGCCGAACTCGCGCAGGCCAAGAGCAAGGTCCGTTCGCGGATCGTGCTGAGCAGCGAGCGCCCGCGCGGGCGATTGTTCGCCGTCGGCATCGATTGGGTCTATCGCCGCGAGCATCGGCCCGTCGAGGAAGACCTGGACATCGTCGCCGCCCTGACCGCCGCCGATCTTCGCGCCGTCTTGGCGAAATACCCGCTGACCAATCCCACCACCGTAACGATCGGCCCGCTGACGGAATTGGCGAGGCCGTAGGCGGGAATACAGAATTCAGCGTCGAGCATGCGCCAGTTTTCGCAGAGCCTCGATGCCCCGCTCGATCACCTCGTCGGCGACCGCGTAGGAGATGCGGAAATGGGTGTCGCGGCGGCTGAAGACGTTGCCGGGGATGATCAGAAGCTTGTACTTCTCGATGGCGTGCAAGACGAACTCGCTGGCGGTGCCCCAGGGGGCCTTGGGGAAGGCATAAAACGCGCCGCCGGGAAAGACCAGTTCGTAGTCGTCGGCCAGGCCGGCGACGATCATGTCGCGCTTTGCGGCGATAGGCGTCGATCTGCGGGGTCATGTCGATGTCCATCGCCACCGCGCCCGCCCATTGCATCGGCTGCGGGGCACAGACGAAACTGTACTGCTGCAACTTGATCATCTCGTGGATGATGGCCGACGGCCCGTGGGCGAAGCCCAGCCGCCAGCCGGGCATCCCGTAGGTCTTGCTGAAGCCGTCGATCACCAGCGTTTGCGGATTGTACTTGGCCGGCGAGACGAACGGCCCGTCGTAGCAGAACGCCCGATAGATCTCGTCGCTGATCAATCACCACGTTTCGCCGGGCGGCCAACTCGGCCAGCCCGCGAACCGTCGCCTCGTCGGCCACCACGCCGGTCGGATTGCTCGGGCTGTTGAAGATGATCGCCTTGGTGCGCGGGCGTGATCGCGTCGGCCAGCCGATCGAGGTCGATGCGGAAGTCGGGATAGGTGTCGAAGTAGACCACCTGGCCGCCGACGACCTTCGAGAGCGAATCGTACATCACGAAATACGGGTCGAAGACGATCACCTCGTCGCCGGGATTGACCAGCGACGAGCAGGGCCAGCATCAGCCCGCCGCTGGTGCCGCAGGTGACGAACACCTCGCGGTCGTCGTGGCCGTATTGCTGTTGGATCTGGGCCTGGAGCTTGTCGCGCAGCACCGGCATGCCCTGGGTCAGGGCGTAGCCGTTCTTGCGGCTCTCGATGGCGTCGATCGCCGCCCGGCGGACCGGCTCGGGCACGTCGAAATCGGGCTGCCCGATCGAGAGGTTGATCGGATCTTTGAGCTTCGCCCCGAGGTCGAAAACCTTGCGGATGCCCGAGGCGTCGAACAGACGGGTGCGGTCGGCAAGCCAATGGGTGGACATAGGGAGGCTCGAATGACTGAGAGGATGTCGAAAGATGCCAGGAACGCCGCAAAGTGAAAGACGCTTAGCCGACAATCTGCATCGCTGGAAAGCAAAACCGCCATTTTACACCCCGGGGCGTCGCGGTCGAGAACCACGGAGAGGGGCTCGTCGCTGCGACTCAAGAGCACCAACAGCCGAGTGACGGTCATCAGGGCGTCGCGGCAAGGGCAGGCCGGCCTCGGCGTGCCAGAACGGCCGCTGGGGCCGCCGCCCAGCGTGGCGCCGTGTTCCCGCATGGCCGCCGCCATGTCGGCCCGGCGAGGGCTGCTCGGGGCGACCCGTATTCCAAGTTGTTCCAGACGTTCCGACAACCGCCTGGCGACGTTTCGGCTTCCAAGACGACGGATCTGCCGGCGGAGTCGCCTCCATTGTCGGCGGCCAGCAGCAACAGCAGCCGCTCCGGCGGGCACCGCGCGGCCTTGCTCGTCGAGCGACGCGGCACGTCTCGCCGTCGCCGTCGATGCACGCGGCGAAGTGGGCCGCATCGGCGCGGATCTGCCGCGGCAGGTCGTGCCGCGCGCTGCGGCACGGAATGATTTCGCAGGCGACCGTGGCCGCGAGGCGTTGCAGGAAATCGCAGAGCGGCCTCGACGCCGAATCGACCACGACCCGCAACGGCCGCAAGGCATGGTAGTATTCCGCCATCGCGGCCAGATACGGCACGTCGGCCTGAAAGCCGGCGCAACGTCGCCGTAGGTCGTGCGTAGCGGGCCGTGCTGACGCCGGATCTGCGATAGCGTTCGATGAGCGGTTCGAGCGATCCGCCGGCCGAAAGCGGACGCGGCCGGCGGCCCAGAACTTCAGGCCCGACCGTGTGCGGCTTCGCCCGGATTGCCGACCAGAACGCCGCCGGCGGCTCTGCGAGATGCATCGGCAGCGGCAAACGCCAGGCAGGCGGCGGTGGCGGGGCCGATGTCGACGACGTCGCAGCCGGTCGAGCGCAGCCCTTCGGCCGCGGCGGCCACGAGTTCGGCCGTCAGCGGGCGCCCGTCGCCGGCGAGGAGGACAAGGTGGAGCGGGGAGATGGGGAGACGGGGAGACGATTGGACGGGCTCTCCTGACTTCTCCCCCTCTCCCTCTCTCCCCCTCCTTTCAATTTCGTCGCACGAATCGCGCCGAAGGCGGCGGCGATCTCTCTTGCGGCGGCGGGGTCAGATCGTTCAGATAGACGCCGCCGGCGCCTTCGTCGTGGAAGAGCGATCGCGGCTGGTCCCGCCGGCTGGTTTCGGCCAATTGGGCGACCCGGCGCGGCGAGAGCGTGCCGGTGTCGTCGCGGCGAGGACATTGCCGGCAGGCCGGATAGAACGCCGCCAGCCGGCCGAGATGCACCGCCCGCGAGATCGGGTGCTGTTCGCCGGGGCAGCGATATGGATCGGCTTGCGGCGGTGGTTGCATCGGCGTTCACGGGCAGAGGCTTTCCACTTCTTTCCATGCCTTGGCCAAGCAGATCGGCCACGCCCAATTCGCCGGCCCAACGTTCGAGATATTGCCGGTCGAGCGGCCGCGAAGTTGACTTTCATCACCCCGGTCACGTCGCGCCACTGACGTTCGGAGATTTCGTCGCCCAGGCGATACCACTCCAATTTGGCTAGCACGATGTCTTCGGGCGACGGCGAGGAAGAAACGCGATGACGGAATTTGCGGATCGCTCGCCGCGTTTTCCGATGCGTGCGAGAGCCTCCCGATCGTAGGGACGATTCTTGACGCACGAAGACGTCGACCTTGAACGAGCGTAGCCAGGTGAATGAGGTTGAAGCACGAGCGGCGGGCGATCGCGTCCAAAATCATGGGCTGGCTTATGTAGTATTTCGTCTTGAGAGCGTCAACCAACGGCGCGACGTGTTTCGGGGCAAGGTCAGCAACGATGTCGACGTCAAGCGTGGCCCGAGGAATTCCATGCACGGAACTTGCAACCGACCCGCCGAGATAGTAGGCCACGCCCAGCGTCTCAAACTCGTCCACGACTGGGGTGATTGCCGCAATGAGCTCATTGGGCAGCATCGTGTTGCTCCGGCATCGTTTGTTGATAGTCTCGCAGCCGTGCCGCCAGGGCATTGCCGTAGTACAGCGCGACACAACGCAAATCAAGGTCACGGCGGCTCAGTGTGGGGTTCCTCTCCGCGATGGTCTGACGAGATGCGCCAATCAGGGCGGCGGTCAGGTCGATCGTGGTGCAAAATCGCTGGTCCGGAGTTGCCCGCCTCAACAATTCGATCTGCATTCGTTCCGCGTCAGGATGGGTATCGGAAAGCATGAACAGCCCTTCTGGAAATCAAGATCGCCGGGCAGCGGCTAGTGGTGCAGCCCGCAGTTCGGGCCGCAGCAGTGGGAGGAATCGCAGAGGTCGCGGGCGGGGCAGGCCGACTGGCCGCCGGCGACGTGGCCGGCGGTGGCGCTCATGCGGCGTTCGAGCCGCCGCTTGCCGCAGTTGGGGCAAGCCGGCCGCTCGTCGCCGCGGACCAACTCCTCGAACTCCCGCCCGCACTCTAAACACGCATACTCATAAATCGGCATTGCCTTGTCCTCAGGGTTGTACCCCATTATACACGCTTGCCACGGCTGCTAGAATAGCGGTGAGTATTCGGCACACGCTGTGTGCCGACGGATGCGTTAGGAAGATACCTGCAGAAGAGCCAAAACGGCACACAACCTCTGCCTGATACGGTCATGTCGTCTATCGCCTTCACTCGCGAGCAGTCGCGCCGGGTCGATCGGATCGCCGTCGAGGAGTTCGGCTTCTCGGGGCTGGTGTTGATGGAGAACGCCGGCCGCGGCGTGGCCGACGTGCTCTGCCGGTTGGGCATCGCCGGACCGGTCGCGATCTGCTGCGGCCGTGGGAACAACGCCGGCGACGGTTTTGTCATTGCCCGGCATCTCGACCTGCGCGGCTACCCGGTTCGCGTGCTCCTTTGGGCGAATCCGGAAGAGCTGACCGGCGACGCCGCCGTGAATTACCACATTCTGACGAAGACCGACGTGCCGATCGAGGTTTTCCGCGGCGAACATGACGAGCCGCGGCTCGCGCGATTGCTGGCGGGGGCCGCATGGATCGTCGACGGATTGCTCGGCACCGGCGCGCGCGGCGAACCGCGCCCGCCCTTGGACGGCGTTATCGATCAGCTTAACGCCGCTGCCGCGGCGAAGTTGGCGATCGATTTGCCCAGCGGTCTCGACTGCGACAGCGGGCAGCCGGCGCGGCATACGATCCGCGCCGTCGAGACCTGCACGTTCGTCACGGCGAAGGTCGGTTTCTCGCGCCCGAGGCCGCCGCCTACGTCGGCCGTCTTCACGTTCTCGACATCGGCACGCCGCGGCAGATCATCGAACGAGTGGCTGCATGCACATGACCGGTTTTCGCCCTTGACGTCTTCGCATTGTGCGAAGATAATTACAGAGACGACCAGCAGCACAGATCGCGCAATATGGATGTCATCGGCTACACCAAGTTCAAGGACTTTTGGACGCGGCGTCCGTCGGCGAGGCCGCCACTGCAACAATGGCATCAAGCGGTTGAGAGCGTGAGGTGGGAACAGTTCGCGGACGTCCGGAAAACGTATCCGAGCGCCGATCGGGTGGGCCGATGCCATATCTTCAATCTCGGCGGAAACAAGTATCGCCTCATCGCGAACATCGATCTTCCCGCGGGCAGAGTCTACGTTCGCGAAGTGCTGACCCACGCTGAATACGACAAGAACAAATGGAGGCGACACTGCTGATGACAACCAAGACCAAGGGAACGAAAGCGGTCCATGACGCCTATCTGGAGTTGATTCGCGCGTTTCCACTTCGCCCTATTCGCTCGGACAGGGAACTGAAGGAGGCGATTGCGATGATGGACGAACTGCTGGATCAAAAAGGACTGGCTGCCGAAGAACGCGATTACCTGGACGTACTTGGCGATTTGGTCGAGCGTTATGAGAAGCAACGGCATCCTATGCCGCCGGTATCGGATGCGCAGATGTTGCGCCACCTGATCGAGGCCAGGAGCGTGACTCAGGTGCAGATCGCGCGGGCGACGGGAATCGCCGAGTCGACGATTTCCGCCGTGCTGGCCGGCAATCGCCGCCTGAACAGGGAACATATCGAAAAGCTGGCTCGCTACTTCCACGTCGGGGCGAGGGCGTTCCTGCCGGGATGAGCCGCGTGCCGTATTTGCCGACCTCGAAGTGAATCATGGATTCTGCACCACCCGCCGCCGACTCCTCCCCATCGTCTCGCCTGCCGCGCAACGTCAAGGTGCTGGGCTGGGCGAGCCTATTGAACGACGTGTCCAGCGAGATCATCTATCCGCTGCTGTCGAACTTCTTGATCAATGTTCTCGGCGGAACCAAGGCATGGCTCGGCGTCATCGACGGCACGGCCGAATCGGTAAGCAGCTTCGTCAAACTGTGGGCCGGCGGACGCTCGGATCGCGGCGGGGGACGAAAACGGTTCGTCGTCGCGGGTTATGCCTTGGCCGCCTTGGCGCGTCCGCTTACCGCTGCCATTGCGTTCCCGTGGCAACTCTTTGGCATCCGTATGGCCGATCGCATCGGGAAGGGCATCCGCACGCCGCCGCGCGACGCGTTGATCGCCGATTCGACTCAGCCGGAGACTCGCGGTCGGGCGTTCGGCTTTCATCGCGGCATGGACCACCTTGGCGCCGCCATCGGGCCGTTGCTGGCGGCCGCCTTCCTCTGGCGATGGCCCGACGCCATGAGGGAGTTGTTCTTCTTGACGCTCATTCCGGGCGTGCTGGTCTTGGTTTTGCTCGCACTCGGCCTGAAAGCGGCAAAGAGCGCGCCGGCGCCGAGGGAACAACTCACTTGGACGCTGCGCCCCTTCGACCGCAGCTTTCGCCTCTATCTGCTCGCCTTAGTAGTGTTCACGCTCGGCAATTCGAGCGACCTGTTTTTGCTGACGCGGGCCGGCGAGCTTGGCGTGGCGACATGGCTGTTGCCGATCCTCTGGTGTATGTTTGGCGTCGTAAAGAGTGGCGGAAACATGTTTGCGGGCCCGGTGGTCGATCGCGTCGGCCCGCGGCCCATGATCCTTTCCGGCTGGGTGTTCTACGCCGGCATCTACCTGGCTTTTGGATTGGCCACTGCGGCTTGGCACGTCTGGATACTTTTCGTCGCTTATGCGATCTTTTACGCGATAACCGAGCCGGCCGAAAAGACGCTGGTGGCCAATCTCGTCGGGCAGGAGCACCGCGGGCTGGCCTACGGCTGGTACAACTGCGCCATCGGCATCGCCACGCTGCCGGCCAGCGTATTGTTCGGCGTGCTGTATGAGTCGTTCGGCAAGAACGGAGCGGTAGTGGCTTTCGGCAGCGGTGCGGGCTTCGCGCGTAGTAGCCGCGATTCTGCTGGCGCTCTCACCTCGGCGCTAAAAACAATGCCTCGTTACAATTCGGGGCTTGGGAACGAGATTGGCGGCTCGGTTATTCGGCGGCTTTCGCCGCTCCATTTTCGACCTGAGGCAGCAGCGGCAGATCGACGCAAATTCGAGTTCCCTTGCCCACTGCGGCGTCGATCAGGGCGCTGCCGCCGAGGACTTCGGCCCGCTGGCGAATTCCTTGCAGGCCGTAATGGCCGGATTCGACCTGCGCCGGATCGAAGCCGACTCCCCAATCGCGCACCTCGACCTGCACGCGGTCGGCGGTTCGCCCCAGTTCGATGCGGATTTTGTCGCTGTGGCTATAGCGGCAGGCGTTGGTCAGGCACTCCTGCACGACGCGGAAGACTGCGCTTTCCAGCAAGGGGGTAAGCCGCTCGAACCGCTCGGGATGGACGAACTCGACCGCCGGGCAGCCGCGCTGGCGTTGTTCGGAGATCAGATAGTCGACGGCGTCGACGACGCCCGACTCTTCGAGGATCGGCGGGCGCAAACCGCTGATTAGCCGGCGGCTTTCGACCATCGCCTCCCGCAACAGGTGGAGCGCCTCGTCAAACAGCTCCCGCGCGGCGTCGGGGTCGCGGTCCCGCAACGGCTCGATCGACTGGAATTTGTACAAGGCGCCGACCAATTGTTGAGCCAAGCCGTCGTGGATTTCATAGGCGACGAGCTTTCGTTCCCCCTCCTGCATATCGAGCATGGTCCGCAGCAGCCGCCGTTCGTCGTCGAGCGCCTTTTCCGCCTTCTTTCGTTCGGTAATGTCGCGAGCCAGACCGAGCATAATGCGTTGATCGCCCGAACTGAAGGCCGTCAAGCGAATTTCGACCGGGAACGTCGAGCCGTCCTTGCGTCGGTGAACGCCCTCGAAACTCACCGGGTATTCATCGAGCGAGAGTCTCGCGTGCTGCTCCAGGTTCTCGGGGATGTAGTTGGGGTCGATGTCGGCGATCGTCATCGACAGCAACTCCTCGCGGGTGTAGCCGAGGCTTTCGCAAGTATGCTTATTGACGTCCAGAATTCGCCCGCCCTCTTGCGTGTGCAAAATGAAAGTGTCGCCGGCGTTCTCAACCAGCCGCCGGAAACGCTGTTCGCTCTCGTGCAATTCGCGCGTTCGTCGGGCAACCATCCGTTCGACGCGAGCCGTGCGGCCGGTGAGCAACAATAAGACCCCGACCAGCAGGGCGGTGATCGACACGCCGGAGAGCAGAATCCAGATCGGTCCCCATGTGCGGTATCGCGCGGGTAACTCTTCAGCGAAGCGCACTCGACCTTCCAGCGGCTGTCGGCAACGGCGATCTCGCCCGGGAATCGCATATCGCCCAGCGTGCGTTGCTCCGCCACCGCCGCGCGGCGCGCAAAGGAGAGGGCCGCGTGCAGAGAAGCTCTTCTCCGCCCATGCTCGACGGAGCGACGATCGCTACGTCGATGCCTACCGCCGGGACGGAGCGGAGCGACGACTCCACGATGGGACCGATATCGAATAGTCCGAAGACGAAACCGTCGACGGCGGGTTGATTGGCAGGGCGTTTCGCCGCGCCGGACGTATCGTTCTTCGCCGGCATCACTACGTACACCAACGGATTTCCCTGGGCGTCGCGTATGCGCGGCCGGCAAACGCCCGCAGCCGGCTCCCCGCTGGCTGTCGCCCGCTGAAGGGCCTTGCGATAGGTGGGATTCGAGCCGATGTCAAACCCGAAAAACGACTTGTTCTCGGCAGCCGGTTCAATGAAGAGAACCGGCCAGTATTCCACCCGGCGTCCGGAGGGAACGAACCGCCCTTGCCCATTCCGCTCGGTGATCTGCCAGTTGGAGATGCCTTCCTTGCGGAGCGACTGCTCGTAGGCTTGGCGTTGGCCGGTCAGGATACGTGGCGCCCAACCCAACGCCATGATTCCGGGACGTTTTTCCAGCAGCGGCTTGACGAAGGTGCGAAATTCGTCGCGTTCGACCAGTTCGGAGCCGGCGTAGTACACCGCAAGCGTGTTCAATGCGCTCAGCCGATCGGTCACGGCTCGCTGAATCGTCTCGACGCGCCTGGCGGCATCGTAGCGGAACTGCGCCGCGGCCAACCGCTGTTCCTGCCTCAGCAGCAGCCAGGAGAACAGGAAAGAGAGCATGACGCCCGCTATGGCGACGATGACGCTCAACAGCAGAGGACGCCATCCCAGCCCAATACCGCCGTTCGTGTTTGACGGCCAGACATGATCGTAGTGTTGTGCTGGTTGGTCCATCTCAGCCTCTACCACGTTAAAGGGGGGTGTATATTGTTCTGCGGTTCTACTAGCATGATAGCCCGCGCGTATGACAAGTCAATCACGCCATGCGTGGGTGAAGGGCCGTGGTGGAATAAATCGCACCGCGGGATCTGGCGGTCGTTGGGTGTGGGTGGTTGGGGCAGTCGTCGAACCGCCGCCCCGGAAGTGACAGTGTTGTAGTGTAACTGTCACGCCGGCGTCCGACCACCCCACTATCCCGGCAATTGTGCGGAAGGTGCTACCGCCGGATCGCCTCCGAAAACATCGGATCGTTGCGGTGCAGATAGGCCTGGTAGTTCACCCGCGCGCGAGCCCGCGTCTCGGCGTACGATCCATGATGCTCGATCAGGCCCAGGTCGTAGGCCAATTCGTCGGATAGGCCCGGCAGCAGCACGCGGTAATCGTACGGCACCTCGTGGGGCTTCAGATGGTTCACGTGGTTGCGGATGTTGGTCGTGCAATTGTTCGTCAACGTGTCGTAGAACTCCGGCCAACGGGCCAATTTGTCGACGCGGTGCATCACATCGACGAATAACTCCCTCGCTTGTTCGGGGGTCGCCGTCGACCGGTACAGATACACGTCCGACAGGTCGCAAACGACCCGCTTCTCGATCACGTCGCGCTCGCTGGCCACGACGTAAATCAATTCGTATTGTCGGAAGAAACCGGCGATCGGGTTGAATGCCTCGCCGCGCTCCTTGCGGATTTCCACGGACACCGCCAGGTGCTCGCCGTTTTCGAAGCCGAAACTGAGCATCGTATGGCCCAGGCTCGGCGTCTCGTTGAACGGCACGACGATAAAATCGACCGAACAGATCTGGTCGAGGTCGAACGTTCTGTCGTAGTACGACACGGTGGAGTCGTTCGGACTTCGCCAGCGGCAATCGCGGATGTTGTGGACCGTCACCCTACTGCCGGAAAAATCGGCGGTGGCGAGCCTCGCTTGCTCGGGGGTCCAATCGCGATTGTTCGAGGGGGCCAGCGGCTTCAACAGATCGGGGTTGAGCCTCAGCGTGGGGAACATCGCCTCCTCGGGCATCGTCGGCGACGTCGGCGACCCTGATTTCTGGGTGGCACAGCAACCCGACAGAAGTGCGATTGCAAGCATCAGGCAACAGCAACGGGCGGCTGATCCCGGTCTTGGATGCGATGCTGTGGAAATACGACGCGTGGGCATTGTGGGCAATTCCACCCTCGGCCGATTGGCCCACTTCGGAGGTTCCATGAAGAGAACGCTGGTATTAGCCGGAAAACCGGTTTCCTGCAAGAGGAATCGCTCTATCCCCACTTCGGAGGTTTGGGTAGAATCGGCAATATGTTGTACTACCATACCGCCGGCGAATCGCACGGCAAAGCACTAGTTGCACTAGTTGACGGCTTCCCCGCCGGCGTCGAAATCCGTGAGGAGCCGATCGACGCCGAGCTGCGCCGCCGTCAGAAGGGCTACGGCCGGGGCGACCGGCAACGGCTCGAATCGGACCACGTCGAGATCCTCAGCGGACTCTGGCACGGCACGACGATCGGCAGCCCGATCGCTCTGCTGGTCCGAAATAACGACTACAAAATCGAGCGGATGGACGACCTCACCTGTCCCCGTCCGGGCCACGGCGACCTGAACGGGTCGATCAAGTACCTCGGCTCGATTCGCGGCATCCTGGAGCGGGCCAGCGCCCGCGAAACCACCGCGCGGATCGGCGCCGGCGGCCTGGCCAAACAACTGCTGGCCCATTTCGACATCGAGGTCTTCGGCTACGTCGTCGCCATCGGGCCGATCGACGTCGCTCCGCGGCCGGGAACGCTCGACGGGCAGCGGCTCCTGCGCGATCAGAGCGAACTCTACACGCTCGACCCCAGCCACGACGCCAAAATCAAGGCCTTGGTCGATCGTGCCCGCGAACAGGGCGATACGCTCGGCGGACTGATCGAAGTCCGCGCGGAAGGCGTCCCCTTCGGCCTCGGCTCGCACACGCAATGGTACAAGAAGCTCAGCGGGCGGCTCGCCCAGGCCGTCATGTCGATCCAGGCCATGAAGGGCGTGGAAATTGGTTTGGGTTTCCAGGCCGCACGCCGGCAGGGCTCCCAAGTCCACGATCCGATCCGTTATGATCCGGCTTTGGTCGATACGACGTCGCTGGGTTTTGTCCGGCCGACGAACAACGCCGGCGGCTTGGAGGCCGGCATGTCGAATGCGCAGCCGATCGTGCTTCGCGTTGCCATGAAGCCGATCAATACGCTCGCCCAGCCGTTGGAATCCGTGCGGCTTGAAACCAAGCAGCCGGAGTCGGCCTCCTACGAGCGGAGCGACGTCTGTGCCGTGTCGGCGGCAAGCTGCGTGGTGGAAAACGTCGTCGCCTTCGAAATTGCCCGCGCCATGGTCGACAAATTCGGCGGCGACAGCCTCGCGGAGATGCTGGCCCGCTGGGAGTTGTTCCACGACATGGCCCGAGAGCACTTGGCAAGACAGGAGAAAGCACCACGGAGACACGGAGGGCACGGAGAAGAAACGCAGGGCAATGACGAGCAAACTGAAATATGAGAACCCTGACGGAGGCGATCATCGGCGCGGCGATTGAGGTGCATAAACAACTCGGCCCGCGATTGATGGAGTCGGTATACGAGGAATGTCTTTGTTATGAATTGAGTGTTCGTGGTAAACGTTCACAGGCCGGAAGCAGAGGGGGACGGAGGAGGTTTTCGGCGACGGCGTCCGCCGCAGGAGAAGATATTTCTCCGAAAACCTCCTCCGTCCCCTTGCCGCCCAGTGAACGGTTGCGTGTTCGTGCAATTGCCTATCGGCGGCAGGTCTCATCGCGGGTTCGCTACAAGAAAAGTCAAACTGGATTGCGGTTATCGAATGGATGTGGTCGTCGAGGAGACGGTGGTTCTCGAATTGAAGGCCATCGAACAACTCCTTCCTTTACATGAAGCTCAACTGATAACTTATCTGAACCTCAGCCAGAAGCCCGTTGGCTTCCTGATCAACTTCAACGTCCCCGTGTTCAAAGATGGCATCATTCGACGTGTGAATTAACCCTCAACCTTCGTTTCTCGTCTCCGTGTCCTCCGTGTTTCCGTGGTTCCCCCTCTTCTTCAGTGAACAAGGATGTTCCAACTTCACGACAAAACGCGGCGACGGATGACGTTGGCGAGCTTTGTACTCGTCGGCGTGCTGCCGCTGTTGCTGACGGCCGGATGGTGCGTCAGCCGGCACCTGCCGGGTTGCGCCGGGCGGAAGCCGACGCGCTCGGTCGACAGTTGGGCCTCGTCGTGAAGCTCGAAGCGGTCCGCCATCTCCGCCCGGGCGTCGTGCTCTACAATGGCATCGAACTGGCCGATCCGGAAACCGGACAGACCATCCTCCGCAGCCGCTGCCTTGAAGTCGCCTGGCGGCGGCAAGCCGACCAGCAGGGGCAACTCCGGCCGACGCTCGTTGTGATCGCCTCGCAGCCGGAGCTTGAAACCGCGGAAATCGGCGTCGCCTGGCGATGGGTGCAGCGGCTTCTGGAGAACCCGCCCGGCCGCTTGCAGGCCGACGTGCAAATCTCGGCCGATGCAGTGACGTTGCGGGCGGACGAGCGATCGCAGACGATGACCGAGGTGGCCGGCTGTTGGAAACGCTGCCCGACCGAAGCGACCGCGCAGATCGACTTCCGGCTGGTCGGCGCCGATACGCCGGAGCCGGCGTGCATTCGCGTGGTGCGCAACCGCGAGCTTTCGCCGCCCGCCAGCCGCTTCGAACTATCGACCGGCGACGGCGAGTTGCCGTGCAGCGTGTTGGCGCTGGCCATCGGCGAGCTAAAGCCGCTCGGCCCGCGTTGCCGCTTTCACGGGCAGGTCTGGGCCAGCGAAACGCCGGACGGCTGGGAAGGGGAAGTCGCCGGGCAGTTGGCCGAATTGGACCTCGGCAGCCTCATCACCGATCATTTCCCGCACCACTTAAGCGGCATCGCCCACGCGACGATCACCGCGGCCCGCTTCCACCGCGGCCGGCTGGAAGAATGCTGCGGAGTTGTCGCCGCCGAACACGGCACGATTAGCCGTTCGTTGCTGGCCGCCGCCGTCGATCGCGTGGGCCTCACGCCGGGCGCCAAACCGCTTCCGCCCGGCGATCGCATTGCATACGACGAGTTGGCGATGTCGATCGTGTTGGACGCCAACGGCCTGCGGCTTCACGGTCTCTGTACGACCGCCGAGCCGGGCACGATACTAAGCGACGGCCGCAATCGCCTCCTGGGCGAGCCCGCGAGCGGCTCGCAGCCGGTTGCCGCGCTGGTGCAAATGCTCGTGCCGCAGAGCATCGTCCAAGTCCCCGCCAGCCGCCAAACCGACTGGCTGTTGCGTCACTTGCCGGTTCCCGACGTTCTCCCGCCGCCCGGCAGCGAAGGCGTTGCGCCGACCGCTCGCGTACATCTGCCGGACCAGTGGCGACGATAAGACGGAGGCCGAACTCACCTCACGTGGAGTGTGAGGATTACTTGTGTGCCCCCAGCCCTCGGCGATCAATCTCTTTCATGCTTCTTCAGTTCTTCCGCCGACAGTGGTGGATGCTTCGCCAAATCGCGGATCATCTTTAGCGTGTTTTCGTCGGGGTGGAAGAGCTTTGCCATCGGTTCGGTGACGTCGACGAATTGGGCGTCCGGCGAGCGGTAGGTGACGCTCCATTTGGAGACGATCAGGTCGACGCCCGCCTGCTTGGCAATCGTGGGGAGTTTGTCCTTGATCTTCGCCATGATTTCGTCGACGGGCGCGGAACCGAAGACTTGACTGTGGCTGTGCTCTTGGCCGCCGCGGCCTTTGGCTTCCAGCTTCTTCGCTTTCGTCTCGTCTCCGGCGGCTTTGGCCTGGTCGTGCTCCTCCTTGAGTCTCTTTAGGCGGGCAACGAATTCCGGCGACTTGTAGAACTTGCGATAGTAGGCCAAGGCCACCGCGCGGGAATCGAAAATGCCCACGCGGATGGGCCTGGCGACCTGGCCGACGGCGTTTCCCGCGGCCAACTCCGCCGCGGTCGCCGACGTTCCCATCAATCCGATCGCCGTTACGAGAGCCGCGCAAATCATACACTGTTTCATGTCAACAACTCTTTCGTAAATGAGAGGGTGGAAAGGGGACGGAGGAGGTTTTCGGAAAAATGCCTTGCCTTGCGGGCAAAACTGCCGCCGAAAACCAGCTCCGTTCCCCCTCTGTTTCCGGCCCGTAAACGCTTGCACGCCGCCGATAAGACCAGAGGCGATGCTTTTGTGTCAATATAACGCGGCGTCTCGCCGGGCGCCTGATGTAGCGAGCCTGCCCGTTGACGACCGCCGGCGCACGATGTACCGTGGGGATATGGAGAAACGGAAGGGGACGGAGGAGGCTGACGGAAGAACGTCTTCGGTCTCCGGCCACTTTCTTCCGACCGCCTCCTCTGTCCCGCTGAACCTTCCAATGCCGCGCCGATGAGAATCCTGGTTGTCGACGACGAAAAGATCAAGCGGATCACCTTGGCCGACGACATCGCGGCGCAGGGGCATGAGGTGGTTACGGCCGGCCGATGGTCAAGAGGCGGTCGAGCAGCTCGCCGCCGGGCGGTTCGACGTGGTCGTGACCGATCTGAAGATGCCCAAGCTCGACGGCATCGAATTGCTCAAGCAGATCAAGCAGGGCCCGGCGGCCGACATGGAGGTCATTATGATGACCGCCTACGGCAGCATTCCCGTGGCGGTCGAGGCGATCAAGCTCGGGGCGTTCGATTTCCTCACGAAGCCGTTTCGCAACGAAGACATCTTGCCGCTTCTGGCCCGCATCGAGCGGCAGCGGCAGGCCGCCGGCGTCGCAGCCGACCCAGTGGGAACTGTTCACGCCGCCGACGTCGAGGCGGCAGTCATCGGCCGATCGGCCGCGATGGATCGCGTCAGGCGAATGATCGAGGTCTGTGTCAAGACCGACGCCAACGTGCTCCTGTACGGCGAGACGGGCGTGGGCAAAGACCTGCTGGCCGCCACGATCCACCGCAACTCCCACCGCCGCGATTTCCCCTACGTCAAAGTCGGCTGCACACTCTTCCCGCCGCAACTGATTGAAAGCGAACTCTACGGCCACGAACGCGGCTCGTTCACCGGCGCCGAGCAGCAACGCAAAGGCCGCTTCGATCTCGGCCGAAGGGGGCACGCTCTATCTCGACGACGTCGACGACATCCCCTTGGAGCAACAGCCGAAGCTGCTGCGGGCGATCGAGGAAAAGGTCTTCGAGCGCGTCGGCGGCAGCACGCCGATCAAGGCCGACGTGCGGATCATCGCCTCGACCAAGCGAAACCTGCTGGAAAAGATCGGCGAGGGCTCGTTCCGCGAGGATCTCTACTACCGGCTCGACGTGCTGCGGATCAACATCCCGCCGCTCCGCGAGCGATTGGAAGACGTGCCGCTGCTGGCCGAGCACTTCTTGAAACGCATCGCCGGCCGCCCCTGTCCGATCGCCGCCGACGCAATGGAGCTGCTCTCGCGTCACGATTGGCCGGGCAACGTCCGCGAGCTGTACCACACGCTCGAACGCACGTATCTGATCGGCGGCGGCAACGTCACCGCCGAAGTCCTCGCCGCCGAGATCGGCGGCCCCGACCCGAACCAGCGTCTGCCGGTCGGCGGGTTTCAAGCCGCCATCGACCATGCCGAGAAGCAATTGCTGCAGGACGCCCTCCGCAACGCCGGCGGCAACAAATCGGCCGCCGCCGCCGCGTTGGGCATGAAGCCCTCGACGTTCCGCGACAAACTGGCGAAGCACGGGCTGGGATGATGCAAATCATGAACGCGGAATGATGAACGATGAATACGGATCGGATTCGCATCGCAATTCCGTTTAGCCGGCGAGCTTGCTCACCGTGTCGTGGCCGTCGCACCACGCGGCGAGCAAGCTCGCCGGCTAAACGTCCTTCTCCTGTTCCCGCTTTTCATTGCGGCGACGTGCGGCTGTTCGACATCGAAGCCGCCGGAGTTTCGGCTGAATACCGAAGGGCGCGACGTGGCCACGATCAGCCGCAAGCAAAAGGACGCGATCCGGGCAGACGCTGAAGACGCTGTTCGGCACGCCCGACGTGCCCGCGTCGCCCGCGGGCGTCGATCTGCGGCTGGAGTTGTTGAAGACGGCGGCCGGGCCAATCGGCGGCGATGCGAAGGGACGCCAGTGGGGACTGTTCCGCCGGCATTGTGCGGGCTGTCACGGGATTTCGGGCGACGGGGCCGGCACGGCGGCCGCGTGCTCGATCCTATCGCGCGACTTCCGCAGCGGCATGTTCAAGTACACCTCGACCGCCGGCGGCGCCAAGCCGAGTCGACGAAGACCTGCTGCCGCACGCTGCAACAGGGCATTCCAGGCACGGCCATGCCGTCGTTCCGCAAGCTGCCCGCGGACCAACTCGACGCGCTGCTGGAATACGTCAAGTATCTGGCGCATCCGCGGCGAGACGGAGTTGTACCTGCATCGAATCGGTGGTCGACGACGACGCGAGTCTGCCGCTCGACATGCAGCGAGGTCGTCGACAAGGGATTGTTGCCGGCGGCCGAGTCGTGGGAGCGAGGCCCGGGCGCTGGCGGTCGTTCCGCCGCGCGCCGCCGGCCGATACGCCCGAGAAGCTGGCCGCGTCGATTGCCCGGGGCCGAAAGCTTGTTTCCCGGCGCGGAGCAGTGCGTGAGGTGTCATGGACCGCTGGGCGACGGCCGCGGCGAGCAGCCGGAGCTGTACGACGATTGGAACAAGCGGAAGCTCGGCGCGCACGCCCGAGCAGACCCGGCGAGCTGGCCGGCCGGTTTCGCCTGCCGATCGAACGACTGCATCCTCGCGATTTCACCCGGGGTAGTCTTTCACGGCGGCGATCGGCCGATCGACCAGTATTGGCGGATTTGCGTGGGGATCAAGGGGACGCCGATGCCGGCCGCACGGCCCGTCGCCGAGCAGCAGGGGCGTGCTCGACGCCGGAGGAAATCTGGGACGTGGTAAATTACGTGCGGTCGCTCGGGCAGAGAGATAAAAAGAGAGATAAAAGATGAAGAACGATCGATGAAGGATGGCAGTTCTCAGCCATCGTTGAGACGACACTTGCCCTCTTGCCGCAGGGGTGGCAGCGCAACGGCTGTCCCAACAACATCGACTTGTAGGAGGCGACTCCCGTCGCCGATCTGTCGCCGCTGCGCTGCTGCCATCGGCGTCTGGAAACGCCTCCGGCAACTTGCCGTAGCGTTGAATTTCGTCAATCAGAGCTTCTTGGCATCGATCGCCTTTTCATCCTATGCGGTTGCAGAGGCAGCGATGGACCTCCGGGTCGATCGAGTAGGCGATCGCCTGGACCGAGCCGTCGCAGAAAGCCATGTTGAGGCTATTGGCGTGGGGGCTGCCGAATCCCCAGCCGTACCAGAAGCCAGGGGTATCCTGCATGGGTGGGATGGTGTTCGTGGGCGTGGCATCCCATCGCCCCCACCGCGCGATATTGCCATTGTCGCCCTGGAACTGGTCTCCGTTGTCGCAAACGTCGTTGCCGCTATAGTACCAATCGGGACCCACGTATTTCTCGCCGATCAGATACGTATTGCTTGTCCCGTCGATCACGTCCGTCGCATGAATCAAGCTGCCGCAGAACATGATGCCGGTGGCGAACTTTGCCACGTTGCCGAAGGTGGTTCTGCGCCGGCCGTCATCTGCCCCGGCGGATTCTCAACCTGGGTCGGGCTGTTGGGCCCACCCTCGGTATAGATCGACGACCAAGCCGCTGAGATAGGGCTGTCAGGGCTTGTGTAATGATCGCCGCCGTTGGCGGCGTAGTCGTTACGTCCCACGGTTCCGCGGGTGACTGGCATTCGCGGGATCCCAGTCTGTATAGGGATAAGCGTTGGCGGCCCTGCGCGACGGGCAGTAAAACGTGTTTAGCGGACCTGCCATTCGTTGCCTGTGGAGATCCTTCTTCGCCGGGTCGTTCCAGGGGGAGATTCCCAAGCCCATGTCGTGCAGCGGTTGCTGCTCGATGTAGGGCAGGATGTTGTAGAGCCATCCGCCCGGCTGCCGCCAGTCGTTTCCGCGGTCGGCGTCGCCCGTCCAGCCCCATCCCCAGCCGTCGGTCGGAAATCGCCCGGTGGCGTTTTCGTGGCCGATGCATCCCAGCGCGAGTTGCTTGAGGTTGTTGCTGCATTGCACCCGCCGCGCCGCCTCGCGGGCGGCCTGCACCGCCGGCAGCAGCAGCGCGATCAGGATGCCGATGATCGTAATCACGACCAGCAGCTCGACCAGGGTAAAACCGCGGTTCTGCGATACTCGATTCATTGTCGATAGCCTCTCAGTTCTTGGACTCTTTCGTGTTTCGCGTTGATGACGTTATGAGAAGGTTCCGACCATGCCGGAACGGCGGACCCCTCCAATTCCATAAGCAGACACATGGGGCTGAACGACTTGTGGGAAAGGTCCAGCTCGGGCAACCCGTTCTCCACCTCGATTTCCAGCACGTTGACTCCCTCGACGAAGCCGCGGTTGCAGGCGAAGGGATGGAGGAAGCCGAACTGCACGTAGCCGTGCTTGGGCACCGGAATCTCCGGCCGTTCAAGCGAATCGAACGGACGTGGTTGTCGACGGCGAATCGCCCGTGCAAAACGGCCGTGGCCGGCCGCATTCCCTTCAAATCGAATGTCGTGCGAAAGGTAAAGAACGCGCCGTTGGCAACGGCGAGTGAGCGCCCACCGCCGAGATCCATTGTGAACGGTCGGGCTGATTGACGACGAAACGCCGGGTCGGTGGGCTTTTCCACCAGCGCCGGCCGCGGCTTGAACCTGCGGATCGTCGCTGCGGGCCACAAGCTGCCAGTGCGGGTCCGGCTTGGCCCGCTTTCACGTCCATGCCCGTGCTGAACAGCTTGATCGGCACGCGCTTGGGCATCCGCCGCACGAAGACGGGCTCGGCATTGGCCCGTGTCGCGAACCACCGGGCGACCCGATCCTTGCCGACTTCCACCCGAGCCGACTGGTTCTCTCCCAACTGAACGACCTGTGTATCGTTTGTGCCGCCGCCGGTCCACGCGCAACTCGACCTTGCCTTCGATAAACACGGGTCTTTCCGGCGCCGGATTTGTCGACTTCGACGCCGAACTCGGTGCCGAGGTCGGTAATCGTGGCCGTGGGAGTGCGAACGAAGAAAAGGGCGGAGGGCGGAAGGCGGAGGGGGGAAGAGGTGCGCTGCGATTCCCGGATTCGTTGATGGGCGTAATCGGATGCGTTGTTTCCCTCCGCCCTCCGCCCTCCACCTTCCGCCTTTTTCTCCACTCGTGCGGTCAGCTTGCCGAGGGCGAGGTAGCCGCCCATCTCCGATTCCACCTCATAGATGCACGGCCCTTCGAGAATGACCCTGGCGCCGCTGTCGTAGCTGATTTCCAGCAGGCCCGAGGCCAAGTCGTACTTCCGGCCCAGCGCGACCCACTCAGAGCCGGTCGGCGCCGTGCGCGGATCGGCCCAATGGCAATCGATGGCGCCGGTAATCCGACCGACGAAGACCGCTGTCGGCTGGCGGCGCCGCGGCGCGTCGGGCTGCGGCAATTGCTTGGCAATCTCCTGTTTCTGGCGATCCGACCGCGGAATGGATAGCTGGTATGCCCAGCCAATCAACATGCCGACGGCCACGATCGCCGCCGCGACGCAGTAGGAGAACAAAAAACCGCCAGGCGGAGCGGAAAAGGCAGCAGTGCGAGGGCGTGGGTGCGTCGAGCAGGACGGGAAAGATCGGAGTCTCGACGGTGGCGGACATCGGACCGGACACGGAATCACCCGTCGCCGAGCCGCCCTCCGTGCCCCGCTCCTCGCGAGCCGTCAGTCCGCGGAAATCGCTCGTGCCGCCATCGGCATGGTTCGCTTCAATTCCCAGAGGCAACGCATGTTCCCAGCGGAGCATCGCGTGAAGAACTACCTGTTCGATATACGACTCGCGGGCGTCATCGCTCTCTTCCAACAACCGCTCGAGCCGGGCGCGGTCCGATTCCGTCAGCCGGCCGTCGACCGCCGTAGCGAGCAACGAATCGATTTCAGGGATGGGTTCGCGCAGTTTGCTCATCGGTCGGCATCCTGGGCCAGGTTTTCGCGAATGCACGCCAGCAGCAGCTTGCGGATGCGATACAGCGAAGCGGAGACGTTATTGGGAGAGTCGCCGCAATCGGCGGCGATGTCGTTGACCGATCCGCCCGGCTCGTAACGCTTCCGCACCAGCTCGCGCTGCACGTCGGACAGCTTGGCCATGCAATCGCGCAACGCGGTGAGATAGCCTTGAAAGGAATCGGTCTTGCCGCGGGCCGCCGCCGCCAGATTCTCGATCAAGTGATCGCCGAACAGCAGACGCCGCCGCTCGCGCGACTGATCACGGCGATGGGCCAGCACCTGGTAGTACGCCACCCGGCAGGCCAGGGCGTCGAAGTTCTCGCACGCCAGGAACTCGTCGAGCTTCTGCCACATCACCAGATTGGCCTGCTGCAATACATCGTCGGCCTCGTGCGGATCGAGGACCAACGTCATGATGTAGGCGTAGAGCCGCGGCTGGCAGCTTGTCAGCCGCTGCACGAACTCGCCGACCACTTGCCTGTTGTCCGCCATCGGAGGGAACCCGTCCCGGTTGTTCGTAAAAACGTGGGGGGAGACGATCGCGTGCCGCCGCTCTCCCTCTTAATAGTACCGTAATTGGCGCCGATCTGACGCGCATTCGCCCAAAATCGGTTTCTCGTTCCCGCACGCCGCGTGGAACCCACCCCCTCAGGAAGCCGCGTCGCAGAGCCGACAGCCCTCAACCGGCGGGCGCTCGGTTTTCTCGTCTGTGCCCTTTCGGACAAACAGCAGGCCCAACAGCGGCATGATCACCATGCCTGCCACGAATCCGCCGACATGCGACCACCACGCCACGCTTCCGGCCCCGGCATAAGTTGACGCCATCTGCCCGGCAATCACCTGGACGGCAAACCACACGCCAAGCACGATCAACGCCGGAATGTCGATAACGGTGATGAACACCACCAGAAAGACGAACGTGGTGATGCGAGCCAAGGGCCATGTGACGAGGTAGGCCCCGAGAATGCCGGCGATGGCGCCGCTGGCCCCGATCACCGGTGTGATGCTGTTCGGGACGGCGGCCCAATGCGCAAAGCTGGCGATCAACCCGCAAGACAGATAGAGGAACAAAAATGGCAGCGGTCCCAGGCGGTCTTCCACGCTGTTGCCGAAGAGCCAGAGAAACCACATGTTGGTAAGCAGGTGGAGCCAACTGGCATGGAGGAACATGCCGGTCACAAACGACGCCACGATTTGCTTCGGATCGGGAGCGAGCTCCATGCCCGCCGCTGGTAATATTCGCCTCGGAACGGCTCGTGAACGAGTACGTTGACCGGCACAAAGATCGACCGCGGATTTCCAAGTTGTGCGATCCGCGCCGGCACAAAACCATGCTGATACGCCCAGACTTCCTGCGGCAACGACGGCAGCCGGCTCACCCAGACGAACGCCAGAACGTTGATGGTCATCAACACGTAGGTGACCAGCGGAAGCCGTTTGGACAGGATGTTGTCGTGCAGCGGGAAGAACATAATACGCCTTTTGGGGGTATTATAGAATCATAGGCCGCGGTGCAGGGAGCCGCAAACGCGGGCGGAATGATCTCTCCCCCTTCTGCTTCTGCGAGACATTCCGCCCGCTTGCGTGCCCGCGAAATGTGTGTCATATTGCATGTTTTGCCGTTACGCCCGGCGACGGGCAGGAGCAGCAATCGCGTGGAGATTTGGCCGGCGATCGACCTGCGGGGGGGTAAATGCGTCCGCCTTCGGCAGGGCGATTACCGCCAGGAGACCGTCTTCGGCGACGATCCGGCCGCCATGGCCCGGCATTGGGTCGACCTGGGGGCGAAATGCCTCCACCTGGTCGATCTCGACGGGGCGCGGGAGGGCCGGCCGGCCAACCTGGCCGAGCGTCCGCTCGATCGTCGAGGCGGTTGCGGTGCCCTGCGAGCTCGGCGGCGGCATACGCAACGAGGAGTCGATTCGCAGTTTGCTCGAGCTGGGCCTTACGCGGCTGGTGATCGGCACGCTGGCCCTGTGCGAGCCGGATTGGTTTCGCCGCATGTGCCGGAAGTTTCCCGACCGGCTGGTGCTGGGGATCGACGCCCGCGGCGGACGGGTGGCCACCGAGGGCTGGCAATCGACCAGCGACGTGGCGGCAACCGACCTGGCCCGCCGGTTCGCCGGCGAGCCGTTGGCGGCGATCGTCTATACCGACATCGCCACCGACGGAATGATGGCCGGGCCGAACGTGGCGGCAATGGCCGCGATGCAGGCCGCGGTTGAGTGGCCGGTCGTGGCCTCCGGCGGCGTGACGACCAAAGACGACGTGGCCCGGCTGGCCGCCGTGCCGATGGCCGGCTGCATCATCGGCCGGGCGTTATACGAAGGAACGTTAACCCTGCCCGAGGCGATTGTCGTCGCGGGAACCTAACCATTAACCACCGCATTTCTTAACGTTGTGTGCCACCTCTTGCCTGTCAGCAGTGCTCTGCCGGAGTGAAACGCCCGGCACTGCTTGCGAGCAAGCAGTGGCACACCCTCCGAAGGGAACTTTTCATGGCCAAGTACTCAGTCGATCAGATTCGCAACGTCGTTTTCTGCGGGCACGGTTCGGCCGGCAAGACCACGCTGGTCGATAAGATTCTCACCACCACCGGCGCGGTCGGCCGCAACGCCAGCGTCGATGACGGCACGAGCATCTGCGACTTCGACGAGGAAGAGAAGCAGCACAAGTACTCGATCGAGGCGACCGTCGTGCATTGCGATCACGGCGGCAAGCACTTCTGCATGATCGACACGCCCGGCTATCCCGATTTCATCGGCCAGGCGATCGGCGCGATGCGGGGCGTCGATACCGCGGCGATCGTGATCAACGCCCAGTCGGGCATCGAAGTGAACACCCGCCGCGTCTTCGCCGAAGCCAAGAAAGCCGGCCTGGGACGCATGATCGTCATCAACCGTATGGATTCCGACAACATCGACTTCCCCAAGCTGGTCGAAAGCATCCAGGAGCTTTTCGGCAAGTCCTGCGTGCTGCTGAACGTGCCGCTGGGGCAGGGCGGCGACTTCCGCGGAGTGGCCAGCACGCTCAAGCCGCCCGCCGACACCGCCGGCGCGCTGGCCGACCCGAAGAAGATCGGCGAGTCGCTTCTGGAGACGATCATCGAGGTCGACGAAGCGGTGATGGAGCGGTACTTCGAGGGAACTCCGCCGACGGATGAGGAGATTTCACGGCTGATCGTCAAGGCCATCGCCGAGGGCTCGCTGATGCCGATCGTCTGCGCGTCGGGCAAGACGGGCGTGGGCCTGCCCGAAATGATCGAGGCACTGGGGCTCTGCGCTCTGCCGCCGGACGTCCTGCGGCGGACCGGGAAGAACGCTGCCGGCGAAGAGGTCGAAGTGAAGGCCGATCCGGCCGGTCCGCTGGTCGCCCAGGTGTTCAAAACCCGCATCGACCCGTTCGTGCAGAAGCTCAGTTTCGTCCGCGTCTTCTCGGGCACGCTGAAGAAAGACGCCAGCGTGCCCGTGGTCGGCGTGCGGAAGCCCGTCAAACTCAGCACGCTGTTCAGCGTGCAGGGCGAGGAGACCACGGCGATCGACGAGATCGGCCCCGGCGGGATCGTGGCAGTGGCCAAGGTCGAGGATTTGCACACCGGCTCGTCGCTGGGCGAGTTGACGATGCCGCCGATTCCGTTCCCGACGCCGATGGTCGGCCTGGCCGCCAGCCCGAAGAGCCGCGGCGACGAAGGCAAGCTCTCCGGCGCGTTGCAGAAGATTTGCGAAGAGGACGCCACGTTCCACCGCGATCTCGATGCGCAGACCAAAGAGATGGTCATCACCGGCATGAGCGAATTGCACCTGCAAATCCTCCGCGAGCGGCTCAAACGCCGCGACAAGGTCGAGGTGGAAACCCGCGAGCCGAAGATTCCCTATCGCGAAACGATCCAGGCCAACGCCGAGGGCATGTATCGCCACAAGAAGCAGACCGGCGGCCGCGGCCAGTTCGGCGAAGTCCACATCCGCATGTTCCCGCTGCCGAAGGACGTGAACGTCGAGGAGTGGGCCACGAAAGCCAGGTTCCCGTCGATGAAGGAACTCCACTACGACGAGGCGAACAATTTCCTCTGGATCGACTCGGTCGTCGGCGGCACGATCCCCGGCAATTTCCTGCCGGCCATCGAGAAGGGCTTCCGCGAGAGGATCGAGCGCGGCGTAATCGCCGGCTACAAGGTGCAGAACGTCTGCGTCGAGGTTCACTTCGGCAAACATCATCCGGTCGATAGCTCGGAGCAGGCGTTCAAGACGGCCGGCTCGATGGCCTTCCGCAACGTCTTCCAGCAGGCGAAGCCGTCGCTGCTGGAGCCGATCGTGCGGATCGAGGTGACGGTCCCGATGGCCAACGTCGGCGACATCAACAGCGACATGTCCGGCCGACGCGGCCGCGTCTTGAGCATGGACTCGGCCGGCGGCGACCTGCAAACCGTGATCGCCGAGGTGCCGTTGGCCGAGGTGACCACCTACGCCCGCAGTCTCTCCAGCATCACCGGCGGCCGCGGCAGCTACACCATGGAGCTAAGCCACTACGACATCGTGCCCGGCAACGTGATGCAGGAGATCATGGCCAAGGCGCAGATGAAGGAAGAGGAAGAGGAGTAGGGGGCGGAGGACGAGGAACGAGGCTGGGAACGGCAACCAGGCAACGGATGTCCCATTCAGCCGACGAGCTTGTCCGCCGCCTCGAAGTTCCGCCAACGATCGGCGTCGGCAGTTCAACACTGTTGACAGTTCATAGCTTGGCCCCTGCGTTCTTCCTTCCCTTGGCCACCCGGCGATTCTGACGGGCATTCTGCGGCGCGGGCGGTTGCGGAACGTGTGATGCATCAACGACTTAGCGCGGAAACGGACCCAGGTGTTTGAGCGTCAGATTTGTGGTAGAACCCCGGCAACGATGAAATTGGATGGTCTGGGAGACTTTGATAACCTCAGAGAGCTGCTGAGTAGCACGTTGCGAGTCGGAACTCAAGGGCAAACGGACTCGGGAAGACAGCGTTCTTCAAGAACTTCGCTAATACAGGCAATTTCCACCACAATCGCGACGCTCACCCTTTGGTTCGTCGGCGTTGCCGACCGCCTTGACACCCCCAAGTGCGACCGATATGCTTACTAGATTGTCTTAACCACTAAGTAGTGGTGTTGTAAGATTTTGTAGCGTCTCGGCCGTTTTTGGGGGGTCGAGCGGGGCGTGGAGGGTGTCCCTCTAACTCGGTGAAAGTGAGATCGAATGGACCCCAACGAGATTCTTCGTATCGTCGATGCGATCCATCGCGATAAGAATATCGAGAAAGAGATCGTCTTCGAGGGGATCGAGGCTGCGCTGATCTCGGCCGCCAAGAAGCACTACGGGGAAGAGGCCGAAATCGTCGTCGAGATCGATCGCACAACCGGCGCGATTCGCGGTAGCCACAACGGCGTGCCGATGGATACCGCCGAAATCGCCGAGCGGATCGGCGCGCAGACCGCCAAGCAGGTGATGATCCAAAAGATCCGCGAGGCGGAGCGGGACGCACTGTACAACGAATACGAAGAGCTTCGCGGGCAACTGGTCACCGGTGTCATCCAGCGTTACGAGGGCGGCGCTGCCACGGTTTCGCTTACCAACGTCGAGGCGATCCTGCCGAAGGGCGAGCAGATTCCCGGCGAAACGCATCATCCGAACGAGCGCGTGCGGGCGACGGTCTACGAGGTGAAGAAGGCGGGGAGCCGGGTGAAGGTCATCCTCAGCCGCACGAAGCCGCATCTGGTGCAGCGCCTCTTCGAGCAGGAAATTCCGGAGATCGCCGAGAGCGTGATCGAAATCCGCTCGATTTCCCGCGAGCCCGGCTACCGCACCAAGGTCGCGGTCAGCAGCACCGACCAACGGGTCGATTGCGTCGGGGCGTGCGTGGGCGTGCGCGGCAACCGCATCAAGAACATCGTCGACGAATTGGCCGGCGAACGGATCGACATCGTCCGCTACAACGACGACATGCAAGTGCTGATTCCCAACGCCTGCAGCCGGCCGACGTCGAGGAGGTAATCCTTTGCCAGATGCTCGGGCCGGGCGATCGTGCTGGTGCAGGAGGACCAACTCTCGCTGGCTATCGGCCGGCGGGGGCAGAACGTGCGGCTGGCCAGCAAGCTCTGCGGTTGGGACATCGAAATCATGACCCGCGAGGAGCTCGACGAGCAGATCGAGCAGGCGGTGGCGGGCTATTCGTCGATCGACGGCGTCGAACCCGAACTGGCCGAGCGGTTGGTGGGCGAGGGCTTCCTCTCCTACGACGACCTCGAGACAATCGAGCCGGACGCTCTGATGGAGATGGGCGGTCTGACTGCCGAACAGGTGGATCATATCGTCACGCAAGCCGGGGCCAAAGCCTCGGAGGCCGAGCGGGCCGCCGCCGAGCAGCGGCGGCAGCAGCGCGAGCAGGATCGAATGGAGGCGGCCGAGGCGGCCGAAGCGGCGGCGAAAGCCACGCCCTACTACGCCGACGGCAAACCCGCCGAAGTCATCGAAGAAGCGGCTTCCGACGCAAGCGCCGCGGAAGCCGTCGCGACCGGTGAGCCGGCCGCCGATGCTGCAGGTCAATCAGAGGCGCCACCTGCGGAGACGTCCGATGACGCCCCGTAACGGAGAAACCGCGCGAAAACGCGAGCGACGATCGTTGGACGCAATTTACCAGAGGGAGCGGCCCCTTGCCCATCCGCATTTACTCGTTAGCGAAACAACTGAAGCTCGACAGCAAAGTGCTGGTCGACATCTGCGCGAAGGCGGGTGTCACGGGAAAGGGCTCTGCGCTGGCCAGCCTGACCGACGAGGAGATGGCGACGGTCACGGCGTTTATCAACGCCGGCAAGGCCGCGCGGTTCGGCGCCCCGGCGCTGCGGCGAGTCATGCTGAGCCGGCGGCGCCCTCTCCCTTCCGCCGCGAAGATTACATTGCCCCGGCGGGCACGGTCGGACTGAACAAGGTTCCCGTTCTTCCTCCGAATAAGCACGAGCGGCCTCCGCTGCTGAGGAAGAAGCCGGAAGCGCCGCCGCCGTTGCTCGCCCCCGTCGAGGCCGAGATCGAGACGAAATCGGCCACGGAAATCGAACAAGAACGCCAGGCGGAATTGGCGAAGGGCCGCGAGCGCGAGCGAGAAAGAGAACGGGAGAAAGACCGAGAGCGGGAACGAGAAAAGGAGCGGGAAAAGGAGCGGATCAAGGCCCGCGAGAAGGAGAGGGCGGGGGAGCGGGACCGGCGGCCGGCGATCAAGCTGGCGCCGTTGCCCACGTCGAAGCGGCCGGCGCGTTCGAAGTCGGCGGAGCCCACGCCGCAGAAGCCCGACCTCAAGCTGCCTCGCGACGCGATCCGCGCCGGCAAAGCGGGCACGAAACCTCTCTCCGAGCATATCCGCAAACATGAGCAGAAGCGGATGGCGGCAGAGGCGGCCAAGACGGGCAAGGGATCGCCCCGCAAAGGCGGGCCCTCGGAGGCTGCCTCGCTGCCCGGCGAAGCGCCGGCGTCCGGCCGCGAGCGTTCGCGCCGCGGCGGCCGTGCGGTCGCGCCCGTGTCGGAAGACGAAGGGAAGGTGACCCTCGGCGGCCGCGAACAGCGGCAGCTCAAACGCAAGAAAGCGGCCACCGCCAAGCGGCGAAAGGCGGAAGACGGCGAAGAGGAAACGTCGGTCAGCACCGCCCGGAAGCGCACGCACATCCGGCGGACCGGAACAAATACCGCGGCGCCAAGGCGCGAGAGCATCACGGTCGACTTGCCGTGCACGGTGCGGAGCTTCTCCGAGGCCCTCGGCGTGCCCGCCCGCACCATCCTGGCCAAGCTCTTGGAGCTTGGAACGATGAGCAACATCGCCGCCACGCTCGATACGGAGATGGCCGAACTGCTGGCGGTGGAACTCGGCGCCCAGGTCACGTTCCACCACGCCGTGAACCTCGAGCAGCAGGTGATCGATTCGTTGGAAGTCCCGGACGACCCGGCGAAGCTCGTGCCACGTCCGCCGATCGTCACCTTCCTGGGCCACGTGGACCACGGCAAGACCTCGCTTTTGGATCGGATCATCGGCATCGACGTGGCCGCGCACGAAAAAGGGGGCATCACCCAGCACATCCGCGCCTACCGCGTCGAGAAGGAGGGCCGCGCGATCGCCTTCGTCGATACGCCGGGCCACGAGGCGTTCACCGAGATGCGCGCCGCGGCGCCAACGTCACCGACATCGCCGTGCTGGTGGTGGCGGCCGAGGACGGCGTGATGCCGCAGACCGAGGAGGCGATCAGCCACGCCCACGCCGCCGAAGTGCCGATCGTGGTGGCGCTGAACAAGATCGACCTGCCGGGGGCCAACGTGCAGAGGGCTTACGAGCAGTTGGCGGCCAACGGCTTGCTGCCGAGCGAGTGGGGCGGCGACACCGAAGTGGTCAAGACCAGCGCCGTGACCGGCGAAGGGATGGACGCGTTGCTGGAGACGTTGTTGACGGTGGCCGAGCTGCACGAGTACAAGGCCAACGCCGATCGCCCTGCCCGCGGCACTTGCCTGGAAGCCGAGATGCAAGAGAATCGCGGCGTGATGGCGAAGCTGTTGGTGCGGACGGGCACGTTGCACGTCGGCGACGTAGTCGTCTGCGGGGCGACCTACGGCCGGGTCAAGGCGATGTACGACACGCTCAAGCCGCGGCAGAAATACGGCGAGGTCGGCCCGTCCACGCCGGTGAACGTGACGGGGCTGGGCTCCGCTCCCGGCGCCGGCGATACTTTCTACGTGCTGCCCGACATTACCCAGGCCCGCCAACTGGCCGAGGACCGTGCCGCGGAGGCGCGGAGGCGCGAGTTGGGCCACTTCCAGCCGCACGTCACGCTGGAGACTCTGTACGAGCGGCTCGGCCAGGAAAGCAAGGTGCAAACGCTCAACATCATCCTCCGCGCCGATGTGCGCGGCTCGATCGAGGCGATCCGCAAAGAGCTTTCAAAGCTGCAACACCCCGAGGTACAGATCAAGATTCTGCAGGCGACGGTGGGCGGCATCAGCGAAGCCGACGTGCAACTGGCCAACGCCTCGGACGCGATCATTATCGGGTTCTCGGTAGTGCCCGACGAAGGCGCGCGAACGCTGGCGGACAAGCTCGGCGTGCAGATCCGCCGCTACGACATCATTTACCAGGTGACCGACGATCTGAAAGCGGCCCTGGAAGGAATGCTCAAGCCGGAGAAGCAGGAGAAGGAGTTGGGCCGGGCGCTGGTGCAGCAGGTGTTCCACATCAGCCGGGTGGGCTCGGTGGCGGGCTGCCGCGTGTTGGCCGGCGTCGTGCAGCGCGACGCCCGCGTGCGCCTGATCCGCGACAGCCGCGTGATCGGCGACTACGCGCTCGAGTCGCTCAAACGCGAGAAAGACGACGCCCGCGAAGTGCGCGAGGGACTGGAATGCGGCATGAAGCTCGCCGGATTCAACGACATCAAGGAGGGCGACCTGTTGGAAGCGTACAAGATCGAGGAGATCGCCAGAACGTTTTGAAAAAGAAGTAAGTGGGCAGTCGGCAGTGGGCAGTCGGCAGTAAGTCGAAGGGTTTACCACAAGCGTCCACCAGCTACGACCCACTGCCCACTGCCGACTGCCCACTGCCGACTTCCGACTGCCTACTGCCGACTGCCCACTGCCCACTGCCCACTGCCCACTGCCCACTGCCCACTGCCCACTGCCGACTTCCGACTGCCGACTGCCCACTACCGACTGCCCACTATGTCCTCCCGACGCACCGAAAAAGCCGCCGAAGCCATTCGCGAAGTCGTCAGCATGGCGATTCTGGCCGAATTGAACGACCCGCGGGTCCGCGACGTCACGGTCACGTACGTCGAGGTGTCGCGCGATCTGCGGTACGCGAAGGTTCACGTCTCGGTGATGGGCGACGAGGGCCGGCAGAAGCTGACGCTCCGCGGCCTGCAAAGCGCCGCCGGCTTCCTGCAAGCGAAAATCGCCGAGCGGATCGACATCCGCTATACGCCGAAGCTGAGCTTCCTGCTGGATCAAGGGGTCAAGCGCTCGATCGCCGTGGCCAAGATACTGAAAGAAGTCCTCCCCGCGGAGGAGAGCGACGAGCCGGCGGAAAGCCAGGACGACGAGGCCGCCGGGTAGAGCATTGAAAAGCGGAGATTGCAGATTTGAGATTTCAAATCTGCAATTTCAAATTTGACATTTTGAATCTGCGATCGACTCAACGAGGCATTGCCATGACAGCCGTCAGCCGCACCGCCCAATTCGCCAAGGTGCACAAGGTTCTGAAGAAGCACTACAAGCCGGCCTCGCCCGGCAGCGGGCGCTCGGTGATCGAGCATCTGTTGTTCGCCTGCTGCCTGGAAGACGCGCATCACGACGCCGCGGAAGAGAGTTTCGCGGCGTTGGTGCACACGTTTTTCGACTGGAACGAGGTGCGGGTAACTTCGATTTCGGAGCTCTCGGAGGTGATGGCCTGCCTGCCCGATCCCCGCGCCGCGGCCAACCGCATCAAGCGGGTGCTGCACGCTGTCTTCGAGGCGACGTTCAATTTCGACCTGGAAGAACTGAAGAAGAAGAACCTTGGCCCGACCATCACCTGGCTGGAGAAGCTCGACGGCAGCACGCCGTTCGTCGTATCGTACGCGATTCAAACGGCGCTCGGCGGTCATGCCATTCCCATCGACGCCGGCACGATGGCGATGCTCCGCGTGCTCGACCTGGTGAGCGAAAAGGACGCGGCGGCCAAGGTGGTGCCGGGGCTCGAACGCGCCGTGGCCAAGTCCAAGGGGATCGAGTTCGGCTCGTTGCTCCACGAGCTAGGCGCCGACTACTCGGCGAATCCGTACTCGGCGGCGATCCGCGAGATTCTGCTGCAAATCGATCCCGAGTGCGCAAGCCGCCTGCCGAAGCGGCGGGTGGATCGCTCGCAGCGGAAGCCGCCCGAGCCGCCCGCGGCGGAAACGCCGGCCAAGGAGAAGGGGCAAGCTGCGGCCGCGGCAAAACCGCCGGCGAAGAAGAAGCACGCGGCCGAAGCCCCCAGCGCCGAGCCGGCGGCCGAGATGCCGAAGAAGAAGACCCCGTCGAAGCCCTCCGCGGCGGACAAGACGCTTCCCCGCGCCGCCGCTTCCAAGAAACGCTCGGCCTCCGAGGGCCTTGCCAAACGCAAGCCGCGGTAAAGATGAGGGATGAAGGATGAGAGATGAGAGGCGGTGATGAGAAGTCGGTTTTTGCTGATGAATTGGTGCCTGTTGTTCAGCGCGGTCGCGTTGGTTGCGTGTCAGAAGAGCAATGCGGCCCCTCATCTGCTTCTCGCCGCCGCCGTTCCACCGGCGCTCGACGACGCACCGCAGCCGTTCGTGCCTGCGCATCGAGAGAGTGAGGCCGATCGCGACCGCGTCGAGGCGCTTTCGCTGTTCGCGACGGGAAGAACGCACGAACAACGAAAAGAGTACGCCGATGCGCTGCGTTGCTACCAGCGGGCGCTGCGGCTGGATCCCGGCTCGCCGGCGCTCATCTCGGCGATCGTTCCCCTCGCCCTGCGGCTGAAACGCTACGACGAGGCCGTCCGCTACGTGCTGCTGCCGGGTAAACCCAGCGGCGTCGATCCTTTGCAGCTCCGCCAATTGGGCGTCTATTTGACGCGGCAGAGTGAATTCGCCCGGGCGGCGGCCGTCTACGAGAAGGCATTGACCGCCTGCGACAGGCCGTCGCTGAAGGCCGTGCTCTGGAAGGAATTGGGCGATCTCTGCATCGTCACGGAGAACTACAAGCGGGCGTCGGAGTGTTTTGCCAAGCTGCTGGACGCCGTCGCGCATGCCGACAAGCACGGGCTCGACGAGCAACTCAAGGCGCTCCTGTTTCCCGAGGGGGCGTCGTCGTACCAGATCGTCGGCGAGTGCTTTCTGGCCGCCGATCGGCCGGAAGACGCGAAGGCCGCGTTCGCGCAGGCCGAAAAGCTCGCGCCGAACAGGGCGATGTGGCAGTTCAATCTTGCCCGAGTGCTGATAAAGAACCGCAAGCCGGCCGAGGGACTGGCTGCGCTGGAAGCGGCGCTGCCCGAGCGTCTGGCCGACGCGGGCGACGCGCCGTACGAGACGCTGGCCGAGGCGTTGAAGCAGCTCGGCCGCAGCGGCGAGCTGATCGCCCGGCTCGAAAAGCTCCGGGCTGCCGACCCGAAGTCTGCGCCGTTGGGCTTCTATCTCGCGGCGCAGTATGCCCGCGCCGGCAAGCTCGACAAGGCCGAAGCGCTCTACGTCGAGCTGCTGAAGACCAAGCCGATGATCAGCGGCTACCGCGAATTGCTCGATTTGTATCGGCAGGCCAAGCGGTTCGACGCCATGCTGCAAACGCAGGGCGAGGCGGTGGAACGACTCGGCCTGATGCGAACCCTCTGGACCGAATCGCTGTCTGCCGCGGAGAAGGAGCAGTTCAGCCGCGCGATCACCGAGGCCGCGCGGAAGAAGCTCAAGGAGGCCCCGGACAAGCTCGCCTGCGGGATGCGGCTGGCGGCGGCGCTGCGCGCGATGGACGCGAAACAGTTCAAGACCGCCGGCGAGTTCTTCGACCTGGCCCTGGCTGCCAAGCCGAAGCAGCCGGACGAGGTCTTTATGGTCTGGGGGTTGGGGCTTTTGACCGGCGATCGCCCCGCCGAGGCCGCCAGGGTGTTTCAACGGGCGATCGATGAGAAAGTGGCGGCGGACGACCCGATGTTCCAGTTTTATCTAGCCGGAGCGCTGGTGCTGGCTGGGCGGACCGACGATGCGCTGGCCGCCGCGCGGATCGCCGCCCAGAAGAGGCCCGCTTCCCCCCGCTTTTGCGTGCGTCCGGCCTGGGTGTTGTATTTCGGCAAGCGCAACGACGACGCGATGAGGGCCTATCGCAAGTTGATCGAGAAATTCGACGCCGACCGCGATTCGGCCGAAGCCCGCGAGGTGATGCACGAGGCCCGCATGGCGCTGTCGAACCTCTGCGCTCAAAAGGGCGAAACCGCACAGGCCGAGCAGTGGCTGGAAGAGGTGCTCGACGAGTTTCCCGACGACAAGGGCGCCATGAACGATTTGGGCTACCTCTGGGCCGACGCGAACGAGCACCTCGGCCGCGCCAGGCGGATGATCCAGGCGGCCGTCGAGGCCGAGCCCGGCAACATGGCCTATCGCGACAGCCTCGGCTGGGTGCTGTTTCGGCAGGGCAACTACGCGGCGGCCGTGGCCGAATTGGAGAAGGCCGCCGCCGACAAAAATCCCGACGGCACGGTCCTCGATCATCTCGGCGACGCCTACCAGAAGGCCGGCCGCCGCGACAAGGCGATCGCGTCGTGGCGCAAGGCGGCCCGATTGCTTCGGCAGGAAAAGGAAATCGAGAAGGCAAAGATCGTAGAAAAGAAAATCATGGGTGAATGACGAAGCACGAAGGACGAAGGAATGGCGATATCCAAATGACGAAATCAAGACCTGCTACACACTTCATCGTTCGTCATTCGTGCTTCGGCCTTCTTTCGCCATTCGTCGTTCGCGCTTCGTCATTCCTCCCACGATATTGGTTGTTTCATCAAAACATGCGATAGGTGCGACATGTCAGGTCATTCACACTGGGCGGGCATTAAACACAAGAAGGCGCTGGTCGACGCCAAGCGCGGCAAGCTTTGGAGCAAGCTGGCGAAGGCGATCATCGTGGCGGCGAAGTCCGGCGGCGGCGATCCCGACGCCAACTTGCGCCTGCGCTACGCCATCGACGACGCCAAGGCCGTGAGCATGCCCAAGGACAACATCCAGCGGGCGATCAAGCGCGGCACCGGCGAGCTCGACGGCGGCAATCTGGAGGAGATCATTTACGAGGGCTACGGCCCCGGCGGCGTGGCCATCATGTGCGAAGTGCTGACGGACAACCGCAACCGCACCGCCGGCGAAGTCCGCCAGCGTCTTCGAGCTCTCCGACGGCAAGCTGGGCAGCTCCGGCTGCGTCGCCTGGATGTTCGAGAGCAAGGGCCTGTTCCTCGTGCTCGCCGATGCGGTCGATGAGGACAAGCTGATGGAGCTTGCCCTCGAAGCCGGCGCCGACGACGTGCTGGCGACCGACGACGGCAAGTTCGAGGTGACCTGCAATCCGGCCGTCTTCCGCGACGTGTCGAAGGCGCTGACCGACGCCGGCATCACCCCCGAGGCCAGTCAGGTCACGCGAATCGCGGCCAACATGGTCGACATCACCGATCCCGAGGCCGCGCGAAAGGTGCTGAAGCTGATGGAGCGGCTCGACGACCACGACGACGTGCAGAACGTCTCGGCGAACTTCAACATCCCGCAGGAAGTGCTGCAAGCGATGGGCGAGGGGTGAGCGGGGCGGAGCAATGATGAGTCATGAGGGCCTCGTTTAGCCGCCGCGTCCATGCGGCGCCCATACCCGAATCTATCTGACGCGAGAACGCCGTCACCACCGCCGCCGCAAGCAAACCAGGGCGATCGTCAGCAGCGTGCTGGCGAAGAAGCCGACGGCAAAGAACGTCGCCGCTTCCCGCCCCCAAACGCTGCCTTCACAGGCAGAGGCGATCCAGAGGACGGACGCATACGTGGGGCCGGCGAGATGAGCGACGACAGTCGAGCCGGCTACCCGCCTTCTCCAACACAAGCCGCCGGCGACCGCCCAAAGTAGCACCGTGAATGCAAGAACCCGCGTCATGCCGTGGAACGTCACGGCGGCGGAGCAGAAGATCGCCACGATGAACGTCAACAGCAACAGCGTCCGCAGCGTGAATTGGAACGGCCTGCGTGCGAGCGAATCGTCGCCGGCGCCGCTTACCTTGAGTCGTGTATCGCGGCGAGGATCGTCGGCCATCGTCACTTCGTCACTTTGGGCGTGAACTGGCTGAGGTCGTAAATTCCGAGTTCTTTCTCGATTGCCGCCACCTTCTCGACCGTCTTGCCGAAGCCGTCGGCCCCGAAACGGCGGTTCTCTTCGTCCTCGAACTTGTCGCCCAACTCGTCGAGCTGCTTGGCCGACAGGAGTTTTTTGAAGGCCGGGAAAAGAACCGTATCTTCGCGGGCGGCGTGGGGACGGTACATGCGGATGAACGCCCGGCACGCGGCCGCCAGTTTCGGCGGCAACGTGGAAGCCGCCCCAGTGGCGGGCAGGTGTGCGAAAATCGCATCCGTCAGCGAACGACCGGCGGCGTGCTGTTGCCGCAAGACCTTGACCAGCGGCACAAGGTCGCCACGCTTCTCGAACTCGGGAAAGAGATACTGCTCCTCCAGTTTCTCGTGATACTGCTCGACGAACTCGCGAACCAGCGTCGCACTTTGGAGGAGATCGCTTGGATGAAACGTCTTGCCTGCCCGATGGCGACGAAGACATTCCGCGTAAATCAAGAGGATGCGGCGGAGCACGCCGTGCTCGCGCATCAGATCCTCGACGGCCGAAACGTCCTCGGCCGGTTGTGTTGTGTCGGCCGCCAGCAACGTCCGGCCGGCCGCTCCGCCGATTCCCAGGGCCGCGCCCGCCAACAAGAACTCTCTACGCCGGGTAATCATGATCGTCCTCTCTCTCAAAAAAGGGCAAAATCAAAGAGCTTGGTTGGAAATCGGTCCCCTCTCCCTTTGGGAGAGGGTTAGGGTGAGGACAGATCGTGGCAGACTGTTCGGTTCTCCGTGGTCTGCTCCATGCGGCCCTCACCCCCTGCCCCTCTCCCAAAGGGAGAGGGGAGATTTTCAAAACACGCTCCCAGACACGATGGCGAATAACAAGCGTGAACATCCTCAATCCTGTTTGACTCGCGACGTGTGAAGCAGCGGCTCGGCGGAGCGGCGCGCGGCGGCCCGTTCCGCGTCGATTTGCCGCGCGGGCGCCGTCTCTTCGTCGTGTTCCGCCGTGCCCGAGGGATAGGCGGGGCAGTCGGCGTCGGCCAAGCGATCTTGTTCCGGCGATCGCATGTCCCTGTAGCGGTAGTAGGCGTCCCAGACCGCGTCGAGGCGGCGGAGCGCCGACGGCAGGTCGTAGACCTTCAGAACGCTCTCGCCGTCCGCCCCTGCCGCGGGCGGCGGCAGGCGAAACAAGACGTCCTTTTCCACGAGTTTCCGCACCGCGTCGGAAACCTCGAAGTTCGCCTCCACGCCGAACTCGGTCCGCAGCCACTGCTCGGCGCGGCGATCGAGCCCGTCCTGGGTGTAATCGCGGCGGCGTTCCACGTAGAGAATATAGTAGGCCAGCAGCAATTCCTTGCACTCTTCGGTCTCGGCGGAGTCGACCAAATGCGTCAGCGCGCTGGCGTTGTTGGCGGAGTTTTGGAAGTAGAGGTTGGAACTGAGGGTGTTCATGTACTTCGTCTTGCGGGAGAGAAAGCCGAAGACGCCGCGGATCGCCGCCCCAGTGAAGCCGGCCATCACGAACAGCAGCAGCCACGGCGTCAGCACGGTCGCCGAAAAGACTTTCCAGACGGCGGCGGCCACGCCGCCGACCACCGACGTTCCGATCGTCAGGTGGTCGAGCCAGCCGCATGCGAATGCGGACGTAGGGCAGGAGCATCTCCAAATCCTCGGCCACCACGTTCTTGAAGAGTTTCAGGAACACCGGGCCGTCGGGATGTTCCGCCAGCCGCACCAGCAGCGCCACGCGAGCGAAGACGTGCACCGTCTCGTCCCTCTTTCGCCAGGGCGTCAGCCAGGGGCGCACGCTTCGCCGCTCGACGCCTCATCCCGCGGCAAAACACCTGTAACTGCACGTATTTCGAGAAATCGGCCCTCACGACCAGGCCGATCTGCGACTGATGCTCCGCACAGGCGACGATCTGCTCCCGCGGCATCTCGGCGTAATTGGCGTTGCGGAGAACCTGCCGGAAGGCACGGCTAAGCTCCTCGCGTTGCGCCTGCCGGTCGACGGGGACGGTCGGCACGCTCGGGAGAGTGTCGCAATCGGGATCGAACGGATCGTAGAGAGCTTTCAGGCGTTCCAGCTTCTCGCGAAACTCAAAATGGAAGCGGGCCGCGATCATTTCAAACAGCTTGCCAAGCTGTTGCCGCTCGCCGGCCGAGAGGCGTGGGTCGCCAAGCATGCGATCTCGCAGCGCCGTCTGCTTGACGGGGAGAAAACGCTCGCGGACGTCCAGAAATTGCAGATCGGGAATCACAGAATCATCACCTCGCGGATGCTTCTCCCATTGTCGCTAATCTGCGACGGCTTTGGAAGATGGGCGTTCTCTTGCGGCCGATCGGATTTCCAGGGAGGGGGAGTCGCGGGCGACCGTGCCGGCCATTGACTTCCGCTGTCGGAAAGCAACAATTCCTCCATGGCAGGAAGCGCAACGCAACTGGCGGCCGGACACTGTTCGGCCTGTGAACGAAACACGCCAAAGCTGACGCCCCGGCAGGCCGAGGAGCAGCTTGTCGCGCTGTCCGGCTGGAAGTTCAGCGCGGCCGGCTCGCGCATCCGCAAGGACTGGCTGGCCGAGGACTTCACGGCCGGCGTCGAGTTCTTCAACCGCGTGGCCGAAGTGGCGGAGGCGGAAGGCCACCATCCGGATCTGCACCTGGAGGGCTATCGAAACGTCTGGATCGAACTTTCGACCCACTCCATCGGCGGCCTGTCGCAAAACGACTTCATACTGGCCGCGAAGATCGACCAGTTGCCCATCCGCCTGCGGCAGTAGGCGACGCAACCGCGGGCAGGGGACGGAGGAGATTGTCCGAAGAGCGTCTCGCGGAGAAGTGGCGATTTCTTCCCGACAATCTCCTCCGTCCCCCTTGCCCTATAAACAGCGACATGCGACCCGGCCCGGTGGGAGCAGCTTGTCGGGGAGATCGGCCTATGGTTGAATATCCGTTCCAACGTCCGCGTCCCTCGGCGGGCGGCCGTTCACCTTCAGCTTCACGCGAGACCGGCTGTGAAAATCAGACCATACTCGAACGCGGATCGCGATCGACTGGTTGAGATACTGCGTCTGAACGTGCCGAAGTACTTCGGCCGCGGCGACGTAGGCGATTTCGAGCGATACTTGCAGGACCAGCCGTGGGCGCGGCATTACGTCTATCTCGATTCGCGTCGCCGCGCCGTGGGTTGTGCCAGTTGCTACGCGAAGGCGCCGGGTGTTGTTGGGCTATGTTGGATGTTCTTCGAACCATTTCAAGTCGGCCCGTCGGCGCTGCTACGCATGTTGGAGGAGTATTTCTCGATGGTCGCCAGGGAGCTTTGCCCGGGCGAGAATGCGACTCTCGTGCTGAACACCACCCCGCGCACCGCGAAGATCATGCGGAGGCTGGGCTTCTCGACCGTCGGGAGGGTCAAGCACGGATACGGGCCGGGCTATGACAAGGTCTCGATGGAAAGAAGGGGCGGCGCGTCCGTCTGTCCACAGTCTCCAAGCACGAAGGAGTGATAGCCATGTCGGAAGAAACGCTTCGTCGTCAGCTTTACGATTCCTACAAGAATCGGGCGAGGATCTACCACCTGGTTTTCGACGAACTTCGCAACGAATTGGGCGACGAACGGGCGGAAGAGGTGATGAAGCGGGCGATCTATCGCCGGGGGTGGGAGATTGGCCCGGCGAAATACGGCCGCTTCGCGCCCGACGACCTGGCCGGCCTGAAGGCGGCGTTCCTCGACGGCATTCCCGACGCGGGCCGCATGTTCCAGCCCGAAGTGTTGCGTGCCGATGCCGACTCGCTGGACATCAAGTTCCACGCTTGCCCGCTGCGCGAGGCGTGGGAGGAGTCGGAGTTGCCGCCCGATGAGGTCGCAACGCTCTGTCGCATCGCCGCCCGGATCGACAACGGCACGTTTGAAGGCGCCGGTTTCGATTTTTCCGCCGACACCTGGCAGCCGGGCGGCGAAGGATGCTGCTGCCTGCACATCCGGCGGAAAGCGTAAGCGGGCAGGACGCCGCTGCCGGCCGAATTATGACGTCGCCGGCTTGTCGAACCGCACACTTTCGGGCCAATTTCGCCGCTTGGGACGAACGGGCTGGGTCCTTCTTCCTCCCAACCGTCATGCACTCTCCCCCCATGCGGACGGATGTCTCGACTGCGACTCGATGTTGCGCGGATTGCCGGGCCGAAATCGTCGTCAGCGAGTCATTTTGTAACCTAGATTCCTGTAGCGGTTTTGACCGACGCGACGGGGCGGTGTTTCATACCGTCGAAGGCATGTTGGCTGCTGAGCGGTCGTGTCTCCGAAGTGGGCATAACGTGTCGGTGACCCATTTTCGGGAGACTTACCATTGGACTTCAGTAATCTCGCTCACGTCGACGTTCCGCTCACTACCACCCTCGCAATGCTGGTTACCCTGGCATACGTCTTCGGTATCCTGCACCGGCGAAGAAAAGCCAGCGGCAACGAGCGGTTGCTTCAATTGCGAAGAGACCTGTCTCGTGCCACGATGGTCGTCAATGAGTTGGGGAACGTGATTTGCACGGTTCGCAACAGCACGGCCAAGCACTACGCGCGGCTGAAGGAATTCGAAAGGCGAATCGCAAAACTGGGCGATCATCAAGAAGACGCCGTCTGGCAGGATTTGTGCAGCGAAGTGGAGGGCCTGCTCGATCCGACCCTGCAACTCGTCAGCGAAATCTCCAACGCCCAGGAACGGATTCGCTATCAGAGCAACTACCTGATGACCTTCTCCGAAATGCGAACCGATCCGCTGACCGGGCTCGGCAATCGTCGCGCGTTGGACCACGTGACGGGCATGCAGTTCAGCATCCTGAAGCGTTACGGCACGCCCTTCTCGCTGGCAGTCATCGATATCGACCACTTCAAAGACCTGAACGACCAGTGCGGTCATCAGCACGGCGATCAGGTGTTGTGCGATTTGAAGGACGTGTTGCTTGGCATTTTGCGTGGCGTTGACTTTCTGGCTCGTTACGGCGGCGACGAACTTGTCGTTGTGATGCCGCAAACCGACGTCGCCGGGGCGGCGGCCGTCGGCCAGCGCCTGCGGGCGGAAGTGGAATGGGCAATGCCATTGACGGTAAGCATCGGCGTGGCGTCGGCGACCGATGACGACACGCCGGAATCCCTGTTTCGCCGAGCCGACGCCGCGCTGTACCGCGCCAAGAACGGCGGGCGCAACCGGACGGTCTGCGATCCCGGCGAGCCATGCGCCGCTGGGCCCCACGAAGCAGGACTGCCGGGCATGGACGGCCCCGGCCCGGAGCGTCCGCGCGGCCTGCAACAAATACCGCAAGAGAAACGGGCGGTTTGGCAGGAGCCCTGCCGTAAAGCCGTCACGTGACATGCTGCGCGGCGTTGCGCCGCCAGAAGACGAGAGTTGCGGTTCAACGTCCCCTAATTGGTTGAAAGCCAGGGGGGGGGGTAAGCAGGCCCGGCAGGATTCAAACCTGCAAGCAACGGAGTGACCGTTCACTGGGCGGCAAGGGGACGGAGGAGGTTTTCGGAGAAATATCTTCTCCTGCGGCGGATACTGTCGCCGAAAACCTCCTCCGTCCCCCTCTGCTTCCGGCCTGTGAACGCTTACGCAACGGATTAGAAATCAACGGGATGCCCCCGAAATCCCCGAGAAATCCGCCACTTCTCCACATCGAGCAGCACAAGGCGCAGCAGCCTGCCGACCGGTCGTTGAATGAACCGGCGGCGGAGGCCGGTGTTTCACGGCTTCCGGCCTCGGCTTTGCGGGCGTGTTTCAGTGGGCCGACCGGATACGCAGGCGTTCCTACCGCGGCTGGATGAACTGCTCCACGTCTTTTTGCATTTGCTGCAAGTCCGGCGGATTGAGGTACATCATGTGCCCGCCTGCGAATTCGGCGTAGGTGATGTTGCCGCGAGCGGTCGGATTAAGACGCAAATGGTCGAAGTTGTAGCGAATACAGTCGACGGGGCACGCCAAATCGCATCGGCCGTTGAGCACCAACACGCGAAGACGCGGATTCTCGTTCATTTCGGACGCGAATTGCTGCGCCACACTTGCTGCAGACGCGTTCCGACGTCCGAACGACCACGGGCCTACATGGTTAAGTATCTCATAAGGCAGGTCATCTTCAAACTTGAGTTCGCCTCGCAAGTAAGCGTTGACGGTGGCGGAAAAAGCTCCGTCAACCGCGGAGAAGCTGGGGTCAAACCCCGGGCTGCTAGCGCCGGGATCGGCATCACTACCGGTAATGCGGGCGTCAAAGCGCCCGAGAATCAGTCCCCGGTCACGCAACAGCTCCTTGCGGAAGGTCGACGTGTCGATGCGCAGATTATGGTCTTCGACGACACGGACCGGCAAGCCGGTAAGCCGCGAGAGCTTCGCGGCAACACGGGTACGCTCGGCCACCGGCAGCGACGCGCCCTGAAACAACGCCGACGCATATTCCGTCCGCATGAACGCGCGGGCTTCGGCCAGCGCCTTGGGCAAATCGGCCTGCAAATCGGGCGGCAACTTGTGGTGAAAGTGCGCCACCGCCGTATAAGCCGGCAAGAGAACCTGACAGCCGACGTCGCCCGAGAGAGAACTGAAGTCCACGGCGCCGGAGACGAGGATCAGTCCGTTGAGACTCATTCCGTAGCGGGAACGCAAGTTATGCGCCAATCCGGCGGCGCGGAACACGCCGTAGCTCTCACCGCATAGGTATTTCGGTGAAAGCCATCGCCCTTGCCGCGTGGTCCAGAGACGGATGAACTCACCTACCGACTCGATGTCCGCCGCCTCGCCGAAAAATTCCTCGGTTCTTGCTCTGGCCGGCTGGCCGGCTGTAGCCGGTATCCACCGGATCGATGAACACCAAATCGGTGACGGGCAGGATGGAGAACCCATTGTCCGTCAGTCCGAAGGGGGCGGTCTGGGGCACGTTCCTTTCGCTCAGTTTCACGCGCCTCGGCCCCAGCGCGCAAGGTGTAGCCAAACGGACGACGAGCCTGGACCGCCGTTGAAGCAGAACGTCACCGGCCGCTGGTCCGCGCTCTTCCCGTCCTGCTTGATGTAGGCGACGAAAAAGACCGACGCCCGCGATGTGCCGTCGGAGTTCAACAGTGGCAACATCCCGGTTTCGGCGACGTAGCTGACGTGCTGGCCGGAAATCATCACCGTATGCTTCGTGCGGACCGGTCGTTGCTTGGCGTCGGGGATCGCAGCAGCCTGATGCCTGGCTTTGTCCTTCTTGCCGGACTGGGCGTGCTGACCGCCGGCGCCCGCTTTTGCAGACGCAGACCGATCGCCGGCGTTCGGTTCAGCCCAAACCATAGTCGCCGACAACAGCAGTCCTAAACAGACCGAGAGCGAGCGGGTTGAAATGCGGCATGTCGAACATCTTTCTGTGCCTCACCGGGCAGGCTTGTTTGCGGCCTTGGCAGGGCCTTGTTTGGCGAGTTTACCCGGCTCTCGCCGGCCCGTGCCGGTGCGTCCGGTCAGGCCGTCGCCGAGATCCTCGCGAGCCTTTTCAGCATAGGCGAGCATCTTGTCGAGTACATCCCGGCGCTGGGCGGCCACATTGTTTTTCTCGCCCGGGTCGGCTTCGAGATCGTACAGTTCCGCGGCCTTTATCGTGAGCAGTTCGTATTTGGCCGGCTTGCCGCCACGGCCGCCGGGCCGGCCGTTGAGCGAGGCGTAGCGCCGCGGGAGTTCCAGCTTCCACTTTCCGCTGCGCAGAGCTTCGAGGTTGTTCCGGCCATAGTAGAACAAGAGGACGTCATGCGGCGACTCCGCGGATTCGCCCAGGATCACCGCGGAAATGTCCAAGCCGTCGATCTTGTGATCGGGCAGCCGCCCGCCGATAAGCCGGGCGATCGTCGGCAGGATGTCGATGGTCATCAACGGCGCGTCGCAAACCTTGCCGGCGGGGATATGGCCGGGCCAACGCATAAGCGTGGGCTCGCGCACCCCGCCGTCCCAACTGGTGCCTTTGCCCTCGCGGAGCGGATAGGCCGATCCGGCGTGGTCGCCGTAGCTGAGCCAAGGGCCGTTGTCGGAGCAGAAGATCACCAGCGTTTCACGTCCAGGCCGGTTCTCTTGATGGCGGCGAGAATCTGGCCCACCGACCAGTCGACCTCCTCCACGACGTCGCCGAACAGCCCGCGCCGGGTCTTGCCGCGGAACTTGTCGGAGACGTGCAGCGGCACGTGGACCATCGTGTGCGGCACGTACAGGAAGAACGGCCGGTCCTTGTTCCGCTCGATGAAGCTCACGGCGTGCTCGGTGTATTGCGTCGTAAGCTGGTTCTGCGCCGCGTCGTCGACGTCCGGGTTGATCACGCGTTCCTGCTCGATCAGCGGAAGCGGCGGGAACTTGGCGGTGGGATGATGCGGCCACATGTCGTTCGAGTAGGGCAGGCCGAAGTATTCATCGAAGCCGTGCCGCGTCGGCAGGAACTGCGGTGCATCGCCCAGGTGCCACTTTCCGAAAATGGCCGTGGCGTAATGCTTCTGCTTGCAGAGTTGGGCGATGGTCATCTCCCGATCGGAGATGCCGATGCGGGAGTGCGGACCCAATGCGCCCGAGATGCCGACGCGGTTCGCATAGCAGCCCGTCATCAGGGCGGCGCGGCTGGCGGAGCAGACGGCCTGGGCGGAATAGAAGTTGGTGAATTTCGTCCCCTCGGCGGCCATCCGGTCAAGATGGGGCGTCGCGTAGCCCTTCGCGCCAAACGGGCCGATGTCGGCATAGCCCATGTCGTCGATGTAGATGATGACGACGTTGGGAGTGCGCCGCGGTGGCGCAGCATGCGCGAAAGCGGCGCCGATGCATATCGCCGCAAGCAGAGCAACGAATGCAGCGCGTTGAAATGATCTCACTTCTCGTGACCTTTGCGCTTCCGCGGAGGTGGGTTCTCGTCTCGGCATCTGAACTCATCGGGCAGTCCGTCTCTTGCAGGAGGCGCCACGCAGCACGTGCTGCAATCGTTGAGGTCGGATGTGGCGCCGGCGCGACGCGATCCGAGGTGGGTGAAGCAGTCGCCCCGACACCTCCCATTGTAATCGCGCCGCCAGCGGTCTCGCAATACCTCGGGATCTTGGAACGTCGGGCCGGCCTCTTCGTGGGCTTCCACCAGATCGGGTTGGCGAAGTTGACGCTCGCTGTTGTGGCAATCAACGGCTGGAACCGCCTTGGCATTGCATTTCACGCCCCCGCCGGGCAGCACCGGCCGATCCGCCAACGCGAAACCGCGATGGCCTAAGCCACCGCCGGTGATAGAAGGAATCCGTTCTTACCCACAAATTGCGCTGACGAACCAAAAATAGAGCCTCCGGGGTGTGGGCGGGATATCTTGCTGGATGTCCCCTTCCACGAGCCCCGGAGGTGCGGGGAGCAAAATTACTCGCTCGTTCGGTGGGTCACTCGGATTCCACCTGGATGACCACGAAGCGGCTCCCCTCGCTCGTGCGCACCAACAACAACACACCCTTATTCAACGGCCGGCTGTCGAGGATCTTGCGGAAATCCTCGACCGAGTTGACCGGCTGGCGATCTACCTGGGCAACGACCATTCCGGTCGTCAAGCCGGCCAGGTCGGCAGGGCTGCCGGAGCGAACGTCGGTAATCACCACGCCGCGATCGGCTTTCATGCCCAGTTGCTCGGCCACCTGCGGCGTCAGGTCTTCGGCTTGAATCCCCAGCTTCTGGAAGCGGGACGATTCGGCCTTGCCCGATCCCTGATGACCGGACATGGCGACGCTGAGATTCGTAGGTCGTTCGGCGCAGACGACGTCGAGCGCCAGACGCTTTCCGTTGCGCAGGACGGCGAGCTGCTGCGTGCTCTTGGCCTTGCACATCTCGACCATTCTCTGCAACTGGCGGGGACTACTGACGGCCCTGCCGGCGAAATCGAGAATGACGTCGCCCACTCGTACTCCGGCCTTTGCCGCCGGCGAATCGGGCTGAACCTGCGTGACCACCACGCCCTGGTGGGTTTTGACGTCGAACTGCTCGGCCAGCGATTGGCTGACCGGCTGGATCATCACGCCAAGATAGGCGCGATGCACCGTGCCGTACTTCACCAGTTCTTCGCCGACCCACTTGGCGAGGTTGATCGGGATGGCGAAGCCCACGCCCTGATAGCCGCCGTTGCTCGAGGAGATCGCGGTGTTGATTCCGATGACTTCTCCGTCGAGGTTCACCAGCGGTCCGCCGCTGTTGCCGGGATTGATCGCGGCGTCGGTCTGAATGTAGTCTTCGCGCTCATTGATGCCGATTCCGCGTCCCTTCGCACTGACGATGCCGGCGGTGACGGTTCCTTGCAGCCCAAAGGGCTCGCCGAGGGCCAAGACCCAATCGCCGACTTCCACGTTCCGGCTATTGCCGAGCCTGGCGACCGGCAACGCTTCCTTGCACTTGATGTGAATCAGGGCCAAGTCGCTGGTCGGATCGGTCTTGATGTCGAACGCCTTGAACTCGCGTCCGTCCGAGAGGCGGACGACGATTTGGCCGCCGCCACGGACGACGTGATTGTTGGTCAGGATGACGCCGGTCGGATCGACGATGACTCCCGAGCCTGCGCCGATCACGCCGTGCTGCGGCATCTCGCGGAACGAGCCGTGCGGAACCTCGTTGAAGAAGCGGTGCAAATCGGGGTTGTTCTTGAACAGGTCTCCAAAGGGCGTGCCCTGAAGACCAAAGGGCATCTGCTGCGAACCACTGTTCGGAGCGAGATTTGGCTCCGCGGCCGGTTTCGCCTCCGCGGGCATGTTCAACACCATCACCACCGACGGCAAGACGCGCTCGGCGGCGCCGTGAAAAGCCTTCGACAGCTCGGTAGCGTAGTTGATGGCGTGTTGCGACATCGGGCTCGCGGCTGTAGGACTGGTCGCTGCGGTGCTGGACGCGGTCGGACTGCCTTCCATGTACCACGCCGTCGCTTGCGGCCGGGTAGCGTTGTGATTTTCTGTTAAACCGTACACTCCGGCCGCGGCGGTCAGCGTGCCCAACGCCACAAGCACGGCAACCACGCCCAGCCACATCCGCCCACGAACCTTGGGCAATCTCGTCTCCATGACTTTTCTCCCCTTCAAGAGTTTCGTTGAAACTGGAAATCGGCGGCCAGCAAACTGGAATGTCGCCAAGCTTCCAAGTAGGCACTCGCCTTCCTCACGATGGTTGCCAAATGTCGGTCAATCTTGCACAAAAGGAGTTTTCCTTAGGTCAAGGGATGCACTCGCAGGTGTCCATTGTTGGGGAGAGGAGTCACCTGCTGCGCTGATCCGTCCATTTCTCGGCGTACTCGATAACGGCCGCGACGTTGCACCCTTTCCCTCCGCGGTAGAATACCAACAGGGAAGGGGCGGCAAACGCAATCTTTCAATAGAGGAGGCACGTCGATGCCGGCTTATCAGTATCTAATTGTCGGCGGCGGCATGACGGCCGACGCCGCCGTGGAAGGGATTCGCGAGGTTGACTCGGAGGGCTCGATCGGCCTGATCGGCGACAAGTCGCAGCTGCCCTACGACCGCCCGCCGCTGTCGAAGGGGCTTTGGAAAGACAAGCCGTTGGAAAGCATCTGGCGGAAGTCGGCGGCCCAGGAGGCCACACTGCACCTCGGACGGATGGCGGTGACGCTCGACCCCTCGCAAAGGACCGTGCGAGATGATCGGGGAACGGTCTATCATTACGATAAGCTGCTTCTGGCCACTGGGGGCGAGCCGCATCGCCTCCCGGTCGATTCCGATTCGGTCCTCTATTTTCGCACGTTAAACGACTACCACTCGCTACGGCGATTGGCCGCGGAGCGAAAGCGATTTGTGGTGATCGGCGGCGGATTCATCGGGTCGGAAATTGCGGCCGCGCTGCGGATGAACGGATGCGACGTGACGATGGTCTTTCCGCAACAGGGGATTGGGGGCCGGCTGTTTCCGCCCGATTTGGCCAAGTTTCTCAACGACTTTTACCGCGAGAAGGGAATTGACGTGCGGGCGGGGGAGACGGCGGAGGCCGTCGAACGTCGCGGCAGCGAGTTGGTCGTCAAAACCCGCTGCGGCCGGGGCGACCGGCGGGAGGAAATCGTGACGGAGGCCGTCGTGGCCGGGCTCGGCATCCGACCGAACGTCGAACTGGCTCGCGCCGCGGGCTTGGGGGTCAATAACGGCATTTGCGTCAATTCGGCGCTGCGCACCAGCAACGCCGACGTCTTCGCCGCGGGCGACGTCGCCGAATTCCACAACCCGCTGCTGCGGACTTGCCTTCGCGTGGAGCACGAAGATAACGCCAACACGATGGGAGCGGCCGCCGGCCGATCAATGGCCGGCGAGCACGTCTCCTACGATCATCTTTCGTGCTTCTACTCCGATCTGTTCGAGTTGGGCTACGAGGCGGTCGGCGACGTCGATTCGCGATTGGAAACGGTCGCTGACTGGAAAGAGCCGTACCGCGAAGGCGTGGTCCACTACCTGCAAGAGGGCCGAGTGCGGGGCGTATTGCTGTGGAACGTCTGGGAGCGGGTCGAGGCGGCACGCGAGCTGATCAAGGAAGCCGGCCCGTTCCAGCCGGAAGACCTGGAAGGCCGATTGCTGCAAACGCACTCGGCGGTTTAACGATTCAGGCCAGAGAGGGACCGCCGGCGACAGCCGTCTGCAAGTCGTCGCGGACTACGACAGGCTGCGAGAAGCTGCGGGCTTCGGCACGAAACACGGCAAGCAAGTTCGCCGGCTAAACGATCGGTGCAAATCCTTATCGAGCCTTTCGATACACGAACAGCGCCGCGCCGGGTTTCTCGGCAATTGTAACCTGCAAGCCGGCGGTCATCAGATTTTTTCCCTGCCGCTTCTCGACCTTGCCGTCGTCCAGGTTCTCCACGGCGTAGGCGGCGTCGGGATCGAGCCCTTGCAGCTTAAGCGTCAGCGTGTCTTGCTTGGCCTCCTCGCGGCGGAACGCCTGCACCGCTCCACCGCCTCGTTGGGCGTCGTCAAACTGCCAACCGATCCAGGCGGTCTTCTCCAGGCTGTACGGCGTCAGCGGATAGTAGTCGCCCAGCAGGTACGGCTCGACCTTGTGGAACTCGGCGATCATGCGGCGGAGTAGGGCGTAGTCGAGGTCTTTCTTCCGCGTGTCCCAACCGACGCGCGACGCCGGAAAGATGCTGCTGCGGAAGCAATAGACCGTCGGATGGATCGTGCCCGAACCGTAATAGGGCATCCAGAAGGAGAGTCCGAAGGTCTGACACTGTTGCGTCGACGTCGGGTCGAAACAATCGCTGCGCAGCAGCGGCGCCGCGCGCCGCAGCGTTTCCAGGTCGTTGCGCCGCCCGCCGCTGGCGCAGGTGTCGATCCAGAGGCCCGGATTTCGGCGGAGCAACTCGTCCCAGTAGGCCAGGTAGCCGCAGACGTGCTTGTTTTCGGTGATGCCCTGGCGGTCCGGGGCGTCGGCGCCGCGCCAGTAGCCCAACGGATCGATGTTGAAGTCCTGGCGATAGACGTCGACGCCTTGGCTCTTGATGAGGCTGTCGATGCGCTCGACGACCCATTTCCAGGCGTCGCGATTGCCGAGGTTCACCAGCCCGCCGTTTCGGCCGCCGAGAATCCACTCGGGATGATTTATGGAAAGCCACGTGCCCGGTCCGGCCCGCTCGGGCTCGAACCAGAGGACGAACTTCATTCCGTGGGCGTGGGCAAGATCGGAGATTTCACGGATTCCCTTGGGAAACCGCTCTCTGTCGACTTCCCACGTCCCGGTGTCGAGCCACCAGTTCCGCTTGCTCGGATACCAGCCGGCGTCGATGAAGTAGAACGCCAGCGGGATTTTCTCGCGGAGATAGCCCTTGAGAATCGCCAATTCCGTGTCGCCGCGGGGATGCAGATCGTTGCTCCAGCACGCGCCGTAGTGCGTCGGCGCCAGCTTGCCGCCGGGCCGCGGGATGACGTGGGCGACCATCCATCGTCGCCAGAGGTTTTGCCCGCGAATCCACTCGCCTTGATAGAACTGCAACGCCACCAGCGGCGATCGCACCTCTTCGCCGGGATGGAGCTTGAAGTGCGTAAGCTCCTGGCCGGCGCGAATCCGCAGCGTCTTGTCGTCGTCGCGTTCGAATTGGGCCGCCCACTGGCCGGGCCATCCCAGGGCGACAATAAAGCCCTTGCCGGCGGTGGCGAAGTTCCAGTAGGGGGCCGCGCCGCTGGTAGGCCGCCCGCCCGCGGGCGCGAAGTGCTTTGCGGCCTTCGGGCCCAGCGGCTCCACCAGCGGCTGGAAGCTGTCGGCCGCGCATACGTCGCCCTTGATATGGTGCAAGGTGAACTCGCCGTCGCCCGAGCGGACGAAGCGGGCGTCGATGGCTTCGACGTCGGCGATGATCGGCGTATCGGCCGCGCCGGCGTTCTTGAAATAGAGCGTCCATTCGACCGTGGGGAAATCGCGGTACTCGACGCCGACGCATCGCACCGTCAGCCCGGTCTTCGGGTCGGTATAGGTGAGCGTATGCTCGCTGCGTTTGTCGTCGATGTTTCGGGTGGTCCGCTTCACTTCCCACGTCTTCAGCAACTCCGCCGACGGCTTGCCGCCGTAGGTGAAGGAGAAGAAACTCCCAGCACCGCTCGCTTCCTTGCCGGTTTCGAATCGCGCCGCCATCCATTGCCGCGCCTGGTCGAGCTCGGCGCGAGTCGGCGAAACGGCTCGCGCGGATACGGCTGGAACTAAGTACGATAGGCAGAGAAGGGCAAGTACAATTCGGAGTTTCATGGCTAGAGTCCTGCAAGAGAATGCCGAGGAATGGGAGGCAGTTGCGGTGGGAAATCGGAGGGACGGCGACCGACAAACGTCACGCGGCGTCTTTGCCGACGAAAGGCATCATATCATGCCATCGTCCGTTTGAGCAAGAAGGGCTGGATCTCACGAGCGTTTCCCTTCGCGGCGCGGCTAAACAGCGGAAACGCGTGTCATCGTGCTTCAACGATCGGCATCCCGGCGTCATGTATGGTAGTCGGCGTTGAGCCGGACGTATTCGGCCGTCAGATCGGTGGTCCAGAATCGCCGCGTTGCCGTCGCCCTCGCCGAAACTCGAGCTGGACCAGCGTGTCGCGGTTGTCGCGGATCGAGTCGGAGACGGCGTGGCCGTCGAACTCGACCGGCGTGCCCTTCTCGTAGAGCAGGAATCCGTTGAGCTGCAGCGTGACGCCGTTGGGATCGAAGGGCACGCCGGCGTATCCGGCCGCCGAGACGATGCGGCCCCAGTTCGGATCGGCGCCGGCAATGGCCGTCTTGACCAGCGGGCTGTTGGCCACGGTCTTGGCGATTCGCAGCGCGGCATCGGCGGTCCTCGCAGCCGGCGACCTCGATCGTGATCAGGTGCGTGGCCCCTTCGCCGTCGGCCGGGGATGGCCCGGGCCAGATCGACGCAGACTTCGTCAAGGCCGTTCGGAACGCGGCCAGATCGTCGCCGGCCAGCGGCTGCGCCGCCGGCCGCGCCGTTGGCCAGCAGCAGCACCGTGTCGTTGGTGCTCATGTGCCCGTCGACGCTGATGCAGTTGAAGCTCGTCGGCCGTTGCGGCGCCGAGTGCCGCCTGGCGCCGGCTGCGGCGTCAAGCGGGGCGTCGGTCAGGACGAGCGCCAGCATGGTGGCCATGTTCGGGCCGATCATGCGCGGCGCCCTTGGCCATGCCGGTGATCTGGATCTCGCGGCCGTCGATCGTCAGGGTTCGGCCCGGCAGCTTGTGAACGGTGTCGGTGGTCATCATGCCCCGGGCGGCGGCGATCAGCGACGCTTCGCTGCGGTCCCAGCTTGACGGCCGCGGCCGAGATGCCCTGCGGCGATCTTGTCCATCGGCAGGAACTCGCCGATCACGCCGGTGGACAGGACCAGGGCCTGGTCGGCGTTCGGCGCCGCAGGCCGCGGCGGCCAGGCGGGCCATCTCGCTGGGCGTCGTCGCAGCCCCCGCTCGCCCGTGCAGGCGTTGGCGTTGCCCGAGTTGATCACCACGGCGCGGATCCGGTCGCTGGGCGTCCGCTGCGGTCCAGCGCCACCGGGCGCGGCGTAGACCAGGTTCTGTCGTGTAGACGCCGGCGGCCGCTGGCCGGCGCGTTCCGACATGACCAGCGACAGGTCCTGCTTCCGCGGATCGCGCTTGATCCGGCAGTGGACGCCGGCCAGCAGAACCCTTGGGAACGCGAGATGGCCATGAGTCGAGTCTCCTCCAAGTTGGCGGTTAGGGACTGGCGACTGAGACGGTCCGCGGTTGCAACGGACGGCCGACGGCTGCATCGCACGAATGTCGACTGCCCTACGTCCTGTCGCGAATCCTGCCACCGTGATCTCAGCAGCGCCGTCGTCTCCGGATAGCCGAACATCAGGTTGAAGTTCTGCACGGCGGCGCCGGAGGCGCCCTTGATCAGGTTGTCGATGCAACTGATCGTCAGCACGCGGCCGCGGACGACGCGGGCCGTGATGTCGCAGAAGTTCGTGCCCATCGAGTCCTTCGTGCCCGGCAGGTGGTCGACCACGCGCACGAACGGCTCGTCGGCGTAGAACTCGCGGAGCGTCTGCGAGCACGCTTCTCCTCGGTCACGTCGGCCGTCGGGCGGCGTGTAGGTCGGTGGTGAGGATGCCGCGGTCCATCGGCACCAGGTGGGGCGTGAAGATGACCTCGACCGGCCGCGCCGGCGGCCGTGCTGAGGATCTGGTCGATCTCGGGCGTGTGGCGGTGGCGCCCGACGTTGTAGGCCGAGATGCTCTCGTTGCACTCGGGATAGTGGGTCGTCAGCTTCGGCGTCCGGCCGGCGCCCGAGACGCCGCTCTTCGAGTCGACGATGATCGTCCTCGCGGCTCGATCAGCCCCGCCTTCAGCAGCGGGGCCAGCGGCAGGATGGCCGACGTGGGATAGCAGCCCGGGTTGGCCACCAGCTGGGCGTCGCGGGATCTGCTCGCGGAACAGCTCCGGCAGGCCGTAGACGACCTTGCCCAGCCGCGGCCGGGTCGGGGTGCTTCTGGCCGTACCACTGCTGCGAAGACCTCGGCGTCGTCGAGCCGGTAGTCGGCGCTGAAATCGACCACCGGCGTGCCGGCGTCCAGCAGGTGCGGGAATCAGCGCGGCGCTGACCCCGTGCGGCAGGCAGCTGAAGACGCACTCGGCCCGGGCGGCGACCTCGGCCGGGCTGAGGTCCTCCAGCCGGAGGTCCAGCCGGCCGGTGAGCGAGGGGTGGATCATCGCCACGTGCGGCTGGCCCTCCTGCCGGTCGGTCACCGCGACGATCTCCGCCTCCGGGTGGCGCAGCAGGATCTTGATCAGTTCCAGGGCCGTGTAGCCGGCGGCTCCGAGAATGGCAATGCGTGTCATGGGTTCGCAACGACGGAGTGTTTAGGCAAACTATGCAGTATAAAACCATCATCCCCGGCCGCCAAGGGGGGCGTGGAGACGGGGGTACCGCGGGTGTGACATGACTTTCTGGCAGCACACTTGTGGGCCGAAGGCACTACCGTTCGCCCAGCCCAGGGCATCGCCCTGGGGAACGGAAGGCACATGTGCGTGTCGGCCCAACGGGCCAATCATTCGATTCGTTGGGCCGGAACCATTGCTCGGAAAGGGCAGGGGGCGTTCAGCCCGTGGCCAAAACATGATACGCTAACCGCATGGAAACCGGCGAGCGGCTTTTCCTCGGCATCGACGTTGGCACCGGCGGCGTGCGGGCGATGGCGGTTGACGGAAATCGGGACGAGGTGGCCGCCGTCGCATCGCGTGGCCTTCGAGCCCGAAGATGCTCGCGCGCGCAGCAAGGCCGGCACGAGCAGCCGCCCCAGGCATGGTGGCGGGCCGTCTGCCAGGCGACGGCGGACCTGGTCGAGCAGCTCGTCGACGCAGTGCCCAGGTGTCCGGCAGCGGCTCGCGGCCGTCGCCGTCGATGGCACCTCGGGCACGCTGGTCGCGCTGGACAGGGCAGGGGAGCCGCTGCGGCCGGCGCTGATGTACAACGACCCGCGCGCGGCCGACGAAGCCGAGACGCGATGAACGACGCGGCCGGCGAGTTCTGCGACAGGCTCGGCTACCGCTTCAACGCTCGTTCGCCCTGGCCAAGATCGCCTGGCTGCGGACAGCACGAGCCGGCGGTCTTCGACCGCGGCGGCCCGATTCGTTCACCAGAGCCGACTACGTGGTCGAACGACTCACCGGCCAGCCGGCGGTAACCGACTACAGCAATGCCCTGAAGACGCGGCTACGATCTGGTCGAGGAGCGTTGGCCGGCCTGGATCGACGAGCACGTGGGCGTCGTTGCGCGGCTGCCGCACGTGGTGGCGCCGGGCAGCCCGATCGGCACGGTGTCGGCCAGGGCGGCGGCCGAGACCGGCCTGCCCGAGGGGCTGTGCGTCGTTGCCGGGGCGACCGACGGCACGGCCGCCTTTCTGGCTTCGGGCGCACAGCGGGTCGGCGACTACAATACGACGCTGGGCACCACGCTGGTGTTCAAGGGGATCAGCGCGCGGATTTGCCGCGCACCCGCAGGGCCTGATCTATTGCCACAAGCTGCCCGGCGGACGGTGGCTTCCCGGGGCGGCCAGCAACATCGGCGCCGACTGGATCGGGGCCATGTTTCCCGGCGGCGATCTGCCGGCGATGGACGCCGCGGCCGCCGGGCGTCTGCCCAGCGAGGTGCTGGCGTATCCGCTGGTCCGCACGGGCGAGCGGTTCCCGTTCCTGGCCCCCGACGCCCGTGGGTTTTTCGTTCCCGAGCTTGCCGACCGCGGCCGACCGTCTACGCCGCCTGCTTGCAGGGCGTGGCCTTGGTCGAGCGGCTTGGGTACGAGGTACTCGATGCGGCCGCGAGATCGTCCCGAGTCTTGGCGAGAAGGGACTGTTCCCTGGTCGCGGGCCGATCCCCGGGCGGCGAAGTCTATGCCACCGGCGGCGGCAGCCGGAGCGACGTGTGGATGCAATGCCGGGCCGACGCGACCGGCCGGGTGATCCATCGGCCCGCGCTGCGGCGAGTCGGCCTTCGGGGCGGCGGTCCTCTCCGCCGCCGGCGTGCACTACAATAGTATCGTGGAGGCTGTCGGACGAGATGGTCGGCCTGGAGCGGACGTTTACGCCCGACCGCCGGCGGCGCGGCGGCGTACGACGGGCTTTTCGAGCGGTTTTGCGGCGAGTTGCGAAAGCGAGGCTACCTGTGAGCATCTACAAGCCGTGCGACATTCGTGGCGACGCGGCACGGAACTGTCGCCCGCACTGTACGAGGCTTGGGGCCGCGCCTTGGGCCGGCAGTTGCCCCCATCGGCCAAGTTCGTCGTCGGCGGCGACGTCCGCGAGTCGACGCCGGCGTTCCTGGCGGCGCTGGTCGAGGGGCTGTGCCAGGCGGGGCTCGACGTGGTGGACCTCGGGCTGTTGCCGACGCCGATGATCTACTACGCCAAGCGCCGGCTGCACGCCGACGGCTGCGCGATCGTCACCGCTTCGCACAATCCGGCGGCCATCAACGGCCTGAAGTGGATGCTGCGGCGACCGCCCGCCCGACGCGCGGAGGACGTGTGCCGCGGCTTCGCAGAACAGTGCCGCGGACATCGCTCCGGCGACAGTGGCACACGGGCGCAGGCGCACGCGGAAGGGCAGGGGGACGGCGATGGCACCGCCGCCGCCACCGCGTCGCGGACGCTCGACATCTCCTTCGACTACGTGGCCTGCCTGCAAGAGACGTTCGTCGACTCGCTGACGGCCCAGCAGCACGTGGTGGTCGATCCGATGTACGGCTGCTGGGCGGCAAAGGCGCGGCGCTACCTGCACGCCATCTTTCCGCAGTGCCTTTCTCGACCATTCACGACGCGGTCGACGCCCGCTTCGACGGCCGCGATGCCCGACTGCTCGCGCCAGGAGCGCATTGGACGGAACTCGTGCGACGCAGTCTATCGCCAGCGGGCCCACTTGGGCGTGGCCTTCGACGGCGACGGCGATCGCGTGGCGCTGGTGGATAACGAGGGGGTCGCGCTGCGGGCCGAAGAGGCCGCCTGGGTGCTGCTGCAATGCCTCGGCAACGAGATGCAGGGCGAGCCGTTCGTCCACGACGTGAAGTTTTCCGATCGGATCCCCGAGGCGGCCCGGCAACTCGGCGCCGAGCCGCTGGTCGAGCGCAGCGGCCACGCCTTCATCCGCACCCGCATGCGCAACACGGCCGCCTGTTCGGCGCCGAGGCGAGCGGGCACTATTTCTACCGGGCGCTGGAGGGCGGCGACGACGGCTTGTACACGGCCTGCCTCTGATCGCCCATCTCGCCCGCTCGGGCGAGACGTTGGCCGAGTTGCGCCGCGGCTGCCCGCCGGTCTACATCACGCCCGATCTGCGCGTGACGGTCGCCCGCGGACGATTCAGCCGAAGATGATCGAACAGATCCGCGCGGCCTGGGAGGGATTTCCGCAGCGGACGATCGACGGCGTGCGGATCGACACGCCCGGCGGCTGGGCGCTGGTGCGCAGCTCGGTGACCGAGCCGGCGCTGACGTTCCGCTTCGAGGGGCTCGACTGGCACGCGCTGGACGATCTGGTCGAGCGATTTTGCGACGCGATGCCCGAGTACGGCGACGAATTACGGGGACATTTCAGAGCGGCCATCGGCGGCGAGGAACCATAGCTGGTCCCCTCTCCCTTTGGGAGAGGGGAGCGAACAGAGCAATCATCAACACCATGACAGCCGATAGCGACTCCTTGCGTTTTGGGTGTCCAAAGTGCCAGAGGCGGCTGAAGGCGCCGCCGTCGCTGGCGGGCGGCCGAACCCGCTGCCCCTATTGCCAGAGCATGATCGACGTGCCGTACCGTTCGCCGACCAACGACCCGACCGACGTCTATCCGCTAAAAAGCGACGAGAGCTTGCCGCTGGAGGAAGAGCCGGAATACGTTCTCGTGGTATGTCCGGTGTGTCATGCGCGGATGCACCCCGAGGCGAGCCAGATCGGCCGGCAGGCGATCTGCCCCGACTGCGGCACGGCGACGACGATTCGCCGACCGCCGCCGCCGCCGCCGAAGAAGCCGCTGCGTTCGGCCGAGGAGATCGGCGAGTACCCGTTGGCCACGGAAGTTCGTCCCGAGGCCAAAACCGTCCCGGCGGCGGAACAGAGCTACGTGGCCGTGGTCTGTTCGCTCTGCCACACGCGGATGCACGCCACCGCCGATCAGGTCGGGAGCAAGATGGTCTGTCCCGACTGCGGCACGGCGACGGTCGTTCCGCCGATGCCGCGGCCACAGCGGAAGATCGACGTGATGGCGGGGGCGGAACGCGACCCATACGCGCTTGCCGGCGGTGAGGAACTGCAAGCGGTTCGGCCGCCGCCGCCGCGTCGCCTTCGGGAAGAGCCGCCGCAACGTCCGCAGCCGGAGGAGGCGGAGGAGAAGCTGCCCAGCGGGCGGCCCGTCCTGCCGGATTCGCCATTTCTGGAAGGCACATTCACGTTCCCGTTTCATCGCTGCGTGGTGGTTCGCACGATCGTACTGGCGATCTGGTCGATCCTGCCGGGACTGGTGGCCACGGCAGCCTACGCTTCTTCGGCGGCGGGCAGTGCGGCGAGGAACCCAGGGTCCATGTTTAGCCGGCGCGTTGCTGTCGGTCCTGACCATGCTTCTCGCGGTGTCATGGTTCGCGATTATGTCGGCCACGGTGATGGCCGTGTTCCGCGAAACTGCCGAAGGTTGCGATGAGATCGAGAACTGGCCGGGCCAGGTGTTCGTGGACTGGCTTGGCGAGCCGCTGCACCTGTTCGTCGCTCTCTGTGCGATGCGCAGTTCCCGGCGCCGCAGCGGTATGGCTGTTAATGAACTTAGGCGGCGATTCGCCGGCGCTAATGCGGATAGCGGGGCCGATCAGCACGTTCCTCGTGTTGCCGATCGTGCTTATGTCTACGTTGGAGACGAATTCGATGTTCGGCGTGCTCTCGTTGCCCGTCTTGCGGACACTCGGGAGCACTCTGGATGGTTGGCTGAGGTTCTACGCGACGTCGGCGGTGACGATCGTGGCGGCTGTCGCCATTTCTTGGGCGGCCTCCGGCATCGGCACGATCTCTGGAGTGATCGTCGTGCGCGGGGATGCAGCCCATCATGTTGATAGTCTATTTTCGTCTGCTCGGCCGATTGGCTTGGGTCTGCGCCGACCGCGCCGCTTTCGCCGATCTGGAAGCGGACCTGGCCGAGGCCGGCGACGACGATCTCGACGAAGACGCGGAGGATGAAGACCTTCTGGCGTGACACGGAGGATCAATCGCGACGTTATGTCCGAGATGGTTCCCTATACCTATTCGTTCTGCCGTCGCTGTGACAGCCGGGTGGAACTTGGCCGGATCGCTTACGGGACGAAGGTCGAATGTCCCGCCTGCGGGCTGGAGTTCGTCATCGAGTCGCCGACGCAAAACCACAGCGGAGCAGGGCAGGGCAGGGCAGCGGGCAACAGAGAAGCGCTGCCGGTGGAGGAGCCGCCGACGCTGCGAGAGGCCGCCAGCCTCGGCCCGTTGGAGCTCTTCTTCTCCGGCACGTTCGGCTTTCCCTTCCGGCTGGGAGTTCTGCCGCAAACGCTGACCCTCTGTTTCGTCGCCGCCGCGCTGCTGGCGGCGCTGCGACTCGGCGCCTGGTGCGCCGCCGCCGACAACGATCAGATCGACAAAGCCACGCGGGTTCTGCTCTGGAACGGCCTGGCGTTGTCGATCACCTGCGGAGCGCTCGCGTTGGTGGCGTGGGTCTACGTAGCGTCGGCCTACGGCATGACGATCCTCCGCGAGACCTGCGGCGGCGCCGAGACGATCGAGGACTGGCCGAACGTGCTGGCATTGGACGATGCCGGCCAATGCCCCTACGTGCTGAACAGCCTGTTCCTGGCGGTATTGCCCTGCACGCTGGCCGCGCCGCTGTGGAGCGCGGCTGGGCGTGCCGCTGGTCTGGGCGATCGGCGGTGGCATCGCGCTGCTGTTTCCCCTCTTGCTGCTGTCGATGCTCGTGGCCAACTCGCCGCTGCACCTGCTGTCGTGGCGGGTGTGGAAAAGCTTGCTCGGCGAAGGACTCACCTGGATCGCGTTTCACTTGACCGCCGTTGCCACCGGGCTGGCCGTTGCCTGGCTGGAGATTGCATTGTGGCGTCGCGCAGACTGGGCCATCGGCATCGCCGTTGCCGGTCCGGTTGCGGCTGCCGCCTGGATGATCTATTTCCGTCTGACCGGCCGTTTGGCGTGGTTTCTCTCCCTGCGAATGGGTGGAACGTAGCAGCGACTCATTCACGCAGGGCGGGAAGACACGGTATAATGGCGTAGACTTCTCTTGGGACGAAAAGGAGCCTCGCATGAGCCAAGTGGAATGGTACTACGCCCGCGACAACCGGCAGGTGGGGCCGGTTCGGCGGTGGAATTGAAGCGGCTGGCCACCTTCGATGAGCTTCGCCCGGACGACCTGGTCTGGCGCGAAGGGATGACCGAATGGGCCGCCGCGCGAAACGTGCGAGGGCTGTTCGAGGATGATGGCGGAGCGGCCGTCGCCGCCGCGGCCGGCGTCGGCTTGCCCCGAAGGCCGGCGAGACGTCCGCCAAGCCGCAGGAGCCGCTGCGGCCGCTGCGCGCACCCGTTCGACACGATGATGGAGAAGTCGCGGCCGCATTTCAACGCCCATTTCATCGAGACCGACTGCGGGCATCTTTCGCGCGTGCGGCGCGTATGGCCTGCTCTTGGCGGCGCGTTTTGATCGGCGTCTTCGCCGTGATCGCGACCGTGAAGACCTCCGCGTTCGGTCACGTGCTGTGGGGCATCGTCTGGTTGCTGTTGTTCGTTGTTCTCCAGTACGTCGCCCGTAGGTCTTTTGCCGCGATCGACCAGCTTAACCGCGAGACCGACGGCCGGATGGCCTCGTCGGTCGTACCCGATTCCACCGTGATGTCAGTATGGTGGCCGGCGTCGCCGCGTTGCTCGGATCGATTGCCTGGGCCGTTGAAAGCGAGAACTACCTGTTGATTCTCGGCGGCGTGGCGGGATTCTTTGTCTGCGCCTACTTGAGCGCGATCGCCCTGCACCCGTCGCTGCTCAACATTGCCGTCGGCCCGGAGACTCTGGCGGGCGAAGAGTTGATCGGCGTGTTGATGTTCCTGCTGAAGGCCCTGCTGCGGCTGGCGCCCGTGGCGTTTGGGGCGGGCGTGGTCGGCGGCACGGTGGCGATGGGGGTTGCCTGCTATCTGGCGGCGGCAGGCGAAGTCGACGCATCAATGGCCACCGCCGACACGGCCTGGTACGTCTTGATTCATTCGGCGGCTCTACCGTTGGTCGCCGTACCTCGTGTTCCTTTTCGGCAATCTAGTGCTGAACCTGTGGCGTGCGGTGCTGAGTCTGCCCGGCAAGCTCGACGTGCTGGCCACCGGCGACAGAGATCGGCCGCGGCCAGCCGGACACGGTAACGACCCACGAATAGCGCCGCTTGCGGCTTCGCGACGAACCCGCAAAAACGACGGCTCTGCCGTACCGCGCGAAAGCAAGAAAAGCGGAACCCCGCCGGGAAAGCGGGGTTCTTCCTTTGCGTTAAAGGGTGTGGATGTTGTCTCCGAGCAAGGGGCAGACCGCCCGCCCCTCAACGCAAGCCCTCCGGTGGATTCTGCATGATGCACCCTCCGTTGCGAGGTCTTGGAGCAAGTAACACTCAACCTATTTATATTTTACCGCCGACCCTGTCGGAAAGCGATATAGAAACCACGTGGAGGCCGGAAAACCCGGGAAAAACACCGGAAAAGCCTGGCACAAACACCCCGTGGCGGATCGCGAAAACGTGCCGCCGATCACCGCTCCAGCACCAGCCCCTTGTCGCCGATCGAGTAGGGGATGATCTCGTCGGTGCAGGGGCTGCCGCGGTGCTTGGTGACGTACATCGCCCGGCGAAAACGGGTGCCTTCGCGAATCTTGCCGAGATGGATGATCGTGTTGGCGTTGCTCAACACGTCGCCCTCGTCCAACGGCCGCTCGATCAGCCCGTCGAGCGTCGTCTCCGACGAGGTGATCAGCAGCATGCAGCCGATCTGGCCGGGATCGTAAACGTGCCGCGGCCACCGCCGCAGCGTTGCGGCGATAGTGCTCGCGGAACAGGTCGCGGGCGACCCACTCCGCGTCCTTCCGCAAGATTTGGTGGTAGATGTAGTCGAACAGCTCGAACTGGATCGAATCGCTCGGTCGCTCGACCGGCTCGATGCCGTCGACCACGGCGCGCCGCACGCCGCGGACGAAATTGTCGTAGAAGAACGCGATCGAGGCGTTCAGCCGGCGGGCCAATTCCGCCTGCCATTGCCGCCAGGCCTCGAAATCGAGGTCGGCCCGCGTCACCCGGCGGCCGTGCTGGTCGAAGACGTGCAAATAGTCGCCGCAGGGCAGGGCAGGGGAGTAGAAGTCGTCCAGGTCGAGACGCCGCTCGGGATCGACCGCTCGCATCTCCCAGCCGAACATCCGCCGGGCGTAATCGGCGTGGTTTTGCGAGTCGCCGCGCGAGCAGAGGTCGAAGACGATGCCGCGACGGCCTTCCTGCGGCCAGGCCGGCGTTGGCGAATTGCAGGCCGAACTGCGTCTTGCCGATGCCGGTCGAGCCAACCACCGCCGTCAGCGTGCCCGGCAGCAGTCCGCCGCCAAGCAGGTCGTCAAGTCCGTCGATGCCAGTGGAGAGGCGAGGGGGCATTGTTGATTGTTGATTGTTGAATGATGCAGCCGCGTGCGGCTTCGCATGGTAAGCGTTCACAGGCCGGAAACAGAGGGGGACGGAGGAGGTTTTCGGCGACAGTATCCGCCGCAGAAGAAGATATTTTTCCGAAAACCTCCTCCGTCCCCTTGCCGCCCAGTGAACGGTTACCTTCGCATGATGTGTTATACAACTTCCGCAACTCGTCGAGAAATCGCTGAATCATCTGCTCGGTATGCGTGGCGAAGACGGCGATTCGCAGGCCGCCGGCGGCGGTCAGGCCGGAATAGGCCGCCATGTAGGCGATGGCGATGCCGCGGCGCATCAACTCCTGTTGGATCCGCCGCATGTTGTCGCCATCGCCGACGACCAGGCAAATGATCGGCACGGGCGTGTCGTCGACGTCGAAGCCCATCGCCCGCAGGCCATTTTTCATCCGTCGCACGTTCGACCAGAGCCGCGTCCGCAGATCGGGATCGGCCTGGATGACTCCATCGCGCGGGCGGAGGCGGCCGTGACCGGGGCAGGCGGGGGCGTGGTGCCGCTGTACCAATGCGATGCGGTGCGGACGCTCTCGATAAATTGTTGCGAGCCGGGGACGATCCCGCCGTATCCGCCGAGGGCTTTGCTCAACGTCGCGCAGAAGAACATTGCGCAAGTTCCCTCTCTCTTGGGAGAGGGGACCGATGTCGGAGTTGACGCCGGCCTCATGTGCGCTGTCGAACAAGCCAAAGTGCTCCAGCGTTCCGCGGCCGCGATCCCCCAAAACACCAACGCCATGGGCGTCGTCGACCAACAGGCCGGCGCCGGGATAATCCACCAACAAGGCGACGTAATCGGCCAACGGCGCGATCGTTCCGCGAACCGAGAAGACGCCGTCGGTCATCACCAGCGGCCGTTGACGGGGCTGAAGATGCTTCCGCAGATTGCCGGCCAGATCGTCGGCGTCGCGATGACGGAAACGAAGCACCGGCCGACCGCTCTGCGCGGCCGCCTCGAAGACGCAGTAATGGGAATACTCATCGACGAAGATCGCATCGAAGTCGCTCTCAACTGCGCGGAGCAGGATGCTATTGCCGGCGTAGCCGCTGGGAAAACAGAACGAGGCTTCACAGCCGAACAACTCGGCGGCACGGCGTTCGACCGATAGGGTAGGGGGGGTGTTGCCGAAACCGGCCCGGCTGGTGGCGCTGTGGATGCCGTAACGCTCCGCGGCTTCGCAGGCGGCTCGGATCACCTCGGGATGCGCCTGGAGTCCCAGATAGCCCGTGCCCACGAAATACAGATACTCCGCTCCGTCGATCCGCACGACGGGACCGGGCGGGCTTTCGGCGATCGGCGTATGCACTTTCATATCACCTGCGCCACAATGTACTCCTCACGCTCCGCGTGAGGAAGCACAGGCTGAACCCACCTCACGCGGCGCGCGAGGAGAACAATTCATCGTCGGTCTTGTCGGCGCGACGTACTGCCGTTCGTTGTCCACATACCGCGATGTGCCAAACTGCCAGTGCCGCCATGCCCCGATCAGCGCCAACATCAACGCCAGCAGAAGCGCCTGCCGGGAACGGCGCGGGAGACGAAGCGGGCGGATGGGATAAGAACGACTCATTAGTTGGCGCTAAAACCGAACGCCTTGGCCGTCTCGCGTCCCAGCGGATTGCGGATGAACTTCTTGCGGCACTCGGGACAAAGATCGAACCGCAGTTGTTGATACACCTCGTCGCCGATCTCGTTGCCGGGGACGTCTTCGATGCGTTCGAGGATGTCCTGGATTTCTTCGAGATGGTCGCGGTCGTCGTCATTGTCGACGGCGGCCGGATCGAAAGCGGCGTACACCTCCATCTTCACGACGTAACGCAGATCGTTCTTCGGGTCTAGTTTCCGTTTACACAGGTCGCATGAGTACCGGATCATTTCCCCGCTCCCGGTTGAGCAGCCGGCACGCACCGACGCGTGAAACAAGAGTCCACAACCGACATCACTCATCGTAATGCCAAAACTGGGTCGCTGGCAAGCCGACCTTGGAGTTTTTTCCGAAGGCCGAGCGATTTTTTCAGTATGGGTTGGGCGATTCCTGTGCGTAGTTACGCCTTTAGGCGGTTTTCGGAAACACCGCCTATAGGCGGAACCACGAACGAACACCGGCCGGCGAAAGTCGTGCGGCGGGCCGGCCGGCGACGCCGAGATTTCGGGAAATCCCGCCGAATTTGCGGCGCACCGCGCTCGACCCACCCTACAGAGAGCAATGGCCGAGCCGTGAATTCTTACGGTCTGTGCTGGTATCCGCCAGAAAAATCGGCTACAATGACGGCTCCAGCACAATTCAGGGGGTGGCACGTGCAAGGGCTTCATACAGCCGAGGCTCGCTCTCCACGGGCACACGTCTCGCGACGCGGAAGCGCTGTTGCCCCGCAAACCCCTCCCGCCTCCACCGGCAGTGCGCTCTCGTGCAGCGTCCTGGTGCTCAACCGGCTCTATATGGCGGTCCACGTGGTGAACGTGCGGCGGGCATTTGGACTTCTCTGCCGCGAATTGGCCGAGGTGATCGCAATTGGAGGAGGGCAAGTTCGCCACGTACTCCTTCAATTCGTGGCGCGAAATGAGCGAATTGCGTGCCGAATTCGAAACAGCCCGGAGACGATTGGATCAAAGCGGTCAACTTCGAAATCCAGGTGCCCCGCGTGATTCGCTTGTTGACGTTCGATCGTCTGCCGAAGCAAAAAGTGCATCTGAGCCGTCGCAACGTGCTGGCGCACGACGGCCATGAATGCCAATACTGCGGTCGGCGTTTCCCAACCCATCTGCTGAGCATCGATCATGTGGTTCCGCCGCAGCCGCGGCGGCGAGACAACGTGGGAGAACGTCGTCTGCGCTTGCGTCACCTGCAACGTAAAGAAAGGCGGGCCATACTCCATACGAAGCTCACATGAAACTGGTGCGGACTCCCGTCCGTCCGCGACGCAATCCCATGCTAGCACTGAAGCTGAGTAGTCCGCGATACAAGAGCTGGCGCATCTGGTTGGACGGGGTGTGTTGGGAGGTGGGGGGAAAGGACTAGCGGGGACTGCCGTCGACTGAAGATCAGGTTGAAGATGTCGAGATAGCCGGGAGCCAACGGCTCCCGGAATGTGGCAGATTTCGAGCCGCCCTCCGGGATCTAGCTCCCGGCTGTTCTCGCACGACATTATCCATCTGACTCCCACTAGCTCTGTAGCCCTCGGTGGCGTTCCGGAATCAGGGAACGGGGCAGAGCCCGTTCGCTACCGCCTTGTCGTCGGAGTGTGACCCTGGCTTGAACCAGGCCGGGAAAACGACGGCCCGCACGGCGCAAGTCCTTTTCTGAGAATGAATTGAGCTTTGTGTTCTCGATTTCCGCCGGTTTCACTCTTCGGCGCCGCCCGCCGCCGACAGGTCTTTTCCGCCACTTTGGGGGACCGCTCGCACTTGTTTCTTTGCCGAATCAGAATTACAATCGCAAGAGAAGGCCCCATATAGCCCGTTCGCCCTACCGGGAGGAAAAAGAGCGTGGCACTCTCCGAGATCGACCGCAACTTGCTGGAACGCTGCCTGCACCGGAAGCCGAGGGCATGGGAGGATTTCGTCGATCGTTTTCTCGGCCTGGTCGTTCACGTGGTGAACCATACGGCTCGGGCGAAGAGCATCCGTCTGTCGGCGGCCGACCGCGACGATCTCTCTGCCGAGGTCTTCTTGGCGATCATCAAGAACGACTTTGGCCTGCTCCGCAATTTTCGCGGCAAGAGCAGTCTGGCAACGTATTTGACGGTGGTGGCCCGGCGGATCGTGGTTCGGGAGTTGCTGGCGCGGATGTCGGTCGCCCAACCGATCGACGGATTGTCGCCGCATTCGGCCGAGAGCATTCCCGATCGACACGCCTCGGCCGAGGACCGGCTGAGCGACCGGGAGGAGGTCGAGCGGTTGCTCGGCGGTCTGCGCGGCACCGAGGCCCAAGTCGTGCGGATGTATCATCTCGACGGCAAGAGCTACCGCGAGATCAGCGCGGCGGTGGACATGCCGGAAAATAGCATCGGACCGATTCTTACCCGCGCCCGCAACAAATTGCACCGTGCCGGCGGCAATGGCAGTTGAAGCGGCCAACGGAGCGGGCTGCGTCGTACCAAGGGAGTCATTGATGACCGATCAGTCGAGTTCTCCCCGTCTCTTGGTGTCGGTTCCCACAGAGGCTGAAGCCGCTGGCATCGTCACCGCCTTGGCCGCGTACGACGTCAAGGCGACGACGACCGGTGGCTTTACGGCCGGCTTTAGGGCCGAACGCGCCGGGCAGCGTTCAGGTTCTCGTGCGTGCCTGCGGATATCGAGCAAGCCAAACGGGCACTGGCCGAAATCCAGCAGGAGGAGGGCGAGATCGATTGGTCGAAGGTCGACGTCGGCCAACCGGAAGACGAGTAGCGAACTGCGGTGAAACTTGCCGGCGGCGCAACTGCTGGAAGCAGCGTGGCTGTTATCCCGATTGAGACGTTCCTGCCAGTGGCCCGTGTCCCGACCCTTGCGTTGGGAAAGAGGGCCGCACATATACATTTCGTGTTCTTCCTCTCACCAGAAAGTGCCAGCGGAGTCTTACCATGTCGCAATCACCCTCAAATCGTCGAGATTTTCTGCGTTCCGCCGCCGCCCTGGCCGCCGCGGGAGCGGTGACGCCGTACTGGTTTAGCGGCGAAAACGCCGTCGCCGCAGAGACGAAATCGAAGAACGATCGTCCGCACGTCGGCCTGATCGGCGTCGGCGGCCAGGGCACGTATATCGCCGAAGCAGGCCGCTCGCTTCGGCGAGGTGGTGGCCATCTGCGACGTCGACCTGCGACACGCCGAGAACGGCCAAGGCCGTTTTCGGCGGCAAGGCGGCAGTCTACCAGGATTACCGCAAGCTTGCTCGACCACAAGGGCATCGACGTGGTGACCAACGCCACGCCCGACCATTGGCACACGGCCATCAACATCGCCGCCTGCAAGGCCGGCAAGGACGTTTACGCCGAAAAGCCGATGACGCTTACGATCGACGAGGGCAAGCTGCTGTGCAAGGTGGTCGAGGAGACCGGGCGGATCGTTCAGGTCGGCACGATGCAGCGGAGCTTCAAGGAGTTTCAAACGGCCGTCGAAGTGGTCCGCAACGGGCGAATCGGCAAGCTGAAGCAGGTGTGGGTGGCGTTGCCGTACTATTCGACCAAGGGCGGGCCCTTCGCCGAGCAACCGGTGCCGCCGCAGCTCAATTGGGACATGTATCAAGGCCAGGCGCCGCTGCACGACTATTGTCCCGAGCGGACGGCCTTCAATTTCCGCTGGTGGTACGAGTATGCGGGCGGGATCATCACCGATTGGGGCAACCACCACGTCGATATCGCCCACTGGGGCATGGACTGCGAGTTGACGGGCCCGACGTCGGTCGAGGCCCGCGGTCTGTTTCCGAATCCGCACGGACCCCCGACTACTACAACACGCCCGACCGCTTCTTCTCCCGAATGTTGTATCCCAACGGCGTCGAGTTGCTGTACTTCTCGTCGATCAACGAGCGAATGCGGCCTGGCGGAGAGGCCGTCAACACGAGTCACCACGCCCGAGCAGATCGATTGGCTGTTCGGCAAGGACGTGCCGAAGGAGATCAAGAGCTACAACCGCAACGGCATCATGTTCATCGGCGAGCGGGGCAAGGTCTTTGTCAATCGCGGCGCCGTGCACGGCAAGGCCGTCGAGGAACTGAAGGAGAATCCCTTGCCGGCCAACGCCTGGCGGGCCTATCCAGAGCACGGACCACATGGCCAATTTCTTCGACTGCGTCAAGACCCGCAAGCAGCCATGCACGCCGGTGCAGATCGAGCATCGCTCGGTCACCGCCTGCCACTTGACGAACATTTCGATCCGACTAAAACGAAAGCTCAAATGGGATCCGGTCGCTCAGCAGATCGTCGGCGACGACGAGGCCAACGCCTGGCAGAAACGCAAGCAGCGGCCGCCGTATCTCGTTCGCGGGTAGCATCGCGGCGACTCGGGTCAACGTTGACTGTACGCCATTTTTGTTCCATCCAGGAGAAAGCCATGCGTTATCAAACCTGCTTATGGGCGATTACCGCAAGTCTTATTTGGTGCGCATTCGGCCCGGCGCAGCCGCCCGCCGACGCGGGACGGTTCAGCGGCCTGAACATGAACCTCGGCAACCTCAGCCGCTTGTCGAACGCCGAGACGCGGTCGATCAGCCCGGAGAACTTCAGCGGCGAGAAGGGCAAGGCCGGCATGGCCATCGAGGGGCTCGGCAAGAACGCCGCCCGCGAGTTGGGCCGCGGCTGGAAGGTCTCGCCCTGCGTTCGCGTCAAGGCGAAATCGACCTTTACGGTGGCCGAGATCGACGGATCGGGCGCCATCCAGCAGATCTGGCTGACCCCGTCGCCGCTCGACAAAACCCGGATGTACGATCCTGCGGTTCTACTGGGACGGCGAGACGCGAGCCGTCGGTCGAAGTGCCGCTGGGCGACTTCTTCGCCTGCGGATGGGGCAAGTATTGCCAGATCAATTCGCTGCCCGTCTGCGTCAATCCCGGCAGCGCCTTCAATTGCTACTGGACGATGCCGTTCCGCAAGAAGGCGAAGATCACGCTGGAAAACCTCGACGACAAGGACATGGTTCTCTACTATCAGGTCAATTACACGCTGACCGACGTGCCCGACGACGCGGCCTATTTCCACGCCCAGTTCCGCCGCACGCGGAAGCTGCCGGCCAAAACGCGTCTACACGATTCTCGACGGCGTGCAAGGCCGCGGCCAGTACGTCGGCACGTACATGGCCTGGGAAGTCGCGCAGTACCGGCTGGTGGGGCGAGGGCGAGATCAAGTTCTATTTCGACGGCGACAAGGAGTTTCCCACGATCTGCGGCACCGGCACCGAGGACTATTTCTGCGGCTCCTATGACTTCGAGGACCAAGTGACGCATCGCTACGTGCCGTTCAGCACGCCTTACAGCGGTCTGCCGCAGGTGATTCCGCCCGACACGATCTACGACACCGTCCCGCAGCGTTTCGGCCTCTATCGCTGGCACATCATGGACCCGATCCGCTTCAAGAAGGACATGAAGGTCACGATCCAGGCGTTGGGCTGGAAGAACAATGGCGCGTATCTGCCGCTGCAGGACGACCTCGCCTCGGTCGCCTACTGGTATCAGACCGAGCCGCACGCCAAGTTCCCGCCGCTGCCCGGCAAAGCCGACCTGATGGTCGAGCCGTTGAAGCCGGTGAAGAAAGCGGGCAAGTAGTCCCCGTCGCCGGCTGCTCTGGCATGGCGTATGGAGGATGCTATAGTACCGGTGAGTTTGGCTGACACATGTGCCGTGATGGGCGGCCTTTTCGGATTTGTCTGTGCGGCCATCGTGGGACGCTGCTGCGGTGCGAGGCTCGCGTCGGCCGACGGCCGGAGTTGCTTGTGTCGTCCACCACCAGCGCCGATTGGACGCCCGAGCCGCCATTGACAGGGGAAGCTGCTCGCAAAGCCGAACAAGAGGCCGCCGCTAAGCTCAGTGCGTTGAAGGATGCAAGAGCGGCGTCGGCAAATACCTTGTAATCTCGGAAAGACTCGATGCGGACAGTCTCGGAAAAGCAGCGTCACCAGCATCAACTACAAGGGCGCGAAGATCGACAACGAGACGCTCAAACTGACGGCCCGTCTGTTCCGAATCGGCACCGATCATCGCCGACAACTGCAGCATCACAGACGATCAGTTGCGGTATTTCTCCGGCCTGAAATCGCTGACGTCAGCCTGGTGCTGAACAACACCCCGATCACGCGACAAGGGCATGGTCCACCTTCGCCGGCTGGCCAACATCAGAGTCTGCACCTTTCCAGCACGAAAATATCCGACCGCGGGCTGGACGACCATCGCCCGGTTGAGAAACCTCAGAATATTGAATCTCTCGAAAACGAAAGTGACGGACAAGGGGATGAAGAAGTTGCTCCCGCTGAAGAAGCTCAATTGGCTTCTGCTTTCCGGAACGGCGATCACCGACGCCGGCTTGAAGCCATTGGCAAGATGGCGGATCTCCACCGCTTGACCGTTACCGGGACGAAAGTGACGCCGAGGGAGTCGCCCGGCTGAAGAAGGCGATTCCGCGGCTCTCCGTGGATCGATAGTAGAAGCGGCGATCTCGCCGCTTTGGGACCGCAGCATCCGTCCGGGAACCAAGAAGCAAACGCGGCGAGACACCGCGTCTACGGGTTTGCGAACGGCTATTACTGAAACTCCAAAACGCCGAACTTCTTGAACTCGTGAAAGCTGGGGCCGACCGGCGTCCAGTTCCAACCGCGGGCACGGCCGCCGTCGTAATCGATGCGATAGAAGTTCGCCCGCCAGCGCGTATGCGGACGCGGTGGGACGTTGCCCAGCGGCGTCGAGCAGACGCGTAGGGGACGAAGACTTCGGCCGTCCAGCCGGAAATGGCGGCGCCCGGCTTGAGCTTTCCGCCGCTGACGGCCGTCGCCTTGCGGGTCTTTCGCGGCCCCTCGTAGTGCCACGGCCGCCAGCCGAGAAACCGCTCGCCGAAGTGCGGAACCAGAATCGCCAATTCACGGTTCAGCGGTGAAATCTCGTACTCGAAATAGACCGGCTGCGTCTCGTCGGGCCACAAGAAGAACTCGAAGACGTCCTCTTTCCATAGGTCCTCGAAATCCTTGTCGATCGTGGCGCTGAGCTTGCGGTCCTCGCCGCTGAACAAGACGTACAGGCCGGTCGACGAGTAGAGCATCTTGAATCGCGAGCGGTAGCGTCGATTTGTCGCCCCGCCGCATGTCCAACGGCTCCCACGCGGTCTTCCGCCAGGCCGGCGAACTGCCGTCGCCGCTGAGCTTGAAATCGTCGGTCCGCGGAACCTTGAGCACTTTGAGCTTGGCCGTGCCGGCTGTCTTCGCGGCGGGCAGCGGTCGTGCGGCCGAATCGCCAAGCTTCACCGCACGAACGCCCGCTGGCGGCTGGGCCGAGACCAACGGCGCGAGTGCAAACAAAAGAACGATCACGGCAGGTAGCGGATGCCGAGGCATGGGCAACGTCGCTCTCCAGGAAGCCTGCTTCAGCGTCAGGCGACGCCAAAGCGGCTCAGACGGTACAGCTGGTAGGCGTTTTGCCAGTAGACCTTTTCCAGAACTCTCTTATCCAGCCCCACGCCGTCTATCTTCCAGTCGCCCTGGATGGGAGTGGGATGATCGAACTGCTTGTCGTTGGTCTGCAAATAACGCCAGTGAACTTGGTAGAACCAACGGTCCTCTTCTTTGCTAAAGTGTTTCCTGGGACCGGCGCCTTGGATGTCGCCGCCGACAAAGAACATGCGATCGGTGCCGAACACGATGCGATCCTGGTGGCGGGTGAAGAATTCATGGCCTTCCTTGGCAGGATGGCGGCCCAACTCGCCCAGTCGGGCGGAAATGTCGACATAGAGGTTCGGCATCTCGTCCATCCATTTCGAGACGGTCTTGATGTCTTCCGAGTCGTTGGCAACGTGGCAGCACTGGAACTTGATGTGGGGAAATCTGCGAATGACGTTGTTTCTCTGCTGAAGAAGAACGTCGCGCGGCGGGTATTTGCTGCGGTCGGCGAAAGACCAGTTTGGACGCAGTTTCAATTCCTTCCAGCGCTCGTTCTTCGAGTTCCAGGGCTCGAAGAACGCCTTGGGGTCGGTGGTGTGAAAAGCGAGAACGATGTTTAGCTCGCCGGCCCTTTGCCAGATGGGAAACAGCCGAGGATCATCGACACGCACCAGGGCGTCGTTTCTGTCCCGGACCATCAGGCCCAAGTCCTTGAAATTCTTCAGGCCTATCGCCCCGCCCTTGACGGCGCGGGTGAGCATATCCGGCGCCTTGCTGAAAAACTCAGGATCGGTCTTGATCAAAGACCAGTCGAAGGAGTACATCGTACCGATGCGGTTCTTGTAGGGTTTGGCGGCGGCGATGAACCTGAAGAAATCGTCATCACCCGTGACGCCGATATTGTTTCCGTAGCGGATGTAGTTGTCATCCATCACTTTTATGCACCGCTCGATCGATCCGGTATCGATATGACAGTGGGCGTCGATGACTCTGCCGGTAACAGGCCTGTCGGAAAGATGTTCTGCCTTTTCTTCGATTCCATCAGCTCGGCAAAGGGTGCTCAGGGTCAATCCGGCGGCGCCGATGCCCGCCATTTTCAAGAATGATCTTCGCGACGATGTTTCCACGGTTTAGTTCCTTCGACAAACGGCGATTAAGTTCGTCCAGTGCAGTAACGAATTCCGTTCCGTCAGCAGATATTGCCTTAATTTTACCCTTTTGCAAGACAAATGGGAAGTCTTGTCCCGGACCGGAACGCCGCGGGGCACAGTGCGAAGCCGTCTGCAACAAACCCGAAGCCTGTCAAACTCGCGGTTTGCCGGGCCTGGCACGGTCGCCGTCGCAGACAACGGCTATCTGCTCCTCCGTAAAGCACTTCCGCTGTATGACGCATGTCCTCCTCCGAAAGGTGTAAGATACCCAAAAATCTCACCTTCCGCATCGACCGAGCATCGGAGGGGCCGTCAGCGGCGGGACGGCACGTGTCTGCGTGGAGCGAACCCGGATTCCTCGCCGTCGGTCACTTGCCCGAGGGTGTGAGAAATGCGGGCAAACGGGATTCTCCGCGCCGCAAATTGAAGGCGGCAAATGGCGATACATCAACCGACACGGCAATCGGGTGTGGAACCCAACACATTGGGAAGGGATAGGGCGATCCCGTTATTCTTTGCGTTTCCGCCTCCTCGCTCACTTCCGTTTTCGCCATACATAGGCGACGAGCGCGATCAGGCCGGCGGCCAACATGCCCAGCGTCGACGGCTCGGGGACGGGCGTGAAACTGACGCTCACGTCATCCAGGTACATGGTGTTGGCGGAAGTGGCCCAATAGTTGACATAGAGGTACTTGCCGATCGAAAGATTGTCGGCCGCGACGGTCCAATCGACGTTGATCGTGGTCCAGTCGCCGGCGATCAGTCCGGGGCCGGCCGTGTGGGAATCGCCGTCGCCCCACAGCAGGTCGGACGCCGTGCCGACGGTGTCGTCGCCTACCAGGAAGCCGGCCAAAAAGGTACCCACCGGGGTACCCTTCCCGCTCGCTGTTTTGAGCGATAGGTGATAGGTGCCTTGCCGGACGGTTGTGCCGGTAAACTGAAACATGGCGTCGTTCGTGACAGCGGCCACTTGGCTGCCGTCGGGGAGCGGCCCGTTGAACTTCGCCGCGATCATGGAGGCGGTCGGATTGATGACGGACACGCCGCCGCCAACAGCATCCGTCCAGCCATCGGCAGTCGAAGCCGACGCCCCGACGTTTAACTTCTGATATTCGAACGACGTGTTGACCGTGATCGGGTGCAGATCGGTATTGATGCCTTTGGCCTGCTGGACGACGTATTCGAGCGCCACCGCGTTGTCGCAGTAATCGGTGCTGTGGCCGCCGTTGGGCTGAACGAAACTGATGGTTTTTGGGTTCACCGGATTGGTGTTCTGCACCGTACTGAACAGTTGGAGAACGCTTGGAGCCGGAACTACCGTGTCCTGCAAGCCCGCTGTGATCGCCATGGGCATGGTAAAGGATTGAGAATAATTGATCGCACTGCGATACACGTATTCGCTGGGGTTTTGCGAGTAGTAGCCCCCGAACGCCGTGGCGATTTGGTCAATAAGGGACGGCAAGCTGGTGGTGTAGCCGACGAAATTGCCAAGACCGTTGACGGAGCATACTCCGTTGACCACATCGGGGTGCAGGGCGGTGAAGGTCAGACAGCTTGCGCCGCCCATCGATGCGCCGGTGAGAATCACATTGCCGATGTGGTAGTCGCTCTTAAGATCGTCGATGATTTGAACGACGTCGGATTCCGCGGCGGCGTTCATCCAGGAACCTACCCCGCGATAGTCGGGACAGATCATAATCATGTCGTGGTTGGCGGCGACATCGCGGGTGGCGCGGCATTCGTCGCGAGTGTTGCTGGCATATTGCGTCATATCGGAGCCCGAACCGTGCAGGGCGATGACCACGTCATATTGGTTCGCCGCATTGAAATCCGTCGGGAGTAGTTGCATGTAATGCTGGGTGCTGCCGTCATAGGTGGCGGTAAACGCCATGTCGGTCGGCGCGCCGAGCGTGGCCGCCGAGAGGATGGGAGAAAACGCTATCGATAATACGGCAACGATCAAGACAATCAGAAATACTCGCATGACGCTGGCGCCTCCTATGGATGCAGACAAGGTCGCAAAGTCTCGAAAGCCGGGAATAGCTGCACTGTAAACAAATCTGTCGTCATCGCCACAACCACTCTTGCCAGCAAGGCGGAACAGTCGTCTCCGTTCGACCTTGCGTGTCGCGGGAGACCGCCGTAGGACGGAGGGAACCTCCGTCCCACGGCGTCTCGCTTCGCGACATTACTCGCGTCTGGAGGGTGTATCCTACCGACGGCGTCGGAACCAAACGAAAGCCAGGCCGGCTGCAGCGGCCAAGAGCGCCAGCGTGCCGGGCTCGGGAACCGCGGCCGCGTTGCCGTAGACCCGCAAATCCTGGAACGAGGCGTAACTCCCAAACGAGTACCTGGAAGCTGAGGTAGTTATGGGCGAAATCAGGTCCGCTTCCGGTGTCCATCAGATTTCCATTCACATAGACTGCGGCGTCGATGGTGCCCGAACCGTTGAACGGATTGTTGTCGGTTGCGTCGGTGAACACCATCGCCAGTTCGACATAGTCGCTGTAGCCGCCGCTCCAGTCTAATGTGCTGAACCACGCGGCCGTGCCGTCCGAGGCAAAGGAGGACGCGGCAAGGCCGGTCGCGACGTGGTGCCGTCAAAGGCATTCAAATAGAAACCGGGAACTGCAAACCAGTTGGCGTCGAGATAGGTATCGCCGATGTCGGAATAGGCGGAACCAGATTGCCCCGCGCCAATTCCGGCATATCCGCCGCGAGGATTGACTTTGACGCATACCGTCAAGCCGCCGATGGCGAGATCGTTATTGAAGTCTTTCGTCAGGCCCAAGCGGGCAGTAATGGCCCCGGCGCCGCCATCGGACAGATCCAACTTCTGGTTTGGGCCATCGATATCCATTAACCCTACCTAGTTGGCCTGATCGTATGTCACTTGTCCCGCCAGCGGGCCAAAGACACGGCTGGGCGCGTTGATGCCGTAGTTGACGTCGCCGTTCCACGTATCGCCGTAGTTGTACGTGTCCTCGAACAGCAGGGACCCGACCGGTGTGAAGGCGGCCAACGCGGGGCCTGCCAGCATGGCGAACGCCGCCATCGCCAGCAAGGCCTCTAAGACATGGAACTTCTTCATAAGCTAGCTCCTCTTCAGAAGGTGAACAGAAAAGAACAGAAAAACGGTGAAACAACTTGACACAAGAGCACTAATCAGCATCTGGGTTGCGGGATGTCGGCAAAAACCAGTGTTTCCGACGTGCGCGAGGCAGCAAGAATACTCCGGTAATCACGGAAGCCGGTGACGCGAGGCCTGCGACAATTGTCGCCGTCACCAGACAAGAAAAAAGCGTCTTCACAGCCATCCCCCCCCAGTTGATTCAGCCTCTACTAATGCTGTCGTTCAGGCCAACAAGTTCGATTGTAGTCTCACCCATTGCACGTTGTGCGCAATAATGTCCCATTTTTGCGGCAAAAAGCGAGAGCCTCCATTTACGTGAACGCTTCAAGCGTGCAATAATATCCCGTCCTTGCGACACAGACCCAGACGTCCTCCGTTTGCCCAAATAGCTGGAGCACGCGATGAAAACGTTTCGCCGAGTATTTGTGCTCGTTGAGACGAGCAGCGGCTACAGTCGCGGAATCCTCGAAGGAATCGGCCAGTATAGCCACGAGCATCAGGAGTGGTCGATCCTCTTCGAGGAACGCGGCTTGGAGGAGCTTCCGCCGCGATGGCTGAAATCATGGCACGGCGACGGGATTATTGCCCGTACGGCAAACCGCAACATTCGTCGGCGACTGGACAAAGTTCACGTGCCGCGAGTGGAATTGCTCGGTTTGCAGGAAGATGAGCCGGCCAAAGTGCATGGCGACAATCGGGCCGCGGGCCGTATGGCGGCAGTACATCTGGTGGAATGCGGGCTGCGGAATTTTGCATTCTTCGCGGGGGGCGAGCCGTGGTGGATCGCCAACTGTCGCGAGGCATTCTGCCAAGAGTTGGCGGGACACGGCTTTTCGTGTGACACTTATCGGCCGCCGGCGAAGGATACCCGGATATTGCCACGCTGGCACGAAAGTCAGGAAAAGAGTCTGACGCTTTGGCTGCTGTCGCTGCCGCAACCGTGCGGCGTATTCTGCGCTACCGATGCCAGGATCGTGCTCGAGTTCTGCCGGCGACTGGGCATTTCCGTGCCGGAACGCATGGCCGTCCTCGGCGAAGACGAAGATCCGGTGGTTTGCTGCATCAGCAGCCCCCCCCTATCCGCGATAGATTTCGGCAGCAAGCAGATCGGATATCGAGCGGCGGCGCTTCTCGACCGGATGATGGCCGGGGCGGCGGCGCCGAAAACGGTCGAATGGATCCCTCCCCTGCGAGTCGTGCCTCGCCAATCGACGGATATCGTTGCGGTGGAAGACGACGAGATGGCACGGGCCCTTCGCTTCATTCGCCAACATGCGTGCAGCGGGATCGACGTGGACGACGTCGCCACGGCAGCCTGCATTTCGAGGCGAGCGCTCGAACGTCGTTTTCGCGCACTCTTCGACCGAACGCCGAAGTCGGAAATTCTCCGGGTGCAACTGGATCACGCCAGAATGCTCTTGTCCACAACACTGCTTTCCGTTGAAGCGGTCGCTCGAAAAAGCGGCTTTCCTGTGTTCCGACATTTTGCGGAAGTGTTCCGACGTGAAACAGGAACGACGCCGCGTGCCTACCGCAGGTCGCAGCCAACGGAATAGCAAACGGCACTCTCGCCGAATCAGAATGCCGGGCAGGGCAGGGGAGGGTAGGGGGGCTTGGCAGGCGGCCGATGGCAATATCTAATGGTAATTTGGTTATGCAAAGTTCAGGCGGGCCGCTCCCTGGTCCGCCCCGCGACGATCCCGCTCTTCACGTCGGAGACACGGCTATGGCGGCGTTGCGTGTGCACGGCATGGGTGCTCTCGTCGTACTGGCCTTTGCATCGGTCGCGTTGGGCGACGGCGTGTACATTCCCCAACGGGCAGTGCGAAAAGTGCCGGATATCCCCGCACAGCGTGCCGTGCTGTCCTGGAGAAACGGCCAGGAAACGTTGTTGATCTCCTCGGCGCTGGATTCCGCATCGCAAAAACTCGGCTGGATCATTCCGCTGCCCGCCGTTCCGAAATCGATCGAAAAACAATTGCCCGGTGGACTCAAGACACTTGATTTCTGCATTCAGCCGAAGATCACGCACGATCTTTATCCGCTTGTCCTCTTCGCGGTTTACGCATTTTTTGTCATCAATCTCGCCCTGGCAACGCTCCTATTCAAGAAGAGGGACCGACTGGGATACCTTCTGATCGAACTTCTTCTTTTTGGAGTGGTGCCGTCGTTGATGCTCCCTGCATTGGGAGCATCGGCCCCGCGTGCGGCTAGGGTACAAATTCTGAAGACCGCCACGGTCGGTTCTTACCATATTAGCGTCCTGCGGCCAAAGAAACTCGGTGATCTGAACGCCTGGCTTGCCAAGAACGACTTCTCGCTTCTGCCGGCGACAGCCGGCCCGGCGGTCGCCGATTACATCGCCGACGGCTGGGTGTTTGTCGCGATCAAACTGGTCCGCGCCGAGTCGGGAGCCAACGCCCCGCATCCGATCCAGATGACGTTTGCCAGCAAGGAGCCGGTGTATCCGCTGAAACTCACCGGACTGGCCGGCGGCAGCACCGCATTCGAGATTTTTGTGATCGCGAACGACCGTGCGGCTTGCAGGCAACTCGAAGTGGAGTTTTGCGACCGATTTCGGCAGGACATCGCTCATGCGAGCTATGCCTATGACTCAGAGTCAGATCCCCATTACGAGACGAAGACGCTTTTCGTGGGCGATACGAGCAATCAGATCATAGGCCATCCGGCAATCTGTTCCCTGATGTGGGACAAGTGCATTCTTTCGAAGTTCGCGGGAACGATCGACGCCGATCGCATGACCGCCGACCTGCAATTCGATCGCAAGCCGTTCGAGGCGTGTCGGCAACATCTCTATACTCGGCGAGGCGCACGCCACGTTGCTTTGATTCTGTTCACGTGCCTGACGGGCTGCTGGCTTGCCGCCTCGATGGTGGCGTGCCGGGCCAAGGTAGTGCAGCCGTGGGGACTGACGCGGTATCTCGGCCGGGTGCTGCTGCCCGTCGTCGCGCTGTATGCGGTCGGCGCTGCGATCCTGTTCGCCTGCTTGCCCAAACTCGCCACCTCCGAGGTGGTGACGGGGTCTCCCCTGGTGCTGCGGCGTTTTTGCAGAGGGTCTGCGCGGCAACATTGAGGAAGCACTGCAAGATCAGCCGCAGATTCTTCAACGGACGCAGAAAGAAATTGCCGAATCGATCCTCGAACACTGCCGCAAACGGATGAAAGAATACACACGCACGAACCCAATGACCGGGGGCGACATCCTGCTGGAAGACAGCCCCGGCAACTTCACGGTTGAGAAGTCGGACAAGAGCGTCATCATTCGCGTCTACGACTACGTCGGCCGACCGATGCTGATCGACGAACAGTCGTTTCGCGATGCCGATAAGCAGGGCAGGGGAGGGCAGGGCGGCAGCCATCAGGAGACGAGCGATCTGCAGTAACGATCACAGGCGACTGCACATGAATTTGGACTTCGCTCCGTCCGCCACGTGGACGCGGCGGCTAAACGTCGATGCCAGACTCGCTCATCGCTCATCCCTTTCCGCCGCCAGCCGGCTCGCCACGCGCAGGGCCTCGATCATGCTGCCGGTCTCGGCCTGACGCCGCCAGGCGATGTCGAAGGCCGTGCCGTGGGCGACGCTGGTGCGGATGATCGGCAGGCCCAGCGTGACGTTCACCGCCCGGTGCATTCCCAGCAGCTTCAGGGCGATGTGGCCCTGGTCGTGATACATGGCCACCACGGCGTCGAATCGGCCGTCGCGGGCGCGGACCATCAGCGTGTCGGTGGGCAGCGGCCCTTCGAGCCGCAGCCCCTCGGCCAGCCCGCGCTCGACGGCCGGGCGAATGATCCGCACGCTCCTCGTCGCCGAACAGCCCGCCCTCGCCGCCGTGCGGATTCAGCGAGCAGACGCCGATCCGCGGGCGGAGCGAAAAGGGGTCGGTTCCAATTTGTCGGAACGGCGCCGAGGGTGCTTGGCAGGAATTGGACCTGGCCCTTTTCGGCCGCATCAGCCGCGACATGAATCGGTCGGCCAGCCGGGCCTTGGCCAGGATGGCCTCCTCGGTCAATTCGTCGAACACGTTCCGCAGCGCCGTGTGCAGCGTCACGTGGACCACGGCCAGCCCGGCCGGCGAGGCAGGTCCTCGTTCGGGCCCAGGTAGAGCATCATCGCGTAATCGTCGACGCCGCAGACGTGGGCCAACAGTTCGGTGTGGCCGGGATAATCGTGGCCGGCCCGGTGCAGGGCCTCCTTTTGCAGCGGCGCGGTGGTGATGGCGTCGACCCGGCCGTCCAGCGCCAGGCGGATGGCCGTCACCACGGCGTCGTAGGCCGCCTGGCCCGCCCGGGCGTCGAGCGTGCCGGGCGGCCACGGCCAGCACGTCGTCCGAGCCGCAGGGGATGCAGGGGATCACGTCGGCGCGACGGCTGGGCCTGCTCGGGCGACTCGATCTCGACCACCTCGACGCCGGTCTGCCAAAGACGGACGGCCCGGCGGAGGATCTCCGGATGGCCCACCACCAGCGGCCGGCAGCATTCGTGGACGACGGTCTCGGTCCATGCCCCGACGATGATCTCCGGCCCGACGCCGGCCGGGTCGCCCATCGTCACGGCAATCAGCGGTTTAGCGTTCTGCACTGTCAGTTCTGCTTCGTCTGAGTGGCTCCAAAGCGCGATTGTACGCCACGTTCTGCGTCGAGCCAAAGGGGAGTTGCCGAAAACCGCGATGCCTGAGTTGTTTCCGTTACTGCCAATCCCTGATCCCTGATCGCTTTACTTCCATGCGAGCCTGCGTTCAACGAGTCCGCCGCGCGTCGGTCACGGTGGCCGGCGAGGTCTGCGGCAGCATCGGCACCGGGCATGTTGGTGCTGCTGGGCGTGGCGCCCGACGACACCGAAGCCGACGCCCGCTGGCTGGCCCAAAAGATCGCCGGCCTGCGGATTTTCGAGGACAGTCAGGGAAAAATGAACCTTTCGCTGGCCGACGTGGGCGGGGCGATGCTGGTGGTCAGCCAGTTCACGCTGCTGGGCGATTGCCGCCGCGGCCGCCGCCCCGACTTCACCGCCGCCGCCCCGCCCGAATTGGCCGAGCGGCTCTACCAGGTCTTCATCGCCGCCGTCGCCGAGCAGGGCGTGCCCGTGGCCACCGGCCGGTTCCGCCAGCACATGGAGGTCGAGCTGGTCAACGACGGCCCGGTGACGCTGATCGTCGAGAGCGCCTAACGCAGCCGCTTGGCGGCTTCGCGAGCTGCCGGAACTCGTCAGCGGTGCCAGATATGGTCGATCAGCCGCGTGGCCGTCTGTTGGACCGAGCGGCCGATGGCCGGCAGTCGATGGCGGCTAGGCCAGTTGCGGCTCGAAGAGGATCACGGCGGTCAGCAGGGCCAGCTTCGCGTAGCCGAGACGTTCGACCAGTGCCGTGGCCGAAGAGTTTCAGCGCCGTGCCGAACGAACTCTTCAAGTGCAGCCCGTGACTCCACTCGACGCTCCAGATTTCGTCCAGCACCAGGTGCGAAAGATAGCCGAGCGTTACCGCGCCGGCCTTGTACAGCCGCAAATCCAGTCGTCGCCCGAGGCCAGCAGGAAGGCGATTTCGCCGAAGACCACGCGCCGCGGGCACGCTATGGAACATGCCGCGATGAACCGTGAACCATCGCAACAGCGCCGCCACGCCAAAGCGGATCGACAGATAGACGGCTGCGCCGGCCAGGAGGATCATCTCGTGCGACATGCCCCAGTGCTGAAACCGGTGCAGCAGCATCATCGGCACCACGGCCGAGGCAAAGGCCATGCTCTCGCGCTGCGGCGTGCTCGAGTCGCTGTCGATGTCGGGCAACATCCCCGAAACGCTGCACAACCCGGCCGCCAACGCGCAGGTGGGCCAGGGCACGCCGTACGTGCAAGTGCACGCCGCTCCGCCGTAGCCGACGCCGAGAAGACTGCTGGCGGTGATGTGAATTTTGAAGCCGGGCATGATAATCGAGCTCCGCCGCCGTTGCTGTACTTCGTTTCGATCGCGACTTGTATCCGAATCTGGAAATTCGGGCAAGAGTCTTTTCCAACAGGCGCTTCAAGGAAAGTTGCCCATTCATCGCAAGCCACCGATCTTATGTCATTCTGGACCTCCGGCAATTACTGTACCCTCCGTCATCCTCTATCCCTCATCTCTCATCTCTTCTGGCCTCAAAACGCGTTTCCCGCTATACTTCGTCCATCATGCAAGTCTACGATATCGTGATGTTGGTCGTCTTGGTGGGCGCCACGCTGTTCGGCGTTTGGAAGGGGATGGCTTGGCAAGTGGCCTCGTTGGCGTCGGTGGTCGTTAGCGCCGCGGTGGCGGTTCACAGCAGCGCCGACGATCGCCCCCTACTTCCCCGGCCAGGAGCCGTGGAACCGCTTTCTGGCGATGGCGGTGCTCTACGTGGTCACGGCCGGGGCAATTTGGATCCTGTTCCGTCTGGTGTCGAACCTTATCGACCGCGTGAAGCTCAAGGAGTTCGACCGGCAACTCGGCGCGACGTTCGGACTGGCCAAGGGGGTTCTGTACTGCGTCGTGATCACGTTCTTCGCGGTCACGTTGTCGGAGCCTTCCCGGCAGGTGGTGCTGGCGTCGCGTTCCGGCGATCTGATCGCCCGAGGCATTCGCAACGCCAATCCGATCTTGCCCGAGGACGTCCGCAAGTATCTCGGCAAGTACATCGACCAGTTGGACAAGGGGCTGCACACGCCGCCGCAGAACCCTGCCCCCAAAGCCCCGCTCCACAAACCGAGGAGTCGAGCCCAAATCCGCTACCCCCCCAAAAGGACACTGCAAAGGAGACGCCGAAGCCTACGGGCGCTGCCGGCCCTGCCGAGGGCAAGGGGGCGGTGGAAAAGCTCAAAAAACTGCTCGGCGAAAAATAGCCGCTCGCCGATCGGCGTTCGATTTGGCGTTGTCGTCGCGGGCTTTGTCCGGTGTGGCGGGGGCGGGTGAGGGGGGCGGAGTTTCGCTGCGGCATCGGGCCCGCTCGCCGGGCATCCAAATCGGCCGACTGAGGGCGATTATGGGCGAGGCAGTGGAAACGATGGTTTGAGAGACTGGCTGTTTTCCCGGCGAATTTGCGGCTCCCGACCGAACATAAGAAACATTATCGGACGTTGCAGGCCCGCTCCTTGTGCCGCCTCTTGGGCGAAAAAAGTGCGGCCGCCGTAGCGTCGCCATTCAACACTAACCCGAATGCAAGCGAGGGACGGTAACACATTCCCTCGCTTGCGCTTCGGGTTAGTGCAACCACTGAGTGAATGCGTCAATCTTGGCCGCGAGCGGTATATATCGCCAGCGGTCTTTTCTGATGGCAGTGCGACGTCGCCAGCGGTTTGGCAACCTCAATGATCGACTGTCAGCCCCGGAATCGCCTTCTTCAGCCGATCGATTCCCGCCGCCGTGACTTTCGTGTGGTCGACGGTCAACCGGTGAAGGTGCTTCAGGGCGGCCAGTTGTTCCAGGCCGGCGTCGCTGAGCGCCGTGTCGGCAAGCAGAAGCCAATCGAGGTTCGGAGCGGAACCAGTTTCTTCATTCCCGCGTCCGTGACTCGGTCTTGGAAAGGTTCAAGATTTTGAGGTCGCTCAACCGGGCGATGTCGTCCAGGCCCGCGTCCGACAGTTCGTGTCCGGAGAGGTGCAACGTCTGGAGATTCGTAAGCGGGCGAAGGTGGACCAGTCCCGCATCGGTGATCGGGGTGTTCGTCAGAACCAGAGAGGTCAGCACCGACAGGCCGGAGAAGATACTTCAACTGGTCGTCGGTGATATTGGAGTTTTCGGCGATGACGGTGCCGATTCGATAGAGCGGGCCGTGAGCTTGAGCGTTTCCTCGTCGACGTGCGAACCCTTGTAGTTGATGCTCGTGACTCGTTTGTCCGGCTTGTCGGGATCGGGCCTTTCGGAGATCACCAGATACTTGCCTTTGCCGTTCTTGTCCTTGAAGGCTCGAAGCTTCTCGGCGGCCTCGCGTTCGGCGGTTTTGTCGCCTGACGGCTCGGCAATGTCCCGCTGTTCATGCTGGCCTTTGTCGTTCGGGTGAGAAGAGGGCCTTCTTGATCCCCTTCCAATTCGAGAAGACGACGAAAGCCAGCACTGCCAGCAAGCAGACTTCCACCAGCAGCGTCAACAGCCGACGATGCGCCTTGTGGTGGCGGATGGGCATGGCTGGACTGTCGCTCGATTGGCGTTCTGATTGTCACTCACTTTGTGATCTCCTGCTCGCGATCGGGTGCAATCAGTGGGGAAACGGTGGAAGAAGACCTGAAGGTTGTTCATTCGGCCGACCGCCTTCGAGAAGACTCCCATGCGGCGGAACTTCCGATAGCGCTCGTCCAAGAGCAGATCGGTCGGCTTGCCGAGCAACTCGCGGAGCGCGCCGCGAAGATAGAGCTTCAAGCGGCTGGCCATCAAGTGGTGGTTGCGATGGGCGCCGCCGAGCGGCTCGTGAGATGATCGTGTCGATCAAGCCCAACCGGCTGAGGTCTTTCGAGGTCATTTTCAGGGCCTCGGCCGCCTGTTCCTTGAAGGTGTGGCTCTTCCAAAGGATGCCGGCGCAGCCTTCGGGACTGATGACCGAGTAATAGGCGTGTTCGAGCATGGCCACGCGGTCGCCGACGCCGATCCCCAGCGCGCCGCCCGAGCCGCCTTCGCCGATCACCACGCAGATGACGGGCGTGGGCAGCCGCGACATCTCGAACATCGACTCGGCGATGACCTGGGCCTGGCCGCGCTCTTCGGCGCCGATGCCCGGATAGGCCCCGCCGGTGTCGATCAGGCAGATGACCGGCATGTGGAACTTGGCGGCCAGCCGCATCTTGGCCATCGCCTTGCGGTAGCCCTCGGGATGGGCATAGCCGTAGTTGCAGAGGTTGCGTTCCTTGAGATTCTTTCCCTTTTTGATGCCCGACGACCAGCACCCGGTAGGCGTCGAGTTTTGCCCAGCCCGTGCGGATCGCCCGGTCGTCGCCGAACGTCTTGTCGCCGTGCAACTCGACGAACTCCTCGAACACCAGTTCGAGGTAGTCGGTCGTCATCGGCCGGTCGGGGTGCCGGGCGACCTCGACCGTCTCCCACGGCTTCAGATTGCGCGTAGATCCGCTTCGTTCACCTCGACCAGTTCGCGGCGCAGCAGGCGGATTTCGTTGCGAACCTCCGGCGTCGAGTCGCCCTTGGCCTCGAGCTTCTCCAGCCGGGCTTCGAGCTCGTAGATCGGACGTTCAAACGATAGTCGGTGTTCGCTTCCTGCCATGATATTCCTGTAGACGCAAATCATCCGTTCGATCCCACTACCCACTACCGCACTGACCGGCAGCTACCGCACTACGCCGACTACGCCACCTTATGCCTTGTCGGTTCCGAAGCGGGGTTTTTGCACGAATTGACGGGTGGGGTGATCTTAAAAACCCGCATCATACGAAATTCCCTCAGAAAATCATCCACCGATTTGGGGCGTGCGTCACGTTTTTTGGAGAGCGACCGCCGAATCAACTGGGAAAACTCCGGCGTGACGTTGTAGTTGAGCGCCTCCAACGAGGGGGGCGTCGACTCGCAGATGTTTGTTCAGCAGGTCGTTCGTGCTTGTCCCCGTAAATGGGGGTTTGCCGGAAAGTATCTCGTGGATGCGTGCAGGCAAAGCTGTACAGGTCGGCCCGACCGTCCAGGGCCTGGCCGCGGATCTGCTCGGGCGAAATGTAGCTCTTGGTCCCCTGAATCAGCCGTGCCTTGGGGGTGAACCAGTGCGTCAGCCCGTGCCGGCAACGCTTGGCCAGGGCGAAATCGATCAACTTCACGTCGCCGTCGTCGGTCACCAGGAAGTTGTCGGGCTTGATATCGCGGTGAATCCAGCCCATTCCGTGGAGATAGCACAGGGCCAGGCAGCCTTGGTCGATGATCTTCGGCATCAACGGGGCGATCTTCTCCGCCCCTTGCAGGAACCGCTGCTTCATGTTCGGCGAGGAGAACCACTCCATCGCGAAGTACGGCTGGCGAGGCGTCCCAAGGCGAGGGATAGATCTCGATGATGTTCGGATGCTGCAGTCCTTGCCCGACGGTGTATTCCCATCGCAGATAGTGGACTTGCTCGCGGTCCTTCGCGTCCTTTTCCAGCAGCGTCTTCACGCCCACGATCCGCTGGTTGGCGTCGTCATAAGCCTGCCAGATCAGGCTGGCGTGGCCGGTATGAACGACGTTCAGCAGGCGATAGGGCCCGAGATAGCCGGGAACAGGTTTCGCCACGGAGATCCGCCTCTTGGGGGAGAATCTTGCCCATTAGCGTTCAGTTTAACCGCCGGCGGCGTCTGCGGCAACCTGGCAAGTGCTTCCCCGCCCACAGTCCCCTCTCCCGCTGGGAGAGGGTTAGGGTGAGGGCTGAGCCAACGAAGCACGGTGGCCTTCTGGTATCCGGCATCTTCCCGGCAAGACCGATTGGCCCCCCCCTGCCCTGCCCCATTGATCGGCGTTAGCATCCTCGGAGTTGCCGGACCAGGGAGTGGCGAATCAATAACGGTCGCTCGTCGCTTCACTTCTCTGCGTCCTCCGCGCTTTCGCGTGAGTCCCGTTCAGTGACTTGGTTCACGCGAAGGCACGGAGGACACGGAGCGGGGAGACGATGACGATAGTTGATTTATCGGTCCCAAGCGGTCGTATGTCGAAATTCATAGGCGATCGAGATCGAGCGGCGTCGTCTTGCCCACCCTCTTCGCCTAAATTGCTTCATCGGCGAGTTTGTCTAGCACATCCTCCGACTCCGCAAATGTCTTCGACCAATCGCGATCCGCGTCCAACTCGTCAAGCAGCCACTTGGCCAATGCGTTTTGCTCCACGTCCGGAAGTTGGGTGGCCTGCTCAAATGCCTTTGACAGTAACGTGGTCATAGTATGCCTCTTGTCACTTTGCTTTTCTTCGTTGTAGTTTCTCGGCTAGTCCGTGTCCATGCCGAGCGGGACGGTTGCAGTGACAGGCGTCTATGTCTCAGATTCCGAGCCTCTTGAACATGTCGTCGGCATTATTACAGTGCGTCAGGTTCTCGCCACGATCCGTTGCGCCGAATGTCCTTTGCGTCGTGGCGTTCGGATCGGCCAGCACTCTTTGATACAATTCTCGTAGTCTAGCGGTCATGTGTTCGTGGCGAAACACGTCGGTGAAGCGGCGGCGGCCTTCCTGGCCGAGGCGATCGCGCATGGCGGGATCGGCGGCGAGCAATTTTAGCTTCTCGGCCAGCGCGTCGACGTCGCGGGGCGGAATCAGGAAACCGGTCTCGTCGGAAATGACCACCTCGCGGGCGCCGTCGACGTCGTAGCTGACCGCCGGCTTGCCGGAAATCAACGCCTGGGGCAGAACCCGGGCGAGCCCTTCGCGCAGACTGGCGTGAACCACGATGTCCATCGCGGCGATCAGTTCGGGGATTCGCTCGGGCGGGACCAGGCCGGTGAACTGGAAATAGTCGGTCAGCCCGGCCGCGGCGATCTGCTGCCGCAAGCCGGTCGCGAAAGATGCCGTCGCCGACGAAGAGGAAACGGACGTTCGGCGCCGCGTCGATCACGCCGCGGGCCGCGCGAATCACGTCGTCGTGGCCCTTGAGCTTGAACAGCCGGGCGATCTTGCCGATCACGACGTGCTCGGGCCGATAGCCCAACTCGCGGCGCACGCGGTCGCGATGCTCGCCCGACTGGAGGAACGGCTCGACCTCCATGCCGCTGTAGATCGTGGTGAACTTTTCGCGCGGGGCCACGCCGGCCGAGACCATCAGATCGGTCATGGCGTCGGCCACGCTGACGATGGCGTGGCATCGCTTCGCGGCCCAGCGTTCGCAGGCTTGAAAGAACAGCCGCGCCCCCCTGCCCTGGTACGGATGGAACGGCGCGCCGTGGACCGTGTGGATCACGGCCGGCACGCCCAGCGACCAGGCGGCGGCGCGGCCGAGCATTCCGCCCTTGGCGCTGTGCGTATGAACCACGTCGGGCCGAAATCGCCGCAGCGACCTTTTGAGTTGCCGATAGCTGACGGCGTCGCGCCACGGATGGATCGGCCGGCGCAGCGCGGGGATGATTTCCAGCGGCACCCCCCCTGCCCTGGCCCGATCCAACAGACTCCCTTCCGGCCCCAGCGGCGGCCCGGTGATCAGCAGCACGTCGTCGCCGTGCTGGCGGAGCAGGTCTTCGCAGCAGAGCACGGTGTTTTCCTGTGCTCCGCCGAGGATCAGTCGCGTGATGACGTGGGCGATACGCATGGACTGGCATCAACTCTGCCGAGCCGAGGACTGTTCGGGAGCGTTCACAGGCCGGAAACAGACGGGACGCAGGACGTTCAGCGACAGTAACCGCCGCAGGAGGCGATATGTCTCCGAAAACCTCTGCGTCCCCTTGCCGCCCAGTGAACGGTGGCCCGGTCGGACACAAACTCCATGCTAACCCATCGCGGCCGATTGTTACAGCAACCGCAGGCACGGGACGCGGCTGCAAGGAACGTTTGCCTGCCGCACGCGTCAACCTGGGCGAATTGGTTCACTACGATCGCGTCGTCCGCACGACCGGCTTGCCCGGCATGGGGGCGGGGCTGTATCTCTGAAGTTGCTGGGGCGACACATGCTGCTCTCCGGTCAGGCCGGAAACGACGCTCTGCGTCGAGATCAAGGTGTTGTACGCGTACTTCGAGCACGATGCCGATCATGCAGAGCCCGGCACAAATCACGAGCGTTCCGGTCCACGAGCGCAGCGCCTTTTGCTGTGGCGTCTCCGTGCTTTCATAGCGCGAGTAGAGCTCCATGATGGCGATCTTGAGCCGATTCCACGCGGCTCTCTCATTGGGCGGCAATTGAACGGTGTCTTAGCGGACCTCGCCAGCGCGAAGCAGATCAGTCCGGCGAAAATGCACGCGGCAAGCCCCAGGAAAAAGAACGTTGCGACAACCATGGATTTCTCCCAAAAGAACTGGTCCAGTTTCGGGCAACTCACGTTTCCCTCCTCCGTCAAACTTAGGTTACGCTAGAAGGGAGGCGGGTTTGGATGCGACGAAAATGTCGCTATACCCCTCATCGTGGTGGCAACGAGACGGGGACCGCCACCGTGCCCCCTCTGACGGAGCGGTAGGCCTCTTGTCTGCCCGGAGCAGGCGGCAAAGGCGCGCCCCGACGCTGCCGACCGCACGGCGAGAAGCCCGATGCATCTGACAGCTCTGATTTGTCGCCATCTGCCGCTGAGTCGGCTATCTTCCGGTCACCGACTGGGGCTCTGTATTGGACGCTCGATCAGACAGAGCCCTTGCGGCGGGGCGGTCGGACCGCCGAGCCGGCGATCCGCGGCACGGAGGACTTCGCCGGGCCAACTTTCCGGCCGGCTGCCGCGGCCGACTTCCACCAGCGTGCCGACGATCGCCCGGACCATGTTGTAGAGGAACCCGTCGGCCTCGATCTCGATGGTGATGAAGTCGTTGGCGATCGGGATCGCATGTTCCCCGCGACCGCAGTCGCGGGGCGTTAACGTCGTTCTCCATCCCTGACCCCTGACCCTCCCCCTGACCCCTGTTCCGCCCCCTCCCCTGCCCTGCCCCGCTCGACGCGAGAGTTCGAAAACCGTTCGCACGCTGGTCTTTCGTTCGGCGCCGCTGCTCTCGAAGCTGCTGAAGTCGTGCGTGCCCAACAGCGCCGCGGCGGCGCGGCGCATGGCGTCGGCGTCGAGCCGGCCGTAAACGTAATGCCAGACGAAATGCCGGCGGAAGACGTCGCGGACCGGCCCGTCATGGATCAGGTAGCGATAGCGCTTGCGAACGGCGTCGGCGATCGGATGGAATCCATCGGGCGCTTCGGCCACGTCGAGCACGGCGACGTCGTGCGGCAGATTGGCGTTGATGGCCCGCAGCAGCACCTCGGGCGGCAGCGCCGAATCGGTGCGAAATCCGACCACCTGGCCCAGGGCATGAACGCCGGCGTCGGTCCGGCCGCTGGCCAGAATGCGGACGTGCTGGCCGGTCACTTTGGCGATGGCGTTTTCCAGCGTTCCTGCACGGTCGGCCTGCTCCGGCTGGAACTGCCAGCCGGCGTAGGCCGTGCCGTCGTAGGCGATGGTGAGCTTGAGGGTTCGCAAGGAAGTCGGAATCGCCGTCGATCATTGGTCGGGCTTTGCTGCAGGACGACGTATTGTTTTTCGATAATGCGTCGAAAATGGTCCTGGTCGTCGCCCAATCGATCACGTCCACCTTGAACGGCAAATCGGATTCGCGGAACGCTTCCTGCAGATCGGCAAGCACGGCCGCGCGGCAAGCGGCTCATCGCCGAGGATCGCCAGATCGAGGTCGGAGAACTCCTTTGCCGTTCCGCGACGCGCGAGCCGAACGCCCAGACCTCACGGTCCGGCACATGCTCGGCCAGAATGCGGAGCACATCGTGCAACTCGCCCGGACTCGCATCAATCGGCTGCACGGTTGCGCCGCTCCAATTCCGCCAGCAGAAGGCGAACGTCGTCCCGAAAATCGTTCAAAACGGCCTCGATCTGTTCGGCCTTGGCTCTGGTCGTAGGTGTGGCTCGTGATGTTGCGTTTTTCGCGATAATCGCGAAATCGGGCGACGTCGGCGATCAAGCCGGCCTCGGCTCCCGAACGCACGACATCCATGTAGGCCATTTTGTCGATGGCGGCCGGATCGGCCGCCATCTGCTCCAATTGCCGCTTGAGCATCTTGAACGCCAACTCGTGGGTAAACTCGAACGCCTGAACCGCCGCCGCCCGAAACTGCTCGCGCAGATCGGCGTTTTCGGCCAGTTCCGAGTTCAGAAACCCGAGGCTCTTTTCCAACGCGGCCAGGGCACTGCGAAGCGATGTCAGGTCGAGACGCATTTATTCCTCCTTTCACCAGCAATTCCGCAATCTGCACCGCGTTGGTGGCCGCGCCCTTGCGGAGGTTGTCGCTGACGCACCAGAACGCCAAGCCGTTCGGGCTGGAAAGGTCCTCGCGAATCCGGCCGATGAACGTCTCGTCGCGCCGGTCGCAGTTGATCGGCATCGGATAGACCTTCTTCGTCAAGGTCGTCCATCACCACCAGTCCCGGCGTGGCGGCGAACAGCTTGCGGGCCTCCTCGACCGTGATCTTCCGCTCGGTCTCGACCAGGATGCTCTCGCTGTGGCAGTTGCTCACCGGCACGCGGATGCACGTCGGGCAGATCTGGATCGAGTCGTCTTCCAGCATCTTCCGCGTCTCGTAGACCATCTTCATCTCTTCCGAGGTGTAGCCCTTGTGCTTGGGCGAGCCGATCTGCGGAATGCAGTTGAAGGCGATCGGATGGGCGAAGCACTCGTACTTGTAGTCTTCGCCGGCCAACTGCGGCCTTGGTGCCGCCGATCAGATCGCGGGTGCCGGCCAGGCCCGCGCCGCTGACGGCCTGATAGGTGCTGACCACCACGCGGCGGACCCGGCCGGCGTCGTGCAGCGGCTTGAGCGACTGGACCATCTGCGTCGTCGAGCAGTTGGGGCTGGCGATGATGCCCTTGTGCTGGCGGACCGCGTGCGGATTGACCTCCGGGATCACCAGCGGCACGTTCGGGTCCATCCGCCAGTAGCCGCTCTCGTCGATCACCACGCAGCCGCGGCGAACGGCGTCGGGGATGAAGTCGCGGGCCACGTCGTCGGGCGTGCTGCTGATGACCAGATCGACGCCGTCGAAGACCGGGCCGTCGAGTTCCTCGACCGTGATCTCTCTGGCCGGCAAACGGGATCTTCTTGCCCGCCGACCGGCCCGAGGCCACGAACTTCATCGTGCGAAACGGAAACTTGCGGGCTTCCAGCAACTCGCGAATGATGGTTCCCACGGCGCCGGTGGCGCCGACGACCGCGACACGAATCGAACACGGACAATCTCCTATCAGCAGGGCGAAATCGTCATTCAACGCGACCGAACCCGCATTATCGCACGATCGATCCCAAATCTCAACCGCAAATCGCGCGCGGCAAGGCCGACGGATCATCGAGGCTAGATTCGAAGCAACAGAAAGAGCCCCCGCGCCGGAAGAACCCGGCCGACGGGGGCTTCGTTTGATCGATCATTCGTCGTTTGTCGGTGATCCTGTTGTAGGACGGCGACCGCGTCGCCGATGATTCGGCTAATGGGCCGCCGCCACTTGCTTCCGGCGGCGTCAGTTGAAGCCAAACGCCACGGCCGTAATATGGCCGGCCGTCAGCGAGACCGTCCGGGTGTCCTCGACGACTGCCGTCGCGGACCACCGACGCCTTGACCACGTACTTGTAGCTGAGGCCCGGCTTCAGACCGTACGAAATGAACTGGCGTCGGCTGCCGGTGCTCTTGGTCGCCGGCCGTTGACCGTCACCTTGGCGTCGTACGGCACCCAGACCGTCAGCACGCCGCTGTTCTCGGTAGAGAACTCGCTGGTCTTCGGCGGTGGGGTCGGTCCGGGCAGCGCGCCCGGGGCGGGCTCGGCAGGCGTAGGCGCGCTGGGCGGCTCCATCATCGGCCTCTTCGCGGGGGTCGGAGTCTGAGTGCCCTCGGCGGGAACGCTTCCCGTCATCGACGTCTCGCCGCAGCACGGACTGTAGCCGTAAGCGTAACCGCAACCACAGCTATATCCGCAACGATAACCGCATCCCCAGCCGCAACCGTACGAGCGGCACGGCGCGTAACGGCACGGCCGAGCGGCGAGGTACCAATCGCTGGCCAGGTAAGAGCCACAGCAACCGGTCCAGCCGTAACACGGCGAACAGCCGGTGTAGCACGTGCCGCAGCCGCCATAGTAGCCCCAACCCCAACTGCAACACCGGCGTCCGCAAGCGTTCGCTTGAGGGACGGCAACCGAGACGGCAACTGCCACGACTGCTCCAATCAACAAACACTTCCAACTTGTACGACTCATGTGTTTCTTGCTCCCTTCCTATTAGGACAGACCAAATCCCCGATTGACGCACTGTAAGAAGGATAGCAGCGAGCGGGTGAAAATCAAGTAGTGTGGGAGGACTTCTCGGGTCTGGTAGACTGCGAAAAACACGCAGTTTACAACGCTTTTTCATTGCAGGCCACACCTGTTGCGTCGCAAGCGTGGCCTGATCGCCCGTTTTCTCGGCGCAATTGACATAACCGCAATAAACGTTGTAGCTTACGACCTTGATGTTGCACCAAAAAAGAAGAGGGTTGGCCGTGAAGGCAACGGTCTGGTTTCGCCGATTGCCCTGGTCGATTGTTGCCGCCACGCTTCTGCTGGTTGGGCTGGGATGGATTGGCATCGCGCGGGTCGAGGAGCTTACCGACGGCAGCGGACGCTTTCTCCACCAGCAGATGGCCTACTCGGCAATCGCCCTGGTTGTGATGTTGCTGGCCACCGCGTTCAACTATCGCATCCTGGAGCGCTTCAGTTACGCTTTGTTTCTCGTCTCCGTCGCGCTGCTGGCAGCCGTATACGCCTTCGCGGCGAAGAATGGCGCACATCGCTGGATCCACTTCGGGTCGCTTGGATTCCAGCCGTCAGACTTGGCCAAGCTGGCGTTCGTGCTGGCGCTGGCAAGATACTTGATGTATCGCGACAACTACCGCCGGCTGCGGGGGCTGGTGGCGCCGCTGGTCTTGACGCTGCTGCCGGTGTTGCTGATTCTGAAGGAGCCCGATCTGGGCACGTCCTTGGTGCTCCTGCCGGTGCTTTTCGTGATGCTCTTCGCCGCCGGGGCCAAGCGGAGCGATCTGGCCTGCTTGGCGCTTTTGGGCGTGCTCGTGCTGCCGGTGCTGTGGACGCAAATGAGCCTCGAACAGAAATCGCGCATCACGGCACTGTTCGATCAGCCGCCGCCCGGCCGCCGGCCCAGCGACGACGCCTATCAGTTGCATCAGGCCAAGCGGATGCGGGCGCTGGGCGGCGTTTGGGGGAGCCTGATCGCGGGTCAGCCCACCGAGGATCGCGCCGCATATCGACTTGCCCGAGGCCCGCAGCGATTTCATCTTCTGCGTGCTGGGCGAGCGGTTGGGCTGCCGGGCATGGCGCTGACGTTGTGCTTGTTTGCACTGATCGTGGGGCGAGGGCTGGGCATCGCCGCGGAGACCCGCGAGCCATTCGGGCGGCTGATGGCCGTCGGCGTGGCGGCACTGTTCGCCGTCGAGGTCGTCATCAACACCGGCATGAACGTCGGGCTGCTGCCCGTCACCGGCTTGTCGCTGCCGCTGGTCAGCTACGGCGGCTCCGGCCTGCTGGCCCACGCGGCGGCGCTCGGGCTGCTGCTGAACGTCGCTCTTCGCCCCGGTTATGAAGTGGCGAACGAGCCGTTTCGATGGAGCGGCGCGGGATAAGCCCTGAACCGTTTAGCCGCCGCGTCCACGCGGCGATCCCCGCGCGGACGCGGGGGCTAAACGGAGGGCAACGGTTGCTGCTTCTACTCCTTCACCGCGCTCATCTTGATGTCGTCGAACGAGACCTCGCCCACGCCGCCCAGCAAACCGATGCACATGATGCGCCTCGCGGGCTCTTAGCGGAACGTTGATCGACCGCGTTTCGGACTGCCAATCGAACGTGCCGCGCCACGATCCGGCGACGGCCTCGCCGATCGGAACGCGGCTTTCATCGTAAAAATTGACGACGATGGCGGCCAATTGCTTGGCGCGCTGGCCCGGCCGGATGTCGTGGCCGCGGACTCGCGCCGAAATCCGCAACTGCACGACCTTGCGCCCGTCGACGGCAAACCCTTGCAGCGCCTGGCTGCCGCGGCCGGGCGTGGAGTTCTTGAACGTAATGTAATACTTCCCCTCCGGGGCGTCTCTTGTCCTTGACCAGCTCGAGCTGCCGCTGGTAGTGCCAGCCGGTGGGAGCCGGTGGCTCGCCGGCGACGCTCTCGAAGCCGCCGTTTTCGATCGTCGGGTGGGCGGGATCGGGCTGGACCTTGCGTTGCTGCTTCGGCCTTGCCGGTCATCGGCACGAACAGCGTCGGCTGCAACGACTTCCGCCACCAGCTTGCCCTTGCTTTTCTTCAGCAGGTAGAGCGTTTGCTGGTATCGCTCGCCGCAGGGAATCACCATCCGGCCGCCTTCCTTGAGTTGCTCGACCAAGGCCGGGGGCACGTTTTCGGGCGAGCAGGTGACGATGATCTTGTCGAACGGCGGCATGTTCGGGCCAGCCCTGGTAGCCGTCGCCGATCTTCACGTGGACGTTGTCGTAGTGCAGCCGTCCTAGCGTCTTTTCGGCCTTGCGGCCCAGCGCGGGGACGATCTCGATCGTGTAGACGTCGTGGACCAGCTTGGAGAGCACGGCCGCCTGATAGCCGCTGCCGGTGCCGATCTCCAGCACCTTGTCGCCCGGCTGCGGATCGATGGCCTCGGTCATGTAGGCCACGACGAACGGCGGCGAGATGGTCTGGCCTTCGCCGATGGGCAGCGCCATGTCGTAGTAGGCGTATTCTTCGCTGTCCGAGCGGGATGAACTCGTGCCGCGGCGTGTCGCGCATCGCCTCGATCACCCGCGGGTTCTTCACCCCGGCGGCGACGATCTCCTCATCGACCATCTTGTTCCGGGCGGCGTCGAAAGCGGTGCGGCCCTGGGCTATTGCACGGGGCGATGCCAGCACCAGAGCACAGGAGACAGAATCGCCAGTGGGGTTCGTGACATGTGCATATGTCACATTCCTCCAAGGGAGAACCATCGCCGCGTTCAGCGTGTAGCAACGTCTCCTATATTATAGTCGCCAATCCACCGCCCCCCAAGTCCGCGGCCCTGTTTTTCTGCGGCGGCATCTGCGATAATCGCGTTGCCGTGAAAAGACGTTAGCGGAAAGTGGCGGTTGTAGCAAGCATCTGCGGCCGAGGATTATGCTGAATCAGGCGTTGAAGGACCTCATTGTCGATCATCTGCTGCCGGATGTGCAGACGCCGGCCCAATACATCGGCGGCGAGTGGAACGCCGTGGTCAAGGACCATCGCTCGCGTGCGCGGCACGCTCTGCCTCGCCTTTCCCGACGCCTACTCGATCGGCATGAGCCACCACGGCCTTCAGGTGCTGTACGACCTGATGAACCGCCGCGACGACTGGGCCTGCGAGCGGGCGTTCACGCCGCTGGGCGACATGGAGAAAATGCTCCGCGAGCACGAAGCCTGCCGCTCTAGAGCCTCGAAACGTTCACGCCGCTCCACGAGTTCGACGTGCTCGGCTTCACGCTGCAATACGACCTCTGCTACAGCAACGTCCTGACGATGCTCGATCTCGGCGGGATTCCGCTTCTGGCCGAACGAGCGCACGATGGAGCATCCGCTGGTGATCGCCGGCGGCCCGTGCGCGGTCAATCCCGAGCCGATGGCGCGGTTCATCGACCTGTTCGTCATCGGCGACGGCGAAGAGACGCTGCCGGCGGTGTGCGATCTGTGGCTGGAGCTGAAGCAATCGGGCGGCGAACGGGAATCGTCGCTGGCCGAGATGGCCGCACGGCTGCCATACGTTTACGTGCCGCGATTCTATCGGCTGGAAGAACACGGCGACGATCGGCCGTCGTCGGTCGTGCCGATTCGCGGCGACGTGCCCACGCACGATCGAGCCGGCGGTGGTCGCCGATCTCGATGCCTTTCCGCCGCCTCGCGAGCCGGTCGTGCCTTACGTCGAATGCGTGCAAGATCGCATCGCCATCGAGATCATGCGCGGCTGTCCCGGCAAGATGCCGCTTCTGCCAAAGCACGACGATCAAGCGGCCGCTGCGGTTCCGCAAGGTCGAGACGATCGTTCAGGCGGCCCTCGATCAGTACCACAACACCGGCTACAACGAAATTTCGCTGCTGTCGCTCTCCACCAGCGACTATCCGCACTTCGACGAGTTGATGCGGCGGCTGCAAGAGACCTTTCGCCCGCTGGGCGTCGCCATCTCGCTGCCGAGCCTGCGGATCAACGAGCAGTTGCTGATGGTCGGCGATTTGATGAACACCGACCGCCATTCCGGCCTCACGCTGGCCCCCGAGGCCGCGCGCGACGACATGCGGCGGCGGATCGGCAAGCCGATCACCAACGAAGACCTCTACGCCGGTTGCCGCCGCGCGTTCGAGAACGGTTTTTCGCGGGTGAAGCTCTATTTCATGTGCGGCCTGCCCGGCGAAGCGGAGGCCGATCTGGCGGGCATCATCGAGATGTCGGAGACGATCGCGCGGCTCGGCCAGGAGATACGCGGCCGAGCCGGTGACGGTCGTGGCCAACGTGTCGAACTTCGTGCCGAAGCCGCAGACGCCGTTCCAGTGGAACCCGATGCAGCGCCGCGAGTATTTCCGCAGTGCCCACGAGTTTCTGCACCGCCGAAAGCGGCTGCGGAGCGTGCAACTGAAGTGCCACGACGTCGAGACGAGCCTGCTGGAGGGCGTAATGTGCCGCGGCGACCGCCGGCTCGGCGCGGCGATCGAGCTGGCATGGCGCGCGGCGCCCGCTTCGACGGCTGGGCCGAGCAGCTCCGCCCCGAGCTATGGTGGCAGGCGTTGGCCGACGCCGGCATCGACGTGGAAAAGACGCTGCACCTCCCCTGCCCCGCCGACGCCGCCCTGCCCTGGGACCATATCGGCATTCGGCAAGGACGAGGGTACTTGGAGCGAGAGTGCTGCCTCGCGACGGAGCAGTCGGCAAGACAGAAAGATTGACGACAGTGTCTTATGTCGTACAATGTAATACATGAAGACCACAACCCTTACCATCCGACTGACCGATGACCTGAACCAGCTCCTGACGAAGGCGGCCAAGCAATCGGGCAAGAATCGCAGCGAAATCGCCAGGGAGGCGCTGCGGCGGCAATTGCGCATCAGCCAGTTTGAGTCATTGCGGCGGCGAATGATGCCCTTTGCCGAAGCCCGCGGATATCTGACCGACGAAGACGTGTTCCGCGACGTCTCATGAAGGCCTTGCTCGATACCAATGTCTTGGCCAGCGCCGTCGTCGCTCGGGGTCTCTGCGGCGATGTCTTGCGGGAAGTGCTTGCAGAACACGAATTGGTCGTGTGCCCCCAGATTCTCAGCGAGCTTCAGCGCATCCTCCGCGCCAAGTTCGGAATGCCCGATAGGCTGATCGAGACCTTCGTCGAGTTCCTTCGGCAGGATACGATTCGCGTCCAGCCCGCCGAGCTTCCAAGAGTCAAACTGAAAGACAAGGACGATCTCGGAATTCTGGCCGCCAAGAGCGGAGGTGCGAGTGTCATTGTCACCGGCGACAAGGAATTGCAAAATCTTGGACAGTTTTCCAGCGTTAGGATTCTGTCGCCCAGACAATTCTGGGATGAGTTGACCACCCGATGATCGCCGGCCCGCCACCTGCGCGAACGGACGTCGCCTTTGTCCTTGCGGACAGCCGCGCGGCCGTTTAAGCTGAAAACAACGGCGTTGAATCGTGGCGTACCGACTACCTGCAAAAAGGAAGAATCGCATGGGCTGGGGGAGATATTTCCTGCTGGGCGATCTTGGACAACAACTCGACCTGTCGGACCAGAAGGCCGAGATCGATCGACTGAGACAAGAAATGTTGCGCAGTCGCTCGGCCGGCGGCGGCTCGGCGGAGGCATTTAGAAGGCTTCAGGCGGAAAATGATGAACTACGGCTGTACCTGGCCGCCGTGATTCGCATTCTCGTCTCGAAGCGCGTCGTCACCCAGGCCGAGATGCGACAAATCGTCGATGCGATCGACGCCGAGGACGGCACGGTGGACGGTAAGTTCAGTGGAGATCTTCGCTAGCGGAGACGCTACCGCGGGACGTTGGCCCCCGGCTATTCTTCAATCAACAATCTGTAATCAACAATCTATCCTCCTGCCTTGTACCGCCTTCTTGCCATCGACATCGACGGAACGCTGGTCAACAGCCGCGACGAACTGACGCCGGCCACGCGGGCGGCGCTTGCGCGGGCGGGCGAGGCAGGCGTCCACGTTGTGCTGGCCACGGGACGCCGCTATAGCCACGCCCTGCCGTTGGTCGAGCAGTTGGAGATCGACGTGCCGCTGGTCACCGCCAGCGGGGCGCTGGTAAAGGACCCGATCGACCATCGCACGCTGTACCAGGCCCGGTTCGAGCCGCAGGTGCTGCGCGAGGTGGTGGCGATCGTTGATCGGGCGGGGTTCGATCCGGTGCTCTGCGGCGATACGTTTGCCGATGGGTTCGACTTCTACCATGCCCGCGACGAATCGCCTCGCACGCCGGAATGGGCGTACTACTTGGCGATGAACCCGCAGCCGCAGCCGGCTCTGGCCGGAGTTGGTCACCGATCCGCCGCCGGGGGTTTTCGGCGGTTTCGTCGTCGGCACGCTGGAGCAGATGCAGGATCTCGAAGGGCTGCTGCGGCGAACGATGCCGGGCAAGCTGCACACGCACGTGCTGCATCCGCCCGCGCTACAAAGGCTTCTTCATCGAGATTTCGCCGGCCGGCGTGACGAAATGGTCGGCCGATTCGGCGATTGGCCGCGGAGTGGGGAATCGCCGAGTCGGAGATTTGCGCCGTCGGCGACGACGTGAACGACATCCCGATGATTCGCGCCGCCGGACTGGGCGTGGCGATGGGCAATGCCCAGCCCGCGGTCAAGCAAGGCCGCCGACCGCATCGCCCCGACGCACGACCAAGACGGGCTGGTGCAAGTGGTCGAGTGGGTGATGGAGGGATGAGGATGAAGATCGCGAGGACGCTGTGCAACACCCTCGCCACTAGCGCGCTATTTCACCCCTGCTCCGCATTCGCACTCTCGGTCGGGCCGCAGCAGCACGATGCCGGCCGCAGTCGCTGGCGGCCAGCAACATGCCGTGCGACTCCTCGCCGCGGAGCATGGCCTCTTGGAGATTGTTGACCACGATGATCTGCCGGCCGACGAGTTGCTCGGGCGTGTAGTGGCCGCGGATGCCCGCCACGATCTGCTTTTCTTCCTCGCCGACCTTGATCTGCAGCAGCATCAGCTTGTCGGCGTTCGGGTGTTCGCGGGCCGCCAGCACGTCGGCAACGCGCAATTCGATCTTGGAAAAATCGTCGTAGGTGATTTCGGGTTTCATGGGGAGGCGATAGTAGGTAGTGGGTCAGTGGATCAGACGCCGCTTGCGGTTTCGCAGTGCTGATCGTATGCCGCCGAGCCGATTTCTGTCAAAGGGGGGGCCTGATTGCTGGAAACCGTCGCTTGGGATATGCTGAAACGATCGGCCAAACTCGCGTTTCATTCCGCGATTTTCTGGGCTTCTTTGTGCTCGTTGTGGATCGCCTGCGAATCGGCTTGTATCTCTGTTGATTGTGTCGGCCGTGCGGCTTGGCGGCCTTCGGCCGACGAGGCCGCCAGGCCGCAGGCGCGGAAGCTGCTGCTGCGCGGCAAGTACGCCGAGGCGGCCGATCTCTATTCGCCGCTGGCGGCGAAGAACGCGCGCGGCAGCCGTCGGGCTGGCCCGATGTCTGGCGGCGCAGGGCAAGGACGACGCGGCCGACAAGGTGCTGGCCGCCGTCGCCGGCCGCCATGCCGGCGTGCTGGCCGAGCGGGCCGCGATGGCCTTTGCTCGCGGGAAGTCCGAGGACGCGCGGAAAGTGGGCCGAACGCAGGCGATTCGGTCTCGACCGCGACCAGTTGCTGGCCCGATGGATCGTCGCCGAATTGGACCGAACGGCCGGCCGGCTCGACGAGGCCGAGCGCGGCTACCACTGGCTGGTCGAACTACTACAACGACCACGACGAGATGTCGGCCGAGTCGCTCCGCTGGATCGGGTTGGGGGCGGCGCAATGGGCGCGGTGGAATCGGCTGGCCGATCAGTTCCAGTTTCTCGTCCACGACTTGTATCCCGACGCTCTGAAGGACGATCCGGACTACTGGCCGGCCCATTACGAGGCCGGAATGCTGTTCCTGGAGAAGCACAACCGCGCCGACGCGGCCCGCGAGTTTCAGGCGGCGCTGGAGATCAACCCGAACGCCGCGGAGGTCCATCTCGGCTTGGCACTGGCGTGGGTCGAACAACGGCGGATCGAAAAGGCCGAGGCGTCGTTGGCCCGGGCGCTGGAAATCAATCCGCGTCTGCTCGACGGCTGGCTGCTGAAGGCCGACCTGCTCTGGGCGAACTTTCAGGTGCCCGAGGCGCTGGCGCTGTTGCAGCAGAAGGCCCTGCCGCTTAATCCGATCTGCGAGGAGACGCTCGGCCGCGTGGCGGCGTGCTATCTGCTGTTGGACAAGAAGAGCGCGCAGATTTCACAAGCTTGTCGAGCAAGTGACGCAGCGGAATCCCCATGCCGGCGAGTTTTACTTCGCGCTGGCCGGTCCAATTGCAGAATCGCAACAAGCAAGCGGAGGCCGAAACGTACTTCCGCGAGGCGATTCGCGTCATGCCGCGGCAAATCGGTCCGCAGGCCGATCTCGGCTTGCTCTACATGGCCGCCGGGACGCGAGGAGGAGGCTCGCAGGGCGTTGCGCACGGCGTTCGCGGCCGATCCGTTCAACGTGCGGGTGAAGAACTCGCTGGAAGTGCTGGACGTGCTCGGTGCGATGCAGACGCTCGACTCCGGTGCGTTTTGCGATCAAGTACAGCGGCGAGTACGACAAGCTGCTGGCCCGCTATGCCGCCCGGCACGTGGCTCGAGTGCTGCCGAAACTGTGCCAGCGATTCGGCTATACGCCGCCCGGCAAGACGTTGATCGAGATCTTCAATCGTTGCGGGCGGGCTCGACGGCCATCAGTGGTTCAGCGCACGGATGGTGGGCCTGCCGTACATCGGCACGGTCGCCGCCAGCACCGGGTACATCGTGGCGATGGCTTCGCCCACCGATCCCGAGGCCGGCCATCGGATGAATTGGGCCCGAGTGCTGACGCATGAACTGGTCCACGTCGTCACGCTTCAGCAGACGCGATTCAACTGTCCCCACTGGTACACCGAAGGGCTGGCGGTCTGGAGCGAAGGCGGCCGGCGGCCCGATGCGTGGAACGAGTCTGCTTCGCGAGCGAGCGGCCAACGAAAAAGCTGTTCACTCTCGATACGTTGAACTTCGGTTTCGTCGCGTCCGCAGTCGGGCGGCGATTGGCAACTGGCCTACTGCCAGGCGGAATTGTATCGTCGAATACATGCTGGCAATGCAGCCGACAGCACTGCGGGAGAAAGCAGGCGGGACGCCCGCGCCACAAGCGGCGCACGGCGAGGAGGTCTTGCGGCAGATGCTGGCTGCCTATACCGACGGCCTGAGCACGCCCGACGGCGATTCGCCGCGTGTTCGGCGTGTCACAGGCGGAGTTCGAGCGCGGGTACCTGGCGTTTCTCAAGCGGGAGATGGCCAAGGGGCTGAAAGCGCCCGTGCGAAAGCTTCGCAAGGCTGCAAAAGAGCATCCCGCCGACGTTGCCGCGGCCGCCGCCCTGGCCGCCGCCGATCACGAAGACCTGGCCGTCCGAAAGAAGCTCGCGCAGATGGCCCTCGACCGCGAAGGACTATGCGGCTGCGGAAAGATGGGCAACCGAGGGCATCGAAATCGACGTGATGGACGCCGACCTGCACCGGGTGCTGGCGGAATCGGCCGCGGCACGCCATAATTACACCAAGGCTGTCGAAGAGTACGAAACGGCCGTCGAGCTAAAACCGGACGATCCCAAGACGCAACTGGCCCTGGCCAAGGCGCTGGTCGAGACCAAGCGGCCCGCCAAGGCCCGCGAAGTGCTGCGGCGGCTGTTGAAACAATCGCCCGACCACCCGGGCGCTAGGAGACTGTTGGAGAGCATTAGATAGTCGTAAGCATTTCGGTGAGAAATGGCTTCCGTGTCCGGTTCGGTAGGGAACGCCCTCCGTGGCGTTCCGTCCGCCGGAACGCCACGGAAGGCGTTCCCTACAAGTCTGATATCGGGAACCTGTTTCCGACCTTTCGTAAGCAAGATCGTCGAGGAGCCGCCGTGACCGATCCTAGCGTCCAGAAGACCGAGCCGACTGCCTCGCCGAGGGCATTGACCCTCACGGATTTCCAACAATTGATCCGTAAGATGTATATCGAGAAGGACGTTGCCCGGGGCATCGACGGCACGTTCATGTGGCTGATCGAGGAGGTGGGCGAATTGGCCTCGGCACTGCGAAACGGCACGCACGAGGAGCAGAGCCTCGAGTTCGCCGACGTGCTGGCCTGGCTGGCCACGATCGCCAACGTGGCGGGAGTCGATCTTGACCGAGGCGGTGATGCGGAAGTACGGCTCGGGCTGTCCCGGCTGCGGACGATTCGTTTGCACGTGTCCCGACGCGGGAAAACCATGATGAAGATTGGACGACTGCGGATTGCAGATTGCAGATTGCAGGGCGAAAAGCGGGAATGGCAGGTTCGGGATTTGCGATTTCCAATCTTCCATTGCTGGTCTTCTGTTTGTCCTTTTCGCCGCGGTTTTCCCCGCGGCCGCTTCCGCACAGGAGATCAAGCCGCCGAAGATCGTCGGCGTGCGGGTTGGAATCGCCGATCGCTACAAGGCGGGATTGTGGACGCAGGTGGAAGTGACGCTGTTGGGCGGGAGCGAAATGCTTACCGGCGAGGTGTCGGTGATTGTGCCCGACGGCGACGGCGTGCCCGGCTGCGTCTCGACGCCGCCGAGCAGGCCGTGCCAGGTCTTGCCGGGCCAGACGACGCCCGTTCGGCTGGTCACCCGCTTCGGCCGCGTCGACGGCGACCTGCAGGCCGAGTTCCGCGTCGGCGGCGCGTCTGGTCGCCGAGCCGAACGTTCGAGGCCGGCGTGCAGGCCGACGGCGAGCACTTCGCCGAGGCGATCGAACTGCAGGAAGCTCGATCGTTTCGCGTGGGCGACTCGTCGCTGGACGTGGCAGGGCGAGGCGCAAGCCCGACGGTCTCGATCCGGAAGCCAAGCCGGTCGTCGCTCAGCGTGACGACATCGAGCGGCTGCCGAGCCAGTGGTGCGCCTACGAAGGCGTCGATGCGGTCATCCTTTCGACCAGCCGGCCGGAAATCTACCGCAAGCTGGCCGCCAACAATGCACGGGTGCAGGCGCTCGACCAATGGGTGCGCATGGGGGGCGGTTGGTGTTGTGCGTCGGTTCGCAGGGCGACGAAATCCTGGCCGAGGGCTCGCCGCTGGGCGAGTTCGCCCCCGGCCGGCTCGAGAAGATCGTTACACTGCGCCAAACCGGGGCGATCGAGACCTACTGCGGAGGCCGCTCGTCGATCGCCCAGACGGCCGGACGGCAAGCCGAAGCTGCAGGTCTCGCGGCTGGCCGACGTCCAGGGCGTCGTCGAAGCCGACGAGCGCGGCGCTGCCGCTGGTGATTCGCACCGCGCGGGCTTCGGCCAGGTGATCTTCGTCGCCGTCGACCTCGACCAATCGCCGCTGAACAAATGGCCGGACCGGCCGCTGCTGGTGGCCCAGCTGCTCGACCTGCCGACCGTGCGCAGCGACGAGTCGGCAGCGGAGAACGCGGCCATGATGCACTACGGCTACAGCGATCTGGCCGGCCAGTTGCGCAGCGGCCTCGGACCGATTCACGCGGCGTCCAGCTCGTGCCGTTCTGGCTCGTGGCGGGCCTGATCGTCGGATACATCCTCCTGATCGGGCCGGGCGACTATTTCTTCCTTCGCAAAGTCGTCGGCCGCATGGAATGGACGTGGCTGACGTTTCCGCTGATCGTCGTGCTGGTGTGCGTCGGCCGCCTACGTTCTGGCCTATCGGCTCAAAGGCAATCAGCTTCGCGTGAACCAGATCGATCTGGTCGACGTGGACGCGGCGTCGGGCGAGATGCGCGGCGACGACCTGGATGAACGTTTTCAGCCCGCGGATGGAATCGTTCGATTTCACCGTCGAGCCGCGCGAGGCCGACGGCCAGCCGTCGCCGAACGCCCGCGTGTGGATGGCCTGGCTGGGCTTGCCGGGCGGCGGGCTGGGCGGCATGAATCCGCACGCCAACGGCCCGTGCTCTGGACCGAGCAATTCCGCTACGCGACCGAACTCGACGCGTTGTACGGCGTGCCGATCCAGGTCTGGTCGACCAAGAGCCTCACCGCCCGCTGGGAGCGCCCAGCCGCGGCTTGTCCCGCGGCCGATTTGACCGAGAGCCGATCGCCTTCTTACCGGCTCGATCACCAACACGCTTCCCTTTCCGCTCGCGCGACTGCGTATTGCTGCACGGCGGATCGGCCTATGAGCTCGGCACGCTCTCGCCCGGCGAGTCGGTTCGCTTGGGTCCGACGGCCAAGCGGAGTGGAACTGAAGACGTTCTTGACCGCGAAAGGTCATCGGCGAAGGCGACGACGCTGTCGCAGCAGGCCACGCCCTATGACCAGTCGAGCATGAATCTCGGCTACATCCTGCGGGCGATGATGTTTTACGAGGCGGCCGGCGGGCGCCGCTACACCGGCCTGTTGGAACAGCTACCAGGAGTTCGTCGATCTGAGCGACTTGCTGAAGACCGGCCGGGCGATCCTGTTCGCCGAGGCGCCCATCGCCCGCCGCCGAAGGACACCAAGGCGCCGACGCTGCTGCGGCAGACGGCCAAGCCGCTGGCCGGCCCGCAAGATCGGCACGAAACGATCTATCGCTTCATTTTTCCCGTAAAAACCGGACAATTGGCCGAGCGAGTAACAACGCGCGGCATGAACCGTCCCGCGCCATACTGCCCACTGCCCACTACGCCATCATGATCAAAGACCCAAGACCTCACCAAAGTCTACGGCACGCTGCACGCCATCAAGAATCTCAACCTCGATCTGGCCGAGGGGGACCTGTTCGGCTTCATCGGCCCGAACGGTTCGGGCAAGACGACGACGATGCGCATTCTGGCCACGCTCTTGCAGCCCACCTGGGGCGAGGCGAGCGTCTGCGGCCACTCGATCTACACCCATCCGAAGGACATTCGCCGCCTGATCGGCTACATGCCCGACTTCTTCGGCGTCTACGACGACATGAAGGTGATCGAGTACCTGGAGTTTTTCGCCGCGGCCTATCGCATCAAGGGGCCCGCGCGGCGGAAGATCTGCGACGAAGTGCTGGAACTGGTCGATCTGGGCTACAAGCGCGAGGCGTTCGTCACCAGCCTGTCGCGCGGCATGACGCAGCGGCTCGGCCTGGCCCGCGTGCTGCTGCACGATCCCAAGGTGCTGCTGCTGGACGAGCCGGCCAGCGGCTTGGACCCCCGCGCCGGATCGAGATCCGCGGCCTGCTGAAGGAGCTTCGCAAGATGGGCAAGACCATCATGGTCTCCAGCCACATCCTGCCCGAGTTGGCCGACATCTGCAACAAGGTCGGCATCATCGAGCGCGGCGAGCTGCTGTTCAACGGCACGGTGGCCGACGTGATGAAGCAGGTCCGCCAGCGGATGCTCCTGAACGTCGGCGTCGTCGGCGACCAGGAGCCGGCCGCCCGGCTGTTGGAGCAGAGCCCCCTGGTCGAAAAGGTGGAGCTCAACGACGGCCACATCTCCGTCACGCTGGCCGAGAACGTCACCGACTACAGCGACCTGCCCACCGCTGCTGATCGACGCCGGCTTCAAGCTGAGGCTCTTCCGCGAAGACGAGCTAAACCTCGAAACGGCGTTCATGGCGCTGACCAAGGGGATTACGGCGTGATGAAGCGGCTACAACAGTAGGTTGCAAAGGCAGCAACAATGCCTCCGTAGAGTCGCAAAGGCGAGAGTCGCCGCGGCAATGCCACGCCGCCATCTGCCTCGCCAAAGATTCCTTCCAGCGAACAGAAAGAGACATCCCAGGGCGAGCATCGCCGCGGTCGTAACAACAACGTATCCAATTTCGGACACCAACATCTGGTGGTCGCACCTCGGACGAATTCGCCACCCCTCGAAGACAAGCCGCCAGGGAATTACCGCGAGTTGTGCGAGGCCGATTATGAGTGTGCCACCACCGTACAGGTAAAGGAGCGTAACCGGAATCACACGCCAGCGGATATCGGCGTCGGACCGCGGGGGCATCTGTCGCTGGCCTTTCGCGCCGTTTCCTGTGGGTGCGAGTGGCGAACGATAGGGATTGCCTTCATTCGGGCTCGGTCTTCATCTCGTCTTCATCCGATCCGTGACACTCCACAAGCCGCTCGCTCCCCGGTTAATCCCTAATCCCTAATCCCTAATCCCTCTCACTTCCCCCGCAGAATCGCCGTCATGTTCTTCTTATACGCCTCGACGCCGGGCTGGCCGTAGGGGTTGATGCCGACCAGGCGGCCTTCGACCACCGTGGCCAGCATGAGCATCTGGAAAAGCTGGCCCAGCGAGCCTTCGTCCAGCCGCGGCAGGCGGATGGTGGCCGTGCGGCGATAGTCCTCGGCATAGGCCTGGTTCGTGCCGGAATAGGCGGCGCGGAGAATCTCGGGCAGCGTCTTGCCGGAGAGCGCGTTGAGCTTGTCCTGGTCGAAGTCCGACCGCTCGATGGCGATCCAGCTCGCGGTGCGGCTGTCTCGACGACGAGATTCGTGATGAGCTTGTCGCGGCGGCCTTCCTGGTGCTGCTGGCCGCGGGAATGGAGGTCGCGGGTGTTGACGACCGTCAGCGGCGTGGCGCCCTGGCCGTTCTTGCCGAGACTTTCGGACAGAAGTTGGTCGTACCACAGCCCGACCGATTCGAGGCCCTTGCCCCAGGTGGAAAGCACGCGGATCGTGGCCCCGCGGCGGGTTTCCATCAGCCGCGACATGCCGACGTAATCGAGCACGGGGTTTTCCAGCGGCGGCGCGGTGCGGAATCGCTCGTTCATGGCCGCCGCGCCTTCGAGCAGGTGCTGCACGTCGAGGCCCATCACGGCCGCCGGCAGCAGACCGACGGCGCTGAGGACCGAGTAACGCCCGCCGACGCCGTCGGGAATGGGGAAGATGTCCGTTGCAGCCCAGCGCGCTGGCCAGGTCGTGCAGCCGGCCCGAGTCGCCGGTGATCGGAATCACGCGGCGGCGGAACTTCTCCACGTCGCCGCCGCACGATTTTCGCAGGGCGTCGAGGAAGATGCGGAAGGCGACGGCCGTTTCCAGCGTGCCGCCGCTCTTGCTGATGACGATGATGCCCCAGTCGTCGCTCCCCTCGACCAGATCGAGCAGCCCCTGCACGGCGTCGTTGTCGACGTTGTTGCCCTCGAAGTAAATCCGCGGCCGGCCGCCGCGCCGCTGCCGGGAAATCTCGTTGTGATACGGATGGCAGCACGCCTCGAACAGCGCCCGGGCGCCCATGTACGAGCCGCCGATCCCGAGCACCACCACGCGATCGACCTCCTTCGCCAGCCGATCGCCGGCGGCGGTGATCCGATCCAACAGCGGCCGCTCTTCGTCCAACAGCCGCTCGGGCAGGTCGACGAAGGCGGCGTCCAGCGGCTGCAACTCCTCGGGCACGCGGCACGCCGCGCTTGTAAGCCGCCAGATTGTCGAGCACTTCCTGCCGCGCCGCCGCCAGCCGCGGGACAAGCCATTTCAGATCGGCGTCGACAAGGCCCGTCTGCTGGGCGACGGCGGAGCGTCGTTCGGGGCGATCAGACCGGAATAGTCGTAAGTGATGGGGGCTAGGGGTTGCATGGGAGTGGTCAGTGGTTAGGGGTTAGGATCAGTTTAGCCGCCGCGTCTCGCGAGCGAGCCAGGGTCTCGCTGTTGACGGGTGGCACGTCACACTGCCGTCCCGACATGCAGGAAACGCTCGAATCGCCAGTGCAACTGCATCCCAACGTGGTCGAGAATCGTTCAGCTCGCCGCGTCCACACGGCGAACGCTGCGAAGGACGTTTCCTTCGCGGAATCGCGACTGCTCGCCTTCCCCCTTCCGCCTTCCCCCTTCTTTTGTTACCGTGAAACATTCTATCGACCCGAGCAGGAAAATAAAGGAGCCCCATCATGGATATCCAACAACTCGTCCGCGAACTGAAGATCGCAGAACAAGTCGAAAATCGTCATGCTCGTGGCCGACGGGCTGGGCGGACTGCCGATCGAACCGGGCGGACCGACCGAACTGGAGGCCGCCAAAACCCCGAATTTGGACAACTTGGCAAAACGCGGGGTCCAGGGAAGCATGTATCCCATCGCTCCAGGCATCACACCCGGCAGCGGACCGGGACACTTGGGCCTGTTCGGCTACGATCCGGTCAAACACCTGATCGGCCGCGGGGCGTTCGAGGCCACCGGCGTCGGCTTCAAGCTCGGGCCGAAGGACGTGGCCGTCCGCTGCAATTTCTGCACGCTGGACGCCGCCGGCAACATCACCGACCGCCGCGCCGGCCGGATCCCCAGCGAGGAGAGCGGCCCGCTGGCCATCAAGCTCCGGCAGGTGAAGGTGCCGGGCGTCGAGGTGTTCGTCGAGCCGGTCAAGGAGCATCGCTTCGTCGTCGTTTTCCGCGGCGAGGGGCTCGGCGGCAACGTGGCCGACACCGATCCGCAGCAGACCGGCGTGCCGCCGCTGGATCCGGTCGCCCACGACGCAGCAGAGCCAGCGAACGGCCGAGGTGGCCAAGCAGTTCATCGCCGGGGCCGCAGAAACTCTTGGCCGGCGAGACGAAGGCCAACGGGCTGACGATGCGCGGCTTTTCGGCCGCCCCGATGATCGACAGCTACGCCGACGTCTACGGGCTGAAGGCCGCCGCGATCGCCGTCTATCCGATGTACAAGGGCCTGGCCCAACTGGTCGGCATGGAGGTGGTCGGCACAGCCGACGACGCTGGCCGAGGAGATCGACGTGCTGGAGAAGGCGTGGAACGACTACGATTTCTTCTTCGTCCACTTCAAGTACACCGACAGCCGCGGCGAGGACGGCAATTTTCGCCGAGAAGGTGCAAGATGATCGAGCAGTTCGACGCGATCGTGCCGCGCGTCGTGGCCCTGAAGCCGACGGTGCTGATCGTCACCGGCGACCACAGCACGCCCGCCCGGCTGGCCAGCCACAGTTGGCATCCGGTGCCGACGCTGTTGGTCTCCGAGACGTGCCGGCCCGACGGCCTGACGGCCTTCGGCGAGAGGCAGGCGCTGCAAGGCGGCCTGGGCCATTTCGCCGCAGTGAACCTCATGCCGCTGGCCCTGGCCCACGCCGAACGGCTGGGCAAGTTCGGGGCGTAGAGAAGTGATTAATCGCCACAGAGGCACGGAGGCCACGGGTGAAGGACGAAGAACGGTCAAGAAGAACAGCCGGGGGCCAACGGCCCGCGGAGGAACTGCCCAATCGTCTCCGGGCCGTGAACGGACGCTAGTTCCTCGCGCTTCGTCGTCTGCCGATCCGTCGCCCCCTCCCCTGCCCTGCCCTCCCCGTTCTTGGCAGCTGACGTCCTTCTGCTTCGCGAAGCTCGGACAAACAACAGACCGACCGAGGTGAGCCAGATTGCCAGAGCGATGCAGTTGCGCCCGGTTCAAATGTCGCTCCTTTTTCGATAGTGATGGAGAGTAGCTGTCGCCCTCGAGTATGCTATCCTTGCAGCCGCCGACTTTCAGACACTTTGCCAGAACGTCGCGGCGGGAGGGACTCCGGCAGAAAGTACCGCACGCTGCCGTCGGCGAGCGGGCGTGCGCGCCGCACCCGTGCGATAGGTATAGAAGAAGTTGGTCGGATTGCCGTCTGGCTCGGAATCGTCATGGCGCGCCGGGCCATTACGAGTCGCTTCGGCGCCTAACGGAGAGGTCTTTCGGCTCCGTCCAACTGATGCCGGACTCAGCAACCTCGACCACTATGATCGTTTCGTGTGACGGAGCAAGATCGACAGCCTTTCTCGGCGTCGTCCCCCTCCACGCCGCGTTGCGTCCAACCACGGCAACGTAACTCGTTGGGCCAGCATCCGACCACCATGCGTTTCCATCGCTTGGACATACATATTCCCGAGGACGAGCCGCCAGCAACTTCTTGTTGTTCGGTCCGTTCCAGGGTTCGTTGAACGAATATCGTTTGTACAAGGAGCCATATCCAAGATATGGCAAGATCAGCACCCGCCAACTGTGCATGGGGCGTCCGTTTTTGTCAGCGATGTATGCCGGTGGGTAGCATCCGTTCGCCTTTTCGTAGTCGTATAGTGCCAGGGCGATCTGTTTCAGGTTGTTTGTACACTGAACTCGCCGGGCGACCGGGCGACAATTGGCCATTGCCGGCAACAGGGCGGCAGCAACCAGGACGAGCAGGGCCACAGACCAGAACAGCACCATCCACGAGCGGGCGACAGCGATTGCCAATAAGAGGAGGATGGCGAAGGCAAGAACTCCTAGCGTCCCGAACACCGCCAGCGTTGACCAGAGGACGACGAACAGCAAGAAAAGCGTGCTGAGGCGAAATTGCATGGTTGGCGGTCCCTTCCGGGAGCTGTTAGCTCCCCGCTGGGCTCGCAAGACCTGCGTAGTCTCCGGAAAACGGCGACTCAGTTTGGTGCGATTTTTGTTCCGTGTCGGCGGAGCCTGCTGCTCCACCGGCCCCGTGCCGGTGGACAGACGATTGGCCACTACCGAGGGCTTGCACAACTCCACGTCGCTCCACCGGCCCTGTGCCGGTGGGCGAAACGATTGGCCGCTTCCACGCCCGGCCCGCACAATCATTCGCTCCACCGGCGCGGGGCCGGTGGGGGCGATGACGCGAGACCTTTGCGGCTGTAGTGGCCAATCATTCGCTCCGCCGACGCGGTGTCGGCGGGGGCGGAGCGTTGCAACGAAAACCGTATCATTGGCCCGCTCCCCATACGTCGAGTTTTGCGCAGCCCACCTTCCGGCTATTCTTGCTGTTCTGTCTGCGTTTGTCCAGGTTCGTCTGCGGTCCCCTGCCCTGCCCTTACGGCGGCGAGGTTTGCGGTGAGCCGTTTTCCGCTTCGCCAAGCGCGGGACATCAGCAGGCTGACGGCCCCCAGCCATATAGCTAAGGCAATGCAGTTCGCCCAGTCCGGTTTCGGGGACTCAATCGCCTCGTGTTCGGCGCGTTCGTCGGGAAAGGGATCTTGATAGTCCGCTCTACCGATTCGCAAACGCTCCGAAAGGACATGCTTCGGGATATGTCCGAAATCAAGACACTCTGCATGTCCGTCTGCAAATATGGCATTGGAGTATGGGTTGACATGCGGAGTGGCGTTAAAGAAGGCCTTCGGGCCGACGTGCTGGCACGAGATCCTCAGCGGCGACGTAGAACTCCCCGCTCCAACCAAAGTCGCGACGTCGAGATCTCTGGGCTCGGTCCATCGGATGCCGGCGTGGGCGACTTCGACCAGCAGGATCGTCTTGTCCGCCGGGGCGAGATCAGCGGTCTTGTTCGCTTTCTCTCCCGCCCAAGCCGCATCAGGGCCGACCACCGCGACATAGCTCGTCAGAGCATCTTCCGACGACGGTGCCGATTCGGCGCCAGGGCAGATAAACACGTCGGGACGAGCCGCCAACAACTTCCTGTTGTTCGGGCCGTCCCAAGGCTCATCAAATGAATATCGCTTGTACAGAGAATGGTACCCCAGGTACGGCAAAATCAGAACTCGCCAGCTATGCGCGGATGCCCATTCTTGCCGGCAACAAACGCCGGCGGGTAACAACCGTTCGCTGTCTCATATTGCCGTAGTGCCAGGGAGATCTGCTTTAGATGATTGATACACTCACACCGCCGAGCTTGCTGGGCGAATCGGAATTCATTGCGAACCGGCAGCACGACGGCAAAGGTGAAGATGACCATTAGCGTGGCCAGAGCCGCACACCAGCCAAATGCCGCCCACGACCGTGCAATCCCAATCGCCAGCGCAAGGATCGGAAAAAAGACGAGAAGCCCCCCCAGACCGAACACCGCCAGCGACGACCAGAGCACCACAAACAGGAGCAGGAGCGTGCTCAGGCAAAATTGCATGACGGGTAACTCCTTCCGCGGGCCGTTGACGCCCGGCTATTGTTCTTGATTCACCCGCGTTTGTTATGCCCTGCGGTAACCGTTCACTGGGCGGCAAGGGGACGGAGGAGGTTTTCGGAGAAATATCTCCTCCTGCGGCGGATACTGTCGCCGAAAACCTCCTCCGTCCCCCTCTGTTTCCGGCCTGTGAACGCTTGCTGCCCTGCGACGTATTGTCCTTCGTGTTCTTCGTGTCCTTCGTGGATCGCTATGGTACGAGTCGGGCGTCGAGCCAGTCGGCGTGGTCGAGGACGTCGGCGCGGTCGGCGTAATCGACTAGTAGTTCTAGCTTCTTCGCGCCGCGAACATCGACGGAAACCGGCAGCGGGGCGTCGCCGCCGCGGACGATTGGACTGGTGAAACGTTCCTGGCCATCGACCAGGACGCGGAAGATCACGCTGCCGCGGCCTGGCGGTCGAGTCGTCGATGCCGACCTTGGCCTCGAAACGATGGAAACGACTTGGAAATTTCGGAGACTTGGGGATCCGCAGCCTCTGACCCCTGACCCCTGACCCCTGACCCCTCAGCTGCCCTTACCCCCTGCCCCTCTCCCACCGGCGGAAGAGGGGAGATTGTGTAGACCAGCCGGGCGGCGCTGTGAACGCCGAGGCCTTTCAGATAAAGCTGGCCGCTCGCAGCGGAGCATGCCGCCGGTGACGTTGCGGTCGCGGCGATACGGCCACGGCAGGCGAGGAACGGCGTTTGGCGATACTCGGCCGGCTTGAGGTCGGAGAGATAGACGGCGCGGCCGCCAGCGGTTGAAGGAAGACGAGCGGCGAGCGCTTGGCCCGTAAGCGTTTGGCCGGCGGCCGTGATTTTCAGCGAATCGCCTTCGAGCAACAATTCCGTGGCCAACAGCCGGCTGCCGTCGCTGAAGCCTGCCCAGACTCGCAGCGAGTCGGGCTTGACGGCCAGTTTTCGCCGCAAGGCGGGGTTGAAGAGGATGGCCGTGATGCGGTCGGTCTTGACTTCGGACCGGCGCCGGCGTCGGTCTTCAACGTGACGGCGTCGTCGGCGATGCCCTCGAAGAGGCCGGCAAGCTCGTCGCCGTTGTCCAACAGCAGGCGGTCGGAGTCTCCGGCGGCGTTGGAGAGGCGATCGAGCAATAAGTCGTGCTGCTGGCGGTCGGACAGGCGCGAAGGACGATGCCGGCCAGCACGTCGAGCGGCAGCTTCAGCGTTCCGAACAGATCGGAATCGGCGGTGAGCCGGTCCTTGTCGGCGGCGACCACCTCGGCCGTCAAGCAGGCTGCCGTCGGCCAAGACGAGCCCCCCTGCCCTGCCCTGCTCCGGGCATTGTCCCCAGCGGACCAGATCGGCCGCCGGCATGGTGCGTCGCTCGTTGCCGACGGCGAAGGTGAGTTGCCAGTTGGGCGTCGACGGCGACCAGCTTCGCCGCGGAACGGCTCGCCGTCGACGGGAACGGCCACGGGGCGCATCGGCGCGGACAGAGGGAAGCAATGCAAAATGCAAATTGAAAAATGCAAAATGCAAATCTGAAATTCGAAATTGGAGATTTCAAATTCGAAATTGAAGATTTGAGATTGAAGCTTCGCATCACGCCCTCGTCTCCTCTCAGTCGCCCTCTCCCCTCTCCCCTCTCCCCTCTCCACTACCCTACCGCTGAAAAATCGGCAGGTAGTTGTTCGGGATTTCCAGCACGATGCAGGCCATCGCGGTGGCGCAGTCGTTGCCCTCTTGGGCAGCCTGCCACGAGCCGTCGTCGCGCTGGCGGGCGATCAATTCGTCGCGGACGGCCGGATACCAGCGGTCGAAGCGCTCGCCGCCGGCCTGCCACATCGCCTGCACGGCGTAGTAATGGCCGTAGAAGAAGTAGCTTTCGCGGCGGGTGACGCCCTCGGCGGGGATGAAGTGCATCAGGTAGTCGAGCCCCTTGGCGATCTCCGGCCCCTTGTAGATGCCGGCACTGTACAGGGCGACCACGGCGGCGGCCGAGCGGGGGAAGTCGCTCTCGCCGGCGGTGGCTCAGCATGTACATGAACCCGCCGTCGGCGTTCTGGCTGCGCTTGACGTAGTCGATCGAGCGGTCGATCGTCTCGTTGGGAACGTAGAGGCCGGCGTTGCGGGCCGCTCGCAGGGCCATGACCTGGCAGACGGTGACCGAGATGTCGGCGTCGCTGCGGACCGGCTGGTAGCGCCAGCCGCCCTGCTTGTTCTGGCTGTTGACGATGATCTTGACGGCCTTCGACAGCTTGTCGCGCAGCTCGGGCCGCGGCGACATGCCGTAACACTCGGCCAGGAACATCGTGGCGAAGCCGTGGCCGTACATCGGGCCGTGAGCTCGCGTCGGGGCCACAGATGAACCCGCTCGGCTGCGTGTTGGCCAGCAGATAATCGACGCAGCGGTTCACCTGTGCGCCGTACGGGCCGCGGCCGGGCGTGCTGCCGTCGGCCATCATCGCCATGCCGGCCAAGGCGCAGACCGCCACGTTGCCGCGGTACGAGCCGGCGCCGAAGCTGCCGTCGTCGTGCTGCTGCGACGACCAGCCATTTCAGCCCGCGCTCGATGCCGCGCTGCACGGCGGGCGTAATCAGCTTCGCCGCCGATCTTTTCGGAGTTCTTCTCTTCCGCCCCGAGCGATGCGGCGACGCCGCACAACAGAACGGCGGCGATGATTATCGAGCGATTCATCGGCAAGCTTCCAATTTGCAAAATCCTGTAGGACGGATTTCCAAATCCGTCCGAACCTGTTGGGGTGGCAGTTGAACTGCCACCCCAACGTCGAGACATCTACGGCTTTGGCTTTTCTTCCGACAGGCGTCGGAAATATTCTTCGATCTGCAATTCGTACTTCGGCGAGAACTCCTCGCCGGGCGATTGCAGCATCTGCTGGCGAGCGTGCTGCGGCAACAAGTACCAGAGCCGCTGCATCGCGTCCCGCGTTTCGGCGGCGGCTGCGTCGGACTTGCTTTGCGGCGTTCTTGCCGGGCGGACGCGGCGAACCGGGGGCGGCCGGTTTGTTGTTCGGGTTCTTCCCCGGCTTGCTGTTGGGCTTCGGCGGCTGCCGCGGAGGTTGCTTCCGCGTGCTCGGCTGCGATTGGCACTTGCCCGGTTTGCATTGGCCGGCCTTTTTGCGGGCCTGCTCGATCAGGCGGTCCAGATCATCGACGATCTGCCGCTGAAGCTGCTGCGTGGCCGCGCCGAGTCGGCCTTGGCGATCCGCTGCTTCGCCTCGCGTCATTTCGCGGGCGATTTGCAGCATCGGGTTGTCGCTCTCCTTCTCGGCGGCCGCACCTAGCTCGCGTTTCAACTGGTCCTCGTCTACCATCCGTGACTGTACGTCGGCTTGACTTCCGGCGGCGGCTTCGGCGTTCCGCTCGGTCGGCGGCGGCCGATCGCAGCACGATGTCGGCCAGATGGCCTTGCTGTCGGCTCAAGGCAGCGTACTCGCGCAGTTGCTCGGGCGTGGGCTTGTCGGCGGCCGCCTGCTGCAAGGTCTCGATGCGGGAGTTGATCTCCTGCTGCATCAGCTTCAGGAGCTTCAATTGGGCGATCGCCGGAAGGCGGTCGCCCGGCGGGCCTTGCTTCTTGCCGCCGTTGTTGCCGCCGCCGGCGTTGTCCTCCTGGTCGGCTTTCGGCTCGGCGGGCGGTTCGGGTTTCAGGGCCTCGACCAACAGATCGAGCCGGCGGAGCGCGCGGCGCTGCGGTTCTTGCGTGGGCGGGCCGGTCTCGCGCCGATCGAGCGACTCGGCGGCCTCGGCCCATGTCGTCGGCGGCCCCGGTCAGCGCGAGCTCGAACGCCCCGGCGGCGCTGAGCTGCTGGCCGAGCTGCGCGGCATCGGTCTGAAGCGAGCGTTGCAGCCGGGCCAACTCGAGGACGGAGAGCGCCTGCGATCGCGTGAGTTGGCCTTGCGACTCTTCGAGGCCGCGAAGCCGCTGGGCTTCGTCCAAGGCGTTTTCCTGCTGGCGGCGGAGATGCTTGACGTTGTCTTGCCAGCCGGGCAAGTTGCTCCTGGGCCAACTCGGCGGCGGCTTGGCGAAGCTGCTCGGCAAGCTGGCGGCGGGCTTCGGCCAGCGACGCGGCGGGCTTCGGCGGCCTTCGGGCGGCGTCCGGCCGCAGTCCCCCTGCCCTGCCCTGCTGGTTCGGCCTCGTCCATTTGCTCGGCGGCCAGCGCGGCGGCCTCGGCGGCCTGCTCGGCCTGCAATCGCGCAAGCTGCCGCGAGAGCCGTTCGGTCTCGTCGCGCAATTGCCGCTGTTGATCGGGCGAGCCGCTGCAACTCGCGCCGGCGGGCTTCCTCTGTTCTGTCCTTTGCGGCGGCGTCGATCTGCTTCCGCAACTGGCTCTTGCCGCTGTTCGAGGGCGGAAAGATCGGCCTCGGCCGCGCGAAGTTTCTTGACCAAGCGGACCAGCTCGTTCTGGCGCGATTGGCCAGGACGTCGAGCACTTCCTGCAAGTCCTGGGCGATCTGTTTTTGCGCGGCGGCGGCCTGGCCGATCTGGTTCTGCCGGATTGCATCGCGCCGGCATCGCGCATTTCGGCCGCTGATGGCCAGCCGGCGGGCCTCGTCCAGCGGCGTCGGCGACGGTGTCGGCGGCCAGCGGGTCGGTCTTGCGCAGTTCGACGACCGCCTGGTCGGCTTCCTGCAGCATGCGATCGAGCAGCGCGGGCAAGCTCAAACTGGCGGCCGGCGGCCGCGTTCAGATCGGCGGCGTCTTGCGGCGGCAAGGTCGCGGAGTTCGCGCGTCAACGTGCGGCGGCCGACCTCCGACGTGCGATGGCGCCGCGTCCTCCTGGTCGCGGAGCAATTGGGCCGATCTCGCGATGCAGGCGGCGATAGCTGTCCCATCGGGCGAGCTGATCGATCTGACTGTTCCAGTCGCGGCGATGATCGCGTCTTGATGTTCGGCGGCGGTCGGCCAGCGACTTTCGCGACGCTGGCGACGTCCGCGGCGGCGCTCCTCCTGCCCTTCGCGATCGACTTGGGCCGTCTTGACGGCGGCGGTCAACTCGCGGCCCACCGGCGGCAGCAATTCGCGGTCGAGCCGATCGAGTTCTGCCAGTAGCGAGTTCATCCGCTGCCGGGCGTCGGCGTTGTCGATGCCGTTGTTCTCCAGATCGGCCAGCAGCGCCAGAACGTGCGTGGGAATGCCTTCGCTGCGGCTGGTGAGCAACTCGGCCGACCTCGCGCTGGGCGTGTTCGGCGGCTTGCAGGCGGTCGACGTCGGACTGCTCGAATCGCCGCAGATCGCCCAGGCGGATTCGCGACGACTCGACCTGATCGCGGCAGCCGCGCTGCATTTTCGACGCCCGCTCCAACTCGGCCACGATCGAGCTTCTCGCGGTCGGCGAGCGCGATCGCTGCAACTCGTCGGGCGTGACGACGATCAGACGCCGCGGCTCGCTCTTCGCCGTTTGCGGCAGGTAGTCGCTGGCCGTGGCATAAAAGGTCACTTGCGCGCCCGGCTGCAAATTCAACGGGGCGAGGTTCCAGCGATAATCGACCACGCGGCTATCGCCCGCGGGAGTTCGGTTCCGGCTGCGGCGGCGGCTGTGGCGGCCCGGAGAACAGCGGCAGCGAGCTCTCGGGCTCCGATTCGCCGCGGCGGAACACCAGCGCGACGTCGCGGAGAGCGAGATCGTCCTTGGCCGACACGCGAATCGGCGCGACGGCCTGCGGAGTGACAAACAGATTGGCCGCGGGGCTGCTCGATCTGCACGCTGGGCGGAGCGTCGGCAATGGCGCGGATTTCCCAGCGGTCGTCGTCGCCGCCGTGCAGCCCTTCGCGGTCGGTCAATGCGAACCAGTAGGCGCCGGATTTGTCGACGACGGCGGCGACGGTAGAACGTGCACAGCCGTCGTCGCTGAGTTGGGCGGGTATCTTGCGGCCGTCTTCGAGGCAGAGATCGGCCGAGGCGAGCGGCGCTGGTGGCCTTGCCGATGAATTGCACGCGCGTGCCGACCAGTGCGCGGATGTGCCGCTCGGACGACGCGGCGGGCCAGCCGGTGTATGCCGGCGGAATCAGGCGGATCGAGAGCGACTCGACGGCGGGCGGCTCGACCACTTCCACGTCGGTCCAGGGGATGGAGGTCTGGTCGTCGCCGCCTTCGACGCGATAGGAGAACGGCCGCAAGACGTTCTCGCGCCGGGCGACCATCGCGCCGTCGGCGAAACGCATCCGTTCGGTTTCCTCGACGACGCCGCCGTCGGGCGTCGGCAGCCGATAGTGGATGCGAACCTCCGGCGGCAGCCGGGCGCCGGAGGCGTCGACCACTTCGATCTCGAAAATCTGTCCGCGGGCGATGCGCTCGACCGGCTGGCGGATCGTCAGGTGCGTCGTCCGCGGCCAAGCCGTATTGCCGAACGGATTGATCAGCCGAGCGACGGCGATTTGCGCGGCCGACGAGATTGGGCAAAACCAGCAAGACAATGGCCGCCGCGTAGGCCGATTGCCGCCACCGTGCCGGCGCGAACGACCGGGCGGCGATCGAGCGCCGCCGAGAAATCGAGCCGCATCGGCTCTCGGCCGATGCCTGGGCAATGACCGTCGCGGCGCAGGGCGACCGAGCCGGCCGCGGGATCGTCTTCGGCGGTGTGCAGGAACTCGACGGCGGTGACGAGGCGGTCGCCCAGCAACGGGAAACTGCCGCTGGACGCGCCTGGCCAGATCGACATTGGCCAGCCGCATCCGCAGCGACCGCCAGAACGTGGCGGTAGAAGCGTCCAGCCGGCAACACGCCGAGCACCGCCAGCGACGCGATGATCCGCAGGCCGCGGTCCTGGAAGCGAAACACGATAGTCGAGCAAGCCCGAGCACGACCGCCAGCGCCGCAACAGAGCCGTCGGCGACGATGCACAGTCCATGGAGCACGGCCATCGGCCGCACGCGGCGCCGCAACGCGACGAGTTTTTCTTCCAGCGGATGGAGCATGATACGCACAATTCTATACCATTCCCCGGCGTTTTCTCGTAATATCCATTCGGCGATCAGCAGCAGCAGGAACAGCGCCAGCACCGGCCAGCGGTTCCAGAGCGGACGCGGCGGCAGCGATTCGATGGGCACCTGGCGGCCGGGCGGCAGGTCGTCGCAGCAAGCGGTCGGCCGTGTCGAACGTGTAGAATCGGCCGCCGGAGATTTCGGCGGCCGCGCGCATGGCGGCGGCGTCCATGCGCACTTGGGCGAATTCGCCGGGCGGCGGAACCACCGTGAAATCGACCGCCGGCGACTGGCCCTGGCAGCGTCGGGCGCGGCGATCCAGGCGTGATAGCTGCCCGTGGCGGGCCGATCGAGCAGGCCCTCGAAGACGCCGCGGGCCGGCGGCCGCGCGGTGCAGCGACATCCGCCGCGTCTTTCGCCCGGACTGCTCGACCACGACCGTCACGCCGTCGTCTTCGGCCGGGGCCAGCCGCTCGTCGGCGAACCGCACCCGCAGCCGCACCGACTCGCCCTGGGCGATATTCGCGGCGGTCGGTCGTGAGAGTGGCCGCGCGGCCGGCGTCGGCCAGCTTCGAGCGGCAGAGGTAGCGGATCGTCTGAATCCAGTAGCGGGCGAAATAGACGTCGCCGACGCGATAACGCCATCGCCAGGTCTCGTCGGTGGCGTGGAACAGCACCTTGCCGGCGCCGACGTACTGGAAGCAGGATCACCGGCAAGCGGCGGCCGTCGGGGCCGGTTCGCGTGGGGTGCTCGGCCAGCACGCGCACGCCCGGCTTCAACTCGGGAATCTCCAGCAGCCAGTACAGCGGCGGCAGATTCTTCCAGATCCGCTCGCGTCTCCTCCGGCGTGTCGCCCAGTTGCATGGAGGGGCTGGCCAGGCCGAGATCGGTCGGCTGCACGACGAAACCTTCGGTGAGCGTGTCCGGTCGGATAGCCGGACGCGATCGACCGAGAACGGCAGCAGCCGGGCCAGCGGCGTGTCGCGGAAGGCCGCCGGCATGTACGACGGGCCGGCGATCACGACCAACGAGCCCCCCTTGGCCGGCTGATCGACGAAATCGGCCAGGTTCTGCATCGCCGCCGAGTCCAGCAGAGCCGGATTCACGTCGCCGAGGATCACGACGTCGTAGGCGAAAAGGTCTTCGCGCCGCAACGGGAAGGCCCGCAACGACGAGGCGTCCTGCTCGGCGTTCTCCGGATCGGCGTCTTGCAGCACGGTGTCGAGCGAGATCGTCTCATCGCGGCGGAGCATGTTCCGCAGGTAGCGGAACTCGAAACTCGGATAAGCTTGAACCAGCAGCACGCGGATTTTCTCCTTGCGGACCTGGACAGTGCGCGTCTGCCGGTTGTTTTCGGTCAGCGACTCGCCGGCCAGCGGCTGGGCCTCGACGACGTACTCGAACTGGCCGACCTTGGTGGGCCGGTATTGCAGGCGGACCCGCAACGGCCGGTCGTCGGTCGGGGCGGTCACCTCGGTCTTCGCCAGGATGTTCTCCGGCGTGGTGGGCTTGTCCTTTTCGCGGAGTACGATCGAGACCTTTCGCCCCTCGAAACCCGCGGCCGTCAGCTTGCACTCGAAATTCACCACGTCATCGACGAATACGACGTCATCGACCATCAGATCGGAGAGCTTCAGATCGCGGACGGGCCGATCGCTGCCGAGGCCGACGAAATAGAGCGGCACGCCACGCCGCTGTGCGTGCTCGGCCGCGTCGGCCAGCGTTGGGCCGTCGGTGTTGATGCCGTCGCTGAGCACGACAACGGCGGCGGGGGCGGCGCCGCGCAAGTCGTCGAGCGCCGCACGCACACCGGCGCCCAGCCGGGTAGTCTTCCCCTTGGGGGCCAACGATCGCAGCTCCGCGACGATGCCCGGCACGTCCTGGCGCGGGCTGGCGCGAACCCGTGACAAAATAGACCCGCAACTTGTGACCGGCGGCGATTCCGCGCAAGAGGCTGCCGTCGCGCTCCGCCGTCAACGTTCGCAGAAGATTCCAGCGGCTCAAATCGGTCGCGCCGAGGCCGCTGCGGCGCAACCGCGCGGCCATCGCCTTGCGAGGCTTCTCGGCGTAGTGATCCACGATCGTCATGCTCTGCGAGTCGTCGATCAGCACGGCCGCGTAGGGCAGTCCGGTGCGTTTCAACGAAAGCGTAACCTGGGCGATCATCAGCAGCAGCAGCCCGAGGAGCGCAAGCCGCAGGGTCGCCAGCATGATCCGATAGCGCCGCGTCGCACGGGTGCCTTCCCGCCAGTAGATCATCGCCACGAAGGCCACCGCCAGCGCCACCAGCAGCAGTGTCACCCAGGGCGGCCAGGGCCACGCCGAGTCGATCGACCAGACCGTACCCTCTCCGCTCCCGGTGCTGATACCGAGCAGGCGTTCGACCCAGGGTGGCATGACGTGGTTCATAGGTTAGTGGGCAGTCGGCAGTCGGCAGTGGGCAGTGGGCAGTCGGCGGTCGGCAGTCGGCAGTCGGCAGTCGGCAGTGGGTAGTGGATAGTGGGTAGTGGGTAGTGCGAAACCGCAAGCGGTTGTGAAGATATGACGAAGTTCATCTCTCATCCCTCATCCCTAATCTCTCATCCCTCATCCCTAATCTCTCATCCCTCATCCTCTCCCCCCAGTTTCCATCCCAGGAAGACCTCCGCCAGCGCAGGCCGAGCGCCGCGTAGAGGAGATCGACGTGCAGCCCTTGCTGGCCGTGGGCCGTCCCGACGCCGGCGCCTTTGATGTCTTGCCAGGAAGTCTGATAGACGAACGGAATGTCCGGCCACGTCTGGTTGCGCAGGTCGTCCGCATCGATTTGTGCAAGGTCGCTCTCCGTCGTATCGACGTTGACCGCGAACGTCTGGCGGCGGTTGGCCGGCGGGCCGAACTGCACCGTGTAGATGCCGCTTTGCAGCGTGTCGGCGTACGTCAGGGCGAAGCGGTCGCCGGCGGGCTGCAACTGCGCGGGCCGCTTGCGGCCGTCGGGCGATTGCACGCTCGCCGACGATATGCCGCCCGACGACGTCAAGGCGTCGAACGTATCGCCCACCAGGACGTTTCGCTGTTGGAGTTGCCCGGCCGCACACCAGGCGACGATCTCCTGCACCAGCGGGACGAAGCTCGGCCAGAGCGGCATGGCGGTCCACGACGGCTCGGCCGAGGTGCCCACCAGCACGACCCGGCCGCGATGGACCGATTGCTCGATCACCAGCGGATCGCCGTTGCCCAGCGCCAGCACGGTCGTCGCGTGCGACTTCTTCGACGGCGTCAGTTGGTAATGCTTGAAGACCGGCGTGGTCAGCAGGCTGGTTTGTCCGCGGCCGCGAAACGCCTCGAGAATCGGATGCCGATAGCCGAGCGGATCGAGCCGGAACTGCGGCTGATCGACGACGTTGCCGATGCGGGCGGGCAGAATGTGCGGCCCCCCTGCCCTGCCCTCCCCGGCGACGCCCAATTCGCGATTGTAGCGGTCGGCCAACACCTGATCGCCGAGGAAGAAGACCACGCTGCCGCCGCCCTGCAAATAGGCATCCAGGGCGCGGGCCTCGCTGGCGGTGAACTGGGCGACGTTGCAAAGGAACAGGCAGTCGTAGCGTTGCCAGGTTGCGCTCCAACAGCGCGCTTCTCCGTGGCCACCTCGGCTTGCAGCGGCGACTGGTCCGACCTTTCGCCTTGCGGCGTCGAGCGCCACGGCGAGATAATCGGCGGCGCCGCGGAACGAACCGCCCGAGGGCCGCCCGTCGATGCACAATGCGCGGATCGCTTGCCGCAGCGGTCAGGGCCAGATAGCGGTGATTGTCGATCTCCAGGGCGTCGCCGGGGGCGCGGGCCTCGATGGCGTGATCGCCGGGCGACATCGAAACGATACGAGAACTCCGACCGCGCCGCTGCCGTCCGGTGACAATTCCGCTTGGGTCTGCGCGATCCTTCGCCCATCGACGAACAGTTCCACAAGTTGGCGATTGCGCGGCGGCGGCGACCGAAATGCTGCAGACGAACGTGCAGGGGCGTGTCGCGGCCGACGGTGACCAGCGAATCGGTCGTGCGGAGATCGGTAATCGCCAGATTCTCCGCCGACGGCTGGCCCAGGTCGATCACGAACAGGTCGGCCAGTTGGGTCAGTTGGCTGGTCTGTTCGAGGAACTGGGCGCGGGCCGTCTGCGAGAATTGCGGCGCCCATGTGACTGCGCTGCAAGTCGGTGAGGAAATAGACCTCATGGCGGTCGAGCCGGGGGTTCTCGCCGGCGACCTTCTCGATCAGTTGCCGAATCGCGGGAATCGCCGCCGGCAGATCGGCCACGGTATGCGGAAGCTGCAAGTTGTCGATCTCCTCGCAAAATGGCAGCGGACTCCAACGCCGCCGTGCCGACGACCACTCGCGGCGTCGACGACATCAGCACCAGCGTGAAGGCGTCGCCCTGCGGGCTGTCGCTGACGATCTGCCGGGCAAGCTCCTTGGCGTGGTCGAATCGCGTCTTGTCGGCCGGCTTGTAGGCCATCGAGTAGGAGCCGTCGAAAACCAGCACGCGGTGGACGTGGCTGCCGGGCGTGAAGGCCATGCCCGCCCGCTCGATGTACGGCTCGGCCACCGCCAGCACCACTAGCACGACCAGCAGCGTGCGAACGGCCAGCAGCAGCCATTGCTCGAACAGCAGCCGCCGCGTCTGCCGCCGCACGGCCGCCAGCAGATACTCCATCGCCGCGAACGACATTTCCCGGTACTTCCGCCGGCTCCACAGATGGATCAGGATCGGCGCAGCCGCCGCCCCCAGCCAGCCGAGCATCGGCAGGCTGACCCATCCAAAGGCGAGAAGTGGCGGCAGCGAAGGGCATGGTGGATAGTGGGTAGTGGGTAGTGGGTGTGGTTAGTGGGTCACTCGCACGATTCTTGTGTCTTTGAGTGAATCGTGGACAGTCCACTCAGCAATCGGCCAACCTTAGCGATTTGTTCAAGCAAGGTGCATGCTGGCGACCGACGTTGGTGACGTATCTTCGAGCCGCTCGGCTAATTCATGACATCTGCTGTTTCAGCTTCCTTGACCGAGCCCGTGGGCGATGGACAGGAATATGCAGGAAATCGCGTGTCGTGTTGCGTCCCTGCTCCTCGGCGATATTGGACGGAACGGATCATTGCGGCCAACGTCGAAGCTGAGTCAGTGAGTGAATCGATCTTCTTCTCGCGGAAATCGATCCTTGTTGTCCGATAGACGATTCCACAAGGTCCATCGCCTTCTGCCAGACGACAAGATCCTGATAGCTTTGAACTGCCATGTTCAACTCTACGATCGAAACAAGACCAGATTCTCATTCTACCCTACTACCCACTACTTCCACTATCCTCTCGACGCCAAGTAACTCGCCAACGTCACTTCCAACGGCCGATCGGTTCGCATCGGCACGTAGTCGATCGCGTGGGCACGGCAGCCGGCTTGCAGCTTGCGCACGTAGCGGCCGAACTCGGCTAGATAGGCTTTGCGAATCGCCCGCGGCTCGACCAGCACGTCGGGCAGACTCTCCAGGCCGCGGAAGAGCGTGATCCGCTCGAACGGGAAATCGACCTCGGCCGGATCGAGCACGTGCATCAGGACGACTTCGTGCCGGCGATGACGCAGGTGCTTCAGCCCTGTCATCAGCGAATCGACGTCGTCGAACAGGTCGCTCAGCACGATCACGATTCCGCGCCGCTTGATCCGCTCGGCCAAGTCGTGGAAGATCGGGCCGATCGACGGTCTTTCGCTCGGCCGACGTGGCTTCCATGACGTGCAGGATCTCTTTCAGATGCGACGGATTGCTGCTGGCGCGGACCAGCGAGCGGATTTCGCTGTCGAACGCGACCAGGCCGACGCTGTCTTGCTGGTGCAGCACCAGATACGCCAGCGCCGCGGCCGCACGCCGGGCGTAATCGAGCTTCGACATGGCCGCGGCGTCGCTCGGTACCGCATGCTCTCGCTCGTGTCCAACAGCAGGTGGCAGACCAGGTTCGTCTCTTCCTCGAACTGCTTCAGGTAGTATTTGTCGGTCCGTCCGAACACTTTCCAGTCGAGATACCGCAGGTCGTCGCCGGGCGAGTAGTCGCGGTGCTCGGCGAACTCGATCGAGAAGCCGTGAAAGGGGCTGCGGTGGACGCCCGCCGTGTAGCCCTCGACCGTCCGCCGCGCGCGGAGCGGCAGCGCTTGCAGCCGGGCAAGCATTTGCGGATCGAGGAGTTGCTGGGAGTGGTCGGACATCGGCGGATCGCTGCACGGTGAAGCCGCAAGCGGCTAGGGGGTCTATTTCTTCTTTCCGAAACACCGGCGGCAGTTTTTCGTGCGCACCGCCGTTCTCGCCGACCGTGTCGATCAGCCGGCGAATGATCGTCGTCCGGCTTGATGCCTTCGGCTTCGGCGTTGAAGTTGGTGACGATGCGGTGGCGAAGCACCGGGAAGGCGACGGCGCGGATGTCGTCCAGCCCGGCGTGGAAGCGGCCGTGCAGCACCGCCCGGGCCTTCGCCCCCAGCACCAGGTATTGGCTCGCCCGCGGGCCGGCGCCCCAACTGACGTAATCGCGAATGAACTGCGGCGCATCGGGCTTGTGCGGACGGGTCAGCCGCACGAGCTTCATCGCGTAACGCACCACGTGGTCGGCCGCCGGCACCCGGCGCACGATCTTCTGCAACGCCAGAATCCGCTCGCCGGAGAGCGTCGGCGTGATCGTGGTCGTGATGTCGGCCGTCGTGCGGCGGACGATGTCGAACTCCTCCTCCTCCTCCGGATAATCGACGAACGTGTTGAACATGAAGCGGTCCAACTGGGCCTCGGGCAGCGGGTAGGTGCCTTCGTGCTCGATCGGGTTCTGCGTGGCCAGCACGAAAAACGGCTGGATGAGCTCGTGCCGCTGGCCGCCGGCGGTGATCTGATATTCCTGCATCGCCTCCAGCAGCGCGGCCTGGGTCTTCGGCGGCGTGCGGTTGATCTCGTCGGCCAGGATCACGTTGCCGAAGATCGGGCCCTTGAGGAAACGCAGCTCGCGGCCGCCCGAGCGGCGATCCTCCTGAATCACCTCGGTGCCGGTGATGTCGGAGGGCATCAGGTCGGGCGTGAACTGGATGCGGCGGAACTCCAACGCGAGCGATTCGGCCAGCGTGCGGATCAGCAGCGTCTTGGCCAGGCCCGGCACGCCCACCAGCAGGCAATGCCCGCGGGCGAACATCGCCACCAGCAGTTCCTCGATCACCTGCCGCTGGCCGACGATCACCCGGCCGAGTTGCTCGGTGATGAGTCGGTAGGCTTCGTTGAGTTCTTGTACGGCTTGAAGGTCGTCGTGTTCAGACATGATGGTTCATTCGAGTGGGTCGTTGACGGAACGGGAATGGATGGGAATGCGAAAGCATTGCGACTTGCATGCGTGTTGGCACAACCTCTTGTCCCTTCGACATTGCTCGATTTTCATTTGCCGCGTTTCTCCTGCCATGCGGTTTTCCGCCGGTCGTTCCCAGCGCGATCAACTCGTCGTCGGTGGCGATCAGCAGTTTTCCATCGGCGACCAGCAGGTTGCCGCCGGAGGCGCCGATGGCGGCGAGATCGACGACCCTGCCGAGGCCGGGCGGTCTGCTGGTCGAAGATATACAATTTGTCGCGGGTGGACCAGAGGACGTCTTGGCCGGCGAGAATTCCGCGGCCGTAGCCGGGCCGCTCGGGACCGTCGGGCCAAACGTGCTTCACCCGGCCGCGGTCCTCTTCCTTCAGGCTGATCCAGTAGAGCCGCGCTCCGCCGGCGATCAGCCAGTCGCCCGTCGTCGCCCAGCAGTCCGGCGGCGTCCTCCACCTCAGTGCCGGTTTGCCAAAGAATCTGGCCGGTGGCGGCGTCGAAGGCGAAGATGCGCGGGCTGTCCGGCGGGGCGACCAGCAGCGTGCCGCGATCCAACAGGCAGGGATTCAGCTCGCGCCGCCAGTGCGGCGCGAGCTTGGCCAGATCGCCGCGCAACGCGCGGGGATACAGGCTGACCCAGAGCATCCGGCCGTCGTCGGCCCGCAGGGCCGCCACCGCGCCGAGATTGGTGTTGTAGTAGAGCGTGCCGGAGGAGAGCGTCAGCAGGTTGTGCGTTTGCTCGGGCAGCATGCCGCGGGCGGGCGTCTCGGCGCCGCAGATGAATCGCCGCCAGCGCAAGCCGGCCGGTGTCGGCGTCGAAACAGGCCACGAACGCCTGCGGCCGGATGTCGTGCCGGCGCATCGCCACATAGACGCCGCGCTCGTCGGCCAGCGGCGCGCCCTCGAAGGCCCAGCCCTCTTCCGGCGCGATCTTCCAGAGCAGCCGCCCCTCGGCCGCCAGGTCGAGGCAGACCAAATAGCCGGCCGCGGTCCGGTGCCGCAGCCGCGGGGCTGGGCGGTCACGGTCGAGCCCATGCGGGCGAAGAGCTCTGTCGCGAAAAACGGTCATCGTAAATCGCGGCGACCCGAAGCTTTCGGTCGGAATGGCCGACTGACCTCTCGCGGCACGGCCATTTCGCTTTCGATAAATCGCGGCCGTTCGTCCCCACGCCGGCTGGCCGCGTGTCGCATCGCACGGCCAGGACTTGCCGATCGTTGTTGACCAAACGCCAGCCGACCGATCAGAAGCGGGAAGAAACTCAATGGCTCGCGGGGATCCTCGCCGATAGTAGCTTCGCGCCCATCGGGCCGCTTGGGCGAGCCGTCGGTGCCGGAGCGGGATTCGCCACGCCACCGCCCCGACATCGACCAGCGACGCGGCGGTCTTGTTGCGCTGCGGATTGCCGGCGAAGGTCAGCCAGTCGGCGTCGAGCGGCGCGGCGGGCCACGAGCGCGCTTTCGGCCAGCAGCGATTCGAGCAGTTCGACGTATCGGCCCTTCGCGATCGCCGAGCCGGCCCTGCGCGTCGGGATGCAATTTGGCGAAGGCGGCCAACTCGCCGCGGGCTCGGTCGGTCGCCCCTTCGAGAATTGACACCAGCACGAGCCTCGCCCGAACCGCCGCCAGATCGAGATTGGTGTCGGGATAGCTGGGCCAGGAATCGGCGGCGACGTTTTGTTCGGGCGGCGATGAAACGGCTGCCGTGTTCTTGTACTGTGCACCGGCACGATCCGCTCCCAATTCCACCGCGCCGCGGCATAGTCGCCCGATTCCAGCGCCATATCGCCCAAGGCCATCAGGGCATCGTCGCCAAAGCTGCTGGCGAACGCCTGATCGACGATGTTCTGCAGCGGCTTGCGGTCGCGACTCGGCGATGCCCTGCTCGTACCATTTCTCGGCGACGGGATCGACGCGGCTGCGGTAGAGCTTCAACGCCTCGGGCGGCAGGGAGGCCAGTCGCAATTGGCACCACTCGCGCAGGCCGATGAAGCGATGCGGGGCGACGCCGAGCAGCTTGCCTTCGGACGTCTCCGAGAGTTGGCGGAGGATTTCGACGGCTTCGTCCCACTGACGGTCGGCCAGCAGCGGATTGACGCGATCCAATTGAGCCCGGACGGCCGTATCTACCTGGTCGAGTTGGACGGCGTCGGAGAGCTCGAATTGGCTGCTCGGGAACATGCCGCCCCACTGGGCCGGAGCGACTGCGGCCAGCCGACCGCTATGATTGCAGCGGCGGCGACGGTAGCGGCAAGCCACGATGTTTTTCGACCAGCCATCATCCTCCAAGTATAAGCGAGAACGGGATTTGGGGAAAGAGAAGGGGCGGCAGTCCAACTGCCGCCCCAACGTCGCGGGCTCTTTGGCGCCTACGGTTCGCTAGAGGTCGAGTCCCATCAGGTACTCGTCGAGCGACTTGCGCAGGTCGTCTCCTGTTCGGTCAGCTCGGCGATCTCCGCGCTGAGCTTGTCGATCTCCTCTTCCTGCTCGGTGAACTTCTTCACGTAGCTCTTGTAGAGGTCGCTGGTGCGGTCGAGCTGGGCCATGTTCTGGCGGATGCGGTTCTGGTCCTCGTCGATCTCGTGGATGCGCTGCTCGAGCTGCTGGCGGTCGGCGGCGACCTGCTGCAACTCGTGCTTCCGCTTGACGATCTCGGCCAAGGCCGCCTTGACCTTGTCGCTGACCACCTTGGCGCTCAGGTAGAATCTGGATCGTGCTGTCGTTGATGTTCGTCAGCCCGATCTGCTGACGCTCGGTCCGCTCCTCTTCGACCGTCAGCTTGGCCGGCTCGCCCGGCTTGGCCTCGACGGCGAAGCGGTACAGGTCGCGGGTCTTCTCGCGTCGGCTTCTCGGGCGAGACCAGCGTCCAGGCGGCGTCGATCGGATACTCGATCAGCACGTTTTTCGCCTTCTTGCCGGAGTTCTTCACCGTGTACTCCTGCGACCGCGTGTACTTGCGGACGGTAAGCATCGTGCCCTTGACCAGGCGGACGCTGAGCAATTCCTCGGGCTGGTCTTTCGTCTCGGGGGCGACTTCGGTGTCGAGGTCCATGCCGTAGCTGATCAGCCGCTCGCTCTTGGGCGGCAGGTCTTCGATCTGGGCGTCGCCGGCATAGACGCCGCCGTCGAACACCGTGATCGGGCCCTGCATCAGGTGCAGGTCGGTGGTGTTGGTGAACCGCAGCCCGTAGAGCGGGTGCTTGGCCTGCACGGCGGCGTTGTAGATGTCGAGACTTTTTCGCCCTTCACGTCGGCGTTGACGATCGGCAGCATGGCCGACTGCTGCCGCGGCAGGCTGACGGGCGTGGCGATGGCGTACTGGAACAGGTTGCCGACGTTGCCGGCCTGGGCGGCCGATTGGATGCCCTCTCGCCAACGGCGACTCGGATCATAAAGGGCGGCGGCATTGACTGCTGCATCCCCCGAGCCCGGAGCGACCTGCGGCTGCTCCATAGTCCGTGAAGCCGTTCGACCACGCCATTTGCCTGTGCTTCGCGACTTGCTCTTCCCGTTTCCCGTTGGCGGCCAATTCCGCCTTCCTGCGGGCCAAGTCCTGCCCGTAAGCTGCGGCAGCAGCGAGGAGTAAAGCTCCAACTGCACCGCGGGCCGCGGGACGTAGAGCGGCTGGTAGAGGTCCATCGTGAACGAGATCGGCCGGCCGCTCACCAGCGTCAGGTTGACGTTGTTCCAGTCCTCCTCCGAGGTGTTTTCGACGATGGCCCAGCCTTGCAGGAACGGCTTCTACGTCGGCCAGCACCAGCCGATAGGTGGTTTTCCAGATCGGGCGGCTTGGATGTAGCCCACGCGAACCTGCCTCGTCCCCTTGCCCAGAAAGCTCAACTCGACCGACTTCTTGTCGTTCGAGTGGGCCGAGGCCAGCACGGCCAGGGCCTTGCGCAGCTCGGCGTCGAGTTTCTCGTTGTCCAGCTTGATGCGGGCGACCGTGTCGAGTGAAACGGCGCGAAGGCCCTGCTCGGTCAGGAGATTGAGCACGGCCTGCTCGGTCGTCTCGTGGTCGCCGAGCTTCACCTTGCGGGTTTCGACTCCGAGAATGACGCCGCTAAGCTCGTTAGGCGCTTCGACCATGACCCGCTCGCCGCGAAGCTGTTGCAGGAGTTGGGCCATCGTGGGATTGGTGGTCAGATCGATGGCGAAGCCCTTGAGCGTCTTGGTGATCGGGTCTTTCGAGGCGTAGGTGACCGTCGAGACCCGGCCGCCGTCGAGGTCCTGCACGACCATGCTTTTCAGCAGGTCGTTGACGTCGGCGGTCTTGAACTTCATCTCGACCTTGGCGTCGCCGGTCACTTGTCCGTCGTGTTCGAAGAAGCCGACGCCGGATGTGAACATCACGACCTTTTTCAAAGGCAGGTTCGTCTGCTTGGGCGCGTCGGCCCGGGCGGCGACGGCCGTAGCGGCAAAAAACAGCACGGCAAGATACGCGAGGCGATGCGACATGGCTTCAGTCTCCCTGAAAATGAGTAGAGCGTTGGTTTCGGCTGTTGTTTCAAACACGCGGTGTCTGCGGCGTGGGCGGGGCTAGTGATTGGCCAAGCGGCAGTCGACCGCCTTGGCGTCTCACCCAGTAGGTCCCGCCTGCCGGGCGGGACTTGTGTGCGTACCGTCTCGAGAAGTCCCGCCTGCCGGGCGGGACTTGCGTGCATACCGTTTCGAGAAGTCCCGCCCGGCAGGCGGGACCTACTGGGTGAACGGTGCCCGCGGCGCCGGCCAAGTACAATTTGGCAGTCCACCAGCATTATGACGACCATCGAGACAAAATAGTTTCACCCCCCCCGTCGGTGGCGTTGCCGGGGCCGTATTTTCCTTTTTCTCGCCCCCGCGGTAGAATCTGGTGGTTGTCCCGCCTGGAAGGCGGAACGGAAATTCCTCCGTTCCGCGGCCTTTGTCAGTCTTGCCCATTGCGCACCCACAGATTGGAGAACCGATGATGCTTCGCCCTCGTACCGTGCGTTTTGTGTTGTCGTTTGCGTTGATCGTCGTGCTGTCGGCCGTCGGTCTTCGCGCCGATGACTGGCCGGCGTTTCGCGGCCCGAATCGCGACGGAATCTGCCGCGAAAAGGGCCTCTTAAAGCAGTGGCCGAAAGAGGGACCGAAGCTGCTCTGGAAGGTCACCGGTCTGGGCATCGGCAACAGCGCCCCGTCGGTCGTGGGCAACGTGCTGTATACGATGGGGCAAAAAGACGACAAGGAGTGGGTGCTGGCGCTGGACGTCAGCCGCGCGGGCAAGCAGATTTGGGCGTCGCCGATCGGCCCGATCCGCAACAACGGGGCGGGCTTCCCCGGTCCGCGGTCGACGCCCACCATCGACGGCAACCGGCTCTACACCCTGGGCATCGCCGGCGACGTCGTCTGCATGGAATTGAAGCGCGGCCGAATTCTCTGGCATCACGACGTCGTTAAGGACTTCGGCGGCAGGACGCCGAGTTGGGGATACGCCGAGTCCGTTCTGATCGATGGGCCGTGGGTGATCTGCACGCCCGGCGGGTCGAAGGCCACGATCGCCGCGATCAACAAGAAGAACGGCCGGCTGGTTTGGGGCTCGCCCGTCGGCGATCCGGCCGCTTATGCCTCGGTCATCAAAGTGATGGTCGGGAAATCGAAGCAGTACGTCAACCTGACGGGAAAGGGCGTCATCGGCGTTGCTGCAAAGACCGGCAAGCTCCTCTGGCGCTACAACGCTCCGGCCAGCCGCGTGGCCAACTGCGCCGCCTGCGTTACCGCGGGCGACACGGTCTTCGCCGCCAGCGCCTACGGCACCGGCGGCGGACTGGTTCGCATCGAGCCATCCGGCCGCGGATTCACCGCCGACCAAGTCTATTTCACCAAGAAAATGCAGAACCACCACGGCGGCATGGTCCTGGTCGACGGCTATCTCTACGGTTGCAGCAACCCGAACCTGCTGACGTGCCTCGACTACAAGACCGGCAAGGTGATGTGGGCCGACCGCAGTTCCGGCAAGTGCTCGCTGCTCTGGGCCGACGGAATGCTCTACTGCCGCAACGAGAACGGGCCGATCAGCCTCGTCGAGGCCACGCCGCGCGGCTTCCATCTGAAAGGCCGATTCGACCAGCCCGACCGCAGCGACCGCAACAGTTGGCCCTACCTGGTCATCGCCAACGGCGTGATGTACGTCCGCGACCAGGACCTGCTGCTGGCGTATGACGTGCGGGGGAACGAGTAGCAGAGCGATTTCATTTGCCAACGATCACGCGAAGCTGCGCAATTAACGGCGGAAGATCGTCATTTACGATGTCCCAAAGTATGTCGAAATCGACGACGTCGTATCCGTGAATCAAGCGGTTGCGCAGGCCGACGACGTCAGGCCAGGGAACGTTTGGATAGTGGTCACGAGTTTCCGCTGAAAGACGCGATGCCGCTTCGCCGACGATTTCCAGCAAGCGGACCAGCGACAAATTCAGAAGACGGTCGGCATCGAGATCTTCGCGCGTACGACCTTTCGCCAGATCAACAGCTTCTACTGCATGGTCCAACATGTGATGGAGACGCGCTGATCGTCATGCCGTGTCATACTGCACCTCCGCCTCACTGAGCACTTCATCCCTGTAGTACTTGCCAAGAAAGCCGGGGGTATTTAAGTCAACTTTTCGGCCAAACATCTCCGACAATTCTCGCTCGATGGCGAAGAACCGCAATCCCACCTTTGCTGCCAGGCTCGAACTCCACCAGGACGTCGACGTCGCTTTCCGGGCGGAAATCGTCGCGCAAAACGGACCCGAACAGCGCCAGGCGACGGATGCGGTGGCGGCGACAGAATTCGGCAATGCGATCTCTTCGAATATCGATCCCGTGATAGGCCATCTTCCGGCTCACCTTGGTTTTCGGAAAGTTCTTCGCATGTTCTAGAGCGGCTCAATCCTGACCAATGGATTGTAGCTCCCGGCTCGGAAACACGTCGCTCGGGCTCTTGCCCGTCACCTGCATGTACAGCGAATCGGGGCAGAGATCGACGGTGTCCGACCAGACGAGTTCGCCGCAATCGCCGATTTTCACATTCCGAAACGCGCCATAGTCGTTCCACAAACAGAACACTCCGCTGCCGACAAGCTCGTGGAGGTCGGCCTGCCCGCGAGTGCCGTCCTCGAATGTCAAGCGGAGGCGGTAATCATCCAAGACGTCAACGGAGACGATTTTGTGCATATCACACCCTCGCATAATTCGGGCCAAATGCCCCCTCGCACATTCTACCCCACTTTCCGCACCACCCCGACCACGACGCCCAGCACCTTGGCGTTCTTCACGTAGATCGGCTTCATCTTCGAGTTGGCCGGTTTCAGGCAGATGCGGTTCTTTTCGGGAAACCAGCGTTTCAGCGTGGCCTCGCCGTCGTCGGTCAGGGCGACGACGATCTGGCCCTTGCGGGCGGTGCGCTGTTTCTGCACCACGACGTAGTCGCCGTCGGCGATCTGGTCCTCGATCATCGACTCGCCGCTGACTTGCAGGGCAAAGAGGCTTTTCGAGCCGGGATTGAACATTGCCTCGAAATCGACCCGCTCGTCCTGCTCGATGGCCTCGTGCAGCACGCCGGCGGCGATGCGGCCGGCCAGCGGCATGCCCCGCTCCTCGATCGGCTCGGCGATCAATTGGATCGCCCGCGACATGTTCGGCTCGCGCGAGATGAATCCCTTCTTCACCAGTGCCTTCAGGTGGCAGACGACGCCGTTCGGGGAGTTGATGTCGAAATGCTCGGCGATTTCGCGGACGGTCGGGCCGTAGCCGCGGCCGCGGATCTTGTCGCGGATGAACTTGTAGACCTCCTGTTGCCGCTGCGTCAGTTTATCGAACAATGCCATGGGTTTTCCCTTCGTTGTTTGTTCGGATGGCGGATGTGTAGTATCGTCGCTGGGGTAATCCTACAATATACGGGCGTACATAGTCAAGGCAGTCGCCACGGCGGTTTTGCAGTAGGTCCCGCTTGCCGAGCGGGACTTCCGCCTTCCACGTCCCGGTCCCGCTCGGTAAGCGGGACCTACAACTCGCCGGCTTCCCCCCACAGCGGGTAGCCTCCGCCGCGGATCGGGAAATCCGAGCCGCTTGTCGGGCAGAAAGTTCACCAGCGGCAGATTCTGACGCCAGCGGCGGAGATTTCGGCAGAACAGGTGCGTCATGTTGTCGATCCGCCAGGAACTTTGCCCGCCGACGTGCGGGGTGATGATGACGTTGGGCATCGCCCAGAGCCGGCTCTCGCGGCGGCGGCGGCTCGGGATCGGTTACATCCATCACCGCCCCGGCGAGATGGCCGGCGTCGAGCGCCGACGACCAGATCGTCGGTGACGACCAGCGCCCCGCGAGCGACGTTGACCAACAGGGAATCCCGGCTTCATCCGGGCGAGCTTTGCCGCGTCGATGATTCCCCGCGTCGAATCGTTCAGCGGCAGGCAGAGCACGACAATATCGACCGCCGCCAGCAGATCGTCGAGCCGATCGGCCGGCCAGAGCGTCTTCGACGCACGCCGGCTTGTCGACCGGGAACATGTCGGTGGCGAGGATGCGAACCTCGAAGGGGGCCAGCAACTCGGCCAGCCGCCGGCCGTTGCCGCCAAGGCCGACGATGCCCACGGTGCTGCGAGTCAGGTCGCGGGTGGGCCGGCGAATGAACTCCTTCTTCTGCTGGGCGCGAAGAAACGTCGGCAGACTGCGGCACCAGGCCGTCACCAGCGCGATCGTGTGTTCCGCCACTTGATCGGCCAGCACGCCCGAGGCGCTGGTGACGGCGATGTCGGACTCGATCACCGAGGGAACGAGGCAATGGTCCATTCCGGCCGCCGACGACTGAATCCACTTCAGCCGGCCGTGGCGCACGACGCCGTCCCAATCGACCGGCACTTTGGCGTGTCCGCAGAAGACGTCGGCCGCAAAAAGCTCCTCGGCAACTCGCTCCTGGCCGGCGTCGACGATCTCGGCCTCGGGCATGGCGGCGGCGATTTGTTCGACGTGTTTTGGTTCGACCGGGTAGCAAAGGACGATTCGCATAGGCACAACGGGGGGAGATAAAGCCGCTCGCGGCTTCGCAATGTCTTCATTTGAAATTTCAGTTTTCCGACATTCCCCCATTCTGCCCCATCGGGCGACTTTCCAACCAGCCCTGGATGATGAAAAAGCGGGAGGTTACAATGGAGGTTATGGCCGGAGGCGGCGAAAAAGGGGACAGGTCCATTTTTGCCGGAACGGCCCGGAGGGTGCTTCGCACAAATCGGCCTGTCCCCTTTTCCGGCCGGCAATCCTGACAGTCACGCCTGCAACTGCCCCGATGATAGCCTCACGCCCTCCGTGGGCTAGGCGGCGGCAAGCTTAGAAGGAGCACTGCCCTGAGCAAGAAACGGTATCGGATCGGTATGTTGGCCGTGGCTGGCGCTGGTGGCGCTGCGGTTGGCATTGGGATGCCACTTCCTCTACGAAGGGGTGTGGAAGATCAAGCACAGCGACTTCCGCCACGATGCGATGTGGAAGTCGGTAGAAGGAGAAGGGCGACGAGTTCACGGCCTCGCCGTTTCTGACGTCCGCCAAGGGCCCGATGGCGGGCTATCTTCTATGCGATGGTGCCCGACATCGACGCCCGGCAGCGGCTGCACGTCGAGGTGGTCGAAAAGGACGGAAAGAAAACGAACGTCATCAACAGCGACGGCATTGCCGACCGCTGGGATCAGAGTGCGGCAAGCAGTTCGTCAAGTTCTATCAGCCGAAGGATGTGTCGGACCCGAAGGCGACGGCCGCCCAGGCGAAGCTGGCGAAAGACGCCAAGGAGACCTACAACAAGTTTCGCGAGCAACTCGACAGAGTATCTGACGGCGAATGCTGACGACATCGCCGCCTATTTCGGCTCGCTCGACCGTTTCGAGAACGACCCGGAACGCCATCAACACGCCCCGTTCCAGAAGCAGCGGCGTTGGGATCGCATGATGGAGCTGCGCGGCGAGGCCGACAGGTGGATCAAGGACATCGAGGGCCAGGAACAGGCCTACGCCCAATCGCTGTACAGCTGTTGGACGACCGAGCAGAAGCAGCGCGGCCTGGTCGACGCCGAGTTGGAATCCCTTGCAATGGGATCGGATGAAGCAGATCGACTTTGCGGTGACGTTCGGGCTGACGGCCATCGGGCTATGCTTGATGCTCGGGCTTTCACGCCGCTGGCGGCGTTGGGCGGGGCGTGCTTCATGTGCTTCGTCGTGCTGACGCAGCCGGCGTTTCCCACGCATCTATCCGCCCGACCCGCCGATGCTCGGCCATTCGCTGTTGATTAACAAGGACTTCATCGAGATGTTGGCCCTGCTGGTCGTCGCCGCGACGCGCGCCGGGCGCTGGGGCGGATTGGACATCTTCGTCCGCCGCTGGATCATGCGCCCGATTTTCTCCCGCAAACCGGCCACAAACGCAAGTGAATCGCATGGATCCGAAGACAACAAAAGCAGACCGCGGCCGCCGGCGTCAACCGCCGCGACTTCATCCTCGGCGGCGTGGCCGCGGGCGTGGTGGTCGGCGGCGGGCTGGGGGCGTTCTACTTCGGCTACGACAAGGCCATCGGCAAGCCCGCTGCGCGTCGGCGTGATCGGCACCGGCGACGAGGGAAGCGTGCTTGATCGGCGCGATCAATCCCGAGTTCATCGAAGTCAAGTCGATCGCCGACATCCGCCCGTACAACATCTGGCGGGCCTTCCACGGCGACCATTACAGCGACGCGGCCCTGGCCGCCCGGCCGGGCTTGATGGCGAAGTACGGCTGGAAGACCGAGCAGGAAGCCCGGCGGCACGTCAAGGTCTACGAGGAAACAGAACGGCGGCTACGAGGAACTGCTGAAGAACGCCAAGCACGACGGCTGGAGGCGGTCATCATCGCCCTGCCCTTGCACCTGCACGCCCCGGCGGCCATCGCCGCGATGCAGGCCGGCCTGCACGTGCTGACCGAGAAGCTCATGGGCCACAGCGTCCACGAGTGCAAGGACATGGCCCGCACCGCCGCGGCTGACCGGGCAGGATTCTGGCCACCGGCCACCAGCGCCATTACAACATTCTCTACGCCAACGCCGAGGATGCAATCCAGCGCGGCACGCTGGGCGACCTGCATTACATCCGCGCCCAGTGGAATCGCGGCAATCTGCCCGGCAACGATAGCTGGCGGCAGCCGATGCCGCCGAAGGTCAAGCCGAATGATGACTTGGCCGACTGCGTTGACGAAGAAGCGGGAGATCGTACCAGAAGAAGTTGGACGCCGCCGTCCGGCGCGTCGATCGACGTTTGGCGCGAAGCGGCTCGACCAGGTCGATGCCCAGATTGGCCGACGCGATCGTCGAGGCCGAGAAGTTCGGCTACCAGAACAAGGAGATCACGGACGGCGCGGGCAAGGTGGTCTACGACCGCCCGGCGATCGAGGAATTGATCCGCTGGCGGCTTTGGGACCGCACCGGCGCGGGCCTGATGGCCGAGTTGGGCAGCCACCAGCTCGACGCGGCCGAGCATCTTCATCCACGCCATGCACAAGGCCTGCGATCCGGCGAAGAAGCCGCATCCCGTTGAGCGTCGACGGCGATGGCCGACCGCCCGCTGTTTCCGCCCGACCGCGACGATCGAGGACCACGTCTATTGCATGATCGAGTTCCCGCTGCCCGGGCTACAACGCCAAGGATCCGCTTCGCCAGCCAAAAGAAGATCGGCGTGCAGTATTCGTCGATCAACGGCAACGGCTTCGGCGGCTACGGCGAGATCGTCTTCGGCACGAAGGGGACGCTGGTGCTCGAACGGGAACAGGAGATGACGATCATCAAGGGCAACGACGTCGCCGAGCCGCGTCAAGGTGGCTGCCGCCGACAGCGGCGGGCCGACGCTCGACACCCAAGCCAGCGGTGCCAGCCGTGGCCAAGGCGGCCGCCGGCCGAAAGTCAGCCGCGGCTACACCGAAGAAATCGAGCACTGGGCGTGGTGCATCCGCATCCCGATCCGGCGAATCAGCCGCGCTGCGGTCCGAAAGAGGCCGCGGCCGACGCCATGATCGCTCTGACCGCCAACATGGCCGCCCGCGAGCGGCAAGCGGATCGAGTTCAAGAAGGAGTGGTTCGACATTCGACAGCGACAAGACGCCGGAGGGCGTTTCGCCCAGCAGCCGCGGAAAAGCGTAATGGCACGCCGTTGTAGCCGGCAGACTTGTTCGCCGCGCTTCGCGGGACGAATTGCAACGTTGGGCGGCGAACAAGTTCGCCGGCTAGACGGTTGACACGGCATTGATCGGAAAATCAGTAACCGTCTCGAAAGAGACATTTCATGTATCTCAGCCCCGAAGAACGAGCGATCGGAAAAGAGAACTTCTGCGCCGCGGTCGGCAGCAAGCTGATCCGCCGCGAGTTGCTGAAAAAGACGATCAAGACGCGAAGTGTCGCTCCGGGCAAGGGCCTGGGACCGCTGTACTTCCATTACGATGCCTCGCTCGCCGAGCCCGTTCGCGTCGGCGTGATCGGCACGGGCGACGAGGGCGAGCGTGCTGCTCGGTGCGATCAATCCGAAGTTCATCGACCGTCAAGGCGATCGCCGACATCCGGCCCGTACAACGTCTGGCGGGCGTTCAACGGCGACCATTACAGCGACCGCCGCTCCAAATCCCGGCCCGGCTTGCTCGAGCGTCTACGGCTGGAAGACCGAGCGGAAGCGAAGAAGAACGTCAAGGTCTACGGGGCATACCAGGAGTTGATCGCACACGCGAAGCGGACGGCATCGAGGCAGTGATCATCGCCCTGCCGCTGCATCTGCACGCCCCGCGGCCGTCGCGGCCATGAAGGCCGGCCTGCACGTGATGACCGAGACGCTGATGGCCCACAGCGTCCACGAGTGCAAGGAAATGGCCCGCGTCGCCAAGACGAGCAAAGACGCAAGGGCGGCACTGCTTGGCCACCGGCCTTCAACGCCATTACAACATCCTCTACGACAACGCGGTCGAGCTGATCGGCACGCGGGCTGCTCGGCGAGTTGCACTACATCCGCGCCCAGTGGCATCGCGGCGATCTGCCCGGCCACGACAGTTGGCAGCCGCCGATGCCCAACAAGGCCAAGCCCGGCGATCCGCAAGCGAACAAGCTGGACGAGCTGGAGCATTGCGGAAGGAGCTTGACAGGCTCCAAAAGAGCAGCAAAGCTGCCGAGAAGCTGAAAAAGGCCCCTGGGAGAAGAAGGCGGCGGCAGCGACCGTCCGCATCGAGCAGATCAACGCCCAGATCGCCGACGTCGTCGATGCGAAGAAGTACGGCTACCAGGACTGGACGATCAAGGATGCCGCGGGCAAGGTCGTCTACAGCGGCCCGCCGATCGAGGAATTGATCCGCTGGCGGCTGTGGGATCGCACCGGCGCGCGGGCTGATGGCCGAATTGGGCGGCCATCAACTCGATGCGGCCGGCATCTTCATCCACGCCATGCACAAGGCGGTCGATCCGAAGGCCGAGATGCCGCGTCCGTTGAGCGTGGCTGCCGCCGGCGGGCGCCCGCTGTTTCCCGCCCGACCGCGACGTGCGAAGATCACGTCTACTGCGTCGTTGGAGTTCCCCTCGCCCGGCTACAAGTGCCGACGATCCGAGTCTGCCGCACCGAAGAAGATCGGCGTGCAATACGCCTCGATCAACGGCGACGGGTTCGGCGGCTATGGCGAAACCGTTTTCGGCACCGAGGGCACGCTGGTGCTCGAAGGCGAAAAGGACGCCATGCTCTATCAGAACGCACGAGACCACCAGCAAAGACGCGAAGTCGTGCCAGCGAAGACGCGAAAGGACAAGAAGAAGCACAGTCCCGCGCTGAAGGTCGACGACAAGGGCGATCCCGAATCGGCGGCCATCGGCACGCTCGGAACTCTGCCCGCCGACCCCGGCTACACCGAGGAACTGGAGCATTGGGCATGGTGCATCCGCCACCGAGCGCCCGAAAATCTGCCCGCGTTGCCATCCAAAGGTCGCGCTGGGCGACGCCGTGATCGCGCTGGTCGCCCAGACATGGCCGCCCGACAGGGCGCAAGGCGCATCGATTTCAAGAAGGAGTGGTTCGACATCGACGACGACGCCACGCCGGAAGACGTGAAACCCGACGTGAAGCGATACACATGAGCCGCTTGCGGCTTCAAAGCCCCTAAGGACGAAGACATGGAAAAGTGGCCGCTCGGCGTGTTTGCCAGCATCGACGCTGGCCTGGGCGTGCGGCTCGAGGTCGTGCGCGAGTTGGGAGTGCCGACGATTCAACTGCACGCGCCGTCGAAGGCGACGCGGACGAAGCGAGCGCGCCACGGAGTTTCTCGCCCGGCTCGACGACTTCGGCATTCGCATTACCGTGGTGTTCGGCGGCTTCGAGGGGGAGAGCTACGCCGACATTCCCGCGGTCGCCCGGACCGTCGGCCTGGTGCCGCCGGCCACTCGCGCCGCGCGGCTGGCGGAGATGATGGAGATCTCCGATTTCGCCCGCGTGCTCGGCGTTGCCGCGGTGGGGCTGCACGTCGGGTTCGTGCCGCACGACCCCGCCGACCCGCTGCACCGCGACGTGGTGGCTGTCACCCGCCAGTTGTGCGACCACTGCCGGGCCAACGAGCAAAATCTGCACCTGGAAACAGGGCAAGAGACGGCCGACGTGCTGATCGACTTCCTCGGCGAGGTCGGCCGCGACAATCTCTTCGTCAATTTCGATCCGGCGAACATGATCCTCTACGGCTGCGGCGAGCCGATCGAGGCGTTGCGAAAAGTCGGCCGCTGGGTCCGTAGCGTTCACTGCAAGGACTCCAAATGGTCGGCGCGGCCCGGAGTGGACTGGGGCGCCGAGACGCCGCTCGGCGAAGGCGACGTCGGCATGGAGAATTTCCTCCGCACGCTCGACGATCTCGGCTATGCCGGCCCCTTAACCATCGAACGCGAGATCCCCCAGGAACCCAGCCGCCAGAAAGACGAAATCGGCCGCGGCCTCCGGCTGCTCGACCAGTTGAAAACGAAGATTGGATGAAGTGCTCCAATCCCTGGCCCCTGACCCCTGACCCCTAATCCCTGTCTTGCCCCATGCCACGCATCACCCTCGCCGTCCCGCATTCTCTCGGTTTGGAAGAAGCCACCCGCCGGCTAAAGGACAAGTTCGCCGCCGCGAAAGCCGAACATGGCGCTCGCGTCAGCAACCTTCGCGAGGAGTGGCGCGACCACACGCTCTCGTTCGCATTGCAGGCGATGGGGATGGGCGTCAGCGGCACGGTCGCCGTCGAGCCCGGCCAGGTCAAGCTGGACGCCGAACTCCCCTTTGCCGCGGCCTTCTTCAAAGGGGCGATCGAGCAGCGCCTGCGTCAGGAAGTCGGCACGCTGCTGACGTAGGGCGCACGCCGGAAGAAACCGTCTGGCCTCTCGTGGGACGGATTTCCAAATCCGTCCAGTTTTCACAGACGGATTTCCAAATCCGTCCCACAACGCCGTCAGCCGTAAAATCCGTCGGTCGGCGGCGATGGCTCGACGCCCGGCAGGTCTTCGGCATACCAGCGATCGAGAACGGCCCGCCAATGGGCCGGCTGCGTGACGGCCACGAAGGCGTCGCGCACCTGCCGCGATTGCGGGTGCAGCCGGGCGTACTTGATGCCGAACTTCCGCATCACGCGGCAGCAGCGGCTCGGGCCGTAAATCTCTTCCGACAGCCGATAGTGCTCGGCGATCACGTCCCGCTGGCGGTGCAGGCTCGGCGGCGGCAGCACCACGCCGGCGGCCAACGCCCGGGCTTGCTCGAAAATCCAGGGGTTGCCGATCGCCCCGCGGGCCACCGACACGCCGTCGACGCCGGTTTCGCGCGAGCATGTCGAGGCAATCGCGGGCCGTGAACAGGTCGCCGCTGCCCAGCACCGTCCGACTCGCCGGCGTGCCGCTTCACCTCGGCGAGGAACTCCCGCGAGCTTGTTCCTTCGTAGCGCTGCCGCACCGTGCGGCCGTGGACCGTGACCGCGACCGCGCCCAGGCGAAACGCGCCGTCGAAGATCGTGAAGAAGTTGTCGCGGCTCTCGCGGGCTGTCGTCCATGCCGCGGCGCATCTTCACCGTCAGCGGGATGCTCGGCGGCAGCGCGTCGCGCACCCGGCCGACGATCGCCAACGCGGTCTCGGGATCGCTCAACAGAAAGCCGCCCCGGCAGCGGCCCAGCACCTTCTTCACCGGGCAGGCGAAGTTCAGATCGATCACGTCGAAGCCGGCCGCGACAAGTTTCATCGCCGCCGGCGGAAACTCCTCGGGCACGGCCCCCATCAACTGCGCCCCGCACGGATGCTCGTCGTCGGTCACGCGCAGAAACCGCTTCGCCTTGCGGCCCTTGGTCACGTTGACGATGAACTGATCGAGCATCACCTCGCAGACCGTGTAGGCCGCCCCCAGCCGCCGCGCAATCACCCGCATCGGCCAGTCGCTATAGCCGCTCAGCGGCGCCTGAACGACCGGGAAGTCGATGGCCACCGGGCCGAGACGGAGTTGGGGAAGAAGGCAAGTCATGCTGGGGCGTGGCAATGTTTCCTGGTAGTGGGTCTTTGGGCCGAAGGCCCAGCCGTTCGCCCAGCCCAGGGCAACGCCCTGGGGAGAGCTTGCAGGGAGACGAACGTGTGAGCATCATTCCGCCTACCAGGGCAATGTTTGACCGCGGCCTCGATTTGTTCTCTCGCCGCCCGGACAAGGACTGGTCGTTGACGGACTGTATTTCGTTTCTGGTCATGCAAGATCACGAGGTGACGGACATAGCGACGCTCGACCGCCATATCTCCCAGCCGGGATTCCACGTCGTGATTCCTGGCCCGGCTACTCCCCCTGCTTCAGCACCGGGCAGGAGTCGAACCACTCGCGGTTCTGGCGGCACATCCAGTCGACCGAGTTGGGCGGGCCCCAGCCGCCGGCCTCGTACAGCGCCAGCGGCGGCCAGCCGGGATGCTCCCAGCCGCGCTGGATCGGGTCGATGATCCCCAGGCCAGCTCCACTTCGTCGGCCCGCGAAAACAGGCTGGCGTCGCCGTGCATCACGTCCAGCAGCAGCCGCTGGTAGGCCTCGGGCATTCCGCCGCGTGAACTGGTCGCGGAAGTTGAAGTTCAGGTCGGTCAGGCGCAGCTTCATGCCGGCGTCGGGCACCTTGGTCTGGAAGTGCAATTGGATGCCCTCGGCCGGCTGGATCTGGATCACCAGCCGGTTCGACTGGAACGCCGCCCGCGGACCGCCCTCGAACATCATGTGCGGCGGCTGGCGGAACTGGATCACGATCTGCGTGGTGCGGCACGACATCGCCTTGCCGCTGCGCAGATAGAACGGCACGCCCTGCCACCGCCAGTTGTCGATGTGCAGCTTGACCGACGCCGAACGTGGCCGTTTCGCTGTCGGGCGGAACGCCCGGCTCGTCGCGATACTTGCGATACTGGCCGCGGATCGTGTCGGTGGCCACCTCCTCGGGCTTCATGAGGCGGATCGACCGCAGCACCTTCACCTTCTCGTCGCGCACGGCGTCGGCCTCGAATCGCGACGGGGCCTCCATCGCCGTGAACGTCATCAGTTGCAGCAGGTGGTTCTGGAACATGTCGCGCAGGATGCCGACCGAATCGTAGTAGGCCGCGCGGTGGCCGACGGTCAGTTCCTCGGCCGCCGTGATCTGCACGTGGTCGATGTAGTTGCGGTTCCAGATCGGCTCGAAGATCGCGTTGGCGAACCGCAGCACCAGGATGTTCTGCACCGTCTCCTTGCCCAGGTAGTGGTCGATGCGGTAGACCTGCTGCTCGGCGAAGACCTCGTGGAGCTGCTCGTTGAGCTCGCGGGCGGTGGCCAGGTCGGTGCCGAAGGGCTTTTCGATCACGACGCGGCGCGGCCGCCGTCCTCGTTCGGCCAGGCCGGCCGCGCCGAGCTGGGCGACGGCCGGCTCGTAGAACTGCGGCGCCGTGGAAAGGTAGTAGACGCGCGTGGCCGCCTGCCTCGCCTTCGAGCTTCGCCAGAAACTCGCGCAAGCGACGGGAAATCGTCGGCGTTGCCGATGTCGCCGGGGTGGTAGAAGATCGACGCGGCGAACTCGCTGCCACGAGCGCGGCGTCGAACTTGCTCGCCGACGAACTGGGCGGTCGACTCGGCCAGCTTCGTCGCGCCAGGCGTCGTGCGTGAACTGGCGTGCGCGAGAAGCCGACGACGCGGGTCTCCTCGGGCAGCCGCTTCTTGCGGTGCAGCTCGTACAGGGCGGGAATCAGCTTGCGGCTGGTCAGGTCGCCCGAGGCGCCGAAGATGACGATCGTGTGGGCCATGCGCAGTTCCCCTGTCGGACGCGATGCCACCCGGCGAATTATAGCACGCCGGCCGCAACGTCCTACTCAGAACCACGCCGCCGTGAAGCCGCCGTCGACGTTGACGTGCGCGCCGGTCATGAAACTGCCGGCCTTGGGCGAAACCAGCAGCAGCAGCGCCCCGATCAGCTCCTCCGGCTCGCCGAACCGCTTCATCGGCGTGTGCCGCATGATGTTGTCGATCCGCTCCTGGTCCAGCAGCTTGCGGTTCTGCTCGGCCGGGAAGAAGCCGGGGCAAATGCACGTTGACCCGCACGCCCTTGGCGCCGAACTCGTGGGCGATGTTGCGCGTCAGGTTCAGCACGCCGGCCTTCGACGCCGCGTAGGCGAACACCCGCGACAGCGGCAGGTGCGAGGTGACGCTGCCGATGTTGACGATCGACCCGCCGCCGGCCTCGACCATGTGCCGGCCGAAGACCTGGCACGCCTGGAACACGGCCTTCAGGTTGATCGCCAGGATGCGGTCCCAGTCGGCCTCGGTGGCATCGAGGAACGGCGCTGCCGGCGTTCACGCCCGGCGGAGTTGACGAGGATGTCGGCCCGGCCGGTCTGCTGCAGCGTCTCGGCCAGCAGGTTTTCGATCGACTCGCGCGAGGTGACGTCGACCGTGCAGAAGCCGGCCTTGCCGCCGAGCTGCTTCGAGCGATCGTCGACCCGCGCCTTGCAGCCCTCTTCGGTCAGATCGGCCACGACGACGTGCGCCCCGGCCTGGACCAGCCCGCGCACAGCGCGCCGCCCAGCACGCCCGCCCCGCCGATCACGACGGCCGTCTGGCCGTCAAGACCGAAAAGGTTCTTCAAGGTAATTCGAGGACATGGTCTTCGCTCCGAGTGAAATGCTCGGACGTAGGAAGGATCCGATGTCACGCGATCGCCAGGACGGATTGCGCGAGATCGTCAACGATACTTGGTCCATCTGTCGTGCTTGCTCCCTGCGTCCTACTCGTGCCTCCGCGGTGCTCCCTCGTGCAGTCTACTCTTTCGGCTCTCTTCGCAGCCGGAGCCAATCGCTGTGGAAGACGCCTTCCTTGTCGATGCGGTTGTACGTGTGGGCGCCGAAGTAGTCGCGCTGGGCCTGCAACAGGTTGGCCGGCAGCCGCTCGGAGCGGTAGCCGTCGTAGTAGGCCAACGCGGCGGAAAAGGCCGGCGTGGGGATGCCCAGCCGAACGGCCGTCGTCACCACGTTGCGCCACGCCGTCTGCGCCTTGCGCACGGCCGTCTTGAAGTACGGGGCCAGCAGCAGGTTCTCCGGCGGCTTCTTCGCGTCGAACGCCTCCTTGATCCGTTCGAGGAACACCGCCCGGATGATGCACCCGCCGCGCCACAGCAGGGCGATCTCGCCGAACTTCAGCGGCCAGTCGTATTCCTTGGCGGCCGCCTGCATCTGCACGTAGCCCTGGGCGTAGCTGCAAATCTTCGAGGCGTACAGGGCCTGCCGCACCTGCTCGATGAACTTCACGCGGTCGCCGCGGAACTTGGCCGTCGGGCCCTTGAGCACCTTGCTCGCCCGCACCCGCGCGTCCTTCATCGCCGAGAGGCATCGGGCGTAGACCGCCTCGGTCACCAGCGTGCTCGGCACGCCCAGGTCGAGCGCCAACTGGCTCATCCACTTGCCCGTGCCCTTCGCCCCGGCCGTGTCGAGGATCAGATCGACCAGATACCCGCCGGTCTCCGGGTCGCGGACGCTGAAGATGTCGCGGGTGATCTCGATCAGGTAGCTGTTCAGCTCGCCCTCGTTCCACTGCTGGAAGACGTCGTACAGTTCGTCGTTCGCCAGGCCCACGGCCTGCTTGAGCATCCAATAGGCCTCGCAGATCAACTGCATGTCGCCGTATTCGATGCCGTTGTGGACCATCTTGACGTAATGGCCCGCGCCGCGCGGGCCGACCCATTCGCAGCAGGGAATGTCGCCGTTCGGGCCGACCTTGGCCGCGATCGCCTGGAAGATCGGCTTGACCAGCGGCCAGGCCTCGTCGCTTCCGCCGGGCATCATGCTCGGGCCCTTCAGCGCCCCCTCTTCGCCGCCGGAGACGCCGGTGCCGATGTAGAGCAGCCCTTTCGACTCGACGTACTTCGTGCGCCGCTCGGTTTCGCTGAAAAGCGTGTTGCCGCCGTCGATAATCACGTCGCCGGGCTGAAAGCAGCGGGATGAGCTTCTCGATGAACTCATCGACCGCCGGCCCGGCCTTGACCATCAGCATCACCTTTCGCGGCGAGGCCAGGCTGCCGACCAGTTCTTCCAGCGAGTGGCAGCCGACGAAGTTTTTGCCCTTGGCCCGGCCGGCCAGCAGGTCGTCGACCTTGCTGACGGTGCGGTTATAAACAGCGATGCGAAATCCCCGGCTCTCGATATTCAGAGCCAGGTTTTCGCCCATCACGGCCAGGCCGATCAGTCCGATGTCGCAATTATTGTGCAAAGCTATTCCCTTTCTTCATTGTGTTGTTTGTTTCACTGATCTTCCCCTGCCGTACGGTCATCGCCGACTCCAGTCCTCGACAGTTCCAACATCCTTTCCAATGGCCCATACTTGCTCGCTACCCGGAAGGTGTCGAATTAGTCGGCGACAAGCGGCTTCCGCGTCTTCCTGCGTTGCGAATCGCAACTTAATAGTGTTTGGCGCGAAAAGCGTCGAAGCTCCTTCGGCAATCATGGCATTTTGACACTGCTCCAGGGTTACGGGGTCATCTCTTCGTAGTGCCGGGGATACCTCGAACGGCAACATTCCTGCCGCACACGCTTCGGGGACTGTAAGGCCGGTCGCCAAAGCAATTCTGTCGCGATATTCAGGTCCCTCGGCTCGCTCGTAAGCCTGGAGAATTGTTGCCGTGCGGTCCTCGGCGCTCGGCAGCCGCTCCCATTCGTCCCAAATGACAACGACACGAATCTTGCCGCTCGGAAACATCTCCTCGTCGACAACCGGCTGCCCGAATTCCCGCTTCTGCCGCAGTTCGTCAGCCAGTTTTTCAACGAGATCGTCCGTCTCTAATCGAGACGGTTCATCGAGCCTTCGCTGTTTGCGCGGCATAAGAGGATGTCCTTTCATAGTGCGTGAGAATTGACGAGAAACCACTCGGCCGCCTCGCGGATGCTACGCACCTCATACAGGTAGGCATAGTTCCTGTGATACCGCAGTATTTCGTTCCAGCCGTATTCAATACGCTGGCCGTATGTCTGAACCGCCGTATCAAACGGTGACGAATAGGCTGTTGCAATTGTTGAGGCGCGTTCGGCAATCAGCAACTCCGCCCATGCACGAACGTTGTGCCCTTCGCCTTTCTTTGGCCAAACGATGCCAAGGCCACGTCCCTTGTCGATAGCGGGCCGCAGATGTGCGGGCCACGTAATTCTATCCGCTTCGCCTAGCCCGATAAACGAAAAGTATGCCGCCTTCACAGTCATTTCGGCCGTGTACCCCCAAAGGTATATGGCAGCAGTTCGTCTTCTAGCCACCGACAACGCCATGGCGTCATCAAAACGTTGCCGTGCCGCCGCTCGGAACTCGCGGATGCTATCTGGCTGGCAACGATCGAGTAGTCTTATGGGCACGGCAACTTCCCCGCCGGTTTCCGGAAAACGAGTTGGTAGGAAGTACAAACAAGGACACGATTATCGAAATGGCTCCAGAAATCTCGAAGTATACTGGTTGGTCACCAACGTTCCAATCGGACCAAAGTGGTGGTATCGGGTCAGCGCTGACGCTAGGCGGTGTTGGATTCTGCCCGCTATTCTTCCACCGGCCACGGCGGATGGGCCGGCAAGTAGTGGTCGAACTCCTCCAATAAAGCGGTTTGATATTCGCCGGCGAACGTCCCGGCCAAAAAGCGGTCGATGCCCTCTTCGTGGAAACGTCGCCAACTCTCCTCTTCGCTGCCGGGGTTGATCGGGAAGAAGAGGGCGTGGTTGGCCACCGCCGCTTTGTGGTCGCCGGGGGCGTCGCCGATCATTAATGTGTGGTCGGGCGGATACTTCGCGGCGGCTTCGAGCGACTCCTTCTTCGTGCCGATCTCCTGGCCACAGATCGCCACCGTGTACTTCGCCAGGTCGTGCTCCTCCCACTCGCGCTGCAGAGCTTCATGCGGTGTGGCCGAGACGACGAGGATGTCGGCCTGGCGGCTGAGGCGTTCGAGGCTCTCGCGCACCAGCGGGAACGGCGGCACGGCGCGGACCATCCGCTCGATCGCCTCGTTGATGGCCTTCGACCAGTCGAGCGTGTGCTTCAGGTGCGGATCGCCGGTGCGCTCGACCTCCTGCTCCAACGCCGGATTGCCGAGCTTCATCTCGCGCTTCATCCAGTCCAACAGCGATTGCGGGATTTTGACGTGGATGCCGCGTGCCTTGACCTCCGGCCGGCGGTTGGTCCACTCGAGCGCCTCGACCAGCGCGGGAAAGCGGTTGGTCCCGCGGCTCTTCGAGTAGAGATTCACAAACTCGGCCGCCTCGCGGGCGTACTTGCTCACGCCCTGCAATCCCCAGTAGTTGATGATGTTCGGAATGAAGCACTCCTTGTGCTTCAGTTCCATCGTGTCGAACGCGCAGCCGTCCGAATCGATGCCAACCAGATAGTCGTGCTTTGGTGTAAACTCAGTCATCTTGCTCGGTCTGCTTGCGGCACGTATTTCGGCAACTTCTGCTCGGCATAAATCGGCTGGAAGCGGGTCATGCGCTGGCGGCCGTCGATCGTCGGCAGGGTAATCATCTCGCTGCCCAAGAGCGGCTTGGCGTAGTGGACGAAGTCGTCGGTCACGTCACAGCCGCTCGGGGCGATCCATGTTTCGGGAAAGACCGCTCGCTGTTGGCCACCTCGGCCAGCGGGACTTTGTCGTAGCGGACGGAGTAAATCGGGCCCGGCGTCCCTGAGGATCGTGGCCATGAAGCCGCTCTGGCCGGCGGCGGCCAGTTCAACCGCCTTTTGGCCGACGCGGTAGGCCTCGTCCAGATCGACCGCCGAGGCGTAGACCATCGAATGCCGCTGGTCGGTGCCGGGGACGTTGCCGCGGGCGGCGCCCTTGCACGGCAGGCCGACCTCGTTGAGGTAATTCACCACGATCTGAGCGACCGAGAGCTTGGCGGTGCCGAACGAGGTGTGGCCGAAGGCGTCCTTCACGTCGCCCAGATCGCCGACGTCGAAGCCTTCGCTGATGACGACCATCGAGCGGCCGCGGCTTCGCAATTGGTCGCTGACCTGATCGGCAAGCTGGGCCAACGTGCAGGGGCTCTCGGCCAGGTAGATCAAAAGCGGCATCTCGCGGCCTGGGTCGGCCAATCGGGCGGCGGCGGGGATGAACCCGATCTTGCGGCCCATCGCCTGCATCACCAGCACCGGATCGGCCGGGCAGGAACCGCCGTTCTCCTCGTTGGCCTCTTGGACCTTGTGCATCCAGTAGCGGGCGACCGAGCCGTAGCCGGGCGTGTGGTCGATCAAGCGGAACTCGCTGTCGCCCACGTCGTTGTCGATCGTCTTCGGCACGCCCACCGCAGTCAGGTCCAGCCCCCGCTCCCCGGCGAGCCGGGCGATCTTGTCGGCCGTGTCCATCGAATCGTTGCCGCCGATGTAGAGCAGGTAGCCGACGTCGTGGGCGAGAAAGACCTCGATCACCCGATCGAAATCCTCGGTCTTGGGCCGGCCGGAGCTTGTAGCGGCAGGTGCCGATCGAGCCGGCCGCCGGCGTGTAACGCAACAGGGCCACCTCCTCGGGCGATTGGGCCGAAAGGTCGAGCAGTTCCTCATTGAGTACCCCCTCGATGCCGTGCCGGGCACCGTAAACCGTTCCAATGGTGGGGAATTGGTGGGCCGCCTCGATGATTCCCCGCAGACTGCTGTTGATGACCGGCGTTGGGCCGCCGCTCTGGGCAACAACCAAATTTCGAGCGACATTCATGACATTTACCGCTTGGGGGGCGAGAGTCTGATTCTATCGCCAACAAAGAGTGCCGACAAGAACTTGCGGCACGTCGTCGAAAACGCCCCTGCCGACGAGAGACGCCCCCCGACTGCAATCGAGGGGCGTGGGAAACGGCAACGATTTCTCGGAGGTCGGACTAGGCGGCCAGCGTCCTGGCTTCAGCCGGCGATTCGTCGATCAGGGCGTCGCGAACCGTCATGCTCACGAGTTGATCGACTCCCGAGGCCAGCACGCGAGTTCCCAGCGATGGCTTGAGAGCGCGGCGGCTGAGCACCGCTTCCACCTGGACGGCGGCAATGCCTGCCGCGTGGGCTCTGACGTATCCCCTGATTTCCGGGACACTCATGCTGGCGACCTGACGGCGCACGCGCCGCCACAGTTCCGCGCGACATTCCCTGGCAACTTCGCCGCCTGCCTGCTCGACCAGACGGGCCCGCGACCACGGAAACAGCAGCATACGCAACGAGTTTGACAGGCTTTCCATGAGGTTCTCTACCCCGCGATTGATCTGAGAAACGGGCGCGCAGAAAGCGCGTGGTATTCAGATCGAATGGCGGCAGGGGAAATCTTCAACGGAAAGCCGAAAAGTCTGCCGAAAGCCCGCATCCCCCTTTGTTTTCTGACGCGCGGTATCGTCGTGGTTGTCTTTCTGGCAAGTGTGAGCGTCTTGATTGTGGTAGGCGTCAGTTGGGGGGGCTGATTCCCGTTGGACTTCGGTAAATTCCTCAGACGTGCGATCCATAGCCTTTCCTCCTTGGTTCGGCGGAAGATGGGTAAACCTCCCTGCGAAAAAAGCCTAACCCAAGTTGATCAGTTGCAGCAACGAAATCTCTATTTTTGTGGGGCCGAGGGCGAAATATTTCCACTACATTGGCGGTCCGACTTTCAGTTGCCTGGGCAAACGCAGCCCGAGACGGTCCAGTAGGATGGCTTGGTGGTCCGTGGGTCGAGCGACGCAACGACGGCGGATTTCAATGTGCTTGTCCCGCGTGGGCAAGACGACGTCTACCAGCCGTATCTTGCCCAACTCCTCGAATATCCGACGCGGCTCGTCGCCCAACCCGGCGACCTGCGTCATTTGATGCAGCGCCTTCCAAAGGACGTAGGCCAAGAAGCAGACCAGAATGTGAGCCTGGACTCGCTCCTCGGTCTGGTGCCAGACCGGGCGGATTCGCAGGTCGCTTTTGTGGATCCGGAACGCCGCCTCGGCGTCGGTCAACTGGATGTACGCCTGCCAAAGATCCTCGGCCGACCAGTCCGTGACATTCGTGCGGAGGAGGTAGCAGCCCTCGTTGAGCGCTGCCCACTGCCGCCACGCCTCGTTCTTTCGCCAAGAGACGACGGCGCGGCCGTCGATTTCTTCCACGGCCACCTCATAAAGCCCGGCGGCCCGGGAGTTCTTCGCCATGATCTGGCCGACCCGGCGGTCGATCACTTCCTTTTTCCACTTACGTTTTTCGCAACTCGCACGAACCTTTTCCATCGCCGCGTCAATGCGACGCTCGAAACGCTCGTGCATCGCCTTCTCCTTCTCCCGCCGATCGCGGCTGCGGCACAAGATATACGTTTCCCGGCCGCCGTCGGGCGAAGCACACATTTTCACTTCCAGCCCTTCGCGGATCGTCCGCCAGTCTTCGCCGAGCAACTGTTGCTCGAACTTTTTGAGCGTCCCCTTCGATGCGCCGATGATGTAACGCCGATCGCCCGATTCCATGAACTCCAGATTCGCCTTGCTCATCATGCCGCGGTCGCCACACCAGATGCGGTTGGCCCGGCCGTAACGCCTTTCCATCGTGGTGACGATCTCCTGCCACGTCGTCACGTCGTTGCGGTTGCCGGCGAAGACCTCGTAGCCCAGCGGGATCCCCTCCCGAGTCACGACCAAGCCGATGCAGACCTGCTTGCAATCAGACCGTTTGTCGCGGGAGTAGCCGCGCTGGGCTTGCGGGTTGCCCTCGCAAAGACCCTCGAAATAGGTGCTCGTCACGTCGTATAGCAGCAGATCGTAATCCAAGTCAAAGAGCGAGCCGAGGCTGTCTTTCAGGTGCGTCTCCAATGCCTCTTTGTGCGGAAGCAGTTGATCCAACGCGCGGTACAACCGCGGATGATTGATTTTGCGCGACGGAACCCCCAGCAGATCAGGCAACGCCGTGCTCTGGTAGTAGTGCTCGGCGATGTGCAGTTCGCTCGACGGGCGGCAGAGGCGGCAGGTCACCAGAATCGTCGCGATTTGCGCCCAGGGAATGTCCTCCTTGCCGCGAGGCAGCGCCTTCTCCAAAAACTCGTCCAGTCGCAGCCGGCACATCAACTCCAACGCCAACCAAGCCCCGCCAAACTCGAGTTGATTCTCCACCCGAACTCTCGCCGTGTCGACCTCCACCCACTCGGGCTCGGGATTGTCTTCGTGATCGAAGAGTTGGAGTTGCGCGTAGGGCGATTTCTTCCCGCCTTCCGCCGCTTGCTTGACGCCGGCGCGCTCGGATTCCTTGAGTTTGCCCAGCCAGGCCACCGTTCGCTGGCGCGGCCCGCGCTCGCTTCGATAGGACTCCACCAAAGCCCAGTATGCTTGGCGTTTTCCCTTGATCTTTCGATAGCAGGGCCTGATGAACATGCCCGAATTATCGACAATAAAAGAGCCCCGTCAAACGCAGAAGTTTCCACTACAACGCGAATCGCGGCTCTGAAGCCCGCCAATGGCGCCCGAATGGATTGCTTGCCGTGAAACCAGAGAAGATGCAGCCGTCGTGGGCCCCAATTTCAGGCCGAAAAACTTCCAAAAAAATGTTCTCGGCCCTTCAACTGATCAACTTGGGCTAATACCGAATTTCCCACCCACAATCGAGACGCCCAAACTTCGCCTCAATCGCTGCGGAATTGCCCTTGTCCCCCCCTGGCCGTCTTGTTACCATCCGCCCCACTTGTCGCCAGAGGTTTCGCGCGGATGCCCTTCATTCGAGGGGAATGCAAGGAGGATGCCATGTCACGGTTGGCACGCATACCGTGGTTGTGGGCGTGGATGTTGCTGTTGGTCGCCGGCTGCGCCGACAATCCGATGGTCATGAAGGGGAAGATCGCCCAGCTCGAAAAGGACCAGGTCGCCAGCTCGCGTCAGTACCAGCAGCTTCAGGATCGGGCGAATGCGTTGGATCGCGACAATCAGGAGAAAGACACGCTGTTGGCCCAGTCCCGGCAGCAGACGAAGGTCTCGGAGGACCAACTGGCGGCCCTGCGCGACGAACTGCGGAGCGTTACCTCGCAGCTTGCCCAGGCCCGGTCCGACAAGGAGAAGATCGACAGGCGCGTTCAAGTCCTCAGCGCCTCGATGAGGCGACAGGGGGGCATTACGATCGACCCGAACAGCAGCCTGTCGCAGACGCTTCCGGCAGTGAACATCGCGGGGGCCTACGTGCGGCGCGACGGTGATGTGGTTCGCGTTGAACTACCCGGCAGCACCCTATTCGAGCCCGGCACCGCCCGGCTGCGCCCGGCGCGTCGAGCCTGATTACCGACGTGGCGGCGGAGCTCGCCCAGACGTATCCCGATCAGATGATCGGCATCGAGGGCTACACCGACAACGATCCGGTGGCCGGCGGCCAGTTCCGCAACCACCACGAGCTTTCGGTCGCACGCGCCACAGCCGTCTACGACGTGGTGGTCAGCCGTTCGCGATTGCAGGGAGGTCAGTTGTTCGTCACTGGCCACGGCGCGAACCACCCGGTCGTCTCAAACGCCACAGCCGAAGGCAAGCAGCGCAATCGCCGCGTCGAGTTCGTGGTGTATCCCGACCGGAAAAGCTAAAGCCGCTCGCGGCATCGCACGAATCGCTCTGTTGGGGCGGCAGTTGCACTGCCGCCCCTCTTGCACTACCGCCCCTTGCCGTAGGTGGATCGGGGGATTAAAGTAGACTGTACTGATTCCTGACCCCTGGCCCCTGACCCCTGGCCCCTGGCCCCTGGCCCCTGCCCCTCATGATCGCCATCATCGACTACGGCATGGGCAATCTGCGCAGCGTGCAGAAGGCATTCGAGAAGGTCGGCCATCAGGCCCTCGTCACCAGCGACCCTGCCGAGGTGGCTGCCGCGGCAAAAGTAGTCTTGCCGGGCGTGGGAGCCTTCGAGGACGCCGCCGCCGAGCTGCGCCGGCTCGATCTGGTCAAGCCCGTGTTGCAGGCCATCGACGCGGGCAAGCCTTTCCTGGGCATCTGCCTCGGCCTGCAACTATTGTTCGACGTCAGTTACGAAAACGGCCGGCACGAAGGGCTCGGCGTGCTCCGCGGCGAGTGTGTCCGTTTCGATCTGCCCCGCCAATACGCCGTACCGCACATGGGCTGGAACCAATTGAACATCCGCCGCCCGGCCCCGGTCCTAAGCGGAGTGGCCGAGGGGGCCTACGTCTATTTCGTCCATTCCTATTACGTCGTGCCGAAGGACGCGGAGGTGATCGCCGCCGAAACCGATTACGGCGGCCAGTTCTGCGCGATGGTCTGGCGCGACAACGTCTTCGCCACGCAGTTCCATCCCGAAAAGAGCCAGGCCGAAGGGCTCAGGATGCTGAAGAACTTCGCGGAGTTGTAGTTGTTTGGCCGGCGAACGTGTTCGCTGCGCGGCGGTGTACAAGCTCTGTTGTCCCGCTGGCAGCGCAAGTTCACTCCAAGATGCCCGGCGTGGAGGGCGGAAGCAGTATCGCGTCGGCCGCCGCCTCAATTGCCACCTCTGCCGCCAATTCTCGCGGCGATTCCACCCGTCGTTCGGCGGACGATTGTGCCGACAACGCGTGCGACAGCGACATTGCCGTTTGGCGTACCGTGCGCCCCGCCAGCCGATCGAAGCTGCCGCTGCTGCTGCCGCTGAGCGCGATCGCGGCGATCGTATAGCCGATCGTACCTGCGATGAACGCGATCAACATGGGAGCCGCCTCGCGGCCACGGAAAAAATGATCGCCCTCCACTCCAACGTAGCCGGGAAAAAACAGCAGGAACGGCACACAGGGAGCGAGCACTACTATGCTATCTTCCCCGCTGTGGCTGGCAATCAATATCGGCAGGCAGCAGGTGAAGAAGTACCCACCGCCGGCGAAAATTGCGGTGGCCAGCGTCGCCCCCATCGCCCGCAGCGATGTGCGGCAGGCCAGCGAGAACCTCACTCCCAGGGCCGACACGTAGAAGGCCAGCAGCACGAACATGCCGAGCATGAAGGGGACGGCAATGACGAAGGTGGGAACCAACAGCACGCCCAGTCCCCAGAGGAACAGCAATAACAGCACCACGCCCCGAATCGCCAAAACGCTCCCAATGGTTTTTGCCCAGACGATTTCGCCGCCTTCCAACGGAGTGCTCAACAGCGACGACCAGCAGTCGCGTTCCTTCTCCGAAGTGATCGAGCCGGCCGCCCGCGCCGCCGCCAGCAGCAGTCCGCCGCAAGCCAGCACTGTTCCCAAGGTGACCGCGTATTGGAGGTATTCCCGTCCCGGTCGCCAATACGAGTTGCCGCGAGTCAGCTCGTGCCAGAACATGTAGAGCGTGGGGACGATCACGGCCAGCACAATCAAGGTTGCAGCGATGCGGCCGACCATGCCGAGTTGCGCGGCGGCGGGCTCGGCGAAGATCTCCTTCCAAAGCATGGGCCGATTGCCCACGGCGGGCCGGAGAAAGTGAAACAGCCGCCTCCGCCGACGCGCCGCCTTGGTCGACTCGCGCAAGTGCGTCCGCCGCACGCCCCAGGTGGCCGCGGTCGCCAGAACAAACGACACGATCAAATTATTGCGCACGAAGCCGACGAGCATCTGGAGCGCCTCTCCCTGCATCGCGCCGCTCGCTGCCGTCGTGACGGAAATCAGCAACATAAAAGGATTTGCCGCCAAAAACTGCCCGTTCACAGGAGCGATGAGTCTGTAGAGGCGCGCATCCGCCGAGAGTGGCTTCCAGCACGATGGGAAGTACGAGCAGCGCGAACAACAGCAGGTACGTCCGCGTGACCGCCTCGCGTGCCTTGGCCGACCAGACGGAAATGGCGATCGATAGCGTCGAGACCGTCAGCACGGTGCAGAGCGTGATGATCGTCAGCACCAACAGCCCTTCGGGGGCGATGCCGCCCAGCAACATCATCAGGGCCAGGATCGGCACGCCGGCCAACACCAGGTAGACGACGTGAACCATCCGCGCGGCCAGCTTCCCCAGCACGATCTCCGCGTTGCTCAGGCTGCTGGCGAAGAGATATTCGATCGTACGGCGTTCGCGCTCGGTGGCGATCGTTCCGGCCACCATGGCCGGCCCCAGCAACACGACGGCCGACAATTGCACCCAAGCCAGCACACTGAAGAACGCGGCGCCGATTTGGGCCAAGACGCGGATATCGACCGTCGCTCGGGCAGCCCAGTACGTCGTGGACTGGTACACGATTCCCAGGGCGACCAACAGAACCGTGGCGTAGACCGCGCGAATGAAGAAATACCGCGTCCGCCGGGCGCTGGTCAGCAGTTCCACGTTGAAGATCGGGCCGGGCAACACGGGGGCGTCCTCCGACCCCCAAGCATAGCAGGGATGCCGCGAAAGAAAAAGTGCCCGTCTACGCGGGGAGCAAGTCCGCCGTTTTCACAATCGAAACGACAGGGACGCCGTCGAAGTCTCGGTCGTCAGTCCACAAACGGCACTGAAGGCTGATCGCCAAGGCGAGAATCGGCACGTCCTTCGGATCGCGGCCGCCGATCCAACGCGCGGCCTCCGCAAGCGAGGACTCGTACTGTTTCGGCTGGCACGCGGTGATCGGCAACAACTGGTACTCCCGAAACAGGTCCGCTTCGGGCAATTCCAGTCGTCTGGCCAAGGCGGACAAATGCTTGGCGACTTCAAAGAGTGCGTGCTGAGTCGAATAAAGAGCAAACTTGCCCGAAAACAGCACCTCTTGCGCGGCTCCACCAAGTAGAGCGGAAAGAATTGGATTGGCGTCGACCACCAGTGTTTCCATTACAGGCTAGCCGTCGTGAGAGCGTCGGGCAGATTCAAACTCTCTCAGAATATCCGACTCCGTCAACCCTTTTGCCGCCATCGCCTCACGAGTTCGGTTTGACAGCCGGTAGAACTCCTGTTTCTGTCCCTCGAAAGTCAGCTTCTCTCGAACCGCTGTTACGATAAACTCGTCGGGAGAAATGGCGTTTGGCAATACCCTCTCGACTTCTCGAAAAAGCGCGTCCGGGATATTCACCTGTGGCATGGCCGAACCTCCAATCCAACTATTGTATTGTATCCCGAATCGGCCTGCCCCGCAACGGATTCCCTTTTTTGTCCCCGTTTGCCGAACACGCGTGAAGCCGCAGACGGCTGGGCGGCGTCAAATCGTCCACGAGCACTCGGATGGATCGTCGCCGCCGATGCGCAGCCTGGGGCTCTCCATTGTCACGATGCTGCCCGGCGTGACCGAGCGGGTGAGCCAGACGCTCGAGCCGATGACCGAATCGTGGCCGACCACGGTGCCGCCGCCGAGAATCGTGGCGTTGGCATAGATCACCACGTGGTCTTCGATCGTCGGATGGCGCTTGACGCCGCGAACCAGATTGCCGTCCGCATCGGTGGCGAAACTCCGCGCGCCGAGGGTTACGCCCTGATAGAGCTTCACCCAGTCGCCGATCTCGGTCGTCTCGCCGATCACCACGCCCGTGCCGTGGTCGATGAAGAAGTAGCGGCCGATCGCGGCGCCGGGGTGGATGTCGATGCCGGTGCGGGCGTGGGCCCATTCGGTCATCATCCGCGGGATCAGCGGCACTTCGAGCTTGTGCAAGAGATGGGCCAGCCGGTAGACCGAGACGGCCTCCAGGCCCGGATAGCAGAAGATCACCTCGTCCAACGACTTGCAGGCGGGGTCGCCGTCGTAGGCCGCCTTGACGTCCATCGCCAGAATCTTGCGCAGATCGGGCAATTGCTCGAGAAACTCGATCGCCTTCGCCTGGCCGACGCGGGCAGATTCGCCGGCCTTCTGCGGATCACACTGGCCCTTCTTCATCGTCTCGTGCAGGATGGCGCGGCCGATCTGCGCGGTCAGCGTGTCGTGCAGCCGGTCGATCAACTCGCCGACGTGGTAGGTGACGTTGCCCAGGTGCAGGCCGTCGCGGCGGCGATAACCGGGATAGAGGATCTCCTTGAGATCTTCGGTCGCGGCGATAATCGTCTCGTAATTCGGCAGCGGGCAGTAGCCCAGGTGGCTGATGCTGCCGACCTCGGCGTAGGTGTCGACGATCCGCTCGGTCAGGATCGGCAGGTCTTCTTTCAGTCGGACGTCGGTGGACATGGCAATGGAATGTTAGCCGCAAGGCCCGGCAAAATCAAGCGGTGCTGCAACGCCACTTGCAGTTTTGCAGCGCTGCTTGCGGCTTCGCAACGCTCGCCGATTGGCGGGCGGGCCAATTCTTGATAGAATTCAAGGTAACCGTTCACGGGTCAGTAGACGCGGCGTCTCGCCGCGTTGTTTGGGTCGTTTTGGGGGCTCGATTCGCGGCATAAAGCGGCGGGACGCCGCTTCTACGGTCACCGACCTGTGAACGGTTACGAATTCAAGCGACATGCCCGCGTTTGTCCAGGTGACGCCCCATGAGCCGCCGTCCGCAGAAAGAGGTCTTGCCGAGAGACGGCCGCCGGCAGCGGCAAAACGACCCTTCCGCCGGTGGAACCGCGGCCCTTTCCGCCGCGCTCCAGTCCCGGCATCTGAAGAAATGGCTCGCGGCGGCCGCCCTTGTTCTCGCGGTGTTTCTCGCGTACCAGCCGGCTTGGCACGGCCGGTTCGTCTGGGACGACGACACGCATTTGCTGAACAACCCGGTGATTCATCGGCCCGACGGTCTGACGCAGGCGTGGCTATCCGGCGATTATCTCAATTACTGGCCCGTGACGTTCACCGTCTATTGGCTTGAGTATAATGCGTGGGGGCTCGATCCTCTCGGATATCACCTCGTGAACATTGCCCTGCACGCCCTCTCGGCGCTCCTGGTGTGGCAAGTCCTGGAACGCTTGCGGATACCGGGGGCCCTGCTCGCGGCCGCTCTCTTCGCGCTCCATCCGGTCAACGTCGAGAGCGTGGCCTGGATTTCGCAACTGAAAAACGTGCTGTCGTTGTCGCTGGGGCTGTTGTCGATGCTCTTCTATCTGCGGCACGAGCGCGACGGGGGTTGGTGGCGATTGGCGGCCTCCGTCGGCCTGTTCGTCCTCTCCGCCTTGGCCAAGGGGATGCTGTTGACGCTGCCGGCGGTGCTGCTGGCGTGTGCCTGGTGGCAGCGCGGACGGATCGGCCGCCGCGATCTGCTGCGGGTTGTCCCCTTCCTGCTCATCGCCGCACTGATGGTTTGCGTCGAAGTGAGCAGGCAGCACGCGGGCATGGGCAACACCGTCGTGCGGTCCGACGGCCTGTTGGGCCGCGCCGCCGTGGCGGGCTGCGCCGTCTGGTTCTACTTCTGGAAGGTGATCTGGCCCGCCAATCTCCTTTTCGTCTACCCGCGATGGAACATCAGCCAGCGCGATCTCTGGGCGTATCTGCCCGGCGTGTTGCTGGCGGCCATTCTGGCGATCGCGTGGTGGCGGCGGCGCACGTGGGGCCGGCCGCTGGTGATGTTGATCGTCTGCTACGTGGCGCTGTTGCTGCCGATCCTGGGCTTTGCCGACATCATCTTCATGCAATACTCGCTGGTGGCCGACTGGGAAGGTGAAAGAATCAGCCGCTTTCAAGGCGTAGTATTTTCTGTTTTTGTTCCGCCTGGAGCGAGTGTCTGATCCGTTGACGGACACTTTGCACCGTGTGACCAAGATGCAACCGGCACCAATTCCAAACGTCCTGGGTCGTAGTCTCCGTCATGGCGGCCTGCACCGTATCCACCGTCACGTTGCCGACCAAAGCGCCGATGCTCAACGCCATTCCTGTCAGCCCGTGCTGGCCCCGCTCGCCCGCCACGGTTTTGAACTTGCCGATGATCGACTCCAAAATCTCGCTCGATCCCAACAGCCGTTCTCCCTCCCGCACCTGCTGCCCTTGCAACTCGACGAACTCCAGCAACTGTTTGCGAAGCCGACACGCCGCCGGAGTGGCGGGTTTCGGCAGCATCGCGGCAAGTTCTTCGGCGGCCTTGGCGTGGATGCCCTCGTGACGCACATAGTGTTCCACCGCCCCGATCACCGCGAGCATCTCTCCCCAACGCCGCACTTGCGGGACGAACTTCCGCAACCATCCCAGCTTCTCTTCCACACGTCGGACGTTCAAGCCCGCCTTCCGCATCGCCTTCGGACGATCCAGCAGCCGCAAGGACTCCTCGGCCCAATCCACCAGCACATCGACGTTCATGTAGGCGCTTGCTCCGTTGCTGCGGAGGCGCCAACGCTGCCAGCGGGGTAAACGACACCTGCTGCTTGAATCGATGGACTTTTCCCACGAACACTTGCCACAAAGCATCCCCTTCCAGGGCGTGTTTCAACAGGCATGCCGTCTTGTGCTTGATGTCGTACAACCATGCCGTGCTTGGATGCTTCTGGCGAAAACGGGCGATGCCGCGATGCAAGTCCGGCCCGCCGTCGCTCACGATTGCCCGTGGAATTCCCGTCTTGGCGGCCGCCGCTTGGAACTGCCGAAAAACCACCTCCCCGTTCGACTCGGTCACCGGCACCAGGTCGATCAGTTCCACGTCCTCCTGGCCGAGGACCCGGTCGTCGGCGTCCCAGTTCGATTGGCGCAGCCCGACGAGGATCAGGCATTTCCGCTCGCCCAACTGCATCGTGTGGTCTACGATCCATATCCAATCGTCGGCCTGGATTTTGGGGCGGCTGAGTTGGTGCAGCCCCAATCGCAACAGCCACAACCGCGCCGAATAGTAACTGGCGATTCTTACGTCGAGGTTGCACCAGCGCCAGTGCATCGCCAGCACGGCCGCTACGCGCCGCAGTCGCGTGCCCGCGCGGAGCACCAACGCCAGGGTGCCCGCCACCACGCCCAGCGGGAACTGGTGCCGGGCCAGCGGACGGTCCAGGTCATCTGGCCGCAACAGTGCCAAGTCGCGCGGGCCGACATCGGCGGGCACCGGAGCCGTGCGTGGTGCGTTTTTTTGTCTTCGCCTCGACAGGCGTCGTTTCCGCCGGGAGATTTGTCCGCAGGTCTTGCACTTCGGCTTTCCAGCGATTACGGCTTTTGGTCATCACCGCCAAGCGGTACTTCAGGCTCTTGTTCTCCCGTTTGGCCGCCTTGCACTTGGCCTTCCACTTGTCGCGGCTCCGACAGAAGAATCGAAGCAACTTGGAAATCGGACTCCGAAACGGCAGTGATTGACGGATCGACACTGGACCACCTCCATGCAATGTCCAAAAAACCCGACAAGGCCACGAGGCCACACCAAAAAACGAACAATAATGGAACACAAATCGCCAAAACACACTAGATCAGTTTCGCTCGAGAATTTGGAGGTTTTCACCTCCCCAGTGGCCGACCATTGGCAGTACGCGGCGATGATCGCCCCCTGCGCCGCCCTGGCCGCCCTGTTTACGACGCTAGTCCAGCGCAGGTCCGCCAAGCCGCTTGCGGTTTCGCACGTCTCGAAGCCGCTTGCGGTTTCGCACGTCCTCTCTCTGGCCGTGCTTGCGATCCTGGCCACGCTTACCTTCCGTCAAAGCCGCATGTACGCCGACGTGGAGACTCTCTATCGGACGACCCTCAATGGGAATCCCCAGTGCTGGCTCATGCACAACAATCTCGGCGATCTGTTGACGGAAGAGGGGAAGATGTCGGCGGGACGAGGGCCAACGGGCGACGCGACAGCCCTTTATCAGAAGGCGATCGCTCATTTTCGCGACGCTCTGCAGGCGAACCCCGATTATGTCAACGCGCAGCGTCAATCTCGGAAACACCTTGGCACGACTCGGTCGGATCGACGAGGCGATCGCGGAGTTTCAAAGGGCGTTGCACCTCGATGACACTTCCGTCGAAGCCCATTGCAGCCTGGCAAAAGCATTGGTACTGCAAGGCCGAGTCGACGAGGCGATAGCGCACTATCACGATGCCTTGAAGATCAACTCCAAGGATCTGGGCGCATTAAACGATCTTGCCTGGCTGCGGGCGACGTGTCCCCAGGCGGCGTTTCGCAACGCGGACGAGTCGGTAGCCTTGGCCGAGCAGGCGTTGAAGTTGTCCAACGGCCGCCAGCCGCCCGCCAATGTCCTCGACACCCTCGCCGCCGCTTACGCCGAAGCCGGCCGCTTTTCCGAGGCGATGCACACCGGCCGCAGGGCGCTCGATCTGGCGACGCTGCAAAACAACCCCACGCTGGTGAAAGACATCCTGGCCAGACTGCGGCTGTACATGGCCAAAACGCCCTACCGGCAGCCGGCCACCGTGCGCCCCGCGGGTCTGTAGCTGGCCCTACCGCACAACTTCATTTTCTGTCCTTTTCTAAACCCAGGCGTTCACGCCTGCGGAACGGGAGCCATCGACCATCGTTCCATTCTCTTTGCCCCACCCCATTCATGGGGCGCACGGCGTTGCCCAAAGACCCACTGAGGATTGAGGATCATGCCGTCGCAAGGCAGATCAGCCGATGGACAAGGGAGTCGCTAGCGCAGTGTCTCGCAAAGATCGTTACCTGTAGCGAACGCCCACTGTGGCGTTGCGCCGTGATGGGAACGGCGCCCATTCCGTTGCGGCCCGTAGTCGGCGAACGGCGGCAAGACTGCGGCTCGCTCGCTTCGCCCAGCCCGCGCGGCTACGCCTCTTGCTGGGGCCGACCGGCCCCTTGCAAGTGAAGGGCCGCTCCTGCTACACTAACTGTCGGCGGATCTCTCATGTCTTCATGTCAGTGCGTGTGGGGCGGGCGTGAACCACGTCCCCGCCGAACGTGAGGAAGGAGATGCAACATGGCATCGAATGATTCGGGCTCTTCCAACTCGGGATGGCGCGGCGGCGCGAGCAAGACGCCGCAAAGCGGGCAGTACGCCGGCAAGAAGGCCGCCGATTGGACGAAGAAGAAGGACCGGACCTACGAGCAGGCGATCTTGCGATATCGGATGAAGATCGGAGCCTGGGTGCTGTTGTTCATAGCCCTCACCGTCGGCTTCTTGATCTACGTTAGCCGAATGCCGAAGGGGACGCCGCTGCTGGTTGCGGTCGCCGACGTCTACGGCGCCCCGCTCCGCCGAATGCCTGGGTTAATGAAGACGTCCAACGGCTGTTGAGCCTGAAGAGCCGCGAGATCGTCCGCTACGGCGACATCGCATCGGCCGGCGGCGCCGCCTTTCCAAGCGTGGATTGGTCAAAAGTCCGCTGCGATTCCAGAGATTCGATCAAGAAGCAACTCAAGGCACAACTCGATGCCGCCGTGAAGAGCAGAAGCGGCAAACTGGACCTGGCCATCATCTACGTCGGCATGCACGGCGTGGTCAACGAAAAGAACGAGGCTTGCCTGCTGCCGTCGTTGGAGGGCGCCTCGCTGCTGAACAGCGACAACTGGCTGCCGGTGAGCGATCTGCTCGACGCCCTGTTTCCGGAAAACGAAAAGGAGAGTCGTCCCAAAAAGACCTTGTTGCTGTTGGACTGCAACCGAATCGACGCGAACTGGAACATGGGCGTTTTGTACAACGATTTCGCCGAGCGGCTGAAAGCCGCTGTAGAAAAGAAGTGGAAGGACTATGGCGGACTGGTTGTCATCAATTCCACGAGTCCCGGCCAGATTGGTTGGGCAGCCCCGGAATTGAAGGGCTCGGTGTTCGGCTATTACCTGTGGAAGGGCTTGGCGGGAAGGGCCAACAACGACGACAACCGCGTCTCCTTGTCCGAACTGCAAAAGTATCTCCGCGAAAACGTGAACGATTGGGCACTGACGCATCGCGGCGTCGAGCAGACGCCGATGCTCCTGGAGAATCTGCAGAAAGGCGGCAAGGACTTCTCTCTAGTTTATGCCCCATTTTCCGCAGCCCCCAAAGATCCGATCGGCGGAGAAGAGGCCGATAAACAGGCATGGAAGGAGATCGGCGAGTTGTGGAAGACGCACGCAAGGCTCTATGACAAGAGAGCCTGGCGGTATGATCCACTGGACTGGGCGCACTATCAACGCGGCTTGCTGCGGTTGGAACAACTGGCACAGGCCGGAGAAGCCTACCAAGCACAATACGCGGCCACGAAGGACGAGGTCGTCGGCCTGGCCGGCGAGCTTGCCAGGGAATCGGATCGCGATGATCTCGAAGTATTCAGCCTTCCGTTGGCTCGCAGTCAAGCGAAATGGGACGACAACGCGGCGAACGAGGCGGTTGCCCAGTGGACTGCTCCCCGCAAACCGCCGGCCAGCAAGCCGGCTTCCGCGAAGGCAGCGGCGGCGGATGCGTCGAAGAACAAGCCCGCGAAAACAATTCAGCCCGCCGTTGCCGCTGCGCCGCAGAAGAGCCCGCCTTACCGCTACGCCGCCGCCGCGGCCTGGAGTTCGATTGTTGCCGAGCGCGATCCTTCCCGCATCCAAGCGCAATTGAGCAGGGCGTTGCAATTCGTCGGCAGCGCGGAAGCTCGTCCTGAAGCCGACGTTATCGAGATGCACTTCCTGCGGATGTTGAAGATGTACCTCGACCCGGCCGTCTGGCAGGATCGATCGGGGCAGAGGGATGTGGCACAGGCGCTGAAGGTTCGAGAACCTGGCCGAGCAGGCCGCCGCCCCCGCCGATGAACGGGCCCAGTATTGGAGCGAACCGCTTGCGGACACAGGCGACAAGTACCGCCGACAGGCCGAGGACGAGTTGTTTATCGGTGACAAGCAGGTGTTGGACAAGCTCGATGCGAGGTGGAAAGACGCCGCCAGCGAGTATGAAAACGCCGGCAAGCGGGCCAGGACGGTTGCCGATGCTCTTCAAGTCCGCGATGAACTCTGGGCGGCATTTCCCGATCTGGTCCGCTGGCGGCTCGCGCAGCCGGGCGACGATAAGCGAGTGGAGCAGGACGTCGATCAACTAGTCAACGGCACGCGCGAGCTTGCGGCGAAGCTGGAACCGGCAGCGAAATACGACGGCCGCCTGGCGGCGCGGACCGCAGACTTGCAGAAGCGCCTTGAAATCCAGGAGGACGTCAAGGAACAGGGCGAGCACCTGGTTGACAGCCGCGGCGGAAACGCCGACGACATGCAGAGGATCGCCCGCCTGCTGGAATTCCCCTTCATCACGGGGAGGCATCGTGCCAGTCTGCGCAGCAAATATCTCGAAATCATGGACGCGCAAACAAAGGCGATCAAGGAGAAGGAAGAGGAACAAGACGGAACGGGCGAGAAAGCGGGAAAAGACGCTTCCGCCAAGAGCAACCAGCTCGCGACAGAACGCTTGCATCGCCTGAGGTTGTGGAAAACGCATCCGGTTCTGCAAATCCTCGGCATCGAAGCCAACGACGACGAGAAGATCGATCCAAAGTCGTCCGATGATGAAGCGCTGATCGCAAAGCTCAACAAGCAAGGCGGCGAGGTTCGCAAGCGGCTCTTGCAGGTCGGCCGAGAGGCGCCGACTCTCCTATCGCGAAAGGACGAGGAACCGTCGGCCGGCCCGGAAACCGCCGGCGGCGATGCAAGGACATTGGACGTCGTGCAGCGGCGCTCGGAAATCCCCGCCCGCAGGTCTCTCAGCCGGGCCGATTGTTTGGTGCGGGCCGCGGCGCCGTTGCTCGAATACCGCTGGGAGTCGCCGGATGCCAGCCCGTCGCGGCAATTGCGCAAGTTCGATCTTCATCATCTATGGCTCTGGCAAGCTGTGCGTGCGGCCGATGATTTCTGGTGGTCGGCGAATGAGCGGAACGAGAAGAGCGGGAAGAAGACGCTCCCCTATTTCGAAATTGCCGCCGGCACGTACCTGAAACACGCGAAGAGTTGCCGCGACAACGCCACATGGGCCAGCGCCGACCGGCCGTACTGGCAAAAAGTCGAAGACCTGGTGGAAAACCGCCGGAAAGCCGCCCGGCAGGCGGGAATCGAGCCTGCGAAACCCGGGTTGCCCGACGACGTCGATGAAAAGGATCCTTCGCTGCGCATCACTTTGCTGGGAAAGCGGACGGAGGGATTGCCGCAGGGAAAGGCGGCGGTCTACGTCGTCGAAGACCGCACGAATGAGAAACAACTTGAGCCGCTGGCCATTTCCGAGGGAGGAGAGCCCGACTTGCGCCGCATCGGCATCAAGACGCGCGAGAAAGATGCCGCTTCCTCGCAGTGGACGAAAGAGTGTTGGATTCGCAACAATGACCGCTTCAAGCAACACCCACGGTTCGATGTTGTTTCGCTATTTCGCGGCCATCGGCAGACCATGCCGTTTAGCGTCAGCACCGCCAAGGGCGTGGCGATCAAGTGCGAAGCCGAGCACTACCCGCAGCCCACTATCACGGTCTGCGGCGACGCGAAAGAGAAGTGCGCCATCATGTTCGTCCTCGACTGCTCCGCCAGCATGGCGGATGCGGCCGAGACGGAGGCGGGTGGAAAGGCGGTATCGCGCTTCCAAATCGCGAGACAGACGTTGAAGTCAATCCTAAGAAGGCTGGCCACCGGCGCCGATGCCGGCCGGTACCGTGTCGGCCTTGCTCTCTACGGACATCGCTTCGGCTGGATCGTGGAGAAACGGGAAGACGGAACCGAGAAGCTTCGATTGGCGGTTTGGAATCCGGCCGTTTCCACGAAGGTAATAGACAGGGACACCGTCGAGAAGGGCATGATTCCGATAAGCGACAAAGAAGCACCGGACAGACAAGAGACAAGCGATGCGCTTGACCGACTCCAGATCGAGGGCGTGCTCAGCAAGACGAGAGTGCAAGACCTTGAAAAAGTTGATGATCCCTGTAGCGACACGGAAGTGGTCTTCCAACCCACTCCTTTCGGCAATTCCCTCTGCGAACGAATGTGCGAGAAACTGGACGAGATGCCTTGTCTCGGCCAGACGCCTCTATACCGCTCAATTGAACAGTCCATTCAGGTGTTATCGAGGAACACTGCCGCGGACGAAATCGCCCATCGTCATGTCATTGTCATCACGGATGGTCAGGACGATGAGCGCGGAAGCGAGAAGGTTCCGGTGACTCGTGGCGACGTCAAACGTGCCGTCGAGGGCAGATCCAGCGGCGGAAAGAACACCGACCTGGATGTGATCGGCTTTTGTCTTGACAAGAAACGCTGAAGAGAAGTTGAGAGCGGAAGTGAGCAACGGCGGGGTGGAGAATGGAACGAAGTTCGAGGGGATGGGAGGGAGGTTCTATCTCGCGAGGAACTACAAGACACTGTTGGATGCCCTGGAAGAATCGCTCCGCTTGAGTTCTTATGTGGTGTTCCCCGGCAAGGGCAGCAACGACAAGGTGCACGGGCCGCTGGAACTCAAGGAGCCCTGCCAATGCAAATTGCGGGAGGAGGAGAACGGGTCTTATGTTGCCGCGTGGTACAACGTAAGACTCACCGATTCTGCGCAGGGAGACGGACGGACGGAAGCCGGCCGTTCCGAAGCGGGCGATGAAGGTTCGTCCGCGGATCGGCCGCGGCGGCCCGACGAAGCCGATGTCCGCTTGGAGGGGGGCGAGGCGATCAGACTCTTCGTCGAGGAGAGAGGCGGGACGAGGTGGTTGGTCCATCACCGATATGATCTCGACCACGGCATGCCTCCCGAGGATTTTTGGCCGAAGAGGGGCGAGAGCGGTCCGCTGTTTATCGGCGCGCATCAGCCGTCGTGGTTTCTCGACGATTGCCTGTTCGACGTGTCGTTTCAGAACATCAACGCCGACGATTTCAGTCCGCGGCCCGTCGAGACGTGGATCGAGGTGCGGCCTTGGGGCGCCGGCGAGAACCGGCCCGTGTATTACTTCTACGACACGCACTATCGGCCGAACCTTCCAGTGCCGGTGGTGACCTGCACGGTTCCCAAGTTGCCCGAAACTCCCCCGGAAGACAAAGACGGCGCGGGAAAGCCCGCGAGCGCTGAAATCAGCGTCTGGTGCAAGATGACTCGGACGGCGCCCAGTGCGACGCACAGGGTCGGCAGTGGCGCGACACAGTTCTTGCTGCACGACGCTGAAGCCGAGAATCCGTCGAAGGCCAAGGTCATGTTTCAGGTCGAACCCAAATTCGAGCCCTCAAGAGACGATGCGTCCGTCGGGCAATTCCAGGTGACCGTGAAGGAAACCCATCCGGTCGGCAGCGACCCGAAGCCGGTCAAGGTCGAGATGGATCACCGGCCCGACGTCATCGAGCATATCTATTACCCTCACGCCGGCTCGAACGAGTGGAGGATTCGCCACGTCTTCACGTATCGCCAGGCGCTCGGCGACAGGGTCGATGACTATAAGATTCGTCTGACCGCCTTTGAGAAACTTGAGCACGGGGCCATAAAGACACGAGAGGAACGGCCGCTGAAGGTTCGCATTCCCCCCAAAGACCGCGGCAGCGGCTGAGCCGTCCTTACTGTCCTGGCTACAACCGAATCGAGCGTGTATGGCGAGACTTGCATGAGAACGTCACTCGAAATCACCAATGCCGCACGATGAACGAACGGATGGCAGAAGTCCGCTGGTATCTTCGGAAACGCGATAAGGCGTTGAGACGCCCGTACGCCACAAAGAAAGCGGGCCTCCCAGGAGTAAACCTCCGTGGAACCCGTCTCTTGGGCTGGGACAGAGAGAAGATCGATCTGGTCTAAACTGGTCAATTTGGGTGAAGCATGGTTCCATGCGTGCCATGCTTTTGCAGCATCCGACCGAGACGCCGGGAATCGACGGCACATCCTGACGTCGTCGATCGTCGGTTTTCCGTAGCTCTCTGCGTTGCCCCTATCCACCATTGCCACCCCTCATCGGAGCAGGCAACTCTTGGGCAAACCGCCTCCCAGACGGGTTGGACGAAGGTTTACGTTGGTCTGGGGCCTTTTCATGTTTCTCCGTAAGCGTTCACAGGGCGGAAACAGAGGGGGACGGAGGAGGTTTTCGGCGACAGTATCCGCCGCAGGAGAAGATATTTCTCCGAAAACCTCCTCCGTCCCCTTGCCGCCCAGTGAACGCTTACCCCTGAAGGCATCTAACCGGGATGATTCGCAGTCGAGAAGATAGCCCGCACAGTGCGCCCTACGAACCCGACGCACAAGCGAGGTCAACTCTTCTTCGCGCCCTCGCTCGCGCTTCGGGTTGGCATCGCCGCACCGCGCTTCGGGTTGGCATCGCCGCACGACGGTGTACGCTAGGGCTGCTGTAATCGTGCCGCGACCAGCGTATTGTGCAGCAGCATCGTCACCGTCAGCAGGCCGACGCCGCCGGGGACGGGCGTGATCTGGCTGGCGACTTCCTTGACGCCCTCGAAATCCACGTCGCCCGCCAGTCCGCTCTCAAGCCGATTCATGCCGACGTCGATCACGACCGCGCCGGGCTTGACCATGTCGGCCGTGATGAACTTCGCCCGGCCAATCGCCACGATGAGAATGTCGGCCCGTCGTGGTCACGGAGCGGGCAGATCGCGGGTGCGGCTGTGGCAGACAGTCACGGTGGCGTCGCCGCCGGGGCCTTTTTGCATCAGCAGAATCGGCCATCGGCTTGCCGACGATGTCGCTGCGGTCCGACGATCACGACGTTGGCCCCGGCGATCGGAATGCCATTGCGCAGCAGCAGTTGCTGAACGCCGTGCGGCGTGCAAGGGAGAAATCGCGGCCGGCCTTGCATGAGTCGGCCTACGTTTTCGGGATGAAAAGCAATCGACGTCCTTCATCGGATCGACGGCTTCGAGCACCCGTTTCTCGTCGATGTGCTTCGGCGGCGGCGACTGCACGAGGATGCCGTGGACCGCCGGGTCGCGGTTCAGCCGGTCGATCAGGGCCAAAAGCTCTTCGGTGGTCGTCTCGGTCGGCGGACGGTGGAGTTGGCTGAGCGATGCCGGCCTTTTCGCACGCCTTCTGCTTGTTGCGCACGTAGACCTGGCTGCCGGGGTCGTCGCCGACCAGCACGGCCGCCAGGCACGGGGTGACGCCGGTCGCGCCGACAAACTGGGCCACGTCCCGGGCGATTTCCGCCCGAATTTGCTCCGACAACGCCTTTCCATTGAGAATCGCGGCAGTCATTGGTGTTTCTCTCGTCGTTTTGCACTGTAGGAGGCGACTCCTGTCGCCGATTGTGCTGCCAACGCCGAAAAATCGGCGACAGGAGTCGCCTCCTACAACAATACGCAATTGTGATGTCCGTGAAAGCGGCAATTTTAGCAAACCCGTGCTTTCCACGGGAGGGGGCGGCGCGGTAGAATCGGTTCGGGCGATGAGGAGAGCGTATTTCCGACCATCGCCTCCGTTTGCCTCATCCTCTTCTCCAAAAGGCAATGTCATGGCCAAACAAAAATTCTGCTGCAAGGGCGTTTTGCGGAAAACCGGCCAGCGGGCCTCGATCACGGTCTTGGCCGACAACCGAGAAATGGCCTTTCAAATCGCCGGCCAGCACGGCGTTCAGGTCGAGAGCGCGATGCCGGTGGCCGAGCCCGCGCCGCAGCCCCCCGCGGTCGCCGACAAACATCGAGGGTCGCATCGACGACATGGTGCACCGGAAAGAGACTTGAACGATCGCATGGACGACATCTCGACGCCGAGGACGACGATCTCGCCGGCGGGTCTCGACGACGATCTCGACCTGACGAGATCGGCGATGGCGCTCCAGCGCCGCATTCGCCAACGACCAAGGCCTGCCACTATTGCGGCGAGCAAATCCTGGCCGTGGCCGTCAAATGCAAACACTGCGGCTCGTACGTGGGCGAGAAGGCTGCAAGGCCCCGCCAGCCGCACGACGCCCATGCTCCGTAGCCAGGCGTGCCGCTGCAAGTTTGGGCAATCATTGCCGGCGTCTTGGCGCTGCTGGTTCTCGTGCCGATTGTCGCCATCGTCGCATGGATGATGTTGCACGGTCCGTCCGTTTCGCCTGCCGTGACGCCCGCCACGGAACCGGTGGCAGTCTCGCCGCCTACTGTGCCCGCCGCGCCCCGCCGCGCCAAAAGCGGAGGCTTACAAGCCCACGCCCGAGGAAGTCGTTTTTGCCGGGAGACTGACGGCGTTTCTTGATAGCTGCGACAAGCTGGTGGCGCTTCTGGAAAAGGGCGCGAAGACGGAGCAATACGCCAAGCAGAGCGAAGAGATTAAGTCACGCCGCGCTGCGATTCCCGCCCCGCCAAAAGACGTCGCTTGGGCCGGAGAAGCCGTCCAGTCGAGCGACCAAATCATCCTGACGTTGAGCCTTTTGGATTACGGCAAAGCGACGCAAGAACTCCTGGGCGAAGCTCTGAAGCAGTCTCCGACCAACAGCCCCGAGAACCGCCAAGCGTACCGACAGATTGCCGACGAGATCCGAAGACTGGTGACCGCCGTCCGCGCCACGATCCCGCCGGCGTGCTTAGCGAAACCGAAGTGAGCGGCGAGTCAGCAACTCAGCGACACGTCGGCCAGCGGCCGCAGCGTTCTGGCTTCGCGCGCCTCGCGGACGGCGAAGCGGTTGTGTATCTCCAAGAAGCGGTTCTGGTTGGCGATGTATGCCTGCACCACGTCCGGATCGAACTGAGTTCCGTCCCCGTCGCAGATAATCTGATGCGCCTTGGTGTGGGGGAATGCCGGCTTGTAGACGTGTTTGGTCGTCAGCGCGTCGTACACGTCGGCCAGGGCGACGATGCGGCCGCACAGCGGAATCGCCTCGCCCGCCAACCCGTCCGGATAGCCGCCGCCATCGTAGCGCTCGTGGTGGCTGCGGGCGATGTCGTGCGCCATGTACAGATACTTCGCCTCGGGGTAGGCGTAGATCGCCGACTGCAACGTCATGCTGCCCGCCACGGGATGCTGCTTCATGACGTTGAATTTCGCCTCGGTCAACGGGCCGGCCTTCAACAGAATCTCGTCGGGAATGCTGACCTTGCCGATGTCGTGCAACGGGCTCGTCATGTACAGCAACTCGATGAAATCGCCGTCCACCACGTCGCCATACTTCTCCTGCTGCGCCAGATGCTCGGCGAGCACGCGGCAATACTCGCGCAGCCGATCCACATGCACGCGGTTCTCCTGGTCGCGCCAGACTCCGCCAGTCTGCACAAGCTGAAGATCGTCACCTCGCGACTCTCCAAAGCCAGAATTCGCTCCCCGGTGCGAATGCGAACATTGAGTTCCTGCGGGTCGAACGGCTTGCTGATGAACTCGTCGGCGCCGGCACTGAGGGCGTCAACAACGTTCTGCGTGCCCAGCGCACCGAGAGCAGAATGATGTAGACGTACTTGCTGCAATATCGCTCGCGAATGCGACGGCACAAGTCCAGGCCGTCCATTTCCGGCATCTCCCAGTCACATATCACTATGCGATACGATCCCGACCGCATCAGCCGCAGCGCCTCGGGCCCGCTGCCGGCGGAAGTCACTTCGTGGCCAAGACGCACAATCGCGTGCTCCAGAACTTGCAGAAGGAGCGGATCGTCATCGACAATTAGGATCTTCACGGTCGCAGCCCTCTTTTGTGACCTGCTGATACCCTCACACAAGAAAGTCTCATGCACATCGCGCCGCTGACTCCCGAAACGCGGAATTTCTCTACCACTACGTGGGGGAGCGAAGAAGACCGCGGAGCACGGCTTCGAGCCGCGTGGCAGATGAGAGCAAACCTTCGTTCAACCCATCAGGACGGAGGTTTGCCCAAGCGTCACCCACTCCGACGAGGGGTGGCAATGGTGGATATCCCAAGAGGTCAAGGCTCTCGGCAAGATGACGCACGAAGAACTCGGTAGTCCTCTTCTTCCGGCCGGATCGTCCACAAACGACTGGCCGTACAGCATATAGCCCGCCCGCTCCGACAGTTCCGCGATGACCACGCCCACCGACGGCGCCGTCGGCAGACCAAATAGCACGCTCCCTAGCACCGCGTCCTCCAACGTCACCGCATGCGCGACACCGATGAGTTGGTGGGCATCGCCATCGACGAGGCTCATAAGCCACGTTGACGACAGTCGGGAATACGAAAATCGCAGATCGCGAGACGGGGCTCATTTGTTGGCTACGCGCCGCACGCCCGAGCCGTAGACGCTGGGGGTGGAATCGGTCCAGCCGACCACCGGGACGTCGGGGGGCATGAGGAAGATTTCGACGCGGCGGTTCTTCTGGCGGTCTTGGGCCGTGGCGTTCGACGCGATCGGCTGGTAGGGGCCGAATCCGGCGACGCCGAGCCGCCGCTCGGGCAGACCGGCTTGCTTCATCCGATCGCCGACCGCCAACGCGCGGGCCGTGCTGAGATGGAAGTTGTCCGGATACTTCTCGCGGGCGTCGCGGCCGACGATCATCTGGTTGTCGGTGTGGCCGGCGACCATGAGTTTCAGGTCGCCCGCCGCCGGCGACTTCAGCACGCGGGCCAGATCGTCGAGCAGTTGGCCCGCGCTCGGCTTCAACACGGCTTCGCCGCTGTCGAAGAGGATGTCGGTGTCGAGTTTGCTGATGCCGGTTTCGGGATCGAACTGGAGGCTGGGGAACCGCCGCGAGAGATCGGCCAGTTGACGGCTTAGCTCGGGCGGCAGCCGGCCGCCGGCCGAACGACAGAGTCCTTGAACTGCTGGTACAGGCTGTCGCGTTCGCGTTGGTAGTCGTCCAATCGCCGACGGTCGAGGCCGGCGCGTTCTTGCAGCAAGCGCGAGTTGTTTCTCGCTGCGGATGACGCGGTTTTCGAGCTCGCGGCTATGGGTGTTGAGGTTTTCGATTTCGTCCAGTTGCGCGCGGCTCTGCTCGGCGAGCGAGCGATTTTCGGTCAGCGCAGGCGTTCAATTCCGTCTTGGGAACGAACAGACAGCCCGGCAGAACGATCGCCGACGAGAGCAGAGAAGCAGTCCGATCAGCGCGCCTTCAAGATTCGACTCCTTTCGAATCGTGATTGTTTTGAGGCGGCGCGTCGCCCCGCGAGCGATTGTCGGTCTACAGGCCGATCCAACCCAGGATCGTGTTCCATCAATCTGCTGGTGATCGTGAAGGGTTGCTCCCAACTCCACATGCTTCGCAGCAGGTCGTACATCATCATGCCGCAGAGGGCCAAGCAACAGGGCGCAGAACGGCGAGGCCGGTGATTTGCCAAGCGGTGTAAGGCGGCTCGGCCGAGCGCGGCGGCGGGCGAAATCGGCGCGGCGCCTTCGGCCAGCCCGCTCGGCTGCATGCCCAACACCGGCGGTCCGGCCAGCGGCCCGCCCACGCCCATCTCCAGCCCCGGCTGCGGGCTGAGGTCTTCGTCGAGCATGGCGGCCATCGACACGCCGGAGCCGGCGCCGATCATCGTGGCGGAATCCTCGGTCTCGGTGTCGAGAGCAATCACTTGCGACCCGCTCTCCGAGCCGTCCATGTCGGCTGTTTCCTCCAACGGAGTCAGCAGGAAATCGTCGTCGGTTTTCAACTCGGCCGCCGGCGCCGGCATCGCCGACGGCCAGCATGTCGTCCTCGCCAAGTTCCAGCGACTCTTCGGCGGCGCGGCCCAAATTGACGGGCGTTTCGAGCGAGAAGCCGCTATCGGACGGATCGACCAGCGAGATGCCGCTGTCGCCGCCGAGCACGATGTCGCTGCTCGACGCCGCCGCTGCTGCCGCCCAGCACCAGACGTCGTCGTCCTTGCCGCTCGCCGCCGAGATCGATGGCGGAGCTGCCGACCGACGACTTGCCGCCAACACCCCGGAACTGTCGCCCAGCGTAAGATTGTCACAGGCTCACCAATCGTCGAACTTCCCTTGAGTCGCTCGGGCTCTTCTTCTTGGCGGATCGGCGCCACCGGTTCGTCGCTCAGCGCACTGAGCGCCAGATCGCTCTCGGCCATACGGATGTCACCGCCGGCGGGCAGCCGACCGCCGGAGGCTCAGGCCGATGACCGTGCCCGAAAGGCCCGGATCGGACTGGCCCAGTTCCACTTCGCTCAGAAGCACGTCGCCGCCGTCTTCCTCGTCGGCCGGTTGCGGCGGGCGATTCCTTGGCAAGCCGGTCGATGTCTTCGATCTTGAACTTCCAGTCGGCGCCGTCGCGGTATCCGTGAAGTTCGCGATGCTCCAGCATCTCCTTGATCTCGTCGACGGTCTTGCCAAGAATCTTCGCGGTCTCTGCCGAGTTGTAGTACTTCTGAGCCATAGCGATCTCGTTTGCCTTACTTCTGTTCCGACATCGAACGAATCTGCTGCGGGAGCGGTTCGTCGGTGTTCAAGTGGTCGATTTGCAGATCCCAGCGGATATTGCGGACGCTCTTCAGGGCGATTTTTCCGGTTGCCATGTCGATGTGATACACGCCCAAGACACGCTGTCGCGGATCGACGACCGTGAGCATCTGGACTTTGTCGCCCAACGTGGTCGGCACCACGATCAGTTCCGCGCCGCCACAGCGGCCGGAGCCGGCACGCCGCGATCCCGCTGCGGCAAGTCTCGCCGCGTTGTTGGGCCATGGCGGCCGCTGCCATCACAAGTCCGACGCCCACAAGGATTCCCAGTATCGCACGCTTCATGATTCACCTTTCGAGTTTATCAGCTGAGGGAAACTGGGATCCCTTCCATTCATTGTAAAAGCCCAGGTTTCCGTTGCAAGAAAAATCCTCTACAGAGGGAGGTTGATCGCTCCGGGCGGCACAACCCAGAGTGTCTCCGACCGTCGCACCTATAGCCGAAAGTCGGCTGACGACGTAAGTCGCTAAGTCGATGAAACAAAAGACTTGTGTCTCCTACGGCGATCTGAGACACCATAGGCGGTGCAGAGTGTATCGACCCCGATGGGGCGAAGCAAGGGCAAACCGGATCGAGAAACGGGGGTAGCCAGCGGCGGGGAGGCAGGGGGGCAGAGAATTCCGCAAAGTTGCGGTTGTGTCGAATCGGCATTCCGGCGACAATGCCTCCTCCTCGCAGAATCCTGCACCACAGAGACACCAGAGCGAAACGGACTTCGCGCAAGACCAGGAGGGAACCAATGGTCACACTACAGGTGGCCGTTGCGGCCATGGCATTGTCAGGCGTCGGCCAAACTGTCTTGCTGGACTTCTATGCCGACTGGTGCGGCCCCTGCCGGGCGATGAATCCCACCGTGGAGGCCCTGGTCGACGCCGGCTATCCCGTCCAGCGGGTCAACGTCGATCAAAATCCCGCGGCTGGCCGCCAAGTACGGCGTCCGTCCATCCCGTGCTTCGTCATGGTCGTCAACGGCCGGGAAGTCGACCGCGAGGTCGGCCGAACGTCGATGAGCCGCCTGAGCGAGATGTGCCGAGCAGGCGCTCGGCCGCCGCGCCGTCACGATCGCCGCCGATGCTCGCCATGAACGGAGCGCCGTCGGCCCAGCCGATCCCGTCGCCGCCATCGGTATCTCTGCCTGTCTCGCCTTCGTCGCCATCGCCGCCGTCGTCGTTCGATCCCTGGGAGGCCGGCAGCCGCTGTTCGCCAAGTCTCCATGCCGTTGAAGGCCCCGACCGATCATTTCCGACGCCGCGCTGTTGGCCGCCAGCGTGCGGATTGCGCGTCGAAGATCCCGACGGCCGCTCGTGCGGCTCGGGCACGATCATCGACAGCCGCGGCGACGAGGCCCTCGTGCTGACCTGCGGCCATCTCTTCCGCGATTCGCAAGGCAAGGGCCGAATCACCGTCGATCTGTTCGGCTCGGGCGAGCCGCAGCAGGTCGCCGGCCGGTTGGTTTCGTTCGATCTGACCCGCGACGTCGGCCTCGTGGCGATCCGCACGCCAGGCCCGGTCGCCGTCGCCCGCTTGGCGCCGCCCGAATATCAGCGTCAAACCCGGGCAGCCCGTGGCGAGCGTCGGCTGCAACGACGGCGATCGTCCGACCGTGCGGCATAGCCAGATCAATTCGCTGGACAAGTTCCAAGGCCCGCCGAACTATCCAAGTGGCCGGCCAGCCCGTCGAAGGCCGCAGCGGCGGTGGGCTGTTCACCAGCGAAGGATACGTCATCGGCGTCTGCAACGCCGCCGATCCGAGCGACAAGGAAGGACTCTTCGCCGCCCCGGCTCGATCTACGCCGAATTGGACCAAGACAAACTCGCGTTCGTCTACACATCGCCCTGCGGGAGCCTAGCGGCGATTTCACCGCACACTCCGCCCGCGGATGCAATCCGTCCCGGGCCGATGTCGGCAGCCGCATCCGGTTCGGCCAATCTCGCTTCGCTAGCATTCTCCGTCAGCCCGGCGCTGAACCGCTCGGTCTTGCCGGCATGCCGTCGAGCCGGCCGCCTATGCCCCGTTGCCCGCGCAGGAGCAGGCGGCCTTGGACGAGATTCGGCGGCGGGAGAAGGACAGGGGCGCGAAGATCATCATCGTCGTCTGCCCGCGCGGCAATCCCGACGCGAAGAGCGACGTCATCGTGGTCGATCATGCCTCGCAGGGCTTTGTCCGACAACTCGCGGCCGATGGGCGACGGCAAGACCAGCCGTTACGAACACGAGACTTCGCTGGAGCTTCCCAAGCCGGAAAGAAGTTGCCGGGTCCGCGCAAGGTGATTCTCGAATGGTCCTTGCCGCCCGGCGCTCCGGTGCCCAATCCGGCGTCATCCCACACACCCTGATGTGTTCTGACAAGCCAGAGCGGTAGTCGGCGCCACCCTCGCTTCGGCGGGATGATTCGCGGCGTACGATATCGCACACAGGGCGCCGTACCAACCTGAATCGCAAGCGAGGGCAACTCTTTCTCCCCCTCGCTTGCGCTTCGGGTTGGTATGGGAGGCATGGATAATCCCGGTTCATGCTGCCGCGTCACCGTTGTGCAACCGCTTCGGGCTGACGGCGGACGTCTCGCACTCGTGGACGCTGAATTTTCGCAAATCGGCATGGCGGCCGCGGGCCGCTTCTCATTATAATCCGCCGGAAATTGTCTTCACGCGGGTTGCCCGATAGCCACAGGTTCGCCGATGATCGGACAGGGACGTCCGCATCCTTCGCAGGATCGCCGTATGCCGGTTGCCTGGAAGGCCGCCGCACGCGCGGTACTGTGCGCCGCGATGGCACTGCTCGTGTTGTCGGCCGGGCGGCGCGGCCGACGACCTCCGCGTGCGCATCGCCTGGGGCGGCGGCGCCGAACGCACCTGGCAGGGAACAATCTCCGTTAGCGACGGATCGATTTCCGAGCCACAACCGTTGGGGGCCGAGGCCGACGAGCCCGGCTCGATGTGGCTCGACGCCAATCCACCCGGCGAGCACGCCACGCTCGTCGTTCGACAGCGCAGCCCGCGCAGCTACGACGGTGTCGACGTGCTCGTCTCCGCGGCCGCTTCCGCGAAGTTGGTCGTGCGTCTGTCGGCCGGCGAGCAGCACGACCATCCGGCAACCGTCGAAGTCCCGCTGGCCGATCTCGCCGGTGAATTTGTCAACAAGGAACTCGACAAGCAGGGCAACCGCTTGCTGGTGATGCGTGCTCCGGGCGATTCGCTCCGCGTGCGTTTCGCGCGGGAAAGCCTGGTCTTCGCGCCCGGCGAAAAATTCGAGTTCACGCTCGAACCGCACCATCTCCCTGTACCCAAGGGGGGCAACGCGCGAATCAAAATTCAATTGCTCGGCGGTGGAAAGGAACTGTGGTCGCAGGAGCCCGACATGCGCGGCGAGCAGGCCGAGTCCATTCCCGTCGAGGTGCCCCTGCCGAACGCCGAGGGCGTCTACGACGTCGTCGTCACCGCCGTGAACAGCCCGAGATGGTCGCAGGCGGTCCGCCAGCCGTTCAGTTGGAAGCGGACGATCGCCCAGCGCCGCGTGCAATTGCTGGTGCTCGATCCGCAGCGGCCCTTCGGGCCAAGGCGACGCGGAGCTTACGCAGGTCGTCGAGATCGATCCGGCCAACCCGCACTGGTACGACAAATTCGCCAAGCTGCCGCAATTCCAGTTGACTAAGCCGCGGCTGCGAATACTGGGAAGGGGCCGCTGGGGAACGATTGTCTCCAGACGCAGCGAGCACCCGCTGGGCGAGTTGGCGCAATTGAAGCCGAACGCCGAGTCGCCCGACGTGAGCTGGGAGGCCTACACGTTGCCGATCGAGCCAGCCCGGCCGGCCGCACGTCCTCGAGGTCGACTATCCCAGCGACGTGCCGCAGACGCTGGGCATCAGCATCATCGAGCCGAACGCGGCCGGGGGCGCTGGTGCCGATCGGGCTCGATTCGGGCATGGACCAACGCCGCGGAGTGATCGGCGCCGTGCCGAGCCGCCGCGATGGCTGCGGCACCGCGTCGATCTTCTGGCCGCGCACCACCACGCCGATGGTGCTGGTCACCAATCGCCGCGAGCACGCGCCGGCCGTGTACGGCAAGATTCGCGTGCTGGCGGCTGGCGAGCGGCTGCCGCCGGCGCTGCCCGACCGCGCCGGCGGCCAACGGCGGCTGCTGGCCGCCTATCTCGACCGGCCGCTGTTTCCCGAAAACTTCTCGGCCGCCGAGTGTCTCGACGCTGGAGCGGACGCGAGCCTGGACGACTGGATCACGTTCTACCAGGGCGGCACGCGGCTGGTCGAGTATCTCGACCACGTCGGCTACAACGGCCTGATGCTCGGTCGTGCTGGCCGACGGCAGCACGATCTATCCCAGCCCGCTCCTGGAGCCCACGCCGCGCTACGACACCGGCGTGCTTCTTCGCCACCGCCCAGGATCCGGTCCGCAAGGACGTGCTGGAGATGCTGCTGCGGCTGTTCGACCGCGAGGGCCTGCAACTGATCCCGATGGTCGAGTTCGCCGCGCCGCTGCCCGAGCTCGAGGCCCTCCGCCGCAGCGGCGGGCCGGCAGCGCCGAGGGGATCGAGTGGATCGGGCCCGACGGAACGCGCCTGCGCAGACTCGCATGCCGCCGCAACGCGGACTGGCGCCGTACTACAACGTGCTCGATCCGCGGGTGCAGGAGGCCATGCTCGACGTGGTCCGCGAGCTGGTCGCTCGCTACGCCCAGCACCCGTCGTTCGCCGGGCTGGCCATGCAGCTCTCGGCCGACGGATACGCCCAACTGCCCGGGCCCGACTGGGGCATGGACGACGCCACGATCGCCCGCTTCGAGCGCGACGACGAAGCTGCGAGTGCCCGGGCAACGGGCCGCAGCGATTTGCCCAGCGGGCGGCGTTCCTCGGCCACGAGCCGCAACGCCGCGCCTGGCTCGAGTGGCGGGCGGAGCAATTGGCCAAGTTCTACCGCCGCGCCTACCACGAGCTGGCCGCGGTCCGGCCCGGCGGCCGCTTCTATCTGGCCGGGGCCGGCATGATCGGCGGGCCCGACCTCGAACGCGAGCTGCGGCCGGCCCTGCCGCACGCACGACCGTCGCTTCCGCACTGCTGCGGGTGGGCATCGACGCGCGGCGCTACCGCGACCAACAACAGCGGATCGTGCTGCTGCGGCCCGAACGCATCGCGGCCGGCGACAGCCTCGGCAGCCGCGCCGCCGACCTGGAAATCCGCCAGATGCCCGACGTCGACCGCTATTTCCAGACGTCGGACGCCCGGGCAGCCTGTTCTTCCATCCGGCCCGAGAAGGTCCGCGTCGCCTCGTTCGACCGCAAGAGCCCTTTCAGCCGGCTTACACCTGGCTGGTTACCGCAGCCGTCGCCCTCGGGCCAGCAGAACCGGCGGCGGTTCGTCCACAGCCTGGCCACGCTCGACTCGCAGGTGATGGTCGACGGCGGCTGGTGCTGCCGCTGGGGCAGGAGACGTCGATCCGCGAACTGGCGGCCGCCTACCGCGCGTTGCCGGCGATCCGCTTCCAACAGGTCAGCGGCGGCGATGCGTCCGACACCCCGCAGCCGGTCACTTTTCGCTGCGGTACGTATGGCGGCCGCACGTACCTGTACGCCGTCAACGACGCCCCGTTCGCCGCCACGGCGCGGCTGCACGTCGAGGTCGGGCCAGGCTGTCGTATGGACGATCTCGGCGGCATACGCAAGATTGAACCGCTCCGGCCGGATGGCGCGTCGGGCTTCTATTGGGAAGTCTCGCTCGAGCCTTACGATCTCGTGGCCGTTCAGTTGTCGGAGCCGAACGTGCAATGCTCGGCGCCGCACGTGACCTGGCCCGACGCCGTCGAATCGACCTTGGGCTTGCAGATCCGCCGGCTGGGCGCGCGGGCCGCGGTGCTCCACAATCCGCCGCACTTTGGACTCCCTGGCCAATCCCGGCTTCGAACGACCCCCGACCGCCAAAGACCCGATTCCCAATTGGGCTGCAATCGGACAGGGTAAGGTCGGCGTACAAATCGACACAACCGAGAAGCACGGCGGCAAGCAGTCGGTCAAGCTTTCCAGCGACGGGCCGGTCACGTGTCTGGTGAGCCAGCCGCTGGCGGCGGCGGCGACGGGCCGATTGGCAATCTCGGTCTGGCTTCGCGTGGCCAATGCCGCCCGGCAGCCGCCGCTGCGCCTGGCCCTGGAAGGCAAGCTCCACGGACGCGACTACTACCGCTTCGGACCCGTTGGTTTGCCGCCGAGCGTCGGCCAGCCGTCCGCCACAATCCACACCGACTGGAGTCGCTACGTTTTTCAAGTCGACGACTTGCCGTTGCAAGGGCTCAACTCGCTCCTGCGCACGCTTCGACCTGATGGTGCTGGCGAGGTCTGGATCGACGACGTGCAGGTTTCTGTCGTTGATGTTCAGCGGGCCGGAGATGTTCGAACTCTCGCAACTCATCACGCTGGCCGGCGCGAAATTGCAGCGCGGCAAGATCGGCGATTGCGTCCATCTCCTGGAAGGCTACTGGCCGCGCTTCCTGGAAGAGAACGTCGCCCTGCCCGCCGGCGCCGTTCCAGCCGAGACCGCCGCCAGCAAGTCGCCCCCCGAAGAACAAAAGCCCCCCGAGCGCAGCGGCTGGCTAAGCCGCATCAAGGAGCTAGTGCCCGATTCGCTACGGTTTTAGGCCCTTTTCTTGCTTATCGTCAGGTCGAGCCGTTATATCGCCAGAGTTCCGCCGCCTCGTTGTTGGAGAGGGTGCATTTCACGTGAAAGGTGAGCTTATCCGTTTTTCGGGAGATTGCGATGAAGGAAAACGCTAGACGTGGAACTTGGTTAACTCGCCAGCTTATCCGACTTTTCACGGTCGTTCTTGCCGTGTTGTTCTTCTGGCTGCTTGGCTTCGTCGTCGAAGACATCGAGTCGATCCCGGGACCGACTTTCGCGGCGATCGAGCACAAATACGTTGACGCGAAGCTTGTCGAACAGAGCGGGCAGCTTCAGGAGAAGATCAATGCCCTGGAACGCAGTGTTGCCGCCCAGTCCGAGCAGCAGCAAATCGTGCGAGACAGTTCCGAGAACCTGCAGCGCACGATCCAACAACTGCTGCAGCTCAAGAAGAGCAGCATTGAAAAATCGGCCTCATTCTCTGATTCTGACGCGAAGCTTCTGACGGCAAGTCTCAATGAGTTCTTCAAGAGTCAAACGAACTATCAGAAGATCAATCAGAGCATCTCGAATCTGACATCGGAAAAAGAGCGATTGGGGAGCGAGAAACGCCGGGTCGAGGCGGAAATCGCCAAGCAACGGCAACCGGCGAATAGCGAGTACCAACGGCTGACCGAAGCCCATCGGCTGCGGCTGGCGTTCTATCAGCTTCTGATTCTCGTGCCGCTGCTGCTGGTAACGGCATACCCTTTGGCCAAGCGGCGAGGCAGCCTTTACTATCCCCTCTTCCTGGCCATCGGCGGCGCAACCGCGCTGAAGGTCGTCCTGGTCGTTCACGAGTATTTTCCGACGCGGTACTTCAAGTACGTTCTGATCGTTGCCCTACTCTTGGTCGTGGCTCGGCTGCTGGTCTACCTGATTCGCAGCGTTGCGTTCCCGAAGGTGGCATGGCTTAGGCGACAGCACCGCGAAGCCTACGAACGGTTTCTTTGCCCGGTCTGCGAATATCCGATTCGCACCGGTCCACGGAAGTTCCTGTACTGGACGCGACGGACGGTCCACAAGGTTCTGCCGCAGGGTGATTCGTCGGGCGGCGAAGAAGCCTACACTTGTCCGGCCTGTGGGACGGCGGTGTTCGAACTCTGTGGATCGTGCGAAAAGGTGCGGCATTCGCTGCTCGACCATTGCGAACACTGCGGAGCGACGAAGCCCTGCCCGCCCGATGCCGCAGTCGCGTCGGGGGGAACCGTGAAATAGGAGCCGCCTTTCTTCGGATCGGCCGATCGGTTACAATCCCGGTGGAGATATGACCGACGCCGAGGGGGCCGTCACTGCGGCCGACCGGTTGTTGGAATTGGCCGGGCGTCTGGAGCGACAGGAGGGCTTCGCCGAGGTCGTCGAGAGTTTGACGGGGGGCCATGCGGCGACTTTGGACGGAGTCTGGGGGTCGTCGTGTGCGCTGGCTGCCGCCGCGCTGGCCGCTCACGTCCCCGCCACGCTCGTGGTCGTCTGCCCGACCGTCGAACAGGCCGACGAACTGATCGACGACCTGGCCCTGTTCACGCGGATCGTCCCCGAACGGTTCCCGGCGTCCGAATCGCTCAACGCGGCCGAGCACGACGAGGTCTTCGGCCAACGGCTACATTTGCTGAAGCGGCTGCTGGATGGAAGCCCACGTTGGGGTGGCAGTTGCACTGCCACCCCCAGCGTTCGCAGCGGAGGCGGCAGTAGACTGCCGCCCCAACGGGGAAGTTGCCTTCCCGGCAACCTCCTGCGTCCCCCTGAGCCGCCGCCCAAGCTGGTCGTGGCCAGCATCCAGAGTCTCTTGCAACCGTCGCCGAGCCGCGAAACGCTGGAACGGCAGACGCGGCGGCTGCGCGTCGGCGAGCCGATGGCGGTCGAGGAGTTGGCCCAGTGGCTGGTCGAGAACGGGCTGGTCGGCACGCCGGCGGTCGAACTGCCCGGCGAGTTCTCGCTTCGAGGCGGAATCGTCGATATTTTCGCCCCCGACTGGGACTGGCCGGTCCGCGTCGAGTTTTTCGGCGACGAGATCGAGTCGATCCGCCGGTTCGAGATTTCCAGCCAGCGGAGCTTGGAGTCGCTCGATGCGATCGACGTGACGATCGTCGGCCAAAGCTCGCTCGATCGGCGCCCATCTGAGCCGACTATCTTCCGCCGGAAAGTTGGTTTCTGCTGCTGGAACCGATGGAGCTGGAGCAGCAGGGGCGGCAGTATTTGGAGCGAATGGAGCGAGGGGTCAGGGGTCAGGGTCAGGGATCAGAATCTCCGCAATCTGCGAATCTCGCAAATCTCCAAACCGACACGGCCCTCACCCTGAACCTCTCCGTGTACCGCCACACTCGGCGGGAGAGGGGACTGGCAATCCCGTTCCACACCGTTTCCGATGTTCTGCAGGCAGGTGTTCCGTTTTCCGTCGGTGGCGGCGTCGGCCGTGGCCACGGCTTCGCTGGAGACGACTTGCCGGCTGAAGATCGAATCGGTCGAGCGCTTCAGCGGCGACATCAACCGCGTCCGCGACGAATTGGACGAGGCCGGCATGGGCCAGGAGGTGTTCGTCGTCTGCCAGACCGACGCCGAGGCCCGCCGGCTGGCCGATCTGTTCGCCGCCACGTCGGCCGCCCAGCGAAGGGCGGCTGCGTTTCCCGGTCGGCACGCTGCAAAGCGGCTTTCGGATGGTTCACGATCGGATCGTGCTTCTCAGCAGCGGCGAGTTGTTCCGCCGGACCGATCTGCGTCGGCCTTCGCACCGGCGGCTGACGCGGATCATCGACAGCTTCCTCGAACTGCGCGAAGGCGATCTGGTGGTCCACGTCGGCCACGGCATCGCCCGCTACCGAGGGCTGAAGCTGCTGGAAAAGAACGGGCAGGTCGAGGAACATCTCGAGCTGGAGTTCCACGGGCGGACGAAGCTCTACGTGCCCGCCACGCGGATCGGGCTGGTGCAGAAGTACGTCGGCGGCGCGAAGAGCCGGCCCACGCTGGCCAAGCTCGGCGGCCAGGCTCTGGGAGCGGCAGAAGGATCGCGTCGACGAGGCGGTCGTCGATCTGGCCGCCGATATGCTCGAATTGCAGGCCGCCCGCTCGTCGCGGCCCGGCATCGCCTATCCCGGCCGACACCGAGTGGCAGCGGCGAGTTCGACGCCTCGTTCCCCTACCAGGAAACGCCCGACCAGTTGACCACGATCGACGCGATCAAGCACGACATGTGCCTCTCGCGGCCGATGGATCGCCTGCTCTGCGGCGACGTCGGCTACGGCAAGACCGAACTGGCGATGCGGGCGGCGTTCAAGGCCGTCGACGCCGGCTAGCAGGTGGCGGTGCTCGTGCCGACCACGCTGCTGTGCGAGCAGCACCAGCGCACCTTTGCCGCTCGGATGGCCGAGTTCCCCTTCGAGATCGCCGCGCTGTCGCGATTCGCCTCGCGCCGGCAGCAGACCGAGATCATTCGCCGGCTGGCCGAGGGCTCGATCGACATCGTCATCGGCACGCACCGGCTCGCCCAGCCCGACGTGCAATTCCACAATCTCGGGCCTGGTGGTGATCGACGAGGAGCAGCGATTCGGCGTCGAGGTGAAGGAGCGGCTCAAGGCGCTGCGGCAGACGGTCGACGTGCTGACGATGACCGCCACGCCGATCCCGCGAACGCTGCACATGGGCCTGCTCGGGCTGCGCGACATCTCGAACCTGGAGACGCCGCCGGAAGACCGCCTGGCCGTCGAAACCCGCGTCGCCCGCTTCGACCCCGAGTTGATCCGCCACGCCGTGCTGCGCGAATTGAACCGCGACGGGCAGATATTCTTCGTCCACAATCGCGTCGAGGACATCGAGATCGTCGCGCGGCGGCTGCGGCAGATCGTCCCCGAGGCGCGGCTGGCCATCGCTCACGGGCAGATGCACGAGGACGATCTCGAAAAGGTGATGCTCGGCTTCATCGACCGCCGCTACGACATGCTGCTGGCCACGACGATCATCGAGAGCGGCCTCGACATTCCCAACGCCAACACGATCTTCATCGACGAGGCCGACCGCTACGGGCTGGCCGACCTGCACCAGCTTCGCGGCCGCGTGGGGCGCTACAAACACCGCGCGTACTGCTACCTGTTGATCGATCCGAACAAAAACCTCTCGCCCAGCGCCGCCAAGCGTCTGCAAGGCGATCGAGGAGTTCAGCGACATGGGCGCCGGCTTCGCCATCGCCATGCGCGACCTGGAGATTCGCGGCGCGGGCAACATCCTCGGCTCCGAGCAGAGCGGGCACATCGCCACGGTCGGCTACGAGCTGTACTGCGAGCTGCTGGAGCAGGCCGTGCGGCGGCTGAAGCAGTTGCCGCCGAAAACCTCGATCGAGGTCGACGTCGATCTGCCCGGCGAGGGCTATATTCCGCGGTCCTACGTGCCCGACATGCGGCTGAAGATCGACCTTTACCGGCGGCTGGCCCGGGTGTCGAACCGTTCGGAGCTGGACGACCTTGCGGCCGAACTGGTCGATCGTTTTGGCCCGCCGCCGCCGCTGGTGCAGCATCTATTGCTGATGGCCGAGATACGCATCGCCGCCCATCGCTGGCAAATTGCGTCGATCCATATCGAGGATTGTTACGTAGTATTTCAGTATTCGTCGGCGCGCGAGATCCACCAATTGGCGGCCTTGAGCGGGGGACGGCTGCGGGTGGTCGATGCCCGAAGCGCCTATCTTCCGCTGGAGAAAGGAGTTGCGCAAACGGAGACGATCCTGGCCGAAGTGAAATCGCTGTTGCAGCAGGAGTGAGTTTGCGTCTATAATCCCGCCCCCTGTATGGTCTTTCGTGCGTTCGATCTTTCGGCCGCTACACGGGAACACTCCAAGGACGGAAACCGTGCAACACGTACACCGCCACGTCTGGCTCTCGATCGCTGTTCCTTTGATTGCGCTGCTGGCCGCCTCGTGGTGTGCGGCCCAGTATCCACCGTACAATGGCGACGGATTGGGCAATGGCCCATTGCCGCCGGCGGCGCCCGGCAACCTCTACCGGCCGTCGGTCGCCGGTCCGCCGATGCAGCCGCCGATCACCTCGCGCCCGTCTGCCTGGCCCGGCGCCGCGCCGCCGGCGGGGCCATCGCAACCGACCGCGGGCGACTCTGCCGCCCGCCAGCCGACTGAATCGCTGTGAAGGCGCACGCATCATCGCTCACGTCGGCTCGGAGGTGATTCTGGAAGACGACGTCGCCGGGCCCATCAACGACTTCCTTCGCGCCAACAAAGATCGCATTCCCCCCGACCAGATCGAGGCGACGCGCAATGCACTGATGAAGAAGCAGTTGCAGAACCTCATCCAGACCAAGCTGGTCGTTCTCGACGCAAAGCAGAAGATCCCGCCGGAAGGCTGGTCGCAGGTCCAGAAGCAGTTGGATAAGGCGTTCGACGAGAGCGAGATCGAGAGGATGATGAAACAGATGCACGTCGGCTCGCGCCGCGAACTCGAGCAAAAACTGCAAAAGCTCGGCGCCTCGATCGAGGAGGCGAGACGGTCGTTCTCCGAGCGGGAGCTTGCCCGCCAGTGGATCCACATGCAGGTCAAGCGCGACAACGAGGTCACTCCCGACCAGATGATCGCCTACTACCGACAGCATCTGAACGAGTTCACCACGCCGACGCGGGTGAAGTGGGAAGAGTTGATGGTCCGCCCGGACAAGTATCCCAGCGACGCTGCCGCTGATGCGGCCCTGGCGCAAATGGGCAACCAGGTGCTGGCCGGCGCAAACTTCGCCGACGTGGCCAAGGCCAAGTCGGACGGCGCGACCGCGCCCAACGGCGGCGCGTGGGACTGGACCACCAAGGGCGCGCTGGTCAGCAAGGAACTCGACAGCGCCCTGTTCGATCCCCGCCTGCCCGTCGGCCAGCTCAGCCCGATTATCAAGGAGCCCAACGGGTATCATATCGTCCGCGTCATCAGCCGCGAGCCCAGAAGGGTCATGCCCTTCCTTGAAGCCCAGGTGCAAATCCGCCAAAAGCGCGAGAAGATCGCCAAGCAACGCTATGAGAAGCAAGTGCAAGAGTATCTGGCGAAACTGGAAGCCAGGACGCCCATATCGACCATCTTCGACGGCCAGAAGGGTTCCGAGCAAGAGCTATCCGCCCGACCCGAGCTGCATCGTTAGACGCCGTAGACAAAATGGTTGGACCAGTCGCTCACATACGACCTGGGTTATGCTGGGAGAAGGGTTTCTTCTAGCACAGAGCCACAATGGGAGGACTGGTCCAATCAGTGAGAGTGTAGTTTATGTCGGATTGGATGTACATTAGGATTCCATCGTTATCGCCGTCGGGACTTCTCCTTTCTCCAAACAACAGTCCCATGAATCCAATAACAAAATCGCAAAACAACCCTTGACTGGTCCAACCATATCAGGACGGATTTCCGAATCCGTCCCAATCCTGTTCGGCACGACGATTGCTTGTCCTCGGCCGTATCCGACGGCGGGATCTGGGAAAGGTGTTTCCGGTAAGATTGTTGTATTCTCGGTATCAAAACAGCATGGCTAGATACGATAGAAAAACGGCAACCGGCCACGTCTTGCCGTGAGCAACAATCGTGCCGAACAGGATTGAATCCGTCCCCGAAAACTGGACGGATTCGGAAATCCATCCTACAGAATAACACATATTGTTCTTTTACAGGCCCTTATCTCTTGCTCGGCGGCGGGGCGTCGGCGGGCGGCAACTCGCGAATCCAGATATTGCGGAACCGCACCGGGTTGCCGTGGTATTGCAGCAGTATCGGCAACTTGGCGGCATGAGCGGTGTACTTCGGCGGACTGTCCCAGGACGTCGCGCCCTGAATCTGGAAATGATTCTGCACGAGTACGCCGTTTTGCAGCACCGTGACGTACGCCGGACGAATCAACTCGCCCTCCTTATTGAAGCGCGGGGCCTCGAAAATGATGTCGTAGGTTTGCCATTGGCCCGGCTTGCGGCAGGCGTTGACCAACGGCGGGTGCTGCTTGTAGACCGCTGCCGCCTGGCCGTCGTAATACGTCTTGTTGTGGTACGAGTCGAGGACTTGAATTTCGTAGAGCCCCATGAGGTAGACGCCGCTGTTGCCGCGTCCCTGACCGCTGCTCTCGACCTTCGCTGGCGACGCCCATTCCACGTGCAACTGGCAATCGCCGAAGCCCTGCTTGGTCTGGATGTCGTTGCCGCCGGAGATGGCGTATCCACCCTTGACCTTCCACTTCTCGGCGCCCTCCCACTTCGAGAGATCCTTGCCGTCGAACAACACGATGGCGTCGCTGGGCGGACCGCCGATCGGGCCGGGATCGACCACCGCCGGCTCGGTCCACGGGATGCCGCTAATCCACTCATCTGCGTTCAAGGAGAACGCCAACAGAGCGACGAGCAACGCCCCGCCGATCGTGACGGCGACGGCGATTCGGCGACGGTTTAACAAGACAGATTGGTGCATAGCGGTTTTCATCGGTGGAATCTCCTGGCGGGAAATTGGTGGTAGGATCGCTATGGACGGTGGCTCGACCGTCTCTCAGCATCCCGCGATTATACCACAAGTCGCCGGCATTGTCGTGAGTCCGGCAGTTCGCAGAAGAGGGGACGGAGGAAGTTGTCGGGGGAGAATCGGGCGAATGGATGGCGTTCTTCCGACAACCGCCTCCGTCCCCCTCGCCCGCGCGAAGCGTTACTTGTGAGCTTGTTTGCTGGCGGCTCCAGCCGTCTCGCCTGGCGCGAGCAGCCGCAGTTCGTGCAGGCAGAGCCCATAGCACCCGCCGGGCGGGTTGAACTTCAACGCGACGCCGTTCCAATCGGGGGCGAAGTTGGCCGAGTAGCAAAGCCAGAGCGTGCGGCCGTCGCCGCTGATGAACTTCGACGGAATGTTCACGAAATACGCCTGTTCGCCGAAATCCTTCATATAGACGATCAGCCGCCACGGCCCGGCGATCGCGTCGGCTTCGAGGATGTACGTGCTCATTTTCGCGCAGGTCGGCCAGCCGTCGGTCACGCACATCAGGTACTTCTTCAACGGGGCGTCGTACGTCACGGTGGCCACGCCCATGTTGTTGTTCCAATCCAACAGCGGCTTGATCTTGGCGAAATCCCCGCTCCAAATCGGCTTGCCCTGCTTGTCGTGGCCGGCGAAGAACTCGTATCTTCTGATGTCGTTGATGTTGGCGAGGCTCGGCGTCACCCGCGCGAGATACAACTGATCGGCCGATCCCCAACTCAAATTGGCATAGCGCGGCTTCGGATCGTTCTCTTCCGCGCCCATGCCGACCAGGTACGCCTTGCCGTCGGGCGAATGCTGCATGTTCTTGCCGAAATCGACGAAGTGCGGGGCCCCCATCTTCACCGGGCCCATGAACTTCGCCGGCTCGGGAAACAGCGGACGCTCGGGCGAAAGCGGCGAAGGGGTCCACGTTCTGCCGTAGTCGGTCGAGACGCGGAAGCCGGGCATCGGGCCCATTACCGGCCAATTGTAGGTGAAGCCGTCGTGCTTCACCTCCGGCGACGGACCAAGGCAGTACGTGCCGTAATACCACACGCCGTTGTAGACCAGGCTGCCGCAGGGATAGCGGCCGCCGTACGGTTTAGGATTCGCTTTCTGCGGCGGGGCGGTGTTCTTCACGACGAGCTCTTGCGGATCATCGCCGATCAGCACCGCATTGCCGGTCGTGGCGGCCGCGCCGATCGAGAAGCTGCCGTCGCCTTCGGTCGTGCCGTCGGTCCAGGGAGAGTAGAGATTCCCGTCGGATGCCCAGGACGGATACCAGGTGTCGCCGTAATTGCGGTCGTGATGCCGCCCGGTGAAGTAGACGCCGCTGAACTGCCGCGACTGTTTGAAGGGGCAATCCTTCGGCGGCTGGTTCGGCCAGAGAAAGCCCCGCTCTGTCGCGGCCTTGTTTGCCCTTTTTTCAGCGGGTGGTGTGCTGTCAGCGGCGTCCAGGCCGCGTCTCGGACCCAAAATCCAGGCGAACAGCAACAACGCGGAAAGTGCCCATGAGAACGACCGTCCCATGCCTCCTCTCCCCCCCACGAACTTGCCATTACTGTAGGACGGATTTGGAAATCCGTCCTAGGTGGGAATCGACGCGCTACTCTCTTGCGTGGCCTTACTCGCCGCGGAGCTTCAGCCCGATGGCGGTGAGCTTCTCGCGGACCTCGTTGAGGCTGGTCACGCCGAAATTCTTGCACTCCAACAGGTCGTCGGCCGTGCGGCGAACCAGGTCGCCCAGCGTGTTGATCGCCAGGCGGATCATGCACTTGCGGGCACGCACCGAGAGGTTCAATTCGGCAATGGGACGGCTCAGCATCGCCTGCTCGTCGGCCGAGAGCGATTCGGGCTCGAACATTTCGGCCGCGGCCCGCTCCTGGGCGTATTGCCCCAGCCGCAGCCCCTTGGTGGCCAGCATCTCCTTGATCTCCACCAGGCTGGTCTCGCCGAAGTTCTTGCTGGCCAGCAGATCCTGCTCGGTGCAGCGGCACAGATCGCCGAGAGTCATGATGCCCATCTTTTGCAGGCAGTTTCGGCTGCGAACCGAAAGCTCGAAATCGGTCACCGGCACGCTGAGCACCTGGCCCATCCGGTCGCGCTTCTTCGCCGCGTCTTCGTCGTAATACTGCTCGTGCGACGATTCGGTGTCCTTGAAGAACAATTGCGCCCGGGCGTGGTCGGGATAGACGTCCAGCACGCGGCGATAGCACTGCGCGGCCTTCTCGTACTGCTCGCGATCCTCATAGAGCAGGCCGAGGTTCACCAGCGAGCCGACGTGGGTCGGAAAGCGGCTGACGGCTCGCTTGTACAATTCCATCGCCGTGTCGTCGTTGCCGTAGCGGTCGTTCTCCAGGGCCAGGCCGAACAACGCGCCGGGGTGATTGCGATCGACCTCGACCGCCCGCTCGTACAGCGCGACCACTTCCTGCGGATTGCCGCCCAAGGCGGCCACGGTGGCGGCGCGTTGGGCCAGATAGTCGGCCGTCTGCTCGATCGCGCCGGAGAGCGAATCCAACATCTTCAGCGCCGCGGCCGGATCGTCGGCGTAGCGCAGCGCCTCCGCCTCGCCCAGAACGCACTCGCCGGCGGCATAGCCCGCCTTCTCGGCCGCCTTGTAGCTTGCCAGCGCCTCTTGGTATTCCTGCCGGGCGAAATGGCACTTGGCCAGGTAGTAGTGGGCCATCGCGCCGCCGTCGGCCTGCTGCAACACTTCGATCGCCCGATAGTACCTTCCCAGCAGATACAAACAGACGCCCAGCCGGACGTGGCTGGCGGGCGTATGCTCCTCGCGGTTCTGCAATTCGCCGACCGCGTCGCGCAGCACGGCATATTGCGAGAAGTCGTGGGCGATCGCCTCCTGCATCTGCCGAACTTCGCGCGGGCCGAACGTGTCGTTTTGCAGCACGGTTTGTTTCAGATCGAACTCGACGGTTTGCGCCATCGTGGACTGCTCCTCAAATGCCTGTAGGAGGCGACTCCGGTCGCCGATTCTCTGTTCGTAGGCCCGCCTTTAGGCGGCCGTGGCGAAAAACCGCCTGAAGGCGAAACGCAACCGGGCGTCGCCTCCGAGATAATCGCGAGATACGTAAGAGCCAGCGAAGGGAGTCGAACCCTTAACCCCCGCATTACGAATGCGGTGCTCTGCCGATTGAAGCTACGCTGGCAAATCCTTAAATAGCAACAACTTACGACGAAAACACCACCTCCGTCGCAGGGCGTTGCCGCACCGTCAAGCTGCGCAACACGCCGTTCCCGATACGCTCAAACGTGCTATTTTAGTCCAAATAATTCACATTGCCAAGCCCACCGGCCGGCAACCGACAACTCGTAGGTCCCGCTTGCCGAGCGGGACCCCCTCCCTCTACAAACGAGTCCGCTGCAAGTCCCGCCGGCAAGCGGGACCTACATGTTTCGCTGACGGCTTCTGGTGGCCAAGGCGAGCGCCCCCCCTTGCCGGTCCCGCGGCGTTTTGCCACCATAAACGACACGTCATCCGCTGAATGATCCTCCCGTCGGTCACAGTTGGCGGGCGTTCTTCAGTACCAACCGATCATCGCCGCTTCCCCAGGAGTCTCGCCATGCCCGCTTTCCCCGACGTCGCCAAAATCCGCTACGAAGGCCCCGAGTCGAAAAACCCGCTGGCATTTCGCTGCTACAACGAGAGCGAACTGGTCGAGGGGAAGCCGATGAAGGACCACCTGCGCTTCAGCGTGGCCTACTGGCACACGATGCGCGGCACCGGCAGCGATCCGTTCGGGCCGGGCACGATGCTGCGGCCCTGGGAAGCGGCGGCCGACTCGGTCGACAACGCCATGAACCGCGTCCGCGTCGGCTTCGAGTTCATCGAGAAGCTCGGCGCTCCGTTCTATTGCTTCCACGACCGCGACGTCGCCCCCGAAGGTGCGACGCTGGCCGAAACGAACAAGAACCTCGACGCGGTCGTCAAGGTGCTCAAGGAAGAGCAGCAGCGGACCGGCATCAAGCTGCTCTGGGGCACGGCCAACCTCTTCAGCAATCCACGCTACGTCCACGGCGCCGCCACGAGTTGCAACGCCGACGCCTTCGCCTTTGCCGCGGCCCAGGTGAAGAAGGCGCTCGAAGTCACCAAGGAACTCGGCGGGCAGGGCTACACGTTCTGGGGCGGACGCGAAGGCTACCAATGCCTCTGGAACACCGACATGAAGCGCGAAATCGAGCATCTGGCCGCCTTCATGCATCTGGCCGTCGATTACGCCAAGAAGATCGGCTTCAAAGGCCAGTTCTATTTCGAGCCGAAGCCCAAGGAACCGACCAAGCATCAGTACGATTTCGACACGGCCGCCTGCATCAACTTCCTCCGCGCCTACGGCCTGGCCGATTACGTGAAGATGAACATCGAGACCAACCACGCCACGCTGGCCGGCCACTCGGTCGAGCATGAACTCGACTACGCCGGCTCGCAGGGCTTCTTGGGCTCGGTCGACGCCAATGCCGGCGACCTGCTGCTGGGCTGGGACACCGACCAGTTCCCCACCGACGTCTACCTGACCACGAAGATCATGCTGGCGATCATGAAGTACGGCGGCTTCACCACCGGCGGGCTGAACTTCGACGCCAAGGTCCGCCGCGAAAGCTTCGAGCCGATCGACCTGTTCTACGCCCACATCGGCGGCATGGACGCCTTCGCCAAGGGGCTGAAAATCGCCGCCGCCATCCGCGCCGACGGCGACTTGGCCCGCATGGTCAAGGACCGCTACAGTTCCTGGGACACCGGCGTCGGCGCCGAGATCGAAGCCGGCAGGCACAGTTTCGAGACGCTCGAAAAGTACATGCTCGCCAAGGGCGACGTCACGCCGAACCACAGCGGACGGCAGGAATTGTTCGAGAACGTGGTGAATCGGTACGTGTTCTGATCCACTTGTGCTCCGGAATCAGTAGTTGAACCGAATTTCACGTACCCGCAGATCGTTCGCGAGCGCTTCGGCCGAGGTGAATTGCACGGCGTCGAAACCGGCGGCCCGGGCGCCGGCGACGTGGCCGGCAATGTCGTCGACGAAGAATATCTCCTCGGGCCGATGGCCGGCTAACTCGGCAGCCGCCAGGAAGATTGCCGCGTCGGGCTTCACCGCGCCAATCTTGTAACTCAGCGCGTGAACGCCGAATTCCTCCGATAAGAATCGGTACTCGCGGCGGCAGTATTCCCAGTGCGTCTCGCAGGTATTCGAGAGGATGCCCAACGGATAGCCGGCCTGACCGAGTTGCGCCACGATCGGCAGCACCGGGAGGTTCAACTCGAAGATCTCGGCGGCGGCCGCGACTAGACGCTCGAAATCGGGCCGCGTGCCGGTCACCTCGCAGAAGGCTTCGTAGAACTGGCGGCTCGTAAGCCGGCCGGTTTCGTGGTCACGAAGCAGCTTGGTGTTGAACAGGCTGCCGCGCGACCCGATCGGCACTGATGCCGGCCACTGCGCCAATCTGCTGCAACATCCGCTCGACGCTGAAGTTAACCAGCACCATGCCGAGATCAAAGTAGAGAAACTTGGGTTGCATAGAAGCCTAGGATAGCGGATTCGATGTGGCGGCACAACCGCGAGCGGTGGTGCAGCGATTCTCGGTCCCCTCTCCCATTGGGAGAGGCTTAGGGTGAGGGCTGGCAAGCCGGGAAGAGTGAAACGCTCATTGTCAGCGCCGCGAAGCCCTCACCCCCGACCCCTCTCCCATTGGGAGAGGAAAGAAATGAGTTTAGCGAACTTCGGATTGCATAAATTGATCCAGTTCGTCCTTAGTCGGCAGCGACGGCTGGGCGCCGAGGCGGGTGGCGGAGAGCGCGCCGACCAGGCAGGCTTGCGCGCACGGCTCGCTCCAGCGGCATGCCGCTGGCCAGCGCCCAGGCCAGCCCGCCGTTGAAGGCGTCGCCGGCGGCCGTGGTGTCCACGGCATCGACCGGCGTGCCGGGGACCAGCAGCGTGCCGGTCGAGTCGGTGCATCAGCGCCCCCTTCGCCCCCAGCGTGACGATCACGTGCCGGGTGCCGGCCGCCAACAGACGCTCGGCCGCTTCCCGGGCGGAGTCTTCGTCGCGCACCGCAATGCCCGTCAGCAGCTCGGTCTCGGTTTCGTTGGGCGTCAGGTAGGTCACGCACGCCAGCAGCTTGTCGGGCAGCGGAGCGGCCGGGGCCGGGTCGAGAATCACCGGCACGCCGGCGTCGGCCGCGATCTTCGCCGCCCGCAAGACCGTGTTCAACGGCGTCTCCAATTGCAACACCAGCATGTCGGCCGCGCCGATCCGCTCGGCCTGCTTGTCGACCTCCTCGGGCGTCAGCGACGTGATTCGCCCCGGAGGCCACGGAGATGAGGTTCTCGCCGGCGTCATCGACGAGGATCAGGGCCACGCCGGTGGCGTCATCGGGGCTGCGGAGGATGCAGTCGGTGACGATGCCCTCGCGGCGGTAGTTCTCGATCGCCTGGTCGCCGAGCATGTCCTGGCCGACCTTGGCCACCAGCGTCACTTCGGCGCCGAGCCGTGCGGCGGCGACGGCCTGGTTGGCCCCCTTTGCCGCCGCCGGCCATGAGGAACTGTCCGCCCGAGACGGTTTCGCCCGGGCCGGGCAGACGTTTGCCCTTGACGACCATGTCGGTGTTCACGCTGCCGACGACGACGATGCGAGGTTTCTTCGCCACAGTGACATGCTCCGTATTTCTCCCCTCTCCCTTTCTCGGAGAGGGGCAAGAGGCGAGGGCCTGCCAGAGGCGCCGACTCGCCCTCGCCCTAACCCTCTCCCAAGGGGAGAGGGGACTCCAGTGTTACGATTCCCGGATCTCCAGCTTCACAGATCGGCGGCGCAGCGGAAGCCGATCATCGCCGAACGGTCCTTGCTGGGGGCCATCAAGAGATACTTGCCATGTTGATCGAGCCGCTTGTTCTGCCGGGAAATACCAGTTTGAGCCGCTCGGGCGGTAGTAGCTGCCGCCGCGGAGGATCGCCGCCCGCGTGTGCTCGTCGCGGTACTCGTCGGTCCATTGCCAGACGTTTCCCGTCATGTCCATCACGCCGAACGGGCTGGCCCCCTTGGGGAAGGCATCGACGTCGGTCGGCGGGCGAAGCTCGCGGCCGCTCTCGTGCGGCGGGATCGCCTCGGCGTCGTCGGCGTTGCCCCAAGGATGCAGCCGGCCGTCGGCTCCCTGGGCGGCGTACTGCCATTCCCATTCGTGCGGCAAGACGCTTGCCGGCCCACGCCGCATAGGCCCGCGCGTCCTCGATCGAGACCCACGTGACCGGCTTCTTCTCCCAGCCGTCGGGATATGTCCCGTTCTCCCAGTCCTTGCAAAAAATTGTGGGCGTCCTTTGGGCTGATAGCCGGTCGCATCGAGAAACTGCTTGAACTGCTCGTTGGTGACCGGGTACTTGTCGATCAGGAACGCCTTGATGTCCAATTCTTTGTCGTGCGATCGCCGCGGCCGATCTTCCCAGGGATATTGCACATCGACGCCGTGGGCGTCGTCCCCTTCGATCTCGACGCCCGACACCTTGAAGCGATACTTGCCGGCGGGAATCAACACCATGCCGTCGGTTGTCGTCGGCATCGGTTTCGTCGCGCGCGATCTTGACGATCTTCTGCGGCAGCACGTTCCACTGCGACGAAAAGCTGCCTAGCGGCGTGGCCGTCAGATGGGCCATGCGTGCCATCAACTCTTGCACGCCGGCGGGCGTTTTCCCGACCGCCAGGGCGAGAACCGCACCGTAGCCGTGGCGCTTCGATCGCAAAGGCGAGCTTGGCCGTCCGACCGTCGATCGCCGGCTTCAACTCGACGCCGTTCCACAGGTCGTAGTAACGGGCGCCTGGCGAATGCGGCACGGCGAGTTGCTCGCCGGCAAGGTCCTTGTCGCCGCGATTGACCACAAGCCACAGGGTCTTGCCCTTCGCCGGGAAAGTACGCGGCAAAGACGCCCGTGCTTGCAGCGTGGGGACGTGCGGCTCCCAAGTCGGGGCTTACCAGCACGTCGGCGACCGCCCGCTCGACGGTGGCGATGCGCCGCAGGGCTTCGGCGTCGCGCGGGGTAAACTGGTTGTAGACGCCCCAGACGTTCTCCCAGCTTTCGTAGCCGACGCCGTTGAAGAAGGCCGCTTGCAGCCCGTCGGTCCGGTCTGGTCGCCCAGCGCTCGCAGACGTTGACCGTTATGCCGCGAGACTCGATCCACTTGTACTTGCTCACCACGGGAATCGGCTGGTAATCCCAGTAGCCCCAACTCAGGATGTTCCAGGCGATGGCGGCCTGGTCTTGCATCCGGCATTCGGGCTCGAGCGCCAACGGATGGCCGGCGGCGTCGGCCGCATCGCGGAACTCGAACGGGGATGCCCGAGTACGTATCGCCGTTGATCCCGTCGGCGCCGATCGTCTTCATGTCGCGGGCGGCGGCGGTCCACAGCGGCACGCCCTCGGGCCGCGTGCCGACGTCCCAGGGCATGACCGGAAAGAAGACCCGCACGCCGCGACGATGGAAGTCGGCCACCATCTTCGCCACGCCGGGCAGCCCGCCGGGCATGTCGCGGAGCATGTCGTGCTGGTTGCGGTTGTCGATGCCGATGTTTGGATAGACCGGCCAGACCAACACTGAGTCGATCCCGCCGTAGCGCCGCTTCAGATCGTCGAGATAGCGGTCCACCGTGTAGCGGCCGGCCACGGGATCATAGAAGTATCGCTCTTCGACCATCATTTGTGGCTGGACGAAGCTGCGTTCGGTCCAGCGCAGTTCCGGCCGGGCGTACTGGGCGGGGTCGTACTTGATGCGCTTCCGCTCGGCGTCGCGCCAGCGCCGCATTTCAGCCAGCCAAGCGGCACGGTTGCCTCCCGCGGCCGGCCCATCGATCACCTCATCCCGCATTTTCAATTTCACCGCATCGCCTGCCGCAAAAGCTGAAAGAGGACAGAGAAAGGCGGCTGCCACTAGGAACAACAGATAGTACGTCGTTTTCATCTGGTAGCCCTCACCGCAACCTCTCCCGACGGGAGAGGCGATTTGTTTGGCGATTCTGCTTTCGAGGCGATCACCAGCCCCAAGCCGACGATGAAGCAGAGGAACATCGCCGCCAGCAACGGTTTGGTGCCGCGTGGGGCGTCGCGGAATTCCCGCCAAACGAACACGCCCCAGAGTGCCGCGACCATCGTCGCCCCTTGGCCCAGGCCGTAAGCGACCGCGGCGCTGGCCTGCCCCGAGGCGGCGATGTTCAAGGTCATGCCGATCGCCCAGATCACGCCGCCGACGATTCCCCAGAGATGGTCGATTGCCGCCCCTTTGAAGTAATCGCCCAGCGGAACCGGCTCGCCCACGAACGGCTTCAACATAATGCCGATATTGAACACGAAGTTGCTCAGCAGGATGCCGAACGCAAAGACCATGTTGGCCGTGTAGGCCGTCATCTTGCCGGCCTGGATATGGCTGCCGGTGACTTGCAGATTCTTCGCGGTTACGTCGGCAAGTTCTTTCATGCCCGGGATTTCCACTTTGCCGATCGCCCGAGCGACAAAGAAGTAGAACAGCGACATAAGGATGCCACAGAGCACAGCGAGCACCAGTCCTTTGGTGCTGCCGGCGGCGTCGGGACCGGCGAGCTTGCGGTAGGCGCGGGCGTTGAAGACGATGGCCGCCGCGATCAGTGCTACGCCGACGAAGAGCAGAGCCGGGCTGGCCGAGCGGTCGCCGCCAATGTAGTTGATCAAGACGCCAAGGACCAGGGCCAGCCCGATGCCGACTGGGAAGGCGACCGCCATGCCCGACAGGGCGATCGCGGCCACCAGCAGGATGTTGGCGGCGTTGAACACGACGCCACCCAGCAGGGCCGAACCGATGTTGGCGAGATCGGCCTGGCCCAGGTCTGTCAGGAAGCCGCGGCCGTGCTCGCCCAGGCTGCCGAAAGTGAAGGCGAACAGCAGCGACGCCGCCACCACGCCGAAGACGTAATCCCAGTAGAAAAGCTCGAACCGCCACCGCTTTCCCACGGCCTTCTGGGTATTGGCCCAGGAGCCCCAGCAGAGCATGGTAATGATGCAGAAAATGACGGCAGTGAGATTGTTGTCAACCACAAACACGAGCTGATTCCTTGTCGCGGGTCTCGTTCGCTGGAGCCGCATTGGGCCGCGTGCGACGCCTGTGCATCTTATAGCGCAATCCGGGCTCGGCGTCAAGAACCATCAGCAGCATGCGGCGCACGCCGTGTGCCGGATAGACCGGACCTCCAGCCCGTGGCGGCGGCGCCAGGAGTAGTTGACTCCGGGCCGGCTCAGCATTATCAATAGCACCGTGGAGAACAGGCTAAGTCGAAGTCGCCCACCGCCCGCCGCCGAGACGCATCATGGGCATCGCATGTCCGCTGGCACTTGTGTTTCTCGTATTCCTGCCGTTCGGCGTGTTGGCCCTGCACGATGTGAACCGGCGACCGACGCGGCAATTCACCCTCCGCGGCCTGATGCTGTTCATCTTTCTCTGGGCGGTCTGCCTCTCGCAGACCTCTGTGTTCGGCATCGACAGGCCCACCGAGACGGTCGTCTGGCAGCAGGATTGGGTCGTGCTGTTCGCCTGGGTTGTTTTGGCGGCCGCCTATTGCTGGACACGGCAATTCGCCACGCTGTTGATCCACAGCACGGGCGTCCTGTTCTTCATCTGTTTCTTCGCGATCGCCTTTGCGCTTGACGGCGGAGACACGTGGAGTGAGATCGAGTGGCGGCTGTGGGCCGGAATGATCGGCGGCTCGTTTCTCGGTCTGGTCTTCTTTTCACTTATGATGCTATTGACGATACTGCGGCGGCCGCTATCGCCACCACACAAGGAGAACCACCAGCCATGACCCAAGGCAAGCATCCCGGTCGGAAGACGCAGCGGATCGTCCGCATGCCGGCCAGCAAGAGCGGCCATCTCCGCAAACGCATGCAGCAGCGGTTGAGCCTCGGGCGAAAAGCTCGCGGGAAGTGACGGTTAGTCGGAACTGTCCACGGCGCATCGCGTATCCGGCACGCGCCGTGTGCCGCATACGTGTTGCTACTCGAACAGCCCGTGCAAGAACCATTTTCCGTCGCGCAAGCGGCGGAAGAGCCAGAAACGGCTGCCGGCGGCGGTTTCGACGCGGAAATAGTCGCGGCCTACCGTGCGGCCGCGCCACCAGCCGGTTTCGATCCGCTCCGGCCCCCAACTCCGTGCGACCGTGTGTTGGCAACCATCAAGCTGGAACCGCAGCGGCGGGCCGTCGGGCGCGATCGATGTCACCGCCGCCGCAAGCGGACGCGGCAACAACCGCAACGGCCGCGGCGGCAATTCATCGTGTGCCACTGCTTGCTTGCAAGCAGTGCCGGGCGACGGATTACTCTCGGTACGGCTTCTGCGAAGCAGTGGCACACTCTTAGTCGGTCGCCCGATCCGATGAAAGATGTTGCCTACGTTCCGCCGTCGCCCGCCGACCAGCGGATCGTAGTGCCAGGAAAGTTCCGGCTGGGCCTCGGGTCGAAGCCGCACGCCGACCACCGCCCGGCTCCCCAGCCGGCTACAAAGCCGCTCGACCAGTGCGCCCAGGCGACCCGGCCGGCGCAGATCGCCGTCCAACTCGAAGAGCGTCGCCTGTTTCCGCGGCTCCAACGGCGCCGTGAGCGGCGCCGCCACCTCGACCGCCGTCACCGCCGAACCGATCCGCAGCCGCTCCAACTGGAGTTGAACCAGATCGAACAACCGTTTCGCATCGGCCGTCGGCCGAAACAGACCGACCGACAGAGAAAGATTGTTGATTGTTGATCGTTGATTGTTGATTTCGAGGAACAGCCGACAGTCGAGCCGCAAGGCGCCGCGGCCGCAGCGGGCCAGCAGCGCCGCCACCCGGGCGATCAGCCACTCGACCGCCGCAGCGATGCTTTCCCGTCGCACGGTCGGATACTCGGCCGACCAGCCGGCCTCGAACTTCGCCGGTAGCGGGCATGCCGGCAGCGGCTCGTCTGATCGCCCAAAGGCCTGATCCATCCGCTGCAACAGCACCGGGCCGAATCGCGACAAAAACTCCTCACGCGGCAATGCTTCCAACTGGCCGATGCGAACCAACCCCAGTTCGTGCAGCAGTCGCACGGTTTCCGCCGGCAGCCGCAGGGCCTCGATGGGTAGAGAAAGGAGGAAGGCAGAGGATTGCAAATCGCTGATTGTTGATTGTTGATTGCCGATTGCTGATGCCCTGCTACCGTAATGTGCCGCGGCCCAGGCGGCGCCGATCGTGTCGGCCACCGCCACGCGGACCGTATAGCCGAACTGGGCCAGCTCGCGGACGATCGCCTCGGCCATCGCCGTTTCGCCGCCGAACAGATGGGCCAGGCCGCTGACGTCGAGAAAGACGCTGCGGCGGTCGGCCGGATCGAAACCGACGATCGGGCTGAACCGCCCACAACGCTCCACGATCTGCAACTCGCAACGTTCAGTTGGCGACTTGCCATCGCCGCCGGTCCAATGAATGCACGCGATACGTTTCATCGTCGAGTTCCACGTCCACGCCGCGTCCGGCATTCCCGCCGCGGCATCGCAGCAAGAGGATCCTCAGCAGCCGCTTGCGGCTTCGCAACAATGCGGCAAGCGGCAGCGGTTCGACCCACAGCCGCACGTCGGCCCAGGAGGGTTCGGCTCTGGCGGTTTCCGGGCGAAGGAGCATGGCCAGACAGCCCCCCTCCTCGACGGCCAATTGCCAGCGGCGGAAGGTTCGATCGTCGAGTCGGCCCGGCCATGCGATGGCCGCGGCCACGGCCTGCGAGCGCAACGCCTGATCGATGGCCCAATGCTCGTCGGCCACGGTGTCGGCGTGGATCACCAGAAGTTGCTCCGGCTCGACCCCCAATCGCACGGCGGCCGGAGGGCAAAACTCGCGGCAACGGTCGAACACCGCCAGCATTCCGCCGTCGCTACATGCATGCCTGGCCGCCAACAGGGCTAGCGTACACGCTCCGGCGCCTTCGGCCGAGAGCCATTCGACCAGCGTGCCGCGGCAAAACCCCCTCTCGGGAAGCAGATCGTCGAGCGCCGTGCAGCCGCTGGACACCGGCTCACCGCCGCGGCGTTTTCCGCCGGTTTCGAGCCGGGCGATCCGCCGCCGCAGCTTTTCCAGGCTAATCATAGGTTCCGGCCGATCTTGCACGTCTCTCGTCCCTTTAGAAATAGTATACATACGTACCGTAATTCTGTCAACGAGAGTATCGGCGTAAAGTGATGGGGAAAAGTAGGGAAAAGGCCCGCCCAACCGCCATGATAGGGGGGACGTGTGTGGTGAGCGTCGCACCCGAACCGCGCGAGCAGGTCGCCGAAGGAACGTTCTGCACGAGGAACGCTGTTTTCTCGACAGCCACTTCTGTCCCTCTCGCACTGCCGAGGTCTCCCCTCTTTTCTCGCTTGTGGAACTTCTGTTCCGCGGAGATCGTCCTACTCTTTGTGGGGAGAAGAGCGTATCATTGGTTTCCAACCGTTAATGAACCGCGCGTGCAAGGAATGCCGGAGGAATTGTGATGAAAGCGACCTTCTGGTTCTATCTGTCGTCCCTGGCTGGTATCATGGCGGCAATGTTGCTGCCGTTCGCCCTCGGTGCGGAGGAAACCGGCAGCACCGCAGAAATGAGGGCGCAAATGAACGAAGCGGTCCAACAGGGCAACTTCAAGGACGCCTACGAAGGCTTCCGCAAACTGATTCTCGATCCGAGCGACGAACCGCGACAGGTGGGCGGCGATCTGAAAGCCGCGGTCAGTTGCCTGCAACGGCTCAATCGCGTTGCCGAGATCGATGCCCTGTTGGAGGAAGCCGTCAAGGTCCACAAGGACAACTGGCGGCTGTTGGCCGCGGCGGCAGAGCAATACATGGAGGTTCCGCATTTCGGCTTCATCGTCGCCGGCAAGTTCGAGCGCGGCCAGCATCGCGGCGGGGGCCACGTGGTCAATGCGACCGAGCGCGACCGCGTCCGCGCCTTGCAGTTGATGGTCGGGGCCATGCCCTTGGCCATGAAGGACGAAAACCACGCCGAGGTCGGCGAGTTTTTGCAATCGCTGGCCCGCATGTTGCTGAACAACCGCGGCTACAGCGAGGCGTGGCGGCTGCAGTACCTGACCGACCTGAAGACGTTGCCCGACTACGAGCCGGGCTGGGGATGGGGATTCGGATACGGCCGCCAGGCGACCGGCGCCCCGGTGGATGCCGACGGTCATCCGGTCTTCTACCGCGTACCGAAGAGCTTCGAGGCCGCCAGCGACGACGGCCAACGCTGGCGGTGGTGCCTGCAACAGACGGTCGAGATGAACCCGCAGTTGCTCAACGCGGTGCGGATGCAGTTCGCCGAGTTCCTCAAATCGCAGTTCGGCGTGCAGACGATGGCCCAGTGGGGCTGGCAGTTCGGCCGCATGGCGACCGACGACACGAAGGAGGACGAGAGCGGCGCCTACGCCCTGCACACGCTGAAGGAGACCGAGACGATCGCCCGGCTGGCCACCGGCATCAAGCGGTTCGAGTTGCCCGACGAGTTCAACTACATCAAGATTTACCAGCGGATCACCGTCGAGCCGCAGACCGGTCATGCCGGTGCGGCGCTCGAGCAGTTGGCGCAGGTTTTCGAGAACCGCCGGCAGTATCCCCGCGCGGCCGAGTATTGGCGGCAGGCCATCAAGGATTACCCCGGCGAAATCAAGGTGGACGATTGCCGGAAAAAGCTCGATCAGATCGTCGGCAACTGGGGGCGCTTCGAGCCGACGCAATCGCAACCGGCTGGCCGGGCTCCCGCCCTCAACTACCGCTTCCGCAACGGCGACCACGTCGAGTTCACCGCCCGCGAAATCGACGTGAAGAAGCTGCTGGAGGACGTCAAGGATTTCCTGCGGTCCAATCCCAAGCAGCTCGACTGGCGGAAGGTCAACATCGGCAACATCGGCTATCGACTCGTCGAGGAAAAGCAGGAGAAATACCTCGGCAAGCAGGTTGCCCAGTGGCAGATGCCCTTGAAGCCGCGGGAGAAGCATTTTGACAAACTCGCGACGGTGCGCCGCCGCTTACCACGCCCGGCGCGTATCTGGTGACCGCCACGATGAAGGACGGAAACACGTCGAAGATCATCGTCTGGATCGACGACACGGCGATCGTGAAGAAATCGCTTTCGGGCAAGAGCTACTACTTTGTCGCCGACGCCGCCAGCGGAAAGCCGATCGCCAAGGCCAACGTCGAGTTCTTCGGCTGGCAGCAGCTCTACCACAACAATCCGCCGGGGCACGACGTCAATACGAAGCAGTTCGCGGAGTTCACCGACGCCGACGGCCAGATTATCACCGATCCGCAGCGGCAGCCGCCGACTTACCAGTGGTTGATCGTCGCCACGACCGGCGAAGGCCGCTTCGCCTATCTCGGCTTCACCGGCGTCTGGTATCCCACCTGGTACGACGCCCAGTACAACGCCACGAAGGTCTACACGATCACCGACCGACCGGTCTATCGGCCCGACCAGAAGGTGAAGTACAAGTTCTGGGTCCGCCACGCGCAATACGACAAGGAGAACACGTCCGATTTCGCCGGCAAACAGTTCACCGTCGAGATCCGCAATCCTAAGGGGGAGAAGATCATTTCGGAGAGCAAGACGGCCGACGCCTGGGGCGGCATCGAAGGGGAATATGCCGTTCCGGCAGACGCCACGTTGGGCGTCTACGTCTTGAGCCTGGAAAACATCCATTACCAATACGGCGGCAATACGTTTCGCGTCGAGGAGTACAAAAAGCCGGAATTCGAGGTCACGGTCGATGCGCCGACCGAGCCGGTGATGCTCGGCGAGAAGATCACCGCCACGATCAAGGCGAAATACTACTTCGGCTCGCCGGTCACCAAGGCCAAGGTGAAGTACAAGGTCAATCGCAGCAGCTACGACGAGCGATGGTATCCGATCGGCCCGTGGGATTGGCTCTACGGCCCCGGCTATTGGTGGTTCGCTTACGATTACGCCTGGTATCCCGGCTGGCACAACTGGGGCTGTCCGCGGCCGATGCCGTTCTGGTGGCCGCATCAGCCACAGCCGCCCGAACTGGTCGCCGAGCAAGAGGTGCAGATCGGGCCAGACGGCACGGTGAAGGTCGAAATCGACACCGGCGTGGCCAAGGCGATCCATCCCGACGAAGACCAGAGCTACACGATCACGGCCGAGGTGGTCGATGCCTCGCGGCGGACGATCGTCGGCACGGGCACGGTGTTGGTGGCTCGCAAGCCGTTCACGGTCTACGCCTGGCTCGATCGCGGCTACTACAACGTCGGCGATACGATCCACGCCCATTTTTCCGCCCGCACTCTCGACGGCAAACCCGTCGAAGGCAAGGGGGAGCTAACGCTGCTAAAGATCGGCTACAAGAACGGAAAGCCGGTTGAAACGCCGGTGCAAACCTGGCAGCTTGACACCAATGCCGAAGGCACGTCGCAGCAGCAGATGACCGCCTCGCAGGCAGGGCAATACCGCGTTTCGTACAAAGTGACGGATAAGAAGGGGTCAGGGGCCAGGGGCCAGGGGTCAGCAACTCCCGATCAACGGTCAACCATCGGCAGTCAACAATTTGCCGCCAGCCCTCACCCCAACCCTCTCCCAAAGGGAGAGGGGACGAAGGGTTCTCTCCCAAAGGGAGAGGGGACTGGCGGCCACACCGTCGAGGGCGGCTACCTCTTTACCGTCATCGGCGAGGGCTTCGACGGCTCGCAATTCCGCTTCAATCATCTCGAACTGATTCCCGACAAGCAAAGCTACGCCCCCGGCGACACGGTGAAGCTGCAAGTCAACACCGACCGCGCCGGCGGCGCCGTGCTGTTGTTCCTGCGGCCGACCAACGGCGTCTACCTGCCGCCGCAGATTCTGCACCTGGATGGCAAGAGCACCGTGGTAAACGTCGGCGTGGTGAAGAAGGACATGCCGAACTTCTTCGTCGAGGCCGACACCGTGGCCGACGGCCGGCTCTATACCGAAGCGAAGGAGATCGTCGTCCCGCCGGAAAAGCGAATCCTCAACGTCGAGGTCAAGCCGAGCAAGGAGGCGTACAAGCCCGGTGAAAAAGCCAGAGTGAACGTCAAGCTGACCGACCTGAACGGCCGGCCGTTCGTCGGCTCGACGGTCGTGGCCGTCTACGACAAGGCCGTCGAGTACATATCCGGCGGCAGCAACGTGCCCGATATCAAAGAGTTCTTCTGGAAGTGGCGTCGCTCGCATTACCCCCAGAGTGAGACAAGCCTGGGACGCTGGTTTCAGAACATCGTTCCGCCGGGAGCGACGGGAATGGACGATCTCGGCGTGTTCGGCCGTGCGGTGCCCGTCGAAGTGATTGAGGTTAACGAGTACGGTGAACCGGAATCCGATGCTAAAGAGAAGGCGGTGCCACCACGGTCTATGGCCGCTCCCGGCGGCATGGGCATCGGTGGAGGAATGATGCCGCGGGCCGCACCGGCAATGGCCGCCGCGCCAAGGCTGGAAAAATTGTCGAGCAACATGGAGGGCGTAGCGGGCAAGCCCGGCGGCCCGGCCGCGCCGATGGTCCAGCCGACCATCCGCAAGAACTTCGCCGACACCGCGCTGTGGGTCGGCAGTCTGACAACCGCCAACGACGGCACGGCCGAAGTCTCGCTCGACATGCCGGAGAACTTGACGACGTGGCGGATCAAAGTCTGGGGCATGGGCCAGGGCACCCGCGTCGGCCAAGGTCAAACCGATGTCGTCACCCGCAAGGATCTCATCATCCGCATGGAGGCCCCGCGGTTCTTCGTGCAAACCGACGAAGTCGTCCTCTCGGCCGTCGTGCACAACTATCTGAAGACGAAGAAGAGCGTGAAGGTGGCTTTGGAACTGGACGGCAGATGCCTGGAGTTCCTCAAGACGCCCTTCATCCGTTATCCCGACGGAACGGAAGCGAGGGGAGTCAGCGAGAGCCCGGAGAAGACCGTTGAGATCGCCCCCAACAGCGAGGCCCGCGTCGATTGGCTCGTCAAAGTGCTCGACGAGGGCGAGGCGGTCATCCGCATGAAGGCATTAACCGACGAAGAATCGGATGCGATGGAGCAGAAGTTCCCCTGCTACATCCACGGCATGTCGAAGATGGATTCGTACTGCGGCGAGATTCGCCCGGACGGCCAAAGCGGCAAGTTCGCCATCGACGTGCCCGACAAGCGGCGGCCGAACGATTCCCGGCTCGAGGTCCGCTTCTCGCCGACGCTGGCCGGGGCGATGGTCGACGCCCTGCCGTACATGGTCGATTATCCCTACGGCTGCACCGAGCAGACCCTCAACCGCTTTCTGCCCACGGTGATCACGCAGAAAGTCCTGCTCGACATGCACCTCGACTTGAAGCAGATCGAGAAGAAGCAGACGAACCTCAACGCCCAGGAGATCGGCGACGCCCAGCAACGGGCAAAGCAGTGGAAACGCTACAAGCGAAACCCGGTGTTCGACCAAGAGGAGGTCCGACGGATGGTCAAGGACGGCGTCGAGCGGCTCACCGAGATGCAGTGCTCCGACGGCGGCTGGGGCTGGTTCTCCGGCTGGGGCGAACATTCGTCGCCCACACCACCGCCGTGGTCGTTCACGGCCTGCAAATCGCCAGGCAGAACGACGTCGCCCTGGTGCCCGGCACGCTGGAACGCGGCGTCGAATGGCTGAAAAACTGCCAGGACGAACAAGTTCAGTGGCTTAAGAACGCGGCGATCAAGGACAAGCCGGCCGGCTTGCGCTGGAAACAATACGCCGACAACCTCGACGCCTTCGTCTACATGGTGTTGGCCGATGCGGGCGTGAAGAACGCCGACATGCTCGATTTCCTCTATCGCGACCGCACGCATCTCGACGTCTACGGCATGGCCATGTACGGCCTCGCGTTGGACAAGCAGAACGAGCGCGACAAGCTGGCGATGGTGATGCGCAACATCGGCCAGTACGTCCAGCAGGACGACGAGAACCAGACGGCGTGGCTGAACATGCCCGCCGGCTGCTGGTGGTGTTGGTACGGCAGCGAGATCGAGGCCGAGGCGTACTACTTGAAGCTGCTGGCGCGGACCGATCCCCACGGCGAGCTTGCCCGGCGGCTGGTGAAGTATCTGTTGAACAACCGCAAGAACGCCACCTACTGGAATTCGACCCGCGACACGGCGTTGTGCATCGAGGCGATGGCCGATTTCATTCGTGCAAGCGGCGAAAACAAGCCGAACATGACCGTCGAAATCTACTACGACGGCAAGTTGCAAAGATCGGTGGAGATCACGCCGAAGGTCCTGTTCCAGTTCGATAACAAGTTCGTGCTTGAAGGCGATGCCGTCGCCGCCGGCAAGCACACGATCGAGCTGCGTAAGAAGGGCGCGGGCCCGTTGTACTACAACGGCTACCTGACTACCTTCACGCTGCAAGATTTCATCCCGCGATCGAAATCGGTCGAGATCAAGGTCGCCCGCAAGTATTACAAGCTCGTGGAGGCCAATAAGTCGATCCACGCCGAAGGCTCGCGCGGGCAGGCGGTCGAGCAGAAGGCCGAGAAGTATGAACGACAGGAGTTGCCGAGTCTTTCCGTAGTCAAGAGCGGCGATCTCGTCGAGATCGAGTTGGAGATCGACAGCAAGAACGACTACGAGTACCTGGTCTTCGAGGACATGAAGCCGGCCGGTTTCGAGCCGGTCGATCTTCGCAGCGGCTACACGGGCAACGACCTGGGGGCCTACGTCGAGTTCCGCGACAACCGCGTGGTGTTTTTCGCCCGCACGCTGGCCCGCGGCAAACACAGCGTATCGTACCGGATGCGGGCGGAGATTCCCGGCAAGTTCAGCGCGTTGCCCACTCGCGCCGCGGCGATGTACGCGCCGGAGTTGAAGGCCAACTCCGACGAGATGAAGATCGGCGTGAAAGATTAGGAAATGTACTCTTCACGCTCCGCGTGAAGTTATTCGAGTTCCACCTCCCTCTTGCGAGCGAGAGGAGTACGAAGCCGCTTCGTTACAAACTCGTTACTTCTTCAACGTGTCAAACGCGATAGAATAGCGGGCGTGTTTCCACTGCGGAAGTTCCAGAACAAGGAGTGCGACGATGCGAACGGCAATGGCGGCAAAACTGACGGCGTTCCTGCTCGGTGTGCTCTGCGTGGTCCAAGCCGCATTGGGCAACGGCGGACCATTCGTGGTGAAGTATCCCGGCGGCGATCCGGCCGCCAAGGGAGTCCTTGCCCGGCTCGATCCTACGCTCAAGCCGGCCGAAGAGACCCGATTGCGGGTCGTCAAGGAAGATCTCGCGATCCGCTTTCTGCCCGAGCAGCAATGGAAGGGGGACAAGCGGCGGCTGCCGCCGCTGACGGCCGTAACGGCGGCCTACACCATCGAAAACCCGACCGACCAGGAGGTGCAAGTCGATTTCGGCTTCCCGATTCTCCGCGGCATTTACTTGCGGTTCGGCATGGTCCCCTATCCGGACGTGATGGTTCAGGTGGACAAGCAACGAGTCTACCCTACCATAATTTCGAATTCGTCGATCTACGGGATCATCCGCCGAAATGCCGCGGACGTCATCGAACACGGCATCGCGGTCGATCCGGAGTTGGCCCGACTCGTGGCCGACGTGCGCGGGGCCTGGATCGTACCCAAGCCGCCCGTCGCCCGGACGGCAAACGCCCCTAAGCGGCGACTAGCGCGGCGAATCGGAACGCGCCAGCTCCCGGTCCGGGAATGCGAATGATCGTTGAACGCCGCAAGAAGCAACTTCGTCAGCCGACGGGCAATTTTCCGGCAGCCCGCCAGACCCTCCGCAGCTACCTGACCGACACCCTTCAATGGAACGGCCGCGACGCGGCCCTATTGGTCGAGTACGCCAGCATCGACTTTGGATACGATCCGCAGAGCAATCCTCGTGACCTTTGGGATCACAGGTGGTGGTTGGCTCAGAGCGAACTGGAGAAGCTGAAGACCACCAATCTCGGCCCGCTGGCGGCCATCGGCGAGCAGAAGGCGACGCAATTGTTCGCCCAGCTTGCTTCGCGTTTCGACAAGACCGCCGGCTCGGCCTACGAGGCGATTTTTTCGGCCTGGGGCGGCGACGTCCGCGAACGATCGCTCGACCTGGCGACCGGCAGGCTTCGCCCCCGCGAGATCACCCTGCCGGCAACCGACAACCGCAATCGGTTCCGCGCCCGATCTTCGATTGACCGCGGACCCGACCGTCTACGCCCGCGTCGATTACCTCGACCCGAACGCCAAGCTCACCAAGGAGGAGAAGGCCTCCTGCCAGGCGATCCTGCAAGACCTGCCGGTCGTGTTCACCTTCGCGCCGATGAACCTGCTCTACTACCAGGCCAAGTTTCCGGCCCATAGCACACGGATGGTGACGGTGAGCTATCGTCAGTACGCCTTCGCCGACACTCGCGGCACGGGCAGCTACCAGTTGGCCTACGTGCTGCACCCGGCGACGCTCTGGAAAGACTTCGGACCGATCCATCTGACGCTCAGCGTGCCCGCGGGCGTGGCTTGCCGGGCGTCGGCGGCCGTTGAACCAGCGGGAACCAAGGCGGCGCACGCCGGCGGAAATGCGACTGGTGACGACGGCGAAAGGTCTGTCCCGCATCTGCAAACCACGGCCATGGAGTATCGGGCGAACGTCTATCAAACGACGCTCGACCAGCCCCGGCAGAAAAAGGGCGAGCTGTTCGTCGCGGTCGACAAAGCCGCCTGGGACAAGGCGTTTCCGCCGGCGAACCCCCAGCCCCCCGCCCAGCAACGGCCGCAGAGCCAAACGAGCCAACGCTGATCGCGACTCAACGCAAAGGAAGATCGCTTGTGGGTGGGAGTGATTCTCGCACGAGCCGCCGAGCGTTTCTGCAATCCACGGCCGCCGGCATCGCAGCCGCGGCCGTCGGCATGTGGCCGGGTCGTCGTCTCGTGGCCGCCGACACCGCTAACTTGCCACCATTGTCCCAGCGACGACTGATTGTCGTCGTCTTCGGCGGCGGCACCCGATCGAGTGAGTCGATCGCCGACCCCGAACACCGTTACGTTCCGCGGCTGTGGAAGCAGTTGGTCCCGCGAGGCACGCTGTTGACGAACATGCGGGTCGAGCATCGCGTGGTTCACACGAACTGCAACGCCTCGATCAAGACCGGCCATTGGGAATACGACGACCTCGATTGGTCGAAGCCGCCGAAGCATCCGACGATATTCGAGAGCGTCCGCAAGGAGCGCGGCCTGCCCGACACCGCGGCCTGGTCGTTCGTCTACGCCTCGATTCTCGCTCAAACCGGCCGCAGCCAGACCAAGGGCTACGGGCGGCGGTTTGCCGCCAACGTGGTCGAGCCGCCGACAATTTCCCGCGCCGCGGCTGAGGAGATGGAGCGTCTGATGGCGGCGGCTCGCGTCTCGGGTTCGCCCGAGGCCGAGCGGGAGGCAGCGGCCCAATGCGCCCGCTTGGCCCACGGTGCCAGCCGAATCGCCGACGGCGGACTGCAATCGGACGCCGCTCGCGCGTGGCTGCGAGAGCGCTATCGCGCGTGGCGCAACGCCGACGGCACAACCAGCCACGACGCATTCCTGGCCGACTGCGCTTGCGACTGCATGAAGCGATTTTCGCCGCAGGTGATCAGCGTCGATTTCGGCGAGATCGACTGCGCCCATTATGGCTCGTGGTCCCGCTACGTCGAAGCGATTCGGCGGACCGACGAACTCACCTGGCGGCTCTGGCGGACCGCCCAGTCATTGGCGGGTTACCGCGCCAAGACGCTGATGCTCGTGCTGCCCGACCACGGCCGGCAGTTGGACTCGCCCGGCAGCGACGGCTTCATCCATCATAGCGATTTCTACACGAACCGCGGGGCCGACGAGGGCTGCCGTCGCGTCTGGATGCTGGCCGTCGGGCCGGGCGTCGCCGCCGGAGCGAAGATCGACCGGCCCGTCCCCATCACCGCCACCGCGGCCACGGGCTTGCAATGGCTCGGGCTCCGCGCGTCGCCAGGGGCCGCCCCGCCCTGTCTGTCGTGACGCATTCCGTACACAGCGTGTGGGAATCGAGTTAGACTTCTGCGAAAAGCCGGCGAAATTGCCTGATCTTCGACTTGGAAGCTTGACAATATGCTGCCCGGATGCGTAGCATAAAACGTATCGACACGCTCGGGCGGATCGCCAATGCGCATGTGGGTGAAGAATCGCTGGCTTTCGATGGCGGTGGCCGTTGGCTACGGGCTGACGATCACGACGGCCGCGCTATTCCACAATCACACCCTTCAGCAGGGCGGGCAATGCTGTCGCGGGCACTTGCTGGCCCATGCGGCGCCGGCGGATTTTCATCGCGGCGATTCGCACAACGATGCGGGCCGGCGGAATGCTCCGAAGACTCCGGCCCGATGCCCTTCGGACGGCAGCCATTGCCCGGTTTGCCACTTCCTTAGCCACAAGCCCGCGCCGGCGGCCGAAGTAGCGGTCGCCGTCTCGGGCACGCTGATGCAAGAGGCGCCCTCGCCGGTGCCTGCACGCGTTATCGCCGGCGTCTTCTCGGCCTGGCAGAGCCGCGCACCGCCCTGCTTCGCGTAATCTCCTCTTGTTCGTTTTGGTTGCCCTTCGGCTGTTCGTACGCGCCCGTGTGCCAAGTGCTCTTGGGCATTGCGCGAGCACGCCGTCACCTTCTTCTGGAGATAATGCGATGTTTGTGCAGCGTGTCAGTGTCTCGAAACGTCGAGTAGTTTACGCGACGGAGAATAGCCGGCGGCTAACAGCCGCCGGAGAATCGTCCACAGAACTCCGCGGGCCGTTGGCCCCCGGCTATTGCCGCACTGTCCGTGGAACGGATCGCGGCACTGCTCGTTGCGCGATGGGAGGACGTTCTCCCTGCTTCGCATTTACATTGATCGAACTTCTTGTGGTCATCACGATCATTGGCGTTCTGATCGCGCTGTTGCTGCCGGCCGTGCAAGCGGCGCGCGAAGCGGCACGGCGGATGAGTTGCAGCAACAACCTGAAACAGATCGGATTGGCGCTGCACAGTTATCACCAGGCGATCGGGACGTTTCCGGCCGGTTACATTTCGGCCGTCGGAAGCGGCGGCCCCGCCGACGATAAGGGGCCCGGCTGGGGTTGGGCCGCGCAACTGCTGCCGTACCTGGAGCAGAGCGGTCTACACGACCGAATCCGCTTCGACAAGGACATCACCGACCCGACCAACGCCGCGTATCGGACTACTGTGCTGCCGCTGTTCCTCTGCCCGTCGGACGGCGGGGACAAAACCTTCACCGTCGCCGGCAGCAATCCGGTGCTGGTCGGCCACAGCAACTACGTGGGCGTCTTCGGCAACCCGGAGATCACGGACGATCCGGGCTATCTCCTGCCGGAATCGACCTACCCCGAACGCGGCCCCACGCACCAGGGCATGTTCTACCGCAACAGCGGCGTGCGAATGGCCGATGTCACCGACGGCGCCAGCAACACGCTCTTCGTCGGCGAACGGAGCAGCCGCCTGGCTTATGCCACCTGGACGGGATCGGTGACCGGCGGCCGTGGTGCCGCCGAAAAATCCCAATCCCTACGGCTACCCGCCGGAAGGCGCGCCGGTTCTGATCCTGGGCCACACCGGCGACAGTTACGACAGCCCGCCGCACACGCCCAACAGTTCCGTCGTCCACGTCGATGACTTCTGGAGCCTCCATCCCTACGGCGCCAATTTCCTGTTGGTTGACGGCTCCGTGCGTCAGATCAACGACACGATCGATCCGGCGACCTGGTGGCGCTGGGCACAAAGGCGGGCAACGAGCCTCTTAATGGGAGCAAATTTAGGCGGCGCTCTCGCCACGCGGGAACGTCAGCGAGCATGTGTGCTACCGCTTCGCAGAAGAAGTGTCGGTGGCAACCCGTCGCTCGGCACTGCTTCTGCGAAGCAATCGCACGCTGAGCGAGGCGTGCGGATTGGGACTGAAGTTCAGAGTACCGCTCATTTCAGCGGCGAGGGGGCGCGGTCGGCCATGCGAGTGCCCATCTCGACAACCGGCGGAGACGGGCGCCGCGGGGTGCCTGCGCCGTCGGATGCGGCGCGGTGACGCTCCTTTGCAGTGGCCGATGCGCGAGGCCACGTACGGCTGCCGGCTGTCGTGGCTCAGCGACCGCTTGTAGTTGGCCAGCGCCTGGGCCTTGTCGCCGGCGTCGTCGCGTATCTTCGCCAAGGCGGTCAGAGCCCGGGCATTGTCGGGTTGGGCCTCGATCGCCTCGCACAAGCAATCTTCAGCCGCTTGCCGGTTGCCGAACTCGTCGTACAGCCGGGCAAGTTCGATCTTGGCATCCGCCGACTTGGGCTGGCGGTCGGCCCAGCCTTGGACCAGCCGGAAGGCGGCGTCCTTGCGCCCGTCCTCCGCCAGCAAGACGGCCAGCCCGCGATAGCATTCGGTGTGGTTGGGGTTTCGGTCGAGGCAGTCGTTGTAGAACTTCTCCGCCAGCTTCAGATCGGACTGGCAGTGTTCCTGCCGGCCCATGCGATGGTAGGTGGCGGCTTGATTATAATAGCCGTCGGCGTCTTTCGGGTTGCTGTAGGTCGCTTCCTGAAAGTCCCGCAGCGCGTCGGCGTATCGGGCTTGCTCGAAGAGCCGAACGCCCGAGGCGTTTTGCTCCTGCGACATGAATTCCCCACACCCGGTCAGTGCCAGAAGAGCAACGGCCAGCGCAAGCCATCCCCCGTGGAAAGGTATGCCGCAAAACCGGCGACGGGTTGGAGGAATCGATGCATCCACGGCGTTCTCGCCTCGCCTGACAAGAGAGGAGGCGGAAGGATAGTCAACGGTCGCTTGTGGTGCAAGAGAGGTTTCTTGAAGCAGGGGACGCTGATCCTCACCAGTCTTCGCCGATTCCCCGGATTAGCATCTGTCAGCGGCGATCAGCGGTCCCCGGCGGCCTTCGTTTCTTCCAGCACCGGCACGGCCTCGTTGAGTCGGTCCGCAAGGGCGCGAGAAAGGCGGAGCGATGGTCCTGTTGGTGGGGGGCGATCACACTGGTTTCTGCCGGAGAGAAGAGAATAGGCGAGATTGGGCTGCGAAGCAGGAGACGGAAATCAAACGCGATTTCGGCCTGCTGGTGGGCCAAACCAAGAATGACAGGTTCTTGGCATGGTGGGGCAGGCATTCTTGCCTGCCCAGGGCAGACAGGAATGTCTACCCCACCTGTCAACTTAGACTTGGCGGACCACTACGTCATCCAGGACCGGATCGAGTTGGTCGTCGCGATACAACGCAGTCGGCGGTGCTTGGCATACGCGAAGAGAAGCGATATAATCGTTACGTTACGCGAAGTGGAGAACCGATGCCCGGCATTCTCGCACTGGTCTTTGCACTGCTGCCGTTTGGTCTTATTGCCCTTCCCGTCTGCCTCCAATTGCACTGACACGATCCGCTCGGGGTACTGTGCCAGTACCTAGCCTTGCTGAGCTTTGTGTTGGCAATCCCCTTCATCGGCTGGGCGTTTCACAGCGGCCGAGGCCGTCGCGTCGCCTATGTCGCCTACGCGATCGTTTTTCTGGTGGCCACGCTGCTCTTCGCGGCAACCATGTTGATCGACTCGGGGCCAGACCTCGATCCGATCGCCTTTCTCTTCACCGCTCTGTTCAGCAGTCTCTTCGTTATTGTGGTTGCGCTCGGCGTTTACGGTCTCCTAACCCGGCGATGATGCGATCGCTTTCGGCTTGCGGTCGGCCGCCGATCAAGCCGCCCCTCTCCAAATGGCACGGATCGTCGCCTCATCGCCAAAGCCGGTGGGACACGCGAGGCTCGGATCGCTAGCCCAATACCAGTTTTTGCCGTGGACCGGCACTGCCAACGTGCGGCTGCCGGGCATCTCTACGTATCCGTTGGGGTCGTGGTCGCGTACCCATTGCCAGCAGTAGCGCAACCAGGCACGCCGCTTGGGCGGATCCATCCGCGCGAACCACGAAATTTCGTCGTAGCCCCAGATCCACGGGCCGCGGACGTGCCGGCCCTCGCGGCGGCTCCGGCCGAAATTGTCGAACTCCACCAAGTACGGCAAGTGCTCGCAAGCCCATCCGCTCGGCGTCGTTCCTCCCTTACTGCGGCCGAATATGCTGTCGGCATACCCTTTCCGCAATTCGCCTTCCAGCGGGCGATTGGTCACTTCGGCGATTCGCAGCGGGAATGAGTGAAAATCGAACAAGAGCTGCGGTCCGACCGAAATTCCGCCGCTGGGCACGTGGGCATCGCACAGCACGATGCCCCGCCGCGCGTGCCGCCGCGCATAGGCCCTTACCCGCGCGAGCAAGGAGGCCCAAGCCGCGTGCTCGCGATCGCGCGCCCCCATTAGCTCGACCTGGCCGAAATGGATGGCTTCGACTCCGACGTCGATGTAGCGCGCAGCCAGATAGTAAAACCACATCTGCGTTTCCGTCCGGCTGATGTCGGGAACCGACGCCCCCTTGCGCAGTGATTGCGAAATCTGCCGTTGGGATACAACATGGCCTCATAGGAAAACGGCCGCGAACGGCCGGACTGACCGAACTCGTTCAAGACCCAGACCGGCAACCGTTGCGTCCCCACTTCGTCGGTGACGATTTCGAAAATCGCGGCCTGCAACATAATCGTCGGCAAAGCGGCGTGCAGCTTGCGCTCGCGGGCGCGTGCCCTTTCGAGCGACCGGTCGAGGTTGCTCTCGCCGCCCCAAAGATAGATTGTCCGGCCTGCGAAACGAGCGCCGACGTGTTTCAGCAAGCGAATTTCATCGTCCAGGTTGCCATGTTCGTGGAGCAGGCCCTCCATGGTGATAGCCCGGGACAAGTAATGTTCCAGTTGCGGCCTGGTGATGCGCCCGTTAAAGCGTTTGAGCGTCGCAGCGGAGGCAGAAAGGCCACACGCCACGGCGACGGCAACGACGAAGCAGATTGACGTCAGAATGTGCCGGCGTAGGCATGACATAGCGAACCATCGCCTCCGATGTTAGCGAACGGAAAAGCTGACGGTCCAGGCGATTTCAGCCGTTCGCGGACTTTGCAGACTCAGCCGAAACACGCCTTCGGCCCCGGCGAGCGGCTCGATCGTTGCCGTAGCTTCGGCGGCAGTCGCCGACACGGGCTGATAGCCGTTGCCGACCAAGACAACTTGATATGTGCGGCCGCCGATCACTTTCGATGTTCCGGTCAGTGTGCGCTTCTCTGTATCCCATTTCGGAATAGCGGCCAGATCGACAAGTCCCTGCATGAGGTGGCGATTGGTCGAGAGAAACTGGGGATGCGTCTCTGCACGATGCAGCGATAACATCCGCGCCTCGCCGGGACGAAGCGTCTGTCGCAGAGACGCACGGCCGGAGAGCTTTCCGCAAAACCGGTCGTTCCAGAAGTCGTAAACGTAGTATTGCGAGTTCGGATTCAAGCCAACTGCGCCGGCGGCGGGCTCGCCGCTTAGCGGCACGTCCAGCGTGGCTTTCCGATTGCTGTCCGTGTTCAGTAGCGTGAGTTGGCGCCAGTCGGCGCTGACGGCAAAGTCGTAGATGCGCGGCGGACCGTCGGCAACAAAGGCATCGAGCGGCCGGGCGCTTCGCGGCTGCGCGTGATACGGCATCGTTCGCTCCAGGTCGCTAAGTGCCGCAGGCGGCAGATCGCGGAACGAATTGGCCAGCAGCAGCCGGCTGGCAGCGACGTAAGACATCGTCAAGGTCATCCGCCGACCGTCCTCGTCGCTGACGTTCGGCGCCGTCTGTTTCCATGCATTCAAGAGGCTCTTGCTGTCCATGTCGTACGCGAACAGCACGCGATTCTTGTACCAGCGCAACCCCGAACGCGCGATCAACTTCGGCGAAATCGACGCGGTGTCGCCGGAAGTTCGCTGCGAATCGATCAGGCCGACGGCCACGTCGGAGCCTGGATTATCAATGGGCCGCTCGTGAATCCACGAGTGCGGCCCCAACCCCTCTTTGGCCAACTGGAAGACCAGTCGGTAGACCGAGGCGGCGGTGACGCGGTTGTCAAAGAAGCCGCCCTGCGCCAGATTGAAGCACCACAATTCGTCGCAATAGTCGAACATCATGCCGGCGATATTGCCGCGCATGGCCGCATAGACGCCGCGCATGTAGCGTTGCACTTTCGGCTTCGTGTAGTCCAAAGCGCCGCGGCCCGGCAATACGAGGTCCGCATGTTCCTTGCGGAAGTCGGCGGAAACGCGATCGGACTGGAAGTAGGTGAAGGCCAGCCCGCCGCGTTTCTGCACGGCTTGCCCCCACTTCGCCGAAGTCTCGTAAGGCGGTGTGTAGAAGCCCTGTTCCTGCCAGTGTTTGTCGTCCCACCAGCCCTGCGGGTTGTTGCGGGTGTAGTTGTCGGGCACCAGCCGCAGGGCGATCGTCGAGTAGTCGAGAAAGCCCGTCTTGCGAATGTAGTCCATTTCCGCGACTTGCCCCGTGGTTGTGGCGATGCCGTAGCGGCTCTTTTCGGGGTGGTTCTGGGCGCTCGGCTCAAAAGTGACGCCGGCATACCAGGAGCAGATCGTGGGGAACGTGTACGGATTCGGCTGCGCATGCTGGGCGGCTCGAACCGCCAGGCCGTACTGCTCCGCCGCTTGGAACGGATCGTCCGTGGCGAAATCGACGTAAAAGCGATCTTCCGGTAGATACCGCTCGCCGGGATCCACGCGGCGCCCGACGGGGTCCATCGCCTTGAGGTGCAGATAGACCTCTCTCTCCGTTTCCTGCGGGACGGCAGCGGTCGGCGGCGCCGCGATCTTTTCCGCCACTCCGGCCGGACCCTCGATCAGCCAGACTTCGCTGACCACTGCATTGGAGCCCGGCTTGCGAGCGCCCTCGAAAGCAAACTGTATCTTCATCTTGCCCGAGGCATAAAGGGGAGCAGGAACATCGAACGTCTTCTCCCCCGGCAACTGTTCGCGAACCAAAGCATAGGCCGGCAGCGTGGCCTTTTCGATGAGAATCGTTTTCGACGAGCCCTCGCCCGCCGCCAGCGAGACCGACTCGACCCGCCCGTCGTTGGAATAGTCCCACCACGAGAAACCGAGCGCGTAGTGCTTTTTCGGGTCCAGTCCTGCCGCGGCGATTTCGACCTGCTTGTCGTCGAACAGCACGGTGTTGTAGCAGGGGGCGGCAAAGACGCTGGCAAAATCGTACGGCTTGCCGCGAAGCGCTGCGCAGCGACGCTCCGAAAGCCGCGGACGCCTTGGGCTCGGCGCCGCAATCGAGATAGGCGGCGAGTCTTCCGCCGGCCCGTGCAATTCGCGAGTTCAGTTCGCGATGCCGAACGGCATTATCGGAAGGAGCGGAGGCTGACGGCCAAACGGCGGCCCACTTCATCCACTCATGGTAGCTCAGTCCGCCCAACACTACCGTGCGCCGTCGATCGCCCTTGCGGAACGTCATCAGCACGTTATTGGAACTGGAACGGTCGGGACCGGCCTGCACGGAAATTTCTCGCCCGCCCGCTTCACCATTGAGGGTCTTGGCATATTCGACGTCGCCCGTCTGGGGAAATGCCCTGGCGGCCGTCAATGGATAGAAGTCCTTGATCCGCAGCGACTGCTCGGTGGTGTTGACCATGCCACCGCGGATCGCGAGAAAACTCCTGCCGTCGTAGAGCGTGATCTCCAGCAACAAGGTCGGCCGACCCGGATGGCTGCATTCGACCAGCAGCGTTCGGCCGTTGCCCAGGGAGTCGCTAATCGGCCGATCCGCGGCCCGGCAGACGGCGCCCGGTTGGGTCGAGGTCCAGTCGCCGATTTGGATGCAGCCGTCGCGGAAGCCGCAGCTTCCGTCGCGCCGGTCGATGGCTCGATAGGTTCCGCCGGCCAGATCGAACTCAACCCGCACCGCCCCATTTTCCAGGATCGCGGTCTTGGCTTCCTGCCGAAAGGTCACGCTGTCGGCCATTGCCACGGAGGAGACGGCAAGCAACGCACTGGCACACAAGGACAGTGAGATTCGTGACATGAATCGCTCCTTCCTCAAGCTGCAATCGCCGGACGCGGCCCGGACGCGGGGGTTCTCGCGAAACACCACCCAATGTACCGAAAACGCGTCGCGAACACAACTTTGCAGAAACTGGCCTCGTCACGCCCATTTTCACTCGCACGTCGGTCGTTTACGAATTGCGGACGGCACGGCGCGTGGTTACAATGGGGCTGAGCAGCCAACGATGATCGACCTCTGCTGTCGGGCATTCTCTCTCGCTTGGGTGGTGAACATGAAACCGTTTAGCATTGCCATCGACATCGGTGCAGGGCTGGGAGTTAAGATCGGCCTGTTTACCGATCCGCACCACCAGATCGACGATGGGCTCCTACAGGGCAACGAATACGAGAACCACTTCGACAGCTTCGCCTCGTGCCTGCTGGATAGGGTCGAGCGACTGGTCGAGAAAAACGGCGGACGCATCGGCGATGCCAGGGCGATCGGCATTGCCTCGCCCGGGCTGTTCCGCTCCGACGGCAGCTACCGGTTGGCGGCGAACCTGCGATTTCTTTGTGACCGCAATCTACAACGTCACATTCAGGAAGCAACCGGCCTGCCAACCGCCATCGACAATGACGCCAACCTGGGCGGGCTGGCCGAGTGGTCCGTTGTCAAAACCGACCTCTTGTACTGGGTGTTCGGCGGCGGCTGGGGGGGAGCGTGGATCGACAAATCCGGCCAAGTCCGCTTTCCATCCGTCGATTGGGACGGCGACGATCGGAAACTCCATTACACCAACGAGCCGGGCTACGGAATTCCGCTGGATAAACTCACGCTCAAGGCCCTCTTCTACCATTACGGCGCCTCGTTCGACCGCTTCGAGTTGATCGCCGTCGAGGCCCTCGGCCTGACCGATGGAAAGCTGACCGGCCCCGCAGGCGATCCCGATTCAATCCGCGCCGAAGTGATCCTGTCGGGCTCCGGTCGCTGCCGCCTGTTTCGCGCGGTCGTGGGCGACGACGATTTCTACGAGCGATTCCTCGACATCCACGAAACCGGCCAAATGACCGATCCCTCGATCGCCGGCAAACTGATTAGCAAGCTGAGCAACATGCGCGTCGAGCCGGCGGTGAACACCGATCGATTGTTCGGCCGAATACTGGCGGAAGCCGCGCTGATCATGTACCGCCAGGCGCGTCGCGACGGCCTGCCCGAGGGCGTGCCGATTTGTCTGGGCGGCAAACCCGCCTACGCCCTGCCGTATTTCGGCCCTTCGGCGCAGCGACGTCTCGGCGCCGCCGGCGTGATGAGCTATCTGCGGCCTTCGGTGATCGACGAGCGCGGGCTGAACGCGAACCTCGTCGGCGCCGCGGTGCTGGCCGAGAAGATCGCACGATAGACGGCCAAACAACGGCAACTTCATCGCTGCTTGCAGCAGCGGGCAGAAATTGGTATACTAGGAAGCATTGGCTGGAGTCTTTTGCGATGGCGAAGTCTTCAGCGCCCACTGCCCACCCCTGATTCACCCCACTCTATTGCGCGGTGGAATGCACCCGCCTTGCCACCGCGGAAAGCGCAGCGAAACATGGCACAGTTGCATGGCAAATGTAGCGTTGATCGGCCTTCGCGCCGTGATTTTCTGAAAACCAGTTCGGCCCTGGCGGCCGCCGGGGCGCTGAGCGGCAGTCTGGCGATCGCCCGCAGCGCCCATGCCGCCGGCAGCGACACGCTGAGGATCGGCCTGGTCGGCTGTGGCGGCCGCGGAACCGGGGCCGCGGAAAACGCGCTCGGCGCCGACAAGAACTGCAAACTCGTGGCGATGGCCGACGCCTTCAACGACCGCTTGCAGAACAGTCTGCGGGCTCTGAAGAAGAGCGATTTTGCCGACAAGGTCGCCGTCGATCCCGATCACTGCTTTGTGGGATTCGACGCTGCCGACAAGCTGTGCCAGAGCGGGGCGGTCGACGTGGTGATTCTTGCCTCACCGCCCCACTTCCGCCCGGTGCATCTGAAAGCCGCCGTCGATGCCGGTCTGCACATCTTCTGCGAGAAGCCCGTGGCGGTCGATGCCCCCGGCATCCGCAGCGTCATGGCCTCGGTCGAGGAGGCGAAGAAGAAGAATCTCAATATCGTCTCCGGCTTGTGCTGGCGCTACGATCGCGGCGTACAGGAGACGATGAAACGAGTTCTCGACGGAGCCATCGGTGAAATCAAGAGCATCCAGGAGACCTATCTGGCCGCTCCGATCTCGTATTATTGGCGCAGGCCCGAGTGGACCGAAATGGAATACCAGTTGCGCAATTGGCAGTACTTCTATTGGCTCTCCGGCGATTGCAACGTCGAACAACATGTCCATAGCCTCGACAAGGCGTCTTGGGCAATGCACGACCAGCCGCCGCTGCGGGCGTGGGGCATCGGCGGCCGCCAATGCCGCGATCCCAAACAGGGCAACGTCTACGATCACCACGCCGTTACCTATGAGTATCCCGGCGGCGTTCACGTTCACGCCTATTGCCGGCAAATTCCCGGTTGCGCCTGGGACGTGAATGACATCATCTTCGGCACGAAAGGCCAGGCCAGCCTGCTGGCAAACCGCATTCAAGCCGCCACCAACTGGCACTTCAAGAGTTCCAAGGGCGCCTTCGCCGCGGGCGGCATGTACGACCGCGAACACCAGGCATTGTTCGCGGCGATCCGTTCCGGCAACACGATCAACAACGGTCACTACATGGCGCAAAGCACGATGCTCGGGATCATGGGCCGCATGGTCGATTACACGGGGCAATTCCTGACGTGGGAGCAAGCCATCAACTCGAAGCAGCGGTTGGCCCCTGCAAGGTATGCCTTCGATGCCGTTCCCCCCGCCTTGCGCGACAAAGACGGCAATTACCCCGCCGCGATGCCCGGCATTACACGATTCGAATAGGAGAAGTCGGCCGTGAGTTCCAGCTTTTACTCGACGCGAGTTCTTGGCCGCCTCGGCCGCCGCCGGCGCCGCGCTTGCGATGGCCGGACGTGTCGGCGCGGCTCCCTTCTCTACGAAGCTGCACAAGGCGATGATCGGCGTTCCGAGCAAGGATCTGCTGACCGCCTGGAAGGCCGCCGGCTTTGAAGGCATTGAATCGACCGAATGGAAGACATCACCGCGTGATGCCGCTGCCGCTCGCAAGATCGCTGAATCGCTGGGAATGCGGATCCATTCGGTCCTGTTCGGCTGGGGCAACATGAACGCCGGCGACGCCGCGTTGACCAACTGCGTGGAAAAAATGGAAACCGCCTTGCGGACCGCGAAAGCCTACGGCGCCGACACCGTGCTGTACGTCCCCTGCGTCGTCACAGGTATGCCCGTGCCCAAGCCGTGGCTGTTCGACGTCCGTTTCGACAAGAAGACCGGCCACCTGAAGCAGGTCGTCGCCGACAACAACCCGAAATATCGGAAGTATATCGAGGCCCACGACCATGCCGTCGATGCGTCGCGGGAAGGCATTAGGCGGCTAATTCCGACAGCCGAGAAGACGGGTGTGGTCATCGCTATCGAGAACGTGTGGAACAATCTTTGCGTGAAACCCGACCTGGCGGCCAATTTCGTCGCCTCGTTCAATAGCCCCTGGGTGCGGGCGTACTTTGACATCGGCAATCACGTCCGCTACGCCCCGCCGCAAGATTGGATCCGCGCGCTCGGCAAACTGCTGGTGAAATGCCACGTCAAGGACTTCAAGCTCAATCCGGACGGCCACGACGGCCGATTCTGCAACATACGCGACGGCAGCGTCAAGTGGCCGGCCGTGCGGGCCGCGCTCGACCGCATCGGCTACAACGGCTGGATGACGATCGAGGGGGGCAATCTGTCACTGGCGGAAAACAGCAGGCGCCTCGATCTGATCATTGCCGGCAAGTGACGTTCCGTTGGGCCGGCAGTGCAAGTGCCTGGTTCGCGCGGCAAAACGGACATCGCAACTTGCCGTAGAACGGACTGCCAAATCCGTCCCGAAAACCGGACGGATGCGGAAATCCGTCCTACGAGAACCACCGACCTGTTTTGACGCGAGCCCCTAACCTTGGCAAGTGATCGACCGATAGCCATCAAGAAACTCCCCCGCGAACGGCTGATGTCCACCTGGCGGGAGCGGGAGAGACCAGCCTGCTTGGCCGGCCTTTATGAGGCTGCAACGGGCTGCAACAGCTCCCCGGTGGGAGCCATGTCCATCCGGTGGCGTCTTGCCGTGCTCGATCATGTACTGCTTCCGTTTGCACTCCTCTTGCTTCTCTCCGGTGCAGTATTCGCAACGAAACCATAGGGCCGCCAAGCTGTTTTCACTGCCGTGTTTCTTTAGAAAACCGCAGAGCTGCAGCATCTTGCATTCCCGGGCCATATACACCCCCTCATTTTGCAAGTGCGGAATGGCCGAACTCACCAACCCTAAACGACTAGGCAATCTTAGCCCAAGTTGATCAGTTGCAGCAACGAAATCTCTATTTTTGTGGGGCCGAGGGCGAAATATTTCCACTACATTGGCGGTCCGACTTTCAGTTGCCTGGGCAAACGCAGCCCGAGACGGTCCAGTAGGATGGCTTGGTGGTCCGTGGGTCGAGCGACGCAACGACGGCGGATTTCAATGTGCTTGTCCCGCGTGGGCAAGACGACGTCTACCAGCCGTATCTTGCCCAACTCCTCGAATATCCGACGCGGCTCGTCGCCCAACCCGGCGGCCTGCGTCATTTGATGCAGCGCCTTCCAAAGGACGTAGGCCAAGAAGCAGACCAGAATGTGAGCCTGGACTCGCTCCTCGGTCTGGTGCCAGACCGGGCGGATTCGCAGGTCGCTTTTGTGGATCCGGAACGCCGCCTCGGCGTCGGTCAACTGGATGTACGCCTGCCAAAGATCCTCGGCCGACCAGTCCGTGACATTCGTGCGGAGGAGGTAGCAGCCCTCGTTGAGCGCTGCCCACTGCCGCCACGCCTCGTTCTTTCGCCAAGAGACGACGGCGCGGCCGTCGATTTCTTCCACGGCCACCTCATAAAGCCCGGCGGCCCGGGAGTTCTTCGCCATGATCTGGCCGACCCGGCGGTCGATCACTTCCTTTTTCCACTTACGTTTTTCGCAACTCGCACGAACCTTTTCCATCGCCGCGTCAATGCGACGCTCGAAACGCTCGTGCATCGCCTTCTCCTTCTCCCGCCGATCGCGGCTGCGGCACAAGATATACGTTTCCCGGCCGCCGTCGGGCGAAGCACACATTTTCACTTCCAGCCCTTCGCGGATCGTCCGCCAGTCTTCGCCGAGCAACTGTTGCTCGAACTTTTTGAGCGTCCCCTTCGATGCGCCGATGATGTAACGCCGATCGCCCGATTCCATGAACTCCAGATTCGCCTTGCTCATCATGCCGCGGTCGCCACACCAGATGCGGTTGGCCCGGCCGTAACGCCTTTCCATCGTGGTGACGATCTCCTGCCACGTCGTCACGTCGTTGCGGTTGCCGGCGAAGACCTCGTAGCCCAGCGGGATCCCCTCCCGAGTCACGACCAAGCCGATGCAGACCTGCTTGCAATCAGACCGTTTGTCGCGGGAGTAGCCGCGCTGGGCTTGCGGGTTGCCCTCGCAAAGACCCTCGAAATAGGTGCTCGTCACGTCGTATAGCAGCAGATCGTAATCCAAGTCAAAGAGCGAGCCGAGGCTGTCTTTCAGGTGCGTCTCCAATGCCTCTTTGTGCGGAAGCAGTTGATCCAACGCGCGGTACAACCGCGGATGATTGATTTTGCGCGACGGAACCCCCAGCAGATCAGGCAACGCCGTGCTCTGGTAGTAGTGCTCGGCGATGTGCAGTTCGCTCGACGGGCGGCAGAGGCGGCAGGTCACCAGAATCGTCGCGATTTGCGCCCAGGGAATGTCTTCCTTGCCGCGAGGCAGCGCCTTCTCCAAAAACTCGTCCAGTCGCAGCCGGCGCATCAACTCCAACGCCAACCAAGCCCCGCCAAACTCGAGTTGATTCTCCACCCGAACTCTCGCCGTGTCGACCTCCACCCACTCGGGCTCGGGATTGTCTTCGTGATCGAAGAGTTGGAGTTGCGCGTAGGGCGATTTCTTCCCGCCTTCCGCCGCTTGCTTGACGCCGGCGCGCTCGGATTCCTTGAGTTTGCCCAGCCAGGCCACCGTTCGCTGGCGCGGCCCGCGCTCGCTTCGATAGGACTCCACCAAAGCCCAGTATGCTTGGCGTTTTCCCTTGATCTTTCGATAGCAGGGCCTGATGAACATGCCCGAATTATCGACAATAAAAGAGCCCCGTCAAACGCAGAAGTTTCCACTACAACGCGAATCGCGGCTCTGAAGCCCGCCAATGGCGCCCGAATGGATTGCTTGCCGTGAAACCAGAGAAGATGCAGCCGTCGTGGGCCCCAATTTCAGGCCGAAAAACTTCCAAAAAAATGTTCTCGGCCCTTCAACTGATCAACTTGGGTTAGCCTGCAAACGCATGGCAAGCAACTGCGGCCACCGTTGAACATGGAACTGCGGCCGACTGTCTGATACAATCGCTATAGACAGCCGTCGATCAGGGCCGTGAGATCAGCGGCAGCCTATAGCACGCCGCCTCTTCGGCGTTCCGCACCAGCAGATACGGGCCGTAGAGCGCCAAGTTGTTCCACGTGAGCCCTTCGATCGCCTGAAAGCGGCCTAGCACGTGGTTGGGCCGATCCGGCGCGGCCTCGACGAGCACGACCTCGCCGTTCTCGGTGAGGACCAGCAGCAGATCGCCGGCGCGGAGAATCTGCCCGTGGCCGTAGCGTCCCTGCTTCCATTTGCTCGCGCCAGTGGCCGCCTCCACGCACTCCAGAATGCCGTCGGAGAGGCCGTAAACGTAGCCGTCGAGAATCGTCACGTTGGCGAACTTGGTCTTCATGACGTGGCGGTCTTCCCAGACGACCTGCGGGTTGAACGTGCCGCCGGCCGCCGGTGCGAGCCGCAGGAGCGTGGCCCCGCCGCCGTAACCCTTCGACAGGAAGACCAAATTCGGCTTGATGGGGACCGCTTGCGACACATTCGGATCGCGGTTGGTATGTCCCGGCCAGAGATGCACCCAGAGCGGCTTTCCCGTCTTCACGTCATGGCCGCTGGCCGTGTCTTCGTTGACGATGAGGATCTGCTCGACGCCGCCCAAGGTCGCCACGTTGGGCGAGCTATAGCTGATCTGCCGTCGGCCGCCTTCCCAAAGCAGCGTGCCGCGTCGCTTGTCGAACGCGGCCAGTGTGACCAGCCGTCCCTGTCTGCGTCCGCCGATAGGCACAATCACCTTTTTGCCCACGACCAGCGGCGAAGCCGAGCGGCCCCACTTCACCACGTCGGCCTCTTCCTCGATCGGAATGCCGTACTCCTTCAACAGGTCCTTCTCCCAAATCGGTTTGCCGGTTGCGCCGTCGAGGCACGCCAGATGCCCCCGGACGCCGAGCGCAAAGACCATGCCGTCGTCGATCGTCGGCGTGCTTCGCGGCCCGACGCCTGCTTCCAGTCGTTCGTAGCGGCCGGGCGTCGAATGCGCCCATTCCAATCGACCGCTCTCGACGTTGTAGCACGTCGTCATCTCCAGGTCGCCGCGCTGCTCCATCGTTACCGCGTGACCGTTGACTACGGAGAACGCCGACCAGCCCGCGCCGATCTTGTGCCGCCAAACCAATTCGGGAGGCCGCTCCGTCCAGTTGCGGGCCAACGCGACGCCGTCGACCGACTCGCTGCCGTGCGGGCCGAGAAAACCGGGAAAATCGTCCTTTGTCGTGGTGCGAAGATCGACGTGGACGTTCTCGGCGGCATCGGCCGGCGGGATCTTCAACAACCGATCGGGCTCCGCCGAGAAACGATAACCGAAGATCGGCACCAATTCGCCGCTAAGACGCTCAATGGGAAACAAGAACACCAGCAGCCCCACCACCGCTGCCCCGCCGACGGCGGCCAGCAGCCGCGACAGCCAGCTATACCCGCTGCGGAAGAAGAACCACACCGCCAAGACAACCGCGGCCACAAGACACAACACGACTGTGGCGATGTTGGCGTAGGCGTGATCTCCGAGAACGTCGGCCCGGCGCACGATCACCACCACAATGCCGATCAACAGCAATACGATCCAAACCCACGCCGGCGGCGTCCGCGCCCTGCGGCGACGGGCGGGGGCTTCCGAAGGCGAAGAGGGCTGCGGCGATTCGTTGACATTCATCACGTCGACTCTCCGTCCAGCGGGTGCAGGACAATCAGATAGTCGTCGACGACTCGTCCCCCGATGAGATGCTCTTGGATGATGCGTTCGAGAACCGGCGGATCGCATTGCCCGTACCAGGCCCCCTCGGGATAGACCACGGCGATCGGTCCGCCCGAGCAAATCCGAAGGCAGTTGGCCTTGCTGCGATAGACGCAGCCTTTGGGCCCGGCGAGCCCGAGTTCGTCGAGCCGCCGCTTCAGGTATTCCCACGCCTCAAGCGACGTCTCCTTGCTGGTGCACTTAGGATTCGACTGGTCGCAGCAGAGAAAGATATGTCGCCGAAGCCGCGGAATCCCGCGAGCTTCCGCCACCGCCCGCTGTCTTCGCAGTAAATTTTCGTCCATAATCGTTCTCCACAGTGGGAATCCATTCAGTCGAGCTTGCCGGCAGCGACCAATCGCGCGAAATGCTCGAACGAGCGATCGTAGGTGCGTTCGGCGGCGGGCGGAAAGAAGCAGCCCGGCAGCTCCCGCGCCTTGAGGTGATAGCTGACGCACTCGCAACAAAGCCCCTTGCGCGAACAAGAACCGTAGCTGCACGTGCATTGCTTGAGGTTCTTCGTCTGTTTGCAGTCCATCGAAACGTCCTCCGGTCAGAGATGTTCCTTGATGATTTGTCGCCCCGCCTCGCGAATCGCTTGCAGCAGCCGGTCGAGGTGCTCCGGTGTGGTCAGGGGATTGATGATCGTCACCCGCAACGCTCCGATGCCGTCCAGCCGCGTCGAAACGATATAGAACTCACCCGACTCGATGATCCTCCGCCGCAGTTCCAACTGGAACTGACCCAGACGCTCGGGCGGCGCCTCGCGGAGCGGCGGCGGAACGTGGCGAAACACGACGATGTTGCACTGCGGTTCGTGCAGCGCCGCGAAGTCGGGCGCCGCCGACAGCTTCTCGTAGAACACCCGCCCCATCCCAAACGTGATCTCCACGAGATCGGCGAACAACTGCGGGCCGAACATCGCCCAAATCCCCCACAAGCCGAAGGCCGCCGCCCGCTTGGTACATTCGACCGTGGCCACCGCGCTGTCGTATTCGGCCAATCCCGGCGCCGCCGGGTCGAACAGGTACGGGGCGTCCTGCCGAAAGGCCTCGAACTTGTGCGCCGGCTTGCGGTAGAAGACGAAGGCGCACAGCCCCGGCACAAACAGCATCTTGTGCGCGTCCCAAACGACGCTGTCGGCGCGGTGTAGACCGGCGACCAGATGCCGGTATTTGGCACTCAAGCAGGCGGCTCCGCCATGCGCCGCATCGACGTGCAGCCATGTGCCGTGCCGCTGGCATACGTCGGCCACCTCGTCGAGCACGTCGAAAGCCCCGATCGGCGTCGAACACGCGCAGGCGACGACGGCGACGATCGGCCGCTTCTTTGCTCGCAGCTCGCCGAGCGTACGATCCAACTGATGCACGTCCATGCGACGCCGCTCGTCGAGCCCCACGCGGATGACGCGATCGGCCCCCAGGCCAAGGATTCCCGCCGCGCGGGAAATGCAGTAGTGGGCGTCGGCGTGAACCACCAGCGCCGCGGATCGACCGGTCTCGGCGGTTCCTTGTTCCCAGGAATCTTGCAAGCTCAGATTGCGGGCGGCCAACAGGGCCGTCAGGTTTGCCAGCGATCCGCCGTGCGTTGCCAGCCCGGAAAACTCGCCGCGCCGCCAGCCGATCCGTTCGCCCAACTGCTCGACCATTGCCCTTTCGGCGGCGGTCGCCCAAGGCCCCATGTCGTAGGTGGCCATGACCTGATTCGTGACCGAGCCGACGGCGTCGAACAGCCCCGCCAGCGGCGCCGACGCCGCGACCTGATGGCCGATGTACCGCGGATCGTGCAGATTGTGCCCCCGGCTCAACATCGTCCGCACCAGCCCGGCAAAGCGGTCGGCCAGGGCGTCGCGGCCCGCCGGCGGTCCGATCGCTTCACTCAGGACGTCGGCCGCCGCCCGTACGTTCTCCGCCGGCTCATGCCACGGCAATACGGCCTGTTCCGACGCCTGCGATTTGCTCAAATGGTCGGCCAACAGGTCGACGAGCCGCCGCCCGGCGACGCGCAGCAACTCGGGATCGTAAGCCGCGTCGACCCGTCGCTGAATTTCACGAATATCGGCGAAATCGCACATGCTACAATTACCTTGGAGCGTCCACGATGCTCCCATTATTGCGCCGCGCCGGCGGCTTCGCAAGGCGTAAGGAAACACGGCTCCATGAACGATCCCATTCCACCAGAACCGGTCTGCCGCCAGTGTACCGCAGCGCTCGATGCCGACGACAACTACTGCCGACGCTGCGGTGCACCGACGCCAACGGGCGTCAAGCTTGGCGTTTCTCCGTGCGTCAAGCAGTCTGCGGCGTGGGAGAGCCCCTGGGTTGTCTTGCCGTTGTTGTTCTTCGTGCTCGGACCGCTGGCGATTCCGCTATTGTGGCGAAGCCGCCGCTTCACGCTCCCCTGGAAGGGCTTCCTTACTGCAATGGTGACGGGACTGACGGTGTTTTTCGTTTGGACGACCTGGATCACGCTCGAACGCACCTTGGCGCCGTTGCAACAAGCCCTTGACCTCACCGGACTCTGAACCCCTTGCGGTTTCGCGGCGAGCCCGCAAGGGCGGCTTTACATGCACGCCGAGACCCGATCGCTCAATGAGGCGCGCTTCGCCGCGCGGTCGATGCGGGTGCGAAGCTCCCCTAGATACTCCCTTCGGCAGGACCGATCGAAGAGAATTCTCTGGTAGCTCGGCAGCAGGTCGGGAAACTCCGCATGAAGCAGTCCGGCGACCGCGTGCCATACCCTCGGCCGCGGATTGAGGGCATCGACCCAGATCGCATCAACTCCCAGATCGCCGGCGCGCGTCAGCATCGCATCGATGTTCTCCTGGCTGTCGGAGAGAAACGGCAGCAGCGGGCCGAACATCACGCTGGTTTCCAGGCCCGCCCTTCGCGCCTCCTCGATCACGCGGCACCGCGGTTCGACCCCGGCCGCTCCCGGTTCCCACAACTGCCGCAGACGCTCGTCGAGCGTGGTCAGCGTGATCCCGACGCGTACCGAATTGCCGTGAAAGAGATCGAAATCCCTCAGGATAAGCGCGCTTTTGGTGAGCAGGTGCAAGCGGAAGCCTCGTTCCAACAGGAGGTCGCAGCAGCGGCGGGTCAGCCGGCGCTCGGCCTCGATCGATTGCCAGCCGTCGCACGCGCTGCTGATGAACACCGAGCCCGGCCGCGCGCGCGCAACTGCCGTTTGAGCGCCTCGACGGCATTCACCTTCACGTCGATGAAACTCCCCCACGGTTCTTCGTGCGGATGAAATCGCTGCATGAACCGCGCATAGCAGTAAACGCAACGGTGCGCAGCCCGTGTAGCAATTCAGCGAGTAATCGTCGAGCCCGCTGTGGTTGAGAATCGTTTTGCAGACGGTTTCGCGGACAACCGGTTCCGCAGAAACCGGGGGTTCGTCGTTCAGAGGCTGGGGGTCGGACAACATCGAACGATTGCCACGTCGCACTTGGCTGGAGTCTCAGGAAAATGATCGTAATAGCCGGGGGCCAACGGCCCGCGGCGAAACTGCCAGCAGACACGGCGGCTCTGATCTGCGGACAATGCCGGGACGCCAGCCGCATCTCCTTCAGTCTACGCGACAATTGTATCGGCAGCCACCGTCTACGACAGCAGCGCGACGATGACGACCGCCACCATCAGCACGCCGAGAGACATCTTGGCGAGGGTTCCGGCGAGCCGGCCGCGAAACGCCGCCTTGCCGATGCGCCAACTGGCGGCCCAGTTCTTTCCAGCCCAGAGCTCTCCTAGCATCGCTCCCGCCAGCGCACCGAGCGCGGCAAAGAGGAGCGCGGCCAGGATCGGTCCCACCAGCGGAACGGGTATGCCGATCAGTACGCCGACAACCGCGCCGACGACCGAGCCGGCCAACGCCAGGGCGGCCCCCCGCCGGCTCCCGCCCGCCTTGGCTGTTCCAACGGTCGCTGCCGCCAGTTCAACAATCTCGCCTACAACGGCGATGACGAAGAGAACCACGATAGGCTGCCAGCCAATGGCCACCGGCGACCGTGCGGGCGTCAGGCACGAATAAATCGCGGTCGCCGCAAGAATCAGCCAGTTGCCCGGCAGCCCGAAGAGCGTCACCACCAGGCAGGCTGACAAAACGACGATCAACAGCAGGGCGAAGACAACGGTCAACGTAGCAATCCAACTATGGATTCCGATCTTGTTGATTCACGTTCGCATCATATGCCCAGTGCGTCGCGTTTGGCAACCATACGCCAACAGCCCCAACAACGCGGCGGCCAAGAGGGCCAACGTGCCGGGCTCGGGCACCGGGGTGACGGCGGAGGTGGCCGGCAAGTCAAACGCGAGCGAGGGCAGGCCGACGTGCGAAAACCAGAGGTCGCGGTCCAGGCCGTTCACTACCCCGTCGTAGTTCGCGTCGCCCTGCTGCCACGTGCTGCCGGTGGATGCGTTCGCAAACCAGATCGCCCGATCCAGGCCGTCCACGACGCCGTCGAGGTTGAAATCGCCCGCGTAAGTCGCCATCACCTTCACCTCGTGCGACGTCGGGTCGTCCAACCAGCCCAACGTCAACCCCGTCGACAACGCCGTCGAATTCTGGAACTGGCCCACGTCCCAACGACCGTCGTCATAACTGGCCGCGCAGCAAGCTGGCGATCGTCGCCGCCGGGTCCGACCCGCCGGCGTAGTCGAAGATCAGCGCCCCCGACTGCACGTCGGCGCCGCCCACGTTCAAAACGCAGTCCTGTGCGCTGGGACCGAGTTCGAGCACGCCGCCGGCGACCGTGGTGCGGCCGCTGTACGAGTTCGTGCCGGTAAGCACCGCCGGCCGTCGCGCCCGACTTGGTCAGGCCGATGGCGTTGCCGGCCAGATTGGCTTCCACCCGGCCGCCGCGAACGTCGTAGGCGGCGTTGCTGGTCAGCGTGCCGGTTCCGCTGACCGTGCCGCCGCTGATCGTAAACGCGCCGATCGACGCCGACAGCCCGCCGATGTTCAACACGCCCGCCGTTGATCGTGTACGGACAGGGGGCGATCACCGCCGGCGAGGTCGGACCGGTCGGGCCGATCGGATAGGCCAGCGGCGTGCCCGGCAACACCGTGGCGCCGCTGTAATCGAGCGTGCCGGCGTTGACCGTCAGACCGCCGGTGTAGTTGCCGCAATGCGAGCCGCCCAGCGTCAGCGTGCCCGGACCGCTCTTGACCAGCGCCAGCAGGCCCGTGCTCGCGCCGTTGGCGGCAAAGTCGCCATTGCGAATGTAGCCGCTAGTACGCGCAGTCGGCGGTGTTGTCGATCGTCAGCGTGCCGGTGTTGTTGATGCCGGTCTCCTGCTCGGCGTTCTCGATGATCCCGCGGGCGTAGAAGTCGCTGATCCCGGCCAACGTCTGCTGGTTCCCCAGCAACTCAAAATAGGAATAGCAGGTCCGGTTGTCATAGAAGCTCATTACGGCGGAGGAGGCGATCTGGTTGCTCTCCTTGAGAATCAGGTACGTGTTCCACCCCGGACTGGTGCTGCCGCCGGCGCTGATCGTCACGTCGCCGGGAATGGCCACCGCCCCGCCGCTCTTCTGCAAGTAGACGGTGCCGCGGTTGATCGTCGTGCTGCCGCCGTAGTCGTTGCTGTTGGCCCCGCTCAGGGTGATCGGGCCCGCCTGGTCGGTCAGCGCCGCGATCGTGTTTTCGATGACCAGGCCGCCCGGCCCGGTAATTCGCCCGCTGAGGGTGAGCATGCCGTTGTTGGTCGAGTTGCCCACGTCGCTGCTGGCCGCCAGCGTGATTTGACCGGAGAGCGTATAAACGCCGCCGCTGCCGTCGCCGTACAACGCCGGCCTGGTCAGTCCGCCCACTGTGCCGCCGAGCCCGTTGAGCGTAATCGCATTGCTGAAGGTCATGGTCGTCGAAGTGGCCAGATCGCAACTGGCGCCGCTGGCCACGCTCACCGCGCCGCTGCCCAAGGCGCCGGTGGCCATCATGGAGACCGCACCGCCGGAGATTGTGGTGCCGCCGTTGTAGGAGTTGCTGGCGGCCAGCCCCAAGAGGCCGTTGCCGGTCTTGATCAACCCCGCCGTCCCGATGCTGGTCGTGATTGCTCCCTGCATGACAGTGTAGTCGGCCGCCGACGCCGGATTGTCGTCCACGTTGATGGTGCGATCCGCGCCGTAGAGATTCACCGGGTTGCGGAAAGTCGTCACGTTCTGCGAGGTCGTCGAGCCGAACTTCAGCGTGCCGACAATGTTCGTGCCCGGCGTGTTCCCCCAGGTGAGCGTGATGGGCGTCCCGGAGTTGCCGACGTTGACCGTCAGTGCCCCGGCTCCGGCCGAAAACCCGCCGCCGCTGCCGCTCCACTGGAACCTGGAGCCCGACGTGCCCAGGCTGCGGGTGAAGTTGACCGCGCCGCCGCCGTCGCTTTGCAGCACGCCGCCGTTGAGCACCAGGAAACGCGACGAGGGGATGCCCGTGCCGATGTTGGCCTGCAACACGCCGCCGTCGATATACGTCGTGGCGCTGTAGGTGTTGCGTGCCGTGAGAATCAGCGTCCCCTGGTCCGTTTTGTGAATCGCCCCCGTGCCGCTGCCGGTGATCGCACCGGACCACGTCTTAATTTGACCGGCTGCGGGCGAGATATAGAGTCCGCCGGTGGACGTTTTGGCAAGATCAACCGACACCGCTCCGTCGCCGCTGAAGTTGAGGTTTCCGGCGCCGCTGTAGGTGATCTTTCCCGGAGCGGGGGCGTTGGTGGTCAGTGCCGAGCTGCCGCCGTCGACCGCGCCGGCTACATAGACGCTGCCGCCGCCGCCGATCGTCAAATCGTTGAAGAACGTATGGACCGCGCCGACGGTCAGGCTCTTCCCGCTGGCCACGTTCCACGTCTGGCGGTCGGCGATCAAGATCGGGCAGTTGATCGTCGTGTTGCCGTTGGCTGTGATTCCGCCGCCGAGCGTCTCCAGCAAGCTGGAAGGCGAGCCGCTGAACGAATAGCCGTCGGCATTCGTGATCACCCCGTATGTGTAAATCCCGCCGACGATCGGAATCGAACCGGCCGGGGCGGGCGAGTTGAACGTGGCGCCGAATTCCGAGGTTGTTCCAGGTGAAGGCCGATCCGCCTGCCGCCCAGTTGTTTCCCTGGTTGGTCCACGAGGCGGTGCCGCCGTTCCACGTGGCATAGGCCGCCGCCGTGTAGGCTTGGCTGCGCAAGAAGGGATCGCCGGTCAACGTCATGCCGTAATACCAGTCCTTCTCTCCGTCATCAAAACCACCGGCGGCCTGGGCGTTCCACCAGTCGAGATAGGCTTGGCCGAAGGTTGCCCCCTGCCCGACCGGAGCGTAATAGTCGTCGAAATTGAGCATCGAGCCGGTCTTGGTGGTCGAGACGGAGAGCAGACCTTTGTTCGTGCCGAATACGTACTGGAAGACCCATGGCGCCGCCGGAGTACTCGAAATCGCCGTTCGAGCAGGCAAAGAGGTTGTAGAAGAAACTCTGCGGATCGATTCCTTTAAGATCGGTGTTGTTGACGTTTCCAGCCCCCCATTCGTAGTTCGTCTTGAAAACATGCGCATCCGGACCGGAATGACACATGAGCAGAGTGCTTTCGTACTTGGGAGAAGAGGCCGGCGTGAGGTGAGCGATGTAGTCGCTCGGGGGTCGTCGTCATAACGTCGTTGACAACATCGAGGCGGCCGGAAACGGAATGGCTCAGTGCCGGCCCCACCGCCGTATCACCGCTCCAATCGTCGTCGATGTAGGTCAAACCGCTTTGCGGGAGGCGGAGTTGTCCGGCCTTGTACTGATGGTCCTTGGTGAAGTAGCTGTTCAGTAGCGACGCTTCGGTCTGGCCGGGATTGAGAGGGAGCACGTTCGAGGGAGCGATGTGCGACACCCAAATCTCCGGCGCCACGTTGCCGGTGTGCGTATCGTAGGTGCCATTGCCGGTGGCATCCGACCAGGCGCCGTTGAGGTCCATGTAGTAGAGATCGCAGGCGAACCGCTGGTAATCGTTGGGATTGCCGAACTGGCCGTTTCGCTCGAAATGCTCGACCGGCATGTCGCCGATCATCACGGCCCCCTTGATGTTGTAGGTGCTGTAGTCGTTGGCCAAAGACGTCCGCAACGCGGCAGGATCGGCGAAGGAGGTCGTCACCAAGCGGGGAGTGTATCCTTGGGCGGTGATGTCGCTAAGGTATTGATTCAGCGAGGCGGTGATCTGCCCGCCCGAATAGAGCGAATTATTGACGATCACGTCGACATAGTCCGTGGCTTGCGCCTTCCCCAGCCCGGCCAGCAACAAACATACAGCGAAAAGCAAGCCGGTTTTTCCGGCCGCTTTCCGCACAAGAAAGCGCCACAAGAGCAGCCGGTACGCCGAGAATACGAGGCCGCGCGGGCAATAGTGCCATCATGGTGAGCAACTCCTAAGAACCAGTGAGCATTGAAGAAACGCCTGCGACTCTTCGGGCGGCGCAGGTTGACAGACAGTCCAACGCTGTCGTGGTGCCTCTCCGCCTGTCGGAAGACGCCGCCTCAGCATTACAGATTTTGTGCCCTCGCCTCCAATCTATACGCGTTTGCGATTCCTGTCAATATCGCAGGCGGCCTTCGCAGGACCAATCAGTCTTTAAAAATAGGGCGGCCCAAATGCCCAGCCCGGCACAAGTGCCGGGGCTAAACACCGCAGAAACGGCGATGCAAGCGCGCTCGTGGCGGCTTGTCTCCGAAGACTGATCGGCCCTGGCGGCCTTCGTGAAAGTCCAAACGATCTTGCAGTTCTTCTGCACCGGTTCCGTGTCGGTGAAGCGAATCATCAGCCGCCACTCCCAACCGGTTGCCCCGGCTTGAACGAAGCGGTGATGCCTGTATATTGGTATATGTTTGGACGTGGCCGCCGAAGAAAGGGACGCTTCATGCAAGCCAAGGATGACCCTGATCAGAAGACTGGACGGGAGCAATTGCTCCAGTTGCTCAAAAATCGGTTCGGTTTCTCCGAGTTCAAGCCGGGGCAGGAGGACGCGATCGGCCATCTGATGGCTGGGCGATCGGCGGCCGTCGTCTTTCCTACCGGCGGCGGCAAGTCGCTCTGCTACCAAATTCCCGCCCTGCTGCTGCCGGGATTGACGCTGGTGGTCTCCCCCCTGATTGCCCTGATGAAGGATCAGATCGACGCGCTGGCCGCTCGGGGAATCGCCGCGCGGCGACTCGATTCGACGTTGACGCTCGACGAAAACCGTACCGTCATGGACGAAATCCGCTCGGGCCGGCTGCGGCTGCTGTACGTCGCGCCGGAACGGTTCATCAACGAGCGATTCTGCGAGGCCATCCAGCGCACCAGGATTTCGCTGTTTGCGGTGGACGAAGCCCATTGCATATCGGAATGGGGGCACAACTTCCGGCCCGACTACTTGCGGCTGGCGCAGTTCGCCAAGTCGTGCCGGGCCGAACGAGTGCTGGCACTTACGGCCACGGCGACGCCGCAGGTACTCGTCGATATGTGCCGCTTCTTCGAGATCGAGCCGCAATGCGCGATCCGCACCGGTTTCTATCGTCCCAACCTGACGCTGCTGGCGACGCCCGTCACCTCGGAACAGCGCGATGCTCTGTTCTTCGAGGCGATTCGCAAGCGGGAAGCCGGACCGACGATCGTCTACGTTACTTTGCAGCGGACGGCCGAGACGCTGGCCGAGCGGCTTCACGCGGCCGGCTTTCCCGCCCGGCCGTACCACGCCGGCATGGAAGACGACGACCGCGAGGAGATCCAAAACTGGTTCATCGTTTCCGAGCGGGGGATCGTCGTGGCCACGATCGCCTTCGGCATGGGCATCGACAAGGCCGACGTCCGCTACGTCTACCACTACAATCCGCCGAAGAGCCTGGAAAACTACGCTCAAGAGATCGGACGAGCCGGCCGTGACGGCCTGCCGTCGCTCTGCGAGATGTTCTTCTGCCAGGACGACCTGAACGTGCTGGAGAACTTTGCCTACGGCGACACGCCCAGCTTGGAAGCCGTCGAAGGGCTCGTGCGCGAGATTTTCGGCAACGACGCGGAATTCGACGCCAGCGAGTACGAGCTATCGTCCGTGCACGACATTCGATTCACCGTGGTCCGCACGTTGCTGACATACCTGGAACTTGCCGGACACCTGGAGCGGGGGACGCCCTTCTACGCCACGTATCAATTCAAGCCGCTGAAATCTTCGACGGAAATCCTGAGTAATTTCGGCGGCGAGCGCAGGGCTTTTCTCGCCGACTTGTTCCGGCAGGCGAAGAAAGCGAAGGTTTGGTTCCAACTCGACGTTGACCAGACAAGCCAAACGCTCGGCCAACCGCGGGATCGGGTGGTCCGCGCACTCGACTATCTGGCCGAGCAAGGACACATCGAACTGCAAGTTGCCGGAGTGCGGCACCGCTTCCGGCTGCTGCACCGCCCCGAAAACCTCGCCTCGCTGGCGAAGTCGTTATACGACAAGGCGTTGCAACGGGAACAGCGGGAGATCGCCCGGCTCGGTCAGGTGGCCGTGCTGGTCGAGCACGACGGCTGCCAGGTTTCGGCCCTCGGCGCCCATTTCGGCGATCCGTTGCCGCAGCCTTGCGGTCACTGTTCCTGGTGTTTGCAGGGGGGCAAGCCCAGCCATTTGCCGCCCCGGCCGCCAGCACGAATCGACCCGGTCCTCTCGGCGCAAGCGGTCGCGCTACGAAGCCAACACGCCGCCCATTTGCGCAGCCCCCGTTCGCTGGCCCGCTTCCTCTGTGGCGTCTCCTCGCCCCACGTGGTTCGGGCGAAGCTGCAAAGAGAACCCGTTGTTCGGGTCGCTCAGTCACGTGCCGTTTCCGGCGGTGTTGGAACAAGCGGGGACCGACTGAGAGGGGTCGCAAGCACCACGCCACTTGCCCTGCTTGGAGACTGGCTCTTTGGAGACTGGGCGTTCTGCCGTTATATCCGCCTTCGACAGAGCATTCGATCCGGCTCCGCTTCGGCCCCGTCTTCGAGCCATTGAATTGCCCTTTCTTCTTCTCGATCGGGGTTCACCCAGACGATCGGGCTGAAGGCAGGTACGACCGTAGAAGCTTGTCCAAAGAGCTGTCTGGCGGTTTCGTCGCAGGAGACGATCGAGCGGTCAGCAGCCAGCGCCGCATAAATCAAGTGGATGTCCTTGCGAACAGCGTCAATCTCGCTGTCTGACCGGCGTCTGGCGGCGAAGCGTGGCGGCGGCGGCGAGTTCGGACTCGATGGGGTCGTGCTGCCGTTCGAGCTCGTTTAACGAAATCTCGATCCGCTTTCGGTATTCCTCGACGCCTTCGTCTGCCCGGGGAAAAATCGGCACGCTGAAATAGCCGTGGATCGTGCTGAAGGGTTTCGGGATTTGGAAGCGGTCCCAGGCATGGGTGAAGATCCAGCGGCGCGAGGGGACCGCTACCAAATTGATGACCGCCGCGCCGGTCCGCTGCGAGAGAACCGCGATTCCCTTGTGAACGCGATTGCGCGGGCCGCGCGGGCCGTCCACGGCCAAATAGCCCGGGCCGCCGCCGGCGACATGCTCGACAAGGGCTTCGATCGCGCCGAGCCCGCCTTTGCTGTTACCGCTCTTGTGGCGATTCGATCCGCGGATGGGCACAATCCCGCGAAGCCATAGGCAGGGTATTAGCAGTTCGCCATCGTCCGACCGCGACACCATTGCCCCCGTGCCGGTTTCGCCCTGGATGACGGTGGCAATTTGGTGGGAATGCAGGACGGAGTAGACATAACCTTGCGAGCATGCACGCAAATTGGCGCGGGGATCGTTATGGAGTCGAATGCGGCAGCAGGTTCGCAAGATCAAAACTGCAATCGCAATGACCCACCCGGATATGGCGGTGGAGGGCTTCATGGAATCCGTTCCCTCAGTTTTTCTGCGATTTCTCGCATCAGCGCGGCGCTCAGCACCAAGAAAAGCAAGAGCCCCCGGGGCTTAAAACCTCGAGGGCTCTAGTGATTTAATCCGGCAACACCTACTCTCGCACTTTTGGTACTACCATCGGCTCCGAAAGCTTAACTACCGTGTTCGGAATGGGAACGGGTGTGGCCTTTCGGATATGGTCACCGGAAAGGAGCGGGACGCCCGGTAAAGGACGGGCCGCTAGGCAGGGGCTAAGGTCTAGGGGCTGGGGACTAGCGATTCGCTCACTAGTCCCTGGCCCCTAGCCCCCAGTCCCTGGGTTGGTTGTGATAAAGAAGTGACATCCTAACGCGGGCTCTTAGGAGCGTTGGATACATGCGGCCAAGCGTTCGCCCGTTAGTATCGGTTAGCTGAGCGCATTACTGCGCGTACACATCCGACCTATCGACCTGGTCGTCTTCCAGGGGGCTTTCGCGGATAAACCGCAACGAAACCTGATCTTGGAGAGGGCTTCACGCTTATATGCTTTCAGCGTTTATCCTTTCCGTACATAGCTACCCAGCCGTGCCGCTAGCGCGACAACTGGCACACCAGAGGTACGTCCTTCTAAATCCTCTCGTACTAAAGAAGAACCTCCGCAAGTTTCGTGCGCCCATAGCAGATAGGGACCGACCTGTCTCACGACGGTCTGAACCCAGCTCACGTACCACTTTCATTGGCGAACAGCCAAACCCTTGGGAGCTTCTCCACCCCCAGGATGTGATGAGCCGACATCGAGGTGCCAAACCGCTCCGCCGCTATGGACGCTCGGGAGCGATAAGCCTGTTATCCCCAGAGTACCTTTTGTCTGATGAGCGATGACCCTTCCATACGGGATCACCGGATCACTAAGTCCTGCTTTCGCATCTGCTCGACACATCTGTCTCGCAGTCAAGCACCCTTCTACCTTTACGCTCGACGCCTGATTGCCAACCAGGCTGAGGGTACCTTTGAACTCCTCCGTTACTCTTTTGGAGGAGACCGCCCCAGTCAAACTGCCCAACTGGAAATGTCCTCTGCCCGGATTCACGGGACAAAGTTAGAACTAAAGTATATTCAGGGTGGTATTTCAAGGTTGGCTCGACCGATGCTAGCGCACCGGCTTCAACGCCTCCCACCTATCCTACACAAAACATACCACAGCCCAATACCAGCCTACAGTAAAGGTTCATGGGGTCTTTCCGTCTAGCTACGGGAACGTGGCATCTTCACCACGGCTACAATTTCACCGGGTTGGTGGTTGAGACAGTACATCAGTCGTTACGCCATTCATGCAGGTCGGAACTTACCCGACAAGGAACTTCGCTACCTTAGGACCGTCATAGTTACGGCCGCCGTTTACCGGGGCTTCGGTCGCAAGCTTCACCCGTCTTGCGACGAGCTAACCTTCTTCCTTAACCTACCGGCACCGGGCAGGCGTCAGACTCTATACATCCTCTTGCGAGTTGGCAGAGTCCTGTGTTTTTGATAAACAGTCGCTGATGTCGATTTACTGTGGCCCCCAGGAGCGTAAACCCCCGAGGGCATCCCTTATCGCGAACTTACGGGATCATTTTGCAGAGTTCCTTAACCACCATTCTCCCGAGCCCTTAGACTACTCGTCTCGCCTACCTGTGTCAGTTTTAGTACGGTCACGGTGCTTCAACCTTTAGGAGATTTTCTTGGACGTCCTTCAGATGACTTCACGAACGTAAATGCGCTCGAGCCCGCAGCTTGGCTTGCGAGGGCGGATTTGCCAATCCCTCACCTCACTACGGTCTACCGACGTTTCTACTCGTACGGCTCACCATCCAGACGCCGTCCCTCCATCAGTCCACACCAGTGGCGCAGGAATGTTGACCTGCTATCCATCGTCTACGCCTTTCGGCCTCGACTAAGGAACCGGCTAACCCTGGGCGGAATTACCTTCCCCAGGAAACCTTAGGCTTTCGGCGGGCAGGATTCTCACCTGCCTTATCGTTACTCATTCCGGCATAAGCACCTGAAGAACCCTCCACCGCTCCTTCCGGTACGGCTCGTGTCTGTTCTTCAGCGCTCTCCTACCAATCCTTGCGGATTCCACTGCTTCGGTGTCGAACTTACTCCCGTTCATTATCGGCGCAGAACTGCTCGGCCAGTAAGCTGTTACGCACTTTTTAAATGGTGGCTGCTTCTAAGCCAACATCCTGGCTGTCGCGGCAATTCAACTTCCTTAGTGACTGAGTTCGACTTCGGGACCTTAGCAGATGGTCTGGGTTGTTTCCCTCTTGACCGCGAAGCTTATCCCTCGCGGACTGACTCCCGAGATAGTCACACCGGTATTCGGAGTTTGGTTCAGGAGGGTAGTCTGGGAGGACCCCCAACCCGATTCAGTATCTCTACCCCCGGTGCGTAGTGACTCGAGGCTATTCCTAAAAATATTTCGGAGAGAACGAGCTATCCCTGCGTTTGATTAGACTTTCACTCCTCCCCACAAGTCATCCCCTCGGTTTTCAACCCAAGTGGGTTCGGTCCTCCACGCGGTATAACCCGCGATTCAACCTGCTCATGGGTAGTTCACGCAGATTCGCGTCTACCGCCAACGACTATGTCGCCCTATTCAGACTCGGTTTCCCTATGGCTCCGGCCCGGAAGGCCTTAACCTAGCGCCGCAGACGGTAACTCGCCGGATCATTATGCAAAAGGCACGCCGTCACACTTTGCAAGCAAGCTTGCCATAGTGCTCCGACCGCTTGTAGGCACATGGTTTCAGGTTCAGTATCCTCCCCTAGCAGGGGTTCTTCCCATCTTTCAGTCGCCCTACTGAGTTCACTATCGGTCGTCAGAGAGTATTTAGCCTTACGGGATGGTCCCCGTGGATTCAGTCGGAGTTTCACGTGATCCGACCTACTCAGGTATCTCTCGGGAGGCTACACCACTGTCGCATACCGGACTGTCACCGTCTGTGGTCTGCCTTTCCAGGCAGTTCTGCTAGCTGGTAGCTTGGTAACTCCCATGTGAGAGACCCTACAACCCCGCAGGGGAAAACCCCCGCGGTTTAGGCTCTTTCCGTTTCGCTCGCCACTACTTGGGAAATCGATTTTTCTTTCTTTTCCAGCGGTTACTTGGATGTTTCGGTTCACCGCGTTCGCGACACACACCTATGGATTCAGTGTGTGTTAATTCGGGAATCCCGGGATCAACGCTCGTTTGACAACTACCCCGGGCTTATCGCAGTCTTCCACGCCCTTCTTCGGCTTCTGACGCCAAGACATCCCCCATGTGCCCTTAGTAGCTTGGCCACATGAATCGAACGCTCCATTGTGCGAGCTGATTCATGCGATCCACGCTGACGGATCGAACGCAACGCTTCTTTCACGTCCGACTGATCGCAGAAGCGACCAGTCCTCCGCGGAAGAGAGTTGTCTTCGATCCGAGTAACGAATGCTCTAAGTGCCCGTGGAGCCACTCCCTCGCGCTTGCGCCAAAGTCGTGGATCACACGTTAAGATGCCACTTCATTATCACAACCAAATTGTCAAAGAACGCACTGCCAATTCGCTGCCCGAATTGGCGAAACTCTGAGTGTATCCGTCCCTGCGAAGGCTGTCAACGGCTAACAGGGCCCGACCGAAGAATATTTTTTGAAATCCTTTCTCCGGCAAACCGACTCCCCCCGTCCTCCGTTGAACTCCTCAAACGGACCACTCGGAGCAATTTGCATTATATCGGCTACCCGTCCGGCAGCAACCCACCCCAAAAGCGAGCCAACTTCCAAGCGGCAACGCTCGCCGCAATGCATTGCATTGCAGCGAGTTGCGATCCGTTTCATGGGAAAAACGGCCGCAGGACACGAAAATCACTCCACCCGAAAGGCTGGTTTGGCTGGAACCGCGTCTTGTCTCGGCGTCTTTGTTTCCACTACACTGCCGCCATGACGACACCGCGCCGCATGGTAATCATCACCGACGGGCACAACGACCCCCATACCGCCAAGACCGCCATTTGCTTGATCCGCTACCGGCCGGACGAAGTCGTTGCCGTGCTCGATCGGCAGTCGGCCGGGAAGACGTGCCGGGAGGTCTTCGGCGTCGGTGGACAAATCCCCATTATCGCCTCATTGGCCGAATCGCCCGAGGAGGCGAACACGTTCGTGGTGGGCATCGCACCGCCCGGTGGAAAGATCCCGCCCGCGTGGCGTCCGATCGTTCTCGACGCCATCGCTCGGCGGCTGACGATCGTCTCGGGGCTGCATGATTTTCTCGCCGACGACGCCGAATTCCGCGAAGCCGCCGGCCGACACGGTGTCGAATTGACCGACGTTCGCAAGACCGACGAGCACGACGTGGCCAGTCGCCGGGGGATCCGCGCGGAGTGGTGCGCATTCACACCATCGGCAACGATTGCTCCGCGGGAAAAATGGTGGCGAGCGTCGAGGTGGCCGCCGGACTCAGTCGCGTCGGGGTCGATGCGGCCTTCGTCGCCACCGGCCAAACCGGCATTCTCGTGGCCGGCGGCGGCTGTCCGATCGACCGCGTGATCTCCGATTTCGTTAGCGGCGCGGCCGAGAAACTCGTGCTGGCCAATCAGCATCACGACGTGGTTGTGGTAGAAGGGCAAGGCAGCCTCTTCCACCGCGCTATTCCTGCGTCACCCTCGGACTGTTGCACGGTCTGATGCCCGACGGACTGATCCTCTGCTACGAGATGGGGCGAGAAGCCGTTTACGGCATGGAAGAGATAGCCTTGCCGTCGCTGGAGCGAGTGGTCGAATTCTACGAGTCGGCGGCCAACGTCATGCACCCCTGCCGCGTGATCGGCGTGGCAGTCAACGGGCAGCGGTTCAACGACGAGGCGGTCGCGGCGGAATGCGAGCGAGTGGGCCGCCGGCTGGGCCTGCCCGCCTGCGACGTCATACGCCACGGTCCCAGACCATTGGTCGAGGCCGTTCTGAATTTGCGGGCGACGAAGAACGCATGAACGCCGTAGGGCAGACTTTCCGTTCCGCTGTCGTGCGCCACTGCTTCGCAGAGGCAGTGCCGGCCTTGGGTTTGCTGCTCCTTGACTGCTTCTGCGAAGCAGTGGCACACTGTTGGTCAGTTGCACTCTGGGCGGATGCAAGAAACGATTGAGGGTGAGTGCCCGGCGAGCCGCACGATGTCGGGCGTTCGCTCGCCGATGACTCTCACCCTCGTACCCTCCCTTTCCCGACGGAAAAGGAGTCGATCGACACAGGCTCCCCGAGGGGTCTCGGAGAGCGGTTCCGCCGTTTTCTACTGGCCGATGATCTGCAAGTTGGCCACGAGGATCACCAAGACGCCGAGAATCCACGGGGGCAGCTTCCGTTCTTCAGGCATGTAGAAGAGGCAGAAGCAGTTCTCGCAGAAGTTCGGCCCGTCTCGATTTTTGTTCTGCGCGACCATCGTTCGACATTGGGGACATTGGACATGCATATCGCACCTTCCCTCTGCAACGAGTTGACACCGGGACACTCAGTTTCTTTTTGGTGCCAGACGAGATGAGTTGAGCGCCCCTCTACCTAGAGCATAGCTCACTTGGCGGCTGAATGCCGGGAAAAGCATCAACCGGCACGCGTTGTGGGGTGGCGTGTCGGAAAAGCAACGCGTCGCACGCACAACACCCCGCAATCGCAATCGCGGGGTGTTGCGGCGACAATATATAAACGGCAACTCGCGGTGAACAAGTTCGCCGGCTCAACGGCGGCGTCACATTCCTTTTCTGATGCGACCGTTGCGCCAGCGGGGTTGTCGCGCAGAGCGCCTGAAAATTCGTCATATCCGATACCGGCAGCGTGAAAAATCGTGGAATCGCTGAAGATTGCCTAAACTCTCGCGTTTGACAACCCGCCGATTTGACGTAGGTTTCAAGTGAGAGGCGAGACGCGGAGGCGTCGGCCAGTGTGGGGAGCCGAAAGGCGGCCCCGGCGCAAAGGTTCTTCTGCCGGAATCGCACTTTGAGTGAGCTTGTCCGACCGGCGGGGCTTTTGCGTTACGAAGGCCTGCAACCTCTTGAATCCTCGATGTGGGCAAACCGGTCGCAAGGCCGGGATGCAAAGCCAAGGGCCGATGGATCGTTTCCGTCGGACGCCTGACTGCCGAAAGGGTGAAGAAAGATCGCTCCGGCAATTGAAGAGGAAGAGGTTTAATTTAACAGCACGGGATCTCGAAGGTGAATTGCAGGCCGACGTCGGCTGTAACGAGCCGGCGGATCGCCCGAGGGATCCCAAAACAGTTTGCGATTCTGGTCGGCTGCCGTGAGGGAGCTTGACTGGAATGGAGGAATACCATGAAGGCGCTAGCTCAGAAGGTACAACGTTTCCTCGTGTGCGAAGATGGCCCGACCGCGGTTGAGTATGCGGTCATGTTGGCCCTGATCATCATTGTGTGCTTGACCGCCATTCAGGCGATCGGCACCAAGGCCAGCAGCACGTTCGTGAAAGTGGGCAACCAGCTTGGCTCGTAACGGCAATGGACGCCGAAAGGCGTGGTTGGACCTGTTAAGCAGGCAAACGAGAAACCCGCCAGAACTCGAAGAAACCCCCTCGGCGACGGGAACCCGTCGCCGAGGGGGCGTTTTTTGACCTATGCTTTATTGGAGGGAAACAGGGGACGGGTCCAATTTGCCGGAACGGCCCCGAGGGTGCTTCGCACAAATTGGACCTGTCACCTTTTTCCCGGCGGAGAATGGGAGAGCCCCCGAGCGGCGCTCTCCGTGTTCTCCAGTTACTTTGCAAAACGCTTTCGGAGAAACCTGGCAATGCCCGACATCAATACCCTTCCCGCTCCCCTTTCCGAACACTGGTGGCCCATCTGGTTGCTCAGCGCGGTGCTGGTCGCCGCGGCCGTGATCGATGGCTGGAAACTCCGTGTGCCCAACTGGATCACTTTTCCGCTGATCATCGCCGGCTGGGTCTACAGCACCGCCTACTTCGGCTGGGCTGGGCTTGGCTGGAGTCTGTTGGGAACGGCGATCGGTTTGATGCTCCTATTGCCGGCTTATGCCATCGGCGGAATGGGCGCCGGCGACGTAAAACTGCTGGCCGGAGTGGGCGCCTGGGCCTGGGGCGGGACTACCGTCTACGCCTTTTGCATCTCGGGCATCGTCGGCGGGCTGATCGCAGTCGGCATGGTCCTTTGGCGCCGCGACTGGCGTCACCATCTCCATCAGTTTTGGAACATCACCAACGAGATCCTCGAAGTCCGTGATCCCAGCACGCTTGCGGCCATCGCCGCTGAGCGCAAAAGCTCCATGCTATTGCTCCCTTATGGAATTCCGATCGCGATCGGAACGGTCGGCTACTTTCTTGTCCTGCAAACGACGATGCTGCTATGAAACTGCCCAATTTTCACAAAACGCCTAGACTACACTCCGCCAATGAGGGAGCTCGCTTCGTAACGGCCCCTCTACGGCCTGGCTGTGTGGACCGAAACCAATTGTCAGCCAAGGTTAAACTAGAGCAAGCTTGCCGGCCATGCCGAAGAAATCGACAAGGCGCGGCTGTTGTCGAGTTCGCCGTCGTTGCGCCCGTGTTTTTCTTGGTGGTCCTCGGAATGATCGAGATTGGACGCGCCGTTATGGTCGAGCAGGTCCTGACGAACGCGGCAAGGGAGGGGGCACGAGCGGCCGTCCTGGACGGCTCGACCGCCACCGGCGTGAAAGACAAGGTGGTGGACTACATGAAAAACGGGGGCATCTCGGCGGCGGCGACAGACATGGTAACGATTACGCCGACAGATCCCGCCTCCGCTGCAAACGGAACACCCGTGACCGTGACCGTCCAGGTTCAGTTTAGCAAGGTAACCTGGCTTCCTTCCCCGTGGTTTATATCGGGCAACAAGTATTTAACTGCCAGCAGCGTCATGCGGCGTGAGGCCGTCCAATAAAGGCTTCCCTATGCGACCCAAATCTCTTGCTTTACTGCTGTTGGCGCTGGGCTGCGGCCTGGTAGCGTCGATCGGCATCACCAAAGTGATGACAGGGGGAAACGGCGCGGGCGAAGGGGCGGGTGCTCAGGCGGGCATCTTCGTCGCTGCCGCCGACATCCCCATGGGCGATCGCCTGACGCCCGAATCGGTGAAACTCCAACAGTGGCCGAAGGACAGAACGCCCGCCGGCGCCATCTCGAAAATAGAAGACATCAAGGACCGCCGCGTTCGCACGAAGCTCTATGCGGGCGAGCCGATCCTTGAAAACCGCCTCGTTGGCAAAGGCGTCAACGAGCAGGGCGCCACCGCCATGATTCCCGTCGGCTACCGCGTCGTCCCGGTCAAAGTCGATCTGGTGAGCGGGGGCAGCGACCTGATTCTGCCCGGCGATCGCGTCGACGTGATGGTCCATCTCGTCCGCGATAAGAGCCGCGGCATCGACGAAACCGTCACGCGAACGATCCTGCAAGACATCAAGGTGTTCGCAGTCAACGACACGCTGGACATTGAGAAGGAAAAGGACGAACAAGTCGATCCCCGCCAAGACGATTTCCTTGTTGGTCACTCCCGAACAAGCGGCCAAGGTCATGCTGGCCACGCAGATGGGAATCGTCAATTTGGTGATGCGCAGCTCCGAGGAGGACAAGACGAACGCAGCGGTGGAGGCACGTACGACCGATTTGCTGGGAGCGTCGAGTGGCTCGAAGCGAACCGACGAGGACCCGCAGGATCGGCCTGCCGCCGGCATGCAACCGGCCGTTCCGCCGCCGGTCGAGCCGGCCAGCCCGCGCCCCACGTGGACGGTGCGGCTGATCAAGGGGAACTCGGTCAATGAGGTGAAGTTCGAAAAGGACCCCAAGTCCAATTCGTCCGATTCATGGAGGGTCGCCGCCGGGCGGTGTTGGCGTCGAGCCCCCGATGGTCGCGGAGCCCATCATGGAACCGCCGCCGGTTCGCCTGCCGCCCGAGTCGGCGCAGCAAGTCCCCGCCAAGCCAGCGAAGAAGCTAGCAAAGCCGAAACAAGCCACTAAGGCGCCCGGGGGCAACCGCGGCAAAGCCGCCCCCCAGCGATCGTTGACGTCCGTTACTGCGCCTGTGTAGGAGACCCAGGATCAAGGAAGACCCTGTTTCGAGCCGCAAGGCTCGAACTTGACCGCAAGGAATACAAGGATGTATACGCGATCTCTTTCCCGGTTTGTCGTGCCGTTGGCCCTTTTGTGGCTGTTGCCGTGGCCGGCTCTCGCCGCCGATCCGCCCGCGTCGCCGGCCGAACCATCGATCGTCTACAAGGTTCGAGGCGCCGACGACCGCCTGGAAATGGTCCTTCACAGCAGCCGTATCCTGACGACGCAGCAGAAGATCGTTCAGACTGCGGTTGACAATCCCGACGTGCTGGACGTCGCCGTCCTCTCGCCTACCCAAGTCGATGTCTCCGCGAAGGCGACGGGAGTGACCAACGTCAATCTCTGGGACGAAGACAAGCGACTGTACACCGTCCGCGTGCTGGTGGTCGGCGATGCCCGCGAGTTGGCGATGATCCTGCGAACAACGTTCCCGGCCGACGCGATCAAAGTCACTCCGGTGGCGAGCGCCGTGATGATCTCTGGATTCGTCGAGAAGAGCGAGCATATCGACCGCATCATCCAGATCGCCCAGCAGTATTATCCCCAAGTCATCAACAACATGACGTTCGGCGGGAGACCAGCTAGGTCTACCTGCACGTCAAGGTCATGGAGGTGTCGCGGACGAAACTGCGACGCATGGGCTTCGACTGGGCGAAGATCACCGGGGCCAACATGCTCATGTCCGGTGCCAGCGGATTGATACTCCCCCCTTCGTCGCCATCCTTGATTTCCGGTCTGGGCAGTCCCTCGCCGGCCGCGGCGACAACGGCCTCGAACCCCATCAACGGAACTCTCGCCTTCAACGTTGCCGATGGCACGAGCGCGTTCTTCGGCGTGTTGAGCGCACTGCAGGAGAGCAATCTGATGAAAATCATGTCCGAGCCGACGCTGACCACGCTCAGCGGTCAGCCGGCCCTGTTCAATGCCGGCGGACAGATTCCCGTGCCGACGCCGCAAAGCCTGGGCACCCTCTCGATCGAATGGAAGAATTACGGCACGCAGGTCAAGTTCATTCCCATCGTACTCGGCAACGGCAGGATTCGACTCGACGTTGAACCGGACGTGAGCGAGCTCGATGACGCCAACGGCCCCACGATTGCGGGGACGCGGGTGCCGGGCATCAAGCAGCGAACCGTCCATACGACCGTGGAGATGATGGCCGGCCAGACGCTGGCGATCGCCGGATTGGTCGAGACCCGCATTGAAGCGGATAACTCGGGTCTGCCCTGGATCAGCGAAGTGCCCTATTTGGGAGCGCCGTTTCGTTCGGTCAAGGAGTAGAGAAACGAGATCGAGCTTCTGATGCTCGTCACGCCGGAATTGGCCGAGCCGTTGGACGCCAGCGAGGTGCCGCCGTGCGGGCCGGGCATGCAGACCACCAGCCCCAGCGATTGGGATTGTTAATGAAGGGCCACATCGGAAGTGCCCAAGTGCCCGGCGCCGGTTCCGCAGGGTGGCTGGGACGGCGGGCAGGGCAACCGTGGCGGCAACCCGAAGGCCCGCCGCCCGAGGGAATGATCGGCCCGAGCGAACGCGATTCCCGTGCCCACGCCGGCCGAACCGCCGCAGAACCGCTATTCTCCCCCGAAACCCAATCCCGCCGCCGCCGGCGACTCCGTCCGCGACGGATAATGGGCCGCCGGGATTCATCGGCCCGGTCGGCTATGACGTGGTAAAGTAGAGAAGGCTATCGATAGTCTGAAAAGCAACATGGTCGCGGCGACCCGCGACTGCGCTCGCGGGGTGGCGTCCAGCACCACATCCACTCCGCGGCCACGGCCGCGGGGCGTTTCCAGACGCAACGTTGCTTTCCTGAGACGCTACACATCGGCAGCCGGCGTCATATTCCGCACTGTTGTTTTTTGCCATGAGCACCGTCCTTCGATTAGCGATCGTCGATCCCAACGACTCACAGCGCGAATCGCTGAAGAATCTGTTGTTGGGAATGGAGATGGTTTGGCTCGAGGCCGAGTGCTCGCGGTACGAGTTCTTCGCCGACGTCGTGGCCCAGACGAATCCCGACATCGGCATGGTGGCCATCGACACCGATCCGCAGAAGGCTCTCGATTTGGTCACTCGCTTGAGCTCCGCCTCGCCCAACTGCATCGTGCTGGTCGTTAGTTCGTCGAACGACGGCAACTTGATCTTGCAGGCGCTGCGGGCGGGGGCCAAGGAATTCCTCACACAGCCCGTGCGGATCGACGACCTGGTGGCCGCATTGGGACGAATCAACGATCGCCGCTTCGGCCAAGGAGCGACAACCGCCCGCGCGGGAGCCAGGTGATCGCCGTGGCCGGCGCCATCGGCGGCGTGGGCACCACAAGCCTGGCCGTCAATCTCGGCTGCGTGCTTGGCGCAAAATCCACAAAACTCCGTCGCGCTGATCGATCTCGATCTCTGCCTGGGCGATGCCGACGTCTTCCTCGACACGATTCCGGACTACACGCTGGTGGACGTCGCCCAAAACGTTACCCGGCTCGATTTCACGCTGTTGAAGCGATCGTTGACGAAACACTCCTCGGGCCTATACCTGCTGCCACGGCCGGTGCAACTGGAAGACACGTCGCTGATCACGCCCGACGACCTGCAACGGGTCATCGGGCTGTTGAAAGCCACGTTCAGCCATCTGGTGCTCGATCTGTCGAAGGGCTACACCCCGTTGGATCTCGTCGCCCTGGAGATGGCCAACGACATCCTTCTGACCACCCAACTCGACCTGCCTTGCCTGCGGAACGTCGTGCGGCTGATGATGTCGTTCGGAAACATGGAGGGACTGGCCGAGAAGGTGAAGATCGTCGTCAATCGCGTCGGCCTGGAGAGCGGCCAGATTACGCTGAAAAAGGCCGAAGAGACGATCGGCAAAGAGGTCTTCTGGCAGTTGCCCAACGACTACCACACGATGATCGAGGCGCGGAACAACGGCATCCCGCTGATCGACAGCGCCCCGAAGGCGGCCATCACCCATGCGATCATCTCGTTGGCCAGAGCGATTTCCGGGGAGGATCCTGGCACTGCGGCGGAAGACGCCGGTAAGAGTCGGCTCGGCGGGCTGTTCAAGTTCTGGCCGAGCAAAGCCGCAAAATAGTCTCCAGCCAAAAAACCGCCCCCCTTCTCTTGGCTCAGCCGCGATTGGGCAAGTGGAACCCCCCGCTCGATTCCTTGCCAACGCCGTCCCTCGGCCTATGATTCAGCGGGACAAGTCACTCTCTCTAACCGGAGGCAAGTCATGATCGACACGCTTCAGATGGACTCGCCAAAAGTCCTTGGCTTCAAACTCAGCGGGAAGTTGCACGACGAGGACTACAAGGTTTTCGTGCCGGCCGTCGAGGCTGCGATAGCCGCCGAGGGGAAGGTCCGCCTCTTTGCCCAATTCGAGGACTTCCACGGCTGGGACGTACACGCCGCCTGGGACGACTTCAAGTTCGGTTTCAAGCACAACCGCGACGTTGAACGTGTCGCCATGGTCGGCGACCACAAATGGGAGCGGTGGATGTCCGTCCTCTGCAAGGCCTTCACCGTCGCCAAGGTGCGCTATTTCGACGTGTCGGAAATCGACGACGCGCGGAACTGGATCTGTGAAGGCCAAGTCGCTCTGACACAATCGACGTAGGCGTTTACCGGCGCAAAAAAACAAGAAGTCCGCACAGCGAAGAGGCGGACTTCTTGTTGCGTGTTCTTCCGAGGCAGAGGCGGTACGCCGAACTCGGTTACCTGTTACCCGTCTATCTCAGGCCAACGGTCAAAAACCCGGTGTGCCGGCCCTTCCTCTTGGCTCGCCAGCTACTAATAGCCTACCGCGTCTCCGGGCTCGCGACCATGCCCCAAGCGGGCGGGTGAAGCGGAATTCTCTCCAAGCCTCGCCGTTTCGCCGAGAACCCTCAGCGGCTGTCGCCGTGACGATCCCCCGTCAGACGCGCACTCCCATCCCCGCGAACGGATTGTCCCGCTTCTCTTCCCCCACGGTTGTTGGCTCGCCGTGGCCGCAGAGCAGAATCGTCTCGTCGGGAAGCGTAAATAGCTTCGCGCGTATCCCGAGGATGAGTTGGCGGTGATCGCTATCGGGGAAGTCGGTCCTTCCGATGCTGCCGGCGAAGATCACGTCCCCTACAAAAACGACGGGCGGCTCCTGGCCCTCCCAGAGATAGACGACGTGGCCCGCCGTGTGGCCGGGAATGCTTCTGACCTGCCACTCGAACCCGGCGGCGTCGTAGGTGTCGCCGTCCTTGACGGTCACGTCCGCCGGAGGGCTAACCAAGGGTGTGCCGAATCCCGCCGAAAGATTCAGCCAGGGGTCACCCAACTTGGGCGCATCGTCCACGCCGATCACCAACGGGCAGCGAGGCCATCGCTTCTTCACGGCGCCGTTGCCGCCGATGTGATCGCTGTGGCCGTGCGTGTTCAGAATCGCCGCCGGAGTCAGTTTCGCCTGTTCCAGGTGGCGGATGATCTTCTCCACCTCCAGCCCGGGGTCGATGATAACACAATCACTGCGGTCCCGAAGTTGGGCAACGTAGGCATTCTGCTCGAAGGGATGCGAAAGAATGGTGGCAAGCTGAAAATCGGGCGGCTTCACGAAACTGGACTCCTCAAAGAATGCGCGACGGGGTAAAATGTAACGATTCGCGGCGGCCGTATCACAACAGGGCACAGCAACGATTAGGTAAGTCGGCCTTTCAAGACCAAACATTGTAATTCCAATTCGAGGAATATGCGATAAGGTCGAAGAAGGCTGCCATCGGAAATCGGGAGGCATGTAGCCCTTTCGGCCGAGGACGTCAGGGACAGACTATGCGAGCCGTCGGCCACCGCAGTGATTAGGCATTGTTCGCCGCCGATCGTGCCCCACAAGGAGGAGTATTCATGCCTCGTACGAGATCCAAGAGACCATGTTGGCTGCCGGTCGCAGCGACGTGCGCCGTTCTGGCGACAATGAGTTTGTCGTCGGCCGTATCGGCCGTTCCACCCGACGGCAAAGCGAAGGACGCATCGGCGACATCCAAGCATCCCTTGCTGTCGCGATTGCGGCCGGCCTACCACGTGGCCGAACGGTCCGAAGCGGCGAAGGCCGCTGCCGCCGCCCCCGTGCTCGCTCCCGCGCAAGCCAACGAACATCCGCTGATGCCGGTGCTTCGCTGGGCGTACTCCGGCCTGGGAAACATCGAAAAGATCCACGACTACTCGACCACCTTGGCGAAGCGCGAGCGGATCGGCGGCAAGCTGCTGCCTTACCAATACATGTTCGTCAAGCTGCGTCAGAAGCCGTTTAGCGTCTACATGTACTTTCTTGGCCCGGCGGACCTGAAAGGCCAGGAAGTGATCTACGTGGAGGGGCAGAACAACGACAGATTGTGGGCGCATGGCGTGGGCTTCCAGGCCCACTTCGGGACTGTCTCCCTGAAGCCCGATGGCCTCGTCGCCATGACGAACCAGCGCTATCCGCTGACCGAACTCGGCATTCTCAACATGACCCGCCGCCTGGTCGACGTCGGCGAACAGGACAAGCGTTACGGCGAGTGCCAGGTGACGTACTCCGAAGGGGCGAAAATCAACGGCCGCGTCTGCACCATGATCGAGGTCGTCCATCCGGTCCCCCGGCGGAACTTCCTCTTCCACGTGGCCAGAATCTTCGTCGATAAGCAACTCAATCTCCCCATCCGCTACGAGTCGTACGACTGGCCGAAAGAGCCGGGCGGACCGCCGGAACTGATGGAGGAGTACACCTACCTCAATCTGAAGCTCAACAACGGCTTCACCGACGCCGACTTCAGCATCAAGAATCCGAACTACAAGTTCCGCTGATGCACCGTGGCGCTGACCGCTTCGGCCACCGCCGCAACGCCCTGTAGGGAACGCCCTCTGTGGCGTTCCAATGGCGTTTCAGGATCAGGGAACGGGACCGAACCCGTTCCCTACAGATTCGTGGCCGTGGTGTTGCTCTGGTTTGAACCAGGCGCAAGAAGGCTCCGAATTTCGCGGCGAACAAGTTCACCGGCTATGCGGTTCGCACGACGTTCCTTGTCTGGTGCCCGATAATCGCTGTTGTTTTCGTGTTAGGGATTTGTTAGTATAGGGAGCAGTGGTTGGGTCTTAAGAGGGGAAGAGGCAAGAGCCAGCAGGAGACCGTATCGTCCGGAACCGACAGTCTGCCTAACGAGACTTTTTTCCAGGCTTCATATCGACCTTCTCATTGTGGAGGCTTGAAGATCATGGGCATGGCAGAAGAGACCGGGATGGTGCAGGACGAGAAGCACGCGGTTGCCGTGCAAATCGCCTTGGAAGTCGGTTTGCTCGAGAAATGCGACGTGCATGGCTGCATCTACGACGCCATGAACGACTACGTCCTCGATGACGCTCTTCGTTGCGGCGAAGAGTTGATCCTGCGAAACGATCCGTCGGTGGCAGTTTTTCAAGGGAACCACAGGCGTCTGCGGCACGCGATCGAGAACGTCCGCTCGGGAATGCCCAATAGCTGCCCCGACTGCTACCACGCACAGTTCAAGGACTGACGCCTGGCTGCTTGCGGATTCGCAAGAGTGCATTCCGCTGACGCTTGAGACGAACGAGAGACGCATCATTTGTCGCTGGGCGCGGTCGCCGCCCTCGTCGACGACCGAGGGCACGACCCAAACCTTCACTTCCGCGTCGATCTCGTGCCCGAGGTGAATGGCGACCGTGTAGAGGCCAAGCTCCTTCAAAGGGCCTTTCAGCCGCACCTGGTCGGCGGCCAGGTGGAAGTTGGCCCGCTTCAGGGCGTTGGCCACTTCCGCGGCCCCGACCGAGCCGTAGAGATGTCCTTCGTCGTTGGCGTTGGCCTCGATCGTGATGCTCTGGCGAGCCAGCTCGGCCGCCAAGGTTTGCAGACCGGCCAGTCGGGCCTTCTCGATCGCCGCCAACTGGGCCCGGTGCTTCTCCACCATGCGTTTGTGGTGGTCGGTGGCAATCGTGGCCAGACCCTGCGGGATCAGATAGTTCATGGCGTAGCCGTGCTTCACCTCGACCACGTCCCCCTGTTTGCCCAGGTACTCGACGGGTTGGATCAGCAACAATTCGACGCCGCCGTGCGCTCCCTTCGGCAGACGCTTGGTTCGATGGGGGACTCGTGTCTTCGATTTGGTGTTGACCATGGTTGGTTCGCTTTCTCGTGGTAGGATGGATTTCCAAATCCGTCCCGTTCTTATCTTGGAGACGGATTGGAACTCCGTCTTACAGAGCCTATCCGGGGATTGCCCTAAAATGGAATATCGTCGCCGCCGGAAGGCTCGGCGGGGCTCTGGTCGAAGGCTTCGTCCGGCGGGCCGGGTTGGTTGTATTGGGACGCCTGGTTGCGTTGCGGAGCTGGCCGAGCCGCCGAGCGCGGCGCGCCCCCCTCGGGTCCGCCCTGCCCGCCTTGGCCTTTGGGGCCGATCAATTGCATCCGCTCACAGATTACTTTCAGTTTTGATCGCTTCTGGCCGTCTTGTCCTTCCCAAGTGTCAAGTTTCAGCCGGCCCTCGATGAACACCGGCGAGCCTTTGCTGAGATACTCGCTCATCACCTCGGCGGTCCTTCCCCAAACCGTGACGTCGACGAACGTGACCTCCTCGATCCACTCGCCGTTGGCATTCTTGCGGCGGTCATTCACCGCGATGCCCACGTCGGCCACCGCCATACCGCTGGCCAGATAGCGCAACTCGACGTCGCGCGTCAGATTGCCCAACAGGATTACTCGGTTGAAACTGGCCATAAGGATCGCTCCCTATTCTATCCTCGTCGGCTGCGACACCCTCCACGGCGTCGACGACCGGCACGGCATCCTCGACATCCTCATCGTGGACCTTGACTTCTTCAGCGGGAGAGGCGGCGGCAGCCGGTACCGACAGCGCGTGGGCGACCAGGGCATCGACGATCCGCGGCTCGACCTTCAGGAACAGCACCCGAAGAATGTCGTCGGTGATTTGGCACTGCCGCTGCAATTCGACCAGCCGCGTGCTGTCCAGCCGGAAGTACGTCAGCCAGTACGTGCCTTTGCGCTGTCCCTTGATGGGATACGCCAGGCGGCGCTCTTCCCAGAGGCGGCTGACGAGCATTTCGCCGCCGAGCTTCTCCACCATTGCGGGGATCTGGCCCGAGACGGTTTCGTGATCCCGCCCAAAACGGTTGGAATCGAGAATAAACATGCCTTCGTAGACGATCGCGGCCAAGGTTACAGCTCCTCTGAAATCTTCAATCCCAAATCTTCAATTGTACTGATTCATGCAGACTTCGATGCCCTCGCGGGCCCAGACGACCGCGGCGTCGGCCGCCAACTCAACGGCTTGTCGGATGGAGGGCAGTTCGTCGGGCGAAAACTTGCTCAGCACGTAGCTGGCCCAATCCCAACCTTCCGGCGCGGCGCCGATGCCGACGCGAAGCCGCGAAAACTCCTCCGTTCCCAATCTCCCGATAATGTTCTCCAAACCCTTCTGCCCACCCGACGATCCTTGCGACCGCAACCGCAGCCTGCCCACCGGCAGGTTCAGGTCGTCGCAGAGAACCAACAAGTCCTCGGTTTGCAGCTTGTAGAAGCTTACCGCCTCCTGAACGCTGGTTCCACTAAGATTCATGAACGTTGTCGGGCTCAACAACAGGGCCTTCTGGCCACCCAATTCGGCTTCGACCACCTCGCCGCGAAATCGCGTCTTTGGCGGCGGAGTCCCGTGCCGCCGGGCCAATTCCGCCAGCACCATGTATCCGACATTGTGCCGGGTTCCTTCATAACGGCGGCCCGGATTGCCAAGTCCAACCACCAGTTTCATCGCCGCCGCCCTTCACATCAAGCCGCGCGAAATCGAACTCGACGAAAACCACAGCCAAGGGTCGCGGCTCTGCGCCGGGGGCCAGTCTATTTCTCCTGCGACTCTTCCTCCTCCGTCTCCTTGGCGCCAATGACCTCGGGTTCGCCGGGCGCGGCCTCGGCCGCCTCTTCCGGCATCTCCTTGGGAACGACGCACTCGACCACCGCCTCTTCCAGATCGCCCGCCAGAATCTTGGCTCCTTCGGGCAGTTCGATGCTGCCCAACAGGATCGATTGCTCGAGCATGAGGTGATTGATGCTCACGGCGAGCTTCTCGGGAATCACGGAGGCCGGGCAGGCGATCTCGACTTCGTGAATGTGTTGCACCACCACGCCCCCCTCGCGAACGCCGGGCGATTCGCCCCGCAGCTCGACCGGCACGCGGACCTCGACGATCTCGTGCTCCGAAATCCGCGTGAAATCGACGTGGACGATGTGCGTTCCCCACGTATCCCATTGCAGATCGCGGATGAACGCCGACTCGTTCACTGCGCCGGTCAAGCTGACCAGCCGGCTCCCGTGCCGGATCGCCGCCGTCAATGCGTCGGCCGCCACGCTCAGCGGAACGCACTCCAACCCGTGTCCATACAGGATCCCAGGGATCTTCCCCGACTGCCGGAGCCGCCGGTTCCGGTGTTTTCCTTGGCTATTCCGCGATTCAACGTCCAACTGTAGCGCCATTTGCGTCCTCGAAGCTGATGCGCAGACCAACTACCTCCGCCAACGGGCGAATCGCTCATTCTCGCGGAAAATCGGAGAAATGCAACCCCAGAGCCCAAAATTCTCGCAACATCTCGCGCCCCGAACGGTCGAAAGTCGTTTCCTCAGCCCGGAAACTCGCCGCAAAGGTCGCAAAAGGCGGAGGCTCGGTGCGACACTCGCGAAAAATGCGGATCCAGTGCGGTTCACACTCCCCGCAAGGAGGGCATCGGGTCTTTGCACCACGCCGCAGAGCCGATATATTGGCGATGTCGGCCGCCGCTTGCTCTCGTAGCGTAAACTTGCAGCAGGCGCGTTGCCTACGCCCGTATGATTGCTCCCCGGTTGTGCCCCTCCCGCCTTCCAGACCGTTTTCACCCTCCACCCTACCGCGAGGTGTCATCGTGCATCGAAGTCTGATTCTCTCCTTCGCCTTCGTCGTCGTTGTGCTTGCGAGCCAGGTCTTCGCGTCAGAAAGCGTCTGGCTTTCCGCTCTCGACGTCAGCAAGACCCAACAGGACTGGGGAAAGCCGCAAGCCGACAAATCGGTCGACGGTCACACCATGTCGATCGCCGGCACGAAGTACGAGCACGGCCTTGGCACCCACGCGGTCAGCTTGCTCTACATCGATCTCAACGGCGGTTCGACCCGCTTCACCGCGATGGTCGGCGTCGATGACGAAGTGACGGGCAAGCCGATCGGCATCCGTTTTTCGGTGATCGGCGACGGCCGCGATCTCTGGAAGAGCGGCGTGATGAAGAAGGGCCAACCCGCCGAGAAAGTGGACGTTGACGTTAGCGGCGTAAAAACGCTGCGTCTGGTGGTCGAAAATGAGGGGGACAACATCAACTACGATCATGCCGATTGGGCTGACGCGAAGTTCGAGGTCAGCGGCGAACGGCCCGCGACGATTGCCATCCCGCGGAGGAAGGTGGTGCTGACGCCGAAGCCGCCGGCGACGCCGCGGATCAACGGCCCGCGAGTGTTCGGCGTGCGTCCGGGCCATCCGTTCCTGTTCGCCATCGCCGCCACCGGCGATCGCCCGATGGAGTTTGCGGCCGACGACTTGCCTGCGGGGCTGAAGGTCGACGCGGCGACCGGGCTGATCACCGGGGTTCTCCGCCAGCGCGGCGAGTACGTGGTTTCGCTGCATGCCACCAACGACACTGGGCGAGGCCGAGCGGAAGCTCAAGATCGTCTGCGGCGACACGATCGCCCTGACGCCGCCGATGGGCTGGAACAGTTGGAACTGCTTCGCCGGCGCCGTCGACGACGCCAAAGTCCGCTCGGCGGCCGACGCGATGGTCCGCAGCGGGCTGGTCCAGCACGGCTGGACGTACATCAACATCGACGATTGCTGGGAGATCAAGCCGGGCAGCAACGACCCGCTGCTCGATGGGCCAGCCGCGCGACGCCAATGGAATGATCAACTGCGAACAAGAAGTTCCCGGACATGAAGGCCCTGTGCGACTACATCCACGGCAAGGGCCTGAAGGCCGGCATCTACTCCTCGCCCGGCCCGTACGACCTGCGCGGGCTTCACCGGAAGCTACAAGCATGAGACCGCAGGACGCCCGGCGTTACGCCGAGTGGGGCTTCGACTATCTCAAGTACGACTGGTGCTCCTACGGCAACATCGCCAAGACCGAAACCGACCTGCCCAAGCTGAAGAAGCCGTATTTCGTCATGCGGAAAGCGCTCGACAAGGTCGAACCGCGACATCGTCTACAGCCTCTGCCAGTACGGCATGGGCGACGTCTGGAAGTGGGGCGCCGAGGTCGGCGGCAACTGCTGGCGCACCACCGGCGACATCGGCGACTCGTGGGCGAGCATGGCCGGCATCGGCTTCTCGCAGAACGGCCACGAAAAGTACGCCGGCCCCGGCCATTGGAACGATCCCGACATGCTCGTGGTCGGCATGGTCGGCTGGGGCCAACCTGCACCCGACCGACCTGACGCCCAACGAGCAGTACACGCACATCAGCCTGTGGTGCCTGCTGACGCCGCCGCTGCTGATCGGCTGCGACATGACGCAGCTCGACGACTTCACCCTCGGACCTGCTGACCAACGACGAGGTGCTGGACGTCAACCAGGATCCGCTGGGCAAGCAGGCCGGCACGAGTGGCCCAGGAGGGCAACCTCGAGGTCTGGGCCAAGGAGATGGAGGACGGCTCGAAGGCCGTCGGCCTGTTCAACCGCGGCCGCATCGAAGCGCCGGTCACCGTCAAGTGGTCCGACCTCGGCATCGCCGGCAAGCAGATCGTCCGCGATCTCTGGCGGCAGAAGGATCTGGGAACGTTCGAGGGCGAGTTCACTGCCAAGGTGGCTCGCCACGGCGTGGTCTTGATCCGCCTGCGGCCGAGCGCAACTGCGGAATGAGCGGTAGTTTGTCCGAGTGCCGGGTCGTCGATGTCGCCCAATCGCCGGGGGTGAACGACCCGCGGAATGTGTTCGCCACCACGGCCGCGGGTCGTTGACCCCCGGCTATTGGAAATTATCCTGACTCGTGGTCACCGGTTCCCCATATCCGGCACTCTATCAAACAGCCGGCTCACCGACTCGTTGCGGTGGATTCGCTTGACGGCTTCGCCCAGCAAGGGGGCCACGCCGAGGACGGTGAGCTTCGACATCTGCTTCTCCGGCGACATGGGGACCGTGTCGGTCAAGACCAGGCCGTCGATGGGGGCTTTCTCCAATCTCTCGATGGCATCGCCTACCAGCAGGCCGTGCGTGGCGGCCAGATAAACCTGTTTGGCGCCGTGCTGGTGCATCACCTCGGCGGCGCCGCAGATCGAGCCGGCGGTGCTGATCATGTCGTCGAAGATCAACGCCACGCGGCCTTCCACCTGGCCGCCGACCACGTTTGCCTGCTTTGTCTTCTCGGCCGTGCTGCGGCGTTTGTCGATGATAGCCAGATGTCCGCCCAAGCGGGCCATGTGCGCCAGGGCCCGCTTGATGCTCCCCTCGTCGGGGCTGACCACCACGAAATCATCGTCGGCGAAACCCATCGCCCGGAAGTGCTCGTCGATCACCGGCGCGGCGTAGAGATGATCGACCGGAATGTCGAAGAAGCCTTGAATTTGAGCGGTGTGCAGGTCCATCGCCAGCACGCGATCGGCGCCGGCGCGGGTAATCAGGTTTGCCACCAGTTTCGCGGTGATCGGCACCCGGCCCTCGTCCTTGCGATCCTGCCGGGCGTAGCCGAAATACGGTATCACCGCCGTGATTCGGTCGGCGCTTGCCCGTTTCAGGCTCTCGATCATAATCAGCAGTTCCATGAGGTTCTCGTTGACCGGCGGGCACGTCGGTTGCAGGATGAACACGTCACGGCCGCGCACGTCCTCCTCGATCTTGCACCAGATCTCACCGTCGGGAAAGTTCCCCAGCTTCGCCCGACCGAGCGGCAGTTCGAGATATTCGCAAATCCGCCTCGCTAAAGCCGGATGGGCTCGTCCTGCAAAGAGTTTCATGGAAGTCATGTGGTCAGGGGGTATGTATTGGAAATGTGGAGGGATGAGGGAACCAAGAGCCAACCGTTTGCGGTTCTCGCAACCCCGTACGCCTGTCTCGTTCCTTCGTTTTCGGCCAGCGCCCATCTTCCCATGAACAGCGACGTTCTTCCAGAGGGCCGCCCGATTTTTCCTGGCGACAGCCGTTTACGTTCCCAGCGGGACGGAGGAGGTTGTCGGGAAGACGTTCTCCTTGCTGCGAAACTCCCTTTTCACAACCTCCTCCGTCCCCTTCCGCTGCCCCCTGTTTTCGGGGTATCGTCGAAAATGCGTTGGCCATCGTCGTTGACACGGCCCCTCGTTTGGTTACAATACGGGGTTTTCCAGGTGTCAAGTCGCCTGCCCGGCCGCATTTACCTGCCTTGCCACCGACCTTGGGAGCGACTCGTTGGAAGAAGCCATTCAGAAAGCCGACGTCCTGATCGAAGCCCTCCAGTGGATTCGCCAGTTCCGCGGAAAGATCACCGTGATCAAACTGGGCGGCAGCGTGATGGAGGACGATCGGGCGATGATCCACCTGTTGCTGGACGTCGTCTTCATGGAGACCGTCGGCATGAGGCCGGTGGTGGTCCACGGCGGCGGTGCGGCCATCAGCCGCGCCATGGCCGAGGCCGGCCTGCAACCGCGGTTCGTCCAGGGACGCCGCTACACCGACGCCGCCACGCTGGCCATCGTCGAGAAGGTGCTGGCCGGCGAGGTCAACGAGCGTCTGGCCCGCCGCATCGAAGAACTCGGCGGCCAGGCCAAGCCGCTGAACTTCCGCACGCAAAACGTGCTGTTCGGCGAGCGCATCGCAGCTGCCCGACGAAACGGCGAGTCGGTCGATCTTGGGTTACGTCGGCACGGTGACCCGCGTCGATCGGCAGGCGATCGAGGAGCTCTGCCATCGGGCGGCGGTGCCGGTCATCCCCTCGATGTGCATCGACGCAAGACGGGCAGAAGCTCAACGTCAACGCCGACACCGCCGCCACCGCCGTGGCCCAGGCGCTCGAGGCCGAGAAGCTGGTGTACCTCAGCGACGTCAACGGCGTTCGCCGCGACAAGAACGACCCCGATTCGCTGATCCATTCGCTGACGGCCAAGCGAGGCCAACGAATTGATCGCCGACGGCTCGATCGACTCCGGCATGATCCCCAAGGTGCAGGCCTGCCTGGAGACGCTCGAGCGGGGCGTTCGCAAGGTCCACATCATCGACGGCCGCATGCGCCATTCGCTGCTGCTGGAAGTGTATACCAGCAAGGGCGTGGGCACGCAGATCGTGAGGGATTAGGGATGAGGGATGAAAAACGCCCCGCGACTGCGGTCGCGGCGGAGATGGGTGGGCAGTTCACCGCCCACTTGAAACGAGTGAATCGCAGCGATTAGAGGAATTCAACGTGCCGGCCAATACCAAAGCAGTTCCGAAGAAACCCTGAAGCTGTTCCAGCGCTACGTAATTCCCAACTACAGTCGCTTTCCCGTCGCGCTGGCCCGCGGCGAAGGATCGTACGTCTGGGACGCCGAGGGCAACCGCTATCTCGATCTGTTCAACGGCTGGGGCTGCAATCTGCTGGGCCATTGCCCGCCGCTGGTGGTCGAGGCCGTCCGCGAGCAGTTGGGCCAGTTGATCCACGTGCCCAACACCTGGCATACCGAGTTGCAGGGCCTGTGGGCCAAGGCGCTTTCGGAGCGGAGTTTCGGCGGCCAGGCGTTCTTCTGCAATTCGGGCACCGAGGCCAACGAGGCGGCGATCAAGCTGGCCCGGCTGCACAACGCCGCCCGACGCCGCTACAAGATCATCACCTTCGAGGGCGGATTCCACGGCCGCACGATGGGCTCGATCTCCGCCACCGCTCAGCCGAAGTATCACGAAGGCCTCGGGCCGCTGATGGCCGGCTTCGTCTACGCCCCCTTCGGCGATCTGGAGGCCGTCGCCCGGCTGATCGACGACGAAACCGCGGCCATCCTGATCGAGCCGATCCAGGGCGAAGGCGGCGTCCGCATTCCGCCCGACGGATTCCTGGCCGGCCTGCGGCAACTGGCCGACCAGCACGAGTTGCTGCTGATGTTCGACGAAGTGCAGACCGGCTGCGGACGGACCGGCGACTGGTTCGCCTACCAGGGGCTTGGCGTCACGCCCGACGTAATGACGCTTTCGAAAGACGCTCTGCGGCGGGCTGGCCGGCGGGGCCATGCTGACGACGCCCGAAATCGCCAAGAGCCTGCGGCCGGGAATGCACGCCTGCACGTTCGGCGGCAATCCGATCGCCGCCCGCGCCGGATTGGCCTTCATCGAACAGATCGAGCGAGACAATCTGCTTGCAGCACGCCAAACGGCTGGGCGAGGTTTTCAGCCAGCGGCTGCGGCAGCTTCAGCAGGAGTGCGGCCTGGTGCGCGACGTGCGCGTCCGCGGCGTGATGATCGGCATCGAGCTGTCGATCGAAGGCGCCGCCACGGTCAAGGCCTGCCTCGACCGGCGGCTGCTGGTCAACTGCACGCACGGAACGGTGATCCGCCTGCTGCCGGCGATGAACCTTACCGAAGCAGCAGGCCCACGAGGGCTGCGACATCCTGGCCGACGTGCTGAAGAAACAAGCCGGCAACCATTTGCCGATACAATAGAAGCAGGTAGAGGGATTAGGGATTGGGGATCAAGGACGAGCCGGATTCTAATGCGACTAATCTCCCATCCCTAATCCCTGCTGGGAGCGACACGATGCGACACCTGCTTGACGTTGGCCGACGTGACCGCGGCCGAAATCGAACGCATCTTCTCGATCACGGAGGATCTGAAGAGAAGTGCGAAAGCGGCCTGCGCGAGCCGCTGCTGCCGGGCCGGGTGATGGCCCTGATCTTCGAGAAGCCCTCGCTGCGAACGCGCGTCAGCTTCGAGGCCGGCATGGCCCATCTTGGCGGCAGCTCGATCTTTCTGGGCAACGAGGCCGGCTTCGGCCGCCGCGAGAGCATTGCCGATTTCGCCCGCGTCTTGGGCGAGTACGCCGACGTGGTCGTCGATCCGCGCCAATCGCCACCAGACGGCCGTCGAAATGGCCAAGCACGGCACCTGCTCGGTGATCAACGGCCTGACCGATTTCGGCCACCCCTGCCAGGCGTTGGCCGATCTGTACACGATCCGCGAGTTGGTCGGCAAGCTGGAAGGGCACACGCTGGCGTGGATCGGCGACGCCAACAACGTCGCCCGGAGCCTGGCCGATCGGTTGCGGCAAGCTGGGCATGCGCATGGTCATGGCCACGCCCAAGAAGTACCAGTTCGACGAGAAATCGCTGGCCTGGATCAAGCAGCAATCGCCGACACTCGGATTTCAGCGTGACGACCGATCCGGCCGAAGCGGTCGACGGCGCCGTGGCGGTCTACACCGACGTTTGGGCGAGCATGGGCCAGGAGAGCCAGCAGGAAGCCCGCCGCCGCGAGTTCGCCGCTTATCAGGTCAACGCCGCGCTGATGGCACGCGCCCAGAAGGGCGCCTTCTTCATGCACTGTCTGCCCGCCCATCGCGGCGAGGAAGTGACCGACGAAGTGATCGACGGCCCGCAGAGCGTCGTCATTCAGCAGGCCGGCAACCGCATGCACGTTCAGAAGGGCATCCTGGCGTGGCTGCTGGCGGCGAAAGCGTAAGCAAATCAGCCTCTATACGTCGAGCGTGTAGCCGGGGCGATACTCCGGCTTTATCAGCAGTTCCAGGCCGGAGATGTTGGTCGATCTCATATTTTCAGCGTCCCAGATGACCTTTTCCCCCTTGCCGCAGGCCGCCACCCAGACGGCGACATTGCCCAACAAGACCGTTTCGGCCAGGCGGCCGGCGTAGTCGGGGAAGTTCGAGACGGCGGGCTCGCCCCCCTTGATGGCGCGAATCCATTCTTCGAAATGGCCCGGCGACTCGACCCACTTCACGTCGGGCGCCGTCGATGCCGCCCAGCAAGTACAACTCCTTTTCGGCGTAGTCGCCCGGGGCGTAGAGCTTGCCCTTTTTGCCGATCATCAGCGAGCCGCTGTCCGCCATCGGCTTGCCCTCGATCAGTTTTTCGTCGGGCCGCTGGCCGCCGTCGTACCAGTACATCTTCAGTGCCGGCCGATCGCCCAAGGCCGCGAAATCGTAGGTGATGATCGACCACTTCGGATAGCTGTCGCCGTTGTGGCCGGAACATTTGGCCTGGACGGCGACCGGATCGCGCAGGTTGAGTGCCATGTAGGGCAAGTTCATGGTGTGGCAGGCCATGTCGCCCGAGCGCCCCGGTGCCGAAATCCCACCAGCCGCGCCATGCGAAGGGATGATAGACGCCCTCGGCATAGGGCCGCACGGGCCGCCGGGCCGAGCCATAGATTCCACTTCAAGTGCTTGCGGAACCGGCTTGCTGGCGGGCCGAGCGCCGCCCTGCGGCCAGATCGGCCGGTTCGTCCAGACGTGAACCTCGCTTACCGGACCAAGCGCTCCCGCCTTGATCATCGCCGCCGCCTTGCGCAAGGGCCCCACGCCGTGCCCTGGTTGCCCATCTGCGTGGCCACCTTCTTCTCGCGGGCCACCTCGGCCATCAGCCGGGCTTCGTAGATCGAGTGCGTCAGCGGCTTCTGGCAGAAGCAGTGCTTGCCCATCCGCATCGCCATCAACGCGGCCGGGGCGTGCGTGTGGTCGGGCGTGCTGACGGTCACCGCGTCGATGCTCTTGTCCATCTTTTCCAGCAGCTTGCGGAAATCGGTGAACGTCTTCGCCTTGGGAAACCGCCTCTTGCCGGCCCTGAGCGTGTTTTCGTCAACGTCGCAGATCGCGACCAGATCGCCCTGCTCAAACGCGTGAGCCGTGTCGCTCGAACCCTTTCCGCCAACGCCGATCGAGGCGATGGCGACTCGTTCATTGGGCGAGCGGCTCTGCTTCGCCTGGACTCCGCCGGCGACCCAAAAGCCAATGCCGGCTACAGCGGATGTTTGCAAAAACTGGCGACGATTGCTGCGGGATGACATGGAACCTCGACTCCTCTGGAAAGGGACGAACGGCTAGGTGGGAATTCTCGACCGTGCTGCGGCGTGCACTATGCCAGGGGCGACGGACGAACGCTTGGCGCCCACCGCCGCTTCATCCTTCTAGGATAACCAGTGCCGTTGGAATGTGCAAGCTTTGCTGGATCCGGTAACGAATTTCCGGCCTTGTCGTCCGGCGGGCAAGCGGTGATTGAATCTCGGATTAGCAAGGTTGTCCGATAGCCGGGGGCCAACGGCCCGCGGTGGCGGCGTCGAACTACTCGCTGCCGACACAGCCCTACAGGCGGGGCTCTCTTCTCGGCTCAGTCGTTGGGTGTGCCTTCCGGAACAATGGCCTCCGGACCCGCCCCGACTCCGTTTGCACGGCACGGCTTTATCCGCTACGCTGAGAGTATTATGTTGAGAGTATCTTGACGCTCCATCCCGCCTGCGTCGACGCTTCGCCCGGTCGAGTCGCCGGCGAGGACGAGAAACCAAAGATCCGAAGAGGAGATGTTCGCATGAAGAGGCGTGTATTTGTCTTGCCGATCGTGTTGGGCCTTGTGGCTCTGGTGGGTGGCAGTGCGTGGGCGGCGCGCCCTCCGCTGACGCGGCTGGGGCGATCAAGCGCATCGAGACGCTCCGCGGAAAAATTCGGCGCGACGCCGCCAACAACGTCGTTGGCGTCGATCTGCTGGAACGTTCGGCGACCGACGCCGACGTCAAACTGTTGACCGCATCGACGACCTGCAAAGCCTTTCGCTGTGGGCGCCAAAATCACCGACGCCGGCATCGAGCAGCTTGCCGCCTTTCCGAAACTGACTACCTTGGTGCTGGAAAACACCGAGTTGACCGATGCGGGCCTGAAGTCGCTCGAAAAACTGCCCAAGCTGAAATCGCTGAACCTCCGCCGCAGCACCTACATGACCGACGCCGGGCTGGCGCATCTAGGAAACTGACCAACCTGCAATATCTCTCGTTGCTGTACAACAACATCACCAGCGACGGCCTGAGCCAACTGAAGGGCCTCAAGAAGTTGCGGCTGCTGGATCTCCGCGGCTGCATGCAAGTTGGCGACTCCGGCCTGGAGCAGATTGCCGGGCTGACGAACCTCAGGAGCCTGAAACTCCGCAACACGGCCGTTACCGACGAGGGGCTGGCCCACCTCGAAAAGCTCGTGCAGTTGACCGATCTCTCGATCGAGGACGCCCAGATCAGCGACGACGGCCTGAAGGTGCTCGAAAGAATGCCCAAGCTGCGAAACCTCAGCGTTTTCCGCTGCTACAACGTCACCGACGACGCTTTCCAGTGGATGAAGGGCCTAACCGGGTTGAAGCAACTGGCCGTCCGCGACCTTGCGATCACCGCAGCGGGCCTGGCCGACGTCGCCGCCGCCAAGGGACTCAAAAAACTGGATCTGTGCGAAACCCAGGCCAACGATGAGGGCATGAAGAACGTCGCCGCCTTCCCCGCCCTCGAATGGCTCAACCTCTGGCGCACCCGCGTCACCGACGCCGGCCTGCAACGGCTCGCCGGACTCAAGCGGCTGAAAGACCTGAATCTCATGGACACGAGAATCACCGACGCCGGCCTGGCGCAACTCGGCAAGATGACCAGCCTCGAACGATTGAATCTCGACCTGACGAAGATCACCGACGCCGGCTTGGAGCACCTGAAGAGTCTCAAGAACCTCAAGTGGGTAAGCCTCGAACAGACGAAAGTCACCCGCGAGGCCGCCGAGCAGCTACGCAAGGCGATGCCGAACTGCAAGGTCAAGCGGACGTAATTCACGGATGGGCCGAAGGCCCTGTCGTTCTCCCAGGCGAGGGCAACGCCCTGGTGGACGAAGGCCAGTGCTGTGCGATGTCGGCCCAACGGGCCAACCGTTTGCCCGAGGAAAGATGAACGGTTGGCCCGTTGGGCCGAGAGGCTTTCGCACGCTCCCCCGCCCCCTGGGCGTTGCCCAGGGCTGGGAGAACTGCCGCCTCCTTCGGGGCGAGCTTGTTGTGACGTCGCAACATGGAAGAGGATGCGGACAAGAGGAATGACCGCGCCCGAGGCAGTTCAGCTTCTCCGGGATCCATTCCCGGCCTATCGCTTCTGTATCGCCGCCAGCGATTTCTCGCAAAATTCCTGCTCGGCCTTCAGCCCGTGCGTCTTGTAGAAGGCGATGAGCGCTTGGAACCGCTTTGCCGGATCGGCGCCCGTGGCGTAGCAGAGCTTGGCGAGACAACTCGGGCAGAGCGCCAACGGGCGGCGGTCGGCCTCGGCCAGATGATTGCTGCCGCACATATTGCACTCGAAGAACGTGCAATGGGGAATCGAGAACATGTGGCCCGTCTCGTGCGAGGCGGTCTTCAACGTCCGCAACAGGCACAGCCGAAAGGCCGCGTCGCCGCCGTCCGGGTCGCCGTAACGATGGATCGACCAGACGCCGACGCGATCGGCCAACGAGGCCTGGCCGAAAACGTAGTTCCAACCCTCGCCCGGCCAGAGATCGGCGTTGGTGAAGGCGATTAGCGCGACGGCGTCTTTCGGCAAACGCGGCTTGAGCACCTCGTCGAGCACGTAGGTCGAAAGAATCTGCTCCGCTCGCCGTCCGTCGGGCTTCCGCCGTGCGCTTTGCGGCATGACGTCGAGCGAAAGCCTTTCGCTCGATTTCACCGGCAACTGGAAGTAGATGCCGAGGAACTCCGTGGCCTGCTCGACGATTTTTCTCTCCGCCGGGCTGAAGTCGCCCAACGGTTGGACGTAGATGGTGTCGCCGTTGCCGGTCGGCCCGCACCGGGCGGCTGCCGACGTACTGCCGAAACGTCTGGCCCGACTCGGGGTGTCTGTCGAGCCAATCGCCGGGCAGCGGCTTGCCCAGCTTCGTGTGCAAGAGGAGCAGTTTTGCGAAATTCGGCGGCAATGACCTGTCTTCGGTGACGGCCCCCGAGCGCGGAACACCAGCATGCACCACCAGGCAAGGGCGGGGACGACGCAAAGCCCAACCAACGAACAGGCATGAGCGCCGACCAGGCCGAAACCCCGACTACTCCGCGGTCTGTCCCCGTCCATCGGCAGTCCCTTTCTCCTCGGGAACCAGATCGATCACCATCAGTTCCGGCCGGCAGCGGAATCGTATCCGCGGAGCGTAGCCGCGTTCCATGCCGAGGCCACGCGATACCAGCAGTTTGCCGCCGCCGGGCAGTTGCGTCAAGCCGGCCGCCCAAGCCCGCGGAACGCGCGACAGGGTGATGCAGCGGGCCGATGATCGGCAATCGCACCTGGCCGCCGTGAGTGTGGCCGGCCAGCAACAGGTCGGCCTCGATCGTTCCCAACGCAAAATTGGGCTTGTGACCCAAGACGAGATGAAACCGGCCCGGCGTCGCATCGGCAACCGTCAAGCCGGGATCGGCCGATTCGCGCAAGCGAGAGGCAAGTCAGCTCGACGTCGCCGAGATGGAATGTCCGTCTGGCATCGACGACGTTGACGCCCGTCGCCGCGAAGATCTGCTCCCAGCCGGGCGGATCGCAGTTGCCCTGCACGGCGAACATCTCCATCGGCGGGGCGAATCCCATTTCCTGCAACAGGTCGTGCAGATTCCGCCGCAAGCGTCTCGCCGTTTCCAGGGGGCCTGGACGTAGTCGCCGGCCCAGAGGATGACGTCGGGCTTCTCGTCGAGCGTTTGCCGCAAGACGCGGCGCTCGTAGGGCCCGACCGAGTCGGTCTGCAAGTCCGCCACGACGACGATTCGTAGCGGTTTGTGAATCTTGGGGCTTGCGATCCGCCGGTGCGAGACATCGAGCCAATGCGGCTCGACCAGCAGCGCGTCGGCCGCGACGGCCAGCAGCACCACGACGCCCAGCGTCGCCCCGCAGGCCAGCCAACGACGAGATCGCCGCCAGAGGACGGCCGTGGCGGTCAGCAGGATCGGCCCGTGCAGGAACAGGCCGTAGGTCCAGAGCCGCATGACCCCGAAATGGTTCTCGAATCGCCACCCGAGGACTCCGCCGAGCACCATCGCGGCGATGCCCGCGCCGCCAATCACGATCAACCATGCCAGCAGCCCTCGGAATCGGCACAGCAGCACGATGGCCGCGATGTCGACCGCCAGCATCACAATGTTGTACGGCAAAGTCACGTTGCGATTATATCGGGCGGGGGCGGATAGTGGGTAGTGGGCAATGGCACTAAGCTTGATGCCGTAAGTCGTGAGTTAGAAAGGCTTTATTTCCAGGTTGTTTCAAATGAGTAAGCCAGACGGCCTACTCAACGCCGAGTCTCAAGGGCTCCAGATACGCCCAAAACCCCCATTTTCAAGTAGTTTTCAAGCTTAGTGCCATTGGGTAGTGGGCAATGGCACTAAGTTTGTTTTGTAACTCGTTTAGCTGTTTGACGATACTTGCCTTTCCGGTAGCGGTCGGCGGGACGCGGATAATGACGACCGGGACGGAGCGGGACTAAATGTTGAGCTATTCGCAACAACAATCGTGGCAGAAGAATCCGACGCACTCGCTGGGGATCGGCCAGCAGCAACGCATGACGTATATCGTTGATTTCGCAGCAAGCTTGCGTGAAACTGATTCGCAACGGCGAAACTCCATGCTCTTCTGCCGCCTCGAAAATCAGCCAGCGGGTGAGGAAATACAACAGCACGTGGCCCGCCACCTCGAAGGCCACGCCTTCCGCCGTGCGGCTGCGCAACGAACGCTGCATTCCCTGCCGAACTTTCAATTCGCAAAACATCGTCTCGATTTCCCAGCGGCGATGGTACAAGCCTGCCTCCAGAACGTGGCCCGCCTCGTCGGCGGTCGCCATGCGCACCCAATCCTCGCGGGAAACGATTTTGGGATCGAGCACGTTGGTGACCACGGCACTGGGACGAAAGCCGGCCATGTGATAGCGGACCACCCGCAACGTCTGCGATTGCGGCAACTCGGGCAGGCTTTTCCACGCGCACTTTTTCCGCGACGTTTTGGGCATTTTCCATTCCACCAGCCGATCGTCCGGTCCGAGGTTTTTCAACGTTTTCAGCAATACGCCGCGACGCAGCCGGATGCCGAAAAATGCCCGTCGGCGTTGGATTTGCCAAAACAGCCCGTAGCTCCAAAAGCCTCGGTCCATCAACAGCAGGTCTCGCGGCTCCAGGTATTCGACCAGCCGGGCCGCCGAGGTCTGCTCGTGGCACGATCGCGGCGTCAGTTCGTAACGCCACGGCAGCCGGCATTGCGGAAACGCCAACATGAGCATTCGCGCCTGAGGGCGTCGTCGCCGTCGGCCGTTGCGGCTGGTGCCGAAAGTTTGGGCCAACGTTTTCCAGTAGGGCAAGGCGATTTCCGTGCCGTCGAGCGCCAGCAAACGAAAGCCCTTCCACCGCACGGCGTCGGGATGCTGGACCTGAAAGCGTTGCACCAGCAGCAGAATCAGCCACGACCAAAAATCCATCGGCATCCGTTGCCGCGCCTGCACGAAAGCTTCCTCGCTCGTGAGCGCGCCCTTCTTGCCGTGGGGATTGTGCTTCGAGGCACGCCGCTTCCGTTTGGAAGGCACACGATCGGGCTTCCACAGGTCGGCATCCTCCAACAACTTGAAGGTCAAGACGAGGATGTCGGCGAAATTCTTGGCGGTGTGCAGGCCAGCCGCAATCCCCAGCCAAACCATGTTGGCATAGTTCAACGGGTTGCTTCCCAGCTTCACACCCGCAGCTTGCGCCGCTTCTTTCAACAGCGCAGGCGTCAGTATTTTGCCAAAAACCCGCAAATCGTGTTGACGAATTCGATCCCATATATTACACCTTCGTTCATCCGTGAACATCGTTCAAGTCCTCCTGACAAAGTCCTTTGTGGTAAAAGGCTTATGTCACGGAGGACTCTTTTTGTGTCAAGACAAACTTAGTGCCATTG
>CAWFIG010000023.1:0-12242 GCA_963815695.1 uncultured Planctomycetia bacterium
CAGCCGGCTGGTCATGCCCGAGTTCATGCTCAGCAGCGACGCCAGCAACGCCAACTACAGTTCGACGATGGTGGCCGAGGGCCCGGCGGTGAAGATTTTCGACCGGCTCCAGCACGAGATGCTGGCCGACGACGTGGAGTTGCTGCGTCACGTCGTGCGCAACGCGGTGGCCGTCGGCCGATTGCCCACCGACGCGATTTTCGCCGTCGACATTCGCGGCATCCCGCCGACACTGGCGGTCCGCGACCGTCTGAAGGACGCCCAAGCCGACCAGATTCTCGTCCGCAACGGCGCCATGTCGGTCGCCACCATGGCCCTGCGCGGCGGCCTCGATCCCGAGCAGGAGGAGCGGCTAATCGCGAGGCAAGGAAGCGCCGCGAGCTAGCCCAGCGAATCAATCATCGTTGCATATTTCGCGGAGCCAAAGGCAACACTGGATGATTCGGCCGCTCGGTGACGACCGGCGTATCGTCGGCGCTGCTCCACTCGCGCCAACCTGCGTGGTAAACGCTCGTCTTCTCGCCGTCCAACAATTCGATCGCGAAGGCGACCACGGCCGCTCGCCCGCCCGTCTGGCAGTAGGTTACGGTCGGCTTGGCGAGGTCGACGCCTGCCCCGAGAAAGATCGCCTTGAGTTGAGCGGCCGGCTTGAATCGTTGGGTTTTCTTGTCGACCAAATCGCTCCATTCGAGGTGCTTGGCGGTGGGGACGTGTCCCCCGCGTTTGTTCGCGCGGACGTCGATGCCGCAAAACTCCGCCGCGGATCGGGCATCAACGATCTGTCGGCTCTTGTCTTCCAGAACGGTGAGGAGTTGCTCCTTCGTGGTCAATCGTTCTGGTTGCGGCGTTGCCTGAAAGGTCGTAGCCGCAGGCGGGCGCGGGGCGTCCCGTTCGATGGGCAACTCGGCGGCGGTCCAGCCCTGCCATCCGCCGTCGAGCAGTCGCACATCTTTCACGCCCCAATACAGCAGAATCCAGCGGATGCGGGCGGCGCGGCTGAAGCAACGATCGTCATAGACCACGACCTTCGACGCACGGTCGATCCCCAGTTCGCCGATTCGGCCGCTCCACGCCTCGGCATCGGCGCCGTCGCCAAAAACCCTGGCCCACTTGGCTGCATCGACCCAGCGGGCCGCAGGGAGGCGGCTTGCGGTGAACGCCTTTTTCGAGCGGGCGTCGAGAACGATGAACTGCCCCGCCGCGCCGGCCTCGGCCAAAGTGGTCGGCTCGATCAGCGGCTCCGCACGAGTGGCTTTCTCCGAGCCGCGGTGCGGGGTGGAGCACGAGCAGAGGAGAGCCGCAATCAGCAGTGCGGCCAGCGCCGCCGCCGATGCCGGCCGATGCACGGCGCTATGGCTGGTGACATTCATCTCTGATCCTGCCGCGTCGACAAGGGGGACAGTCCCCGTCAATGCTTCCCGTAGTTCATGACGGTGCCTTTGCGCTCCGCCAGGATATAGGCTTCCAACGCCCGCATCGTGGCGCCGTCGGGATCGAGCTTGGCGCCGCGGACCGGGTTCTGAACGCACCAGTTGATCATGTCGCGAAGCAGAGCGACTCGGCCCAGTTGCGTCTGGAACTTTGGATAAGTCTCGGGATGCGTGTTGGAGGCGTTCGGGTGGCACATGTCACAGGAGACCGACACGGTGCTGCCCAGGGCCTTGGCGTCGTGGAAGATCCGTGAGCCCTCGGCCACGAATTTCTCGGTCTCCCGCTGCCAGACGAGCAGATCGGACTTGGTGACGTCGCGGTAAGTGTTGCCCTTGGCCTGGCCGCCCTTGAGCAGGTCGGAGTTGTCGGCCGGCGGCTTCAATCCGTGCTTCTCCTTCTCTTCGCTCACCCAGTGGGCCTCGGGATGGTGGCGCTGCCACTGGGCCATCAGGTCGTCGGCCAGCGCCTGGCCGGTAGTCCCTTTGGCGACTTCGACCGGATCGCCGCCGTCGCAAGCGCCAATCTCGACCGTGTCCTTGTCCTGTTCGTTCTCTTTCGATGCCGCTTTGGCCACGGCGACTTCCGCCTTCACCGGGCGGGCCACGGCCGATGCGTCCGATTTCGACGGCGCACTATCTTGGGAACACCCGACCAAGAGAGCCACAACCAGAACACAAATCTCACCGCTGACGGCGCGGAGCAGGGGACGTCGGACAGACGAATTCTTCATGGTTCGGCTCCTTGTATGTTCAGTAGGCTCGCAGGTTGGGTTGCGGCGGAACGTCCTTTTTGCCCCAACTGGTCAAATAGGTGCGGCTAACCGTGATCGGATCGCGATTCCACAAGCTGTATACCTTGTCGACCAGACCGTCGGCGTGCACGCGGACTTCGCCGTCGCCGCAGCCGTCGTTCGGATCGAACGGGTCGGGGCGGCTCATCTGAATGGTCAACTCCGGCATCCCCTCGGGCGCGTATGGCCACGGCCACGCCGTCGAAAGCATCCCGTGGAAATAGATGTTGCCGATGCGGTTGGTCAATATCTGGTGCGTATGACCGTGGATCACCACCACGTGTTTGAACCGTTTCAGGATCGCTTGGACCTCGTCGGCGTCTTCGGTCCAGAAGTTCCAGTTCTTGTAGAGCTTGTACAAGGGGGAATGAGAGAAGACGATGATCCTGGCGTCGTCGGGATGCTTTGCGAGGTCTTGCTTGAGCCACTCGCGCTGCTTGGGTCCGACCTGAAAGCGGCTCTGAAAGGAGTTGTCCAGGCCGGCGACGGTCGTCATTCGCTCCATCGGCGACATGCCCCGCGCGGTCCAGAAGTCGTCTTCGACCACGCTGTTGAGCACCACGAAGTGGACGCCTTTGTGATCGAACGAATAGGTCGGCTTGCCGTACAACTCCTGCCACTTTTGGCCCAGGTCGAGATACCAGTCGTGCTCGCCGACCATGATCTTCAGCGGGGCCTTGAGGTGTTTGAGTATCTGGGCTCCCGTCTCTAGCTGTTTGGCCTCGCCGAGTTGCGCCAGGTCGCCGCCGTAAAAGACGAAGTCGGGCTGCGGATCGAGATGGTTCACGTCGTCGACCGCGCGGAGCAACCCGCGGGCGAAACGGTCGTTTACGTCGCTGGTGTAGAGGTGGGAGTCGGAGATATAGGCGAAGCGGAAGTCCGGCTTCGACTGCGGGCTCTCGGCGCCCTGCACGACGCTGACCGGCGTGAAGGACTGCGGCGCGACCAGGCTGGCCGTGGCGCCCAGGGCCGCCGCTGAAACCTTGAGGAAGGAGCGGCGGTCGAGGTTGCGCAGGCCGTCGAAGAACTGCTGGCGCTCCCTGCGATGCTTGGTTTCGACGCTTTCGTGCTTGGCCATCGTCGATCACTCCTTGTTGTTAGGCGGGGTCGTTTTGCCTTCCACTCGTGCTTGGAAAGGAAGCACGCGGCGCATCGCCATCGCTTCGTCGCGGAAGGGGCGCTGCTGCTTGGCAATCGCCTGCTGCCGGACAAACTCCTGTCGGTTCTGCTCGGCGAAGCGATCATCGGTCAGCGTGAAGAGGAAGGCGACCATCTGGTCGATCTCCTTTTCGCTCAGGGCCAGCGGCTCGATGCCGCCGTCGAGGAACGGGTTCGCTTCGCCCCCTTTGTTATAGTGATCCATCACGTCCCAGAGCGTGTTCATCGAGCCGTCGTGCATGTAGGGAGGAGTAATGCCGACGTTGAGAATCTGCGGCGTGCGGAAGGCGCCGATTTGCGAGCGGTTGTGCGTGACCATGAAGCGGCCCAACTCGCTGAGGTCGGTGGCCACGGTCAACTCGTCGAGCTTTTGCTCCGAGGCGTCCTCCTGCAGCGCGTTGAGCGCCTTTGTCGCCAGCGCCTCGAAATTCTGATGCCGGGCCGAGACGCCCACGTTGTGGAAGCGGTTGTCGGTGCCCAGCGGGTTGGACGGATTCATCTGATGACAGGCCGTGCAGCGGCCTTTGCCGTTAAAGAGCACCCAGCCGGCTTGCGCCTCGGGGGAAATGGCTTTGCTATCGCCGGCGAGAAAGCGGCGGAAGGGGGAATCGACGAAGACCAGCGTTCGCTCGAACGCCGCGAGCGCCCGCTCGACGTCGTCGTAGTTGACCGGCCGGCCGTAGGCCTTCTGAAAAGCCGCCTGGTACTCGGGCAAGCGGCTGATCGCCTTCAAGGCCGTCTCCTTGTTGGGCATTCCCATTTCGACCGGATTGAGGATCGGCATCCCGGCTTGTCGTTCCACCGTCGGCGCCCGCCCGTCCCAGAAGAGCAATTGCAGCACGGTCACGTTGAGCGTGGTCGGCGCGTTCCGCTTGCCGAGCTTTCCCGCAATCCCTTCAGATACGGCTCGTTGGTCGGTGAATCCGCGGGTAACGTCGTGACAGGTGGCGCAGGAGACCGAGCCGTCCAGCGAAAGCCGTGTGTCGAAGTACAGTTTTCGGCCCAGGTCGATCCGTTCCGTCGTCGGCTGGTTGTCTTCGGGAATAAACGCCTTCCACACCACCGGATCGAACCCTGCCGGCGGCTTCGTCAAGTCTTGCCCCGGCTGGAGTTTTCGCAGTTCGGCCATCTGGTATTCCATGCTCGCCGCGCCATGCTTGCCTAGCGGCGGCTTCGACGGCGAATCGGCCAGCACTGTCAGCGAATACAGCAAGGCCCCGGCGAGCAACCCGCCCAGCAGCGTGGGCACGATCGAAGCCCCCAGTCGAACCATCATGCGTCGTTTCATAGCCACGGCCCTTCCTTCGCTCGAATTGACGGCATTAGAACGAGCCCCCTTTTAGTCTATCCGCACCTGATCGGCCATAGGGTTTTTCCCTAGGTGCGGCGGACGTCGGCAGGCCATCCGGCGTCGAAACGGATTTCGAGTATCTCGCACTTCGACGTCCGTTGCGGCACAGCGATCTCGACCCGACGGCGACCCGAACGCCGATTACTTTTCGCTGGGGCGAATGCAGCAAGGCGGAGCGGCTTCGGCCTCGACGGGCACTGACGCTGCGCCGTGGCCGTTTCGTGCGGCAAACCAAGAGAGCCGAGGAGCGTGGTCGACCACTGTGCCGACGACGAAGACTGCCGGCGGACGAAGCCCCAGCTTACGGACAGTTTCCGCCACGGTCGCCAAAGCGCAGCGCACTACCTGCTGCTGAGTCCAGGTGCAGCGCCGGACGATGGCCACGGGCGTATCGGACGGTTTGCCGTGCTCGATCAGGGCCGCGCTCCACTGCGCGGCTGTCGTCACGCCCATGTAGAAAACCAGCGTGCCGGGGAACTTCGCCAACGCGGCGTAGTCCAGGCAGGATTCGGTCTTGTCGTGGCGCTCCTGGCCGGTGATCAACGCCACCGCAGACGCATCCTCGTGATGAGTGATGGGAATCTCGCAGAAAGCAGCGACGGCAAGAGCCGCGGTGATTCCGGGAACAATCTCGAAGGCGATCCCGGCGTTTCGCAGTGCCTTCGTTTCGTCGCCACCGCGGCCGAACACCGACGGATCGCCCCCCTTCAGCCGCACCACGGTCTTGCCCTTTTGCGCCTCTTCGAGCATTCGGGCGTTGATCTCGTCCGGGGCCAGCGCCCGCCCGGCGCCGTGATGGCCCAGGCAGACCAATTCGGCGGAAGCACGGACGTGCACCAACACGGCCGGGTTGACAAGATAGTCGTACAAGACAATATCTGCCTGTCGGAGACACTCCACCGCGCGCCAGGTGATCAGGCCGGGATCGCCCGGCCCGGCGCCCACGAGATAGACGATACCGGGGGTGTTGTGCGACGGGGTGACCATGCGTTCGGCAGGCTTCGACAGAGGCGTCAGAACCTCCCGGCCGTGACGATGGTCCTCGTGAGAACCGACCGCAGAATGTTCCGATTCCAGACTTAAGCTTGCCGTATTATCATCCACCGCCGGTGCAGCGTCAAGTCTGCGGCGGGAGTCGGCAGGGTCGATCAGCGCCTTGCGGACGCACTCGATCCCGCCGTCAGCCCGTGAACAGGGCCCATCGGCAGTCGGGAGGTGATACCCTCCCTAGCGCCACATCGGCCACAGCAGGGTGGTGAATGCCGGCCCGGTTTCGACGGTCGGCACGCGGTCTGCCTTCGCCGGCTCGTCGTTCGCGGCCCCGGTGCTTCATGCACGGGAATGGTGAAGAGGAATTGGGTGCCCTGCGGCAAGTTTTCACACCAGATGCGGCCTCCGTGCGCCTCGACGGCGCCCTTGGAGAATGCCAACCCGAGGCCCGTGGAGCCGCTGACGGCGTCGCCCGTGGTGAAGAATTCGTCGAAGATCAAAGGCAAGACTTCGGGCGGAACGCCGGCCCCATCGTCGCGGCATGAAAAGACGACCTCCTGGCCGGACGGATGAACTCGTGCGTCAAGCCAGACCCGGGTGGCCGGTCCGTTGTGCTTGACGGCGTTGGAAATCAGATTGCAGAGGACGCGACGTAGGAGTTGGCGATTGGCCCACACGGCCGGGCAGTGCCGGTGCTGTTCGCCGAGCGCGACGTGCCCGGGTTGGGTCGGCAAGGAGAGGTCGCCGGCAGCCTCCTGAAGCAGTTCGGTTACACGGACCGACTCCATTGGCGGGGCACCCTGTTCCCGCACGCGGCCAAGCTGCAAAAAATCGGATACGCTTCCCATCATGCGATGGGCTTGCCGGCGGATGCAAGCCAGCGCGCCGGCGATCTCCGGATCTTCTCGCAACGCGGGCTTTTCCAACAGCTCGTCGGAGAAACCTCCGATGCAACTCAGCGCCGTCTTGAAATCGTGCGCCATGAACTCGGTCGTGCGACGATTGGCCGACTCCAGCCGGGACAGTCTCTCATTCTCTCGCGCGAGCCGCGCCGCTCGCTCGGTCATTTCCGCTTGCAGTTCGCCGCTGCGGCCGAACAAGAGTCGGGCCAAGGCCTGCCAAGCCAAAATACGCCGTCGGACATGCTGTGGACGGGCAACATACGCGCCAATGGTCGCCATCGGTCTATTCCTCCCAAGCTGGATCCCAGCCGCCTTCACCACGTGGAATCCCTGCAAATCAGATGCCGCTGCAAGCGTCGCCGAATTCGCGATGCAGAAGGCGGCACAGCCTGATCGTCTCGCTGAACGCCAAGGGAAACTGTGAAATATGCTGGATATTGCCAGATCATGCACTGGCAGCCGTTATATTTGATAGCATCTCACGCCAGTTTCCGCAACGCTTTGGGCCCGAGGTTGTCGGCCGAAAGCCGCTCTCCGAGCAGCCGTTTCTCGTGGATTTCGGTTGCGAAAACGGCGTGGAGCGTGACACATGCCTGCAAGCGAGCAATCGCCGTGCCAGCAAGCGGCGAATTGAGCCCCGGCGATGCGGCCACAGAGCATCCCCCCGTTTGGGAAGCACTGCAACCCAACGCCATCGTAAGCCTGTCAACCGCGCACTGGGTTGGTCGGCAGCGGACACTCGGGGCTGGTCAATTCGACCGGCTCGGAGGATAGACCAGGTATGAGGGCTCGCTGAGAGGTTCTGCTTCGGTCGGCGCGAGTATACGCTCCCCTTCGGTGAGGACGTCGCGGTCCTCGATCAACTCGGCGAGGATTTGGTCGAAACTTCGGACCCAAGTGTAGTAGCCGGCCTGGTTATCTTCAATGTGCCAGTCGACCTCTTCCCGGTTGTGGCCCACTAAGGCATTAAAGACAGCCCGTTCGAGTTGATCCACTGTCGTGGGGCCCAGACGTCGGATTTGGTTCATGACCTCCGATTTCAGCAGTGCCGTCGTGTCGTTGACAATGATACCTTCGTTTAACATTTTTCGCTCCTCTTGAGGCCAATGTCGTTCCTGGTGTAATTATACCGTTGGGGCAAGCCCAAGCGGATTTGCGATGCCCGTCCGACGGTTCCACAACGACGCGAGTGGTCGGGAGCGAAGAGGGAAGCGAATTGCCTGGAGGGGGGATTGTCCCTATCTTCGTGTCAGCAACAATGGGATTGTCGCTTTAGCAAGCGTTCGCGGGCCGGAAACGAAGGGGGACGGAGGAGGTGTTCGGAGAGAAGTATTCCCTCGCGGCAGAGATTACTGACGAAAACCTCCTTCGTCCCCTCCATGCCCCGGGCCAGAGGCTCCGTCAGTCCTTCCCGGACTTGCCGGACGAAAGCGCCGCCTCGATGGTCTTGAGAAATCGCGGCCGATCGATCGGTTTCTCCACGTATGCCTCGGGAGGCGGCAAGTCCTCGGGCTCGAGCAGCGAGTGGACAATCTTCTCCATCTCCTCGTCGCGCGTCAATCCGGTCACCACGACGACTGGCACGCGGCGATAGGCTTCCTTTGCCTTGAATTGCCGGTAGAAGAAGACGCCGGATTTGCGCGGCATCTGGATGTCCAGCGTGATGACGTCGGGCCGGCGCTTACGCGCCTGCACCAATGCGTCTTCGCAGGTGTGCGCCGTCGCCACGGTGTATCCCGCGCCGGTCAGGATCGTTTGCAGCAGCGCGGCGAAGTCGGGTTCGTCGTCGACGACCAGCACGTGCGGCGCCGTCGCGGGTTCGTCGCTCACGGGCGTGTTCCTTGTTAGCGGGTGTTATCCGGGGAAGAACGTGCAGCTCAGCCATGCCAGGATGCCGAGCAAGACGATCCCCAGGCCGATGCTCCACGCGATGAGCTTCTTCTCCACGGGGAGCAGCGGCTCGTACTCCATCTTCTGCAGTTCGTCGGCAATCTTGGGTTGCTCCAATTGGTCCGGCATATCAGCCTCCAATGATCGGCGGTTTCACGCCGTGAAAGAAGAACCAGGAGATCAGCAGTCCGAACCAGATAATGAACCCGAACAGGCAGACCACATACACCGCGGCCAGTCTGGCGACGCCCTCCTCCCAAAGCTTCCTGAAATTCGACATCACTCCGATACTGAAGAACGTCATGGCGAAGAAAATGCTGCGAAACACGTTGGCTTCGGCCATTGCGGCCTTGGTCTTTGTCAATAAGTCCGGCAACTGCCAAGCGATCAGCAGGATCGCCAGAAAGCTGATCATGTAGCCGAGCACGAACTTGGGGAAGCGTTCCCAAATCTGGCGAACGGGCACTTTCTCGCCCGGCCTGCCTTCGATCTTGGTGCACCAGATTGCCGCCAGCACGAAGGCCCACACGCCGATGAAAACGTCGATGAACACCTTCACTGTAGTGGCCGCGTTGGTGATCCAGCCTTCCTTGTAGCGGACGCCGTCGGCGGCTTCGGCCTTGGCGCGGACCAAGGAATCAGTGATTGCACCGCTGGCGACGGCGGCGCCGTCGGTCTTGACGGCCAATCCCATCCACGCCCCCGCGACCATCGGTTCCCGATAAAGGAACTGCCGCGCCGCAAAGGGAAGAACTAGCAGTTCGACCACGGCGAAGATCACCACCAACGACGACACCATGATGGGCACCACGGGCCGGGCCTTGATCGCCGCGCCGGTGGCGATGGCTGCCGAGACACCGCAGATCGAAATGCCCGAGGCCAGCGGCGCAGCCCATTCCCGGCTGAACTTGAAAAACTTTCGCGCCACGAAGTACGCCATTGCCCAGAAGACCAGGTACGCCACCACGACGGCGCAGAACCCGCAGAACATGACGGCCCTGGCCAGCGCCAATTGTTCCGCGGCAGCCACGCCCAGCGTCCCGCCCAAGATCACGATGGCAGTCTTGATGTACCACTCCGGCAGAATCGCGGCCTTGATCGCTTGTGCAAGTCGCGGCAGAAAGTTACCCACCATCAAGCCCGCAATCAGAGCAATGATGAATCCGGCCTCGGCGGTAAGATTCAGAGACCAGGAAATCCCGAACTTCTGCAACTCGTTCGGCACCGCCGCGATGTAGGCGTAGCTCCCCAGGATCCAGCAGAGATAGCTGGTCCAGAAGATCAGTGTGAAGCCGCGCACGAAATCGCCGACCTTCAGGTGCAACGCCGCCGCGCCCAGCGTAGCTACCGCCAGTACGAAAACGTAAGTGGCCAGCAACGAGACTACGCCTGGAACCCAAGCGTACGTTGGCGACACGGGCGTCAGGATGGCGGGCAGTCGCAGCCATACGTTAGTCTTCACGCCCCAGCCCAGTAGATCGATGCCCCCCAGCACCCCCAGGGACATCGCCACGATTGCCAGTCCGATCCAAACCGCCAGCCAGTCTTCGTTCAGCTTCGGCTTTTGTGCTGCCATAGCTCCCCCGCGGAAATCTGCGAATGGCTCGATTGTGCCAGTTCCAGCGGCAGGACGCAAGCTGCCGCTGGTCAACTCTGCTGAAACGTGCCATATTGCACGAATACGTGCAGCCAGTATAAGGTTGCCCTGATGCGCAGACAAGTGCTGCCGCCAAGCATCCCCAGGAAAAAAACGACATGCCGGGAGTTGGTGCTGAGCCGGTGCAAATCGGTGTGCGCCAAGGCTGGGTGATCGTCCGACGCAACGCCGCGCATCCAGGCAACGGTTTCGGATAGGGCGCCTTGATGGGAGGAGGGACGGCCGTGAGAGTACTGCTGATTTCCTCGAACACCGAGCAGCTCACCATGCCCGTGCTGCCGTTGGGGCTCGCGCTGGTCGCCGCGGCCACGCGCCAGGCAGGTCACGAAGTCCGCTTCCTCGATTTGCAGACCGAGCCGGATCCAGGCGTTTCCGTCGGCCGGGCCGTGGCGGAGTTCGCGCCGCAAGTGATCGGCATTTCGGTGCGGAACGTGGACGACCAGAACATGGTCAGCCCGCGGTTCCTGCTCGAAAAGGTTCGGCCGGTGGTGGCGGCGTGCCGCGCAGCCACGCGCCGCGCCGGTGGTCGTGGGCGGAGCGGGCTACAGCATTTTCCCCGAGGCCGCCCGTCGCTATCTCGCCGCCGATGTCGGCGTGTGCGGCGAGGGCGAAGACGTGTTTCTGACAATCCTGGAGCGTCTCGAACAGGGCCGAGATCTAGCGGGCATCCCCGGCGTCTACCTGCCCGGCACTCAAACTGCCGTGGAACCGCACTATGCCGAGAATCTGGACCGCCTGCCCTTGCCCGGCGACGAGTTGTGGCGCGGTGCCAATCCCCAGGATGCCGAGCTGTGGATTCCCGTGCAGACCAGACGCGGTTGCAGCTTCGACTGCGCTTACTGCTCGACGCCGAACCTTGAGGGCCGCAGGCTGCGCAGCCGGTCGCCGGAAACGGTGGCCGGGCATATTGCCCGCGCCGCCGAGGCCGGTTTCCGCCGGTTCCATTTCGTCGACAATACCTTCAACCTGCCCCCCTCCTATGCCTTGCGGCTGTGCGGTTGCCTGGCATCGCTGCCGGCGAAAATCCAATGGCGGGCGATCCTCTATCCTCATGCCGTCTCGGAAGAACTGGTGCGGGCGATGGCGCGGGCGGGCTGCGTCGAGGCGGCCCTAGGCTTTGAAAGCGGCAACCTCTCGGTGCTGAAAGCGATGAACAAACGGTTCACGCCGGAAGAAGTCCGCCGCATCTCGCAGGCGCTGAAGGCCAATGGCATTCGCCGCTGGGGCTTCTTGCTCTTGGGCGGTCCCGGCGAGACGGCGGACTCGGTCGAGGAGAGTCTGGCCTTTGCCGATTCGCTGCAATTGGACATGGTCAACGTCCGGGTGGGCATTCGCATTTATCCGCACACGCCGCTGGCCCGCATTGCCGTCGAGGAGGGCGTCATCGCGGCCGACGACGATCTGCTGCGGCCGCGTTTCTACGTCCGGCCCGGCATGGAAACGCGCATACGGGAAGCTGTCGCCCGATGGGGCCTGTCGGTGGGCGGTTCACAGCCCGCAAACTGAACGAGCGGCTCCACCGCGAAGACAAATCGGGACGCAAAGAATCCCCTATTTGGTGGTGGTAGTTGCATGCCGTTTCCTTCCGATCCTGGGCCGATCAGTTCGTCACTGCACGAGGCGACTCCTGGCAGATTGGCAGCGGGCCTGCCGAAAGCGAATGCAAAACCACCACGCATCGGGTCAAAGGCCGCGGCCGCCGCTGGGATGGAGACAACGCCGAAGCGATGATGGCCCTCGCAAGCCTGGACGACAGCCGCATGCGGCAAACTTACTGGATAACCTCAAATTCCACAAAGATTTAAGCAGTAGTTTCTAGGACTTGTTGATATGTAAGCGTTCACAGGCCGGAAGCAGAGGGGGACGGAGGAGGTTTTCGGCGACAGTATCCGCCGCAGGAGAAGATATTTCTCCGAAAACCTCCTCCGTCCCCTTGCCGCCCAGTGAACGGTTACGGCAAGATTCGCACGTTCCGTTACAAGTGCCTGCGATGTCGCTGGGCGGTCAGCGGGCCGGAACAGGTCATGCGCGATTGGCATCGACATCGACCATATCAAATCATGTACAAGCTAA
>CAWFIG010000024.1:0-33979 GCA_963815695.1 uncultured Planctomycetia bacterium
ACGTTATAGTTATGACCCGACCGGCCAACTTGTCGGCGCAACGTACACGGGCGGGCAGGCCGACGAGGCATATTCGTATGATGCCAACGGCAACCGCGTGACGGCCAACGGCTGCGTCTATGCCACCGGCGCGGACAACCAGTTGCTCAGCGACGGAACGTATACGTATGCCTACGATGCCGAAGGGAATCGCACGGCTCGGTTCATCGATGTGGATCAAAGCGGGACTCTCACCACGGGAGACACGGAGATCACGGAGTACACGTGGGACGCCCGAAACCGGTTGACCGAAGTCCGCGACTATGCGACCTATACGGCCTATAGCAACGATTCGCCCACGCAGGTGGTCGACTATACCTCTACGACGTCGAGAACCGCTGGATCGGCGAGAACATCGACTCAGGACGGCGACGGCGTAGTTGACCACGAAACCCGATTTGCTTACGATGGAATCAGATCGCTCTGCAATTCGACGGGGACTGTCCCGATTTTGCGCAGCAAAATGGGACTGTCCCCTTCACGCTGGACGAGAACGGCAACCCACAGCTAACGGCTTCGAACCTCTCGCACCGTTATCTCTGGCAGGCGAACGCGGTGGATCAACTTATGGCCGATGAAGCATTGTCCCCTCTCCCGCCGGGAGAGGGCCAGGGTGAGGGCAGCGGTTACGACCAATCGCAGCCCGGCAACGTCGTCTGGCCGCTGGCCGACCAGTTGGGCACGATCCGGGACTTGGCGATCTACAACGCCGGAGCCGGCGTAACGAGCGTTGCCAACCATCGTGTCTACGATTCCTTCGGCAACCTCAGTCGCAGACGAACGCCGCGGTCGATTGCCTGTTCGGCTTCACGGGCCTGCCCTTCGACAAGGCGAGCGAAACGAACAGGACTCAAACCCGGCCATACGATCCGTCAACCGGGCGATGGCTGCAACCAGATCGGGTTGACTTGGAGGGGCGTGACGCGAATCTCTATCGTTACTGCGACAACACCCCGACGAACGCCACCGATCCGTCCGGGATGTCGGTGCTCGGCAAGACATTGAAGGGTGCAATCGAGAAGGCGTCCGAAAAGGCGATCAAGGAGGCGGTCGAGAAGGAGGTTCGTGACAACTGGTACAAGTTTCTTACACGACTTCTCAAGGAGTACGGACTTTCGGAAATCAAACAGGCACATCATATCATCGTTCAGAAGTTGTTTGGGAACGGAAAACTGGCCGAGTTCTTCAAGGAAATCGGTATTCTCAAGGACGAGTTCAAGAACATAGTGCCCCTGTTCACAAAGAAGGCTGCCCAAGCTGCGGTCGATGTCGGAGAAGAGGCACTCCACGCGGGCCGGCATATCAAGGACTACGTGAAGCTCGTCGAGGACCCGCTACAAGTAATAAGGCGCGCATACGAGGCGGGGAAGTATGGAGAGAAGGGAACGGATGCGGCTATAAAGGCCGCGAGGGAGGCTGTCGAGAAGGTTCAAGAAGACATTCGTAAGAAGCTTCTCGACGGCACGATCAGACTGCAACATTATGACACGCCGGGGAACCGGAAGGCTTGGAAGCAGGGAGCCACGGCCATCATGGCGTTGGCGCTGGCTTCGGGAATGAGCGAGGCAGAGGCAGAGGAAGTCGCGATGTCCAATATCGAGCGGATGGTTGCGCAAGAGAGCTACTATCGCCAGAAGAACGTGATCGTCCGCTATGGGCAAGCCGGCTACTACACGAAAGACTCCAATTCCAAAGTAGCGCGCTGGACGGCTTTCGCTGCTGATTTCTTCAATCCGGTGGACGACGTGATAACCGTTACTGATCTCTTAGAAGACGCCTCGAAGTTCGCGGCACGGACGGGGATCAAGGTGATCTATGTGGTCGGGAACCAGGTGGAGAAGGTCCTTCTAAACTACTTCGATAGCGCCTGGTTCGGACAGAAATTCACTTTGGCAACTTGGCAAGAGGGATGGGTTCTATAAGCCCGGCCAATGGTCCGACCACGGGAAGACCATGCGTGACATCCTGGCCGGCTTAGAGTGAAATCGGCCGGCGGATTGACTTGCGGAGCGTCAAGTGATGAGGAGGCAATCGTGGACGAATACTTCATCGTGAAGGCGGCCGACAATGAGCGATTCGCAGAGGTACATGATCCTCTAAATGCGATGGGGAAGCCGTTTCCGACGTTCCAGAGGGTTGATCCGGGCGAGCGCGGAACCTGTCGTTGCGTCGGCAAGCAAACGCGCCTTGCGGACTGCGTGTACTGCGTTACAGACCTCATTATCTCTCAACGCGCTGCGGATGTGTTTAAGCGGTTTCTTGTGCCCGAAGGTACGACGTTCCTTCCAGTGGATGTTCTTGCGAGGAATGGAAAGCCCGTGGGGAGCTTGGTGGCCGTGATGATCCCCAAATTTGTTGACGCCGTGGACCTGGCGGCGTCGGAGTTCAAAGAGCTTACGAAAGGGATGCCGCATTACTTCACGGCCCCTCCCGTCCTGCGAGCGGCGGAACTGAAGGGGCTTGATCTCCTGGTATGCTTATACTTGCCAGGTTGGCTTTGTTCCAGCAGATTGAGGCACGAGACCGAGAAGGAAGAGCTAACCAACTTCGCGTTCGAGCCGGTAGTGGTCAAGTGACGCGAGTAGCCCTATTCGCCTCTCTGTGAGGCACAGTGATGTCTAATTGCGAACACTGGATTACGAAGCTCCATGCACTATACCGGCAGATTCAGCCGCTCTGTGGGCAGGATGCCAAGCTGACGATCAGCCCTCCGGGGACATACCTGGACGTTGAGGAGGTTGAAGCTGAAATCGGGCGTTCCCTTCCAGCGGAGCTAAAGGACCTCTTCACCTATTGCGCTGCCAAGATTGATTTCTCGTGGTCACTATGGCCTTCACGTCACTTGGGCCTATCAAAGCCGCTCCCAGAGGAACTTGGAGAGGTGACGTTCGGCCGTCTCGACCTTGACTTGAAGGCCCTCCCTAATTGCTGGGTCAACTGGACGGCGTGGGAAGACTGCTTCGAGAACCCCGACGAGTACGAAGGCGGCGAGAGTTCGTATGAGTTCGATGATCTCTTTCCGTTTCTCTCGTTGCCCAATGGAGACGTGATCGCGCTAGTCCGCGGGGCGATGCGAGCGGTCAGGTGGTCTACCTCTCGCACGAGGGCGGCCAGTTCAATGAAGCCACCCTGGCCGACAGTGTGGCGCGATTCATGGATACCTGGTTGGAACTGGGTTGCCCTGGGCCGGAGTGCTGGTTGCTGAAACCGTTTTACGATTGGCAGTCGGAGCAACTGGTGGCTACGAGCGATTCTGCTCTGCGCTGGAAAGAAATCCTCTTTCGCAAGCCGGTGGCGGGCTAACAACTTGCCCGACGTCCGGTGTTGACCGCCGAGACCTTCAGGCGTCTTGTGGTCTTGTCCGCCATGCGTGCCGAGCCGTGGAGAACGGCCACAACGATACCGGCATCCTGAAGGTCGGCGGTGGCCGCGTCAATGGTCCGCGAAGCTGCGCCAGTAGAGACGAAGCAGCAGCCGGTTGTGTCGTTTGGAAAGGCTGGATTGCCTCGCGCGGATTTGACCCCGCCCCGGTCCCCCGGTCATGCCCGGTCAAGGCCGTTGCCGGCAAGATGTTCTTCGCAACGGGAGTTCCGGACCGGGTGGCCCCGGGCGGTTGCCCGCCCGGGGCTCCCACAGACCCAAACGTGCGCGATTAACGCATTCGGTTCCTCAAGTCATCCATGCGCTACGCCTCGATACCGTGGGTTCGTCACGCGCAGATAGGGCACTGGGTAGCGCGTCAAGAGCCGGCAAAACCAGTCCCAAGAACTACGCCACGCGCACCGTCGCCGCATGAGCCACTTGCGCCAGACCTTGAGCACCTCGTGGTAGAAACGGGCAAGCGACGGGCTGTTGCCCACGATCCCGTGGATGGGGTGGACCCTACGGACCGTTTGGATATTACGACTATAGTGGATACGGCGGGTTCTATTACGGTGGACTGCCTTGGGGCGGCCCATACTATGGTGATTCACCGGACTACGCCTACGGTTCCCAGTTGGAAGATGGTCTGATTCGCTCGACCGCCGCCTGGTGGGGCGGTTCATCCAGCCTTACGATCGGCATCACACCCAACGACCTGCTCAATACGCTGGGACTCTCGGACAACGCGGTTGTGGCCCTCGCCCGGTCGAGTCCAAGCGCGTGGTTCAGGACACCGCTGCCGATCTGTTTGCCGAATTGTTCGGCGACGGCACAAATCCCCAGCCGATCGACCTCGATGCGAGCCTCCGACCCTATCTAACGCCGCTCGACGAAGACTTGGAGGGGCTCCGCGAAAGCAAGGACCTCTCGCCCGCATTCGAAGCCTTCGACCGCGTAGCCGAGGACTTCGGCGACGACTCCGGCGCATCCGCCGCCGGCATGGCAAGCTCTCCGGCGGACGGTGCGCGCTCGGCGCCGTCGAATTACACCCGCGACGCCGCCGGACGGATCACCAGCGTCATCGACGCCAACGCGCACCTCACCAGCTTCAGCTACGATGCGGCCGGCAACCTGATAAGCCTCATCGATCCGGATAGCAACACGACCGCTTGGACGTACGGAACAGGGGAGAGTGGAGAGGAGAGAGTCGAGAGTGAAACCAACGAACTCGGCTCGATCCGCTACTACGGGTATGACGAGTCCGGCAACCTCGCCCGCTACACCGACGGCAACGGGCAGGTGCGGGAGTATGGGTACGATTCGGGCGGGAACGTCGCTTCCGAAACCTGGTATCCGACCGCAGAGGACGCAGAGAACGCAGAGAACGCGGAAGACACGATTGTCTACCAGCGCGATTCCGCCGGACGAATCACGTCGGAGACAGACAATGTCTCGTCGCTCAGCTACGTCTACAACGACGGCGGTGAAATCACCAGCACGACCGAGTCCAGCGTTGATGGGCCGACAACCGTGCTCACATATCAGTACGACACGGCCGGCAATCGCAGCGAAATGGCGGCCACGATCGACGGCACGGCCGATTTCGTCGACGACTATGTCTACGACTCGCTTGGCCGCGTGGTTTCGGTCGTCGAGCACGGCGTCTCGGGCGGAAACGCGGTGGCCGAGAAGGAGATCGACATCGCCTACAACGAGGACGGCACGATTTCGTCGATCGACCGCTATGATGACAGCGTGCTTGTCGTGGAGGGCGACTATAGCTATGATGAATACGGTCGGCTCGTCGGGCTGGTTTACCATCAAGGCGACACCGTGTTAAACAGCTACGCGTGGACGTATTCGAGTAGTGGGCAGTCGGCAGTAGGCAGTGGGCAGTCTGGCCTCTCGACTCTCGACCCTCAACTCTGGATGCCGTCTGGCGGCTTGATGCCGATCCACGACACCAGCGGTGTTGTCGAGGCGATCTTGGAAGGCGGCTTCTCGGGCCTGGCGCTGGTGACCTCGATGACCTCGAACGACGGCACGGCCAGTTACTCTTACGATCCGACCGGCCAACTCCTTGCCGTGACGTATTTCTCCCCAAATCCCGAAATCCCTGAATCCCAAAATCCCGAATCTTACTCCTACGATGCCAACGGCAACCGGACGAACACGGGCTATGTGATCGGGGCGGACAACCAACTTCTCAGCGACGGCACCTACACGTATGCCTATGATGCCGAAGGGAATCGCACGGCGAAGTTCAGCGATGTGGATCAAAGCGGGACTCTCACCACGGGAGACACGGAGATCACGGAGTACACGTGGGACTCGCGAAATCGCCTGACCGAGATCCGCGACTATGCGACCTTTGCGGCCCTTAGCGGCAATTCGCCCACGCAGGTGGTCGATTATCTTTACGACGTCGAGAACCGTTGGATCGGCGAGAACATCGACTTCGACGGCGACGGCGTTGTCGATCATCAAATCCGCTTCGCTTACGACGGCAATCAGATTGTCCTACAGTTCGACAAGGCCGGCACTGGCGACGTGACGGGCACCGATCTTTCACATCGTTATCTTTGGCAGCCACAAGCCGTTGACCAACTGATGGCCGACGAACAGTTGTTGCCGGCCAGTGGCGGCGGCTATGACCAATCGCAGCCCGGCAACGTCGTCTTGCCGTTGGCCGACCAATTGGGCACTATTCGTGACTTGACGACCAATGACGCGCAAACCGGCGTTACGTCAGTTGCCAACCATCGGGTTTACGATAGCTTCGGCAATTTGCTATCGCAGACCAGCGCGGCGGTGGATTGTCTGTTTGGGTTTACAGGGCGGCCCCTCGATAAGGCGACGGGTTTGCAGAACAATTTGGAACGGTGGTATGATGCGAAGGCCGGCGGATGGATGAGCAAAGACCCGATTGGGCTGACCGCTGCGGATACGAATGCCAGCCGCTACTGCGGCAATTGTCCATTGATGTTCTCTGATCCCGTTGGTCTCCAAGTATGGCTTTTCATATACTGCAACGAAGCTAGGCCAGGCGAGAATCCGACCGGCGGCCATGCGGCCCTCCTGCTAATTGATACAGTGAAGATGACCATTACGACGTACTCTGCGTGGCCCGACAGGCACCCGGACATTCAGAAGGCTGGGTTGAGCAATGGACGCGGCTCGGATGTTAGGAAGAACTTCTCGGGGGATTTTGTGGGTCACGGGGAGACATATCACTATCGCTATGGCGTCAAGCTCACGAACGCGCAGGTTAAAGTTCTGGAAAAGGAGATGGCGAAAGACTGGCAATGGTCGGAGCTAAACAACTTCCCCAGTTTGCGGCAACCAAGTTCAAGACTATAACCGGCAAAAACATTAGCGCAGCGGACGAAATAGAGGTCTGGGGTGTGCCACTAACCGTACCAACGCCGAGAGGGATCGGTAAGAGTATCCTCAAAGCCAATCATGGAAAGGCGGCGAATTTGCCGGGGTGGTTGGCGGCAAGGATTAGGAAGATGAAGATCCACTAGCGATCGACGCGGCGAGGCGTTAGGAGTATCCAATTGGCGATGTTCCACTCAGAAGGAGTTAAGGAATATGACGACGATAGTGCTTTCCCTCTGCCTTTTCGGCTTCGGCGACACAAGTTCCGCAAAGGAGCTTCTCATTGCGAGACCGGCAATTGAGGTTCGAGATGAGATCGGCGCATACTACGACAGAAAGTACCCGCCTTCGAAAGCAGGGTCCGAAGACTATCCCTTTCGGTACTGGGTCGAAAGGTACGACCGCGCCGTTGAGGGAAAGGTTAGCTCCGACCCCCACCCCACATTCTATTCGTTCTTTGAATACACAGAGAGGTCAAGAACCGAGGTATTAGTGACAAAGTTGGATTTCCAGTCAGAGGACGGTGGAAAAGCCTGTAGAATCGTGATCTCAACTTTGCGCAGAACAAGGATGACGACACCGTGTGGTCCCGTAAGGTTCCAATAACGGAGGATGACATTCGGAGAATTTTCGGAGCCACTCAATTGCGTAGCGAACCGACATTTCAGGTTCCTGAAGGATGTCAGCGGCACCTACTCCTCGACCGGCACCGTCGCGCCCACCGACGGCATCTACGGCGAAAGCGGCCATGACGACGACACCTATTCCGTAAGCGCCCGAGTTGGGCATTGGCCGGGGGGGTGTCGGTGGCGGGGGGGACTGACTGCGGCTAACGGGCCGCTGCCGCCTGGTTGCGCGGGCCTGCACACGAGATTGGGCACGACGCCAGCGCTTCGCGTCGATAGCCTGTGACGCCAGGATCGGATCGTTCGATTCGGCTTTCACGAACTCCCGTCGCGCATGGGCGTTGCAACTCGCGTGGATGGGACCGCTAAAGATGCTATATGAAACCGGGTCGCCGCGTTAAGCTCCGAGTTTTCAGCATCACCCTTTTTCAAGGAGTACGATTCGGCCGGGCGATTGGTGACGATGACCGCCGTCAACGCGTTGGGCTACAACACCGAGGGCGAAACTGTTTCGACGAGCCTGGCCAGCGGCTCCGCCTACCTCCTCTACAGCCGCAGGATCTCGGCGACAGGTTGAGCGACCCTGCTCTGGCCGGCCGGCATTTTCTCGTCGTTCAGTACAACGATCCGAATTGGCAATATGACAACGGGGCGGGGACGGCCAATCTTTCGTCCGCCGCCAGCGACGTGCTTGTGGCCACGATTGATCTCGACGCGTGGACGATTTTGCCGATCGATGCACAAGGCAGCTTGATAGACGGCATTTCATCGGGCTATGCCGCCAGCGACATTGCCTTCAGCCCCGACAGCCAGAACGACGAATTCGAGGTCAGCAGCGGCTACTTCTCCCGCACCTCTGAGCAGGCCACCAAATACCTCTACACCTCCGCGATCAACGGCGCATGGCAGACCGGCGTCGTCTATCCCGACAGCGAGGACGAATTGCAGCAGGACGCCTCGGGCGTCTGGTCGTTCACGGAAAACGGCGATTTGGGTGACCACACCTCGACCGACTACGACCGCACGGGCCGCACGATTTCGACGACCGACCAGCGCGGCGTAGTGCATGAATACAGCTACGGCGAGAGCGGCACGCCGGCGGCCGGCAGGCCGACGCGCGACGACGCCACGACAATCCCCGGCGGCAGCGGCGTCGATACCTCCGTCGTCTCGATCGTGACCGGCTACGACGACATCGGCCGCGTCCAACTCGTCGGCAGCTACTCCTACGTCTCCGGGGTGGGCGATCCCGTCAACCAGATCGAGCGCGTCTTCGACGGCTGGGGCAACCTCTATCGCGAGTACCAGGAGCATGACGGAAGTGTCGACGCCAAAACGCCTTACGTCCAATACGATTACGCCGACGGGGCAACGGGTGACGAGGCGGCCTACCTCCGCTTGGACCAGGTGACCTATCCGAACGGGCGGCAAATCGGCTATAATTATGCGGCAGGGGTGGACTCGATCATGTCGCGGCTCTCATCCATCACCGACAGCAACGACGTCAGTGTCGCCTACAAATACCTCGGCACAGGCCGGATCGTCGAGGAAGATAACTTGACTGTCGAGAATAGCGTTCCTGCTAGAACCCGGCTGACCTACCTCGACGAGAACCGCTTGGTGGAGGTGGACGATGCATCGCAAAACATCTTGGAGCGGAACGTCTACGACGGCACGAACCGACGGATTCAGATCTTCACCGATTTCAGGGCAGCACGCCCGGCACGGTGCAGGATGACTACCACAGCGGTCAACAGGTCATCCAAAGCAATATAACCACCGGCGGCGCAGCCGATGGTGGTTATCAGATGATCTGGTCGCCCCGATACATCGACGCCCCGATCCTCCGCGACACGTATCACACGGTTGAAGGCGAGCGGGTCATCAATCTTGACGATCGCCTCTTCTATCTCGGCGACGCCAACTACAACGTGACGGGCTTGGTGAAGTACGACCGGTCTCCGGCACGTGGGAGGTAGTGGAGCGATACAGCTACACGCCCTACGGCCTAGTGACCGTTCGCGCCGGGGACACGTGGAACGCGATTGCCGGCAATGTGTCGCAAGAGAACAACACGATTCTCTACACGGGTCGAACGGTGGACCTCGCAACCGGCGGCCTGCAAAACGTCGATCTCGCCGCCGGCCTGATGTACTACCGCGCCCGTTTCTACGATGCCGTGCTGGAGCGGTTCATCCACAGAGATCCAATCGGCTATGGAGGGGGGATCAATCTGTATGAGTATGTGGGTGGCTCGCCCGACATTCTCACCGACCCGTTTGGGCTTTGTCCAGCCGGCTATACGGAGATGACGCCAGCCGATAGGCAGGATTTCCACACGCGGGTCGTGAAGAGTGGCTATTACACGAGGAATGATCTGGCAAAGGCATACCCTAAGCCCGATGACTGGGACTGGAAAGAAGCCGCCCCGCGAATGTGGACCAAGCGGTCGTGCAACCCGACGGGAGTCCTGTGTGTTGCGAAGGCAGGAAGATACTCCCAGGGCGACCTGATTTCTACGACGCCCACGGGCACATGGGAATGGGGGTCGCTCACCGCTGGAACCCTCGCTCGTTATCTGACCGGCGGTGCCGGGTTAGGGTCCGGGTACTTCAATCGAACGGTAAACAGGAAGTACCAGAAGCTCGAAGAATGGGATATTCTCCTGGAGTACAACTGCAACCAATGGTGTAAATCGGTCGATTATATGAACCACGGCTCAGTCACATCTTCCAACTATAAGAGGTATGTCTACAAGACGACGGCGAAGCTTGTTGTTCCCAATGCGTTTATCACGGTTGCCGGCAGTGAGAGCCAGCTAGGCACAACGTGGATGGACCCGGAAACCGGCGACGTGCGTGCCAAAGACCCTGCCGGCAAATGGCACGAAGACGTTCAGCATATCGAGATAATCCACGCCGGAGGATAGGCTTCTCAAACCACAAAGGAGACTTCTCATGATCACAAAACACGGGAGGCCGTTTCCGATTTTGGCAGCGGTCGTTTCTAGAAGTCAGCCACGGCCGCGCGGACGCAAGGCCGTAAGCGCCAAGGGTGGGATTGCTGGCATCACGATAGTGCTGCTAATGGTTGTTTCCGCCAGCGGTCGTGATCCCATCACTATCAAGCTCGAGGGCACAGCGATTGACACTCTCCCGGACAGCGTGGAGGTTTACGTCTCGAGCCCGCGTGAAGCCGCAGACGAGTTTCTCAAGAAGGGCGGGACACGCTATCAGCAGGCCAAAAATGATGAAGCTACCCGTGGAGAGTTAGTGAGCTATCGTCGTGTCGATTACCTTTTCAAGATGCCTGAGAACGCGCCCCCTAACGGCTCGAATCAGCAGTTCAAGCGTGGAGACATCATCTACGTCTTCAACCTCGAATCGCAAGAAGAAGCCAATGCGTTTGCAAAGAAGTATTCGTTGCGGGAAAACGGAACCATTCCTGTTGGGCGCAAGACGAAAAACTTTTACGCAGCGGGGCCAGGGTATTTCGTTTTCTTCCGTGTTAGAACGACGATCTATTACTGCCCGATGGACCCCGACCAAGACAGTGATCGGCCGGGCAAGTGTCCGATTTGTGGGATGCCATTTTCCGAGGCGAAGCGCTATCGTTGACGGCAATGCAGAAAGGGTAAAGGGGTCGGGGAAAGCGCCGGTCAAAACCGGCAGGGAGTAGCGGATGAAAGAGCCGTGCGGGAAAGGGCTAGCGACCCGTCCCGGCCCTGAACGTCGAAACGAACGTCGAAACGGGGACGCAGCTAGTTTATTGTGACTCATTTTGCCAATTACGGCGCTGGTGCAGCCGTTCTGGTGAAGTTCGTGTCAACGGATAGCGCTGTTTTTTCGCTGAGCGCTGAAGCTTCTTTTAATGCTTCGGTAGCTTGGGCTGGCAACGTGAACGTTCCCCCACTGGGTGGTTTTAATGTTACCGGTGGCAACGGTAGCCATACGGCGATTGGTGATGCCACAGACTACACAGTCCAGTGCATCTGTAAACGATGAAATAATCAGCGCTGACAAATGGATGCAATCGCAGAGAAAGAAAATGTGGCTGCGATTCCGAGTAATGATGGCCGTTGTCGGACTATTTGCAGTAGGTGCCACACTCTGCGTTCTGGGGTTTTGGTGGAGTGTGAGCGGGGGAGGAGGAGAAGAGACATTCAGCGTTGAGCAGTTGAGGGTCGGAAAGAGTGGCAGAATCACTGTGCGACTTAGCAGTTCGGCGTCAGGATCGGTCCGAACAGATTTTTGTGTCCGAGGTGACGATGGCAGTTTGCGGGTATTGGGGACTAGTCCGTGTAGCGGTGCTGCGGCGGATGCGACGAGTACGGGCAAAGACGAGATAGAGATTCTTACCTCTGACGTTTCATCTGTTCAAATGTCGGTTTGGGAAAGGCAAATCGTTCGCTGTCAAACGAGGACAAGAACGGGTGATTATGAGATTTACTCCTGCTTCGCCCAGTGGGCCAGGATCGACACGCAGCTCTCCCGTAGTGATGGTTATCTCTCGTAGTGATGGTTAGGTAAGAAGTCGAAACGGTGTCGTGGTCCAAGGCAACTTGATAACGGACGAAGCGGGCGAGAGAATACGCAGAATGTGGGTGATTTGTGGTCGAAATGGCCGTTCTCCGTCACGATGTTGACGGAACGTGATCGTGTTCTTTGACAAGTCGGTTTGATCTTGCGTGTGTCGGCACGATCGGCGCGCACGGGCAGCGCGGTCGCTACCAAAGAACTCGTCGCCAAGCTCAGGCAACTCGTTTCAACTCCCGATAATTATGTATGGCGTCCCCTGAATGCGACCACAAATGTGGGCTAACAGGCACCCTGTAAGCAGTGGGGGGGATGGGCGCGAAATCGGTCTAGCCGCATTCGCCGCGACCGGCTACACTTTGCCGCGCCTTTTTCGGGAAACTTGTCTCGAGAGCAACTTCTCGTCATGTCGGAAACCTGTCGCGGCACGTGTACTGTCGGCCGAAGGCTCGTCGGCTGGGCCTTGCTCGGGCTGGTGCTCTGCGCCGGCCAGAGCGGCTGCGTCGAGCGGCGCATGATGGTCCGCACCAACCCGCCGGGCGCCCTGCTCTACGTGGACGATTATCCGATCGGAACCACGCCCTGCTCGACCAGCTTCACTTACTATGGAACTCGTAAGATCCGGCTGGTGAAAGACGGCTATGAAACGCTGACCGTGATGCAGTCGGTTCCGGCGCCGTGGTACGAGTATACGCCGTTTGATTTTGTCGCGGAGAATTTCGTGCCTGGGCAGATCCGCGATCAGCGGACTCTGGACTTCCAAATGAGGCCGCAGGTGGTTGTGCCCACCGAGCAGTTGCTCTCGCGGGCGGAGGGGCTTCGCCGGGGGATTCACACGTCCACCGGCACTACGCCGCAACTGTCGCCGGAAGCCGTTCGGGGGCCAAGCCCCCTCGGTCCCCCGACGTATCCGCCCGTTGGGCCCGAGCCAATTGCGGCGCCCGAGGGTGTCGGCGGCCAGCCCTATCATCCGCTTCCCTGAGCGGCATCCCTTAGGTTATGCTTTAGCATAACGAGAACGCAGGTTATGCTTCAGCGTAGCATCTCGCTCCAAAAAATCGCTTGCTGGCCGATGACGTGCGGATGTTATGCTAAAGCATAACCTACGAGATTCTGGGATTATTGACTATGGGACGCCGCGCATTGCGAAAGATCGATCCTTCGCTCGACCTGAGCGGCCACCTGAAGACGTTTGACCAATTGCCGCGCCCTTGTACGGCCGAGACCTTGTTCGGCCGCGCGGCGCCGCTGGAGGTGGAGGTTGGATCGGGCAAGGGGCTTTTCCTACGGAACGCAGCCGCGGCCAGGCCGGACGTCTGTTTTCTCGGCATCGAAGTCGCCCGCAAGTATGCCGAGTTCGCTGCGGCCGGTCTGGCCAAGGCCGACCTGTCGAATGCCCTGGTGGTCAACGGCGACGGCTTGCGGGTTTTTCAGGAACTGATTCCCGACGGGTCATTGGCGGCCGTGCATGTGTACTTTCCCGACCCGTGGTGGAAGAAGCGGCACCGGCGGCGGAGGGTGATGCGGGCATCGTTTCTCCACGACATCGAGCGAACGCTGCTGCCCGGCGGGTCACTGCATTTCTGGACCGATGTCGAGGAGTATTTTCAGACGTCGCTGGAACTGCTGGCATCGCACACGAGCCTGCGCGGTCCGCTGCCGGTGCCGGAGACGCCCGCCGAACACGACATGGCCTATCGGACGCATTTCGAGCGTCGCGTTCGCCTGGCCAGCGAGCCGGTTTATCGGGCGGAATTTAAGAAGGCGGCAGGGGTGGGTTAGGGGGAGCTGCAAGGTGCCAAAGCCATGGGACTTATGGGACGAATGGGAGTTGTTGGCCCCTATTCGTCCCATAAGTCCCATTGCTCCCCGGCCGCCACCCCTGCCAACCCAGATTCTCAAGAAAACCGCTCTTGCATCACAGACAGGTGTTGGCTATCTTTCCGCCTCCTTCTACTAGGCGAGGCGCGAACTCCGTGGGTGCACCGAATCCTCCAAGCCGTTCTCGATTTGCCGTCACGCCGCTCGGCCTCGGCTGCTGTGCGCTGGCTGGAACGCTTCTGCGCTGGCCGGCTGCGGTGGTTTCGCCGCGCAGCGCAAAACGGCGCAAGGCGTTCGCCTCTACCAACAAACCCGATACCCCGACGCCCTGCGGGCGTTTCAGCAGGCGACGTACGACGATCCGCGAGAGGCTGACGGCTACTACAACATCGCCGCCACGTACCATCGGATGGGCCGTCAGGAACATTGCGAATCGGATTTGAAGCAGGCCGAGGAGTTCTACAACGAATGTCTCGACCGCGATCCCAACCACGTCGAATGCTATCGCGGGTTGGCCGTCTTGTTGGCGCAGGAGGGACGCAAGGATGCCGCCTTCCGGCTCGTGCAAGGCTGGGTCGATCGCAACCCTAAATCCGCCGACGCCAAGGTCGAATTGGCGCGGCTCTACGACGAATTCGGCAACCGCCAGGCTGCCAAGGACTGTCTGGTCGAGGCGATCGAGGCGCAGCCGGACGACGTTCGGGCACTGACGGCCTTGGGCAAGATGCGCGACGACGCCGGCGACAAAGTTCAGGCGCTGGCAAACTACCAGCGGTCGATTGGCCGCGACGGCCGCCAGCCGCATGTGGCCTCGCGAATCAGCATGCTGCAAGGCCGCAGCGCCGCTCCCACGTCCGGCGCTCCCGGCGGCACGGGCGGCGGCGTAGCACCGCCGGTGGTCGAGATGGGCACGCGCATGGCCGACCGCGCCCCACCGTCGTTGCAGTAGGGCCGCCATTTCAGCTCAATAATTCTTTGCATCGAGCAGTGCTTCTTCGCCGGCCTTCGTGCCGAGCCCCCACCAAGTCTGTGGATTGATCGTATCGTTGATCTGATGCACCGAACCGTCGACGAAGAGGAAGTTGGCGCCCCGGGGATGGTAGCTCCAAAAGTCGTCAACGTGGGTAACCAAACTGTTGGGCGTGTGCGGCGGGATCGTCGTCAACGTCGCCGGTGTGACCGAGGATCAGGACCGGCGCACCCCTCTGACGGATAGCCGTAAGGGTTGGCGATCTTTCGGCGGCACCGAGCCACCGGTCACCGATCCCGTCCACGTTGCATAGGCGAGATTGCTGCACCGCTCGCCCACAAAAAGTCGTCTGGCTCGTGCCATCGGTCACGTCGGCGATCTTGACGTGGCTGTTGCGGTAGAACATGCCTTGGTGCGCGGGGCTGCGCTCGGGATTAGTCGAAACCGGCAGAAGAAAGCCGGGATCGAGCGTAATCTCCGGGTTGCCAAAGAGGCCCACGTAGTCGCTATGGGCTACCACCACGTTGGCGCCGGCGACCGTGAAGGTCTTCTCTCCGTCGTCCGACGGACAGAGGAACAGTGGCAGGATCGTCGCGCCGGACCACGGCGTTGTCGGGATGGGCGATGTCCTCGTCGAAACGAATTTGGTCGTGCAGATTGCCCAGTTCGATGTACGGCAGCATCATCGCCGCCCAACCCCAGCCTGGCCCTAAATCGTTGCTGGATGGGTAGCCGGGGTCCCCGTACGCCGAGATGTAACCGGACGGGAAGGTTCCGATTGCCGTATGGTAGTTGTGCAGCGCCAGTCCGATCTGCTTCAGGTTGTTGCTGCACTGCATCCGCCGGGCGGCTTCGCGGGCCGCCTGCACCGCCGGCAGCAACAACGCGATCAGGATGCCGATGATCGTGATGACCACAAGCAGCTCGACCAACGTGAAGGCGCGAGGGGAGAGAGGAGAGGGGAGAGGGGAGAGGGAGTCGCGTTCCGGCGCACCCGTCTGTGCGGCGCGGGATTGTGTTTTGCCGGGCGGTGGGATGGCAGTTGTACTGCCGCCCAACAGATGAAAAGAACCGGTAGATCGTGCCAGCATCGCGTTATCTCCATGCAAGAGGGACGGCCGGCCGGCGCAATGCCCAAAGCGTTTGGCGACCCGGCCGCGCACGAACAGCCGAGAAAGAACCGCAACGAACGGGAGGAGATTACGCGAAGGCCGGCGGGCCGCGGCTATGCCAAGCCGAGAAGACGCCCGCTGTGGAGTGCATCGGCGTTGCCGAGGAGACCTCTTGCACGAAGGTACACGAGATTACGGCAGCCAGCACGGCCGCAGGCGCAGGTTTGTGGGCAAGGAAGTGGCAGACGGGACAATGGCCAGTGTCTGAGGGACAGTGGCAGGGACTTCGGGGAGTATCCGGTCGCGGCGAACGGTTGGCCGACTCACCCTGACGGCAATCCGCTGACGCCCCCTGTGCCAACAATCGCCCGTGACAACAGTCCGCGTTGTCTTGGAGGGAATGGTTGTGGAACAACGTAGCCGTCGTGACCACCAGTACGTAGCCGGCGGCCACCGCTACCGAAAGCCAGCGATTCCTCGTCCACTTGCACATTGGCGATCCGACCAGAGTATCCCGACAAGCATCATCCTATTCCTTCGGGCTGCACCGGTCAAGTTTCTTTCGCCCAGCCTCCGGGGAGTCCGGCACGAAGGGGACAGGTCCATGTTTTCGGCCAAGCGTTTCTCGGCAAAGCGCGTCTTCTCGCCGAAAAATGGACCAGTCCCCGGGCTTTCACGTTTCTTCTGCCGAGACCCCACCAAATAGCGGCCGCGAGCACCCGCCACAAGCCGCCGTGCCGGCGGTCGTTAAAGATGTTGCCCATCCTTCCGGCGATCGCCGACTGATCGCTAATCTTTCACGCCGATCTTCATCTCGTCGGAGTTGGCCTTCAGCTCCGGGGCGTACATCGCCGAGGCCCGGGTCGGCAGGGCGCTGAACTTGCCGGGGATCTCGGCCCGCATGCGGTAGCTGACGCTGTGCTTGCCGCGGGCCAGCGTGCGGACGAAGAACACCACGCGGTTGTCGCGGAACTCGACGTAGGCCCCCAGGTCGTTGCCGGTGTAGCCGCTGCGGAGGTCGACCGGCTCGAACCCGGCCGGCTTCATGTCCTCGAAGACGAGGTACTCGTAGTCGTTCTTGCTGTCGATCTCCAGCTCGATCTCGACCAGGTCGCCGCTGTTGACGTCGGCCAGGTTCGGCAGCTCCTGCCGCTCGTACTTCTCGACCTTCTGCTCGACCGCCTGGCCGCGCGAGCCGGCCACGTGGATCGACTTGTCGGCCTTGACCAGCTTGTAGTACTTGCGGTGGACCTTGATCTCCAGCCCGGCCTTGGTGATGAAGTCTTCCAGCGTGAAGTTGGTCAGGTAGCCGTTGTAGTAGAGCGGGCCCGTGCCCTTCTTGCTTGCAGCTCGACCGTGTGCCGGCCGGTCGTCGAGCGTCGTCGCCTTCGAGGACGAACTTGTTGTCGAACTTGAAGAGGTTCTGCCGGCGTGATCTCGACCGCCTTCTGCAGCTTGCCGTCGAGCCAGACCTCGACGGTCATCTCGGGCTTGTCCTCGCCGCTGGCGCGGAGGAAGTCGGCCAACGCCTCGATGCACAGGGCCGTGTCGCGGGTCGAGTTCCAGTAGGTGGCGTGCTTGCGGTTGTTCAGCAGGTACTTGACCAGCCGCCGGGCCAGTCTCGCCCTTGGGATCGGTCCGCGCCAGCAGCTTCAGGTAGTAGGCCTCGGCCTCGTACTCGCTGCCGTACCAGTACCACCAGTAGTCCGCCGGGCAGGTTGAGCCAGGCCGTCTGGTTCTCGTCGTCCTGCTGCGACGTACTGGCCGATGTTCCGCAGGACCATGGCCAGCTTCTCCTTCTCGCCCTGCTTCTCCAGGGCCAGGCCGTACATGGCCAGGCGTAGACGGCCAGGTGCGTGCGGTCGCGGTAGAGGAACTCGCAGCATGTCGGCGTTCGTCGACGCCGGCGTCGACCAGCACCATGTAGACCAAGGCGTCGAGGTTGTCGGCCGTGGTCCTTCCAGCGCAGTCGTTCGGCTTGTCCTTGATCGGCGGCGTTCTTGAGCAGCTGGACCTGCTCGTCCTGGTAGCTCTTCAGCCACGCGACGCCGCGCTCCAGCACGCCGGGCACGAGGGCCACGTCGTTCTGCTGGGCGATCTGCAGGCCGTGGACCACGATGGCCGTGGTGTGCGGCGAGCGAGTGTTCGCCCCAGCCGGAGAACCAGCCCCAGCCGCCGTCGGAACAGCTGCATCTCGGTCGAGCCGCTCGACGCCGTCCTTGACCATCCGCCGGACTTCGTCCTCGTCGAAGACCGGGATTGTGGTCGAAGCGCTTCCACTGCTTCGGCCCGCTCGGCGGTCGTCGCCGATCTCCTGGGCGTTCAGGTTCGTCCGCTTCTTCTCGATCTCCTTCAGGTCGAGCTCCATGTCCAGCAGAACCTTCTGCGTGATCACCGTCGGCAGGAAGCGGTTGAGCGTCTGCTCGGTGCAGCCGTAGGGATAGTCGACCAGGTACGGCAGGGCGTCGACCATCGCCCCGGCCAGCGTGGGCGAGTAGCGGACTTCCAGCCGCGACTCGCTCCGGCCGCCGCTCCTTCGGGCACGGTGACGGTGAACTTGCCGCTCGTGTCCTCCGGCCGGATCGCGCCGGAGAAGGACTCCATCTTGAGCATGCCGTGGACGTAGCACGGGAACTTCATCTCCATGGCGTCCGATTCTTCGTCGGTCAGGGCCTTCATGCGGATCACGGCCTCGCCTTCGTCGAGCACCTTGACCCGCCAATCGACCCGGGCTTCGCCGTTGGGCTCGATCTCGACCGTCTTGCGTCGGATCGCCGCTGCCAGTTCGGATCGGCTCAGCAGTCGTCGGCATTGCCGTCCAGTTCGAGCACGACCTTGACGCTCTTCTTCGTCTTCAGGTAGTTGTGCACGTTGGCCGAGAGCACCACTTCGTCGGTCTGCGACGAAGAACCGCGGGGCCTGCATGCGGACGATGAGGTCCTTGCGGGTGACGACGTCGGTCTGGCCTTGGCCGACCTTGGTGCCCTGGCCCATGCGCCCAGACCTTGATCCGCCAGGTGGTCAGGTTCTCGGGCATGTCGAGCTAGACCTCGGCCGTGCCGTCCTTGTCGGTCGTCCAGCGCCCCGACCCAGAGGGCCGTGTCGGCGAACTTGGTGCGCACGGTGGGCTCGACCATCGGCGCCGCCGCCGCTGCCGCCGGCTCGGCGCCGGCGGCGGCTGCCTTGGCCATCATCATCGGCGGCCGGCGCATCGGCCATTCGGCATGCGCCGCGGCCGTCGGCCGCCATGCCGCCGCATCGCCACTGCCGACATCCGCCGCAGCCATCGCCGCTGCTGCAACTTCGTCGCGCACCGTGCTCAGCCGTCTGCCATCGTCGCCCATCTCGTCGGCCACCGTGCCGCCGAACACGCCCAGGTCGCTCATCGCCGATCGTCTTCGGCGGCACGAGGTTCTGGAACCAGCGGTCGAGGTTGCGACTCGGTCTGCGGGTGGTGCTGGCGGCGCCACTTCCAGAAGAACTCCTTGATTCCGGCACGTTCGAGCCGCCGGAGATGTATTCGACCGACTTGTCGTAGATCGCCACCACGGTCGAGCCGACGAACGGCTTGCCGGCGAAGTCGGTCAGCTTGAGTCTGCACCTTGGCCTTCTCGCCCGGCTTGTAGGCTTCCTTGCGACGGCTCGACCTCGACGTTGAGCACCCGCTTCTCCGGCGGGACGACGATCTCCTTGGTCTCGGTGTAGACGCGGCCGTCGGCCACGGTGACCGCCTCGACGAAGAAGTTGGGCATGTCCTTCTTGCACGACGTCGATCTCCTCGACCGTGCTCTTGCCCGTCGAGGCGGATCACCTTCGGCGGCAGGTAGACGCCGTTGGCCGGCCGCAGGAACAGCAGCACCGTGCCGCCGGCGCGGTCGGTGTTGATCATCAGCTTGACCGTCTCGCCCGGGTGCGTACTCGCGCTTGTCGGGCACCAGTTCCAGGTGGTTGAAGCGGAACTGCGAGCCGTCGAAGCCCTCGCCGATGACGGTGAAGACGTAGCCGCCTTCGATGGTGTGGCCCTTCGGCGTCGGTCAGCGTTGTACGAGAGGCGATACTGCCCGGCCTGCGAGGCCGTCGATCTGCTGCTCGGCCGTGCCTTCGGCGTTGGTGTCGAGGTCGCCAGTGTCTGACCGGCGTCTCGACCGGCTTGCCGTCCTTGTAGCTGATCTTCGAACAGCTTGCAGCTCGCCCTTGCCCTCGACCGGCTTGCCGTCGAGCGTGCGGGCGGAGAAGTGGGCGTGGATCGTGTCGCCGACGCGGTAGTAGCCGCGATCGACCCAGGCGTAGACCTCGAACGGCTTGCGGGCGACCAGCACGTTGCCCGTGCCGACGATCGTGCGGCGCGACTGGTCGACCACTTCGGCGGTGATCGTGTAGCTGTGGTCCTGGTCGGGGTGGATCGCCTTGGCCACGGCCGTGTCGATCTCGACCTTCACCGTGCCGTCGGGGCCGATCTCGACCTCCTGCTCGGCGACCAGCTCGGGCGGCTGCTGGCGCTGCGGCCACCAGAAGGGCATCGGCCGCAGGCAGCCCCAACGACTGCCAGCCGGGATACCAGTCGTAGTCGTAGCCGAACCACCAGTAGCCCGGCCCGTAGAGCCAGTCCCACGGGCCGCGGCGGGATACCAGCGCTGCGTCGTAGCTGGTGCGCGTGACCTTGTACTTCACCTTGGCCTTGGTGACCGGCGAGCCGAAGTAGTATTTCGCCTTGATCGTGGCCTTGATCTTCTCGCCGAGCATGACCGGCTCGGTCGGGGCGTCGACGGTCACCTCGAACTCGGGCTTCTTGTACTCCTCGACGCGGAAGCTGCCGCCGCCGTGGTCCTCGACGCTCAGCTGATAGACGCCCAGCGTGGCGTCGGCCGGCAGTCGTAGCTCGCCCTCGATGCCGCCGTAGGCGTCGGTCTTCAGCTGTCTTCTCGGACGACCTTCTCGCCCTTGGGATTGTGGATCTCGACGGTGAACTGCCTGGTTGGCGAACTCGGACGCGTCCGTCCATGTCGTACTTGGCGTGGCGGATCCAGAACTTGTAGTGCACCGTCTGCTCGGGCCGATAGACGGGCCGGTCGGTGATCGTGAAGACCTTCGTGGCGTTGTACTCGGCGTCGTAGTAGTTGCCGTACCACACGCCGGTGAAGCCCGAGGTAGGCGAAGCCGGCCCTCGCCGGTGCGTGGCGGTGATGAGCCACTGGTAGTTCGTTGCGGCTGCTGCTCGGGATCGAGGATCACCTGGCCGTCGGCGTCGGTGAATTCGGCGAACTGCTTGGTGAGCACTTCGTGCCGCGGCGGCTTGTCGCGGTACTCCTGCCGCCAGCCGAAGAACTCGACGTTGGCCTTGGCGATCGGCTTGCCGGTGACGGCGTCGGCGACGTAGTAGAAGGTCTTGCCGTCGAGCGGCTTCTTGACGATGGCCGTGTCGTCGACCCAGAGGACGATGTGGCTGGTGTTGCCGTCCGGCCATCTTGGCGGTCGAGCAGGTACGCCCCGGCCTTCTGCAGCGGCGTGGTCACCGTGACCCGCTTGTCGAAGTGGTTCTCGCGCGGCTCGAGCGTCAATCTGCCAGCGGGCCACCTCGCGGCCGAGGTACTGCTTCTGGTTCTGCTGCGACCAGCCGGTAGCCGATGTTGTCGATGTTGAGCTTCTGCCAGTCGAGCTGGCTGGGGTTTCGACTTGAGGTACGCCTTCACGTCGTCCAGCAGCTTTTCGACGTTGATCTCGTGGGCCGTGAACTCGACCTGGCGGCCGTTGCGGAAGCGGAACTCGACCGTGGCCCCGCTGCCGGCCGGCTGCGTCTGCGACCGGCTCGAAGCGGCCCCAGTTGCCGACGATCTGGTCCAGCCGCTGCTGCCAGTCCTTGCGGCGCAGTGGCGGTTCGCGTCGCGGATAGTCCTCGAGCAGCCGCCGCCAGTAGTCGGCCGCCTTGGGATACTGCCGGCGGTTCTCGAAAATCTGGGCCAGCTGCTGCCAGCGCTTCGACCGCCGTAGCCGCGTCTGCGGCTTCGTCGGCGATCTGCTGGTAGATCTTGATGAAGTTGAACTCGTCGGGCAGCTTGAACCGCTTGATGCCGGTGGCCAGCCGGGCGATCGTCTCGTTTTCGCCCAGCGTGTGCAGGGCGTAGGTGCCGCTTTCGTCCTTCTTGGTGTCGTCGGTCTCCATGCGGCCGAAGCGCCAGCCCGTAGTGGGCCATCGTCTGCACGCCGAACTGGTTCCAGAGGAACTCGGCGAACTGCATCCGCACCGCGTTGCGCCGCTGCGGGTTCGAACTCGATCGCCTGCTGCAGGCACCACCGCCACCGCTGGCCGTCGGTTTCGGCCGCCTCGAAGCTCTTGGGCACGTGGTAGAAGACCGGGTTGCCGTCGGCGTCGACCGGCGCACCGGCCGGCTCGGCGGTAGTAGCCCCAGCCCTCGCTCGTAGTCGGGCAGCTCGTTCAGGTCGGTCAGGTATTGCAGCCGCCACGCCTCGCCGTAGCCGCGGTTGTTCAGCAGCATGCCGGCCAGCGATCGAGCAGGAAGTCGCCCACCTCGGCGTGGTTGTCGTCCTGCATGGCCAGGGGCATGGCCTGGACCATCAGTTGCAGCGCGCGGACGCGGTCGCGCTCGGCGGCGTTGACCACCTGCGCCGCCGCCCCGTTGTTGCCGCGATAGAACTTGCCGGCCACGATGAAGCCGTGGTGCGGGATGTTCATGTAGTTCTCGGCCGCGCGCCCAGAGCAGCCGCCAGTTGTCCTGTGTGGACCTTGATCGACCGCCTCGCGGAAGGCGTCGATCTCGTCCACCCGATTGAGCCGCTGGAGGCACTGCGATGGCCATGTCCAGGTCGTCGCCCACCTGGCGCGGTCGTCGTCCGGGTCGAGCGCCAGCTTGCGGAAGCCCTCGTAGGCGTCCTTGTAGTTGCCTTGTTGAAACGCTTCTTTCATTTGTCTTCTCGCTGCCTCACTGCTGGAAGGGGCCGCCGCAAAAACGGCAAACGACAATACTGTCACCGATATCATACCGGCCGCCGACAGCAAATAGAACCAGAAGGTCGCTTTCATCGCAATTCCTCCAACGTTATTCCATGCTTGGTTATGAACGATTTGGGGCCAATGTTCGCTTGAGCGGAGGCCGCTACCGCTACTCGCCCGCGGCGTTGTCCTCGGCTCGAGGTTGTCGGTAGTTCACTCCTTGTGCCCTCAACCGCTGGAGATGCACGTCGAGACGATTTCGGAAGTCCGTCCAATTTTTCAGCTTCGGGTCGCTCCACGTCACTTCGGCCAGTGCGCAGGCGCGGGGATAGACCATGTATTGCACGCGGGCGTAGTTGGGAACGAGCTCGGTCCACAGGTTGGCGCCGGCGCCGAGGATATGCCGAACCTTGTCGGCGGGAAGGGAGGCGGGGACCGGTTGCAGGCCATAGACCGTCTGCAGCGCTATGACATTGCCCCATCCATGCGGCTCGCCGGTTGCCGCCTGCGGGTAGTCGAGGTAGCAATTCGTCAACGGGGTCATGACGACGTCGTGGCCGGCATTGGCTGCGGTTACGCCCCCCCGGTGCCGTGCCAACTCATCACGACCGCGTTGGGGGCCACGCCGCCTTCGAGAATCTCGTCCCAGCCGACCAGCGTGCGACCGTGTGAATTGAGGAACTTCTCGATGCGACGGATGAAATAGCTCTGCAGTTCGCTCTCGTTGTTCAGTCCTTCCCGCTTCATCCGCGCCTGGCACTTCGGACACGTCTTCCAGTCGGCTCTCGACGCTTCGTCGCCGCCGACGTGGATGTACTTACCGGGAAAAACCTGCAAGACTTCCGTGAGCACCCCTTCGAGAAACTTGTAGGTGGCATCGTTGCCCGGACAGAATTCACGGCCCGTCGGCGTCCCCGTGCAACTGAGTTCGGGATATGCCGCTATGGCGGCGCCGGCGTGTGCAGGCATTTCGATTTCGGGCACGACGGTGACGTAGCGGGCTTTCGCGTAGGCGACGATCTCGCGGATCTCGTCTTGTGTGAAGAAGCCGCCGTAGGGCTTGTCCGCCGGGTACTTCGTCGCGAAGAAGGGATCGACGGTGCGCCAGGCGCTACTTTGTCGTGAGCTTGGGATAGCGTTTGATTTCGATGCGCCAGCCCTCGTTGTCGGTCAGGTGCAACTGGAGCGTGTTCAGCTTGTGTTGCCCCATCAGGTCGATGAAGTTCTTGACTTCCTGCTTGTTGAAGAAGTGGCGCGCCACGTCCAACAAGAGGCCGCGCCAACGGAACCGGGGCTTGTCTTCGATGCGCACGGCCGGCACTACCCACGCTGTTTTCCCGCGACCTTGGCCGGCAGAAAGATCTGTGGCGGCAAGAGTTGCAGGAGCGTCTGCGTGCCATAGAACAGTCCCGGTCCATCGCTGGCGGCAATCGTCACGCCGCCGGCTGCCGCGTCCAGCATGTATCCCTCGGGACCGAGCGCGGCAGGTGCGTTCTTCGTGGTCAGCAGAACCGCATTCCGGATCGTGGACTGGCCATCGTACGGCGCTTCCGCCAAGTCGAAACCGGTCAGCGCGACGGATTCGTTCGGCCAACTGCTTTCCGACGCCGGCCGCATCGGCCGAATCCTTGTCGACAAGAATGACGGTGCTGCTGTTGAGGACAAACTGCCCCGCTCTCCGCTCCATTCGCAACGGTTTTGGCACGAGGGCAATCGACGTATCCGCCAGCACCGGCTGCAAACTCCAGATACCTGCCGCGACGATCGAGAAAGCAGTGATTCTATTTCCGATCATGCAACCCTCCTCGCTCAGGGGCTGATTGTAACCCGCCTGATCGAGTATTGCCATTTCCAACGGGTTCAAGACACGCTTTCCACCCGATAGACAATGGAACGATCCCCAACTAATGATAGGACGGCTTCCGCGGAACAAAAGTTCCAACGAAGGGAGAGAAGAGACTTTGGGAACAAGAGGAGGGCGAGGAGGTTGTCGAAAGAACGCCGTCCATTTTATAGGACTCTCTTCCGGCAACCTCCTTCGCCCCCTTCCGTTGACCGCTCCCCATGAACGCCCCCCCGGTGTGGTGGCCGGGAGGGCTTTTTGCTGTTTTTGGCCTCTTTTTACGCCGATACCTTTATTGACAAGAATACGGTACATGCGTACACTATTTGGGGAGGATCGAGGGACATGGAAACCCGGCGGGAACGCACGATTTGCCTGGAAACACTGCGGCGGCGAATTGCCCGGCTCGAAACCGGCGCGAAACGTCCCGACAACGCTCCGCCCGTATCTAGCGGTTGCGAGACGTTGGATGATCTGCTTCCCGAGAGGGGGTTTCCTCACGGCACGTTGGTCGAGTGGCTTTCGGCCGGCGAGGGCGCCGGGGCATGTACGCTGGCCCTGTTGGCGGCCCAACAGGCCTGTGGCGACAGCGGAACGCTTGCCGTGTTCGACCAGCGTCGCGAGTTTTGCCCGCCGGCCGCCGTGCGGTTGGGGATACGACCGGAGCAACTCCTGGTGATCCATGCCGACACCGCGGCCGACAACCACTGGGCCATCGACCAGGCATTGCGTTCGCAGGCCGTGGCCGCGGCGCTGGCGTGGCCGAGCCGGCTTGACGACCGAACCTTCCGCCGTTGGCAATTGGCGGCCGAAGAGGGCGGCTGCTTGGGGCTGCTGCTGCGGCCGGAAACGGCCAGAGGCGAGCCCTCCTGGGCGGACGTGCGGCTGTTGGTAGGATGGGTCGAGCAGCGAGCCCCACCAAGAGCCCGCAGGAGGCGACTCCAGTCGCCGATCGGATCAACATTCCCTCAGTTGGGGCGACAGTTGTACTGTCGCCCCGGGGTGGCAGTACAACTGCCACCCCAACGTCAATCAACATTCCGACCCCAATATATCGGCGACGGGAGTCGCCTCCTACAACAAACGGCTGCTGCGGATCGTGTTGCTGCGATGCCGTGGCGGAAACGCCGGACGCGGCGTGGATGTGGAACTTGACGATGAAACGTATCGCGTGCATTCACTGGACCGCCGCCGATGGCAAATCGCCAATTGAACCGTGCGAATTGCGAATCGTCGAGCGTTGCGGACAGTTCAGTCCGATCGTCGGTTTCGAGCCGACCGACCGCCACAGCGTCTACTTAGACATCACCGGGCTGGCGCCTCTGTTCGGCGGCGAAGCGGCAATGGCCGAAGCGATGATGCACGATCTCGCACAGTGTGGATTCACGGTCCGTGCGGCGGTGGCCGACACGATCGGCGCCGCCTGGGCCGCGGTGCATTATTGTCTCGTTCCCCCGCTCCGCGCGGGAACGCATGGCCCACGACGCTCTGCGTCACTCGGTTCGACGCAGAGTCTCGGACAAATGGGGTTCCCACGCGGAGCGTGGGAACCAGAACCCATCTGCCATCTGCAATCTTCCGCTTTCCTCCGTCCTTTGCCCATCGAGGCCCTGCGGCTGCCGCCGGAAATTGTACGGCTGCTGCACGAGTTGGGTCTTGCTCGCATCGGTCAGTTGGAGGCGTTGCCGCGCAAGGAGTTTTTGTCACGATTCGGGCCGGCGCTGCTGCAGCGGATGGACCAGGCCTTTGGGCGATTGGACGAGACGCTGCCGGCGTGCGTGCTTCCGCCGAAGTTCGAGGCCCGTTGGTCGGCCGAGCATCCGACAGCGCGGCGTGACACTATCGGTGCGGCGCTCGAGTGGTTGATCGCCCGTGTGGCGGCCATGTTGGCCCGCTGCGGCCGCGGCGCCCTGCGGCTCGATTGCCGGCTGTTTCTGGAAATCAACAAGCAACAAGCGAAAGGGGACAGTCCCATTTTCGCTGAGACGACAATTGGGACAGTCCCCGGCACGACAATTGGGACAGTCCCCAATCTTCCATTGTCGGTCGGTTTGTTTCAGCCGACGGCCGACGCGAAGCGTTTGTTCGATCTGATGCAACTCCAGTTGGAGCGGCTGCGGATTGGTTCGCCCGTGTCGGCGGTTTATGTGGCAGCGTCGCTCAGCGCACCGTTGGAAGCTCGAAAACAGGCGCTGCTGTTCGAGCTGGACGGCGATGCGAGCCGGCCGCGCCGCCTGGCGGCGCTGGTCGAGCGGCTCGGCAGCCGGCTGGGAAGCGGGGCGGTGGTCGGCGTGCGGTTGCGGCCCGAGGCCCAGCCGGAACTTTCGTGGCACTACGACCCGCTGGTCGGGGTGCGGCGACGGCGGAACGTGGGCAGGCGATTGCCGTCTGAATTGCCGCCGCGTCCATTGCGATTATTGCCGCGTCCACTCCCGCTGGCCGTCACGTCGATTGCGCCTGCCGGGCCGCCGCTGCGATTCCTGCTTGACGGTCAGAGAACACACGGTTGCACGGAGTTGGGGGCCCGAGCGGATCGAAACCGGTTGGTGGCGCGGGCGTCCGGTAGGCCGCGACTATTTCCGCGTCGAAACGGCCGCCGCAAGCCGTTTCTGGCTCTTCCGCCGGCTCCGCGACGGAAAATGGTTTCTGCACGGGCTGTTCGAGTAGCCGGAATTTCCCGGAAGCCCGACTGCCGGCCCACTTGTGCCAAGAACCCGAAATTCGCAAGAATGACGGCGAAGGGGAGTGGGACTTCCTGGATCTTTTCCATATCGCTAACGCCACTGAGGATCGCCTGACATGAAAACGCACCATGCTATTCTGATCGCGGCGACACTACTCGCCGGGCTGAACACGACCGTTGCGCGGGCGGCGGAAGACAATTGGCCGCAGTTTCTGGGGCCAGGCTCGCACGCCGTAAGCGCCAACGCCAATTTGCCGGATCACTGGTCGGCCACGGAGAACGTCGCCTGGAAGGCGGAGATTCCGGGACGCGCCTGGTCGTCGCCCGTGGTCTGGGGAAACCGCGTGTTTCTGACGACCGTCGTGGAAGGGGGCAAGGTTGAGAAGCCGCAGACTGGATTTTTCATGGGCGGCAAAGGCCCCGGCACGGGGAACGCGCAATGCCAATGGAAAGTCATCTGCCTGGATCTGCTCTCCGGCAAGACGCTGTGGGAGAAGACCGTGCATGAAGGCACGCCGCCCGGTCCCACGCATGCGAAGAACAGCTACGCCTCGGAGACGCCCGTGACCGACGGCGAACGCGTGTATGCGTATTTCGGCAACGTGGGCGTGTTCTGCTTCGACTTCAAGGGCAACCCCGTTTGGTCGGAGAAGATCGAGCCGCACACGATGAAGGCAGGCTGGGGCACCGCCGCTTCGCCCGTGTTGCACCTCGACCGGCTCTATATCGTCAACGACAATCAAGAAAAGTCCTACGTGCTGGCGTTGAACAAGTTGACCGGCAAGGAGGCATGGCGAATCGATCAGGATGAAAAGAGCAATTGGTCGACGCCTTTCGTATGGAAGAACAAAGATCGCACCGAGATCGTCACTGCCGCTAGCGGCAAGGTTCGCTCCTACGACCTGGAGGGAAAATTGCTTTGGTGGTTCCAGGGGATGTCGGGCATTACGGTGGCCACGCCGTATGCGGACGGCGGGCTGCTGTACGTCAGTTCTGGTTTTTCGAGGGACAAGCACCGGCCGCTGTATGCGATTCGGCCCGGCCAGGCCGGCGACATCTCGCTGGCGGCGGATAAGACGAGCAATTCGTTCATTGCGTGGAGCAAGCCGACCGCGGCGCCGTACATCCCCACGACGCTGGTTTATGACGGGCAGCTCTATGTTCTCTACGACGTCGGGATGATGAGCGCCTTCAATTCGCAGACGGGGGCATGCTGTTTGAACGGCAGAGAATACCGGGCGGCAAGCACTTCACGTCCTCGCCTTGGGCGAATAACGGGCGGGTATTTTGTCTGAACGAAGATGGCGTGACTTTTGTCGTCCGCTCGGGCGATAAGTTCGAGCTGTTGGGGAAGAATCCATTGGCCGACGACGACATGTGCCTGGCCACGCCCGCCATGATCGGCGACCGGTTGCTCATCCGCACGCTTGCGCGAGTTTACTGCATTCGCAAGGGCCGGTCGGAGGAGTCAAAACGAGATTGAGGAATCGCAACATGTTTGCTCGAATCCGGCGGCGGTGGTGGCAGCTGCTTCTGGCGACGTGGAGCGGGTGGCAGAAAGATGACGGTGGGATGCTCAGCGCGGCCGTCGCCTACTACGGGGCATTTTCGCTGTTTCCGCTGTGCCTCGTCTTGACCGCCGCTCTGGGCGTCCTCGGACGATACTCGACCTTCCTCCAAGCCGAACAACGCGCCCTGGTGGCCCACGTGGCCAAGAACGTCAGCCCGTGGCTGGCCGACGAATTGGGCGCCATCTCGGCGGCGTCCAGGCCCAGGCTTCGCTCGGTGGGACTTTGGGACTGGCGGCACTGATCCTGGCCTCGATCGGCATTTTCACGCAACTCGAGAACATCTTCGCCCGCATCTGGCATTCGCCCCAACCGGCCCACACCGGCTGGCTGGCCGCTATCCGGGAGGCGCTGTGGAGCCGGCTGTCGGCGTTCCTGACGCTTCTGGCCATCGGGGCCATGCTGGTCGTGGTTTTTGTGACCGACGCCGTGTTGGCGGGGATTCGTCCTTATCTGACCGACTTGCCCGCGGGCTGGCTCGCTTGGAAAGCGACGCAGACGGCGGTGATGATCGGCTGCGACGCGGCGCTGTTGGGCACGATCTATTACGTGCTGCCGAAGGTCCGCGCACCCTGGAAAGCAGCGTTTGGCGGAGGGTTGGCGGCCGCCGTCGTTTGGGCCGTCGGCCGCTGGTTGCTCTTGTTGGTGCTCGTCGGCAAGCAGTACAGCGCGTACGGCGTTCTCGGCGCGCTGATGGGCGTGATGCTCTGGTACTACTTCGCCAGCGTCGTGGTCTTTCTTCGCGCGGAATTCGTACATGCCCTGTCGGAAGAACGAGGCAGCGGGTAAGTCCGCCGGTCATCACCGCGACGTTTCAACCACTCCCCTCTCCCTCTCCCGCCACCAACCGAAGGTTGGTCGGGAGAGGGGAAATGCTTGCCGACGTAGCTTAGACCCGTCTTCTACAGTTGTCCTCAATTTTTTGACGTAAGTCCTTATTTGATGGGCGTTGGAACGGCTTTTGCGTGAAAACATGGTGCCACAGACATGTCGTGATGTATTGACATGTAAAGACGATATGTGCTATTATCATGGTGGCAACTACAAAACCAGCACGGAGGCCGCCATGTTCTTCCGCCAAAAACGATCCGGGGACCACGTTTATCTGCAAATCGTCGAGAATCGCTGGGAAAAAGGCGGCAGTAAACAACGCGTCATCGCCACCGTCGGACGCCTCGATCAGTTGCAGGAAAGCGGACAACTCGACGGTCTGTTGCAGTCGGGCGCCAAGTTCGCCGAATCCGTGTTGGTGTTGGCGGCACATCGCCAAGGCAAGACACCCGCGATCCGTACTCCCGCATCGGGCCGGCGATGGTCTTCGGACGGCTTTGGGACGAATTGCACATCCCGCAAGTCATCGAGCGGTTGCTGGCCGGCAGACGTTTCGGACTCCCCCTGGAACGCATCCTGTTCCTGACCGTGCTGCATCGCTTGTTCGATTCCGGCAGCGATCGGTCGTGCGTGTTGGTCTGGAACAAGGATTACGCGATTCCCGGGATCGGAGCGGTGGACCTGCATCATGTCTATCGCGCCATGGCGTGGCTGGGGGAACCGTTGCCCGCGGACCAGCAGAAAGGCGCCACGCCCTTTGCTCCCCGCTGCACCAAAGACGCTCTCGAGGAGGCCCTGTTCGATCGGCGACGCGATTTGTTCAGCCACCTGGACCTGGTGTTCTTCGACACCACGTCGATCTACTTCGAGGGCGAAGGCGGGGCGGAATTGGGGCAATACGGGCACAGCAAGGATCATCGCCCGGACCGCAAGCAGATGGTCGTCGGCGCGATCCTCGATGGCGAAGGGCGGCCGCTATGCTGCGAGCTGTGGCCGGGCAACGTGACCGACGTGAAGACGTTGATTCCGGTGGTGGATCGTCTGCAACAACGTTTCCGCATCCGCTCGATCTGCATCGTGGCCGACCGGGGCATGATCAGCCAGGACACGATCGCGCAGTTGCAGGCCGATAAGCGGCAGGTGCATTTCATCCTGGGGGCTCGGCTGCGAAACGTGAAGGAGATTTACGAGAACGTGCTTTCTCGCGGCGGTCGTTATCGGGAGGTTCACGGTCCGCGGGAGAAGAGCACCGATCCGTCGCCGCTGAAAGTGAAGGAGATTCGCGTGGGCGAATCGACGTTACGTGGTGTGCCTGAACGAGGAGCAGGCGAAGAAAGATCGCGCGGATCGGGAAGCGATCGTCGAGGCGTTGCGGGAACAACTGAAGCACGGAGACAAATCGCTGGTGGGCAACAAGGGATACCGCAAGTATCTTCACGCCGCGGGGCCGAAGTTTACGATCGACGAAGCGAAGGTGAAATGGGAGGAGCGGTTCGACGGGAAGTGGGTGTTGCAGACCGACCTGGAGGAGATGACGGCGGAAGATACGGCGTTGCAGTACAAACAACTTTGGATGGTGGAGGAGATGTTTCGCACGGTGAAGACGCTGCTGGAGACGCGGCCGATCTTTCACAAGTGTGACGAGACGATTCGCGGTCACGTCTTCTGTAGTTTTCTGGCGTTGCTGTTGCGGAAGGAACTGCAAGACCGCTTGGAGGCCCAGGGCGACAAGTTGGAATGGGCGGAGTTGCTTCGCGATCTGGAAGGCTTGCAGTACACGGAGGTCGAGAACCAAGGGAAGCGATTTTTGCTGCGCAGCGACCTGGCAACCACGACCGCCGCCGTGTTCCGCGCCGCCGGCGTCGCGATTCCAATGAGCATCCAGAAAATCGAGGAGTAAATGTCGCCACCCCCCTTATGCTGACGGCCGCATGGTGCCAAGACGCATTGGCGTCGTCGTAACCTCTTGTGGGGAGATAGATACGAAATCATACTGTAGAAGACGGGCTTGGGAGTGCTATAGATGTGTTGCAGAGGCCGCGGAGGATGGGGATGGTTTCATTTCGGCAGTTGAGATTCAGGGAGACACTGGTGACCGACGGACAATCCAGGCGCCGCTGACGACCAAACGTTTTTCGCATCGCTTTTACTCTTGAAGATTTGAACGTGCCACAGCCGGTTTTCCCAAAAAAATCACGGTTTTGGCACAAAGTCGTTTCAGTCTTCGAGGAGTATTTTTCCGCAACCCCCACAAATTCAAATGAAAACGCATTTTTGGACGGACACTCGTTAGGCTCGACCTTCGTATCGCCGTTGACCGTAACAATGAGGTATTTCGGCGAGGTGTCGCCCGCAGCCCAGGTGAGCGGCATCCCGCTAAGCGGCTGATAATCGCTGTCCGCCACGGTCGCCGTGCCGTCGGCCGTCGCCCAGTTCACGCTCGCCCCCGACGGGTTCGACCCCGACATGCTCACCGTGAACATAAAGTACGTTGGCCCACTGTCACCCTCGTTCAGCGAAACGTCGTTAATCGACAACGAAGGCAATGTCACGTCGTCGTTCTGAATCGTACCACGCCTTGACTGTGGGAAATCGTAGCCTCGCTCGCCCCGCTAAGATTGACATAGAACGTCTCGTCCGTTTCCTAGGTCGTATCGCCATAGACCGTGACGTTGATCGTCTTCGCCGACGTGTTGCCTGCGGCCCAGATCAGCGTGCCGCTGGCCGCTGGCGTAGTCGCTGCCCGCCGTGGCGCTGCCATTGGCCGTGGCGTAGCTACACTCGCACCGCTGGCATTGGTGCCGGACATGCTTACCGTAAAGGTGAACGTCTTCGTGCCGCTGTTTCCCTCCGTCTGCGTCACGTCGTTGATCGACAACGACGGCTGCGTGCCCGGAAGATAAATGTATCCGTCACGCCCGCCAAGGCGAAGATGCTGTGAGTTTGAATGCGCGTGAAATTCCAGATATAGTTGTGTGTAGCTGCCCACCCAGTATTTGCATCGAGCAAAGCCGCCCAACCCGTGTGATTGGGGTTGCCATCGTTTGCGCTCATCGGATACCACTGGTATCCACCGGCAGTTTGGGGCGAACCCGTCACGTTCATCACCGTGAACTGTGGAATCGTCCATAGCGTGGTGGAGGCAGCATCCGCTGACTGATGGAGTTTCACATACGGATAGCCGACGTACCCATCGATGACGGCTTGATAACCGTTCGCCGGATCGTTATTCGATTCGGTGACGTTTCCTGAACTGTCCTCAACAAACGCAACGTGTCCGGCGTTCCAATAAGCAATTGCGCCACAGGCTTTTGGTTGGCTTCCTGTTGTGAAACCAGCAGCAACAGCCTTGGAGGAGATAGCGTCAGAATGCCATGTACTGGCACCACCAAGGAAGATGCCAAGGTTTGAGAGAGTCTGAGCACTAATAAGGTCCGTTTCTTGGATGCGACCGTAGACATACCATGTACATTGCCCCACGTTGGCACTTGCCGCTTGCGGATTGTTCGGCGTGTTATAGTATGTTGTGTTGCCCACGTTTGGAGCCGAGAATAGATAAATTTGTGGAATCGTCTCGACTTTGGCGATTGACAACAACTCGTCGTTTGCGGCTACTGGGCCCGTGTGGTACTCCCACACCAAGTCTGCCCCCAGGCCATCGTTCCGACCGATTATCGCTGGCGAACACCGCCGCCCCAGTGGCGGGCGGCAAGCTCGTTGACAAAGGACTTGCCCTGTGGTCCGGCAGCTACCGAACACGACCATAAATCCAGGCGGGCGTCGGTGGTGAACACAGACTGCAATTGCTGCAACTCAACCCCTTCCCCCCCGCTTTGGCAATGTAGTCTAAGCTTCACGACACTTATCCAGTGCCGAGGTCGATTTCTTTCTGGCCCGCCGTGAGTGACGATCCCCTCAAGTGCTCAATCGAGAGCGCCGCCATGGGCTGCGGACACCGACTTTGCTCAAGATTGACCAACCCCGCTCGTGGTCATGGTGTCGACGTCGCTAAAACGATCGCAATCGTGTCGTTCGCGGCAGCCTGCTTGAATCTGGGTTGCGCCGTGCAACCGCATCGCTTATGAGGGCGATGTTCAGCGGCGCGAGCGAAAGCAATGCCCCGGTCTTCCAACTCCTCACAGACCAGTCGGCGACTGTAAGGCGAGAGTCCAGCGACGGTGTGGTGTTGTTTGGTGCCGCGACGGCTAGACATGGCGGCCCGTTTTGGAGAACGCAGACCTCGACGCATGATGCAGCC
>CAWFIG010000025.1:0-36411 GCA_963815695.1 uncultured Planctomycetia bacterium
TGAATATCACGCTTGGGATGCTGCTGGCAACCATTGGCAGTGCTTGGGGTGATCGGCATTGTGATCCTTTTCGGTCTGCTGCACATGGGCGGTCCCAACAAAGCTTCATACAATCTGGACTAGCAACGGCGCCAGGCGGTTACACCACCAGCAACGGCTGCTCCCGCTTCTTAAACGAAAAAGCCGTTGGAGCGGCAATCCAGTTGCCACTCCAACGGACAGCGCGTAATACGAAGCTGCGTCGTCACTCAGGGGTTAACTACTTCCGTTTCCGCCAAGCGTAAGCGACCAAGCCGATCAGTCCGCCGGCCAGCAAGGCCAGGGTGCCAGGTTCGGCGCGACCGTGCCGCCGCATAGAGACTGCCAATCTTCCCTCAGTCAGCGCGTCGCCGAAGATGGAGAACTCAGCGACCCCGGCCAAAACCGGGCTTGCCGGTTTGAACGCCGATGTACAAGAAGCTGTTCAGCACCGTGGCGGTGCCCACGTTAGCCACGGACTCCCCCGCAATTCCATCGAGGTAAGAACTCCAGGTCGGGAGACCCAAACCCGTGTTCGTGACTGTCAGCGTGACCATGTGCCAATCGCCATCGGCATAGGTTCCGCCCGGCGAGATGCTGACTCCCTCGGCATTGAACCTGATCTCGGCGGATGTCGCGGCAAGGTAAGCCGCGCAATCCTTGCCGTTGCCGGAGCCATTCACGCCATAGCGGAAGATCGGGTGCGTCGTCGAGGTGTCATCGCCGGTCGTCTGGATCCAGAAGTTGACGGTGCGGGATGCATCGCCCGACGGCAACCCGGCATTGGCGCACTCGAGGTAGGCCCAAGCGGTCCACCCCCGCCCGGGTTGTTGTTGAAATAGGCGGCGTTGCCCAATAGGGCGTCGGCGGGCCCTTCGCTGACGGTCTTCGACAAGCCGGCGTCAATAAAGACTTGGCCGTTGTTGACGAGAGACCCGCTGTCGGTGATCGCAGCGCCGGCGGGCAGGACTCCCGTTCCGTCGTTGAACTGATAGTAGCACAAGGGATTCAGCGCTGGACCGTGGACACATAATCGCGCGGACGGTTGAGCTGAATCCCATGGTCAACAACGCCGACGCCGCCGCGCAAAGGAAGAGACGATCGAACATTTTCATAAGACACTCCTTGAAAAGGTAAACACAGGTGCAAACGACAAAACGATCACGCCACTCTTGCGACACTCCTCCTTGCCAACGAATCTCCCGCGAGAAGGAAGACGTAACAGCCCCCCCAAGCAGGCTTTATTCGCCGCCTCCCATATAACGATGCCGCAGGCTGTCACGACGACCTATTTACGTAGGCTTATCGAGGCAATCCGTTCTATTCACGTTCTTCACTATAATCGAAAGCTGCTGGACTTTTCCGCCAAAATCCTATACTATTGCGTCATTATCGCTGGGGCTCGCCACGGAGAAGCAGGAACCATGGCCGATTCGAACACGCACCGTCGCCGGAAAAGGAAGCCTTTCGTCTTGCCCAGGCCCCACCATATTCCTCACGTTTTGCTGCTGATCGATACGGCCGGGGCCGTTGGCCGAGGGATGGTGGAAGGGATCGGCCGCTATGCCGCGGAGAATGGGCCGTGGTCGATCCAATACGAATACCGCGCGCTGGATTCCTTGCCACCCAAATGGCTGAAACAATGGCAGGGAGACGGCATCATTGCCCGCACAATCTACGCGAAGCAGGCCAAGGCAATCCAAGAAGCCAAGCTGCCTTACGTCGAATTATTCGGCCATCCGAAGTCCGGCGTTGCCGAAGTCTGGTGCGACTATTTCGATGAGGGGAAGAAGTCAGTCGCCCATTTCTTGAATTGCGGGCTGCGCAATTTCGGTTACTTCGCCTTCGGGGATACCTGGTGGATCAGAGAACATCGAGAACCGTATGTAGAATATCTCAAAGAGCAAGGCTACGACTGCCATGTCTATCCTGCGCCAAATGCGCGCGAACGATCCCTGTCTGGGACGAGCGGCAATTGCCGAGCGTGATTCAATGGATTCAGACTTTGCCTCGTCCCATCGGCATGGTGACGACCGGTGATTTGCAGGCGGTCTGCCTGCTGGACATCTGCCGACGACTCGACATTGGCGTGCCCGATGAGATGGCGATTCTCGGTAGGGGCAACGACACGGCGATTTGCGAGACCGTGCGGCCAACCCTTTCCAGCGTGGACGTCGACGCCCGGCGCTGCGGCTACGAAGCGGCACAGATGCTCGACGAGAAGATGGCCGGGAAGCAGGTGCCCAAGATGGTCTTGGTTCCGCCGACCCGCATCGCGATCCGACAGTCCACCGACCTGATGGTCATCGAAGACCCCGACGTGGTTCAAGCGCTGCGGTTCATCCGCGATTACGCCTGCAAGGGAATCGACGTCCCCCGCGTGGCCGATGAGGTGGGCGTGTCGCGCCGAGCTTTGGAGCGGCGCTTTCTGGAATTCCTCGGCCGAACCCCCAATGCGGAGATCATCCGGGTCCAGATTGAACGCGCAAGATGCTCTTGCGCAAACCGACAAATCCTTGGACCAGATCGCCCAAAGCAGCGGTTTCACCACGCCCGAGTATTTCAGCCGGGCCTTTCGCCGCGAAGTCGGAATGACCGCCAATGCGTACCGAAAGATGCGCCGCATCTCCCGCGATTTTTGGGGTGGAAGAGAGGACGCCCCTTCATAGGTGTCCTATCTCCGGGGCAGTTATCAAACGTCTCTTCGCGACGAACGATGACGCCCCGACTCGCCAGTGAAGACGCAAGCCAACTCATCAGCCGGAAGTCACTGGCCGCTCACGCCCCCCGCCACACCTAGCGCCTGATCGATCAACTCGACCAGCACCGTCGCGGCGAACGGCTTGCGGAGACAATAAACGCCTGCGCCGGCGTCGAGGCTGCGGCGGATGACATCGGGCCGCTGGGCACTGGACAGGAACATCACCGGCACCGCCGCCAGACCGGGCTGTTGCTTGATCCGTTGGCAGGTTTCGACGCCATTCTCCCCGTCGAGGTTCCAGTCGCACACAATCAGGTCGGGCGGGCAAGCCCCGGCGGCGGCAACCGCCTCGTCGGCCGTCGTGCAACAACGGCAGCCGAGATGCGCCTGCTTTCAATACGCCACCGATCTGCTCCAGAACCTGCTGCTCGCCGTCAACCACCAGCACCAGGGGCCGCTCTTCTCCAAAATCCGTCGTCACGTTGTAAACCTCGGCGTCAGACTCATAGGGTTGCACCCCATTTCCTATTTCGACCGCCAAGAGCCGGCAATTGATAAGAGTTTTCCTGAATCACGCAGTCGGGATAACCGCTACAGGCGGCAGGGACAAGTCGGGGGTGCAAGAGGGGGACGGAGGAGGTTGTCGGTAAAGGGTTTTCCGTCGTGTAGATCTCTCCCCGACAACCTCCTCCGTCCCCTTCCTTCTTGCGCCGCGTGGACGCAGCGGCGAAACGGAGGCGGAGCGACTTCCCTTCGGAACGCGGCGAAACGTCCCTCACTTCTCCCCGCGAGCGCGGTCGCGGGGCGTTTCTTCTCATCCCTCATCTCTCATCCCTCGTCCTTCACCCTACTCTCCCGCCCCTTCACTTTGGCGAGATAGACCAGCGCGAGAAAATCGTACGTGCCGTGGGTGATGATCGGGGTCAATAGATTGCCGGATAGCAGCCAGAGCCAGCCGAGATAGAGGCCGATCAGCCCGGCAAGGACGGCGTAGGTCGGCGTGATGAGATGCAGGAGTCCGAAGAGGACGGCGGCCAGCAGCAGGCTGAGCCAAACGCCGTTGGGACCGTCGATCCATTGGGCTGTCCCCGCCTGGACCACGCCACGAAAGAGGGTTTCTTCGCCCAGTCCAGCCAGGGCGGAGATGATCGCCAGTTGTGCCAGCCCGCACTGGCGAAACAGCGGCACGAGCGTTTCGACGGTGATCTTGGTGATTTCGGTGAAGGGTCGCCAGGGGCAGACCAGGCAGAACCAGAACAGCCCGAGCGGCGGCAGCGCGGCGGCGACGCCCAGCAGGGCGTCGCGCCCGTCGAAGTGGAAAAGCGTCGCCAACGGCGGCGTGCTCAGCAGCCAGCCCAACGCGATAGCCAGCGGCGTGAGGCATCCCTCGAACACGGCGGCCATCAGGGGGAAGTGCTTCATCGAGAACGGTAACTAGGGGTCGGGGATCAGGGGCCAGGGGTTGGCGGCGTGGCTCGGCGTCTCCGCCGGAGCGTATGCAGGCTCCATCCGCCCGGGCCGAAGGCCAGCACCATCAACATTGCGCCCGCGATGGTGACGTTCTTCATAAAGTTGGCCGCCTGTAGCTGGCGAAGCTGCCCATCGTAATTCCAAAAGTCATGGAAGATCAAGGCCGCGGGGATCAAAAAGACGATCAGCAGCACGGCTCCCCAGCGGGCGCGAATCCCCAGCAGCAACGATAACCCCCCAAGCAGAAGAAACGCCGTGGCGCCGGCCAAGAGGATTTGCACGACGATCGGGCTCAAACCTCCGAAGAGGTCCTCCATCCCCATCCCCTTGTCGGTCATGTACCGGATCGTCCCGTTCCAATTGAGCAGGTGGTTCACCCCAGCGAAGATGAACAAGGGGCTCATCACCACGGCGCCAACAAGGCAACAAGATTCTGAAGAAAAGACATGGGAAACTCCTTGTAAATGGGTTGACGTCGCTTGTTCCGCCGCTCGCCCCTGCATCCTTGACGCTGTTTTGCCCCACTGATAGACTTTTCTGTTTCGTTCTTGGTTGCGGTATGCGGCGATGGAATTGTAGGCTGCCGGGGTAGCCTGGGCACCGCATCGTCAAGAATAAAGCGGAACAATCGCACAATTTTTTTGTGACATCACTCGAAGGAAGGCAAAAATGGCTCAAAAGTACGTTTATTACTTCGGCCCACAGGGAACCGAAGGCGATGCGACGATGAAGAATAGCCTTGGCGGCAAGGGGGCGAACCTGGCCGAGATGGCCAAGCTGAACCTGCCCGTCCCCGCCGGATTCACGATCAGCGCCGAGTTCTGCACGGTCTATTTCGCCGAGGGGCGGAAGTTCCCCCAGTCGCTCCGCGACGAAGTGGCCGCCGCACTGAAGAAGACGGAAGAGGCGATGGGCATGAAGTTCGGCGACGCCCAGACGCCGCTTCTGGTGAGTTGCCGCAGCGGCGCCCGCCAGTCGATGCCGGGCATGATGGAGACCGTGTTGAACGTCGGCCTCTGCTCGGCGACGATTCCCGGGCTCGTCAAGAAGACAAACAACGAGCGGTTCGTCTACGACGCCTACCGCCGCTTGATCATGATGTACTCCGACGTGGTGATGGAGAAGGCCGAAGACATCGAGCCGGCCGAGGGCAAGGGCATCCGCGTGCAGCTCGAACACATCATGGCCCGGATGAAGAAGTCGAAAAAGTACGCCACCGACACCGAGTTGACCGCCGCCGACCTGAAAACGTTGTGCAAGAAGTTCAAGGAGAAGGTCAAGGAGGTGCTCGGCCGCGAGTTTCCCGACGACGCCAACGAGCAGCTTTGGGGCGCCGTCGGGGCGGTGTTCAAGAGTTGGGAAGGACGCCGCTCGGTCTCCTATCGCAAGATCGAGGGCATTCCGGCCGAGTGGGGCACCGCCTGCAACGTGCAGAGCATGGTCTTCGGCAACCTCGGCGACACCTCGGCCACCGGCGTGGCCTTCTCGCGCAATCCGGCCACCGGCGAGAACAAGTTCTACGGCGAGTGGCTGGTGAACGCCCAGGGCGAAGACGTGGTGGCCGGCACCCGCACGCCCAACCCCTTGAACGAAGAGACGAAGAACCCGCAGAACCAGCACCTCCCCTCGCTGCAAACCGAGTGGCCGGTGCTGTACAAGGAACTCGACGACATCCGCTCGACGCTCGAGCATCACTACCACGACATGCAGGACATCGAGTTTACAATTCAGGAAAAGAAACTCTACATGCTGCAGTGCCGCAACGGCAAGCGGACCGGCACGGCCGCGTTGAACATGGCGATGGACATGCTCGACGAGGGCCTGATCGACGAGAAGACGGCGGTCACCCGCGTGCAGCCGGCGCAGTTGGACGAGCTGCTCCACCCGATCGTCAATCCGGAAGCCGAGAAGACGGCCGAGGCGTTTCTCTCGGGTCTTCCGGCCGGGCCGGGCGGAGCGTGCGGCAAGATCGTCTTCACTTCGCCCGAAGCCGTCGAGGCGAAAAAGCGGGGAGAGAAGGTCATCCTCGTCCGCGAAGAGACGAATCCGGAGGACGTGGAGGGCATGCGGGCGGCCGAGGGCATTCTGACCGCCCGCGGCGGCATGACCAGCCACGCCGCCCTGGTCGCCCGCGGCTGGGGCAAGTGCTGCATCGTCGGCGCCGGCGATCTGAAAGTCGACGCCGCCGCCAGACGAATGTCGGCCGGAGAGGTGAAGCTCAAAGGGGGCGACCTTATCACGCTAAACGGCACCAAGGGCAAAGCCTACGCCGGCGCCTTGGAGATGATGGACGCCAGCGAAAACCCGCGCTTCCAGGGCTTTATGAAGCTGGTCGACAAGTTCCGCACGCTGGGCGTCCGCACCAACGCCGACACCCCGGAAGACGCCAAGGTCGCCCGGCAGTTCGGCGCCGAGGGCATCGGGCTGTTCCGCACCGAGCACATGTTCTACGGCCTGGGCTCCGACCAGCCGTTGTTCCTGCTGCGGAAGATGATCCTTAGCAAGACGCTCGACGAGCGCAAGGCCGCGTTGGCCGAACTGTTCCCCTTCGTCAAGAAGAGCATGAAGGGGACGATGGAAGCGATGGACGGGCTGTCGGTGACGATGCGGCTGTTGGACCCGCCGCTGCACGAGTTCGTGCCGCAAGACCCGGCCAAGCAGAAGGAGTTGGCGGCGTCGCTGGGCATTCGCCCCTTCGAGATCAAGAAACGCGGCGAGGCCCTGCACGAGACCAACCCGATGATGGGCCACCGCGGCGTCCGCCTGGGCATCACCTATCCCGAAGTGACCGAGATGCAAATCCGCGCGATGTTTGAGGCCGCCACTGAGTTGAAGAAGGAGGGCAAATCGCCCAAGCCCGAACTGATGGTCCCCGTCACCTGCGACGGACGCGAGTTGGACGTGACGAAGGTGATCTTCGACCGCGTCAAGAAGGAGGTGCAGGAGCAGACCGGCGTCGAGGTGCATTGCCTCTACGGCACGATGATCGAGATTCCGCGGGCTTGCCTGATCGCCGACAAGATGGCGAAGACGGCCCAGTTCTTCTCGTTCGGCACCAACGACTTGACGCAGATGAGCTTCGGCTTCAGCCGCGACGACATCGGCAGCTTCCTGCACGACTATCTGGACGACAACATTCTCGACGCCGATCCGTTCCAGACGATCGACCAGCAGGGCGTCGGGCAGTTGATTCAGATGGCGGTCGTCAAGGGTCGCTCGACGCGGAGCGACCTGAAGATCGGCATCTGCGGCGAGCAGGGGGGCGATCCGGCCAGCGTCGAGTTCTGCTTCCGCACGGGTTTGAATTACGTCAGTTGCAGCCCCTACCGCGTGCCGATCGCCCGACTGGCGGCGGCGCAGGCGGCAATTAAAGCCAAGAAATAGATCCCGCGTTTAGTGGGATCGCCGTTTAGCCCCGGCACTGTAACCGTTCACTGGGCGGCAAGGGGACGGAGGAGGTTTTCGGAGAAATATCTTCTTCTGCGGCGGATACTGTCGCCGAAAACCTCCTCCGTCCCCCTCTGTTTCCGGCCTGTGAACGCTTACCCCGGCACTTGTGCCGAGCGACGCCGGTAGATATTGCCAATAACGATTGGGGCCGCAGTTTGAACTGCCGCCCCAACTTTTTGCGCTGCGAAGACAATAGTTTTCAGGCAATGTCGCCACGCGTGCCCGCGGCGTATGCTTGACTTGTCGACGCGATCCGCCAGAATGAACCGGGTGATCGGGAGAACATCATGAACCAAGACATCGAGCACCTGCGGCTGCTGTCGATCTTCCACTACGTGGTGGGAGGCCTTGTGGCTTTGTTCGCTTGTTTTCCGCTGTTGTACGTGCTCTTCGGGCTGGTGATGCTTGTCGCTCCGGCCGTGCTCGCGAACCACCACCACGGCCCGCCCGACGATCCCGCGATTTCGCAGTTTATGGGGCTGATTATGGTGTTCGTCGGCACGGTAGTCGCGCTAATCGGTTGGGGCTATGCGGCCTGCGTCTTCGCGGCGGGACGATTTCTCAGCCAGCGGCGGCACTATGTATTCTGTCTGGTCATCGCGGCCCTGTTGTGCATGTACACGCCTTTTGGCACGATCCTGGGTGTGTTCACGATCGTCGTGCTCATGCGGCCGTCGGTGAAGCTGCTGTTCGAGCCGCAAGCGGTGCAGAGCCCGTTTAGAACCTCAATGTAGCGGGCGCTGCGGAGCATGCCGATGACGCTCCGTTGACTGTCGAGAAACAAGGTTGGGGCGGTGGTTCGACCGCCGCCCCAACGCTCGTGCCGCCCCGACTCTCTTGCTGCCCCGGCTCTCTTGCTGCCCCGCTCTGCTCCACGCTTCGGAGCCGCTCCGTGAAAGTCGATTCGGGGAAGCAGTTCAACTACTTCATGGCCTCGGGAGGCGGGGCCTTGGGCATCTCCGTCGACTTCTGGGGCGCAGTCATCGGTCCGTGCTGGGATTGCTGTTGCGGGGCACCTTGCCCGCAGCAGGATACCGGCTGGCAACACGTTGCCGGCTGGCAGCAACTCGTCCGATGACAACAACTCACTCGCTGGCAGCACGAATTGCACGTATTGCAGCAGGTGCTCGCACAACAGGGCTGGCAGCAACGGCGAGCCCGCCGCCGCCGACCTGCCGAGGCCGAGTCGGCCACCAGGAAGCATACGGTCAGCAAGACCACAACCGTCATTAGTACCCGTCGCATAGCAAACCTCCTCTAGTTCGAACTAGTGTTTCTCACGCGGTGGGCTCACAAAGCCCAGAGGAATGCTTCACAATCGCATGCACATCGGCCAGTGCCAGTTTTTTCGCCGCGGAAACGGCGGCAAGCCGCAAAACGCAGCCGGAAGCCGCGTTCCCAGCGACTCGGCCCGTTGGGGACGGCGATAAACGCGGCTCGCAGCCCTCACGCCTGGCGCGAGTAGAGTTTCTCCCGAGGAGGGCGCGTGGGACTCTCCCGATCCGTTGTCGGTGGATATATCTAGCGGCTCTCCAGAAATTGCGTGTGGCGTGAGCGCACTGCGCTGTGGTTTGGCTTAATGGCTCGCGGCTGCGCTCTTGTCGGGCGCCGGTTTCAGCACGACCGACCTGAGGTCCATCACGGCGCCGTTGGGCATCGCCGTTGCGCGGACGGCGAGCGTCTGATGTCCGGCGGGAATTTCGATCGGCCCGAGGTTCTTCGTGACGAACTTGGTCCAGCCGCCGGTCCGCTCGACTTTGCCCGCCAGCTTTTTGCCGGCGGTTTCGACGGTGAATTGGCTGCCGGCGGCGGCGTTTTCGCAGGCGTAGGTGACCTCGATCTCGAACGCGCCCGCCTTCTTCATCGAAAAGTTCCAATCGACCCAATCCTGGGAATTGGTCCAATAGCCGATGTTGTCCTTGCCCGGGTTGCCGTCGTAGCGGGCGGTCTTGCCGTGGATCGTGGCATCGACGGCCGGGAACGTGAACGACCCGTCCGACGCCTGCGGCACGGAGTATGGCGCCACGTCGGCCGGGCCGTCGATTTCCAACACCACGACCGAGGCGATCTTGTCGGGGGCTGCCGCGGGAAGCGTCACGGTCGCTCCGTCCTCATTCTGCGACACCGGCAGCGACGCCCGCTTCGGATCGGCCAGCAGGTACGCCTCCTCGACTTTACTCTTCAGCCCCGGCACGAAAAGCGGTTCTTTCGGCCAGTCGAAGACGTGCAGGAAGAGCCGCTCGGGCTTCTGCGTGCAGCGGCCCCACGGCAGCTTCCGGAACGGGCTGGCCGTGGTGCCGTGAATCGCCTCGCCGTTAACATCCATCCAACGGCCGATCTCCTTGAGCCGCTGCACTTCCGGCTCGGGGATGACGCCCTCAGCCGTCGGGCCGACGTTCAAGAGGTAGTTGCCCCCTTTGCTGGCGATGTCGATCAGATTGCGCACCAGCGTCTTGGTCGATTTGAAATGGTTGTCGTACGATTTGTAGCCCCAGGTGTCGTTGATCGTCATGCAGGTTTCCCAGTCGTGGCCGGGAAAGCCGCCCACGGGAATATATTGCTCCGGCGTGAGGTAATCGCCCAGGCCGTTGCCCACGCGGTCGTTGACCATGCAGCCGGGCACGTGCTTGCGGATCACGTTCGAGAAACTCCTGGCTGCGCTGCGGCGTCAGGTCGGGCACGTCGAACCACACGAGCGACGGCTTGTATTGCGAGACGAGTTCCTCGACCTGCGGCAGCGATTTCCCGCGGAAATACAGGTCGGGATTGCGCTTCTCGATCGGGCCGAAGTCCCAGTTGTTGATGAAGCCCGGCGCGTTCGGCTCGTGCCAGTCCCAGCAGTGCGAGTAGTAGAAGCAGAGGCGGATTCCCTCCGCGGCGCACGCCTTGGCAAGCTCCGCCATCGGATCGCGCTTGAATGGCGTGGCGTCCATGATATTGTATTTCGACGCCTTCGACGGATACATGGCGAAGCCGTCGCAGTGCTTGGCGGTGATCACCAGATACTTCATGCCGGCCGCCTTGGCGATGCGCACCACCTCATCGGCGTTGAACTTGACGGGATTGAACTGCTTGGCGTAGGTTTCATACTTGGCCACGGGGATCTTCGCGTCGTACATGATCCACTCGCCCAGGCCGGGGATTTTCTTGCCGTCATATTCGCCGGCCGGGACGGCGTAGAGGCCCCAATGGATGAACATGCCGAACCGCGCCTCGCGCCACCACGCCATCCGCGCATCGCGATGTTCCTTTGTTTCCGGAGCCGGGGCCGCAGACGAAGAAGTCTCGACCGCGTCGGCCCGGAAAGCGCCGATCAAGCATAGAACGCCGAAGCAAGCCAAGCGGGTCAACTGCGATTTGCCGCAAAACATCGTATTCTCTCCTTGTGCGCGAAATACAGACGATGCACGTATGTTTCTGCCATTTTCACCTAAACTGCCGAGAATCTCAATATTCTGCCCGGATCGTGATAGTCGGATCGGAGGGTTCCAACGCGATGGTTTCCGTTTGGGGGTCGAAATCCTGATACAGTTTTCCCTGCACGGTCACCGATCGCATCGGCTTTCCGTCCGGATGCCGCAGGCGGAGCACGACCTTCTTGGCCGTGCATTTCTCGGGCAGTTGCACGACCGCTTCGATCTCTCCCTTGGCCACTTTCGAGACGATACTGTAGCTTACCTTGCCAAATCGAGTCGGGGCGTTGCGAATCGATACCTTCATGCCGTCCTGAAGCCAGCGATTCGTGACAAAGGGGGCCAGCCACAGTTCGTCGCCGCGTTCCATCACGAACATCGTTCGGCTTTGACAGAGGAACCAGCCGGTTTCGTGCGTCTTGTCCCAACCGTTGCCGGCGAAGCCGTGATCTAAGCTCTCCCAGAAGGAGAGGTTCTCGGCGGCGACGAGCGCGGGAATGGGGTTGAAGTACGATCGAATGAAGGGCTTGACGTCGTCGCGGAGGGCATAAATCTCGGCGATCCGGCAGTAATAGGGCTGTGCCTTGGCAAAGCCGCCGAAATCGAAGGCATCAGCGGGTGCGACGTCTCCCGATTCGCCACGAGCGAAGGAATTGGACGTCTTCGAGATAGTCGATCATCCAGTCCGTGTCTTTGGAGGCTGGACCGAGAACCCCGCTGGCCACAAGATGGTGGGCGCCCAACTCGATGTTGTAGACGTCGGTGCGCACAATCGTCGACGGCGGGCATGAAGTCCTCGACGTTGCCGTAGCAGTCCGAAGAGCGCCGGGTCGGCCGGCACCCAAGTGCCGTCTCGCAGACGAACGACCGGCGATTTCGCCTGCATGGAATGTAATGCCCGTACGATGTCTTTCCGATACTCTTTTGCGTCCTTCAGAATCGCCGCCGCGGCGGGATCGCCGACGTCGGCCAGTGCCTGGCCGGCCGTCTCCAGGCCGCGGTAGTACTGGGCGTCGTTGAAGAAACGATAGGCGAAGCGGCACCAGTCGGCGCTTACGCCGGGCGGCATCAGGCCGTATTCGGGCACTTTCTGTCCGCGGGCGTCGAGCCGCTTCGTCTTCTCCCGCTGACGCATGACCCATCGGCAAATTCGAACGGCGTCGGGCGCGACCTTTTGCATCCAAGCCCGATCTCCGCTTCGCTGGTAATGTTCGCCGATGTTCCATAGGATCTCGCCGTTGCCGACGAGCGTATAGTTCAAGGCGAGGTAGCCGTCGAGGTTGCACTTTTTCAGCAGATATTCGATGCCGCGGCGGGCGAAGTCGGCCTGTCCGGCCATATCCATCCCGCGAATGACCGCGTTGGACTCGCTATCCAGCGGCCCGTAATGAACCGCGCCAATCCAGGGGGCGATCAAATCGCCACGATCCTCGTTGCGGGCGGTCAACATGCAATGCACTTGCGAGGCGCGGAAAATGTTGCTCAGCAAGGCGTCGGGAATGTCGATTTGCACGGCCGGTTTCAGCAGCGACTTCCAATACTCCGCCGATCGCGACGGCCGGGGATCGCCCTCCAGCAGCGTAGCGTACTCCAGCGGCGGCACTTTCCAGGCGGGCAAGTAGACGACGCAGCGGGCAGCCGTTCCCGCAGGCAGCCTGCCGGAGAGCACAATTCCCTGTGGACCCTTGCTGGCACGACAACGGCGCCGCGCGCGAGTGTCGACAAAGGCCAAGACGCGATCGTGATGGTCGCGATGCGGTCGTTGTCGTGGCCACGAAACCTTCGCCGACTCGTAGTATCGCACCGGCCGCTTGGGCTCGCTCGCCGAAGCCAGTTGCAGAGCCAAACCGCGCGTCGGCGGGTTCGGCTCCCGTGTTTTTCACTTGATACTCGATCGCGCAGAAGGCCCGCTCGCGCAGCCAGGCCGGTTTGCCGGGCAGCGGACCGCTGGCCGGGGCAACGTAAGTCGTTTGCCGATAGACAATGTTCTTGTCCGTGCGGTGGTGACGGGATCGGCAGCCAACCGCCGTTGAGATGCCGGGTGATCCGCCGTGCGGGCGGCCGCCGCCGAAACCTCGGGGCAAACCGCCACTGCCCGACATTGGTCGCCCAGGAGTGAACACCGTCGCTGGTCCCCGGCGGATCATCGGGATGATTGAATTGGTTGAAGACCAGCGATCCGTCACGATAGACCAGGAATTTGCGGTTGTCGCAGGCCAACGAAATCAGCATCGGCAGCCCAAGGCGTCCTGGCGCGGGTTGTGGATCCCGCCCGGCTATGGTGAAAGTCGCGGTCCGGCTTCTGACGGACTTCTTCGATGATGGTCTTCCGCCCGGCGATCTTCTTGAGGTATTCGCCGGGCATGACCGGCGACAGGATCGCGAGTCACAAAGACATTCGCGTACGGAACATAGACGCAATCGTTGGCCAGCAAATCTTCGATCGCCACGCCAAAGGCCGCCTTGGGCATGTGAAACCGCAATACCGTCCGATCGGCTTTGTACGTCCGCGGGATGCTGGCACGAACTTTCAGCACCAGCGGGTCTGTGCCGTCCCATGTGCAGTGGCCGGCGAGACTCGGTGGCGCTTCGGGAAAGACGCCGTTGTAGATTTCCAGATCGCGCCTTCGTCGCCGCATCAGGGCGAGCCGCTTCGATGCGGACCTGCATCGTCTTCCAAACCGACCGCGTGAAAGCCGAAAGACGTTTCGAGCGCGATCGGCCGGTTCACCTTGGAAAAGACCCAGCGGATCTTCTGCGTGCCGTGGGGCGTCTCGCGACTGTCGAGCCGCCATACCAAGCGGTTTCCCGTCTTCTCGGCCGCGGCTGTCGTCGGCCGCCAATTGCCTTGCCAGGCGGATTCCCCGCTCCAGCATTGGAGCTCGCGCGTCTGCGCTTTCCCCGTCCAATACTGCAATTGAATCGACCGACCGGCGGCACGGCGGCTGCACTGGGAAACTCCAGATGCAACCCGCCGCAGCAAGCGAGTCTCGTCCCATTGCAGGCCGATGCTGCCGCTGCCGTTCTTCGCCGGCATCACATAGGCTCCATCCGCGGACGGAAGGATTTCCTTATAGGGAGCGATATCTTCGGCCGGCATCTCCTCGGTGCGGCGGGCCTTGGTTCCCTGCATGACTTTCGGATCCCAAGAGAGCACGCGGCCGAACGGGGCCACGTCGACGGGCGGCTGCGGGCGGCTGGTTGCCGTCGGATCACGGGTAAGCCGGGCGTCGGCCCAATCGGCGAAATCCGAAGTGATGCCGTCGCCGGCATCGTTGGCGACCAGCCGCAACTCGTCCGCCCCGGCGACCGAAACCCTCACCGGCCGCGGCGGATCGTTCTCGTGCATGACGCCACTATCGAAGGCCTTCTTGCCGTCGACAAACACTTGAAAAACGACCGAGCCGGCGTACTGACCACTCAACCGCTGGAGGCCGACGTCGGTTTGGAATGTGTGGAACTGCCCGCCCAAGTCAAAGATGAGTTCACCGTTGGCGTGATGCCCCAGGCCGTGTGCGTATTCTTGGTCTTTGATGCGAAGCTTCGCGGCGGGTTGGCCGGTCGGCTTGACTGCCGTGTCGACGCCCAACTCGCCCCAGCCCTGCGTCGCGGCGACCATTCGATCGGAAAGCAATGCGGAGAGATATTCGGTCTTTGCAGCGTCGTCGGCACGCGCCGCTGCACAACAGACGCCTAAGAACAGAGCGATGCCGAACGCTGACAGTACCTTCTTGGTGGCCATGTTGCTGTTTCTCGTGGGTTCGTGCTTCCGGCACGCAAGACGTGTTGCAGAAGAACAAAGGGGGGCCGATGGGTCGCACAACGGGGTGAACGCAGCGAGCGATGTGGCGACGATTCACCACGCCGCCGAAATGGGCCGGTCGGCGCAACGGTCGATCGGGCAAGTCGGCGACAAGCTCACTGCCATACTGCCTTCTGATTTTACTCCAAGCGCGGCCTCGTCGCAACAATCCGGTGACGGCATTGCTACCTCCTAGAACGTCGCCCCTTCTCGAAAGACGAGACTGCAACAGGTGACGCCCGCCTCGGCCTTGGCAAGCTCGGACGCATTGACGACGCGGACCGTCAGGCCGGCGTCCCGCAGCTTCTGAAGCGTGACGGGAAATGCCGCCGGATAGACGACGCAATCCCGCACCCAAAGCGCGTTGCCGCCACTCGGCTCCGACGGATCGACGTCGATCAAACGCATCTTCGGCAGCAGTTCCGTATCGACGTACGCCGCGGTTGACTAGCAACGTATCGTCGGCTACCTGGGTTACTGCCGATTTCAGATGCAGGCAGCCGGTGACGCGGATGCCTTCGACTCGATATCCGTAGGACTTCACAATCTGGCGAAGCTGCTCGACGCCGGCGGCGTTGCTGCGGCGGGTCAGTCCGACGAAGATCGTCGCGGCCGATGCGCAGTACGTCGCCGCCGTCGATCGTGCCGGGCTCTTCGAGGATGACAGCTTGCGATATGGCGTCAAGCGCCTTGGCGATCGACTTCGTTTCCGGCCTGCGCGAGGCGGCCCCCGGCCGCATGATGACGGCCAACTCGTCCAGCACCAGCGCCGTGTCCTCGACGAACACCGAGTCGGGCAGATCGGGCTCGGCCGGCAAGCTGACGACTTCGCAGCCCAGATCGGCCAGGCAGTCTTCATATTGCCGATGTTGGGTCCGCGCGATCCAGGTCGATCGGCTCGCGCTCGAAGTGCGTCAATTCGCACTCGTGAATTCGTGGGCTGATTCCGCGTGTGATGGCAATGAGCACGGATTGGCTCCATGTGCGCTGTCGCCTGGCGTCGGCCGGCTATTTGGGTTGTTTCTCTTCGGCTCGCAACGTCACGGGGCCAAACAGGCCCGAGTCCAACAGCGGCGTCGTCGGCCGGACCATGCCGAAGCGAAAGACGTCGTGCGTCTCGGTGATTCGCTTTTCCTTCGGCAGATTCAGATCGCCGACGACGCGGTTGACCCAGAGATTCACCACGTCGATCTCCAGGACGTTGCCCGTGGGTTGCACCGCGGCGGTGATTTCAACGCGCCAGGGGGCGGTCCAGAGCGTGCCGAGCTTACGGCCGTTCAGGCGCACCACGGCGACGTGCTTCACGGCGCCGAGATCGAGAAACAGCCGCGTGCCGTCGCGAACCGCGGCGGCCGCTTTCGCATCGAGATCAAATTGCTTGTGATAGGTCGCTTTGCCCGAGTAAAACTTGATTCCCGGCTCGGGACGTCTTGTCCAACTGATCAGTTTGGGAAATTCGACCGACGCCGGGCCGCCCCAGCGCGGATCGAAATGGACCGTCCAGGGACCGGCGAGGTTTTGCCCCGGCGAGAGCTTGGGGAAGTTTCGTTTCGCCGTGCCGACGGCGTCCCGCGCGATCGGCTTGCGAAAGACGACGAAATACGACTCGAACGGCGCGAATTCCAGCGGCAGGGCCGTGCAGCCGTCCGTCTGTTGGAACGCCGCCGCGTCGCGGATCGTGCCGGAGACCGCATCCCAAATCTCCGGCTGTCGGTCGGTAGTGCGGAAGACGCAGTCTTGCGTCTGCGGCCGATTCCTCCGGTTCGAGACGAAGTAGACGTCCGCCTCTCCAATCGCGCGATGGATGAAATCGAGCGCGGTCGGGTCGCCTGGCGTGGCGGTTCGTTCGCCGAAGGTGAAATCCGGCTTGACGCCGTCGGCGCGGAGGACGTCGGCAAGCGGCTTGCCCCAGACGACGCGGCCTTTGCCATAGACATGTTCGGTGACAGCTTTGCCGTCACAATCGCCCCAGATTTCGTCCGCGAGCTTTCGCACTTCTTCGTCGCACTTTGGATAGTCTTTCAACCCGACGGCCTTTTGCGGCTTTGCTCCGACCACCGTCGCGCCGTCGCGGACCAGTTGCCCGATCTTTTTGAGCACCTCCAACGACATGGCGGTGAAAGGCGTGTTGGAAATCGCCTGCTGCACGCTGTCGCCGATTACGTCGCACACGTGCCGCGAAGTTGACGTGCAATTCTGCAAGACCAGCAGACGGTAGCTCATGCCGTCGGGCAGCACGATTCGGCCATTCTTGACCGACATCCGCTTCAGTAGCACTTCAGAATTGCAGTAGTCGCCGTCGTAACCGCGCAAAGTGGGGTCGTGTTGCTTATACGGGGCGACCATCGGCGGCCTCTCGCCCAAGTAGTAGCAGACGTCGCCGACGAAGTGCCCCTGCTGCAAGAGGAATTGGCAGCGAGCCAGATAAGAGAAGAATGCCGCCGACTGATCCCACCAGGTGATGCTCGGGTTCCAGTGCTGGCCCGCACAGAATTCGTAGCCGGGCCGGCCATCGGTCGAGAGTTGGCAGGTCGCCTGGTGCAGCATGAAGCAGTTGATGCCTTCGCAGAAGGCGTTGTCGGCGTAGGGCTTCAAGTCGCCGGGGCCGAGCGACCAATGCGTCCGGTCGGCCTCCTGCTGCGTAAACGCCTCGGCCTGGGCGATGCGTTTGCCATAGATGTGAGCTGCCGAGGCGGTTTCCTTCAGATTGCCGCGCAGGCCGGGATTCGAGTTCCAGCCGCCGCGAGCGTTGAAGTGTCCGTTAACCCAGAATTCGCCGGCGGGCACGTCGCAGCGGCCGAGATTTCGCAGGGCGTCAATCGGCGGATTGTCGCCGGGGCCGGCCGCCTCGCTGCGCATCTGCACACCGTTCTTGTGACACAGCCGGGCGAACTCGCCGTAGAAGTTCTCCGCCACGCAGTCGGCGATCGTGCGGTCGAAGTCGGCGTGGAACCGCGCGGTCACGTCGGCGTTGACCACCGTATAGCCGCTGATGGCCGGCAGATAGGGCGTGGGATCATAACCACGATACTTGCGGAACTGGCCGGCGAAATCCTGTGTCCAGGTCAGCTTGCCCGCCTCCCAACTGTCCGACCAGAGAAAGGCCAGCCGGCCGCCGGCTCGCTTCGCCTCATCGAGCACGAGCTTCCCGAGGTAGTTGAAATAGTTGTCCAGCGACGACGCATTCATGTAATCGATCTGATAGCCTGCGCCGCCGGCGAAGGTGTCGCCCATCGGATACGGATACCATTTGCTGCCGGTCAGCGTGTAGCCGGTCCGCAGAATCGTCCACTCCCCCGCAGGCACGTCCCATTGGAAAGTTCTGTCGGCCCGCCAACGGTCGCTAATGTCCCTGATCTCCTTCGGGTCGATCGGCGCCGTCTTCTCCCGCGTGCGAAACGCCTGGACCATCACGTCGCGGTAGTAGCCATCGACGGTGTTCGGCTGGGGAAGCTGGCCGGAGAACTTCTGCGGGCCTTTGAGCTTCAGTTCGGACTGCACGATCTTCTTCATCGCGTCCTGCTGAGTGACCCACGGTCCCATCATCACCCAGCCGCCGGCCATGTTGAAGCCGATTTCGATCTTCAGCCGCGCCGCTTCGCGGACGGCGTGGCGGAACAGCTCGCGCCACTCGGGGCCGAGAAACTTCACGCCCGGCAGCGGATGATCGCCCGCGTAGCCGCCGGTGCAGATCAGATTGACGCCGCCGATCCCCTTCGCTTTGAACTGTTCGAGATCGCGGGTGATGCCCTTCTTATCGACCCGATTGAACAGCCACCACCAATAGACCGACGGTTTCACCGACGCGGGCGGATTGAGAAAGCCTTCTGCGAGATCGTCTCTTGCAGAAACAAATTCAGATTGTGGTGCAGGCGTCTCGCCTGCAAGGGCGGCCTGGACGGCTGCACCACAAAGCGCAACCGCCAGCAGACACCACAAGCGTGGCGGGAAACGGTGATACATGATGGTCCTTTCGGCCTACAGTTCGCCGCAGTCGGCGATCGACGATCTTCGCCTTCGTTCGGCCCGACTCGGAGCCGTAGCTCTCCATCTTGTTGACGACGTCCATGCCGCCGACTACCGAGCCGAAGACGACGTGCTTGCCGTCGAGCCAGGGGGTTTTGACCGTGCAGAGGAAGAACTGGGAGCCGTTGGTGTTGGGGCCGGCGTTGGCCATGCTCAAGACGCCGGGCCCGGTGTGTTTGAGCGTGAAGTTTTCGTCGGCGAACTTGTCGCCGTAGATCGACTTGCCGCCGGTGCCGTCGTGCCGGGTGAAATCGCCCCCCTGGCACATGAATTGCGTGATAATGCGGTGGAAGGTGCAGCCCTTGTAGCCGAAGCCCTTTTCGCCGGTGCAGAGGGCGCGGAAGTTCTCGGCCGTCTTGGGGGCCACGTCGGAACGCAGCTCGATCTCGATCCGCCCCAACGGTTTTCCGTCGGCGGTCACGTCCATGAAACACCTGGGCAGCTTTTCGGTCGGGGGCATCGCGATTTCTCCGGGGGGCAAGGGGACAGTTCGCACGATTCATGGCCCGGGGGGAACATACGCCAGTGCCTCACACCAACCCGAAGCGCAAGCGAGGGCTGCGGAAGGACTTGCCCTCGCTTGCGCTTCGGGTTGGTGTGACACTCTGGATAACCCCGGATGATCCGCTCCAGAGTCTATCCGAGTCGGGGGCGATTTTCAACCGTGTCGGCCGTCCCCGGCCACCCATCCCCCCTTTTCGGCTTTGCTGTTTCCTGCTATCCTCTTTGTCCAGGCTGGAGGGAAAGGAAGGGGACGAAGGAGGTTGTCGGGACGACGTTCGCGGTTTGTCGGAGCGTTTTTCGCAACAGCCACCTCCGTCCCGCTCGCCCCGCCGACCGTCAGGAACGGCGTTGCAGGATGCGGCATGAACGATTCACCCCGCCAGAGGTGGCCCCGGCGGGAATTCTTCCACTTCACTACCGAAAGGAACGACCATGGAAGAGAAGCAAGCCAGGAAGCCGATGAACAAGACCGAAATCCTGATGGCCCTGGCCGAGGCGACGGGCCTCAGCAAGCAGCAGGTGGCCGGCGTGTTCGAGGAACTTGCCAAGCTGATCCAAAAGAACCTCGCGGACGACGGCCCCGGCGTGCTGATGATTCCCGACCTGATGCAAGTCAAGGTGGTCCGCAAGCCCGCCGTGCCCGAACACCAGGGCATCAACCCCTTCACGAAGCAAGAGGTGTTGATTAAGGCCAAGCCCGCGAAGAACGTGGTAAAGCTCGTTCCGCTGAAGGGATTGAAATCGCTGGTGTAGGCCGCGTTGCGCACGGGCCGGTGGCCGTAGAAGCGGCGTCTCGCCGCTTTGCCGCGATATGGAGACCCTGACGGCTGGAATAATGCGGCGAGACGCCGCGTCTACGGGCTGTGAACCGTTGCCGGCCAGTCCCGACGCCCATGAGCCGAAGAGCAGAGAAAGCCGCCCCACCCAAACCGCGCGACCGCCAACGCCGTGCGGTGCTGCTGGTCTGTGGGCTGCTTCTGCTGGCCGTGTGGGTCGTCTTCGCTCAGACGATCGACTACGGCTACGTCAATTACGACGACGAGATGAACCTCTACGGCAACCCGGCCATCCGCCAGGGCCTTAGCGCCGAGGGGATTCGCTGGGCTCGGACCACCACCTGCGGAAGCCAATGGGCGCCGGTGACGTGGATCTCCTATCTGGCCGATTACCAAATCTATGGTCCGAGGCCGCAGGGCTACCATCTGACCAACGTCCTGCTGCATCGCGCCACGACGGTCCTGCTCTTCCTGGTGCTGTGGCGCATGACCGGCCAGGTTTGGCCTTGCGCCTTCGTGGCCGCGGTCTTCGCCGTCCATCCGCTGCACGTCGAATCGGTCGCCTGGCTCTCCGAGCGAAAAGGTTTGCTCAGCGGGCTGTTCTTTGTGCTGACGCTCGGGGCTTACGTCGAATACGTCCGGCCGCGGTCGTTGCCCACTCGATGTCTGGCGTATCTGGCGATGCTCGGCTTCTTCGCCCTGGGGCTGATGTCGAAGCCGATCGTGGTGACGCTCCCCTTCGTGCTTCTATTGTTGGACTACTGGCCGCTGGGGCGTCTGTCCATCGCTCCTGTTGCCAAGCCGCCTGCGGCTTCGCAGGAGTTGCCGCTGTGGCGTCTGATCGCCGAAAAGATCCCGTTGCTGCTGCTGACGATCGCTTCTTGCGCAATCGCGCCCTGGGCGCAAGGGAAAGCCGTCATCTCGCTGGAGAAAATCCCGCTGTCGGCGCGGATCGGCAACGCCCTGGTCTCGTACATCGATTACCTGGGCGAGACCGTTCTGGCCGGCGAATCTGGCCGTCTTCTATCCGCATCCGCTCAACGCTCTGCCGATGTGGAAACCGGCGGTCGCGCTGCTGATCTTGCTGGGCGTCACGGCCGCGGTGCTGGTCCGCTGGCGGCGCAACCCCTATCTGCCGGTCGGCTGGTTCTGGTATGTGGGAATGCTGGCGCCGGCGATCGGCCTGGTGCAGATCGGCGTCCATGCCAGGGCCGACCGCTACATGTATCTGCCGCAGATCGGGCTCTGTCTCGCGTTGACCTGGGGAATGCTGGACGTCGCCCGCGCGTGGCCCCATCGGGCCTTGGCGTGTGCGACGTTGGCATCGCTGGCGGTCATTGCGCTGACGGCATGCGCGGCACGGCAAACCACGTATTGGCGCGACAGCCAGTCGCTCTGGACGCACGCGATCGCCTGCACTCCGCCGAACAGCCTGGCCCACACGAATCTCGGCGGCGCCTTGGCCGACCAAGGGGAATTTGGCAAAGCGGTCGAACAGTACGAGGCGGCGCTGGCGATCGATCCGAACGACGCCAAGAGCTACTCGCTGTCGGGCGACGCGCTGATGCACCTGCATCGAACCGCTGAGGCGGTCAGGCAATACGAGAAAGCCGTCGCCATCCAACCGAATTCTGCCGAGACGCAGTCGAATTTCGGCGCGGCCTTGACTCGCCAGAAGCGATTCCAGGAAGCGGTGGCGCACTGCAAAGAGGCGTTGCGACTTGAACCGGACTTCGTCGAGGCCCACTGCAACTTGGGCAACGCATTGGCGCGTCTCGGGCGGCTCGACGAAGCAATTGCCCAGTACAAAGCAGCCTTGCGATTATCGCCCGACCGCGACGAAATCCGCCACAATCTCGACGTCGTACTGGCGGTGCGGGTGAGGCGGAAGCCGAAGTAGCCGCTACGATTCAATCACCTCGCGGCAGATGTCGCGGATCTCGGCCGCGGAGACGTCCTCAAGACGTCTGCCTTGCTTGTCGAGACGCTCGTTGATCTTGATCGCCGTCTCCTGCATCACGGCATGGGAGTCCTGGCTTCCGCCCAAGAGCAAGAAGTTCTTGCCGCGGGTCAGCCGAGTCTGCCCGTCGTCGTTATCGAAGGCCAGCCCGAGCAGGGCGGCGGATTTGCGAGCTTCGTTGGCGGCTCTCACCGATGTCTACTCTCGAAGCTTGGGGCCCATTAAGAAATGAGTTGGTGAATCACAGGCAGGACGGATTTCCAAATCCGTCCGGGTTTTGGGGACAGACTGGAAAGTCCGTCCTATGAAGCCGCAAATGTCGTTCTTGTACCGCCTCTTAGGGACTCTTCTTGTGCATGAAATGACGCCGCAGCGCGTCGTCGGCCGCCGTGCTGCTGCTTTCGGAGATCGGCTTTGCCGGCGGATGGAAGATCTTGCCCACCGTCTTGGTCGCCGGCTGCGGCGGCATCTTCTTCTGTTTCTCCTCCTCCTTCTCTGGCGGAGGTAGCTGGTGCGGGGGAGGAAGGATCATGGGGGTCGTGTCGACCATGCTCTTCCCCGACATCGTATCGTCGCCCACCGACGGCTCCTTGCGGGCCGGGGTTATCGGCGTCTCATCGTCCTCGCCGAGCCAGCGGCTCACGTCGAAGTCGTCGTCGTCCACTGCGGCGGCGGCCGCGCGAGCCGCGGCTTGCTGAACGACGCGGATGTTGCTCTTCTTCTTTTCGGCGACGACCACCTGCACCTCGAGTTCCAACATGCCGACCTTGATTCGGTCGCCGGTGTTCAGTGCCCGCCGCTCGGTGAGCCTCTCATCGTTGACGAAGGTGCCGTTGGTGCTGCCGAAGTCTTCGATGGCAGCTGCGTCTTTCTCGATCAGAATGACGCAGTGCTTTCGGCTCACCAGACTGCTCTGGGGCCGCAGGTTGCAGCCTTCACCCCGCCCGATCAAGAACCTGGGCGATGAGATGGAGATTTTCTTCCCCATCTGCTTGCCGTTGGCCACAATCAGATTTACTTCCATGGGTCCATCTCCCGTGACGCAGACGTCGTTTGGCGACTCGGATCATACAATAGCACCCCTCGGAAGTATGTATTGATAAGAAAGCGAGCCTGTGTAGACCTCTTCGATATTAGCAAGTTTGCGATCTATAGTCAAAGGCGGCTGGCAACTATCTGGCGTTCGTCCAAGCGGGCGAACCGTATTTCTCTCTAGCCAACTCGGCGGCCCGGCGGCGATGCGGCTCGGTGAGGCTGCCGCGCCGCCCTTGAACGGCCAATGCCGCTGAGAGCTTCTCCAACCATGCCTGTATGAATTCTTCGACCGAAATCGTCCGCGCGGTCAGTTCTTTCAGTCCATCCAACTCCGGGGCGGCCGGCGATCGGGCCAGCAGCACGCTGCCGTGTTGCAAGACGGCCCCGCGACAGCGGCGTTGGGCGCTGCCTGCGACTTTTTCCCCCTTCACGAGCACGTCGCCGGGAGCCCGCCGCTGAAAACAGAGAAACGGCTGCTTACCCGCTCCGAAGGAGCCTTGTTCTCCCAGTCCAGGGCAACGCCCTGGGGAAGTGGGCCGATCTTCTCCACACGTCGGCCCAACGGGCCAACCGTTCTCCAACTCGTTGGCCCGTTGGGCCGGCAGGGTCGGTTCGATTGCCTTCACGATCCCAGGGCGATGCCCTGGGCTGAACGAACTGTCGGGCCTTCGGCCCGCATCGTCATTGGCCGAGGTTTTCCCCGCTATCGTCGCAAACAGCGATGCCTCGATTCCAAGGGCCGCCAGTACCTCGATCAGGGCGTCATGGACGACGCGATACGTCCGCAGCCGGTTGGCTGCCAGCGGGTGGCCCTCGGGCACGGCGAGGCTGTAGGTCACGTCGAAGTCGTGCAGGATCGCCCCACCGCCGCTGGCACGACGAACAACCGCACAATCGCGGCTGGCCTCGTGTCCGGCGCGGTCAGCATAAGCTTGAAAATATCCCAGCGAGAGCGTCGGCTCCGCCCACTGGTAAAACCGCAGCGTGCAACGTCCGTCCGCGGCCGCGCACTCCAACAGCGTCTCATCGACCGCCATGTTCCACGCGCCGTCGCCGGGCGGATCAAGGAGAAGGTGGAAGGATGAGGGATGAGGGATGAGGGATGAGGGATGAGCGGCCGTGCCGTCCGCTTTTTCTTGTTCCTCTCTTATGGTCATCATCTGTCCCCCGACACTCGCCGCGTGGACGCGGCGGCTAAACGCCCGCTCTGATCCCTAATCCCCATCCCCAATCCCCAATCGCTAATCCCTCCTCCACCGCAACACCGGCTTCCGCGCCGCGGCGACCTCGTCGGGACGGCAGATCGCCGTGCTGTGCGGGGCTTCGTGCAGCGACTCGGGCGGCTCCTCGACAATCCGCGCCAGCACTTCGGCGAAGGCGTCCAAAGTCGCTCTGCTCTCGCTCTCGGTCGGCTCGATCATCATCGCCTCGTGGACGATCAAAGGGAAATAGACCGTCGGGGCGTGAAAACCGTAATCCAACAGCCGCTTGGCGATGTCCATCGTCGAGATGCCGCACTGGCTCTTGAGCCTCTCGGCCGATGCGACAAACTCGTGCATGCAGCGGTCGCCGTGCGGCACCGGCAGCGTGTCCTTCACGCGAGAGAGCAGATAGTTCGCATTGAGGACCGCGTCCTCGGCGATTTGCCGCAGACCTTCCGGCCCGTGCGTGCGGATGTAGCAATACATCCTCACCAGCACGCCGGCGCTGCCGAAGAAGTTCCGCACCCGCCCGATCGACTTGGGTCGATGGTAATCGAGGTGGTAGCCGCGGCCGTCCTTCACCACCACCGGCGTAGGCAGGTAGTCGGCCAGCCGTTGGGCCACGGCGATCGGGCCGGCGCCGGGACCGCCGCCGCCGTGCGGGCCGCTGAAAGTCTTGTGCGGGTTGAAGTGCATCAAGTCGGCGCCGAAATCGCCCGGCCGCGTGACGCCCAAGATCGCGTTCATGTTCGCGCCGTCGAGATAGACCAGCCCGCCGGCGTCGTGGATCATCTTGGCGATCTGCTCGATCCGCGGCTCGAACAGCCCGAGCGTGTTCGGATTGGTAATCATGAAGACGGCCGTGTGCTCGTCGAGTTTCGAGGCCAGGTCGTCAACATCAACGAACCCGTCCGGCCGGCTCTTGATCGAAACGGTTTTGAAGCCGGCCATTGCGGCGCTGGCGGGATTAGTGCCATGGGCGGCGTCGGGAATCAACACGGTGGTGCGCTGCTGCCCGAGATCGCGGAAGTAGGCCGCCGCCACGAGCATCGCCGTCATCTCGCCGTGCGCCCCGGCGGCCGGTTGCAGCGAGACGGCCGGCAGCCCGGCGATTTCGGCGAGGCTGTGCTGCGCGGAATGCAGCAGCGCCAAGATGCCCTGGAGGGTCGATTCCGGCTGGTAGGGGTGCAGCGCGGCCAGGCCCGGCAGCGCGGCGAGCCGCTCGTTCCGCTTCGGGTTGTACTTCATCGTGCAGGAGCCGAGCGGATAGAAGTGCGTATCGACCGAGAAGTTCCGCGTCGAGAGATTGACGAAGTGCCGCACCACGTCCGGCTCCGACAGTTCCGGCAGCGGCGGCGGCAGATCGCTCATTGCGCCCTTCGGCAGCAGCGTCTCGAGCGGCTTGCCGGGCACGTCGCACGCCGGCAGCCGCACCCCGCAGCAGCCGGGCTTCGATAGTTCAAACAGCAGTTCAGTCGATTGGGTGTTGCGCATGATGGTGTGAATGGCTCGTGCAGGGCATCCAAACCGCTCATTTTCACGGACCCCGAGCCCGCCGTCAATGACAACGGAGAGGCTGCCGTGCGAAAAATCACAATGGCCGGGGGCCAACGGCCCGCGGCGGTGACGGCGAACACACTCCGCGGGCCGTTGGCCCCCGGCTATTTGGACGACGCCGACGACATGAGCGCCAAGGAATTGCCGCAAGAAACGCCACGGGGTGGCAGTGCAACTGCCACCCCAACGTAGTGTTCTCCACTTTTCACTAGAACCGCACGATTACGTCGCAATCCAGCAGCAGTTGGTTCGAGCGGGTGTTGTCGCCGTAGGGATAGAGATCGGCCGTGCCGGCCCAGTCCCAGCGAATCTCCGGCCGGACGACGACGTAGCTGTTCGGCGTCCAGTTTACGCCGCCTGTAAGCTCGAAGTAGTCGCCGGTTCGGCCCGCGCCCGGCACGCGCGAGCCGTTCTCATCGCGGAACCACTCGAAGCGCATGCCGGCCTTCCAGCACTGGTTGATCTCGCGGTAGAGGTACTGGTTCACGCCGTACCAACTGGCGACCGTGCCGCTGGCGCCGGCCCCCGGCTCGTCGGCGTAGTCGTATTGAATCGCGTACTGCCAGCGGCGGCCGAGCTTCTGTTCGATAATCAGGCTGTAGAGCGTGGTAATCTTGTCGCTGGGATCCTCCTGTTCGCGTCCGGCATCGACGTGCAGTCGGATGCGCGTCCGCTTGTTGCAGCTTTCCCAGCGGATGCCGCCGCTGAACGCCAGATCGTTATTGTTGTCTTCCCAGTTGTCGGCGCCGCGGGTCATGCCGGCCTCGATCGTGAAATTGCCCAGGCGGCTCTCGCCGATAAAGCCCGTATACGTCTTCGGCTCGCCGTACTGGAACATGTAGGAATGCGAGTAGAAGAAGTTCTCGGGCGCCACCACGCGCTCGTAGCCGAAATCGGAGTAGAAATGGCCGAACTTCATGTCGATGCCATTGCCCCAGGGACAATAGAACTCCGCGTAGACCTGCGGCAGCGCCACGCCGTACTGCTGTGCGTTCCACTTGGGGGCCAACTCGTCGGTCACTTCCAGCCCGCGGGCTTCGGTGTAGATCGAATCGGTGCCGTAAAGCACGTCGATCCGGCCGCCGACGTCCCACGCGTCGCACTCGGTGTTCACGTCGCGCTTCAGGCGGAAATAGGCCTGATTCATCTGGTAGTCGTTCGAGCGGTTGTTGAAGGTGACCGGCCCGTTGGCGCGGTCGCGCGGGCCGAGCGTGTTGATCGTTGCCCCCTGGTCGACCCAGGTGTCGAAGTCGATGCCGCGGAGCCAACTGTGGAAACTGCTCTGCCGGCGCGGACGGCCGTGAACGACCTCACAGACATCGCCCGCGACGTCGTCGGCAGTCGTCTCGTCGAGTTGCGGCGTGCTAGGCGTTTCGGATGGGGGCGGCAACATTTTGACGCGCGGATTCTCGGCGGGGTTTACTCCGCTGTTCGGTGTCACCGGAGTCTGATCCGGTGCCGGCGGCAGGCCGGGGATGCCCTCCCCCTTTTGGGCAAGCCGCGCGCCGTCGCCATCGTAGGCCGGATCGGGCGGCAGACGCCCAGGAACGTCCGAAGTCTCCTCGCCGGTTTCGGCCACGTAATCCGGGAACGTGCTCCGTTGAAATTCCGCCCGTGTCACCACATCGTTCGGGCGGTCGGCCGCGGCCGGCGCCTGCGGGACGGCCGCAAGAATCCATAGAGCCAGAATAGCAGATGAGCCCAACATAGAGTTCCCCCCTGAGTTCCATTGAGTCTCTTCGGCCACGCGGGGAGGAAGGTTTTAGCTTTTGGGCAAGATTTTCCGGTTTTTCCGGAAATGCCGGCAATTCCGGTTGTGACGGCATATTCGGCGGGAAGGGGATAGAATTGGAGAACCCAATAGCCGGCGGCCAACGGCCGGGGACCAACGGCCCTGCGAAATGTGTCTGCCTTCGCGGCCGCGGGTCGTTGACCCCCGGCTATTGTCTTCACTGCATCAGAACTACTTGAACAACTCGAATTCCCAGATCGTCGGGCCGTCGGTCGCATCGAGAACGTTCAGCCGCACGCGCTGGGCCGTCACTGGGGCAAAACTCTTCGACCAGGACTGGCCGATCGTCGTGCCGCTGCAAAACGTCTTCCACTCGTCGCCGTCGAGCCGTTGGAGCTCGAACTTCTGCACCCGATTCGGAAACGCCTCGGAAATTTCGGCGTGCCTGAAGGTCGCCGGCCGGCCGAGGTCGAGTTCGAGCCATGCCTGGTGCAGGCCGCCATCGGTCGCCCAGCGGGTGTCGCCGCGGCCGTCCACGGCCTTGTCGGGGCCAAACTCGGCCTGGTCTTTATACGTGTTCGACGCGGTGGCCTTGGCCTTCTCCGACAGCGGCACGGGCCGCGGCACGTTGACTGCCGGAATCTTGTTCGCCGCGGTGTCCAACTGCAACGCCACGATCGTGTCGACCGGCCGGCGGTCGCTTTCGGGCACGGAAATCTCGATGCCCGAATCGGTCTGACGGACGCTGGCTTCTCCGCCGCCGAGTACGCGACCGCGGAGAACCTTGGCGGAAATCGGCGGCAGCTTGATCGAGTCGCCGAGCCACTTGCGGATATGGACGTAGACGGTGTTTCCCTTGCGGGTCGAGACGCCGTAGACGCCCGGCTTGAACGGTCCGCCGCGGGTGCCGTAGATGCTGTCGCCGTACTTGGCCAGCCATGCCCCCACCTGCTTGATCAGGTTCACCTGTTCCGGCGCGATTTCTCCGTCGGGCATCGGGCCGACGTTCAGCAGCACGTTGCCGTCGCCGCCGGCGCAGCCGAGCAACATCCCCATAACCGTCTCGAACGACTTCACGCCGTCGGCGTGCCCGCCCCACGACCATTGATTGCGCCGCGACGTGGTCATGCACGATTCCCAGGGATGCCGAATGTCGAAGCCGCCGACGAACTGCTCCGGCGTGTAGTAATCGGCGTGCGGGCCGATGCTCTGGGGAGTCGCACAATGGGGATCGCCCGGATCGCCCAGGTCGAAGCGGTTGTTAATGACGATCTGCGGCTGCAACTTCTTGATCATCGCGTAGGTCGGCTCCTGGTCCCAGGGGGCGGGCCAGCCGTCGGTGTCGAACCAGAGCAGATCGATGCGGCCGTAATTGGTAAGCAGCTCGCGCAGTTCCTCGCGGATGGTCTTGGTGAATCGGTCGTTGTGCGCCGAGCGGCAATCCGGGTCGCGCCAATCCATTGGCGAGTAGTACCAGCCGATCCGCATTCCCGCCTCGTGCGCCGCCTTGGCCAATTCGGCGCAGACATCGCGGTGGAACGGCGTGTGCATGATGTTGTAGTCCGAGACCTTCGAGTCCCACAGCAGGAAGCCGTCGCAGTGTTTCGCGGTAAGCACCATGTACTTCATGCCGGCGGCCTTGGCGATGGCCACCCACTCCTTGGCGTCGAATTTCGTCGGATTGAACTTCTTGTAGAGGTTGTCGTAGACGTCGACGGGAATCGGCCCGGCGTTCGGGCATTTCGGGTTGGAGTTGGCCCGCGACCAACTGATTTCGGTCTGCTTGAGGCTGACCGGTCCCCAATGGATGAACATGCCGAACCGCCCGTCGGCCCACCAGTGCAGCCGCTGGGGATACGCCCGCGGCAGCGGCCCGCCATCTCGATTGGAGTCTGCGGCGCTGAAGCGTCGCGCAGTTCGACAATCCCATGACAAACAGCAACGCGGCAAAGTGGACTGATCGCATCAGAATCGGCTCCTTCTTTTGGAGGACAGAACAGGTGGGAACGTCAAGGCGGGCAAGAGACACAGTCACATAATTATCCATTATCGTCACGCCGTTGTCGAGGCGCTTACGGCCGCAGCCGTGGCGGGAAACCCACCGCAGCCGTTTGCGGCTTCGCAACGTCCCCGATCGCCAGTGCAGAGACTCCCCACACCGATTACGAGCTTTGCACCCCCGCGCGCGGTGCTGGCACCATCTCCCCGCCAGTCAGGTGGATTGTGAAAAACTTCGAATCGAGCATACAATGAGGAATATGAGCGAACTTCACGAGGAATGCGGCGTCGCCGCGATCTATCATCTGCCGGGCCGCGGCGTCAGCCCGCTGTGTCCCGAGCAGGGGCCCGAGGAGATCTCCCGGCTGATGCCGCGGATGCTGCTGGACATCCAGAACCGCGGCCAATTGGCCGCCGGCATGACCACCTACAGCCCCGATCGCAACCAGCTCATCGACACCTACAAGGACGTCGGCAGCGTCAGCGAGGTTTTTCGGCTGAGCCATCGCGGCAAGTTCGAGAGCCTGATGGACGAGTACGCCGGCCGGGCGGCGATCGGCCACGTCCGCTACGCCACCTGCGGCCACGACGACCGCAGCTACGCCCAGCCCTTCGAGCGGCACCACATCAAGAAGCACAAGTGGTTCAGCTTCGCCTTCAACGGCCAGTTGGCCAACTACACGCGACCTCCGCGAGGAGTTGCTCGACGACGACAACAACCACCTCTCGCGCGAAACCGACACCGAAGTGATCATGCACCAGATTCTGCGCGGCGCTGTCGACCGATCGCCGGCCGGCGCTGATCGACGTCTGCCGCCATTTCGCCCGCAAGTTCGACGGGGCCTACAGCATCGTCTTTCTCGACGCCCTGGGCAACATGATGGTCGCCCGCGACCCGCTGGGCATCAAGCCGCTGAGCTACGCGGTCGAGGGGCCGCTGTTTGCCGCGGCCAGCGAGAGCGTGGCCCTGCTGAACCTCGGCTTCGCGGCCGAGAGCATCAAGTCGGTTCCGCCGGGCCATGCCATCACCATCAGCGACGGCCGGTTCGAGATCCAGCCGTTCGCCAAGCCGGTCCGCCAGGCCCATTGCTTCTTCGAGTGGGTCTATTTCGCCAACGTGGCCAGCACGCTCGACGGGCGAAGCGTCTACCTGGCCCGCAAGGCCCTGGGCGAGGAGCTGGCCCGGCTGGAAACCGTCGCCGATCGACGACGACACGGTGGTCGTGCCCGTGCCCGACACCAGCAAGGCCGCCGCCGACGCGATGGCCTACGCCCTGAAGGTGCCCTGCGTCGAAGGGCTGATCCGCAACCGCTACAGCGGGCGGACCTTCATCGAGGGCGGCGGCAACCGCCGCCGCAAGGCCGAAACCAAGTACACGCCGCTGCGCGAAGTGCTCGAAGGCAAGCGGGTGTTGCTGGTCGAGGATTCGATCGTCCGCGCCACGACGCTGCAGGTGCTCTTGCAGCGGATTCGCCAGTACGGCCAGCCGCGCGAGATCCACGTCCGCGTGGCCTGCCCGCCGATCATCGGCCCTTGCTTCTACGGCATCGACATGTCGACGGTCAGCGAGCTGTTTGCGGCCAAGTTCGTGCAGGGCGGCGAGCCGCTGACGCCGGAGATCGAGGCCCGCATGGCCGCGCAGCTCGGCGCCGACTCGCTCCGCTATCTGCCGGTCGACGCCATCGCCCGGGCCATCGGCTTCGCTGCCCGGCGACCTCTGTCGCGCCTGCATCACCGGCCAATATCCCACCCCCTGCGGCCAGCGGCTGGCCCAGATCGCCCTGGAAAACTACCGCAACAACATCAGCGGCGGAAGGACGTACGAGGCAGTGAAGAGCGGGTAAAGTGTGCAACTTCCGTAAGCGCCACCCACAAGAGGGGCATGGCCTTCTCGCCGCCGCGCCGCGTAAACGCGGCGAACTCTGGCTTGCAGGGAATCGTCGCTCAGATACACTTTTCGGCTGATCGTTTCATCGTATGGACGCCGCTGTGGCTTGCAGGGAATCGTCGCTCAGATACACTGCGGCGATCGCCGCCGCCCACACCCGCGGCAGCTGTGGCTTGCAGGGAATCGTCGCTCAGATACACTACTTTAGATGACACGTCTCGCGATGGCAAGGCTGTGGCTTGCAGGGAATCGTCGCTCAGATACACTGCGACAGGTCAAGTCCGCTCTTGCTGGCGGCTGTGGCTTGCAGGGAATCGTCGCTCAGATACACTGCGTTACGTCGTATATCTCTAGGTCGGGAAGCTGTGGCTTGCAGGGAATCGTCGCTCAGATACACTATCATCACGTTGCCGCCACGGAACGTGTCAACGGGTTTGAGACAACCACGGTACGAAATTAGTGTCGCGCGGTAGTTGTAGCATACGGGGTTCCGGCCCATCGGCCGGAGGGTTGATCCAAACTTCACTCGGCAGCCCAAGCGGTCGCGGCGGATGCAGAACGAATCGCTCGGGATGAGCGGCGTGGGCTGCGGTCAGCACCGCTTGTCGGCCAGCCAATACCGTGTCGGCCTGTCCAAAGTGGACCATCGCCGGCGTCAGCAGGCCCAGGCCCCAGTGGTGATGCTCGTGGTTTTGCCAACGAAAGAACTCGCCGCAGAACTCCAAGCCGTGTTCGATGCTGGTGAAACGGTCGGGGAACTCCGGTCGGTACTTCATCGTCTTGAACTGGCTCTCCGAAAACGGGTTGTCGTCGGAGACGTGCGGCCGACTGTGAGACTTGGTGATCCCGAGGGTGGCCAGAAGTTGGGCCACGGTCTGCGAACGCATCGACGGCCCACGATCGCTGTGAAGCGTCAAGCGGTCGCGGGCGACGCCCTCTTTGACGACCGTCTCGCGGATCAACCGCTCGGCCAAGTGTTCACTTTCGCGGCTGGCCAGCATCCAGCCGACGACATAGCGGCTGAAGATGTCGAGGATCACATACAGATGGAAGTAGGTCCATTTCGCCGGCCCCAGCAGCTTGGTGATGTCCCAGGTCCAGACCTGATTGGGCGCGGTGGCCAGCAGTTGCGGCTTGTGGTAGGTTGGGTGTCGCAGTTGGTCTCGTCGCTCGCGGACTTCCTTCAGCGCGTCCAGGACGCGGTACATCGTGCGGATCGAGCAGAGATACTGGCCCTGATCTAAAAGTGCCGCGTAAACCTCGGCCGGGGCCTTGTCGGCAAACGGTTCGCTGTGAAGCACGTCAAGAACCTGTTGTCGCTCCTGGTCGCAGAGCGCTCGCGGCGATGTAGGCCGTGGCGTGGTTGCGGGCTTGGGCGGCTTCGACCGGCGGCACCGATAGAGCGTCGCGCGGGGTACGCCCAAACTGCGACAGGCCGCTGCCGTTCCCACCTGCGGAGAGAGTTCTTTGATGGCGTTCATGGCATCCTCTCGCTGCTGTCTGGCGGCGGCAGGGGAATCCCCAGGATTTCGGAGAGTTTTTTTTGGACCTCGATGATCGTCTCGGCTTGGCGGAGCTTGGCCGCCAGCCGTTGGGTTTCTCGAATGAGCCGCTGGTTCTCGGCGATCAAGGGGGCATCGGGGTTGGCCTTCCGCCCACGACGCTTCGGGGTCAGTCCGGCGAGTGTCCCCTGGTCGCGTTGCTGCCGCCAGGTGCTCAGGAGCGATGAGTACAAACCCTCGCGGCGCAGCAACGCCCCGAGTTGGCCGGACTCGGCACAGCGATCGGCCTCGCAGAGAATGCGAAGTTTGTACTCCGCGGTGAACCGTCGCCGCACAGGCTTCTCCGAGACGGCCGGATCAGGGATCAGCTTTCCGTTGCCAGCGGCAAGGCCGCCTGGCCCCGTGGCGGCGGCCGTGGCGGGCAGAACTCCAGTCGGGCTACGCCCTCCTTCCGTTCTGCCCGCCACGGCCTCTTCCATTCCCAACATCCTTGCATTCTCCATCGTTCTACCTCCTTGCCCTCTACTGTAATAAACCAGGAGGCAGTTGTCTCACCCATTATTGGCACGGAGGGCCACCACCGCCAAATGCTGTGGCTTGCAGGGAATCGTCGCTCAGATACACTGAGCCCAGACTGTCCAGCGATCGCGGTCTTGCTGTGGCTTGCAGGGAATCGTCGCTCAGATACACTAAACTTGCCTTGCATCCTGCGAATGCGGCCGCTGTGGCTTGCAGGGAATCGTCGCTCAGATACACTAGAATGTCATTTTCAACGGCCATCGTAACTGCTGTGGCTTGCAGGGAATCGTCGCTCAGATACACTCGTTACGTCGTATATCTCTAGACCTGGAATGCTGTGGCTTGCAGGGAATCGTCGCTCAGATACACTTTCCGAGGGCTTGTATTTGTTGCCGCCGAGGCTGTGGCTTGCAGGGAATCGTCGCTCAGATACACTCTTTCTCGTTTCAACCTAATTTAGAAGAGGGCTGTGGCTTGCAGGGAATCGTCGCTCAGATACACTTGGTCGTTCGAGGGTGCCAGTCGGATGATGCTGTGGCTTGCAGGGAATCGTCGCTCAGATACACTTGGCTGATCCAGCTTCCGTTGGGCAGCAGAAGCTGTGGCTTGCAGGGAATCGTCGCTCAGATACACTTGCCTCATCGGTGCGGACGGCCTGAATCACGCTGTGGCTTGCAGGGAATCGTCGCTCAGATACACTCTCCAGCTCTTGCGCCAGCGGCTCCGGGCAGCTGTGGCTTGCAGGGAATCGTCGCTCAGATACACTACACACACGCTAGTCAACGCCTACATCTCGAGCTGTGGCTTGCAGGGAATCGTCGCTCAGATACACTCACCGCCCATGCCTCCCCGGCCTCCGCTCAGCTGTGGCTTGCAGGGAATCGTCGCTCAGATACACTCAATCCGGCGGACGCCCCCGCAAAAAATGCGCTGTGGCTTGCAGGGAATCGTCGCTCAGATACACTGGACTTACCGTCTTCCCGCGGGACGCTGAGCTGTGGCTTGCAGGGAATCGTCGCTCAGATACACTTCACTCGGTCTATGTCCAGCGAACGCTAGTGGCTGTGGCTTGCAGGGAATCGTCGCTCAGATACACTCACCCCTTCGTTCTGCCGCAGCGGCGCGGCGCTGTGGCTTGCAGGGAATCGTCGCTCAGATACACTTCGCGCTTCTCTTCGTCCGCCGCAGCAGCGGCTGTGGCTTGCAGGGAATCGTCGCTCAGATACACTGCCTGAGCACAAGCTGGACATCCACTGTTGGCTGTGGCTTGCAGGGAATCGTCGCTCAGATACACTCCTCCTCCGTTGATCCAATCGCTTCCTCGTGCTGTGGCTTGCAGGGAATCGTCGCTCAGATACACTAAGAGATCCGCCAGCAACGCCAGCAATTGTTGCTGTGGCTTGCAGGGAATCGTCGCTCAGATACACTAGTACCAAGTAGATGTATCGAGCTTGTCGCGCTGTGGCTTGCAGGGAATCGTCGCTCAGATACACTCCGGTTGCATGACGCCGACAACATGGAGAGGCTGTGGCTTGCAGGGAATCGTCGCTCAGATACACTGACAAGGCGGGAGAGACGCCGAAGTTGTTGGCTGTGGCTTGCAGGGAATCGTCGCTCAGATACACTTCACGCCAAGTTCATGGATCATCCGACTAAAGCTGTGGCTTGCAGGGAATCGTCCGGAACGTGTCAACGGGTTTGAGACAACCACGGTACGAAATTAGTGTCGCGCGGTAGTTGTAGCATACGGGGTTCCGGCCCATCGGCCGGAGGGTTGATCCAAACTTCACTCGGCAGCCCAAGCGGTCGCGGCGGATGCAGAACGAATCGCTCGGGATGAGCGGCGTGGGCTGCGGTCAGCACCGCTTGTCGGCCAGCCAATACCGTGTCGGCCTGTCCAAAGTGGACCATCGCCGGCGTCAGCAGGCCCAGGCCCCAGTGGTGATGCTCGTGGTTTTGCCAACGAAAGAACTCGCCGCAGAACTCCAAGCCGTGTTCGATGCTGGTGAAACGGTCGGGGAACTCCGGTCGGTACTTCATCGTCTTGAACTGGCTCTCCGAAAACGGGTTGTCGTCGGAGACGTGCGGCCGACTGTGAGACTTGGTGATCCCGAGGGTGGCCAGAAGTTGGGCCACGGTCTGCGAACGCATCGACGGCCCACGATCGCTGTGAAGCGTCAAGCGGTCGCGGGCGACGCCCTCTTTGACGACCGTCTCGCGGATCAACCGCTCGGCCAAGTGTTCACTTTCGCGGCTGGCCAGCATCCAGCCGACGACATAGCGGCTGAAGATGTCGAGGATCACATACAGATGGAAGTAGGTCCATTTCGCCGGCCCCAGCAGCTTGGTGATGTCCCAGGTCCAGACCTGATTCGGCACGGTGGCCAGCAGTTGCGGCTTGTGGTAGGTTGGGTGTCGCAGTTGGTCTCGTCGCTCGCGGACTTCCTGCGGCGAGGTTTCCAGGACGCGGTACATCGTGCGGATCGAGCAGAGATACTGGCCCTGATCTAAAAGTGCCGCGTAAACCTCGGCCGGGGCCTTGTCGGCAAACGGTTCGCTGTGAAGCACGTCGAAACCTGTTGTCGCTCCTGGTCGCAAGAGCGATCGCGGCGATGTAGGCCGTGGCGTGGTTGCGGGCTTGGGCGGCTTCGACCGGCGGCACCGATAGAGCGTCGCGCAGGGGTACGCCCAAACTGCGACAGGCCGCTGCCGTTTCCACCTGCGGAGAGAGTTCTTTGATGGCGTTCATGGCATCCTCTCGGGCTGTCTGGCGGCGGCAGGGGAATCCCCAGGATTTCGGAGAGTTTTTTTGGACCTCGATGATCGTCTCGGCTTGGCGGAGCTTGGCCGCCAGCCG
>CAWFIG010000026.1:0-2500 GCA_963815695.1 uncultured Planctomycetia bacterium
CGATGCCTTGGGGGCGTTTGGCGAAGCGGCTGGGGCTTTTCACGCACCGCCGCACCCCGGGTTGCCGCCGTTTCAGGGCGGGGCGGCCGGCTTGCTGGGCTACGAGCTGGGGCGCAGTTGGAGACACGTGCCGGCCCCTAAGGCCGACGAGTTTCGAGTGCCGGCGTTGGCCGTCGGCTTTACGACGTGGTCGTGGCGTTCGACCACCTGCCGGCCGGGCCTGGATATTTCGCAGGGGTTGCCGGAGATCGAACCTTCGCGCAGAGCGCGGGCGGCCGAGCGGCTGGCACAGTCTGCGATCGGATCGCGAGGCCGCGGCCCTCGTTCGCAAGGCAGTGCACTGCGATGCCCAGGGTCGCGGCACTGCGACGGACTGTCTTCCCGAGTATGCCGTCGCCGGCATCGCCGGCGTAACGAGCAATTTCTCGCGGAGCGGCTACCTGCGGGCGGTCCGCCGGGTGATCGACTACATCCACGCCGGCGACGTCTTCCAGGTGAACCTCTCGCAGCGGCTGCTGTCCGCCGCCCGCGACGATTCTCGTTGAGCTTACCGGCGGCTGCGGCGGTGCAACCCGGCGCCGTTTGCCGGCTATTTCGACCTGGGCGAGTTCCAGATCGTCAGCGCCTCGCCGGAACGGTTTCTGCGGCGTCGCCGAGGGCGAGGTCGAAACGCGGCCGATCAAGGGCACGCGGCCGCGCTCCGGCGACCCGGCGAGCCGACCGCGCGGCCGAGGCCGAATTGCTGGCCAGCGAGAAGGACCGGGCGGAAAACGTGATGATCGTCGATCTGCTGCGAAACGATCTGGGCGCGTCTGCCGGCCGGAGAGCGTGCAGCGTCGGCCAGCTGTGCGCGCCTGGAAACCTACCAGCACGTCCAGCACTGGTGTCGGCGGTGCGCGGACGGCTGCGCGAGGGCTGCAGGCCGCTCGGATCTGCTGCGGGCGGCCTTTCCCGGCGGCTCGGTCACCGGTGCCCCCAAGATCCGCGCCATGGAGATCATCGCCGAGCTGGAGCCGACCGCCCGCGGCGCGTATTGCGGCTCGCTGGGCTACCTGGGCTTCGACGGCCCGATGGACCTGAGCATCCTGATCCGCACGATCACCGCCGGCCGCGGCTGGTGGCAGTGCCCGTCGGCGGCGGCATCGTGGCCGAATCCGATCCGCAGCGGAAATACGAAGAAACCTGGCACAAGGCGGAAGGAATGCTGCGGGCACTATAGGCTGCCGGAAAGACAGGCACTGAATCGCTTCCGCTTCAGTGGGCCGTCAATGATGTCAAAAAAACACATGAAAACGGCAGCGCCCGGCGGCCGCGTGTCTTAGGTAAGAGGCGAAAAGACACGGACTTAAGTCAACACCGCCCGATAGTGCGTTAGCAGGGTTTTGGCCGCGGTTGCAATGTCGAATTGCTCTTCGGCCCGGCGTCGGGCGGCGGCCGACAGCCGATCGCATAAATAACGATCGCCGAGTAATTCCAGCATTGCCGCCGCAAGGGCTCGGCATCATCGGCGGGCACAAGCCGGGCGGCGTCGGCTCCGGGCGGAAATATCTCCCCCGTGCCGCCTACCGCGGTCGCCACAGCGGCCCGGCCGCGGCCGCCGCTTCCAACAAAACACGGCCCAAGGGCTCCTGCCGGGCCGCGTGCGCCAGGAGCGTCAATTCGTTCAACAGCCGGCAAACGTCCTCGCGGCGGCCCAAGAAAATGCAGCGGCCCGGCCAGTCGTCCCGACGACGCGCCGGAATTGTTGCTCGAATCGCCGCGATTCGTCCTTTTCCGAGTTCCGCTCGCCTATGATAAGATAATGCACATTCGGTGCTTGTGCGGCGATCTCTGCCGCGGCCCGCAGCAGCACGTCCTGGCCCTTGCGCAGTCCGATTTGTCCGATCGTGCCGACCAATTGCGTCTGCGGCGGAAGCCCCAGTTCGCGGTGAATGTAGCCGGTCGGCGGCCGGGGGCGAAACTCGTCCAGATCCACGCCGTTGTAGAGCACAAAAGTCTTTTCGCCGGCCAATCCGCCGGCCACGTGAAAGTCTCGTGTGGCCTTCGACACGGCCAACAGCCGCGCGATGGCAGTTCAGGTCGGCGACGGCCTGCGTGCGGAGCCTGACGATGTCTCGCAGGTGGGCGATGCTCGGCAGCCGCAATGCGGCGGCCACCGGCCCCGACAACCGCCCATGGCCAAGCTGTTGGCGTGCAACAGAGCCGGACGCCGACGCCGGAGCAGCGGGCCAGTTCTTCCCGCAGTCGATTCTGCGGCACCGCGGCCATCGTCGGCGCGGCACTGAAACGGAATCAGCTCGATGCCGCGAGCCGCCAATTCATCGGCCAACGGGCCCTCGGGCGGGGCCATCACCACCGGCGAAAAACCGGCCGCCCGAAGCCCCTCAAAACCGGCCAGCATCGACCGCTCGCCGCCATTGAGCGTGAGATATTCGCAGAGGACGAGTATTTCGGGCATTGGTGTGGTGTTTTGGGCCAGACGAGTCGCTGGCGGGTGAAG
>CAWFIG010000026.1:5000-150957 GCA_963815695.1 uncultured Planctomycetia bacterium
GCAAACCACGGCCCGGCAGGGAGCAATCCCGCCGGGCCGGTCTTTTTCTTGCGGCATCGGCTCATTTTTGATTGCAGCCCCTTCCACTGGTACAGTTGGTAAGAGAATAGTCCTGCCCCTCGTTCAAAACGGGAGCAAACGCCATGACTCCCGAGTCGATCCAAAAGCATCGCCTCCAGCAGCCGTTTCAGCCATTCCGCGTATGCCTCTCCGACGGCGCAGCGTACGAGGTGCGGCAACCGGAAATGATGCTCGTCTTGCAGCGAGAGGTCATTATCGCCTTGCCCAAGCCCGGTGAGCAATTTCCAAGGCATACGGTCTATTGCGACTTGCTCCACATCACCCGAATCGAGCCGATCAACGGACGATCGCGGCCCAAGAGGCGCGACTGATTACGGGCGACCAGATGTCGGCCAAACCCTGATCAGCAGCGGTTCAATCCGCTCGTCGCCCCGTCCTGTCGGGAAAAATCAAAGACTCCCGACTCCTTTTGCCTTTTGTCCTCCCCCCGATTCCCGGATTCCCAACCGAAAACGGCGCGTCGTCGCAATGGCACGCCGGTGGCAAACAGCAGCCGTCCGAAAGCTTCGCCAACTGGTTACGCCCCATGTACGGCCGCAAGCTCCCGCACAAGCGGAGCCAACACCGTCTGGTCGGTGCGAAAAGCGAACTTCAACATTTGCGCCAAGTCGGAGTATTCGTGTAATTCTCCGCTGACAAAGACATGGCCCAACCGATTCACCTCGAAGCGCAGATAGTCCTCTTCATACCGGAACTTGATTGTTGCTTCCCCCGGTGAACCGTCAATCATGCGGCGAAGAGAAGTGAGGGCGTTTGTAAGATAGTCATCATCAAAACAGAACTGCCGCTGGCAGGCGAACCCACCGGAACGCACCGCCAAATCGCAGCAATATCCACTCCCGTCGCCGAACTTCTCGACGTTTGAGAGTTGCAGGGCGGTACTGTCGCAGTTTGTTTGAAGGTCGATATGCTCGGCAACAATCGCCATGTCGCCACCTGAAAAACCGACCAGCGGAATTCCACTCTCTCTTCCGCGATTATACCCGCCTCCGAGGCGGCCGCAACCTCGTCCCCCTGCACTACCTTGCATCAACGATCCCCGTCGCGTACCAGACGCCGTTGGCGCCAAGCTTCATGTCATAGCCGAAGAAACGGCTGCGGGCGCAGACGGCGCTCCAGTGGCCGGAGGAGAGCCGCCAGCAGCGGACACACTCGATCGCTGCCTCGACCAGGTGCTGGCCGCCCCAGCTCTCGGCGCAGACCTCGCGCGGTGCCGCACGCCCGGCAATCGCGAGAGAATCCGGGCAAAACGCGAACCCCATGCCTGATGGCCCTGCACGTGAACGTTCGCTTGAAACTGCGCATGATTTTGTGCCTCCTCCAACAGCAGCCGATTCGGCTTGCCGTTGGCGCTCTGCGGATGATCGGGATGGATCCGCACCGCGTAGATCAGCGTTCGCTCGGTGAGCGTGCCCGGCGGGAGCGTCAAGATCACCGCCATCTGTTCCGGCGTGTACCAGAGCGTGCTGGTGAGCGGAAACTCGCTGACGACCGAGCCGCGCAGCGCGGCATGGGCAGCTGTAATCGACGACGGCGACGCCCGGCCGGCCGAGCATCTCCCGGAAGGCATCATGCTCGAGCAGAACGAGCGGCTTGCCCTGGACCGTGATCTTGGCGTCCAGCGGCAGCCGCAAGCAAACGTAGTCGCGCAGCTTGCCCCGCACTTGCGGATCGTCGAGCGTCTCCTTCTTGAAGCGTCCGCACTGGCTTTCGTTGCCGGAATCGTAGAAATAGACCAACAGCATCTTGTTTTGCTGGTCCGCCGCCGTTATCGCTTCGCGGTAGCTGCTCAGCCAATGCACCGCGGAGCAGCGCCCTTGCCGCCGCTCGGCTTGGCGGCCCAAAGCGGCGTCAAGCTAAAAAACGGCGCCATGACACAGGATGCTAGGATCAGACTTCGTGCATACACCATCTCGGTCTTCCTTGTGGGTCTCGGGGAAAGCTGTTGACGGGGCGATTCACACCGCCCCGGGCACGCACGACGGAGCGACTGTGGAGACGATATCCGTCGGTCGATTGCCGGGGAGCCGCTGGATGTCAGACACACCCATCCTTGGAAGGTCTTCCGAGGTTCCGCCCTTCGGACGACAAATGTGGCCCTGCCCAGGGGCGACGTTGTTGGCGTGGCAGACTTTTAATCACCACCTATTGTGGTTAGTTCGTCTGCGCCGGTCGCCAAGGTAAGGCCCGCGAACCCGCCGTATCGGCATTGTTGCTGACAGCTACACCTGCTAAGCTACACAAACTTAAACGGTTGCCTCAGATTTTCTGATTGGGCGGAGTTCATAAATCGCGTTGTCAATCGCGAAGCGGCAATTATGGACAATGGGGCAGTCTGCGGTCTATAACCTGTTATGAGGGTTAGCGGACCCCTGAAGAACCAGTGAAGGAGCGATAACATGCGACCCAGGACGGCGTTTTGGACTTTGATCTCGTGCGTTTTCGCGTTTTTTGTCGCGGCAGCGGCTCATGCGGCCGAGACGAAGCCCCAACCCGCTCCTCCTCCGCAGGGGTCCTTGGCCGCCGTCTGCGAACAGGCCAAGGCCAACTTCCACCCGATCACTCAGGCCGACGTCGCCCAGGCCAAGACGGTCCTGGTGGAAGCGATCGGTCGGCTCGACGAGAAGCTGACGGAGGTCGGCGACATCGGAGAGGGCTGGCGCAAATATCTTCACTGGGACGTGCTGCAGGAGTCGCTTCGCGCCGAGAAGCCCGACCTGGCCCGCTTGACCGAAATTCACGCGTTTTTCACGCGCGGTTATGACGGCCTGGAGTTGGCGTGGTTCCTCGACGCGGACCACGCTCTGCTGAACTACATCGTTACGGCCAGTGCCGTCGGCAGCCCCGGAATTCGCACGGAGTACGAGAAGGTTCTCGACAGACTCGCTCCAGCCCTGGCTGCCTACGCCGCCAAGCCGACGACGGAAAGCGCCCTGGTCATCAGCGAGTCGGTCCGCTGGTTGCAGAACGCGCACCAGGCGCCGGCGCTGGTGGAGGCAATCCAGGACCGGTTCGTCCATGCGAATGTGATCGGCCACGTGTCGGCAGAGTTCGCGGGGGCCGGCATTGTCGAGCCGGTCGATGACGTAACCCAGATCAACGACTGTATTCTCGGCACGAGCGTCACCGGCGCCGCGCATACCGTAGGCAGGACAAGCGTCGCGCTTTCGCCGAATGCGGACGTCGGCGTGATCGACACCCTGTTCTTCGGCCGCACCCACAGCGAGAACGTCGGCTATCACCATCCGGTGACGATCTTCAGCAGTGCCGAGACCGGTCTGGCGGGCGTCAAGCGAGTCTGGATTGACCAGAGCGGCCTGTCGTCGTATCCCGCGGCCTCCAACGCCGAAACCAGCATTTGCATCCAGGACATCCAATCGAGGAAAGGCCGAGGTTTGGTGCAGCGAATGGCCTGGAAACGTGCCGGCAAACAGAAGTGCCAAGCCGAGCAGATTGCCTCGCGGCACGCCGAGCAGCGGCTCAACGAGCGCATCGACCAACAAGCTGCCGAACCGCTCGATCGGGCCAACCAGCAGTACGTAGAGAAGTACAAGCAACCGTTTACGGATCGAAACCTCTTCCCGCAGTTGCTGCGTTTCAGCACGACCGATCGCGCCCTGGGCGTGCTCGGATTGCAGGCCGGCGGCGGCAAGTTGGCGGCGCCCGGCGCGCCCCGCCCGTGGTCGAAGCGGCCGACATGACGTTGCAACTTCACGAGTCGGCGATCAACAATCTGGCGTTCGATGCGCTGGCCGGCCGCACGGTCTATGAAGAGAAGGTGCAGGCCGCGGTGAAGAACGCGCTCGGCTACTTGCCCGACAAGCTCAAGGGGGACGACGAGGGCAAACCGTGGGCGATCACCTTCGCCCCGCGGCAGCCGATCTCCGTCAGCTTTGCCGACAACGGCTTCAAGGTGGTCATTCACGGCGTCAAGTATTACCGCGGCACCGAAGAGTATCCGGCGATGAACGTGTCGGCGGTCTATAAGATCGAGCATTCGTCCGACGGTTTCAAGGCGGTTCGGCAGGGTGACATCGAGGTGATTCCGCCCGACGTCGAGTTGAGCCACGGCCAGCACGTCGACGCGCAACGGCAGGTGATTCGCACGCTCTTGATGAAGCGTTTTGCCAAGGTCTTCGAGCCCGAGTTCCTCGGCAAGGGGATCGAGTTGTCGGGCCGCTGGAAAGCGGCCGGCAAGCTGATGCCGATTCAGGTCGAGTGCCGCGACGGCTGGTTGGTGATCGCCTGGAGTCGCACCGCCGAATCGAAGGCCGCCGCGGTGAAGAAGGCCGCCGCGGTGAAGAAGGCCGCCGTAGCGAAGGTCGCCGTAGCGAAGTGATTGAGCGGCGGACAAGTCGGCCGGCCACGAGCCCGCAAGAAGAATCGGCCTGCTTGGGCCGTAGGACGCCGCGATGTTGGGTAGGCAGTTCAACTGCCGACCCAACATATCAGGACGGATTTGGAGATCCGTCTTACGTTCGCTAACCGCTGACTACTACCTTTTCGTATAGCACGTTGAGAATTCCGGCGGCAACTTCGGCCTGACTGCTTTCCAGAAGCAGATCGAGCTTGTCGTGCAGTTCGCGGCGGCGGTTCATGAGGTGGGCCGCGGCCAATGCGCCCTCGACCGTGAGCGCCCCGCCCGTACCGACGCGGCTGTGAAGCTCGTCGAAATCGGCCTCCGTCCAGCCGTGGAACAACTCCCCGTGTTCCTCGATCACCTCGGCCACCACCGGGTTCGTCCGGCGATCGAAACGGCGATAGAGCAACTGCGCCGGATCGACGAAGAACTCATCGACGGCCACCCCCAGCCCCGCGGCAAGCCGGTGGAGCGTGCGGGCTTGCGGCTTCTTGTCGCCGCGGAGAATGCCGCGAACCGTGCGGACGTGCAGGCCGGTCTGCTCGGCCACGCCCGTGAGCGTCAGCCCGCGGGCGGCCATCAGACGCAGCAGGTTTTCGCGGGCATGAATCGACATTCGCGGCCCTTGACAGAAATATGGACGTATGTATACTGAATCGCAACGCGGTTGTCAAGCGGGGGTTTCCAAGAAAGGAGCCGGCGATGGAGGGCAAAGCGAAGGCCGCCGAAAGCCGCTGCCGGGTGTGGATCGTTCGATACGGCGAGGCCGCGCCGGCCGGCTGGCATGAGGTTCCGCCGGGGGCAGTGGCGATTGAGCCCGCAGAGGGGCAAACCATGACCGCCAAGCGGGCCAGACGTTACGTCGAGGCGTTCAACCGGGCGGCCCTCGACGGCACCCAAAAGATCTGGGCCGTCGCCCTGCCCGTCCGCGTCCGTTACGACGGCGACCCCCGGCCGGGCGAACCGCTGGGCGCATAAAAAAAGCCCGCTGCTTGCCTGTCAGGTATCGGCCGGCAACGGGCTTCCACCGCGGGACTTTGACCTGACGCCTCAGTGCGGTGTCCCTGTCAGGCCGCCGTTGGCGAGGCAGCCACACCTAACGCCCTGACAACTAAATCATAGGTTAAACGGCCTATTTGTCAACCATTTTTTTCCGCCGATTCCCAGGGATTCTGCCAATCCCCCCAATGTTCGAGGTACGTCCGAAACGCCGGCGACGCTTCGGCCTTGCTCTCCAGCCATTGCTTGGTCTTTGCGATCAATTCGTGCTCGGCCTCTAGGCTAAGCTGGCCGCACAATACCCGCGTGCGAAGGAAGACGAAGTACGTGTCCAACACGTCGCAACGGCAGTAGTCGTTGATCTCGGCCAGCCGGCTGGCGTCGTACATGTCTTGGACCATGTCGCCTTGGACGTCCATTTTTCCCGGCTTGCCGAGGATGTTCGCGGCCAGATTCAGGCCGCCGGTAAAGCGGGTCTGCGCCGAAGTTCGTCAGCAGTTCGTAAAGATCCAGATGTGCCACGCTGTTATAGCGGCTCCGTGGCTGATCGAACGACTTGGCGGCAACCTGGAACCAGCCGGGCACGCTGACGCCGTAGCGAAAGGCCGCCAACTCCAGCAACGGCAGATCGAACCCGCGGCCGTTGAAGCTCACCAGCGTCGGCCGGCGGTATTTCTCCCAGCCGCGCCAGAAGTTCTCGGTAATCACGTGCGGGCGGAACTGCGGCTCGTCGAGCACCACCACGTCGTCCAGAGCGAAGTCGCCCGATACTTTGCCGACCGCGACCGAAATCGGCACCTGGAAGCTGTAGGGAATAAAGTCGCTCTCGTACTTCTCCAGCAGTTCATCGCGATAGCGGCGCACCGCATCGCCGGGCGACAGTCCCTGGCCCGCGTATCGAAGTTTCGCCACCAATTGGGCATCGGCGACGCTTTCCGTATCGAACACCAGGTAGCGGATGGAGTTGGGCATGGGATTGCCGATTGTAGATTGCTGATTGTTGAGCGCGAATCGCCGGTCGATCTTTCCGTCTGCCATAGCCTATCAAAGCCAGCCCATTTCTGGGAGATGGGTGATGTAACGAAGGGGATGCCAACAGTAGCGGAGGAGGCTGTCGGAAGATGGTCCTTAAAGCAGACGGGGTTTTGCCGCCCCCCTCTTCTCGGTCCACTTCCCCCCTATCGGTCAAAAATCATCCGGTTTCCCCCTTTGCGCTGCGGACAAACCTGTTACAATGACGAGTCTATCTGCCCGTCGCCGAGTTGAACCATTGGAAGTGTGGTAGCGAATCATGCCAAAAATGAAGACCCACAAGGGGACAAAGAAGCGTTTCCGGCTGACCGCCAAGGGGAAGGTCAAGCACCGCAGCGCCGGCACCAGCCATTTGGCCGCGCGGATGAGCCATAAACGCAAGCGAAACCTCCGCCGCACCGACACCGTCCAGGAAGTCGAGTGCGCGAAGATTCGCCTCGTCCTTGGGAAACATAGCAGTTAACCGACTGTACCCCTCACGCTCAGCGTGAGGCGACCGAGTTTTGCGTTCCTCTCGCGGAGCGAGAGGAGTACGTTTACCAGCGGAACGGGCTTCCCACAAACGCTTCCGACGTCGAGGAAGGGCCTGGCTTCCGCATAGACCTGAGGTTTTATCGATGAGAACCACGAAGGGCGCCGCCCGAACCAGGGCCAAGAATCGCCTGTTCAAGAAGGCGAAGGGATACGTCGGCGGCCGTCGCCGCCTGTTGCGCACCGCCAAGGAAAATCTCGTCCGCGCCGGCGTCTACGCCTACCGCGACCGCCGCAACCGCAAGCGCGACTTCCGCCGGCTGTGGATCGTGCGGATCAACGCCGCCGTCCGCGCGCTGGGCCTCCGCTACAGCGAGTTCATCGCCGGCCTGCAGCAAGGCCAACATCGAGCTGGACCGCAAGGTGCTGGCCGACATGGCCGTGGCCGATCCGCAGGGATTCGAGGCGGTCGTCGAACTGGTCAAGAAGGCCAATTGCCAAGTAGAACGCGTTGGTTGCGGTAGGAGACGCAGAAAGACAGGAAGGAAGCCACGGATGAACACAAGATCAACACAGATAGACGAGTCGTTGCCGGCGATTGTCTCCGTGTTTATCCGTGTTCATCTGTGGTTCACTTTCATGTTGTTGGCGTTTTCGTGTGATTCTTCTCATGGCTCTAGCCGATTATCTTGACGGAACTCGATTCGCTGGCCCGTGAAGCGGCGGCCGCGTTCGGCGCCGCCGGCGACGCCGCCGCACTTGAAGAGGCGCGGGTTCAGTTTCTCGGCGCGAAGAGCGGCCGCTTGAAAGCGGTGCAAAAGGGGCTCGGCTCGGTCGATAAGGCCGACAAGCCCGCCGCCGGCAAACGCTTCAACGAGGTCAAGCAGGCGATCGAGGCGGCACACGAGTCGGCCGCACGAGCGGCTTGCCAAGGTCGCCGGCCCGGCGGCCGACGCCCGGCGAGTGCGATCCCACGGTGCCCGGCGTTCGCTTGCGATTGGGCCGGCTGCACCCGGTGACGCAGACGATCGACGAGTTGAAAGAGATCATGGGCCGGCTGGGGTTCACCGCGGTCGAAGGGCCGGAGGTGGAAGACCCGTGGCACAATTTCGAGGCCCTGAACATCCCCGCGGCCCATCCCGCCCGCGATCCGCTGGAGAATTTCTACTTGGCTGCGGCGGCAAAGACGGCGAGAGGGGGAGACGACATGGAGATCGGGATCACGTCGTCCGCCGTCTCCCCCTCTCCCCGTCTCCCCCTCTCTCTCTCCTGCTGCGAAGCCAGACGAGCACCGTGCAGATTCGCGTGATGGAGCGGACCGACGCCGCCGGTGCGGATCATTTCGTGCGGCCGGGTGTATCGGCCCGACACGGCCGATGCCACGCACTACCCGATGTTTCATCAGATCGAGGGGCTGCTGATCGATCGCGGCGTGACGATGGCCGATCTGAAGAGCACCTTGCGGCTGTTCGCCCGCAGCGCGTTCGATCCCGACGTTCACATCCGCTTCCGCCCGTCGTTCTTCCCGTTCACCGAGCCGAGCGTCGAGGTCGATATGAGTTGGCGCGACGGCTGGATCGAGATGGGCGGCGCCGGCATGGTCGATCCCAACGTACTCTGCGCCGTCGGCTACGACCCCGAGAAGTACACCGGTTTCGCCTTCGGCCTGGGCATCGAGCGCATCTGCGCCCGCCGCCACGGCATCGCCGACATTCGCGAATTGTATAAGAACGACGTGAGGTTTTTGCATCAGTTTTAGAAGGACCGGGATCGGGATTGGGAACCGGGAAAGCAGACGAACACACAAAGAACAGAAGGAGCATGCGGTGGGCAAGACTCGTGGCGACCAGATACGGAATGCAGGTGGTGTCGCTGAGAGAGTCTGGCACGGTGGCCTTATGTGGGATAGGGCTGTCATGTAGGGCCGTTTACGGCCCTTGGCCGCCGAAGGCGGTTCAGGCCCGGCGTTTACGCCGGGTTGGGCGACGGTGAAACAATGGAACTGTCAGGCCCGTTCACGGGCCTCCTGCGTGTGTGTTTAGGAACGTCCGATGGCACACAATTACTACAGTGAAATCAATCTGCATCTCGTTTGGCACACCAAAGACAGCCTGCCGCTTCTGACGCCAACGCTTGAACCGCTGGCGCATCGATACATCAAACAGCGATTGGTCAACGAGAAGGGGGTATACATCCACGAGATCGGCGGCATTGAAACGCACATCCATCTGGTCGTTGTCGATCCCGCCAACAACTGTTTTAAGCGAATGGATCGGCCAATTGAAAGGAGTGTCGGCCCACGAAGTCAACCAGCAGGTGGACCTCCGCGACAAAACGCTCCAGTGGCAAACCGGCTACGGTGTCGTGAGTTTTGGAACCCGCGATTTGGAATGGGTGAAGGCATACGTTCGTGACCAACGAAAACATCACGCGGAAGGACGGACATTCGATCGTTTGGAGCGATTTACTGCGCTCGACGACGAGCAGGACGCCCGTAAACGGGCGTGACAATCCGAATGGAGAGAGAAAAACAACGGAGGCGAGACCGGCAGCCCAACCCGTGCTAAAGCACGGGCCTAAACCGCCTGCGGCGGACAATGCCCGTGAACGGGCATGCAACGTGGACAGTGTTCCGGCTGTGTCGGGGGAAGCGAAAACGGTGGTAGACGAATTACATAACGCACACCGCAGTCCCAAAAGGGCGTCGATAAGATTGATTCCACGAGGTTATGTAGGCTTGGCCCCATGCCTGATCCCTGTCCCCTGATCCCTGACCCCCAATCCCTCCTCCCATGATCGTCTCCTGGAATTGGCTGAAACAGTACGTGCCGCTTACGATGTCGGTCGGCGGAACTCGAGCGGCGGCTGATGATGGCGGGGCTGAACCACGAGGCACCGACGAGGTCGGCGGCGATCTGGCGATCGATCTGGAGGTGACCAGCAACCGGCCCGACTGCCTGGGGCACATCGGCATCGCCCGCGAGGTCGCGGTGCTGTGGGGCAGCGATCTGACGCTGCCCGCCGCGCGGCCGGCCGAAGGGCAAAACGCCCGTCGATAAACTGGTCAAGGTGCGGATCGACTGCCCGGACCTCTGCCTGCGTTACACCGCCCGCGTGATCGTCTGCGGCGTGAAGATCGGCCCGAGCCCGAAGTGCGATCGTCCGCCGGCTGGAAACGGTCGGGATCACGCCGATCAACAACGTGGTGGACATCAGCAACTACGTATTGATGGAGTGTCGGCCAGCCGCTGCACACGTTCGATTCGGACAAGCTCGAAGGTGACCGGGGGAAGATCATCGTTCGCCGCCCGCTGCCGGGCGAGGCGATCGAGGCGATCGACCACAAGAGCGTACGTCTTGTCGGCCCGAGATGTGCATGATTTGCGACGCGCGCCGTCCGGTGGCCATCGGCGGCGTAATGGGCGGGGCGCAGACGGAGATTTCGCCCGCCACCCGCGACGTGCTGATCGAGGCGGCCGAGTTCGATCCGGTCTCGATCCGCAACACGGCCCGGCAGCTCAATCTGCACAGCGATTCGTCGTACCGCTTCGAACGGCGGATCGATCCCGAGGGGCTCGATTGGGCCAGCCGCCGCTGCTGCGAGCTGATCCTGGAGATCGGCCGGCGGCGAACTGGCGGCCGGCGTGGTCGACGTCGGCCAGCCGCCGCCCGTGCGCGAGCCGATCGTGCTGCGACTGTCGCAGATCGAGCGGATTCTCGGCATCCGGTGCCGGCCAAGCGCGTGCGGGAAATCCTGTCGCGTTGGGCAACAAGGAAATCACTCATCCCGAATCGTTCCTGCCGCATCCGTCGGCTTTCGGTCCCGCAGCCCACGTCGCTGACCGTCGTTCCGCCGAGCTGGCGGCGCGATCTGACCCGCGAAATCGATCTGATCGAGGAGGTGGGGCGAATTCACGGATACGACGCGATTCCCGAGGACGTCGGCGTGCCGATGGTCCCTTCGGCGCGCCGGCGCGACGATCGGGTGTTCGAGCGGGTTCGCCGCGTGCTGACGGCCGCCGGTTTCGACGAAGCCCTGACCCTAAGCGTGGTCGATGCGGCAGGCGTCCGCGTCGATGAGCCCCTGGACCGACGCCGAGCCGCTGCGGAGCCTGATGCCGGTCATTCGCGGCGCCGATTACCTGCGCCGCAGTCTCGTGCCGAGCCTGCTGGCCGCGCGGCGGACGAACGAGTCGCTGGCCAATTCGGAAATCGAGCTGTTCGAGATCGCCAAGGTCTATCTGCCGCAAGGCGACGATTTGCCGCGCGAAGAAGTCATGTTGGCCATCAGCAGCGGCCGCGAGTATCTGGCGGTCAAGGGGCGTGATCGAGACGATTCTCGCCGAGTTGAAGATCACCATTCCGCTGGCGGCCGACGACGCCGGGCATGGCGATCCTCGATCCGGCCGCCTCCTGCCGTCTGCAACTCGGCGGCGAGATGTTCGGCTACGTCGGCCGATTGACCCACGAGGCGATGCGGCAGTTCGATCTGCGCGGACCGGCGGTCGTGGCCGAAATCCGGCTGGGTGCCGCTGGTCGAGGAGGCCGATCTGGTTCCGCGGTGCGTGCTGCAATCGCCCTATCCGGCGGTCACGCGCGATCTGAACCTGGTGGTGGCCGAATCGGTTCGTTGGGCCGACGTCGCGGCGACGGTGCGCGAGCATGGCGGGCCGCTGTTTCGAGTCGCTGGAGTACCGCGACACGTACCGCGACGCCCAGCGGCTCGGCGACAAGAAGAGCCTTCTGTTTTCGATCGCCCTGCGTTCGCCCGACGGCACGCTGACCAGCCAGCAGGCCGACGAGGTCCGCGACCGGATCGTGGCCGCGTGCCAAGGCGAAGCACGGAGCGGAACTAAGGGTGTGACGGGAGCGGGCTTGGCGCAAATGGAAATTGTAGGAGGCGACTCCGCCTGCCGATTGCCGTAGGAGGATCGTCACAGCCGTGAACCAATCCTCGTTCAAGAGATGGCTCTTCCGCCTGTCGACAGTCGTGGCGGGCGTTTTGCTTGCCGTTCTCTTTGCCGAGTTCGCGGTGCGGGTCTTCTTTCCGCCGAGAATGACGATCCGGTATACCATCCAGCGCAACTCCGGCTACTTCAGTCCGAAGCTGAATCCCGAGTCGCCGCTGTTCTACACCTATAGCGGCTTCAAGACGGACGGAAAGAGGTTCCTGACCGTACATTATCCCGACAACCGGCTGCGAAAGTTCACGTTTCGCAAGCCGGCCGGCACGTTTCGCATCGTGGCCGTCGGCGATTCGCTGACCGAAGAGTGGAACCTGCCGAGATTTGTCAACTACACCGATTTTCTGCGGACGGCGATAGAGAAGGGACCGCCCCGGCGGAAGGTCGAAGTGCTGCCGCTGGGCGTCGGCGGGTACAATACCTGGCAGGAGATGCACTTCTATCGCGACAACTGGCGGCAACTCCAGACCGACGTGCTGCTGCTGCAATGGTGCGCGAACGACGGCGACGTGATGACGCTGAAGAAGCGAAATCCAAACCAGCCGTGTCCCAACAACGAGTGGCCGGAGTACGAACTGGTGGGAACGCGGGTGGGGCGGCCGGATTTTTCCCGCGACGGCGGCGAGTTTCTCCAATCGCGGCTCCTCTGGCGCCTGCGAAGCCACGCTCCCACCGGTCCGAGCCTGAACGGCTGCATCCAGTTGTCCGGCAACGACCAACAGCGGACGGCGTTCGCCTGGTTCCGCGACGGTTCGCGTACGAGCGGGATTCCGTTCTTTGTTGTACTTTTCCCGCTGTTCGACGATGCCGACTCGCAAGCCGAATTGACGTACGTGAAGGCTCTGCTGGACGAGACCGGCGTCGAATACCTCGACCTTCTGCCGGAATTGCAGAAGCACGGCCCGCTGTCCACACTCGGCCGCGACCTCTACCATCCCAATACCAAAGGGCATCGCTATGCCGGCGAGGCGATCATGCGATACCTGAAGCGTCGCGGGCTGCTACGGGCAAGAAACTGACGCGACATGAAGCCTGTTGTACATGTTGACGGCCGCGCAAACCGACGCGGCGAAGATCACGCCGACGGTAACAAGTGTCAGCCAGCCGGCCAATCCCCAATAGTCCGTTGCATGGATGATTGAAGGTAGCGCGATGAAACAACCTAAACCGAGGCTGATCGACCCGAGTGCGAGAATGTGCCGGGCCTTGTTAGAACCGAGCACGACCAACGCTATTCCCAGTAACCAGGGAACCGCTCCCAGCAAGAGATGGGCGATCGAGCCGATGAAGGTATCGTGATGGAATTCGCTTGGCCAAAGGAGAAATCCGACGTATCCATTGAGTCGCGCGGAGCCGAGCAACACCAGCAGAAAACCACAAACGAGGAAAACACCGGACCTATTGTTGCTAATCACCTTACACCTCCCATCATCAGCATTGGCCACCTAGGGCAGCGAGTCACGCCTCTTGATGAAGCTGCAAAGCACCGCAAGCTGTTTGACCAATTCGGGGCCGAGACGGCCTTCTTCATTCTCCAGTTCCTCGAAGACGTCCGCCAGAAGGGCTCTAAGATTGGCAACCGCTTCTTTCTTCGTATCGCCTGTCATGCCGATGTTGGCGTCAAAGAAGGTCGCCTGGTATCCGTCGTCGGTCTGTTGCACGACAACGGGGACGGGTCGAAGGAGGTCGAACGGCTCCGGCTCGAGCGTCGTGATGGGAACGACCAAGGAGGGTGAGTTTTTCACATTCGCTTCGCCGAGCTGCGGCTCAACGGTAATGTGAACCTGCTGGTGTTCGCCCAACGCCAGCTTTTCCAGCGGCTTCAGTACGCCGTCTTCGTAGATGGCTTCGATCATCTGGCTCATGGGCAACTTTCCCACCACTGGCTCCCAGTCTCATAGTAGCAGTTGACCGACCTACAAACAAGATGCAATCGCTGTAGGAAGCGTCGTCAATCCACCGCCGCCGTGGCGGGGAATGAGCCGAGTATCTCCAGCCGCAGGGCTTTCTTTCCCAGCATGGTCATGGCGCGGCGAAAACGGGCGTCGGTCTCGTGGGCTTCGATCTCGACGAAGAACAGATAGCCGCGCTCGGGACCGGGCAGCGGGAACGACTCGATCCAGGTCAGGTTCAGCTTCGCCCGCTTGAAGATCATCATGGCGTCGGCCAGCGTGCCGGGGCGATGCTCGACCTGGAACAGCACGGCGGTGCGGTCGTTGCCGGTCTTGGGCGAAGGGTGGTCGCCGATCACGGCGAATCGCGTGGTGTTGAAGGGGTTGTCCTCGATGTTCTCGGCCAGCACGTCGAGCCCGTAGTGCACGCCCGCTTGCAGGCTGGCGATCGCCGCGCGCGCCGGGCTTTTCCGCGGCCAGCTGCGCGGCGGTCGACGTGCTGGTGACCTCGATCGTCCGGGCCGAGGGCAAGTGCTTGGCCAGCCAATTGCGGCACTGCGAGAGCGGCTTGCGGCTTGCTGTAGACCTCGCGGACGTCGGTCCGCTGGCACTTGCCCAACAGCGAATGGTGGATCCGCAGCTCGACGTCGCCGCAAATCCGCACCCGCATCCGCGTGAACATGTCGAGCGTGTCGGCCACGCGGCCGTCGGTCGAATTTTCGATCGGCGCCAACCCGAAATCCGACTGCTTGCGGTGGACCTCCTCGAACACGGCGGCGATGCTGCCGACCGGCACGAGCTGAACGCTCTGGCCGAAGCGATGGATCGCGGCCAGGTGGCTGAAGCTGTACAGCGGCCCGAGGAAGGCGATGCGCGGCTCGCGGATCAGCCGCCGGCATCCGCTGGCGACCTCGCGGAGCAACGATTGCACGCAGGATTGCGGCAGCGGCGACGTCGCCGGCCGCCGCGGCCGATCGCTCCCGCGATTCGGCGTCGAACGTCGGTGTGCAGAGGGCCTCGGTCTGTGAAGGGTTCTGCCGGGCGGCCTCGACTACCAGCCGGGCTCGTTCGTTCGGCCAGTTCGACCAGCTTCTCATCGAGTTGGCTGATTTTGGCGACTAGTGCCTCGGGCAGCCGAACCACGGATTTTCGCCGCGTGCCTGCCGAGTCGGCCGCCCTGTTTTTCGACTTGCCCATGATTGCTCCGTCGTCAATGCTACGGCGTGAAATTCGGCGTCTGCCTCGATTTGTTCGGCGAATCGGGCCAACAGGTCGGCCGCCCGATCGATGTCGTCCAGCGAGATCATCTCGACCGGGCTGTGCATGTAGCGGTTGGGAATGCTGATCAGGCCCGTGGCCACGCCGGCGCGGCTGATCTGCATGGCGTTGGCGTCGGTGCCGGTGGCTTCGCCGAGGCGACCAACTGATAGGCGATCTGGCTGCCGTCGGCGGCCTGAACGAGCCGCTCGACGACCTTGGGGTTCATGTTCGGTCCGCGATGGATCGCCGGCCCGCGCCGAGCCGCACGTCGCCCTCTTCCTTCTTTTCGACCGTCGGGCAATCGGTGGCGTGACAGACGTCGACCGCCACGCCGACCTGCGGATCGACGCCGAACGTGCTGGTGTGGGCGCCGCGCAGGCCGATCTCCTCCTGCACCGTCGAAACCGCGTACAACGCCGCAGGTGAGCTTGCCGCTTCGGCTCGCCCGCCGCAGGGCCTCGACGACGACCCAGCAGCCGGCCTTGTCGTCCATGGCCGGCGAGACGGCCAGGTTGTTGCGCATCGCGTGGAAGCCGAGCTCGACGGTCATGGCGTCGCCGATGCGGACCGCCTTCGACGGCTTCTTCCTTGTTGGCCGCCCCGATGTCGAGCCACAGGTCCTTGATCTTCGACACCTGTTTGCGTTCCTCTTCGGTCAGCAGGTGAATCGGCTTACGGGCGATCACGCCGAAGACCGGGCCGTCGGCGGTCCAGACGGTCATCCGCTGGCCGATCAGCATCTGCGGATCCCAGCCGCCGATCGGCTGCACGTAGATGAAACCCTCGTCGTCGATGTGCTGGACGATCAGGCCGATCTGGTCGCAATGGCCGGCAAGCATGACTCGCAGCGGCCGTCGGGGTTTTTCACGACGATCACGTTGCCGTGCAGATCGGTGCGGATTTCGTCGGCGAAGTCCTTGGCGTAGTCGCGCACGAACCGCTGCACGCCGCTCTCATAGCCCGAGGGGCTGGGAGTTTCCAGAATGGTGCGGAGAAAACCGAGGGCAGTGGGGTCCAAGGTGGGCGTCCTTATGTTAGCGGGTGAATGTTGAATGTGACGAAGGGAGAAGAAGCAGTCGGGGGCCCACGCCCCGTGGTCGCGGTTTCACGGAATCGCTCAATCCCGTTGTTTTATCGCTCGCAACCGCGATGAGCAAGCCCTTTGGCACGGCGGCGCGACGATCGACGAACCGTTCAGCTTGACAGTCGGCGGCCCACAGACGTACAATTGGGGGGGCTGGGAGAAATGGCTATGAGCACAGTTACGCCCGATGCTTTGTCGCAGACGCTGGCGCGGCGACGGGCTCTCGGTATCGACAAGTTTGACGAAATGTGGGAGGGAGTACCACACATGACACCGGCGCCGAGGCGTTCGCACCAGGATATCGTTTTGGACATGGCGATGTGGCTGCGAATTCATTGGGCACGACCGCTGGGAAACCGCGTGCATCAGGATGTCAACGTGACGCAGCCGGGCGGCTGGCCCGACAACTATCGCGTTCCTGATCTCATCTTGCTCACTCCGGATCGCTTCTGCATCGACCACGACACCTATTTCGAGGGTGCCCCGACGGTTGTCGTCGAAATTCGCAGCCCCGGCGACGACACGATGGAAAAGCTGCCGTTCTACGCGCAAATCGGCGTGCCGGAGGTCTGGCTGATCGATCGCGACACTCGCCGGCCGGAATTGCTCGTGTTGCGCGACGGCCAGTATCAGCGGCAATCGCCGGCTGCGGAGGGTTGGCTCGACAGTGCGGCCACCGGCGTTCGTCTGCGGGGCGAGGCCGGTAATGGCCTCGCCATGCAACTCGTCGCCGACGAAGCCACCCGACAGCTCCTGCCGGAGCGATGAGTTGTGGGAGTCGCCTCCTACAATCCCTTTTGAAGAACTGATCGGGCCTGAAGGTACAAGTCTCATCCCTTGACGCCCCGCCGCACGATACCCTACCATACGGGGCTTCTGCACCGGTTTTCCCCCTGCAATGCCACGAACGAGCAGACGGGTAACACATGGAAACCGCCAAAGTCGCCATTGTTGGGTTCGGCACGATCGGCACGGGTGTTGCCCGGCTGCTGTTGGAACACGGCGATCGAATCGGCAGGCGAGCGGGCAAGCGACTGGAGCTTGCCTGTGTGGTGGATCCCGATCTGAAGCGGTCGAGGAACTTCCCCCTTCCCCCGGGTCTGCTGACCGCCGATCTAGCCAAGGTCATCGACGACCCGGACATCGTCGTCGCGGTCGAGTTGATCGGCGGATTGGAGCCCGCTCGGACCGTCGTCTTGAAGCTGTTGGAAAGCGGCAAGGATGTCGTCACCGCCAACAAGGCCCTGTTGGCCGAGCACGGGACGGAACTGTTCGACAAGGCTCGACAGGCGGGGCGTTCCATCGCGTTCGAGGCGGCCGTCGGCGGGGGCATTCCCATTATCTCCGCCCTGGCCGAATCGCTGACCGCCAACCAGATCGAATCGATTCACGCCATACTCAACGGCACGAGCAACTTCATCCTCTCGCAAATGGAGGAGAACGACACCGACTACGCCTCGGCACTGGCCGAGGCCCAGCAGCGCGGCTACGCCGAAGCCAACCCGACGATGGACGTCAACGGCAGCGACGCGGCGCAGAAGCTCGCCATTCTCGGCCACCTCGCCTTCGGCGCGCGGGCGAACTGGCGTGCGATTCCGCGCACGGGCATCGACGTGGTCGACGTGACCGACATTCGCTACGCGAAGGAGCTCGGCTACAGCATCAAGCTGCTGGCGGTCGCCGAGTTGGTGCCCGAGGGGCTCGAACTGCACGTTTCGCCAACGCTGATTCGTCAGGGCTCGCCGCTGGCCGAGGTTCGTGGGGCTTACAACGCCGTCCGCGTGGTGGGCGACGCGGTGGGGCGAGTCTTCTTCCACGGCCTCGGCGCCGGACAAATGCCGACCGCCTCGGCCGTGGTGGCCGACCTGATCAGCACGGTGGCCGGACGGACGGCCACCACCTTCCGCCTGCTGAACCTCTGGGCGACCGACGGCGAACCCGCCGTTCGCACGCGCGATCCCGGCAAGGTGCCCGGGCCGCTTCTATCTGCGATTCAACGTCGATGATCGGCCGGGAGTAATGTCGGAAATCACCGGCATCCTCAGCCGGCATCAGATCTCGATCTCCTCGGTAATCCAGCACGAGACCGAAGAGGAAGACGCCTCGAACGCGGTGCCGCTGGTCATCATGACCCACACCTCGGCCGAGGGCAACATGGTCGAAGCGATGAAGACGATCGGTCAACTCGCGTCGGTCCATCCGGGCAGCCTGAGGATGAGAGTGAGGGATTAGGGATTGGGGGCCAGGGGTCAGGGGCTAGGGGTCGGGGTCAGGGATCAGGGGCCAGGATGAGGAACTCCGGTCCCCAACGCTAATCTAATCCCCGACCTCTGATCCCTGACCTCTGACCCCTGGCCCCTGATCCCTGACCCTGACCCTGAACCTTTCCCATGAAGTACGCTCTAATCATTCCCGACGGTTGTGCCGACGAGCCGCAGGAGTCGCTTGGCGGCAAGACGCCGCTGGAGGCTGCCGATATTCCGGCGATGGACGCGGTTGCGGCCGCCGGCGTGGTAGGCCGGGCGAATCACACGCCGGCGAGGTTGCCGGCAGGGTCCGACGTGGCCAATCTCAGCCTGTTCGGCTACAACCCGCTCGAATATTACACCGGCCGGGCGCCGTTGGAAGCGGCCGCCCAGGGAATCGAGTTGGGGCCGGACGATTGGGCCGCCCGCTGCAATCTCGTCACCATCGAAGACCAGGTGATGAAGAGCTTCACTGCCGATCATGTCTCGACGGCCGAGGCCACCGAGCTTCTACGGACCGCTCAGGAACGCTTGGGCAACGATCGGATCGAATTCCGCCCCGGCGTGAGCTATCGCAACTTGCTGATTTATCGCGGCGCGGGCTGCCCCGCGATCTTCTCGACCGATACGACGGCCACGGCCCCGCACGATCTCACCGACCAGAGCGTGTTGGACGACTATCCCCGTGGGCCGGGCAGCGACCTGCTGAACCGCCTGATGAGCGAGAGCGTCGCCCTGTTCGCCGACCATCCGGTGAACGTCGCCCGGCGTGCGGCGGGCAAGTTGCCGGTGACGAATATCTGGCTCTGGGGACTCGGCAGCACGCCGCATCTTACGCCGTTCTTCGAGCTTCACAACAAGCGCGGGGCCGTGATTACGGCCGTCGATCTGCTCCGCGGCCTGGCCACGCTGATCGGCTGGAGGAGGATCGAAGTGCCCGGGGCGACCGGCTATCTCGATACCGACTACGCCGCCAAGGGCCGCTATGCCGTCGAAGTTCTCGATGACGTCGATCTGGTCTGCGTTCACGTCGAGGCGACCGACGAAGCCTCGCACGAAGGCAATGCCGCTGCCAAAGTGCAGGCCCTCGAAGAGATCGACCGCCACATCGTCGGTCCGATCCACGAGGCCCTAAAACGCCACGGCGACTATCGCGTCCTCGTCACCCCCGACCACCCCACCCCGTTGCGCACCAAGACCCACAGCCACGGCGACGCCCCCTTCGCCCTAGCGGGCAACAGCATCAGCGCCGACGCCGCAACGGCCTACGACGACCCGACCGCTAGCCGCTCGTCGCTAGCATTCGACGAAGGTTGGCGGCTGATGGGTTACTTCTTGGGGACGTGACGCGCGACCGGATCAGCGCGCTGAGCACCGCCGCAACTGCGTTTACCGGTCGGCATCGCTTTCGACCGACTTCTTCAGTGCGAGCATTTCGTCTCCCCTCGCTGGACCCTTCCCACCATCTCAAACCATCTTTAAGGGGGGTGTGGCAGACAAGGCCTGCCTATTCAGCTACACTATTAGCAGTTGTCAACCCGTATTTCTTGCCCGGTTTGCCTAAAGGAACTCTGAAATGCGACGGTATCTCGTAATCGGCTGTGTCATGTCCGTGTTGGCTCTGTGTCTGTCGTCCGTCGAAGCGGCGCCTCCGACAAAAACAAAGGGGACGAAGCCCTCGGCCACGAAGGCCGTGAAGAAGACGGTCGTTGTCGTGATGACCATCGAAGGCGACTACGCCGAAGGGCCGACCTCGCCGGGCCTGTTCGGCGACATCCAGCCCACCTTGACCAAGCTGGTGGAGCGTCTCGACGCCGCTGCCGCCGACAAGAACGTGGCGGCGGTCTGGTTGAAGATCGGCGACTTGGGCATCGGCCGCGCGAAGGTCTATGAGCTGCGCGCGGCGGTTGCTCGGCTGCGGAAGGCGCACAAGCCGGTCTATGCCGAACTGACGACCGCCGACTCGCGGCAGTACATGCTGGCCGGTGCGTGCGATCGGGTCGTGATGCCGCCGTGCGGCGTGCTGGTCATTCCGGGCGTGCGGCTGGAAATGACGTTCTTCAAGGGCCTGCTCGATAAACTCGGCCTCAAGTTCGACGTCTTGAAGATGGGCAAGTACAAGGGCGCCCTCGAACCGTTCACCCGCAAGGAGATGAGCAAGCCCCTGCACGAAAGCTATGACGCCCTGGTCGAGGACTACTATCAAAACCTGCTGAGCGTCATCGCGGCCGATCGCCACATGAAGGACTACCAGGTCAAAACCTACGTCGACCGCGGCCTGTTTACGGCGCCCGACGCGAAGAAGGCCGGCCTGATCGACGACGTGCTCTACACCGACCAGCTCGAAGACGCGATCAAGAAGGATCTCAAGGCCGAGACGATCGAGATCGTCAAGAACTACAAGAAGCACAAGATCGACTCCGACTTCTCCGGCTTGGGCGGAATGATGAAGCTGATCGAGATTTTCACCGGTGGGAAGCCGTCGGCGGCTGTCAGCAGGAAGCCGAAGATCGCCGTAGTTTACGCCGTCGGCCCGATCATGGAGGGCAAGGGAGACGGCGGCATCTTCGGCTCCTCGGTGATCGGTTCGACGTCGATGGTCGCCGCGATCAAAAAAGCCGCCGACAATCCTAAAGTGGTCGCCATCGTGCTGCGGATCGACAGCCCCGGAGGGTCGGCCGTGGCCAGCGACCTGATCTGGCGCGAGACGGTCCGCGTCAAGCAGCCGCTGATCGCCAGCATGAGCGACGTGGCCGGCAGCGGCGGATACTACATCGCCATGGGCGCCAAGAAGATCTATGCCGCCCCTACCACTTTGACCGGCTCGATCGGCGTGATCGGCGGCAAACTGGTCACTCGCGGGCTGTACGACAAATTGGGGCTGAACACCGAGGTGATCGCCCGCGGCGGCAACAGCGGGGCGTTGTCGATGAACCAGCCGTTCACGCCCGGCGAGCGCAAAATGTGGATGGGGCTGCTGGAAGACACGTACCACCAGTTCGTCAGCAAGGCCGCCGAGGGCCGCAAGATGAGCTACGACCATCTGCAATCGCTGGCCCAAGGCCGCGTCTATTCAGGGGTGACCGCCAAGAAGCTCGGCCTGGTCGACGAGCTTGGCACGCTGCAAGACGCAATCGCCGCGGCCAAGACGGCGGCGGGCTTGAAGGCCGACGCCGACGTCGACCTGCTGATGTTGCCCGAGCCCAAGACGATCTTCGAGCAGCTCTTCGGCGACCCGGCGGCCTCGACCGGCGTCGACTCGCTGCTGTCGGAAGGCATCCACCTGCTGCAACAATCGAAACTGCTCCGCCAGATGCTCTCGCAACGGGTCCTGATGTGGATGCCCTATGACGTGCAGGTGAAGTAACGGGGAATTGGCCCCAAGTGGCGGAGCGTGACCGTCTATCGTTCGGCCACCCGCGTCACCGTGCTTGCCGAAAACGACGAACTCTCCGGCGAGGGGGTCGTCGAGGGCTTCCGTTGTGTCGTCGGCGACCTGTTTGCCGCGTAGACGTTTCGCCGATGGTTGTCCCTACCTGCTGCCCACCTACCTGGTGAACCCCATGAACACTGCACGGCACGTGTTGGTTTCTACGATTGCCCTGGCGCTGATAGCATTGCCTCGCCCCGCGACGGCCGACGCGGCGAAACAACCGTCTTCGCGTGTGGTCGTTCACGACCAAACCGTGGAACTTCAGTCGCCGACGTTCGAGTTCGTCCTATCTGCCGCAGGGCAGCTCCGCGCGGTTTCCTGGAAGAACCGCTTGACCGGCCGGACGCTGAACCTCGGATACGGCCCAGAGATCGAATTCGACATCGGGCTGCCAGGCCGGACGCTCATCACGCCGAAACTCACGGTGAAAAGCAAGCCGACTCATACCATCGAGAATTGCCGGGAAGCCGCGTTCGACCTGGTCGCGACCGATCCCGCCGTCACGGCAAAAGTCATTTATCGCTGGAATGACCACGAACCGGTGCTCCACAAATGGGTTTCGATCACCAACGCCGGCAAATCCGTCTGGAACCGCTTGCTGAACATTCGGCTCGGCGTCTATCGCACGGACGCGACGATCGACGATCGCGATCCCGACTATCCACTCTATCTTACGCAAGAGCACTTGGGAGGGCCGGTCGTCGCCTTCCAGGATCCGATTGGACGGAAACGCGGTTTTCCTTCATACCTGGAGAGACAGTTCTTCTTGAGTCTGGCCCATCCGGCGGGCTTTGCGCTTCGCAAGGAAGACACGGTCACTCTTCAACAATTGCCCGGCGTCCGTCTCGCTCCTGAGGCGAAGTTCGATTGCATGGAAGCGGTCTATGGCGTTGCGGCGGAGGGGCGGGCGAGGCAGGCGTTTGTCAAGCAACTTCACGATCGAATGCTGCGGGTGCGGCGCGGACGCGACAAGCCGCTGGCGATCTTCGAGCCGTTCGGGGCGAAGCCGAATTTCGTTTGCAACAACGCCGCAGACTTTCTGTCGAGCGCCCGGAGGAATTCCTCTTGAGCAACCTCGCCAAATTGGACGCGGCACGGCGCGAGAGCGGCTTGAAATGGGACTATTATTCGATCGACTTCTGGCACGATCCGGCCGGTGATCTGTGGACGCCGAATGTCCGCAACTTTCCCCACGGGTTCGCCAAGGTCATGCGGGAGATCGAGCGGCAAGGGATGAAGCCCGGCCTGTGGATCGACAGCGGCCAGATTGGAGTCTGGACGATCTGGGACAATCCGGCGGTGAAGAACGCGCGGACGAGCACCGGCGGACTTTGCCGGGCGTCGGAGGCCGCGAGCCGCCTTTACCTGGACGGTTTTACCCGCCAAATCAAGGAGAACGGCGTCCGGCTCTTGAAGTTCGACAACCTGTTGGATCGCTGCGACGAGCCGAACCACGACCATCTGCCCGGTGACTATTCGACCGAGCCGATCTGCAACAGCATCATCCAGTTGTACCGGGATTTGGATCGCGTTTGTCCCGACGTGATGATTATGCTGTATTGGCGATACCAGTCGCCGTGGTGGCTGGAACATGCGGACACGCTCTTCGACATCGGCACGAAGATCGAGGCGGCGAGTTTTGCCCCTTGGCCGACGTTCCGCGCCCGCGACAGCGTTACACGGCGGCTGGATGAGGCGCGTTGGATGGTGAAGGACTTGCCGCTTGTCGGCTGGGATTCGCTCGGAATTTGGCTGTCCGATTGGCCGTGGAATAGCTGCATCGGCAAGGAAGCGTGGCAGACCGGCATGGTGATGGACCTTTGCCGGGGGCAGCTTTTGGCGCAGATATGGTCGGATACGGCCGTTTTGACGCCGCCCGAACGGGCGCAGGCGGCCACGTTCATCGCGTTGCTGAAAGCCCGGCCCGAGTGTTTTGGCAAGTCGCGGTTCATTCTCGGCAATCCTTGGAAGAACGAGCCCTATGGTTACTGTTGCTCGGACGGCCGCCGCGCCTTTCTCGCGATCAACAACGGCGTTTGGCGCGATACGTCCCTGCAATTGAAGCTTGGCCCCGCGTGGGGATTGCCCGAGGGCAAACGGTGGGACTTGTATCGCTGGTATCCCCGTCCGGCGCAATTGCGGGAAGGCGAGGGTGGTTTTGCATCCTCGGCGGAATTGACGCTCCGGCCGATGGAGATCGTCCTCCTGGAAGTCGTTCCACACGGTGAATCTCCCACGCTGAACCGCAAGTTCGAGGTTCAGCAGACGGCTGCGACGCCGGTCGAACCGACCGCTGCATTGGCACTTCGGGAAATCGATGCGATAGGCGCACCGGCGACGGAATGGAAAGTGCTCGCTCCGGCGAACAGGTTCTTTCACGAAAACGGCGAAGTGCCGCCAACCAAAACCGGCGGTATCTTGGCGGTGAGCGTCGAATTGAGGCGAGGGACGCATCCGTGCTATATTCATCACCGCGAGGGAAAGCTGAAGTTCACGGGCACCTTGAACAAAAAGCCCGCGGCATTTCAGCCGGTGGTTGGCAACGGCTGGTACCAAGCGGCTTGGCAGACGTGGCGTCTGACGCTACCCCCCTCCGAAAAGGCTCAGCAGTTCGGTTTTCGGCTCCACAGCGACCTGCCGGCCGACGTCGAATACCGCCTCTCGGCGGATTTCGTGCCTCAGTGAGCATTCTTCTGAGCGGGGGTCTGGCTCGCCTTTGGGAGTGCGGCGATCTGTCGCCACTCTCCAAAATTCGCGACACAATGCTACCTCACAGGAAAAATGCGGCGAAGAGCCCCGATCTCCAAAACGTCCCGATGGCGGACGGGCCCCCAGACGCCGTTCGCCGGTGCGCGGGGGCTATTCAATCCTGAGAGAATCCTCTATATTGTTCTCCGGTTCTTCCTGATGTCTATCAGGGATAGTCCTGCTATCATCAGTCAGGGGCTGATCGATCGCTTGCCGCCGCCGACGGTCGGTGCCGGCGCACCGTTAGACTGGGGATGGATGGATGCCGCAGCTTTTCCCGGCCAAGATGAACGTGCTGGCACGGATTAGTCTCTTCGGCGTCCCTTTCTTGCTTGCTGGCCTGGGCTGGGGGGGGCTCGTCTTCACGCGGTCCTCCTACGGAACGGGAATGAGGCAATCGATCGTCCAGCAACCGATTCCCTTCAGCCATCAGCACCACGCGGGCGTCCTGGGAATCGATTGCCGCTATTGCCACACGTCGGTCGAGAATTCGCCGTTCGCCGGAATGCCGCCCACCAAGACCTGCATGAACTGCCACAGCCAGATCTGGGTCGGCAGCTCGATGCTCGAACCGGTCCGCGAAAGCTACCGCACGCGGCGAGTCGCTGCGTTGGCACCGCGTCTACAACCTGCCGGGCTTCGTCTATTTCGACCACAGCATCCACGTGCAGAAGGGCGTCGGCTGCTCGACGTGCCACGGGCGGGTCGACCAGATGCCCTTCACGTACCAGGAGCCGACGCTGTTGATGGAGTGGTGCCTCGACTGCCACCGCAATCCGGCCGAGCAGATTCGCCCGCGCGAAGAGGTGTTCAACATGAGATACCAGCCGCCCGACAATCAAGCTCGAATTGGGGCGAAAGCTCGTCAAGCAATACAACATCAAGGATCCCGCCAGTCTCACCAGTTGCACGATATGCCACCGATGAACCGCGGAAACAAGTCGATTGCTCCGAATGGGAGCGCTCCAACCGGCGGTTGCGCCGCGTGGGAAGCTCTATTGGCGCAGCATCGAGGAACTGGCGCAACGCTTGAGGACTCCGATTGCGGCGAAACGCCCCAGCATTGCGATCGAGCGGATTCGCGGCAGGATCGCCTCTCGGACGCACGCCGGCCACCGCGTGGCCCGACGGCGTCAGCCGGCGGCAGTTTCTCACGCTGATGGGCGCGTCGCTGGCCCTGGCCGGCCTCAGCGGCTGCTCGGTGAAGCCGGCCCCGTCGACCGAAATCGTCCCGTACGTCCATCCGCCCGAAGGACGTCACGCCCAGCCGGCCGCTGTTCTTCGCCACCACCATGACGATGGCCGGCAGCGCCGTCGGGCTGCTGGTCGAAAGCCACACGGGCCGGCCGACCAAGATCGAGGGCAATCCCGACCATCCGGCCAGCCGCGGCGGCACCGACATCTTCCACCAGGCCTCGGTGCTGACGCTCTACGATCCCGACCGCTCGCAGACCGTCACCAGCCAGGGCAAGGGACACACCTGGGACGACGCGCTGGAGGCAATTCGCCCGGCCATGGAAAAACAGCGGCAGAAGCGCGGCGCCGGCCTGCGGCTGCTGACCGAAACCGTCGTCTCGCCCACGCTGGCCGAACAGATCGAGCGCCTGCTGAAGGATCTGCCCGAGGCGAAGTGGCACGTCTACGAGCCGATCCACCGCGACATGGCCTGGCGCGGGGCGCAGATGGCTTTCGGCGAGCCGGTCAACCCGGTCTACGATTTCAGCAAGGCCGACGTGGTGCTCTCGCTCGACGCCGACTTCCTGCAATGCAGCCCGGGCAATCTCCGCTATGCCGCCGACTTCATGGACGGCGGCGAGTGCCAACCGCGGAGAAGGACGCCGCAGCCGCCGAGATGAATCGGCTGTACGTGGTCGAAACGGCCGTCAGTTGCACCGGCGCGAAGGCCGACCATCGTCTGGCCCTGCGGCCGAGAGAGATCGAAGAGCTTGCCCGAGCGATCGCCGCCAAGCTGGGTCTGAAAGTGCGGCGGCGACCTCGCCGGTTCACTGGAAAAATGGGTCTCGGCCGTGGCCAAGGACCTCGACGCCCATCGCGGCCGCTGCCTGGTGCTGGCCGGCGAGCGGCAGCCGCCGCAAGTCCACCTGTTGGCCCACGCGATGAACGATCATCTCGGCAACGTCGGCAAGACGGTGACGTACACGGCGCCGATCGACGCCAAGCCGGGCGACCGCACCCAGTCGCTGCGCGAGCTGGTCGCGCGACATGGAGCAGGGCCGGGTCGAATTGCTGGTGATTCTCGGCGGCAATCCGGTCTACAACGCCCCGGCCGATTTCGAAGTTCGCCGCGCAGCTGAAAAAGGTGCCGCTGCGCGATCCATCACGGCCTGTACGTGGACGAAACCTCGCAGCAGTGCCACTGGCATCTGCCCGAGGCCCATTACCTGGAGGCGTGGAGCGACGCCCGGGCGTACGACGGAACGGCGTCGATCGTGCAGCCGTTGATCGAGCCGCTCTACGACGGGCGCTCGGCGCACGAGGTGATCGCGCTGTTGGCCGGCCTGACGAGAGACTGCCGGCCACGAGATTGTCCGCAGCCACTGGCGTCGGCAGTGGGAAAGCCGGCACGAAGAGGGCGGCTTCGAGCCGTTCTGGCAGAAGGCCCTGCACGACGGCGTGATCGCCGATACGGCGCTGAAGCCCAAGAGCGTGAAACTGAAAGACGGCTGGCAGAAATCGCTGGATGGCATTGCCGACTTCCTCCCCTCTCCCGTAGGGAGAGCGGACCGAACAAGACCTGGAGATCCTCTTCCAGCCCGACCCGACGATCTACGACGGCTCGTGGGCCAACAACGGCTGGCTCCAGGAGTTGCCCAAGCCGATCACGAAGCTCGCCTGGGGCAACGCGGCCATCATGAGCCCGGCCACGGCCGAACAGCTTGGCGTCGAGCTGGGCAGCTACGCCCACGGCGGCGAGCACGGCGGCTACGACATGCCGGTGGTCGAACTGCAACTCGGCGAGGCGCAAGCTGCGGGCGCCGGCCTGGATCATGCCCGGCCACGCCGACGTGCGGTGACCGTCTACCTGGGCCACGGCCGCGAGCATGCCGGGCGAATCGGCGGCGCCGACGGCCAGACGGTCGGCTTCAACGCCTATCGGCTCCGCACGGCCGACCGGCCCTGGTTCGCCGCCGGCCTGCAAGTGGTCAAGACCGGCGAGACGGAACTGGTCGCCTGCACGCAGGCGCATCAGTCGATGGCGGACCGCGAGCCGGTGCGCAACGCCACGCTGGCCGAATACCGCAAGGATCCGACGTTCGTCGCCAAACGGAGTTCGAGCACGAGAACGCCGAGATCAAGATGCCGCGAAAGTCGATCACGCTCTACGAGTCCGTTCGACTACGGGCCGCCGAAGCACCGCTGGGGCATGGCGATCGATCTGACAGCCTGCATCGGCTGCCATGCCTGCGTGGTGGCCTGCCAGGCCGAGAACAACATCGCCGTGGTGGGCAAGGACCAGGTCAGCCGCGGCCGCGAGATGCACTGGCTTCGCATCGATCGCTACATCGAGGGCGCGGCGGAGAACCCCGCCGCGTTCCACTTCCAGCCGGTGCCCTGCATGCACTGCGAGAACGCCCCCTGCGAGTACGTCTGCCCGGTCGAGGCCACGGTCCACAGCGCCGAGGGGCTCAACGACATGGTCTACAACCGCTGCGTGGGCACGCGGTTCTGCTCGAACAATTGCCCCTACAAGGTGCGGCGGTTCAATTTCCTCTTCTTCGCCGACTACGAGACGCCCAGCCGCCGGCTGCAGTACAATCCCGACGTGACGGTCCGCTCGCGGGGCGTGATGGAGAAGTGCAGCTATTGCGTGCAGCGGATCCGCCGGGCGGAGATCGACGCCCAGACGGCCGAGCCGGCCGCTGGTCGACGGCGAAGTGCTGACCGCCTGCCAGGCCGCCTGCCCGACCGGCGCGATCGTCTTCGGCGACATGAACGATCCGAAGAGCGAGGTGAAGCAGTGCAAGGACTCGCCGCTGAACTACGGGCTGCTGGCCGACGTGAACACCGACCCGCGGACGACGTACCTGGCGGAATTGCGAAATCCGAACCCCGAACTCGAATCATAGCGAACCCGTTGGGGTGGCAGTTGAACTGCCGCCCCGCATCCGGTGCGGCCGTACAACTGCCGCTCCAACATAGGTATCACGGCATGGCCGACGAGCATCCCGGAAACACGCGACGAAGCCCCAGCCGAGCCCGCGCGGCGTCGATCGGCCGGACTACGTCCCGGCCGGCCACGACCTGACCTCGGTGACCGAGAAGATCAGCGGGCTGGTGCTCACGCGGCCGACGGGCCTCGGCTGGCTGGGCTTCTTCGGGTTCAGCAACATGCTGGTGCTCGTCTTCCTCGGCGTGGTCGCCTATCTGCTGTTGGTCGGCGTGGGCATCTGGGGCATCCAGATCCCCAACGCCTGGGGCTTCGCCATCACCAACTTCGTCTGGTGGATCGGGATCGGCCACGCCGGCACGCTGATTTCGGCCTTCCTGCTGCTGATGCACCAGAAGTGGCGGACCTCGATCAACCGCATCGCCGAGGCGATGACGATCTTCGCCGTGATGTGCGCCGGCATGTTTCCGCTGCTGCACCTGGGCCGGCCGTGGTTCTTCTACTGGCTGATGCCGTACGCGAACACGATGAGCCTCTGGCCGCAGTTCCGCAGCGCGCTGGTCTGCGACGTGTTCGCCGTGAGCACGTACTTCACCGTGTCGCTGTTGTTCTGGTACATGGGCATGATTCCCGACCTGGCCACGCTCCGCGACCGCGCCACGCACCGGCTGGGCCAGATCGTCTACGGCATGTTGGCCCTGGGCTGGCGCAACTCGGCCCGGCATTGGCACCGCTTCGAGATGGCCTACCTGCTGCTGGGCGGGCTGGCCACGCCGCTGGTGATCTCCGTCCACTCGGTCGTGAGCTCCGATTTCGCCGTCTCGGTGGATGCCGGCCTGGCACGAGACGGTCTTCCCGCCGTATTTCGTGGCCGGGGCCATCTTCTCCGGCTTCGCCATGGTGCTGCTGCTGTGCGTGCCGATCCGCCACTTCTACCACCTCAAGGACTTCATCACCATCGACCATCTCGACGTGATGGCCAAGCTGGTGCTGGCCACCAGCCTGCTGACCTCCTACGGCTATCTGAGCGAGCAGTCGCTCTCGTGGTACGCCGGCGACACGGTCGAATGGTACACGTACTTGTTCCGCCTCACGGGCTTCGGCCAATACGCCGTCATCACCTGGCTGCTGTTCTTCTGCAACACGATCGTGCCGCAGGTCCTCTGGTTCCGAGCGGCTGCGGCGCAACGAGTGGGTGCTGGTGATCGTGTCGCTGCTGGTGCTGGTGGGCATGTGGCTGGAGCGCTACATGATTATCACGACCAGCCTGAGCCGCGACTATCTGCCGTCGTCGTGGGGCTTCTTCAAGCCGACGATCTGGGACTTCTTGACGTACGTCGGCTCGGTCGGCGTGTTTCTGGTGGCGTTTCTGCTGTTCGCCCGCTTCGCGCCGATCCTGTCGATGTCGGAGACGCAAGGCCTTGCTGCCCGGCGCCCACGGGCCGGAGGTGGGACGATGAAGCCGACGACGCCGATCTCACGGCCTGATGGTCGGAGTTCCTCACCGCCGAGGAGATTCTCGACGCCACGCGCCGCAGCCGGCAGGCCGGCTACCGCGCAGATGGACGCCTACACGCCCTATCCGGTCGAAGGGCTGGCCGCCGAGTTGGGGATGCGGAAGACGCCGCATCCCGTTTGTCGTGTTGATGGGCGGACTGGTCGGCGCGGGCGTCGGCTTCTTCATGCAGTATTACTCGATGGCGGTCAACTACACGTTCAACGTCGGCGGCCGGCCCTACAACAGTTGGCCGGTGTTCATCCCGATCACGTTCGAGTTGCTGATCCTGGTGGCGGCGCTTGGCGGCGTTCCTGGGAATGATGTTTCTCAACGGGCTGCCGCGGCCGCATCATCCGGTGTTCAACGTGCCGCAGTTCGCCCGCTCGAGCCAGGACCGTTTCTTCCTCTGCATCGAGGCGACCGATCCGCAGTTCGACCGCCAGGCGACGGCCGAGTTTCTGGCCACGCTCGAGCCGCACGGCGAAGTGATCGAAGTGCCGCATGAATAGCGAGCGTCGAGAATGCAACGTTCGCAATGTCGACAATAGCCGGGGGCCAACGGCCCGCGGCAGGATTCGCCTGCTCGCGCTTCCGCGTGCTGTCAGCCCCCGGCTATTTTCTGTTGGATTGTCGTGCTTGGCGATAGCGGCTGCCAGCAGAAGATGGCCGACCAGCCGAGCTACAAGCAACTTGAGCCGTGCGACTTCTTTGCCGACGGCCGCTCGGAGCGGCCGGCGGTTGCCGGCACCGTGGCCCGCGGGCACTTGCAGACCGACGTGGCGCTGTTCACCGGCCGACGCACGGGCAAAGACGGCGAGCCGCTGGGCGCGGCGCACGCCGGCCGTCGTGCAGCCGCCGCCCGGCAGCCCGCAGGCAGCCAAGGCCCAGCAAGGCGCAGTACGACCGATTTCGTCGACAGCTTTCCGTTTCCGATGACCGAAGAGGTCCTGGAGCACGGCTACAAGCGCTACATGATCTACTGCGTCGTGTGCCACGATCCCGTTGGGCACGGGCAAGGGCAAGATCGTGGAGCGCGGCTACACGCGCGCCGCCGTCCTATCACATCGAGCGGCTGCGCAACGTGCCGGTCGGCTACCTGTTCGCCGTCATCAGCGAGGGCTACGGCTCGATGCCGTCCTACGCGGCCCAAATTCCCGTGCGCGATCGCTGGGCCATCGTCGGCTACCTGCGGGCGCTTGCAGGCCAGCCAGCATTTTCCCGAAGCAGAAGCTCCCCTCTCCCGGAAGAGGCCGGAGAGCAGGCAGCCGAGCGGCGCAAGGCTGACCCAGCCATCGCCCAGGGAAGGAGACATCGCCATGAGCAACGCGACGCCCGATGCTGACCGGACCGCGGACTGGCCCGCTGGCAACGGCGGTCGCTGCTGGTCGGCGATCGTCGCGCTGGTCGGTCTGCGCGCGTCGGCGCCGCGTTCAGCCCGGCGGCGTTCTTCCGGGCCTATCTGGCGGCCTATCTGTTCTATCTGGGCATCGCGCTGGGCTCGATGGTGCTGTTGATGGTCTATCATCTGACCGGCGGAAGCTGGGGGCTGCTGATCCGCCGCATCCTGGAAGCCGGCGATGAAGACGCTGCCGCTGCTGGCCGTGCTGTTTCGTGCCGATCGCCGTGGGCGTGGGCTATCTCTACGTCTGGGCGCAGCCGGACGTGGTGGCCGCCAGCCCGAAGCTCCAATACCAGCAGTTCTACCTCCAGCCGACGTATTTCTGGATCCGGGCGGCGGTGTACTTCGCCCTCTGGCTGGCGATGGCCTTCCTGCTGAGCCGCTGGTCGCGCGAGGAAGACGAGACCGGCAATCCGCGGCTGGCGTGGAAGAGCCTCAAGCTCAGCGGCTTCGGGGCGGTGCGTCTACGGCATCAGCATCCATTTCGCGTCGGTCGATTGGGCCATGTCGCTGCAGCCGGTGTTTCATTCGACGATCTGGGGGCCGCTGTTCGCCGTCGGGCCAACTGCTCTCGGCGTTCAGCTTCGCGCTGGTGGTGCTGGCCTGGCTGATCGACCGGCCGCCGCTGGCCGAGGTGGCGTCGCTGAAGGTGCGCAACGATCTGGGCAGCCTGCTGCTGACGCTCCTGATCCTCTGGGCCTACATGGCCTGGTTCCAGTTCATGCTGGTCTGGATCGCCAACATGCCGGTGGACGTCGTCTGGTATCTGCCGCGCGACGACGCCTCGGCTGGAAGGCCGTGATGTGGGCGATCTTCGTGCTGCACTTCGTGGTTCCGTTCTTTCTGCTGCTGATGCGGCCGGTCAAGCGCAACAGCACGGCCGTGGCATGGATCGCCGGCTTGATCCTGTTGATGCAGCTTGTGTACATGTACTACCAGGTCATGCCCGGGCCTGTCGGCCGACGGCGCGGCTGCGCTACTGGATGGACTTTCTCGCTCCGCTCGGGCTCGGCGGCGTCTGGCTGGCCTATTTCCTGTGGCAATTGCAGCGGCAGCCGCTGTTGCCGCTGCACGACTACAACCGCGAGGCCGCCTTGCACCTGCGGCATCTCGACGAAGAGGAGGCGGCCCGAGAGGAGGGCTGGCCTATGGCTAACGAAGAACACCGAACACGCCGACGTGCAGCTACGAGCGCGAAGGACATCCGCCTGGGCTGGCTGCTGGCGGTGCCTGCTGCTGCGGCGGTCTGTGGTCTGGCGTGTCGTTGGCTTCATCGTCTGGCGGTTCTACTGGTGGCAGGAGGACGTCGAGCAGACGATGAAAGCGTCGACCGATCCGCTGTCGCCGGCTGTCGACCGACTTGCCGCCCGAGCCGCGGCTGGAACAGACTCAACCGGCTGGCCGGCGTGGAGGCTGCCAACGTCGACAAGCGACTGGCGGCGCAAGAGAAGAAGCTCAACAGCTACGGGCCCGACCGACGGAAAAGGGATTTGTCCACATTCCCATCCAGCAGGCGATCGAAGCCGTGGCCGGCAAGTTGCCGGTCCGCCAACAGTCGCCGGCGGCGACAGCCGACCACGGGCTGATCGATCCGGCGAGTCCAACTCCGGCCGCATGTTCCGAGGAGAACGATGACAACGATGTCGAAATCCGAGCCGGTTTGCCGACGGAGCAATGCCATGACACGCGCCTGCGCGTCGATCTCCGATCGTCGCTGCGCCGTGCATGCCCTGGTGCTGGCCGTGTCCGCGTGCTCTGATGCGCTGCAGGCCGCGCCGGCGCCGCCGCTCGAAGAAGATGCGGCTTCGACCAGCGGCTCGACCAGCAGGTGCCGCTGGACCTGCGTTCGCCGACGAGACGGGCAAACCGGTGCAAGCTGGGCGACTACTTCGGCGAGAAGCCGGTCATCCTGGTGCTGGCCTACTATCGCGTGTCCCATGCTCTGCACGCTGGTCCTCAACGGGCTGACCCAGGCGCATGCGCGAGATTCCGTTCACCGTCGGCAAGGAGTTCAACGTGGTGACGGTCAGCTTCAACCCGCGCGAGACGCCGGAGCTGGCGGCCAAGAAGAAGGAAACCTACGTGACGAGCTACGGCCGGCCGGCGCCGCCGAGGGCTGGCACTTCCTGACCGGCAAGCAGGACGCCATCGACAAGCTGACCAAGGCCGTGGGCTTTCACTACGTCTATGACGCCAAGAAGGACCAGTACTATCCACCCCGCCGGCATCATGGTGCTGACGCCGGCGGGCAAGATGTCCCGCTACTTCTACGACGTCGATTTCGTTCCCCGCGACCTGCGGCTGGGGCTGGTCGAGGCCTCGGCCGAGAAGATCGGCTCGCCGACCGACCAGGTCTTGCTGTATTGTTGCCATGTACGATCCGCGAGACCGGGCAAGTACACGGCCAACGTGCTGATGTTCGTGCGCGCCGGCGGCGTGCTGACGATCGTCGTGCTTGGCCGGCATGATGTGGTTTCTGATGCGCTATCAGCGGCGGAGGCACGCTCGCGGCTGGCGCGGCGGCAGCAGACGGCGGCGCCGCTCGGCCGCAGACGGCGGCGACCGCGCCGAGGAGACGAGTCCATGATGTTCGCCGAGATCGCCTTGTTTCCGAGGAAGCATCGACCACCGCCCGGCAGGTGGACATGCTGTTCTTCTTCCTGCTGACGGTCTGCGGGGCGGTGACGCTGCTGGTGGCATTCTTGCTGGTCTTTTTCGCCATCCACTACCGCCGCCGGCCGGGCGAGGTGGGCAACCCGCCGGAGACGCATTCGTCCGAGGCGCTGGAATGGTTCTGGACGCTGACGCCGCTGGCTGATCTTCGCTCGTTATCTTCGTCTGGGGGGCGAAGGTCTACTTCGACGCCTATCGCCCGCCCGACGACGCCGCCGACGATCTACGTCGTCGGCAAGCAGTGGATGTGGAAGTTCCAGCATCCCGAGGGGCAGCGGGAGATCGACACGCTGCACGTGCCGCTGGGCCGGCCGATCCGGCTGCTGATGACCTCGGAGGACGTGATCCACAGCCTGTTCATTCCCGACTTCCGCATCCACATGGACCTCCTGCCGGAGCGCTACACGTCGGTCTGGTTCCAGGCGACGCGCGTGGGAACGTTCCACCTGTTCTGCTCGCAATATTGCGGCACGAACCACGCGGGCATGACCGGCGAGGTGATCGTGATGGAGCCGGCCGACTACGAGAAATGGCTGCACCTGGGGGCCGAGGGCTCGATGGCCCTGCAAGGGCGGAAGGTGTTTCTCAAGTACCGCTGCGTCAGTTGCCACAGCGCCGACAACGACGCCCGGGCGCCCGTGCTGGAAAACCTCTTCGGCAGACCGGTGATCCTCAACGACGGCCGGGTGGTGAAGGCCGACGAGGACTACATCCGCGAGTCGATCATGTATCCCAGCGCGAAGATCGTGGCCGGCTACGAGAACATCATGCCGACCTTCAAGGGCGAGATCGACGAGGAGGACATCTTCGAGTTGATCGCCTATTTCAAGTCGCTCGAAGCCGGGCAAGACGCCCAAGCGCGTGGAAAGTTATCCGCCGCCCGCCGACGACGCCCCCATCGAGCCGAATGACCAGAAGAAGGAAGTGAGCCATGACATGCAGAAGCCACCAGCGGGTCGGCCGCCGCCGCTGAGCCGCCGCCGAAGAACTACTTCAACGCCTCGTACAGCATCGCCTCGTGGCTGTTGACCACCGACCACAAGCGGATCGCCATTCTTACCTGATGCCGGTGACGCTGATGTTCTTCCTCGGGGGGCTGGCCATCGCCATCGACCGGCTGAACCTGATGACGCCCGAGGGCACGCTGGTCGACGCCGACACCTACAACAGGCTCTTCACGATCCACGGCGTCATCATGGTGTTTTTCTTCCTCGTGCCGGTGATTCCGACCGTGCTGGGGAATTTCTTTCTGCCGATGATGATCGGCGCCAAGGACCTGGCCTTCCCGCGGATCAACCTGCTGAGCTGGTATCTCTACATGTTCGGCGCGGCCTGGACGCTGGTTGCCGTGTTGGCCGGCGGCGTCGACACCGGCTGGACCTTCTACACGCCCTACAGCTCGCACGCGTCGCACTACAACGTCGTGATGACGATGATCGGCGTGGTGATCGCGGGATTTTCCTCGCTGCTGACCGGGCTGAACTTCATCGTCACCGTCCACTGGCTTCGCGCCCGGGACTGAGGTGGTTCCGCCTGCCGATCTTCGTCTGGACGATGTACGCCACGAGCTTCATCTTCCTGCTGGCGGTGCCGGTGCTGGCCATGGCGCTGATCCTGGTGATTATCGAGCGGGTGGTGCAGATCGGCATCTTCGATCCGGCGCTGGGGGGCGACCCGCTGCTGTTCCAGCATCTCTTCTGGTTCTACTCGCATCCGGCGGTGTACATCATGATTTTGCCGGGCATGGGCGTGGTGAGCGAGGTGATTCCGTGCTTCGCCCGCAAGAAGCTCTACGGCTACAACTTCGTGGCCTTTTCCAGCTTTGGCATCGCCAGCCTGGGGTTCTTCGTCTGGGCGCACCACATGTTCGTCGCCGGGCTCTCGCTCTACGCCGCGTTGGTCTTCTCGGCCTTGAGTTTTCTGGTCGCCGTGCCCTCGGCCATCAAGGTCTTCAACTGGACGGCCACGCTCTACAAGGGCTCGATCACCTTCGAGGCGCCGATGCTGTACGCCCTGGGGTTCGTCGCCATGTTCACCTTCGGCGGCATGGCCGGCCTGTTCCTCGCCACGCTGGGCATGGACATCCACGTCCACGACACCTACTTCGTCGTCGCCCATTTCCATTTCATCATGGTCGGCGGCATGGTGATGGGCTACATGGCCGGGCTGCACTATTGGTGGCCGAAAATCACCGGGCGAATGTATTCCGATTGGTGGTCGCGGATCGTCGGCCATCATCCTCTTCGTCGGCTTCTTCCTGACGTTCCTGCCGCAGTTCATCGCCGGCTACAACGGCATGCCGCGGCGCTACCACATCTACGCCCCCGTCGTTCCAGGTCTGGAACGTCATGTCCACCGCCGGGGCGTCGATCCTGGCGTGGGCTACGTGTTGCCGCTCTTCTACCTGATCCCTTCGCTCTGGTTCGGAAAGCCGGCCGGCCGCAATCCCTGGCACGCCACGGGCTTGGAGTGGCAGACCCCCTCGCCGCCGCCGACCGAAAACTTCGAAGAGACGCCGGTCGTCGTCCGTCCGCCTTACGAATACCATTTGCAGAAGGCCCAGAATGAACTCTGACAACGCGCTGTTCCGCCGACGAGGCGCTGCAGTCGCTGGAACACACTGCGTCTGGCAGCATCATCGCCTCGAAGAGCAGTACCACAACCTCGACCAGCAGCACGAGGCCGCCACGCTGGGGATGTGGGTGTTCCTGGCCACCGAGGTCATGTTCTTCGGCGCGCTGTTTCTCGGCGTGTTCGTCAATCGCTCGCTCTATCCCGAGGAATTCGAAATGGCCAGCGCGCGGCTCAACTGGGTGATCGGCGGCGCCAACACGCTCGTGCTCTTGCTGAGCAGCCTGATGATCGTCCTGGCCGTCTACTATGCCCAACACGGCCGACGCAAGCAGGTCGTCGTGTTCCTGGGCTTGACGGCCCTGTTGGGCCTCTGTTTCCTGGGGCTCAAGGGGCTGGAGTATTACGGCGATTACGTGGAAAACCTGATTCCCGGCTGGCGATTCCAGGACGACGACTGGAAGGCGCTGGGGCTTCGCGCCGATCAGGTGCCGCACGTCAAGCTCTTCCTCTTCCTGTATTGGGTCATGACGCTGCTGCACGGCCTGCACGTGACCATCGGCATCTGCATCGTGCTGATCGTGATGGTATTGGCCCGCCGCGGGCGTTTTTCGGCCGAGTATTACACGCCCGTCGACGTCACGGCGCTGTACTGGCACTTCGTCGATATCGTCTGGATCTTTCTGCTGCCGACGCTGTACCTGTTGGGCACGCACCATTTTTGAGGAGAGTATCAGGCACACGCCGTGTGCCGTCAGACGGATTGAGGGACTACGTGAAAACACCTGAAACGATAAAGACGGCACACGGCGCGTGCCTGATACGATAGGGAGATGGATCATGAAAGGACTGTCGGAACGCCTTCTTTCACCGGCCGGCTACGTGACGGTGCTGGTGATCCTGATGCTGTTGACCGTCTTGACGGTTGCGTTGTCGTTTGTTCCCAGCTCGGGCGCCATGCACATCCTGGGAGGACAATTGGTCGCCGCCGCCAAGGCGTCGCTGGTGGTTCTGTTCTTCATGCACGTCTTGCGCAGCAGCGCGCAGACGCGGGCGGTCATCACCGTGACCATCTTCTGGGTCTGTCTCCTGCTGGGATTGACGTTGATCGACTACTTAACGCGAGAAATGATTCCCAATTTGCCCGGACACTAAAAACCGCAACAGATTGACTTGGGCAGTTGGCCGTAGGACGGATTTCCAGATCCGTCCAGGCATTGAAGACGGATTTGGAAATCCGTCCTGACATGTTGGGTCGGCAGTTGAACTGCCAACCCAACATCGTGGCGTCTACGGCGGCTAGCGAAGAATCGGCGACGGGAGTCGCCTTTTACAGGCGGGTGCGAGCAATGAACAAATCCTCTCCGACAAGCGGTCCGCCGCTCGGCGCGGCAGTAGCTTCGGTCGTGCTCGGCGCGGTGGGAGTGCTGCTGTTTTTCCTGCCGATCCTCAGTATTCCGTTGAGCGGCATTGGCGTCGTATTTGGCCTGGTCGGCATCGTGTGGACGCTCCGCGGAGACGCACGCAGCCTGCGCTGGGCGATCGCAGGTCTGGTCGTCTCGGCCGCGGCGTTGGGCGCGGGCATCACCATTGCCAAGGCTGCGGCAGGCCGCCTGCAAACTCCAACCGGTTCGCTGGACGTCGATCGCATGCACGCGCAGCCGTATGTTCCGCCGCCGGCGCGGATCGACCAATAGCGCGGCGGGCGCGTAGGGGCCACTGTTCACACCCCCAGCAAGCGGCCACGCTTTGGACCGGTGGCGACCGCACTAGTTATGCCGCATCTCGCTCGCAAAGTCGGCCTATCCCAGAGAAGGCGGGGCGAATTTGCCGGCGACAGATGCGATGATTCTTGCCCAGCCCCCGGCGGCGGTGTGAACGTTCGCGTGGGCCGTTCCACGGAATTCGGCGGAATTGACCGGTCGTGAGGGCTCGATCTTCGCCCGTAAGCTAGAGTTTCGCAGGCGACGAAACGTGGCTACCCGCGTTGCGGCGCGGACTATCGATTTCCAATTGTGTCGGTCGAATGTCGTGACAATGAATTCCCCGGCTTCCGATGCGGCGTCCGGCGATTTGGCCCGCCGCCCCACCGCCACACCGCTTTCTTCCGGCGTGCTCGACCTGGAAGGGCTGCGCAACCGCTGCATGGGAAACGCCGATCTCGTGCAACGCGTGTTGAAGATGTTCGAGCAACAGTTCCCCGCGGAGATGGAGACGATCGAGAACGCTCTTCAACTGCGGGACACGGAACAGCTCGCTCGCGTCGCCCATCGCGTCAAGGGGACTTCGGCGAGCATGTCGGCCGCCGGCCTGACGCGGGCCGCGGCCGAAATCGAAGACGCGAGCCGCCAAGGCCGCCTCGGCGAACTGCCCGCGGGCATCGAACGCTTGCACGACGAGTGGGAGAAGTACCTCGACTGCGCGGCAGCCCTGCTGTCGGCGGCCAATACGACGTGAACAGCAACGGCCGCCCGCAAAGACGCGGCAGCCAAGGAGTCAACACCATGCGCATCCTGATCGTCGATGACGACGACATCGCCGCCGACATCCTGGCCGGCGCGCTGACGCGCTTCGGGCACAACGTGACCGCCGCCCACAGCAGCCAGGAGGCGTTGGAGTTGATGCGGAACTGCTCGTATCGGCTCGTGGTCCTCGATTGGGAAATGCCCGGCATGACCGGAATCGACCTGTGCCGGCACATCCGCCGCCGATACTCGAGCGGTTACGTTTACATCATCATGTTGACCGCGCAGCGCGGAACGCAAAACATCGTCGAAGGCATCAACGCCGGCGCCGACGACTTCATCAGCAAACCGTTCGAGCCGCAAGAGCTGGAAGTCCGCATCCACGCCGGCGAGCGAATTCTGTCGCTGGAAAGCCATGAAGTGACCATTTTCAGCCTGGCCAAACTCGCCGAGTCGCGCGACCAGGAGACCGGCGCGCACCTCGAGCGCATGCGCGAGTATTGCCGCGTGCTGGCCGATCATCTCTCGTCGCAGGACAAATTCCGCGAGGAAGTCGATAGCGACTACGTGCAATTGATGTACATGACCAGCCCGCTGCACGACGTCGGCAAGGTGGGCATTCCCGACAGGATCCTGCTGAAACCCGGGCCGCTGACGGCGGAAGAATTCGAGGTGATGAAGCGGCACACGATCATCGGCAGCAAGACCCTCGACGCCGCGCTCGATCTTCATCCGGAGGCGAAGTTTCTCTGCATGGCCCGCGACATCGCCCGCAGCCACCACGAGCGCTTCGACGGCAGCGGCTATCCCGACGGCCTGGCGGGCGAAGACATCCCGTTGTGCGGGCGGATCGTGGCCCTGGCCGACGTCTACGACGCGCTGACCACGAAGCGCGTCTACAAGCCGGCCTTCAGCCACGACAAATCGCGAGAGATCATCCTCAAGGGCATGGGAAGCCACTTCGACCCCGACGTCGTCAGGGCCTTTCTGCAAAATGAGGATCGCTTCGTGGAGATTCTGAACCGATTTGCGGCCCGCGAGGAATTCGAGGCGTCCTCGCTGTTGAAGTCGCGCGCGGAGATGGCCGCGATCGTCTGATCGCTTCGCCCGGGAAAAGAACCGTTCAACAGAAAGAGCGGCCCGCGTTGGGACGGCAGTTGTACGCCTCTGTTGGGGCGGCAGTTGTACGCCTCTGTTGGGGCGGCAGTTGTACGCCTCTGTTGGGACGGCAGTTGTACGCCTCTGTTGGGACGGCAGTTGTACGCCTCTGTTGGGGCGGCAGTTGCACTGCCGCCCCCGTTCCGACAAACGGCGAATGGCAGTGCGACTGCCATCCCAACGGTTACGTCATCGCGCGGCTAGTTGCTCGCAGTCAACTCTTGCAGCGAGGGATGCGCCGCTACGGCCAGCGGCTCCGCCACCAGCGGCTCCGGCCGGTCGATGCGGATGACTCGCTTCTTGTTCGAGCCGATGAAGTTGATGATCGAGCCGGTGGCGTCGCGGGTCATCTTCAGGCTGTACATGTCATATCCGGCCTGCGCAAACAGGCCGCGGATATCTTCTTCAGTCCGTGGCAGGAAGTACCAGTCCATGTGCCACTGGTAGATCGTCGGCGAATACCTGCGGATGTCCTTGAACGCCACGTAGACGGCGCCGTCGTCGCTGACCGTCTCGCGCCAGCCGCGCAACATGGGCACAAGATGCCTGTCGGGAATGTAGTCGCACAGCCCGATGCTGTAGAGGATATCCGGCCGGCCGAAGCGGCGAATGTTGCCCTGCGCGGAACTGGTGCGGATGGCATTATGGGCCACACAGTCGATACGGAGGCTGCGCATGCCCGCGGAGGCGCTCCGCAATTTCACGTAGTTCAAGGTTTCGGGATCCGTATCGATGCAAGTGATGCGGACATTGGTGCCGTCCGGATGCTCGAGTCCGCCTTCATATTCCCGCACACAGCCGCAAGCCACGTTCAGGATCGAAACGTCGCCATGGCGGCGGCTTAACTCCTCGGTCAGAAAGGTCTTTGCGCAGAGAAGCCTTTCCCGAATGGCGGTGGTCAAGGTGATGTTCAGCAGATAGAGATCCACGTAACCGGCCAGTCCGCGCCCCTTCGGCACGTTGTCGTACAGCGCGGTCAAGAGTTCGTAATCACCCGGATAACCGCGAGGCTTGGAAAGGGCTCGATGGTACACCCAGCTTCGATCAAGCCAGGGGCGTATCTGCTCGCGGAACCGCGATTTGATTTCCATCAGCCGTTCGGGGTCGTCCGCCAGCAGTGCTTCCACTCGACGGCAAGCGTCGCACGAGCGATCGAACGCATCCGCGATCAAACGATAGTTGTCGTCCGTGCGCGGCGCGGCTGCCGGTCCCAGTCGTGAGTCCAGATCGGCAAGTGCCGTGGTGAACTCCGGTACGTCTTTGCTGAAGAATCGTTCCACACTGCTATCCATGTTTGTGCTCCCGGTAACATCGAAATCGACAAGAGACGTGACGGGCATTTTTGTAACTCCGTTCTTCGCTTCCTGATTTGTAAGCCGCGAACGCCGCGCTCTGTGCGGCGTCGCGAAAGAGACTTCTTGCGATTATGCAGATTCTCGATGCAATTTGTCAACCATTTCTTCCGCGCTTTTCGCCGACGGAGACGCTATGCAACGATTCATGTCTCTGAGCGAATTCGCGAAAGCGCGCGGCAACATGGCCGCCGCGCCGGAATTATCGTTGCAATCGCTACAGCCGACGACAATTTAGCGGCTTTGCCGCGATCTTGACGGGCACAAACGGAGTCGCGAGAAGCTGTAGCGGAAATAGCAGAAGGTACACTTGGGTGATACATAGCGCGCATGGATTGCCCGCGAAAACCTCGTTACGCGCGTGCACAGGCACCAAGAGAAACATGCAGACATCAGCGGGCTCGAACGCGGACGTGATCCCCGGCGATCGATATCACGTTGTGCGCGTTCTCAAGCAGGGAGAGCACGCCGAGACAGTGTTGGCGATTGACGCCACCAGCGGCGCGGCTGTGGTCGTCAAGCTGGTGGGCGAGCGATTGATCTCCCGCGACGTCCGCCTGCAATTGGAACAAGAGATTTCCGTCCTCGGCAGCGCGAAAATCCCCCATGCCGCGCCGGCACAGTTTCTCGGCCACGAAAAGCAGCACCTGTATCTCGTTCGCCCGTTCGTTCCCGGCATTACGCTGAAATTGTTGTTGCAACAGGGCCCGCTGAAAGTCGCCGACGTGCTGACAATCGGCGATTGCCTGTTTTCCGCACTGAAAGAGGTTCACGCCCGCAAAGTCCTTCACGGCGATATTCGTCCCGCCAATCTGATTGTCTCGGAAGGAGGGCCGAAGGAAGGCGTGGTGCTGGTTGGATTTGATTTGCCGCGGGTCATGCCGCCCGATCTTCTCAGCAACGAGGAATCGATCGAGGCCGCCAAGTATCGCTCGCCGGAACAAGCCGGCACGCTGGATCACGGCGTGGCCGAGCCGTCCGATCTGTATTCGGCGGGGGCGGTTCTCTTTGAATGCCTGGCCGGAAGGGCTCCGTTCAACGGCGACAACGTGGGCACGCTGTTGTTCGAGCACATGACCGCACGCGTTCCCGAGTTGAGAGGCATGGGACTCGAAATCCCCCGTCCCCTCGACGAGCTGATTCAGCGGCTCTTGCGCAAGGCGCCCGACGAACGCTATCAATCGGCCGAAGCCGTACTGGCCGATCTGGCCAGCATCGCCGCCGCGGTCGGCGCGGGCCAGCGCGAGCCGTCGTGCGTGGTCGGCTTGCACGACCACCGGCCAACTCTGACCGAACCGGCCTTTGTCGGCCGCCGCCGCGAATTGCAGCAGTTGGACGAGCAGATGCGGCGAGCGGGCACCGGGCACGGCTCGTTGGTCTTCGTCGAAAGTGAATCGGGCGGCGGCAAGACCCGATTGCTCACCGAACTGGCGCTGCGTGGAGCCCAGGAGGGAATGGCAGTATTTCGCGGCCAAGGTTACGAGCAAGTCGGACAGCGCCCCTTCCAAGTCTTCGGAGGCGTCGTAGCTGAACTGATCGAAGCCACGCGAACGGATGCGAATATCGCCGACCAGTTGCGCAGCCGCCTGGGCGACCACTGCGACGCGGCCGTCGCCGCCGTCCCCGAACTGACGGCCCTCGGCTGGCAATCTTCCGACTCGTTGGGCCCGGAAGCCTTCGGTGAAGCCCGCAGCATCCAGGCATTGGTCACTCTCTTGGATGCGCTGGGATCGGAGCAGCGGCCCGCGATGGTCGTGCTCGATGACTGCCAGTGGGCCGACGAACTGACCGTCAAGCTCATCGGGCAGTGGTTGGCGAATCGTCATCACTCGTCGCCGGGCGGGCGTCACGTCTGTCTGGTGGTTGCCTTCCGAACGGAAGAACTTGTCGCCGACCACCCGTTGCGAAAACTCACGCCGGCGATTCATCTCAGTCTTGACCCGTTGGGGCCCGACGAGGTGCGGCGTCTGGCCGAGTCGATGGCGGGGCCATTGCCGGATGAGGCCGTCAACGTCGTCGTGGGACTCTCCGAGGGTTGTCCGTTCATGACCTCCGCAATGCTGCGCGGAATGGTCGAGTCGGGAGCTTTGGTGGCCGAGTCCGACGGTTGGCGCGTCGAGCCGCTGGCCCTGGCCAACCTCCATTCCTCGAATTGGGCGGCCGAAGTCCTCTCGCAGCGGATCGAATTGTTGCCGCAGCCGACCATCGATCTTCTCGTTGTCGGCGCGGTGCTGGGCAAGGAATTCGACCTGCCGTTGGCGGCGGAGATCGCCGGGCAACCAGCCTCCGAAACTGCCGCCCTGTTGAACAAGGCCCGCGAGCGGCACTTCGTGTGGGTGCAAGACGACGGCGTCCGCTGCGCTTTCATCCACGACCGCATTCGTTCCGCCCTGTCTGGCGCGGCTGTCGGTCGAGGCCCGCCGCAACCTGCACCGGCAGATCGCGCTTTCGCTGCAAAGGAGTCTCCCCGACCGCGTCTTCGACCTGGCCTATCACTTCGACGCCGCCGGCCACCACGATCGTGCGTTGCCGTACGCTCTGCTGGCCGCCCGCCAGGCTCGATCGCAGCATTCGCTCGAAGTGGCCGAACAGCAATATCGCATCGCAGATCGCGGGGCGCGGTCGGCCGGTCGGGCCGTGCAGTACGGCATCGCCGAAGGTCTGGGCGACGTGCTGATGCTGCGCGGGCGGTACGATGAGGCCGCCGAACTCTTCCACAGGGCCGCCCAATTGGCCGACGGCAAGTGCATTCAGGCCCAAATCACCGGGAAACTCGGCGAACTGGCGTTCAAACGCGGAGACATGGAGAGCGCCGGTGGTCGCTTTCGAGCAGGCAATTCGTCTGCTGGGGAAAACGGTTCCACGACGTGCCATCACCTTCGTGGCCTTTCTCGCCTGGGAATTGGCCGTTCAGACGCTCCACACGCTTCTTCCAAAGCTGTTCGTCGGCCGCCGAAAACAGGAATGTCCCGAAGACGAGTTGCTCGCCGCAAGATTGTTCAGCCGTCTGGCGTACGTATACTGGTACGTGCGGGGGAAGTTCCAGACTCTGTGGGCTCACCTCCGCGGCATGAATTTGGCGGAGCGATACCCGCCCACGTCAGAACTTGCGCAGATGTATTCCGATCATTCGCCGGTCATGAGTCTCACCGGCTGCTTCAATCGCGGCGCGGACTACGCGGAGAGATCGTTTATTCTCCGCAAGTCGTTCGGCGACTTGTGGGGGCAGGGTCAGTCGCGCAATTTCCACAGCGTTGTGCTCTATCACGCTTCACGATTCTCGCAATGCGTGGAACGGGCCCGCGAAGCCATTCGCCTGTTGCAACGCACCGGAGACTATTGGGAAATCAACATCGGCCGGTACCAAATCGGCGCCGCCCTTTATCGCCTGGGTGACCTCCGCGGCGCCCTCGAAGTGGCGCAGCGCATGCACCAATCCGGCCTGGAACTCGGTGACCTGCTGGCGTCGGGCATCAGCCTCGACCTTTGGGCCCGCGCCACCGGCGGCCGCGTGCCCGAAGAATTGCTGCAACAAGAGCTACAGCGGAGCCGTCGCGATCCGCAAGGCACCGCCCAGGTGCTCCTGGCCGACGGCGTGCGGCTGATGGCCACACAGCAATACCAACAGGCGGCCGAGCGATTCTCCCGCGCCCTCGCGATTGCGAGAAAAGCGGGCATTATGAACGCCTACGTGGCGCCGAACCTGGCATGGTTGGCGACCGCGCTGCGCTGCCAGGCGGAGCAGCAGCCGGGTTATGCGCCGTGGAATCGCAACGTCTTGTTGGCCCACGCGGAGGCTGCGGCCCGCCGCGCGCTGCGGACCGCCCGCTGGCTGCAAAACGATCTTCCCCATGCGCTCCGCGAATACGCCCGCATTCTTGCCATCCGCGGAGACGCGCGATGCGCGACTCGTTTCTTCGAGAAGAGCCTGATCGTCGCCCAACGGCAGGGAGCGAGATACGAGCACGCCCAAACGCTGCTGGCCTACGGTCGGATGCTGCAAGAGATGGGGCGAGCCGGGGCCGACCTGCAAGTGGCGGCCGCCGAGGCGGCCCTGCGAGAAATTGTCCTCTCCGACAAGGAGGTCAGTTGCGGCGACGGCGACGCCGCGGCGCCGACCCTTTCGTTGGCCGACCGCTTCGACACGGTTCTGAAGATCGGCCGCCGCATCGCCGCGTCGCATTCGCGGGCGATGGTTTTCGCCGAAGTCCGCAATGCCGCCCTGCGGCTTCTTCGCAGCGAGCATTGCCTCGTCCTGGAAGTCACGCGAGAGAACGGCCAGGAACTATTCACCCCCGTGGCGGGAACCGTCCCGCTGGCGTTCAAACGCTTGCTGCTCGATCGCGCGATTTCGGCCGGCAGGGCCATCGCCTTCACCGGCACGGCTCCCGAGTTCGAGCGTACTTCCTTTCCCGAAGAACACTCGACATTGTGCGCGCCGATCTTCGTGCGCGGCCGCACCGACGCCTGCCTCTACGTCGCGCATTACCAGGCGCAATGCCAGTTTGGCACGGACGAGGAGCGGCTGGCCGATTTCATCGTTACGATCGCCGGCGCGGCGTTGGAAAACGCCGAAGGCTTCCAGCAGTTGCAGGGGCTCAACGAAACGCTGGAGTTGAGAGTCGCCGAGCGGACCGCAGCCGCCGAGGCCCGCGCCAGGAGTTGGCCACCTCGAATCGCGAGTTGGAACGCGTCGCCGCGGAGTTGCGGCAGACCGAGGAGCAGTTGCGCTTGGCCAAGGACCTTGCCGAGAAGGCCAACTGCGCCAAGAGCGAATTCCTCGCGATGATGAGCCACGAAATCCGCACCCCCATGAACGGCATCATCGGCATGACCGATCTGGCGCTGAGGACGCCGCTGGACGGCGAGCAGCAGCGCTACCTGAACACCGTCAGGCAGTCGGCCGATTGCCTGCTGCATCTGATCAACGACACGCTCGACTTCTCGAAGATCGAGGCCGGCAGGATGGAACTGGAGAACATCGCCTTCGACATCCGCGAAGTGGTGGGCGATTCGGTCCAGTTGCTCGGTCTCCGCGCCGCCGAGAAGGGGATCGATCTGATCTTCCGCGTGGCTCCGGACGTGCCGGCGACTCTGTCGGGCGATCCCGGCCGGCTCCGCCAGATCCTGGTCAATCTGCTCGGCAACGCGGTCAAGTTCACCGAGCGCGGCGAAGTGTTCGCCGACGTCCGGCTGGAAGAATCTACTGCCGGCGGCGTGCGGCTGCATTGCGCCGTGCACGACACGGGGATCGGCATCCCGGCCGACAAATGCCAGTCCATCTTCGAGTCGTTCCGCCAGGTCGACAGCTCGACGACGCGGCGATTCGGCGGGACCGGCTTGGGGTTGGCGGTCTCGTCGAAGTTGGTGCAGTTGATGGGGGGGCGGATTTGGGTCGAGAGCGAAGTGGGCCGCGGCAGCACCTTCCATTTCACCGTCCAATTCGCCGCCGACCTCGCCGAAACGCCCGCGACCGCCGGAGTCCGAGACGTCGCCGGTTCTCGTCGTCGTCGACCATCCCCGCCGCCGCTCGGTTTATGCGGAGATGCTCGGCCGGCACGGCATTTGTTCGACCGTCGTCGGGGATGAAACCCTGGCGCTGGCGGAAATCGACTGCGCCGCGCTGAGCGGCGCGCCGTTCCGCGCGGCCATCGTCGATTGCAGCACGCCTGGCCCGAACGGTTGGCAGTTGATCGATCGCATTCACCAGATCGGAGCCGAGAGCGGTTGTAGGATCATCGTGCTGGTTCCCGCCAGCCGCGAACGGGTGCCGCTTCGTTATCGTCGCCTGCCGCAAGCGCAGTTCCTGACGCGGCCGGCCAAGGAGTCGGAACTGATGGATGCCGTCCGCCTGGCCCTCGGCGATCATCGTCAAGAACCGAGCCTCGGCGACACCGCCGCGGCAAACGTGCGACGCCTCCAGATCCTTCTGGCGGAGGACGGGCTGATCAACCAGGAAGTCGCCGTCGGCCTGCTGAAGATGCGTGGACACGACGTCGCCATCGCCAACAACGGCGAAGAGGCCGTCGACGCGGTCGGGCGGCAGCCGTTCGACGTCGTGTTGATGGACCTGGAGATGCCCGAAATGGACGGCCTCGAAGCGGCGACGGCGATCCGGGCGAAGGAGCTAAGCGGCGGCCACGTGCCCATCATTGCCATGACGGCGCATGCCGTTAAGGGATTCCGCCAGCGCTGCCTGGAGGCGGGCATGGACGATTACATCACCAAGCCCATCGATCCCGAGGAACTGTTCAGGGCCGTGGAGGCCGCCGCGAACTACGAGACAGCCGGCGCAACGTAGTCGTAGAGGCGGATCAAATACACAAATGGCCGGGACTCAACGACGCCCGGAATATGCACAGGTCTTCCATTTCTCTCCGGGAACTGTTGGCTCCCGGCTATCTTCTGCTCGAAATCGAGGGCCTTGCTGCAACTGCGGTCCCAACAACGCTACGTCCGCGATATTGCATCTTTTCACCACGGCGGCTATCCTCGTGGTTGGGCGTCTCGTCAAGAATCGAGCAGGGCGAATCATGGCCAACGTAAAAGTCATTCCGATCGGGCAGTTCGCCCGCCAGTTTATCCCGCCGGAGTATCTGCCGCCGAATCGGGATGAATATCTACCTGCGGAACGAACAACTGGGCCGCCAGCCCGCCTGGCGGCGGCTCCGCGCCGACGAAATCGAAACCCTGGTGAAAAACGGCAACACCTGCGACGACTGGGACCTGCTTCCTGGTGGCCGATCCGTTCGACCCGCGGCTGATTCGCGAGCAGCGAGTTCTCCGGCCTGGTGCGCATCGCCCGGCTCGAAGCCGTCATGCTGGAACACCACGACCTGCAGATGCCGGCGGGCATCACCAACAGCGTGGTCATCTCCTGCGACGTCGGCGAGAACGCCGCCATCCACAACGTCCGCTACCTCGCCCATTACATCGTCGGCGACAACGCGATGCTGCTGAACATCGACGAGATGCACACCACGAACCACGCCAAGTTCGGCAACGGCATCGTCAAGGACGGCGAGCCCGAGGACGTCCGCGTCTGGCTCGACCTGGTGAACGAGACCGGCACGCCGGGCGGTGATGCCCTTCGACGGAATGATCGCCGGCCGACGCCTATCATCTGGTCGAAGTACCGCGACGACGACGGCCCTGCAACGCAAGCTCGGCGAGATCACCCAGCGACAGTTCGACTCGCGCCGCGGCTTCTACGGAACGGTGGGCGACGGCTGCGTGCTGAAGAACTGCCAGATTCTCAAGGACGTGAAGATCGGGCCCGCCTGCTACATCAAGGGCGCCAACAAGCTCAAGAACCTCACGATCAACTCGACCGAAGACGAGCCGACGCAGATCGGCGAGGGCGTCGAGCTGGTCAACGGCATCATCGGCCTCGGCTGCCACGTCTTCTACGGCTGCAAGGCGGTGCGGTTCGTGATGGGCAACAACTCCAACCTCAAGTACGGCGCCCGGCTGATCCACTCCTACCTCGGCGACAACTCCACCGTCTCGTGCTGCGAACTGCTGAACAACCTGATCTTCCCGGCCCACGAACAGCACCACAACAACTCGTTCCTGGTGGCCTCGCTGCTGCTGGGGCAAAGCAACCTCGCCGCCGGCGCCACGATCGGCTCGAACCACAACAGCCGCGCCAACGACGGCGAGATCCTCGCCGGCCGCGGCTTCTGGCCCGGCCTGTGCACGACGCTGAAGCACTCCTGCCGCTTCGCCTCGTTCACGCTGCTGGCCAAGGGCGATTATCCGGCCGAACTGAACATCCCCCTGCCTTTCAGCCTGTTGAGCGACGACCGCGCCAACGATCGCCTGCTGGTCATTCCGGCCTACTGGTGGCGCTACAACATGTACGCCCTGGCGCGAAACACCTGGAAGTTCACCACCCGCGACAAGCGCAAGACCAAGACCCAGCACATCGAGTTCGACTGCCTCGCGCCGGACACGGTCGAGGAGATTGTCGCCGCCCTGCGATTGCTCGAAGTCTGGGCGGGCAAGGCGACAGCTGCGCAGCGGACGGAGGAAGCCGACGGAATCGATGGACGACACCGCGTTGGCCGCCGCCGGGCGATCCATGCTCAGCCGCCTCGACCACCGCGGCCGACCTGCGAAATCCTCGGCGAAAACATGGAAGCGTCGCATCGGCCCGTCGTCATCCTCAAGGCGCGGCAGGCCCACGCCGCCTACCGCGAAATGCTCCATTACTATGCAGTCAAAAATCTGCTGGCCTACCTGCATGCCCATCCCGACGCCACGCGGCAGACGATGTGCCGTGATCTTGCCGCGGCCGCGCGAACGGAGCTGGGTCAACCTCGGCGGCCAGCTTGCCCCGGAGCCGGACGTCGAGCGGCTGCTCGAAGACATCAAGGCCGGGCGGTTGAAGAACTGGCAGGCAGATTCACGCTCGCTACGACGAAATGTGGCAAGATTACCCTCGCCGCAAGCAAGCCCATGCGCTGGCCGTCCTGCTGGAATTGCTGGACACTCACGACCTCTCGCCGGAGCTGTGGAATACCGGCTCTGGACGAGGCGGTGCGGATCCAGGAGTACGTCCGCGATCAGGTCTACGTGACTCGGAAGAAGGACTACGACAATCCCTTCCGCCAAGCGCACTTTCCGCAACGCCGAGGAGATGAAGGCCGTCTTGGGCACCGCCGAAGACAACAGTTTCGTCAAGCAGGTGCGGCAGGAGACCGAAACGTTCAAGCAGCAGGTGGCGTCGGTCAAAGCCCGTAAATAAGTCGCCGTAACAAAATACGTTGACCAAGCGTTGTAGGACGGATTTCCAAATCCGTCCACAATCTGGACGGATTCGGAAATCCGTCCTTCGGTGAAATGATCGACGTATTCTGTTACAGTTGCCAACGCGCGTCCTCGTCGCGGCGCGGACGTCTCGACATGACGTCAGGTCAACAATCGCTGAGCACGATGACCAGCGTATTTGGCGACCAGCGATATCAGCCGTTGGCGATCGATCGGCTTGGCCGTGTAGTCGTCGCAGCCGGCGCCCAGACAGCGGTCGCGGTCCTCCTTCATGGCGTGCGCGGTCAGCGCGATGATCGGGCCGGAGTAGCCGGCCTGGCGGAGCATCGCGGTCGCGTCATAGCCGTCCATGACCGGCATCTGCATGTCCATCAGAATCACGTCGAAGGGATTGCCGTCGTCGCGCGCCGCCAGGGCCAACTCGCAGGCAGTCTTTCCGTTGTCGGCGACGACGACCTCTGCCTCGGCCTTCCTGAGAAGGAGGGCGATCAGCCGCTGATTGTCGAGGCCGTCTTCGGCCAGCAGAATTCGACAATTGAGCCCGGCCAACGACCCGGCCGGCTGTCGGCAGGGCTCCGCTGAACGCGGGCCCTCCGCCCGGTGGTCGATCAACTCGACTCCGTCGAGCGACCCGACTTGAATCGTCAGGGAAAAGGTGCTACCCTCCCCGGGCGTGCTGCTGACGCCGATGTCGCCGCCGAGTTGTTGCGCCAGCCGCTTGCTGATGGCCAATCCCAAGCCGGTTCCGCCGTGTTTTCGCGTTATCGATTCGTCGGCCTGGCTGAACGGTCGAAACAGCCGGGCGATCTGCGCCTCGGTCATGCCGATGCCCGTGTCGATCACGTCGAACTGCATCGTCGGCTGGTCGGAACCGGCGGCCAGCAGACGAACCGCCACGCGAACCGTGCCGACTGCCCGCCGACAACGCCGAAAGCAGATCCTCCAAGAAAAGCGGCCGCCGCCAGCTTGGGGGGGTAAGCCGGCGGCGGCACAGGGAGGGCTTTCGCCCTGATGCTTTGTGGGACTCCGTCCACGCCCGCTCGTCCGATCAGGCATGGGCCGGTGACTCGCGATGTTTAACCACCCGTCTCGATGCCCAGCTTCTCCTCTTCCTCTTCCTGAATAATGATCCGCGGCGTGACCATCATCATCAGGCTCTGCGTCTCGCGGCCAATGCCCACGTTCTTGAAGAGCCGATTGATGTAGGGCAGCTTGTTCAGCAGCGGAACGCCGAACTCGTTGCGCCCCTCGCTCAGCCGCTTGATGCCGCCCAGCAGCACCGTGCCGCCGTCGGGCACGCTCACCGTCGTCGTCACCGTTACGTAGGAGAACGACGGCAATTGCACCGTCGTGCCCGAATTGGTGACCGTCCGCTGGTCGTTGTTCTGGTTGAACACTCTGTTCGGATTGGTTACCGAGGAGAGCAGCCCCTGGCGAGTCGTGTCGGTCGTGCTCGTGGTCGCACCGGTGAACTGGAACGTGTTCACGGCGCCGATGTGGCTGAAGAAGGGCACGACCGTAAGCCGGACGAACCGCCGGTCGTTGGAGACCACCGCCTGGACGGTCATGAACGTGCCTTCGGAGAGGACGACGATCACCGGCTGTTGCGCGGCGGCGAAGTCGCCGACCACCGGGATCACGCTGATGACGAAGGGGCTTTGCGTCGTGTCGGAAACGTAAGCCTGCTGGCCGTTGAACAACGTGACCTTCGGGGCCTGCAAAACGTTGCTGCGCTTGTCGCCCTGCGCGGCGTTGATGAAGAAATATGCTTCGACGTCGCTGAGGATGGCGAAGCCCAACTGTGCGCCGGCCGTCGCGTCGAACCCGCCGAACTGCGGCACCGCCAAGGCAAAACTGTTCTGCGTAAAGGGGATGTCGAGGTCCGAGCTGTAGATGTTCGGCGAACTCATGCCGACCGCAATCGTCCGCGTGCCGGCCTGGGTGGCGTTCGGAAGTCCCTGGGCGGTGGCGAAGTTGGGGTCGCCCGCGGTGATGGCGGGCGGTGGGGTTCGCGTGACGAACGAGATGCCCTTACCGATGGCGTTGTCCTTGATGTCGAAGTCGAAGCTTACGCCGATCCGCTCGAAGAAGTTGTCGTTCAACGTGATGAAGCGGACTTCGATCGTCACCTGCAGATCCTGCAATCGCCGCAACTGCTCGAGCAGATCGACGATTTGTTCGTGGACGTCCTGGGTTTGGCTGACGACGATGCTGAGATTGGTTTCGAAGGGCATGATCGAGCCCGGTCCGCCGACCTCGTCCCAACTGGTGGGCTTGATCGTGGAAGTGATCAGGTCGATGAGGCTGTCGAAGTCGGGCTGCGCGCCGCCGCCGAGTGAGCCCGGTCCGGGGCTGCTGCTCTTGTGCCCGCCCGGCGAGAGGTGACTGCCGGGGGTGACGCCCATCGTATTGGCCAACAGCTCGGCGTTGCTGGTCATGTTGCGCGCGGCTATTGTTGCCGACGACCGAGATCGGCGTGCTGGTCGACGACGGGCCGGTCACGCCGAAGCCGCCGCCGTAGTAGCTGGCGTCGGCCATCCCCTTGCTATACGCTCCCGCCAGGCCCATCTGAGAGTTGGCCACGAAGTTCGGAATCGGTATGACCAGGTCGCCGACGGGGTACGTCACCGGGTACACCTGCACGTCGCGCATCTGCTCGCTGGTGACCTTCAGCACCTCGTCCTTGATTACGTAGCTCAAGTGCAGCGGTTGCAGGATCAGGTTCAATGCGCTCTTGAGCATGATCTCGCTGGGCAGGTTGATAGTGACCGGAGTGTCGGGCGTAATGCCCTCCTCGGCCAGGCCCGTCGGATCGAGGTGCAAGTTGACCTCCGCCAGCTTCGACAGGTAGCCCATGACTTGGCCAAGCGGCGCACTGGTGAACTGGAGCGACACCGGCGTGCGCAGCTTCTTTTGGATTTCGATTTCGCGCTCCGAGAGGGCACGTGGACGGCCACCGGCGTATTTCATCCGCCGTTTGCTGAAATCGCTCCACTCCTTCCCGTTCATGGAGAACTGGAACGGTTTGTTGTCGTCGAACGGCTCGCCGGCAATATCGACGTTTCCCAACGCCCTGACAAAGCCGTCCTCCTTTGCGGCCTGGATGGCCTTGGCCTCGCGGTAATTCTGAATCAGCTTTGACTCCGCCAGCACCTGCTTTACGACCGGGTTCTCGGGGTCGAGCGTTACGGCCTGCTTCGCCACGACGACGGCTTCCGCGTAGCGCTGCTCCTCGACCAGCTTGTTGTATTGGTCGATCTTCATCGCCACCTGCGTTTGCACTTCGAGTTTCACCCGCTGATTGCGTTCCACGTCCTGGTGGACGCGATCGTTCTTCTCCTTCAACTCGATCTGCGGGCCGTTTTGGGCGATGACCTGCTTCGTCTCGGCAATTGCCCGATCGACGCTTCGCAGGAATTGACCGCGCACGGCCGGGTCGAGTCCGGTCGTCATTTCGACCTTTTTGCGGGCCTCTTCCAACGTCGCCAGCGCGCCCTTCGGATCGGTGGCTCGCATGGCCCTGGCATTCGACTCGCGGTGGGCCAGGTCGGTGCGGATTTGATTGATCGACAGTTGTTGTTGCGTGGCCGCCTGGTTGGCCATTGTCGGAGATTGCCCTGCCCGGTTGGACGGATTCGTTCGCCCGGGGCCGGAGAGGAGTTGCAGATGATCGTGCAGCCGCCGCGACGTTTCGGGGTCCAAGTCGTTCGGATGATTGGCGGCCTGAACGAACAGTTGGTAGGCGCGCGTGGTGTCGTGGGCCTTCAATGCCGCTTCGCCTTGTTGGAACAGCGTCATCCCCCGCGGTTGTGCCGTGCCGGCGCCGTCGGGACGCGGCGGTTCGGCCGGCCTCATCGGATTCGTGGGGCTGGGAGACGAAACCTGTGCGAAGCGGCTACCCCGCGTCACGTCCTGATTGGGCGGAAGGCCCGGCTCCATGTCCGACGCCCGTATGTTCTGCGTTCGATCGCCGGCCGGATTGTACACGGCGGGCATGGCGCGGTTCGGATCGCTCGGGGCGGCGTACTGGCCACCGGCCGGCACGACCCCCGACGCCCCGCCCTGCCTGATGCGCTGCAAATCCAGCAACACCAACTCCGGACAGTCCTCGCCGGGGGCGAAGGCGCTGTTGGGCGCCGAACTGCCGGGCCTGACCCGCAAGCATCTCGGCCTGATCCAATCGACCCGCGCCGATCGCGTCACGTGCCTGGCCGACCAACTGCACGGCCTTTTGCCGCGATGCCAGATTCGCGCCGTCGCCCGACGCCATCGCGTAGCCGGCCGCTTCCACCGCCGCGCTGCGGTCCTGGCGGCGGGCACTGGCGATCCGCTGCAACAATTCCTGCGGCTTCTGCTCGAAGGCGCCATAGATGATCGGCAGCGCGGCTGCCCGGCGGGCCAGCCGCTCCGCCTCGTCGTATTCGTTCCAGTGAAGCAGCCCGCCGGCCTGTTCCATCAAGCTGCGGGCCGAGGCGCGGGCATAGGCTTCCGTCCCCTTGTCCAGTCCCTGCAACTCCTGCTGCCGCCGAATCGACGCCTCGACCTTTTCGGGCGTGTCGCCCAGCGACTGATAGTTGGTCCGCGACGCCCTGGCCCGTTCGACGAACTCCATCGCCCGGCGAACGTCGCCGACGGCGAGCGCCAGCCGTGCGGTACGAAGCGGATCGTTGCTCGGCTTGCCGGCCGCCTGGCTCATCATTCTCGGCGTTCGAGCCGTCACGTTTGGCTGCGCGGTCGGATTGAATTGGCCTGAATTCGTCTGCGCCGCCGCACCGGTCGGCGAGGCGTAGCCAATTCTCGGCAGCGGCGTGACGCTTTGGCCGGCGGTGGTAGGCGGAGCGATCCGATGCGCGGCGAACGGGTCCGAGGCGGGGGCCTGGTCTCGGTTCGCGGAAATCATCGAGAACAGTCCGTTGGACTTCGCCGGCGCAGCACTGTTGCGTTGGCGCTCCAATTCGCGACGGACCTTCTTCGGCGTGTCGCCCTGATAGAAAATGCTGTACTTCACGCCGAGGGTGTCGGCCTGCGAGATCAACGATTCGGCCGCAACAAAATCTCTCTCCGCCATGGCCTGCCGAGCGCGGCGGAGAAGATTGGCCGATCGCTGATGCGGATCCGCGGCCGAATCGTCGGCTGAATTCGATTGTCCAAGGACCGCGGCCGCCAAGTACGTCTCCGGCGTGCCGCCGATCGGCCCCGCCGCCACGTTTCTCGCCGAAAAAGCCAGTGCCAGCGCGATCCAACCGACAAGTGCGTATGCTGTCGTTTTCAACAGAGCTCTCCTTGTGAGACTCATCCGTTCTGTGCCGGCGTCTTTTCGCGTGCCGGACATGGAAGAAGGCCGAGTTCGAGATCGAATCCTGAAATTCCGGTTGATGAGGGCGGCTTAAATAACGGCAGGCGGCCAAGCGGTCAAGAGCAATTCGCCGAGATTGCGAGATCGAGGAGCCGAGTGCCCCACTGCTCCAGCCTGGAGCACGGTATTGCATTTGCCCCGCTTGCCAAGTCTGCCCACTCGGTGAAGAGAACGGGAGCAACGCCCTGCGACAACTACGGACCGCCGCAAGGGAGCTGGCGGTCTTCTCGAAATTCCGCCCTGGCTTCTTGGGCGTTCCGCCGGTCTTCCTACGGTGGTCGCCCTGGGGAGGCAGCTTTTCGCGCGGGCTCCCCTTCAGACGCTCACCCGGGGTCTTGGGACGAATGCCCGCCGGTGAGGCTTGATCCGGAGCCTTCGTGGGGACAATCTTCTTATAGGCAGGCAGGTCCGCCAATTCATCGCGCACGATCAGCTTTCCGTCTCGATCCTGCAACAGGATATAGCCCGGAGAAACGAGTCGAAGGCTGCTGCTGCTTCGGCCGTGGAGAGACTCGCCGCCGCGGAGATCCACAACAATCGCATGAGTGAAGTAATTCACCTTGAACGGGCGACTGACGCCGGCGCCAGTGGGCATCGGCATCATCCCGCCGCGGCCCGGTATCATCGGCATCATCCCACCGCGGCCCGGTATCATCGGCATCATCCCGCCGCGGCCCGGTATCATCGGCATCATCCCGCCACGGCCCGGTATCATCGGCATTTCGCGTCCACCACGCGCCGGCATCATTCCACCACCGCCGGGTATCGGCATCATCCCGCCGCCGCCGACCATCGGCATCATTCCACCACCGCCGGGCACTCCTGCGGCGGTATTCAAGTCGGACGGATTGACAACCTTGTCGGCAAAATCGGCCACCTGTCCGCGAACGACGTTGAACTCGTCGTGCGTCTCGACACCATGTTTCTTCGACCACTTGGTCACCAGGATTCGACCGACGGGATCGCGCGTCGGCTTCGAGGTCACGGAAACCGCCAGGACGCCGGCGGCGTACGGCACGGAGACCGCCACCGGCGGATCGCTTTCGTCCGACCACTTCGTCTTCAGATATTTTTCGTCGGCCAGTTTGGGATTCTTCAGCCATGCAGGTTTTACGCCGAGCACTTTGTAATTGGGGTTTTTCAGCACAGTTGAACGCGATACACGTACTGTTTTCCCGGTTCCACGTTGAAGTCGAAGAAGCGGAACAACAGGTACGTCGACGTGTCCGCTCCAGCGGCCGCAGGGCCTCCGCCGGTAGTTCCGCCGGAAGCGCCGCCGGGCTGTGGGGCCACCTGACCGGGCGGGATGTCGCCGAACGGATCCTGCACTTCGCCCGCTGCGGCGCCCGGCTGTTTCGATCCTGGGCCAGCACCCGGTTGTTTCGATCCTGGGCCAGCACCCGGCATTCCCCTTCCGAAACCGCCAATCATGCCCGGTACACCGGGTTGGCCGAAATTCGGCAGCGGAATCTCCGGCGCATGGACCACGTTCTTGTCCCACTTCGCCCCAACCAAGGGTGGGAGAGGAAACACAAGAGCCATCGGGTTCAACGGGAAGAGGTGCTCCTGCCCGACGATGTCTTGCGTCGCCTGTTGGCCCCAAAGCTTCATCGCCTCGGTTTCGGCCTGGTACGACGAGAACCGGCTTGGCCTTGCTCCAGTCGGGCTTCGCCGCGTCGGCGGGACTGACCACCTCGACGCGCTGCACGAAATATCCGACGTAGTAGGGCATGTCTCGCTGTTGATTGTAGGAGCCGGTCGGTCCGGCATTCCTCAACGCGTCGTCGAAAGCCATTAGCTCTTTGTCGTAGGGCACTATGCCGGTGAGCACCACCCACCGCTGTCCGCGACGAATCTCCGCCGCTCCTTGCATGGCCATCCCCGCTTGTCCGTCCCCGCCGGCCGGCTGCTGGGCCACCATCGACACCGCACCGAAGCCGGCAGCTCCGCGCAGCCCTTGAACGCCGAACAACGCCGGCTCGCCGCGCAGTTCCCGTTTGGGGAAGATGGCCACATCGATCGGTCGCAGGGTGCCGTAGAGCTTTTCGGCGATGGAGGCGCTGTTCTGCTTTGCCTGAAGGTCGTAGTCCCGCACTACCAGATCCGTTGTCGCCGCCGCACCCTCAATTTTGCGCTCGCCCGCCGCGACGGCGTCGGCCAACTCCGTCGGCGTCTTGGAATACGACGCCCGCGTGACTCCGATCGCCGAGTACACGAAGAACACGAAAACGAGCGCCAGCAGCCCAAAAACGATCTTCTCGACGTGCTGGAGGAAGAACTCCTGGATCGCCGCTTTGTCCAATCGCAGTTTTGGCTTCTTCATAACTCACCTCCCTGGAGTCGAGTTGGGCGGCGGCGTTGCGGAGGCATTGGCTGGCGGCGAAGCCGCATTGCCTGGGGCGGCGGCCCCGGCCGGAGTCTTCTCGTCCGGGATGCCCAGTTTCGCGCGGTCCGGTGGGTTGTAAATGTAAATCACGGCGCAAATCTGCACGGGAACGTCAAGTTGCCCGGTCAGGTCTTGCACTGATCGGTTCCGGCGGTCGCGGCGGGAGCGGGCCCCCGCGGTATTCGAGGCATCGAGCGTTCCATTCCCGGGCACATCATCTCCCGCGGCATCAACGGGGGCATTGCCGACATCGACCGGCCCATTCCGCCCGGCATGCCGGTCCCTGCCGCATCGCCCGGACTAAACGGTGGCATCGACTGTTTGAGGATACGGACACGCTTGACCTCGATCGGCATGCTGGAGTTGAGGCACGCGACCAACAGCGTCGGTAAATACCGCTGGTCCATCTTGAAGTTCATGAAGACCGGCATCATCTTGAACTCGGGAATGGGATGAATGGCATGAGGGTATTGGGGGGTATACGGCAGCGGCTCCCCCTTTTCGTCGATATAGCGGTCTCTGAAGAGCAGCTTCCTCGGCTTGGTTGCCCGGCGCCCCCTGCCCTGGCGATCGGCCCGCTAAGGGAGGCGGGCATGCATTCCCGGGGCATTGCCGGTCTGGGGTGGGGCGAATATGGCCTGCCGCGCTTCCTGCCAGCCCGGCGCCGCGTCCCTGCCGATGTCCAGGGCGACAATCCGCTTCACGGCGGCGCTGGACTGCGTGGTAGCCCCTTCGTTCACCTTCTTGATTACCCGCAGCAGCACCTCGTATACCCAGAGATCTTCCTGGGCCATCACCACTTCCAGCGTCGTTGGCGCTGTTGCCCCAATCGAAGTGCCACTCCAACTGGGCATAGTCCCCGGGGTCCCAATCGACGATGCCGGTGTATTCCTTTTCTGCACCGAAGCCGGAACCCCCCGGTCCGAACCCGCCGCCGCCCATTGCCCGAGGCACGATTCCGCGAGGAACCAGTCCGCGGCCCCGGCCGTTGCCCCCACCAAAACCCGGAGCGCCCGTAGGAGGAGTCCCCGCAGCCGCCCCCTCTTCTCCACCGACCTCGTGACGGACCTTCACGATCTTCTGAAGCTCGGGCAGATACTTCCTGATGTGGTTCTGGTAAATGTCGAGGTACTGCGGCGCAAGCTGATCCTTGGGCAACTGGAGCAACTCGAATTCCCGCTTGAACTCCTCGCCCAAGACTTTGGTGGGAAAGGGGTTGTTCTTCTTCTGCTCGGCGTAGAGGCTCTGCCAGGCGCGATAGACCTTTTCCGCCAGTTCCTTGTCCTGGTCGTTGATCTTCGTAATGACCTTCTCGTTGGGTGTGCCGGGCGGGACGGTGGCCCCGGCAAAGTCGCCGTCGATTGCCCTCGCCCGATTGTCATACAACTTCGTCAGATTGCCCGACGCCCACCACCAACAGCCGATCGCCGTCAGCAACATCACACCGCAGCACACCCAGAACTGCTGCTTCTTGGCGGTGACAAGGAATATCTTGAGTTGATCCATGGCGACTTCTCGACAATGTAAAACGGCCGCTTGCGACCGCCTATGGTTGACCGGTCTTGCCCGCGGCCTGCGCCGCTTTCTTGGCTTTCTCCGCTGCTTCCCTCTCCTTGGCGGCCTTGTCGGCGTTCCGCCGGAGTCTTTGGCTGCCAGCAGAACTGCACGACGAAATCGAACTTCAGCGGCTTGAGGGTCTCGGCAGTCCGCGCGCTGTCGCCGGGCATCGGTCCGTAGCCCGCGTTGCCCATCATATTGCCCATGCCCCCGGCATCCGGAGCCTGTGCGTTCGGATCGACCAAGACGCACTCCTCCAGCGGCGACTTCTTGACGATCGTCGGGTAGCTGATGCCGAGGTCTTTCATCGACACCTTTTCGGTCTTGCCGTCTTCGCTGGGAAGTTCTATCGTTTTCTCGCGGAGGTTTTTGATCAGCGTCTCGTTGAGATACTCTGCCCCTTGATGGTAGGTATCGGCGTTGTGATAGTGACATCCGGCGATTTGGATGATCCACGTCGGCCCCTTCGACGGCGCTGCCGACGAGGTCTCCGCCGGAGGATCGACGGCCGCGCCGGGCGTCGCGGCGGCGTCCGCAGTCTTCCCGCGCATCGCCTCGGTACGGCGCTCTTCCACGCCGCGATGTCGTCGACCTCCTGACAATCGAGGTTGGTAATGTGCAGTTCCGGCCGCTGCATGAACGCGAGCGTACGCGCGGCTTCCTTATCCTTGGCCTTCTCGTCGATCGGTTTGGGCTCGGCGCCGCGCGGCAGGCAGGCGTCGATCGCCTTGAGCAAATCCAGCCAGCGAAGACGCCCTTCGACGTTGCTCACCAGATGCTTGCCGATCAGGTCGGTCGCGTTAAACTTCGCTTCGGCCTCAGTCTTGCCCTGGTCGAGGCGTTGGACTTCTGCTTTCAAGTCGGCGGCCTGCCGCTGCGGGGCCTGCCAGGCGGGATCATTCGACGCCGCCCAGCGCCAGCGAATGGGCGGCATAATTGATAGCGCAGCCGAGCAGCACCAGCGCCGCGGCGGCCACCGCCCAGGGCTTCTTTCGCTTGATCAGCCGGCTCTGCACGATCTCCTTGGGCAACAGGTTCGTATGCACCGCCGCCCTTCCCCAAGCCCTGCAACGCCAGTCCATAACTCACGCCGAACGACAGCAGGTTGTCCTGGAAAGCCGGCGCGTGACGACCTGCGGCCCCTCCAGGCTGTGGAACGACTCGATCTTCTCGATGTCGTAGCCCAGGCTTTGCGACAGATAGCGGCGCAGGCCGGGCAGTTTCATGGCGTTGCCCAGCGCCACGACGCGGCCGATCTTCGCCGCCCGATCGAGATTCGAGAAATAGCCGATCGACCGCTGCAACTCCGTCAACAGGTCGCTGAAGGTCGGCTTCATCGCCTGGAAGACCGCCTTCGGATCGGCGGCGGCCGTGGCGTTCCGCTTCAGATGCTCGGCCTTGGCGAAGGTAAGTTTCAGTTCGCGGATCAACGCCTTGGTGAAATGGCTGCCGCCGATCGGAATGCTCCGCTGCCAAACCCGGAAGCCGTTGGTAATCACCAGGTCGGTCGCGTCGGTGCCCATCGAGATGATCACCGCCGATTCGGGCGGATTCTCGGGGTCGAATTCCTCGGGCGGCGGCAATTCGCCCATCTGGTCGAAGACGAGGATAGTTGTACGAGAACCAGCGGCGTAAGCTGGACGACGTCGACCTCGATGTCGAGCTTCAGAAACGGATCCAACGCGCGAAACACGGCGTCGCGCTTCATGGCGAACAGGCCGATCTCCGTGTCCAGCGCGAATCCCTCTTCCACGCTCCCGCCGCCCATCCGCTGATAGTCCCAGACCACGTCGTTCAGGTCGAAGGGGATCTGCTGCCGGGCTTCGTAGCGCACCAGGTCGGGGATCTTCTTCGCTTCCAGCGGCGGCAGCTTGATGAAGCGGGCCAGGCCGGCCTGGCCCGAAACCGACACCGCCACGCGATCGCCCAGCACCGTATTGCGCGAAAGAAACTGCTTCAAGGCGTCGCCGACCAATTCGACGGGGTCGGAGCCTGGCTGGCTGAGGATCTTGGGGTATTCGATGTAGTCGAACGCCTCGGCAACGACCTTTTTCGGGTTTCGTGGGCGCGGCACCGCAACGCCTTCAATGCGCATTGACCGATGTCGATGCCCCAAACAGCACCACTTGCCATGACGCGAACCCTCCTTCGATGCCGGCCCGAAGCGGCACGATAAGATGCAGATTCTCCGTTCCTGACAGCCCCAGGCCCGAGGCTGGCCTGCCAAGATGTGTTCCAATAAGGCTGCCTATCCCGATACCTCTAATTTATCGTCGCCCAGGGGTGATGTCAACCAATTGCCCTCGAGTTGTCGGGTAAGATATGGTGAGGGTTCAGGGGCCAGGAGGGGGATGGAGGAGGTCGTCGGCGAATACGCACTCTCCTGGCCGAGATGCCTTCCCGACAACCTCCTTTGTCCCCTTCCCCCCCCTGCCCTCGGTCCCCTGGCCCCTGAGCCCTATGTTCAACCGCCTCATAACCCTGTTCCCCTGCCAGAGCCTGGAAGATTTCGACCTGGAGCGGCGGGAAGAAGACGCCGAGCAGTTGCTCTCGTCGTGGTCGGCCCTGTGGCATCCGGCATTGCTGGCCGCACGCAGGGCGATTCCCGAGTGGCTGCCGGCTTCATCCCCCCCTTCGGAGCCTGCCGGGCACTCTGTCGTCGTGCCCGACTGCTGCGATGCCATCGTTGCCCGACGGCTGGTTGGCCAGGCCGAGGCGGCGGGGGCGTGCGTCTTGCGGGACTTGCACCACCGCGACGAAATCGTGGCCGCCGCCCTGCAACGGCTCGAGGACTGACCCGAATCTCGTCGATCTCAGCGACGAAGGTGGACACGCCAACTCGTGCCACCCCTGACTCGGTTCGAGTCGTCCCGCTGTCGATTCCGATCTGGCGGCCGATTTTCTCGCCCTGGGTTATTGCTATCTCCAGGTGGAACTGCTGACGCGGAAACTGCGCGTACATGAGCAACCTCGACGAGGCTGCGTTGCAAACCTCGGCGCTGGCGGCGGCCGGCGCGGCGCTCGACGGCGACGCGGCCGCCGCACGGCAGCATCTTCAATCGGCCTTCGATCGACTGCACGAGGCCCGCGAGTATTCCTATCCCGCTCGAAGCCCGACTGCTCGACCTGACGCTGGTGGCTCCCAGCACGTTGGGCCAGGCATTGCGGGACGAACTGAGCCGGCCCTCTGCCGCGCAACTTGCTGGTCTCCGGCGAAGTGATCGAGGAAATGGCCCGCCGCGAGCCGGAGACGCTCGAATCGCTCAAGCGGGCGTTGGCCGCCGGCTCGGCCCCATTGGTCGGCGGCGAATTCAGCGAATCGCCCTTGCCGCTGCTCGATCCCGAAGCGATCGCACGGCATCTTTCCCGCGGGTTGGCCGTCTATCAGGAGTTGTTGCAGCAGCGTCCTGTCATTTTCGGACGCCGCCGCTTCGGCCTGACGCCCACGCTGCCGCAAGTGCTCCAACGCCTGGGATTCACCGGCAGCGGTGCATTGCACGCTCGACGACGGCCGCTTTCCCACCGCCGACCAGAGCCGCATTCAATGGGAAGGCATCGACGGGACGATCATCGAGTCGCTCGGCTGCCTGCCGATCGACGCCGGCCGGGCGGACGTTTTCCTGTCGCTCGCCAAGAAGTTGAGCCGACACGATGAGCTTGGACCACACGCGCCACCGTGATGTTCGCCCATTGGCCCGGCAGATCGAGTTGCTGGTACGAGGATTTGCGTCGCATCGCCGCCTATGGATCGGTGCTGGGCAAGTTTCTCGACGATGACCGCCTATTTCGACGAGACCAGTGCGGCCGGCGAAGCGCAGTGCACTATCAGGCCGACGAGTACCGCTCGCCCTATCTGAAGCAAGACGTCGCCGCCGGCCGCCGCGACCCGATCTCCCGCTGGGTGCGATATTTCTCCCGCCGAGCGAAATCCGACGCCGCCAGAAACGCTCGACGCCTTGGCAAAAATGTGCGGCGGAGGGCTGGGCACTTCAGGGCCCAGTGCAGCGGGCCCAGTGGAACCGGAAAGCGAACTTCGATGCATCGCATCGAAGATTCGCTCGCTAGCCGATACTGCCTTCGACGAAGAATGGAAGTCGCGCTGCAAGAAGTCGCTTATCGGTTTCGCAAGCCTTCAATCATCGGCGCCGCGCGCATCGCCCAAAACGCGGCATGCTGATCGTCAATCCGTTGAGTTTCTCGCAACAAGCGTGTATCAACTGCTCGTCCCCCGTCCCCTCTCCCCCTCTCCCCTCTCCCCTCATCCCTTCGCTGGGCTTCTGCTGGATCGACCACGACGTCCGCGCACCGCCGCCGGTCGAGCGCAAGGGCTGGTTCGGCCGGCGGCAAGCCGAAAGGGCCGCCGCCGCTGGCCGAAGAGAACCTGTTGCGAAACGAGTTCTGCGAAATCCACTTCGATCCGGTGACGGGCGCCATCCGCTCGATTTCCGACTACCACAGCCGCGATCCGCGGCTGGCCCAGCAGATCGCCCTGCGACTGCCGCGCGGCGGCGAGCCGGGCGCCGACGTCAACTACTCGATCATGGCGGCCGATCGAGATCGAAGTGACCTCGGCGGGGCCGATGCTCGGCGAGATCGTCTGCCGCGGCCGGCTCATGGACCGCGAGGCCGCCGCGTGGCCGGATTCCGTCAGACAACCCGCGTCTGGCGCGGCAGCCGCGTGATCGAATTGTTGATCGAGCTGGACGTCGATCGCCTGCCCGAAGCTCGAACCCGTGGGAGTCGTACTACGCCGCCCGATTCGCCTGGAAGGACGAGACCTCCACGCTGCATCGCGGCGTCGGCCTGGCGAATCTGCCGACCGAGTTGACGCAGTTCGAGTCGCCGCACTTCGTCGATATATGTCTCGGCAAGCAGCGGACGACGCTGCTCTGCGGCGGGCTGCCCTACCATCGCCGCTTGGGATTGCGGAAGCTCGACACGCTGCTGGCGTGCAAGGCGAAACGGCCCGCTCGTTCCGTCTGGGCATCGGCATCGACGTGCCGAATCCAGCGGCGGCGGCGGTGGGCTTTCTCGCGCCGCCGCTGGTGTTGCCCGATCAGCCCCCGCCGCCGGCGCCCACCGGCTGGCTCTTCCACCTCGACCGCCGCAACGTCATGGCAACCCATTGGGAAGCCTCGCTTCCAGTCGCAAGCAACAACGATACAATAGCCGGGGGCCAACGCCCCGCGGAGAACCCGCGAAAAAATCATCCCGCCCGATCGCCTTCCGCGTCCGCCTGCTGGAAACCGACGGCCGCGGCGTCACGCTCGGCTTGCGCTGCTTTCGTCCCGTCGCATCCGCCGAAAAGATCAACGCCGGCGACGTCCCCGCGGTGCCCTGGTCGTCGAAGGCGACAGGGTCGAGATCCCGATCGGCCCGCACCAGTGGATCGAAGTGGAAGTCATTTTGTCGTAGTCGGACTACTGGAGGGAGACGGAGGAAGTTGTCGGACGCAGATTTCGCGAAAGGGAAAGCGTTTTTCCGACAACCTCCTCCGTCCCCTTCGCGGGCGGGCCTTGTGCTTCGATACTTCAATGAACTCGACGTTCCAACTGATCCTGTTGCCCGGTCTCGGCGCCGACGATCGGCTGTTGGAGCCGCAGCGGGCGGCGTTTCCGCAACTGATCGTGCCGCCGTGGATTCCGCCACAAAAGAACGAGTCGCTGCCGCAATACGCCACGCGGATGGCCGAAACAGTCACGCCGTCGCGCGATGCGCCGCTGGTCCTCGGCGGCGTATCGTTCGGCGGCATGTTGGCCTACGAAATGGCCCGCTACCTGAAGCCCGACGCCGTCGTGCTGATCGCCAGTTGCCGCAGCCGCGAAAGAGTCTTCGTCCGATCTATTGCGCCGGGGCGATGGCTGCTGCCGTTTGTTCCGGTGCAAGCATGGAGTGTAGCCAAGTTTCTTTCCGGGCCGGTGCTGCGGCTGAAACACCGAAGATCCGTCACCAAACGCGAACTGCTGATTGCCATGTTCCGCGAGTCCGACTCCCGTTTTATGCACTGGATTCTCCAAGCGATTCTCCGCTGGGACTCAACGCCGCTCGAAGGCATTCCCGTCTTCCAAATCCACGGCCGTCGCGACCCCGTGATTCCCGCGAGCCGAGTGGAGGCCGACGCAATAATTCCCAACGGCGGCCACCTGATCAACGTCACTCACGCCGACGAGGTGAACGCCTTCGTTCGCCGTGCGGCCAGTGCCTGAGCCAAGCACGCTACGGTCTTGCAGCCGCTCTGCTGAGGGGTATAATTGAAAACTCGGTGACGACTATCGACCGCATCGCGCCCGGCAATAGCTCCAGACTTCGATCAACAGAAACCATGCTGGGCATCGACAACTATTGGCTGTTCGTGACCGCCGGCGTGGCTCTGAACCTCGCTCCGGGGCCGGACACGCTCTTCATCGTAGGCAACAGCATCGCCAAAGGCACGAAAGCCGGCCTCTGCGCGGTCCTCGGAATAAGCTCCGGTTGTCTCGTGCACATCACGGCGGCGGCGCCTGGGGCTGTCGGCCGTCCTGATGGTGTCGTCCAACGCCTTCGCCGCCGTCAAATGCGCGGTGCTCTCTACTTGGCGTATCTCGGCGTCAAGGCGATCACCTCCAAGTCTGCAATCACAAAGGGCGAAGCTGGAAAGGATCGCCGAGAAATCACAGTCTATTACCAGGGCTTCCTCAGCAACCTCTTGAACCCAAAAATCGCTGTCTTCTTCCTCTCGTTCTTGCCGCAATTTGTGAGCACCAACAACGCCTATGGACCCGTCCCGTTCGTTGTGCTTGGCCTCACTCTCCTGACGACGGGAACGCTGTGGCGCCTTGTGGTTGCGATCTTCGCTTCGCAGCTAACGGGCATTCTTCGGCAGAGTAGAACGATCAGCAATGTCCTGAACAAGGCCGTTGGGATTCTCTTCCTCGGGATGGCGGCAAACCTCGTTTTGGCAAAACGTCGGTAGAACGCGGCATTTCCTCTCCGGCACTCCCATGATTATCACCATCGACGGACCCGCCGGCGCAGGAAAAAGCACGGTCGCCCGCGCACTGGCACGGCGGCTGGGGTTTCGATTCCTCGACACAGGTGCGATGTACCGGGCGGTGGCGCTGGCGGCTTTGCGGCGAGGGCTGGATTGGGACGCGCCGGACGATCTGGCCCGGCTCGCCCGCAAACTCGACATCCGCACGCTCGGCCAACGAATCCTGCTGGACGGCGAGGACGTGAGCGAAGCGGTGCGAACCTCCGAAGTGACCGCCGTGACCCGCTACGCCGCCGACAACCTGCAGGTGCGCGAGTTCCTGGTCGAGCTTCAGCGTAAACTGGCGGCGGGCGACGACGTGGTGACCGAGGGGCGCGACCAGGGCACCGTCGCCTTTCCCCGCGCCGAGTGCAAGATCTTCCTCACGGCCAGCCCGGCCGAGCGGGCCCGCCGTCGCCTGTTGGACTTGCAGTCGCAAGGCGAGCCCGTTACGCTGGAACAGGTGTTGGCCGCCCAAGAACGCCGTGACCGAGAAGACGCGACCCGGCCCGTCGGCCCGTTGGCGCCGGCCCTCGACGCCATTACGATCTACACCGACGGGTTGATCGCTGGAAGAAGTAGTGCAGCAGTTGGAGGAAATCGTGAAAACGAGGAGGAACGAGGCCGGAGGGATGAAGGATGAGGGATGAACGATGAATGATTCTTGGAAAAGTCTCATGCTTCCGACTTGATCATCCTTCATGTTTCATCCCTCCGCTCTCCGCCCTTATCATTCATCCCTCATCCCTCATCATCCCTCATCACTCGTCATTCCCCTGACCTTCCCACCATGTCCCACCCCCTGTTGAACCGTGCCTGGTATGGCTTCTGGCGTCGCGTGCTGCAACTGGCGGCGGTGCTGGTGTATCGCGTTCGCTACTCGGGCCGCGAGAATGTTCCGGCGGCTGGCGGGGTGCTGGTCGTCTCGAACCACCAGAGCCACTTCGACCCGCCGCTGGTCGGCCTCGGCTGCCCGCGGCAGTTGCACTACATCGCCCGCGAGACGCTCTTCAATTTTCGCCCGTTCGGTTGGGTTCTCAAGTCGGTCGGCGGCGTCCCGATCGACCGCGACGGCTTCGGGCTTCGCGGGATCAAGGAATCGCTCAAGCTGCTGAAACATGGCGAGATGGTCGTGATCTTCCCCGAGGGCACGCGCACTCCCAATGGCGAACTCGGGCCGTTCCGTCCCGGTTTCACCACGCTGGCCGCCCGCTCAAAGGCGGCCATTCTGCCGGTGGCCATCGACGGGGCGTTTCGCGTCTGGCCGCGCACGCAGAAGTTTCCCGGCCTCGGCAGGATCCGCGTCCACTACGGCAAACCGATCTCTCACGCCGAAATCGCCGGCCGCGACGAGCAGGAAGTGCTCGCCGAAGTCGAACGCCGCGTCGGCGAGTGCCTGGCCGAGCTGCGGCGGCAATCCGTTCAAGAACACGCATCGCGCCCTTGAGACGGACGTTCTTCTTATCACCAAAAGACAAAGAAGCGAAGGCGCGAAATCGTGGCGGAAGATCGACAAACCGAAGTAACGTTCGTGATTTCGCGCTTGCGACCTTTCGTGATCAAGAGACTCGCCCTACGAAGCGGAACTACTTGTTAACCTGTTCCGTCGGCAAAGGTGAATACTCGACCGGCGCCCGAATGTAGCCCTTCTTGCCGTCGCTCCGCATCCGCCCGATGCCGGGAAATGAGACCGGGATCTCGTTGCCGGCAATCGTTCCCAACGCCCGCCACGTCAACAGATCGACCACGTCGGTCACGAAATGGGTGCTGCCGTCGACCAGCAGCGCAACGACGCCGCCGGGATGATTGCTTCTGGCGGCAAAGAAGCCGATATGTTGCTTGCCTGCCAAATCGGGAATCGGCGAATTGGGGGGCAGATACGTCGACATCGCCGTAAACAGCGCGCGGCCGTTGATCCAGCCCGTGCCGCGACTCCCTTGCCACCTCGTGCATCCGGCGGCGATCGCGGCCAAGTCAGGGTCGTTCACCCCCGGGAAACCCCCCTCGGGAGCGAAACTGCCGAACGCCGCGGGCCATCCGACCTGCCGCGTCGGCTCCTCCGGCGCCAGCCCGTTCGTATCGAACCCCGAGCCGAGCAGCGACTCGGACATCAGCAGCGTGTGCGACGTCCCGTCCGCAACGTCGCGAAAATCCGTGGCCGATCCGTAGAAGAACAGCCCGTCGGTTGTGCTGCGGATGTCATACGTGGCGCCCATCCCGGAACCCGTGCAGACCACGTAGTTGCCGCCGGCGTATGCGTACTCGGGACCGGGCACCATGTACTGATTGAACACGGCCTCGCCGCCATCGCTGGGGCAGCGAAACATCGGCACGATCGTCCTCGCGGCCGCCGCCATGCGAGGGTCCGTGTTCAGCGTCTGAGCCCCCTGATGACCCGTAAACAACGGCAGCGAAAAATCGATCAACGACTGCAAATTCGCTTGCTCGATAAACGGCAGAAACTTCGCCTGCACCGAGAAACAACTCGTCGGCGAGCCGCCGATGCCCGGAAACTGCTGATAAATCGATTCGTAAACGTGTATCGCCAGCCCGCACTGCCGCAGACTGTTCGCACACGTGACGCGCCGAGCCGCCTCGCGGGCGGCTTGCACCGCGGGAAGAAGCAGGGCGACCAATACCCCGATGATCGCAATCACCACGAGCAATTCCACCAACGTGAAGCCGTTCGCAGAACGGATTCTTCGACACATCGACGCACTCTCCTAACACAGTTTGCGGCCGGCGGACGAGCAGTTGCTGCGCACCGCTAGTATTACCTTTCCGTAATTCGTAATACTATCGTTAGCGGTCTACCGAGTCAATGCCGCTGTCGATCCGGGCGGGATGCGAAAAAAACGCGAGAAAACCGGCTTGCCGTCTCCGCCCTACATGGATAAAGTGGGTATTACCGTTTGCAAATACGTAATATACACCCGCGGTGAGCCGAGGGCTGTGGTGACTCGCGCCATTTCTCTGCGCCGTCCATCCGCGAATCCCGCTTCCCATTATGAAAGGGTCCTCAATGCGACTGCCTCGACGCGCCTTGTCGGCTTCTATGGTGCTTGCGTTCGTGTGGGTTCAAGCGGCGTCCGCCGGGACGACCGCCACGCGGCTGTATCTGGTCGGCACGGGCCCCGGCGCGGCCGACTTGATCACCCTGCGGGCGGTCGACGTGATGAAGAAGGCCGACCTCGTCTTCTGCTCCAGGAAGGTGCGGCAGACGTTTGCCGAATATTTAAAAGGCAAAGAGTTTGGCGGCGACGGCTATTGGCGACTGTTCCCCTTCTACGGAAAGGACTTGGCTAAAGTGCCCTCGCCGCAGCGCGGCGAGGCGCAACGGCTCGCCGCGAAACGGGCGGAGTTCATCGCCAAAGTCCGCAGGGCCGTCGCCGACGGCAAAACTGTCGCCATTCTCGACAGCGGCGATCCGATGATCTACGGCCCCTGGGAATGGTGCCTCGAAGAGTTCGCCGATTTGCACCCGGTCGTGGTCCCCGGCCTGAGCAGTTTCAACGCCGGCAATGCCGCCCTGGGCAAGGGCGTCACCAACGCCGACCGCACCAAGGCGGTTATCCTCACCTCGACCGACTGGCCGGGAAAGACGGATACCATCGAAGAGTTGTCGGAGCATCGCAGCACGATGGTCGTCTTCACCATGCGAGCGGAGTTGCCCGACTTCATCCGCAAGCTGTCGGTGAACTACCCGCCCGACACTCCGGTAGCGATCGTCAAACACGCCGGCGACCCGGATCACCAGCAGATCGTTCGCGGCACGCTGAAGACGATCCTTGCCAAGGTGGGCACGAACAACTTGCCGTTCGAATACCTAATCTACGTCGGTGACTTCCTCGACCATCGCTACAAGAAAAAGATGCCGAAGACCCCCGCCCTTGTTCCCACAAAGTAGCAGCGGCGTCTAGCCGCCTTCCGCCTATGGTCGAGCTCCTCAACCGATCGAACGGCGCAGTGGGACTCCGCGTCTACTTGCCGGTCGAGGGCTGCGGCCGAAGGATCGACTTCCGCCGATCGGCGACCGACGGGAGTTTCTGGTGCTTGTATCCGCCGGGCGAGTCCTGATACCAGTAGTAGACCGTGGCATAATCGACCCAGCAGCCGCCGCGCTTCAGGGCCGCCGCCCACTCGGGACTCCCCATCATCCCGCGTTCCTTCGTCCAGTCGATGCGCCAGCGCAGCGATTTGTTGAATCGGATCGGCTCGGCGTCGTGGAAGCGGTACATTGAGACCTTTGCCGGTCCCTTCGGCTGCACCAGCGTCATGCCCGAGCGCAGCCCGGCGAACGTCCGTTGGAATCCCCAACTGAAGCTGAACGAATCTTCGCTGCCGAGATAGTCAAAACGCCGCGGCTGGCCGTCGATGTCGATTCCGTTGTTCCCTTCCATCACGAAGTTGAAGCCTCGGAAGAACGGTTCGTCGGTCACGACGCTGAATTGCCGGCCAACGACCTGTCCGCTGCCGGTCACCTCGAAGAAGGTCTCGTCCGACTTCGGCGTAAGCTGAAAACACTTGCGCTGGAACGTGGCGTGAAAGTAGCCGAGATCGTTCTTCCATTCCTTCAGCCGTTCCCATTCGACGAAGCTGTAGTTTGTGAAATCCCGATCCGTGTCGTTGCGGAGCACGACCTTGGCATGGGTCTTGAACGGCATGGGGAAATAGCAGTTGTAGGCGCCCGGCGGACACTCGATAAACTTCGAGGAAAAATCCATGCCCTCGCCGTTGCAGCCGTCGGCGAAGAAGTCGGCTAGCGGAACGTGGACCGCTGGCGTCGCCGCCTTGTCGAAAGTGATCTCCAAGACTACGCCGCGGGCGGCCAGTTCCACCGGCCCGTGCCGTGTGGTATGAAACGTGCGAATAACGCCGGGCCCCTTCAGATCGGCGACGACGATCGACTTGCCGGCCTTCAGCGGTTCAAGCTCCGGATAGGCGTCGAGGTTCCAGCCGCCGTTCGAGAATCCGCTCTCTATCTCCGGCCGAAGCGTGGCAATGCCGAGCGATGATTCTTCGGCGTTCGATAACGAGGCAACACTCAACAGCAGCAGCGCCGTAGAAAAACAGCAGGTCGAGCGAATCGGCGGCATCGGGAGGCTCCTTCGAGGCGGAAATCAAGGCGGGATCGATTCTTCAAGAGAAACCGCTCCCAATTATACCAAGTGAAAACCAGCATGGGAACCGCGTGCCGGCCGTTCCGTGTCGGCGACTTGTCTCGCCACGCATGAGCCGTTGCGCGGCTCGGCGCTCGTCTGTCCGATTCCCGGCGCCTCCTTCAAAGCGAAATCCTGCTGCATCCAATTGCGGATCCGTTGCAGGGCGCTCGCTCGCTTTGCTCCCAAAGCCGACACCCCGAGCCGCTATCGCCCGTGCCGAAGAGGTGAGCCTGGATGTCGATGCCCATGTCGCTCTTGGCGGCGAGCCGGTGGCGATATATCACCGTGCCGGCGATAGGGAGACCTATTGCGCGGTCTTCCCCAAGACGATGCACGTTCTTCCTAAACGTGCCGTTGGTGAAGTCGCCGATCCGGCGCCGGGCACTACCTCAGCGAGACTTGGCGAGAGCTTCGACCCAGAATACGTCGGCGACCTTGCGCTTCACAAACTTGTACGTCACCTGTCGATAGCCTCCGGCCCCCGAGTCCTTCGCGATAAAGAAGCCGCCGCCCGGTTGTTGGGAATCGTCGCGAAACCCGACGAGCAACCGGCTGTGCGATGCTCCCGCGGCGACCGGCCAGCCCATCGCCAGCACCGCCTTGATCTCGTGGAACTGCCCTTCCGTCATCTCCCGCTTCGGTCGCAACCGCTTGATCCAATGCAGTCGAAGTGCTTTCTCCGCCGTCGTGCGCAGTTCGCGGGCATCGGCTATGGCCTTCTGCGACGGCGCAGCTTCGCGTCGAACGTCCTCGCATAAGGCATGTCAGCGTTGTAGCAGATGCCGTACTTGTCGAACCCGGCCAAGCAATTGTGGAAGTACTGTCCGTCCGAAGGATGTCCGGTCACTTGATTGGCGGCCCAGTTCAGATACTCCACGCTCAATCGGACATTCTTACCCGTATATCGCGAAAAGGCGAGTTCGAGCGCCGAGGCCGTCGTGAAGACCGAACACGTCCCACGCCGCCCCTGACGCACGGGCCACAGTCCGCGTTCTCTCAACTCCGAGCGCAGATCGGCGTTGGTGGTCCAGCCCCCGGACCACAGCGGCGCCCAGTTCCCGAGCGCCGCATCCTGGGTCTTCCGTTCCGCTTTGTCCGCGCACAGCCGAACGGTGAGACCCTCTTGGCCCTGTTCGGCGAGTGTGATCGAGTTGTCGCGGCGATCAATTTCCTGGAAAGGCCGCCGCTGGCCATTGCCGGCCAACTCAACCCAGTCCTTTCCGGAAAGCTGAACGAAGCAGCCGCTCTTGCTGTCGGCGTCACGGTAAGAGAATACCGTCCGTTCCTTAGCAATCGCAGACGCCCCGACGCACAGCAACACAACAACAAACGCACTGCCCCATCGCATAGCGAAACCTCTTGGTTGCAGGATTCCTGCCAGGACTCCCCTCTTTGCTTGGAAGAGGGGCAGGGGGTGGGGGCCGACGGAGGTTCTGCCAGGAATCCTGAGTCTTCTGGTTCTTCCCCACCGGCGGCCGCGGGTGTGGAAGTACAGAATACCACTTTCCTCGCGCTGAGTGCAAGTGGCAGACGGCATCGGAGCGTGGCGGTCCTTCCGGGCGGCGGCATTCTTGGGCCGAAGGCCCAACCGTTCGGCTGCGCGGACCATGCTTCTCCGGAGCGATTATCGCGTTGCCAAGAGACTCTGCGGCGCCCCAGCCAAGTCGCCCCGCCGGCCCATCCATCCGAGTGCCGTCAGAACGGCGGGAGGTTGTTCACGTTTTGCCAAGCCCCTCTCGTGCCCGCGACACCCCGATCGCCGAGCTATCGCGGTCATCCGTGTCGGCCCGGTTAAACTGCAACTCCGTTCCACAGTTCGCACAGCGGACAATCTGCGGCCGTCGGATGCGGCCGAATCGCCACTGCCCACACCTTGGGCAACGCCCATCGAGCCGGGCAAACGACCAGATCTCGCCCTCGAAGAGATTCATCAAAGCCAAGAGCCAGACAATTCCACAGAATACGAAGGGCACGAGCAGCCAGCCGCCGATCGGCGTCTGCAACGCCATCGGCAGGAAGACAAATGCGGCGATGGCCAGCAGAAAGAAGGGACCAATAATGATGCCGATTACGTAAAATATGAAAAGAAGCGTGATCGCCGCCGAGTAGCCTTCGAGCGCCCAGCGCCATAGCGTCTGCTTCAAGACGTACAAGCCGCCTCCGCCCACGATCGCACAGGCCGCCGAAGCGATCCAGGCGGCGAGCGCCTCATTGAGGGGCTTTCCCGACGAGAGCGTCACGAATCCACTCAAAAAACCCAATGCTGCAACGATCGCCAGGAGCCAGAACGGCAGCGACTGGATGAAGACCATGTTCGAGATCGCGTAGGGGAGCGCAATGACGATTTTGTCATTCTCAGCCAGCGGGGCCTTGGCTTCCACCGGCAGTTCGCTTGGCTCCGCATCGCTCATGGCTTGACCTCCTCCGGCTTTGCCGCAACCGTTCACTGGGCGGCAAGGGGACGGAGGAGGCTTTCGGAGAAATATCTTCTCCTGCGGCGGATACTGTCGCCGAAAACCTCCTCCGTCCCCCTCTGTTTCCGGCCTGTGAACGCTTAGGCTTTGCCTTGCACCTTGCAGGAGAGTTTGACCGAAGGTGAACCTAGCGGATCGCCGCCAGCGGTGTCAACCCCCGCTGCGGCGTTGGCGTGGCGAAATCGTGCCCGCGATAACCACAGGAGTCGACCGTTCTTCCGAGCGGCCTCGTTGAAGACGAGAATGTCCACGTTTTCTGACTTTGTCGAAACAAGTCAAGGAAAATCGGGCGTTTAGAAGGGGTTGTTTCACTTTTTTCCCGAGCTTTTGTGATTGCGGGAAACGGAATCAACGAGTTGCGGCTTGGGGCAAGTCCTTTTGCAGGGTGGAGATACGACGCGCAAGTTCTTTTTGCGGAGAACGCAGGCAAAGTTGACAAGGTGAAAAAGTCGGGCCGATAATGAGTGGTCGGTGGTTGGTGAAGTCTCTGTTGGGCTGCTGGTTGGGTGCGGCGGGAGCGGGAGTTCTGCCCTACGCGTATGCAAGTCCCGCTCGGCAAGCGGGACCTACTGGAGCAAGTCCCGCTCGGCAAGCGGGACCTACTGGAACGAGTCCCGCTCGGCAAGCGGGACCTACTGGAACGAGTCGAGATGTCAAGGAGCGAACGCGGCCGACGGCGTGTGGGGGTAGCGAGACGCAGCGCGGTGCAATAGGGGACAGGCGTATATATATCAGAACGAGTGGCGGATTTCAAGACCGCGTTTTGTGCCAAGCCCACGTTGCAGGCGGATTGGTCGTCGAGGAGTTCCGCAAAGGGTCGGGAGTCGGCGGCCTTGATGAAAAAAGTGGGGGCGGAAGTTGGGGAACATTATACGTAACTCTATGAGTGCCTCCGAGAGGTGTGTATGGTGTCACCTTAACTCGCACCCGAACTCGGGCGGCACGTCGGATCGCCGTCGCCTCGTAAAAGACGGCGACTTTTCGCTCGCCTCTGTAAGAAAAGCCCGGCTTCTGCTACTAATTATGTTGGAAGGAGACAGTTTGGGTGTCGCCGAGCGAACGAGAACAACTGTTCAAGACCTGGCTGGAGCAGCACAAGGCGATTATCTTTCGGATTCGCGAGCTCAGGCAGTGGCGGAAGAAGATCAGGCCGACCTACGTCAAGAGATACTGTTGCAGTTATGGTTGTCGATTCCACGATTCCAAGGCAGGTCGAGCGTATCGACGTGGGTTTACCGAGTGGCGTTGAACGCTTCGCTTACCTGGAACCGCAGGGAGAAGAATCGCCGCCGTCACCACCAGCCGCTTTCGGAATTTACCGAGATCCCCGATCCGGGCAGTGATTCCCACTCCATCGCTCAGAACAACGGAATGGTGGAGCGACTCTACGCGGAGGTGCGCAAACTCGCCCCCGCTGACCGCTCCTTGGTGCTCCTTTACTTGGACCGGCTGAGCTACCAGGAGATGGCCAAAATTCTCGGTATTTCGCCCGACAACGTGGGAGTGCGGCTGAACCGTATCAAGAAACGGCTGTGCGAGTCATTGGGAGGAAATGCCGATGGAAGCTGACGAATTGCAGAAAGTCTGGCAATCCCAGGAGCGCGGGCGGCAAATTGCCGTAGACGCAGACCTGGTGTTGCAATTAGTGCGCCGGAACTACCGGCACTTTCGACGTGAAATCTTCTGGCAGGACATGCCCGAGGTGGGAGCACTTATAATTATGGCCGCGCTCTTTGCCTATTGGGGAGCGTTTATGCACGCTTGGCCGTGGTTTGCAATGGCCGTCATCTGCATGTCTGTGGGACTGTTCGAGTTAGGCGACTACCTTCGCCAGAAATGGAGGAGCCCGACGCCGGGCGAGACACTTGTCGCATGGGCGGAGGGGTCGCTGGCCAGCGTGGAGCACCGGACATGGCTGCTCAAGACCGTATTGTGGTGGAGCCTCCTGCCCAACTGGATTGGAATTGTGCTCGTTGTCGGTTACTTCGGATTCCGGATATGGGGAGTTCCAGATTTCGGATGGCGCTGGCAAATTGAAATGTTCCTTGTGGGCTTTGTGTTCTTCGTCACCGCGTCTTTCTACGGCGTCTACCGGTGGAACCGGCGTACTATCCGGACCAAATTGCAGCCGCAGAAGGAGGACTTGCAGAAGCTCTTGGAGAACTTGAAAGCGAGCGGCTGATGACCGTCGTGGTACGAACGGGCGAATGCGCACCATTCCCGCCGTTGGCGAGGGCGTCGGCGATTCATTGACGGTTACGTCTTCCGTGATGATCCCCGCCGGAATCGCCGCCTAGTACATCTCCACCGTGAAACGGCAGCGGGTAGCCCTGATAGCTTGCCTATCAGGGCGGCGAAGCCACAAGAGGGTTGTGCCAGGGGGGAACCCTCCCGTGCTTGCGGCACCCCGATAGGCGAGCTATCGGGGCCACCCGCGGGGGTCCCAGGGGGACATTCTGCTTCTTCGAACAAATAGCCTTTCCAGCGTCCATTTAACTCACGGCAGCAAATCGCGCACTGCAACATTCGCAATGCGCCCGCCATCGAGCAGCAACGCAATCTCGACGTCGGCCGAGTAGTCACGGCGTTGCCGATAGTCGGCGTTCTCGCCGGAGGCGACCGGTTCGGTGTACTCTTCAATCCGGCGGTCGATGAGATTCACCACCCAGTAGCAAGGGATGCCGGCGTGGGCGTAGATGGACTTCTTCGAGCCCCTGATCGTGCGAAAGGCTCGTATCGGAGATCTCCACCACCAAGCGCCACATCCTCCGCCCGCGGCAAGCGATCAATGTACGAGTGCGCGTCACCCCGAACCACCATCATGTCAGGTTCGGGCATGCTGGCGGCCAATCGTATCGGGTGCTCGGGCACGACGCACCATCCCCGCGGCACGGCACGGACAAGCGTTTGATTGACAGCTACCGTCGCCGCTAAGTGAGGAGCGTTTTTTGTCATCTTCGGTGTTATCCATCCGTCCAGCAGTTCGATAGGATCGTCTTCCGTAATGATTCCCGCCCGAATCATCTCCTCGTACACTTCCACTGTGAAACGGCAGACAGGTAGTGGAGGATATGCAGCCCCCAGAGAGAAGCCGGAAGAGTGGTCGGCAACGGTTGACATGGGCAGAACCCCCAAATTGCGACGCAGGGCGAAGGAAAGCCAATCGCCCAAAGGAAACACACCGCACGCTATTCTACCATGCCCCTCGGGATGGCGAAAGAAGCCAAACAACACCGCAAGTAGGTCCCGCTTGCCGAGCGGGACTTTCGCCCTGCAGATACAAGTCCCGCTCGGCAAGCGGGACCTACGGGGAGTCGCTCCGCATCGCCAGTTCGCCCCCACACTTGGTGGGTTGGCAACGCGGCGCCAACTGGAAAATCGCACCCTTGTGGACCAACTGCCCCCATTTTGTCGGCGCAACTCCATTGTCGGCAACCATGTTACTTGCTAGACTACTAGGTTCATCCCGATGGCCCGCGGAGAGTCTGTCGATGTCGACGAGACCGGGCGAACGGGCTGGTGAGTGGTGTGTGCGTAAACAGAAACAACCGTCCCTATGGTCAACCGTAACCTGATTCGAGGACTCGATCTTACTGAAGATGAATGGCAGCATGAACTTGACCGCGGCGCTCGACGGCACCCCGCCGACGAAATCGCTTGGACAACCCAGGAAATGGAGTTGAACAAGATCGTCACCGGGCGCGTGCTTCGCGTCGAAGGCGACGTCGTGCTGGTCGACGTGGGCTACAAGAGCGAAGGCATCATCTTCCGCAACGAATGGGAAGAGGGCGAACTGCTGCCCGAGCCCGGTACGATGGTCAAAGTCCTCATCGAGGATGTCGAAGACATCCACGGTCTGGTCGACGACTCGCGCGGCATGATCACCCTGAGCAAGCGCAAGGCCGAGAAGATCGAGGCCTGGCTCAAGGTCATGGAAACCGTCCACGAAGGCGACGTCGTGACCGGCGTGGCCACGCGGAAGATCAAGGGCGGATTGCTGGTCGATATCGGCGTGAACGTCTTCCTGCCGGCCAGCCAGGTCGACGTCCGCCGCCCGGCCGACATCGGCGACTACATCGGTCGCACGATTCAATGCCTCGTGCTGAAGATCGACGAAGCGCGGCGAAACATCGTCGTCAGCCGCCGCGCGTTGATCGAGGCCGAGCGGGCCGAGAAGAAGGCCCAACTCCTCGCCGAGCTCGAAGTCGGCCAGCGCCGCAAGGGCATCGTCAAGAACATCGCCGAGTTCGGCGCGTTCGTCGATCTCGGCGGCATCGACGGCCTGCTGCACATCACCGACATGAGCTGGGGACGCATCAATCATCCTTCCGAAATGGTCTCGATCGACCAGGAAATCGAAGTGCAAATCCTGCACATCGACCACGAGAAGGAGAAGATCGCCCTGGGCCTGAAGCAGCGCACGCCCAGCCCGTGGGAAACGGTCGATCAGAAGTATCCCGTCGGCTCGCGGATCAAGGGCACCGTGGTCAACGTGATGAGCTACGGGGCGTTCGTGAAGCTCGAAGAGGGCATCGAGGGCCTCGTCCACATCAGCGAAATGTCGTGGACCCGGCGGATCAGCCACCCAGCGAACTGGTGCAGCCCGAGCAGGAAATCGAAGTCGTCGTGCTGGGCATCAACAAGGAGAAGCAGGAAATCTCGCTGGGCATGAAGCAGACTCAGGAGAACCCCTGGGACTGCGTCGCCGATCGCTACCCGATCGGCGCCACCGTGAAGGGCACCGTCCGCAATCTGACCAATTACGGCGCCTTCATCGAGATCGAAGAGGGCATCGACGGCCTGCTGCACGTCAGCGACATGTCGTGGACCCGCAAGATCAGCCATCCCAACGAGATGGTCGAGAAGAACCAGGAAGTCGAATGCCGCGTGCTGTCGGTCGATCAGGATCGCCGCCGCATCGCGCTGGGCCTGAAGCAGATGACCGACGATCCCTGGGCAACCGACATCCCGAGCAAGTATCAGCCCGGCCAGATCGTCAAGGGACCGGTCACGAAGATCACCAACTTCGGCGTCTTCGTCGGCCTGGAAAACGGCCTCGAAGGGCTGCTGCACATCTCCGAACTGGCCGACCACAAGGTCGAGAATCCCGAGGAAGTCGTCAAGGTCGGCGAGATCATCGAGGTGAAGGTGTTGCGGGTTGACGCCGAAGAACGCAAGATCGGCCTCTCGCGCAAGCGCGTCGAATGGGCCGAAGACGCCGAAACCGCCGCCGCGGCCGCCGCGACTGCCGCCGGGACAGCGAGAAGTCAACTGCGTCGATCGACGAAAGCGAACTCAAAGGCGGCGTCGGCGACGGCAGCGGCCCGCTGTTCAAGCACCCCTCCGCCGAGGTCGAGCCGTCGGCGGAATAATCACAGACGGTCACCGATGTTTAGCCGGCGAACTTGTTCGCCGTGATTCAGCGGCCGGTCGCTTTACCGCTCGCCGGGCGACTCCGTTAGCGCGCGCGAATTCGTCCGGCCAGTTCGTCGGGCTTGACGTCTCGCACCAGAAAACGCTTCTGCTGCGAGGTTTCGCCGGCGATCAGCTCGATCTGCGATTTCTTCAGCCCGAGCTTCTTGCCAGCAGTTCGATCACGGCCTTGTTGGCTTTGCCTTTTTCGGGCGATTGGGTGACGCAGACCTTCAACATGCCGTCCTGCACGCCGCGGATTTCGTTGCGCCGTGCGCCGGGCTGGGCCCGGACCGGAAGAATCGTGCCATCGGGATGGGGTTCGAGGGTAGGCAAGGTCATGATCGATTGAGGGTGGGGATTCGGCGATTGCGAAACCGCGAGTGGTTTATTGGACTCCCTCGAACAACGCCGAACCGATGCGGACGATCGTGGCGCCTTCTTCGATGGCCACCTCGAAATCGCCGCTCATGCCCATCGAAAGCTCGTCCAGCGCTGACGCCCGGCGGGCAATTGGGCCGCAGGCGGTCGCGGAGTTCGCGCAGGGCGGCGAAATCGCGGCGGGCGTCGTCCGGCCCGCCTTCCAAGCCGGCCATGCACATCAGCCCGCGGATCGACACGTGCCGATAGTCGGCCCAGTCGGCCAGAAGCGGCTCGATCGTCGTCGGGCGCGAAGCCGTGCTTGGCCGCCTCGCCGGAGATGTTGACTTCCAGCAGGACGGGAACGGGACGAGTCGGGCGGTCAGTTGCACTGCCGTGCCCTGCCCTCCCGCTTCCGCCTCGCCGTGCACTCCGCCCCCGCCCTCCGCTCCGGCTCGTCGTCATCGCGGCCAGCAAGCGCGGGCTGTCGACCGAGTGGATCATGGCCACCAGCGGCAGCGTGCGGCGGACCTTGTTCCGCTGCAAGTGGCCGATCAAGTGCCAGCGGATCGGCAGAGTCGGCCAGGCCGGCGGCCTTCTCCCAAAGCTGCTGCGGCCGGCTCTCGCCCAGATCGCGGCAGCCGGCCGCGACCAACAGGCGCGACCAGCTCGGCCGACACGTACTTCGTCACGGCCACCAGCGTGACCGCGTCGGCCGGCCGGCCGCTGCGAGCGGCGGCCTCGGCAATCCGCCCGCGGACCTGGGCGACGTTCTCGGCGATCCGCGCGCGCATTGTCATGGCATACGACATCGCGATCCAGGCTCGGATCCAAGGGGACTGGGAGGTTGTCGGAAGTGCGCGTTTTCCGACGGAAGACATTTTCCCGATCAACCTCCTCCTCCCCCTTTCGTCTATTCTACGCCGTCACGTATGGCGGCATTGGAAAGCAGGATGCACGACGAGTGCTGCCGGGCGAGCCGGGCCAACTCGTCGGGCCCCTCGATCGGAATCATGTCCAAGTCCTCGACCACCGAGGCATCGAGCCGGCTCAACAGATAGACCTTCGTGCGATCCAGGGCGTGGGCCAACTGGGCGGCGGGCAGGGCATCGACGGGCCGCTTCTTGGCCACGTGCCGCAGGGCCGCCTCGCGCGACGATTCGCCCGCCAGATGCTGCATGGCCGGACCGGGCGGCGGCCGACAGTCGCAACAGACGGCGATCGCGCCGTCCTCGCTCGACGAAGTTGCTCGGCGGCGTGCAGGGCCGGCCCAGGTTCTCCCACGTTTGCTGGCCGGGCCCGCCCTCGATGGCGGCCACCACCAGCTCGGCCTGCCGCTCGAGCGGGCCAATCCCAGGCGGCGTGATACTAGCTCCTGTCCTCGCGCCGCACGGAGTCGCTTTGGCCGGCCAAGACGTGCAAGACCTGCTCGCCGGCGGCCGGAACGAGTTGGACCGTGAAGTTGATGCCCAGCAGCCAGGCGACGTGATCGACGTCGGCGACCAGTTCGCGGCGGCGGGCGGCCTGGCCGTTGAGCGGTCCCAATACCGCGAAACCGCTGGAGGGTCTTGGCGTCGGAGAACGTCGGATAGACGACGCCGTGGATGCCGAAGTAGCCGGCCGATCGCTCGCCGCGCAGGCATCCGATGGGCAGCACGACGTCGGCCTCGTGCAAGGCGCGGTTGATCAGAATCGCCTCGCCCGCCTCGTCGGCCGCCAGATAGGCAACTGCCGGCGGTCGGCCGGATCGTGGGTCGCCAAGCGCGACCCGTTCGCGCAGACGCGGCCGCATGCAGCCGGCAGGGATCGCCGCGCACCGCGTCGCGGCCGGTCGTGGTTTCGAGCACGGTGATTCCGTCGGCGATCGACGCCCGCGTCGACCAGTGCGTCGACCACGGCGGCGGTGACTTCGGCCACCTGGGGCATGCCGCGATCCAGGGCCACCACCACCCGATCGCCGGGCGTCGTGCATTGTGCGAGCGGCGGATAATCGATCGGATCGCTAAGGGCGGCCGCCGTGGCCGCGCCGAGATCGGCCAGCGGCTGACCGCGGGGCACGCCCGAACTCGCCAGTGCCGCGCCCTCGGCAAACTCCAGTTGCACGCTCGAATTGTTCCCGTAACGCAAAACGACCATTGAACACACTGGTGAAAATGAGGTGAGTTGGGCAATGTTTGGAGACGGACTCTTGAAGTGGCCGTTCGTGGGCGAGGGGGACGGAGGAGGTTGTCGGAAGAAGACTGATGCAATGGAACACGTTTTCCCGACAACCTCCTCCGTCCCCTTCTCTTCCACACGCCGCCATTATCCCTCCCACGTGGGCGATGGTCAAGAAGTCGAGCTTTACGCCGAAGGCCGGTTTGAGAATAATGTGGCCCTCGCGCTACGTTGTGATGATTTACTTGGGAGAGAAATCCGATGACGCGGTCTCTTACGATTCGTTCCAACACATTCCCCCTCGCGGCGCAGCGATCGCCGCGATTCTCCTCGCATTGGCGATGACGGCCGGTTGCCAACACAGCGAGTCGCCAAAGTCGAAGGGATCGACAGCGGAACCCGCGGCGAGATCGGAGAAGGCCGAACCGATGAGGCCAACAGCGGAGGCCGCCGCGCAAGCCGCCGACCGCCCGCGAGGTGCTCGCCCGAATGGTCGCCGCCTACCGCAAGGCATCGAGCTACGTCGACGTGGGCACCGTGCGATCTTGGTGAGGCGGGGGGCAGGACGATTCAGGACAAGACCGAGGACTTCTCGCTGGCGTACGTCGCCCCGAACAAAGTGCATATTCGCGCATACAAGGCCGAACTGGTTTGCGACGGGAAGGCAGCTCTACGCCTACCGTGCGCGACATGCCAGGGCAGATCTTCAGCCGACCGCCGCCGAGCGGCTGACGATGAGGAATCTTCAGCCGGACGTGATGCCGTTAATCGAGGCGATGATGCACCGATTGCGGGCGGTTTGCCGCAGCTTCTCCTTCTGTTCGAGAAGGAGCCGCTCGAAACGCTGATGCTCGCGATAGGCGAGCCGGCGCTGTCGGAGCCGGGACAGATTGCCGGACGCGAATGCTATCGAGTAAGGCTCAATGGCACGGCCGGCGCGGCGGTGTTTTGGATCGATCAGGACGAGCTTACGCGTTGCGACGCGTCGTCTTGCCTACCGAGCACTCTGCGCGAGGACATGAGCCAGGATGGGCCGATCGACGCTGTCTCGGTTGTCGCCGAGTTCACCGGCGCCCAGCTCAACGGCGACGTCGATCCGAAGGCGTTTGAATTCGAAGTTCCCAAGGACGCCAAGCTCGTCGAGTTCATCACGCCGCCGCACATGGGCCAGTTGCTGAACAAGAAGGCGCCGGAGTTCAAGTTCACCGATGTCGCCGGCAAAGCGGTTACACCGGAGACGATAGCCGGCAAGACGGCGGTGCTTGCATTCTGGTCCATACGCTACGAATCGTGCCGCAGAACTGTTGAAGCAACTTGACCGCGGTGCTGCAGAAGTACAAGGACAATCCCAAAGTCGTCATCTACGCGGTGTGTTGCGATCCGATGCAGTTCAGCAACGCCGAAATGGACAGGGCTATTGCGGAACTTGAAACTCAACGTGCCGATCCTGCGCGATTTCGATGCATCTGGCGCCGTCTTCAACTTGGGAGAGCCCCCACCACATTTATCATCAATGACAAGGGGATCGTGCAGTATTGCGAAGGCGGGTTGAATCCCAAGTACGTCGAATCGCTGCAAACGAAAATCGACAAGGTGCTTGGCGGGCGAAGAGATCTATCAGGAGCCGATGAAGCAGTATCTTGAGCAGGTCGAAGGGCTGCGGAAGTTCGCCGAATCGACAAAACATGAGCGGCCGGAACCTAAACCGGCGATGCGGTAGTCGTCAAGGAAGAGACGCTTCTGAAGGCCAAGATCGCCCGCACGCAGCGCGCCGCGCATGCTGCAAGCTCGCGCCGGCGTGGAAATGCGCCGACCTGAAGATGCCCGGCAATATCCTCGTCCTCGACGGGCCGAAAGGACCCGAACGGCTGTTGGTGATCGAGAACGGCACGTCGGTGGCCGAAGTCGGGTTGGACGGCAAGCTGATCGCGGTACACCCGCTCGAACTGGCGGAAAATGAGGTCGTCGGCAGCCTGCGCACGGCAGTCGGCGGCGATGGACATCGCTACTTCGTCGCGTTTCTGGTCTCGCAACAACGCTGCCATGTTTACGATGAAAACTGGAGACTGCTGTCCCACTATCCCGAAAACGCCTTGCATCACCCCCACGCCGGCATCTCCGACGTGCGGCTGGGCAACCTCAATGGCGGCGGAAAGGTGGAGATGTACGTCAGCTATTGGGGCGTCGTCGGCGTGCAAGCCGTGTCGCTCGACGGCGATCGCCTCTGGAGAAATCGCACCGACGTCTCGAGCGTGGCTTGCCTGGCGATCGGTCCTCCCGGCGGGAAGTTCGGAACACGCGAGCTGTTTTGCGCCGACAACACCGGTGCACTGGTGATTCTCGACGCCCAAGGAAATGGTCAGTGGCGACGTCAGGTTGGGCGACCGCCTCTTCTTTCGCATCGCCGACGCCGACCTGCGCGGCGACGGCAAGCTGCTCTGGTGCGGCCTGGCCGCGACGAAGCCGGGCGAGGCCACGGCGGTCGGGTTCTCGCTGGCCGGCGACGAACTGTGGAGCTATCCGTTGCCGGTGGGAGTGCCATCGCAGCCGATCGAGCCGATTATCACCGGCAAGGTGACGCGCGACGGCGCGGGCCAATGGCTGCTGCCCGGTCCCGATGGTTCGATCCATATCCTCACGGCCGACGGCAAGCTGCTGGACAAGTTCAATTATGGCGGCCGTGCTGCAAGGGCTGGCCACCTTCGAGAGCGGCGGCCGGCCCGTAATGGTCGTGGCATCACCCGACGGGCTGGAAGCGTGGAAGGTGGAATAGGGGGTCGACGGACTTCGTTCGTGCCGTTCCCCCGTATTATCCCCAAGCGCGTCTCTTCCGGAATCGTTGGAAACGGTTCCTCTGACTATGCCTATAATGTCAGGCATAAATAGCGACTGCGTTGACCGTCTTCTGCCAAAAAGAGTCTTCGTCTGCGATCCCGCCGACGCCATATTCTATAGTTGCATAGGCGGTGAAACCGTTGTTTCGTGTCGAAAAGAGAGGTGACAGTGATGGCCAAGCGGAACTGCTGGGAATTTAAGAAGTGTGGGCGACAGCCGGGCGGCGTCAAGGCCCAGGAACTGGGCGTCTGTCCGGCCGCCACGGAGAAGCGCCACGGATGGCGTGAACGGCGGCAAGAACGGCGGCCGCGCCTGCTGGGCGATCACCGGAACGCTTTGTGGGGGACAGGCCCAAGGGACCTTCGCCAGCAAAGTCGGCAATTGCCTGAAGTGCGAATTCTATCAGTTGGTCGGAGCCGAAGAGGGGCCTAATCAGGAAGGGGCGAAGGACATTCTCGCCAAGCTCAAGTAGCCTCACGAATTCCGTAGCAGCCCGACCTCCGAACCGCAGGGCCGCGTCAAGAGGGCTACGGATGGCCCGGTGTCTATTACCTCTTTCCCCCGTGCGCCCTTTCGCGCCTCGGCGCGAGCGCGCGCTCGACCTCCCCCCTGGTCCATCTGACGGCAGTTTGTTATGCTGTCAGCGATTCTGACTGACCAAGATCACCACTGGGTGCAAGAGAAAAATCGGAGATTTGTCATGTCTATTACCACCGAATCGATGGCGGCCTGGTGCCGCAAACTGTTGGGGGCCGATCCCGGTTCACCGCGTTTGACGTTGGAGCAATACCTGGCCGCCATTCCGCGGATGGAGTGCCTCGGCAAGCTGCCCAGCGGCACGCCGGTGCTGGTGCGCGGCGATACCGACGCCAAGCCCGGCAAGACCGTCGGCGAAGGAGACATCCGCCTGCGCTCGATGAAAGAGACGCTCGCCTACGGGCAGCAGCGCGGCTGGAAGCAGATTATCTTCGGCCACATCGGCCGCGATCCGGAAAAATCGCTGGATAAGGTCGCCGCGCGGCTAGGCGAGATTCTCGGCTGCCCGGTCACGTTCGTCGCCGACTGGCTCGATCCGGCCACGGTGACTATCAAGGACGATGCGGCGAAGACGATCGCCGAGAGCGGGCCGGGCAGCGTCATCGTGCTGGAAAACACGCGAAAGTACGACATCGAGCGCGTACTCTGGAAGGCGAAGGCGGCCGACATCGACGGGTTGGCGGAGAATCTCGCCAAGCTGGCCAACGAGTTCGCCGCCAAGGTGGCGAAAGTCTACATCCACGAAGGTTTTTCCGCCGGCAGCCTCGACGCATCGAGCGTGGTCGTTCCCGCCGTGATGGAGAAGGTGGCGATGGGCAAGTACGAGGCCGAGCAGTTCGACGGCCATCTGAAGGAATGCCTGGACGCACAGATGGTGATTTTCAGCGGCTTGAAAATCGACAAGCTCGACGACCTCCAGGCGATGATCGACCGCGGGAAGATTCGCAAGGTGATTGCCGCCGGCTCGCTGGCCGCGGGGCTGAAGAAGGCCGCGATGGAACTCGAAGGGAAGCCGTTCGACCTGGGACTGTCGCAAGATCCGGCGCACAAGGGCAAGCCCTATTACATTCCGCAAGAGCGGATCGAGCAGGCGAAACGGATGCTCAGCCGAGGGGAAGGCCAAGGGGATCGAGTTCGTGCTGCCGGTCGATTTCGTGCTTCAGGACGGCAAAGTTTCCGACGGGATCGGGCCCGGCAACCAGCAGTTCGACGTCGGTCCGGCTTCGAGCAGCTCTGTACGAGAAGACGGTGGGCGATTTCATTGCCGCGCACAAGTCGGACAAGCCGCCGGCCGTGGTGTTTCCACAACGGCGTGTTCGGCATGTTCGAGGATCCGCGGTTCGAAGAAGGCACGCGGAAGTTCATGGCCCAATTGAAGCGGATGACCGACGCCGGCATCAAGGTCTACGTCGGCGGCGGCGAAGGGGGCTCGGCCATCGAGAAATACGGCCAGCCGGACTGGATCACCTACTGTTTCACCGCCGGCGGGACGGTGCTCAATGCCCTGGGCAGCGAGCCGGTGCCCTACCTGGTCGCGCTGAGGATGGCGGCCGAAGCGATGGGGCCCTGCCCACACGAATTGCCGCCCTCCGGAAGCCGTTAGGGCGTGTACAGGAATAACGTGTGCCGTTCCGTAGGACGGATTTGGAAATCCGTCCTACGTGTAATTCGCCAACTTGTTCTTTTACAAGCAGTTAGCTCTCGGCTGCGACTCGCGGCATCGAACGTCTGAAGACTACGCGTTCGATGTCGGTTGGCCGGAGCGAACGCGGCTGCAAAGATCGACCAACTCTGTGAGGGCCTCGTAGATTCGGTGTTCAGGTTCGCCGTCGCGGAGGACGCTCTCAAGTTTGCCCGCGCAAGGTGTGATTTCGGCGAAACCGTAGCTTCCGGCGGCGCCCTTGAGTTGGTGGGCGCTCTGTCGCAGGCCGTCCCAATCCCGCTGGTTGAAATGATCGAGCAGGGACGCCACGCGTCCCGGCATCTCCTCAACAAACATGTCGACGATCTCTCCAAGCTCGGGATCGGCTGCAAGAGAGGAATAGACGTACTCCATACTGGCGTTTGCCTGGGACATGGTGTGATACCTCAATAGTAAGTGGCGGAAGGTGCCGCCGCTGCCCTTGTGGACGAATCGTGCCACGCAAACATAGGTCACGCCGCCGGATGATTTTACGCGGAGCGGCCTGAGAAAAGGCCGCATACGCCGACGAAATCGCCGAATTGGCTGGCTCTTACCATTCTTTGTGGGGGATGTGTTGGCTGATTGATGCCACCGAAGTGGCATTTTGGTAAGATGGACAACCTGTTTGGCTGGGTGTGATGCGATCGACGCGCCGTCACATACGGAATGTGCGGTACAAGCATACTAGGGAACATGCAAGTTTTGTCGCAACTTGGTTGTCTGGTTAAGAACGGTTGTCTTATCCGCCGATAGGAATCGCTAGATTGGACCCAGAACCCGTACCTACGCCAGTTTGCGTGAGTATCCCTAACGGTCTTTCCTAACGAAGGAGTACCTCCCATGTTGCGTCGTATCTTGTTGCCGGCATTGGCAGTAGCCGCCTTGGCGGTGGTCAGTGTCTCCAACGCACAAGCGGGCATGTTCAGCAAGGGCTGTTGTGAGCCGGCCTGTTGCGCCCCGCTTGCGCGGTTCCCCAAGCCTGTGCGCCCGCCACTTGCGAGTCCCGCCTGCTGCGAGAAGGTGTGCTTGCCGAAGCGCTGCCACAAAGTTCGGACCTGCCGTCCGAAGTGCTGCGCTCCGAAGTGCTGCGAGCCGAAGTGCTGCGAGCCGAAGTGCTGCGCTCCGAAGTGCTGCGCTCCGAAGGCTTGTGCGCGGCTTGCTGCGAGAAGCCCTGCCGCAAGCGTTGCTGCCGCGAGCGCTGCCGTCGCGTTCGGACCTGCCGTCCGAAGTGCTGCGAGTTGAGTGCTGCGAGCCGGTGAAGGCTTGTGCGCCGGTCGCTTGCTGCGCTCCGAAGGCTTGTGCGCCGGCTTGCTGCGAGAAGCCCTGCCGCGAGCGCTGCTGCCGCGAGCGCTGCCGTCGCGTTCGGACTCTGCCGTCCGAAGTGCTGCGGCGCGGTCGAGTGCTGCGCCCCGAAGTGCTGTGCGCCGAAGTGCTGCGCTCCGAAGTGCTGCGCTCCGAAGGCTTGTGCGCCGGCTTGCTGCGAGAAGCCCTGCCGCAGCGTTGCTGCCGCGAGCGCTGCCATCGCGTTCGGACCTGCCGTCCGAAGTGCTGCACGGTTGAGTGCTGCGAAACGGTCAAGGCTTGCACCCCCGCTTGCTGTGCACCCGCTTGCTGCAAGTAAGAACGTTGAAGCGAGGCTGCTCGGGCGTTTAGTGAAGTACGTCTGAGCGGCACGCCCATGCGACAATTTCGAGCGGCCCGGTCGAATTTCGATTGGGCCGCTTGACGTTTCTTGGCGTTACTCGGGGAATAGCTTCGTCGACAAATATCGCTCGCCGAGATCGGGCAGAACGACGACGACCAGCTTGCCGGCGTTTTCCGGGCGGCGGGCGAATTGCAGGGCCGCCCAGGTCGCCGCACCGCAACTGATGCCGCACAAGAAACCCTCCTGCCGGGCCAATTGCCGCGACGTCTCCATCGCGTCCTCGTCGGCGACCTGAATCACCTCGTCGATCACCGAGAGATTCAACACGTCCGGGATGAATCCGGCGCCGATGCCTTGGATCGCATGTCGGCCGGGCTGCAAAGGCTGGCCGGCCAACCGCTGGCTGATGACCGGGCTGGCGGCCGGTTCGACCGCCACCATGCGGACGGTCGGCTTGCGGGCTTTCAGCGCCTCGCCGACGCCGGTGATCGTGCCGCCGGTGCCCACGCCCGCCACCACGGCGTCGACCGCTCCGGCGGTGTCGCGCCAAATCTCCTCGGCGGTGGTCTTGCGGTGGATTTCCGGGTTCGCCGGATTATTGAACTGCTGCGGCATGATAGTAGTTGGCGTTTTGCGCCACGAGCTCCTCGGCTTTGCGCACGGCGCCGGGCATTCCATCGCCGGCCGGCGTTAGCACGATCTCGGCGCCCAGGGCCTTCAACAGCCGGCGGCGTTCGAGGCTCATGCTTTCGGGCATGGTCGACCGTGAGCTTGTAGCCGCGCGCGGCGCAAACGTAGGCCAGCCCGATGCCGGTGTTGCCGCTGGTCGGCTCGATGATGACGGTGTTCGGAGTGGATGAGCCCTTTCTGCTCGGCGTCGTCGATCATCGCCCGGGCGATGCGATCTTTGACGCTCCACAGCGGGTTCATGCTTTCCAGCTTGCCCGCCACCGTGGCGACGCAGCCTTCGGTGATGCGTCGCAAACGCACCAGCGGCGTATTGCCGATGCACTGGGTGATGTCGTCGAAAACGCGACCGCAACTGGCAACTGTCATGGCACTGCTCCTGTGATACGAGTAACGTCGATTTATAACGCGGCCGGGCCCGATTCTTTCAGATCGGACTTCTTGCCGCCGTTCTTCTTTTCGGGCGCGGGCGGCGGGAACGCCGGCCAGGGTTTGCCGTCGAAAAACGGCCGCAGCAGGCCGAAGAGGGTATTATACCGAAGCCGTGTCGCGGCATCCGGCTCCAGCATCCAAGTTCCACCCATGCGGGTGTCGTTCCACAGCGAGCCGAAACCGATGGCCATGACCGACCCCTTGCCGTGGCGAGCGACGGCGGCGACGGTGTATTGGCCGAGTTTCACGACCGGCTGCCCGCCGGCGACCTCGCACGCCTTCTCCACCTCGACCGGCCGGCAGCTTGACGGCCGTGGTCAGCGGCCCTTCCAGGCGCGATCGTGATGGATCGACATGCCAAACGGCCAGAGCAGGCTGTTGGCCGTCGAGTTGGCGTTTTCCGGCGAGTCGATCACCAGGAGCTTGCCGCCGCCGTCGACGTACTGCTCCAATTGCCGGCGGAACTCGTCGGACACCGACCGGCTCGGGCAGATGGCCACGAGGACGTCGCCGCTGAAAAGCCGCTGGGCCTTCTTTCCGCACGGTATGGCAGTCGAGCCGGGCGAGCCATGCCTCGAGCAGCCCGTAGCCGTCACCGTTGCCCTGGGTACAGGGCCCTTCGCCAGCGGCACGGTCGAGGTGGTGCGGTCGATCACGACGCGTTGCTCGGGCCGCAGAGCATTCGGGCGTGGGCATGGCCCAGCGGTGAGCGCCCGCGACTGCCAGCGAAGCGATGACCCAGCCGCACGTGCCGGCGGCCAGCAGAACGAGCCAGGCGCCGGCCGGCGTCAAGGGGGACGGTCCCGTTTTCGCTGAGACGAAGACTGGGACAGTCCCCATCCAGAGTCCGGCCGCCAGCGGCACGAGCCCGAGCAGGAATAGCCACGGTCGCGGATCGAGCCACGGCTTGGCGTGGTTGAGCCATTCGACCATGCCGAGCATCAGTTCGGACTTGCCCGGCTGGCCGACGCAGAAGTTCGAGAAGATCGTCGAGTCGGTGAAGGCGAGGCGCGGCCTTTTCCGTAGCGTGCCGCCCAGGCTTGCACGAACGCCCCGTAGCGCATTTCGGGGCAGTGGTTGGGCACGGGATGGAAATTTTCCATGTGGTAGTCGGGGCCCATGCTCCAAAGGCCGGTGTTGGCGATCACCGGCCGGCCGCGGCTGTAGCCCGGATCGATCGAGCAGGAGACGGCGAAATCCATCGGCGGCACGTGCTGCACGGCCGGATGCGGCACGGCCGGCGGCACGTACAACTGCTCGTAGGGCGATTCGTTGAAGCTGAACAGCAGGTCGTCGCGGAAGATGAAGCCCATCGGACGGGTGATGTCGTTCATGATGGTGCTCGACCGCTCGAAGTTCGTGTGATCGCCGATCAGCAGCAGCCCGCCGCCCTGCTCGACGAACCGGGTCACCGCGGCAGCTTCCTCGGGGCTGTAGCGCTCGGTCGGCGTCTTGATGACCAACACGTCGCACTTGGCCAACGTGTCGTCGTCGATCTTGTCCTTCTCCAACAGCCGCGACATTTCGTAGTACTGGCCGAGATAGCGATAGATGCGGGCGTAGTTGTAGCCCGAGTTCACGTCTCGGAAAGCGCGCTTCGGCTCGACGAACCACTTGGTGTCGTAGGGCTTTGTGGTCGGCTCCCACTTCGAGTGACGCTCGACGACCATGACGCGGCCGTCCTTGCGTCCGCCGACGGGACACCAGTAGATCGCCACGGTAAACAGGGCGACGGCCAGTGCGATCAAGCCGGCGGCGAGCGGAAGCCGGAAAGCGTGGAGGGCTGGACACTTCAGTGCCCAGTGCAGTGGCGGGATTGCTCCAGATTCGTCGCTTTTTTCCGTTCGCCCTGCGCCGCGTGGACGCGCGCTAAACGATCGGACTCATCGTCGGGCGGCGTGGACGCGGCGGCAAGACGTTGTTTCGCTCCGCGCACGAATCGCCAGGCCAGCAGCACCGGCACGATCAACAACAACAGCAGCATCCACGGCGAAAAGAAATGGTTCATCGCGTGCAAGCGGGCGATCGGGATCGCTGCGCAGCACGCGATGCAAATACAGCGCCATCAACAGCCCCGCCCGCACCGGCAGCCAGAGCACCACCACAAGCGTCAGCGTTCTCAGACCCGTGATCCAGCTCTCGCCAATTGTGGTGCGACGCCGCAAGCGGCAGGCGATCTCGCCCACGTCGGTTGCGGTAGCCGGAACGGCTGCGCCATAAGCCAGCATTGTCGCTCCGCCGACGAAGAACAGCAGCGTGGCCGGATCGAGCAGCAATTCCCAGGTGGCCGCCAGCCGATGCACCTGCCGCATCGAGTGCATCACGATCGTCGAGCCGTCGGCGGTCGCGTCGATTCCCAGCAGCGTGGCGACGCCGGCCAGCATGTCGGGCAACGGCCAAGGCAACTCGTGCGATGTATGCGGTATGGGCGGCGTAGAGTTCCAAGACCAACGCCTGGACCAGCAGCACGACGCCGGCAACCACGGCGCCGCCCGCCAACCAGTTGGGCCATCGCTTTCGGATCGGCAGCAGTCGGGATCGCCAATCCCAACACGATCAACAACGGTGCGGCACGATAGGGCCACGCGGCGAACCAGACGGCGGGCAGGAAGAGGACGATCGCGGCAATGCGGAGTTGTGAAGCCGCAAGCGGTTTGGCAGTGTTGCCCAGCAGTACGACGCCGGCGGCAACTACCAGGAGCCAGGCGTACGGATTGGCCGGATAGAAATAGTCCAGCCCCAGCAGCCAGGAGCCCGCCAGCAGTGCCGTGGCGATCCAATAACGAATCATGCGGTCAGTCCCGTGCCCATTCCGCGGCCGTTGGCCCCCGGCTATTTCCGCGGGGCGTTGGCCCCCGGCTATTTCCGCGGGGCGTTGGCCCCCGGCTATTCTTGACGACATACGTCTCCGTGCAAACCCGCTGCCTCATTTTGCGGTTCCTTTGCTCTGTTCTTTCGAATCGCTCGACGACGGGGCATTGGCGGCGGGCGGATCCCACGGCTTCTCGCCGGGAATCACGCGACTGAACAACCATCGCCAGAAGAGGATTCTGTCGGGCGACGGTGCGCCGCTCCACTTGGAAGTTCTGGTTGCCGGCGAAATGGGTGTCGCCGATGACGACGATCGAGCCGCCCTCCAGCTTTCGACCGACGATAATCGACTGTTCGTCCTTGCCGTCCGTCCAAACGCTCAGTTTGTCGGCGCCTTCTTGAGTCGCACTCAACCGGCCACGCCGCGTTGAAGCGGTACTGCACGTCGCTTCGGCCGGCTCGCGTGATTTGGGGGCCAAGGGGGGCTGGCTCATGCGCGTCATCTCCCGGCGGAACCGGCGAGTACGGAACGGTGAAATCGAAGTCGGCCAACAGCGGCGCGATTGGCCGCGAGTCCTGGGCGCCGGCCATGCACAAGAGCGTTCCGCCGCCGCAGACGAACTGCTGCACGGCGTTGCGCTCCGCCGCGGAAAACTCGCCGTGCCGGCCCGATCAAGACGAACAGTCCGCAGCGATCCAGCCGTTCCGGCGGTTACGTCGGGCGCCAACAGCGGCAGGTATCCTTGCCGCATCAACGTTCGCTCGAACTCGGCGATGCCGTGGTTCACTCCGCGCTCGATCTGCGAATCGCTCTGATAGGCATCCAGATGGGAGGCATCGATGTAGGCGATGTTGCCGCGCGGACTTGATCGAACGTCCGTCGGGCAGCACGCGGCACCGATCGAATGGCCGGCGGCCACGCAGCAGACAAGCGACACGCCGAGGACCGTGGGCGTCAGCATCGTCTGCCAAGCCGCGGGCCGGGCAGCCAACAGCCCCAGCATGGTCAAGAGCGTGGCCAGCGTCAGCCATTGCCGCCACCCCGCCTGCGGGCTCGATGGCCGATCGGCAAGGTACGCCAGCAGGCGGCCGGTGAAAGGATAAGCAGCGGGCAACCCGTCGTTTTGCAGCGGCGACGTATCGCCGAGCACGAAGACGCGCCCCTGGCCGACCGTCTGCTCGGCCGCCAGGACCAGATCGCCAAGCCGATCGCCGGCGGTGTACGACGAGCCGCCGGTCGAGACCGCATCGTTGCCCGGATCGCTCCAACCCCAGCGTCCGACCAGCGCCGGTCGAGCCGGCCAGCTCGTGCGGATCGAAGAACCCAACTGGATACCGAAGCGGTTCCGCAGATCGCCGATGCCCGTGGTGGCCGGATGCGCCATGACCTCGTAGGATTGTTCCCAATTGCAGACGCGAGGTACGGCGGTGTCGAAGCGAACCTCCATCGCCAGCGGCGCCAGCACGTCGTTGAAACTGCTCGACGAGTTGCCTTCGCGGATCGCCGGCTCGGCCACCAGCAAGAGCGATCCGCCGCGACGAACGTAATCCCACACGCGATCGAGCGTCTCTTGCGGCCAGGGCTGATCGGGATGGATCAGCAACAGAACGTCGGCCCCGGCAAGATCGGCTTCCGCGAGGTCTTTCGAGTGTTGGAACTGCCCGCCAAGACTCTCGACGAAGACCGGCAACATGCCGAAGCGGCCGTCGATCGGCGAGTCGTATTCCGGCTTGAGCCAATTGAGATAGCCGTGGTCGTAGGCGACGATCTTCTTGCCCGTCAAATCCGAACGATTGACCGCCAGCGTCGCCAGCAGCGCCGCGACAACCGCCAACAGCCGGCGGGCCAAAGCGAAAGAGCATGTCCTTCGCCAGCACCGAGCCCGGCACCTCTTCCTTCTCCTCGCGAGCCTTCTGCCGTTTCAGTTTCTCCGGATCGATCTCGACGACCGGCAGCCAGGGCGAGTTGCGAACCATCGCCGCGACAATCACGATGTCGATGACCATCGCCAGCAGGGGCAGGTTCCAGGGGATGAGTGTCCGCAACCCGTTCGACCACGTCCAAATGCCGACGTGATTGATGTCGGATGCCGGCGGCACGACCATAGCGGGCAGAAGGGCGAGCAACTTTTCCGAATAGGCAAGCACGACCAAATAGACAAATTGGCCAAGGACAATCGTTGCCGCCATCCAAAGCGCGCGGGAGCGACGGGGAGGGGCAGTACAGATTATCCAACCTGTGTAAATCGCGAAGGTGAGCACGAGAAAGTCGATCCCGCCGAAGGTTGCACCGACCTCCAAGCGATGGCCCGCCAACCCGCCGGCCACGCGTCCCAGTATCCATCCGAGCCCGTCGGCGGCTAGCCAGACCGTCGGAATCGAGGTGGATGCGAGGCGAAAGCAGCCAAACACGGTTGTGCCCAGTGCGGCGATCAATGCCACGCGAGCCGTCAAGTTGCGACTGACCTGGGCGATTGCCGCCAGCACGATGGCCACGGCCAGCACGTTGAGCGTCGGGATGGCCGACGCGGTGAAGAACAGCCCGACAATCACGCCGCTTGCGAGAATCGCCCAAGTTCCGAAAGAACGGGCGTTCTTCGGCGGGGCGGCGAGCAGAGCAACGGCCAGAGCAAGCCACGTAAGCGCATGCTGGAGCGGATGCGCCACCAGCCCCGTCGAGCCCGCCGCGAACCACGCCGCAGCCATCCCGGCCGCAAGCATCACAATAGCGTGGGCGGGAACAGCCGTGCAGGGCTCTTGTGGTGCGTCGTTCTGGACGTCGTTGGTGGGCGCCGTTGTCATGCTACGTCATCCGTGAGAACGAGTAGTATGTTCCTGGGGGCACTGTTCGGCAAGGGGAGTCCTGACGGCTACACCCCCACGCGGACACGGAGCCAGACATTCTTGGCGCGGCAGTTGCGTCGCCGCGCCGCGGGGTCGCAGTGCAACTGCCACTCCAAGGACGGTGATCACCGTTCGATCACTGCGCTGCCGGCCGTTTCAGCATAATGCGGCTGTCGGCCACCGAGCAGCCGTGGCCTTTGGCAGTGAACGATCAGCGGATTGATGTCCAACTCGGAAATCTCGGGATGATTGCACACCATCGCCGAGAGGCGCAGGAGCGTATCGACGATCGACGCAATGTCGGAGGGCGGGTTGCCGCGGAAGCCGTCGAGCACCTCGAAGGCGCGGATCTCGTGAACCATGCGTTCCGCTGAAATCTGCCACATCGGCGCCAGACGGAACGACACGTCCTTGAGCACTTCGACGAGCGTTCCGCCGAGTCCGAACATCATCAGCGGCCCGAACCGCGAGTCGCGGCTGGCGCCGAGAATCACCTCGACGCCTTTCTTGGCCATCTGCTCGACGAGAATCCCCTCGATCTTCGCGCCGGGGACGGCCTTCTCGACATTTTTGAGGATCTTCTTGTACGCCGCCCGCGCCTCGTCCGCACCGTGAACGTTGAGGATCACTCCGCCGGCGTCGTACTTGTGAACCACGTCGGCCGACATCACTTTCATCACGACCGGCCCGGCCGAACGACTCCGCGACCTGCGCTGCTTCGTCGCTCGCTGTGCGACGATCTGGCTCTTCAGCAACGGCAAGCGATAGCAGGCCAGCAGCGGGCGGCACTCGGCTTGCGTCAGATAGCGCTTCGGATGGCCGTCGAGCAGATCGGCGATCATCTTCTTCGCGCCGTCCACGTCGAGATCGTTGAAGGTGGTCATCTTGCGGCGGGGGATTTCCAGCGCAGTGACCAGCCAATGGGCGGCGGCCAGACTCTTCACGCCGTCCTCGGGGAACGGATAGTTCGGCACGCCCGCCGTGCGAAGAATCTTCGCGCCCAGCGCCACGTCGCGGGCGCCCATGAACGAACAAATCACCGGCTTGTTGATTCCCTTGATCGCCTCGGGCACAGCGGCGGCGGTCTCCTCGATGTCGGTCATCGACTGCGGCGTGAGAATTACCAGGCCCATATCGACGTTTTCGTCCTCCAGAACCGTCCGCAGTGCGGCCTTGTAGCGGTCGGCGCGGGCATCGCCGATCACGTCGACCGGATTGCGCAACGAGGCGGTGGTGGGCAGGGACGGCTTGAGCTTGGCCTTGGTGGCGTCGCTGAGCTCGGCGAGTTTCAGGTGGTGGCGCACGGCGGCGTCGGTGGCCATGATGCCCGGGCCCGCCGGCGTTGGTCACGATGGCGATGCGCCCGCCGCGCGGCATCGGCTGCATGGTGTAGAGGGCGGCATAGTCGAACAACTCGGCGATCGTCTCGACCCGCTGCACGCCGCTTTGGGCCAGCAGGGCGTTGTACACCGAATCGGAGCCGGCCAGCGAACCGGTGTGGCTGCTGACGGCCTTCGCTCCCTCGGGCGATCGGCCCGACTTCAGGCACAACATCGGCTTATGGGTTTCCCAGAAGATGTCGCTGACGGTTTCGATGAATCGCCGCCCGTTGGTTACGTCCTCCAGGTACATGGCGATGACCTTTGTCTTCTCGTCCTTGGCCAGATAATCGAGCAGGTCGATTTCGTTGACGTCGGCCTTGTTGCCGAAGCTGATAAACTTGCTGAAGCCCATCTGCCGCTCTTCGGCGTAATCGAGAACCGAGGTGCACAGCGCGCCGCTTTGCGAGATAAAAGCGAGGTTTCCGGGCTCGGGCATCTTGCGACCGAACGCGGCGTTCATCGAGACGTTCGGATCGGTATTGATGATTCCCAGACAGTTCGGGCCGATCAGCGGAATGCCCGCCTCGCGAACCTTCGCCGCGAGCTTCTGCCTCCAAGACGGCTCCTTCAGCGCCGATCTCCTTGAAGCCCGCCGAGATCACGACGATCCCTTTGACGCCCTTGGCGATCGCTTCATCGATCACGCTTGAGAATGGCCGCCGAGGGAACAATCAGCACGGCCAAATCGACGTTGGCGGGAATGTCCGTCAATGAAGCGTAGGCATGAACGCCGAAAATCGATTTCGCCTTCGGATTGACCGGATAAACCGAGCCGTTGAACTCGGCGAAAATCAGGTTGCGGAAGATGTCGTTGCCGACGGTGCCGGGCCGGGTCGATGCTCCGACGACGGCGATCGATTGCGGATGGAACACGGAGTCAAGCTTGGATGCGAGCGCGGAGTGATCTTTCATGATGAACCGGAAATCCTCTTCTCTCTGTGCGGGCTGATTGGGAATGCAAATCCCTCAGTATGGTGACAGTTCGGATTTGCCGCAAGGAGATCTCATTGGGGGATACATTCCACCCGCAGTTTGCGGTTCCAGCGGCCGTTCGCGGTTCCGGCTATAGCCGGCCACCCACGTTACGCCCAAAGGCGGTACTACGAACTATCCCAACACTCGTTGATCTCCATCCGCAGAATCTCACGCTGCCAGCCGTCTTCGTGAATCGGCCATCCCTGAACGAGGCTCGGGCCTTGGCGGGTTTGCAGCGGACGGCGGCGCTCGTGGACGCTGCTCCAACATTCGATCTCCGCCCGAGACGGCGGCGGCACCCGACCGGCGACGTTGCTGCGGCGAAACGAAAGCTGCCGCTGGTCATAAATGCTGATGACCACCGCCGGCCGACACTCCAGCATTCGCCGGGCGATCAACTCGTGGCTGGCGGTGCGGTAGCGCTGTTTCAGGGCGAGCAAATCCCATCGGCAGGCGGCGGCGTCTGCGGTAAACCATCGGGTGGGCAGCAGCAGCCGGCCGGCAAGCCAGTTGGCGACCTGTTCGCGGGCGTCGGCGGCGGTTTCCCGCGGGTCGGTGCCCCATTGGGCGAATACGCGATAGGCGACATGTTCGCCGATTTCGTGGGCCACGGCCCATTGGCGGCGTTCCGGCCGCGGTTCGGGCCGGAGCAGAATCGTAGCCCGCGAGCGGGCTGCCCAACGATCGCCCAGCCGAACGTATCGCGCCCGCCCCTGCTGCCGATCGTCCACGGCCACGACCAGCCCGAGCGTCTGCGCCATGCTCAAGGCATCGATCGGCGGGCCGCGCATGCCCGCCTCTGCAAGGACCTCTTCCACCACCCGATCCAAGCCGGCAGCCAATTCTTCACGAGTCAGTTCGGGAAACATGAGACGCCTCCGCAGTATATGTACTTGTGTATACTATACCATCCGCATTGCGCCGGCACAAGCGGGTGGATTGCGCCACTTACGCTCATGACGGGAATCGAGTACGATACAAGGTACTTTTCACTAGGCTGGACTTTTGCGATGGGAGGGATGCTTCGCCCCTAACGGGGCCGAAAGAAGAGGGGGCGTCTCTTGGCCCTGCTCCCAGCGTAAACGCCCGGGCGTAAGCGTTCACAGGCCGGAAACAGAGGGGGACGGAGGAGGTTTTCGGCGACAGTATCCGCCGCAGGAGAAGATATTTCTCCGAAAACCTCCTCCGTCCCCTTGCCGCCCAGTGAACGGTTACGCCTGGGCTAGTGAAAAGGGACTGTGAACATGGTGTTTCCTTTTTTCGCTCTGCTTTCTCGTGGCCAAGAAGATCAAACCGCACACCTACGCCCTGGTCAGCCTCGGCTGCCCCAAAAACCTCGTCGATAGCGAGCGGATGGCTGGGCTGCTGCAACTGGGCGGCTATCGGCTGGTCGACGATCCGCGCGGCGCCGAGTTGGCGGTGATCAACACGTGCGGATTCATCGCCGACGCCCGCGCGCGAGTCTTGCGATGTTATCGAGGAGATGTTGCGGCTGAAAAAGCAGGGGCGGCTGGGCAAGGTGATCGTCACCGGATGCCTGGCCGAACGCGAGCGGGAAAAACTGCTCGAGCGGTATCCGGAAATCGATCAACTCGTTGGCGTTTTTGCGCGGGATGAGATTGCCGAAGTAGCCAGGCGTCTCGCCGGGGGAAAAGGGGACGGTTTCCATTTGAGCGAAGCACCCTCCGGGCCGTTCGGGCGGGCACCGACCGGAGGTTGGTCGGGGACCGTCCCCTTTTCCCTCCTTGTTCCGTCCGCCAAGTTAGCCGTTGCCCGACACCGGCCGGCTGCGCATCACCCTTCCGCACCTGGCGTACTTGAAAATCGCCGAGGGCTGCAATCGGCTGTGCAGTTTTTGCTCGATCCCGCAGATGCGCGGCCCCTATGCCAGCAAACCGATCGAGCAGGTCGTGGCCGAGGCCGAGGAGCTTGCCGCCGACGGCGTTCGCGAGCTTGTGCTGGTCGCCCAGGACACGACCTTCTACGGGCTGGACACTGACGGCCGACCGCGGTTGGCCGAACTGCTTCGCCGGCTGGAGAACGTTGACGGCCTGGCGTGGATTCGGCTGATGTACTTGTATCCGGCCCACGTCACCGACGAATTAGTCGAGGTGATTGCGACCGGCAAGAAGATCCTGCCGTATTTGGACGTGCCGTTGCAGCACATCAACGACGATGTCTTGCAGCGGATGCGGCGGCGGGTCGATCGACGCGGAACCGAACGGTTGCTTGAACGGCTTCGCGGGCGGATCGGCTCGCTGGTGTTGCGAACCACGCTGATGACCGGTTTTCCCGGCGAAACCGAGGAGCAATTCGAGGAGCTGCTCGATTTCGTCAGGCGATGGCGCTTCGAGCGGCTTGGCGCGTTTGCCTTCTGCGACGAGCCCGGCACGCCGGCCGCTGAGCTTGACGGGCACCTGCCGGAAGAGGTAAAACAGGCACGCCGCGACCGCCTGATGGCGGTCCAGCAGGAGATCGCTTTTGCCTGGAATGCCTCGCAGGTGGGGCGACAACTCGACGTGATGATCGACCGTTGCATTTCGGGGGCGGAAAACGCCTATACTGGGCGCAGCTACGCCGACGCCCCCGAGGTCGACGGCCAGGTTTACGTGACCGGCGCGGGCCTCGTGCCCGGCCAGATCGTGCCGTGCGAGGTTGTCGCCGCGCAGAATTATGATTTAATAGGGGTCAGGGTCCAGGGGACAGGGACCAGGCACGAGAGGTAGTGCGATCGAATCCTCGATGATTTGTTTTTTCGCCGCCGGAGTCCGGTTCCTCGGTCCCCGTCCGCTGATCCCTGTCCCCTGACCCCTGGTCCGTTATGTCCACCGACGTCAAATCCGCGAAACAGGTTCGCTCGGCGATGTTCAACTTGCCCAATCAGTTGACGTCGCTGCGGCTGTTGCTGTCGGTGGTGATGTTCTTCTTCATCGCGTCGGGCTGGTATTTGACGAGCTTTGTGCTGTTCATCATCGCCGCCGGCACCGACTGGCTCGACGGATACTACGCCCGCAAGTACGGCCAGGTGACCACGCTGGGGCGAATCCTCGATCCGTTCGCCGACAAGGTGATCGTCTGCGGCACGTTCATCTTTCTGGCGTCGATCCCGGTCATGGCGGAGGTTGCGTGGGGGCTTCGGCCGTGGATGGTGGTGGTGATTGTCGGCCGCGAGTTGCTGGTCACGGCGCTGCGAAGCTTCATCGAGGACCGCGGCGCCGATTTTTCGGCGAAGATGTCGGGCAAGCTGAAGATGGTCTTGCAGTGCATCGCCGCCAGCACGTGTCTGTTCTATCTCTATCGTTACGAAGGCAAGCTGCCCGCCCACGACGTTGCCGGCTTCATGTCCGATTGGGTCTGGTGGGTGTTGGTCGTCTTCGTCTGGTCGTCCGTCGTTTTGACGGTATACTCCGGCCTGGTTTACGTCCGAATCGCGGTGCGGCTGCTGCGCGACGCCTGAGGAAGAGGGGGACGGAGGAGGTCGTCGGTACAAGCGTCAACAAGACGGAAGACGCTTTGCCGACAACCTCCTCCGTCCCCTTTCCCCCCTATGGCCGACAGAGGCCGATCGTGCCGAAAAAGGCGCAGAATCGGCGTCTGGAGACGCCTCCTACAATCCCGACGCATGAATCCACCCCCTCCGCCAAACCTGCCGCAGACGATCGTCGGAATTCTGGTGCTTCTGACCATTGCCGCCTGCGTTGTGGTTTGGGTGAGGATCATCGGGCGTTGGCTTCGCCGCTTGCCTGTGCTCCCCTATCAGCCGCGCAGGCCCGTGCCGTGGAGAACCTTCGACGTCATACTCTTGGTGTCGACGTATATTCTCATACCGGCGTTGGTCGTGCGGGCGGCCTATTGGTGCTGCGATTTTCCACGCGGCGCTTTCTCGGAAGCGCCGAAGTCCGCTCCCCTCAACGTCGAACATCCTTTGTCGCGGGCATTACTGGAAGGGCACGACGTCTGGACGCTTCTGGTCTGCGTCGAGGCCGCGGTCATCATCGCCCCAATCACCGAGGAATTGCTGTTTCGGCTGCTGTTGCAGGGATGGCTGGAATCGTTGGAGCGGCGGCTGCGCAGACGAATTCGGGCCATGCGACAGGTGGCGGCAGGCGTGATGCCGATTATGACGGTGGCGTTGATATTTGCCGCGATGCACGTCCCCAGGCCGCGCGAGGATTTGCCGGCGATAGTATTTGGGCTTAGCATTCTCTGCATCTCGGGTTTGCTGACGATCTTCGCTGCGCTGTTTTGGCTGAAGTATGCCGCCGGAGCGACGTTGGCCGACTTGGGCGTCGTGCCCGGCAAGCTGGTTCGGGACATCCGGATTGGCCTGGTCACGTTTCTCGCCGTCGTCGTGCCGGTATATATGGTGAAAATACTGGTGATAATGCTGTTGCCGACGGTCACATTTGACGACCCGATCGCAATTTTCTTCCTGGCAGTCGCGATGGGAACGCTGTACTATCGCACGCATCGCATCGTTCCATCGCTTGCGCTGCACATGGTGTTCAACGCAGTCGGCGTGTTCGTGGCGATTGCGTCGGCGAAGTAGCATCTCCCCTCTCGCTTTGGGAGAGGGGGCTTACATTGTGGAGAAGCAATCCATGTCCATCGGTTTTGGCATTATCGGCTGCGGAACGATCTCCCAGTTCCATGCCCGAGCGATTGGCGACGTTCGCGGGGCGAAACTCGTGGCCTGCTACGATACAGTGCCGGCGGCGGCCGACCGACTGGCCGCAGCGACCGGCTGCAAAGCGTACCACGAACTGGACGCCATGCTCGCCGATCCGGCGGTCGAGGTGGTGACGATCGGCACGCCGAGCGGGGCGCATCTCGAGCCCGCGGTGGCCGCCGCACGGGCCGGCAAGCACGTCATCGTCGAAAAGCCGCTGGAAATCACCCTGCGCCGCTGCGACCAGATCATCACCGCCTGTGACAAGGCCGGCGTCGTGCTTTCGACCGTGTTTCCGTCGCGATTCCACGGTTCGAGCATGGAGATGAAACGCGCGATCGATCAAGGCCGCTTCGGACGGCTGACCCTCGGCGACGCCATGGTCAAGTGGTATCGTTCGCAGGACTATTACGACAGCGGCGCCTGGCGAGGCACCTGGGAGCTCGACGGCGGCGGCGCCCTGATGAACCAGGCCATCCACAGCGTCGATCTCTTGACGTGGCTGATGGGGCCGGTGGTCGAGGTGCGGGCGACGACCGGACTGCTGGCCCACCGGCGGATCGCCGTCGAGGACGTCGCCCTGGCCGCGGTGACCTTTGCCAACGGCGCGATGGGGATCATCGAGGCCAGCACCGCCGTTTGTCCCGGCTATCTGAAACGCATCGAAATCCACGGCGAACGAGGGTCGGCCGTGATGGAGGAGGAGGACATCATCCGCTGGGATTTCGCCAAGCCGACGCAGCGCGACGCCGCGATCCACGAGGCGATGAGCCAACGCAAGAGCACCGGCGGCGGGGCCTCCGACCCCAAGGCCATCGGCCATCACGGCCACGCACGGCAGTTCCGGGACGTGTTGGAGGCCATCAAGAAGGGGACCAATCCGTTGGTCGACGGTCCTGAAGGCCGCCGCTCGGTCGAGATTATTCTGGCCGTCTACAAGGCCGCCGAAACGGGCAGGGCCGTGAGGTTGCCGCTGGCGGGTGACCCGCTGTTGAAAGCTCGGAAAGCTGGGGTTCCGACCGCGTAGCGGCGATGCGACGGAAGGGGACGGAGGAGGTTGTCGGGGGGAAGTCGCGCAAGCAAATGTCGCTTTTCCGACAACCTCCTCCCTCCCCCTCGTCCCGCGCACCGGCATGGGTCGGCGGAATCGCTCTTCCAACGAATGCCCGGTTTTGCGACAATAGCGGGCCTACCTGGAGTTGAAAGGACGCTCTCCATGCGGCGCCGACAGATCGTCGATTACCTCGTCTACGTTGTCGTGCGAATTTTGATCTGCGTTGTGCAAGCGATGCCGGTCGAGACCGGCCAGCGGCTTGCGGGGCTGCTGGCGCGGCTGTTCTGCGACGTGCTGCACGTTCGCAGCGGCGTGGTGGACGACAATCTGGCTCATGCCTATTCCGGAAATGTCGCCGGCCGAGCGGACCGAGTTGGCCCGGCGAATGTGGGAACACCTGTTCTTGCTCGTGCTGGAGGTGGCCCACACGCCGCGGAAGATCCACGAGACCAACTGGCGCAAGTACGTCGTGCTGCACAACGAGGTCGAATTGGTTCGCAACCTGCTCGACGATCGCCCCTTGCTGATCGTCTCCTCGCACCTGGGCAATTTCGAGGTGGGCGGCTACGTGCTGGGCATTTTCGGGCTTCCCTACGTACACCGTCGCCCGCACGCTCGATAATCTCTATCTCGACCGCTTCGTCAACGACTTCCGCGGCCGAACCGGCCAGCATATTATTCCGAAGAACGGCGGCTTCGATCAGATCGTCGCAGGTGTTGGCGCGACGGCGGCACGATGACGTTTCTGGCCGACCAGTACGCCGGGCCGAAGGGTTGCTGGGTGCAGTTCTTCGGGCGGCCCGCTTCGGCCCACAAGGCGATCGCGCTGTTGGCGTTGGATAACAACGCGAGGATGGCGGTTTCCGCCGCCCAGCGTCTCGAACGGCCGATGCACTTCGAGTTGCACAGCTATGCGACGATCGACCCGCGGGAGGCCGCCAATTCCGCGGGCGCCGTCCGCGATCTGACGCAATGGTACACGACGCGGCTGGAAGAGCTCATTCGCCGCGCGCCCGATCAATACTGGTGGCTGCACCGCCGCTGGAAAGATACGCGGGAGAAGAAGCCGGCGAAGAGAGCGGCCTGACGATCGGAGATTGTTGATTGTGAGCTGTAGGGACCGCCCTCTGCGGCGTTCCGGGACCAAGGAACGGGACGGAGCCCGCCGGAACGGGACGGAGCCCGTTCCCTACAGATTCACCGCCGGAGTGTTGCCCTGGTCCGAGCCAGGTTCCGCGTTCCGCCGTTCCTGTTGGCTGAAACCGGAATTGCGAACGGACTTGTGATTCTCTCGCGGGGAGTGGCACGACGGGCGGCGCTGGGTTAGATTATTGGAGCGAGACCGCGTCGCTACGGCGACATTCACCGCCCCACGCCCGCCAACGGGCACTTTCCGCAAAGGTCGAGAGAACCACCATGAAGCAACTCATAACCATCACTACCGGTTTGCTGCTTGCCGGTCTGCCGGCGTCGAGCGTTTGGGCCGCCGAGACGGTCGAAGTGTCGTCGCCGGACGGGAAGCTGACGATTTCGTTCGCGCTGAAGGAGAATCGCCCCGCCCTACGCCGCCGGTCAGAGGGCGTACTACCACGTCAGCTACAAGGGGACGGCCATTCTGAATGACTCGCCGCTGGGGTTGACGCTGGCCGGGGCCAAACCGCTCGATGGCAATTTCGAGCTGACCGGAACACAACGGGAGTCGCACGACGATACGTGGAACAACCGCCTGGGGGCGAGACGCCGCGTACCCGATCGATACAACCAGTTGACCGTGTCGCTCCGCGAGCGGCAAGAGGCGTACCGACGCTTGGACCTGGTCTTCCGGGCATACAACGAGGGCGTGGCGTTCCGCTACGTCGTGCCCAAGCAGGAGGAGATGGGAAAATTAACGCTACAGTCGGAAGACACCGGATTCTGTTTTGCCCGCGACGTCTCGGCCTTCGCCCTGAACATGGGCAGGTTCAACACGCACAACGAGGGCGAGTACCTGCGAACGCCGCTGGCGAAGATCAAGCCGGAATCGATCATCAATCTGCCGCTGCTGGTCGAAGTGCCCGGCGGGCCGTGGGTGGCGCTGTTGGAAGCCGACCTGACCGATTACGCCGGGATGTACGTGGGCGGAATGCCGGGCATGGCTAACGCACTGCGGACCAAGCTCTCGCCGACGCCCGGCAGAAAGCCGGACGAGGTGGTAATTGCGACCACGCCCAAGGCGACGCCATGGCGCGTGCTGATGGTCGGACCGACCGCCGGCAGCCTGATCGAACACAACTATCTGCTGCTGAATCTGAATCCGCCCTGTACACTGGCCGATACGTCGTGGATCGAGCCCGGCAAAGCGGCTTGGGACTGGTGGTCGGGCAGCTACGCGAAGGACGTCAACTTCAAGCCGGGCATGAACACCGCCACGATGAAGCACTACATCGACTTCGCCGCCGCCAGCAAGCTCGAATACATGCTGGTCGATGCCGGCTGGTGCCCGAGCCCGAAAGATCAGCGGGAGCGGCCGGAAGACGTCCTGAAGCACCGCCCGGAAGTGAACATCCCCGAAATCGTCGCCTACGGCAAGCAGAAGGGCGTAAAGACGCTGCTCTGGGTCGATTGGCTGCCGCTGAGCCAGGTGATGGACAAGGCGTTCGCGCTCTACGAGAAATGGGGCGCTCGGGCGTGAAAATCGACTACATGAACCGCGACGACCAGGAGATGGTGCAATTCTACGACCGTTGCGTTCGCAAGGCGGCCGAGCATCATCTGACGGTCGATTTCCACGGTGCCTACAAGCCGACCGGGCTGCGGCGCACGTATCCGAACCTGCTGACCCGCGAAGGCGTGATGGGCATGGAGTATGCCAAGTGGACCGATCGCATCACGCCCGAGTACGACGTGACGATCCCCTTCACGCGGATGCTGGCCGGTCCGATGGACTTTACGCCGGGCGCATTCGACAACGCGGCCCGCGGGACAGTTCAAAGCCGCAGGGCGTCGATGCCGATGTCGCAAGGGAACGCGCTGCCATCAACTGGCGATGTACGTCGTCTACCAAAGCCCGCTGGTCATGGTTTCCGACTATCCCGAGGCGTATAAGAACCAGCCGGGCTTCGAGTTCATCGAGAAAGTGCCCACCGTTTGGGACGATACGAAGGTGTTAAGCGGCGAACCGGCCAAGTTCATTGTGATCGCCCGGCGCAACGGCGAAACGTGGTACCTCGGCGCGATGACGAATTGGGACGCCCGCGATCTGGAGATTCCGCTTGAATTTTCTGAGCGAAGGCGGTTATGAAGCGTGCGATTTTCGCCGACGGCCCAGACGCCGCCAAGGTCGGCACGAGCATCGAGCATCAGCAAGAAGGCGTGAAGCCCGGCGAGAAGCTCAAGCTCCATCTGGCCCCCGGCGGCGGCGCGGCCGTGATCCTGTCGCCCGCCCGCTGACCGTTTACGGAGGACGCCAACCAGAAGGGGCGATGTGAGGTGAGAGCACACTTAGTCCTTAGACCGATTTCTCTGTTGACGCAGTGCGCTCTGACCCCAATCGCGAGACGCCGCGTCTACGATTGGCGCGATCCCTTCCATGGCCGCCTCTTGTGCCTCGATCGACTCGACCAGCTTGAACTGCGTGCGGCAGCGGTCGAGGTTGTGGCCTTCGCGATGGACTTTAAAATAGACGTCGCCTGCCAGAAAGTCGGTGAGGAAGCGAATGCCAATCTCAAAGGTGATGAGCTTGCCCGAAAACGCCAGGTGTTGTTTCTCGACCTTGTTGAGGAAGTGGCCGGCCGCCGAGAGATAACCTCGCACGAGCGCCTCATACATCGGAAACAGTCCATCCGCACCTTGGACAGATCGCGCTCGTCCTCAAGAGCCGCGATTGGTCGTCGTGCGAACCATGTCGCCGAAGTCGTACAGCGCAAGGCCGGGCATCACCGTGTCGAGGTCGATCACGCACACGCCCTCGTGGGTCGCGTCGTCGAGCATCACATTGTTGAGTTTCGTGTCGTTGTGGGTGATGCGTTCGGGAATCTCGCCTTGCCGGTGCAAGTCCAACAGCACGCCGACCATCGGCTTGTGGCCCAAGGCAAACTCGATTTCCGGCCCGGCCAGCCGCCCCCGTCCGACGGCATCAGCCTCGATGGCCCGCTCGAACGCCGCAAACCGCTTTGGCGTATCGTGAAAGCCGGGAATCGTCACCCGCAAGGGCGGCCCTGGCAAATCGGCCAACATCTCCTGGAACTGTCCAAATGCCTTTGCCGCTTGAAACGCCTGGGTCGCCGATTCAACCACGTCGTGGGTGTGCGATCCCTCGATAAATCGGTAAGTCCGCCAGTAATTGCCGGTCTCGTCCTGGAAGAGCATCTGGCCGTTGTGCGCGGAAACCAACGTCAACGCCCGGCGGCTGGCATCGGGTTGGCCCGCCAATTTGCGATGCAGATGCTCGGTAACTCGGCCCACATTTTCCATCAGCGCCACCGGATCCTTGAAGATCGTCGTCGTTGATCCGTTGATGGATGTAACGGACCGATCTGCCCGCGTGGTTGTAGGTAGCACAATACGTGTCGTTGATATGGCCCGTGCCGTAGGGAGCGGCATCGAGGAAATCGCCCAGGATGGCGAAATTGTTCGAGACAGCGCTGATATCGTGGTGTGGATTCATGGTGTCGACAGTGTACGGATGTGACTTCGGATAAAGGGGGACGGAGGAGGTTGTCGGAACAATCGCCAACGACAGGGAAGACGCTTCCCCGGCAAACTCCTCCGTTCCCCTTCGGCCTATTCTTCGAGCCATTCGATGATTTCGCGGGCGACCTCTTCGACCGACTTGCCGGTGGTGTCGATGCGATGCCAATGGTGCTTGCGGCAAAGCTCCTCGACGTAGGCCAATTCGCCGCCGATTTGTTCCTTCGACGCGTAGGGATGCAAGGGGATCGATTCCTCCTCGGCACGCACGCGGCGAAGCTGCCGAAGCTGCTCGGGCGCCATGACCAGGCAAAAGACGCGATCGTTGGGCGCCGCCAGCAGTTCCTCGGGCGGCGGGATGCCGGGCGTCAAGGGCACATTGGCCGCAAACCAGCCGCGGTAGGCCATGTAGAGCATCGTCGGCGTCTTCATCGCCCGGGAAACTCCGACCAGCACGACCTCGGCCCGGTTCAAGTCCTGCGGGTTCTGCCCGTCGTCGTGCCGGAACGCGTAGGAGACGGCCTCGACTTCGCGTGTCTTCGCCTCGGTCAGGTCTTGGAACAGGCCCGGTTTTTCCTGAGGGGCGACGGCCAGATGGACGGTGAGCCGTTCGAGGATCGGGCCCATGATGTCGAGGGCATCGACGCCGTGCGTGCGCGATTCGGCGCGCATCACCCGGCGAAGCTCGTCGGAAACCAGGGTGTGGATGATGATCGCCCGGCAGTCGCGGGCTTCGTGAACGACCTGGTGGACTTGCCGCGGCTTCTGCACGTGTGCCCGGCGGACTAGGCGGACCGGAGCGTTTTGGAACTGGACGAGCGCCGCCCGCACCATTCGCTGGGCGGTGTCGCCGGTGGCGTCGGAAACGACGAAAATCGTGATCATGGCGCCGCCGCTACGTCTGTTTGCGGGAACGGCGAGCTGTCCCGCCGTTGGGCCGAATCTCCAAGTCGGTGACCAACAGCATGTCAACAATGTTCAACGAGTCATCGGGCTGATATACGACGACAGTGCGCCCGCTCGGCGACGGCATGAGGAACTCGCGGTGTACCACCGGGATTTGTCGTCCATCGGCCAGGTGCATGATAAATGGGCGAAACGGCTGGGCTTGGCATACGTCGCGGATCCGATCGGTGGTCATGTTATACCCTCCTACGGTGATTCTAGCCGGGAAAGGCAACGGACGGCAAGCGGCGATTTGATCTTGCTTCGGTGTGGGGATATTCGGTACAAGTCACGCCCTCAATGCACCCCCGCGCCCCGCTGTCTCTCGGAATTCTTGCTCGGCCGGAAAAACCGAAGTGAGATTTGCCATGCGACCCATCAGAATCAGTCTTGTTCTCTTGACACAAGCCCTTATCTGGCTGTCGGTTACATCGACGGCGCTCGGTCAGGCCGCGCCGCCGAAGCCGATGACGGAGGACGAGTTCGTCGCGTTGTTGCAGGCCCGGCAACAGCAGGTCGGCGAGATGACCGATCTGGACGACGCCACCAAGGCAAAGGTCAAGGATCTCTACAAGCAAGCTCTGCTGGAAATGGATGCGGCGAAGCGGTGGGCTGCGAAGGCGGCGCAAGATGAGATGCTGGTCACCGACGCCCCAAAGGTGATCGCCACCACCAAGGCCGATCTGGCTGGGCTGCCTGCGCAAACCTCGTGTACGATTCGCCCTGACCAGACGCTGTTGCAGATCGAGCAGACGATTTCGCAGCGTCAGGCCGACCTGGAGAAGTTGCGAAAGGAGTTGGCCGACGACGAGGAGGAGATGAAGGGGCGTGCGGCGCGAAGGGCCAAGATGCCCGACCGCATCAACGAGGCGAAGAAGCCGCTGGCCGACATTAACACCCAGCTTCAGGCGGCTTCGCCCAGCGACGAGAAGCCGGCGGTGAGTTCCGCCCGCCGCATGATCCTTTTGGCGCAGCGCCGCAGGGTCGAGCAGGAGGTGGTCTGTCACGAGAAGGAGCTTGCGGCGTACGAAGCGCGGACCGAGTTGCTGCCGCTGCACCACGATCTGAAGGCGCGGCAAATCGCCCAGGCCGAGCAGGAAATCAAGCAGTTGCAGGAGGTCGCCAATCGGCGGCGGCAGCAGGAGGCCGAGCAGCAGGCGCAACACGCCAAGCTCGAAGCGGGGCAGGCCCATTCGGCCTCGGTACTCCGCGAGTTGGCGGATGCGAACGCCCAATTGGCCGCAAGGCTGCCGCCCTTGGCCCAAGCCATTGCCGAAGTCACCCACCGGCAAGAGCAGGTCAGCGACAGGCTGGCCACCGTAAGGAAGCAATACGAGGACGTCACCGATCGTGTCAAGGCGGCGGGCAACAACGTCAGCAACGAAATCGGCCTGATCCTTCGCAAGCAACGCGAGACCCTTCCCAGTCTCCGCGAATACGCCCGCGCCCTCGAATCGCAGCGGAAGACGCTGACGAACGAAAATCTGACGCAGTTGGATCTGATCAGCGATCGAAATGCGTTGAGCGACATCGACCAACAAACCCAGAAATGGCTGAAGATTGGTCTGGCTCAAGGAGAAGGGAACCCCGTCCAACTCGAAGCGTCGATCCGCAAAGCACTGAACACGAGAAAGGGCTACCTGATAGCTCTGACGGACGGTCGCGAAAACTATATGGCCAAGCTCGGCGCTGCTGATCACCACCGAGACGACGCTGATTGACGAGACCGGCCGCTGCGCCCAGTACATCGACGAGCGGGTGCTGTGGATCGCCAGCGCCGCCCCGCTTGGCGTCGACGACGTCGCTGCCGCCAACGGCGCGATCTGGTGGCTGGCCGGCCCGTCGGCGTGGTTGGACCTCGGGCGGACGCTGGCCAACGATGCCTGCCGGAATCCGATCCTCTCGGCGCTGGCTCTCTGCGTCTTTCTCGTGCTGCTCTACTGGCGGCTGCGACTGCCCACGCGCATTCAGGAGATCGGCGAGAAGGCGGCGAAGGCGAACTGTTGCCGTTTTCCACCGACGCTGGAGACGGCGCTGATGACGGTGCTGGCCGCGCTGGTCTGGCCCGGGCTAATGTGGTATGTCGGCTGGCGTTTGACGGTGGCAGCCGAGGCGGCTGACCTGTGCCGGGCGTTGGGCCCCGGTCTGACGCAGACCGCGCGGGTCTTTCTTGCGTTGGAGTTGCTGCGGCAGGTATGTTGCCCGCGCGGGCTGGGCGAGGCGCACTTCGGCTGGTCGGCTTCGGCGACGAAGAATCTGCGGCACAACCTCCGCTGGTTCACCGCACCGGCGCTGCTGATGATGTGCGTGGCGGTGACGATGGCCTGGCAGGAGAACGACGCCTGGGATGCCTCGCTGGGCCGAGCGTGCTTCATGGCGGGGCTGTTGTGCTTCTCCTGGGCTCTGCATCGAGTGCTCCGGCCCGGCAGCGCGGTGTTCCAGGCGATGATCGCCCCGCGGGCCAGCGGCTGGCTCGACCGCTTCCGCTATGTATGGTATCCGTTGTGCATGTTGACGCCGGCGGCGCTGGCCGTTCTGGCGGCGGCCGGCTATCACTATACGGCCCGGCAGCTTGCGATCCGCCTGATCCTTACGGCTTACGTGGTGGTTGGCGGGCTGGTGTGCCGCGCACTTTTGCTGCGGTGGACATTGGTCAACAAGCGCAAGCTGGCGATCGAGCAGGCGAAGCAGCGCCGTGCGGCGGCGCAGAACGAGGGCAATGCGGGTGAAGACGCCGCCGATCTGCCCACCTCCGCCGCGCCGGAACGCGACCTGGCCGCCATCAACACGCAAACCCGCCGATTGGTCGAATACGGGCTCGCCGTGGCCTCCGTGCTCCTGATCTGGTGTGTGTGGGTCGACGTATTGCCGGCCTTGAGCAACGTCAACGCGAAACTCTGGACCACGACGGTCAAGGTAACCAGAGAGGTGCCGACCGGCAGCGGCAGCGAGGTGATGGCAGAATCGAAAGAGGTGCTCCGCAACGTGAGACTGGGTGATCTGTTGCTGGCGGTAATCATCCTGGCCACGACCGTGATCGCCGCGAAGAACATCCCCGGTCTGTTGGAGATGGCCGTATTGCAGCACCTGCCGGTCGACGCCGGCGCCCGCTACGCCGTCGCCACCATCTGCCGCTATCTGATCATGCTCGCCGGCCTGCTGTTCGCCTGCGCCACCATCGGCATCGGCTGGTCGCAGGTGCAATTGCTGGTGGCGGCGATGGGCTTGGGATTGGGCTTTGGCTTGCAGGAGATCTTCGCCAATTTCATCTCCGGCCTGATTATCCTCTTCGAGCGGCCGGTGCGCGTGGGCGACATCGTCACGATCGACCAGGTTACCGGCGTGGTCTCGCGGATTCGCATCCGCGCGACGACCATCACCAACGGCGACCGCAAGGAACTGATCATTCCCAACAAGGAGTTCATCACCGGACGAGTGCTGAACTGGACGCTCAGCGATCCGATCAACCGGGTGGTCATCGACGTCGGCGTGGCTTATGGGTCGGACACGCAGAAGGCGGCGGAAATTCTGATGCGCGTTGCCCAGCAGCATCCGATTGTGCTGGCCGAGCCCCCGCCGCGGGTGTCGTTCGAGTCGTTCGGCGACAGCTCGCTCAAATTCGTGCTCCGCTGCTTCCTGCCGAACATGGACAACCGCGGCACGGTGATCCACGAGTTGCACATGGCCATCGATCGGGAGTTCCGCGAGGCGGGGCTGGAGATTCCCTTCCCGCAGCAGGACGTTCACGTCCGTTCGATCGACCTTCCGCAGGCAGTTATCCCGCCGGCAATCGCTGAACTGGCCGCCTCATGGCCGGCAGCGCGAGAATCAGAAGCATCGGGGAAGGCGGCATAGCACAGCGTTTTCTGGCTCCCACTCGCTGTGTGGGAACGCGCAAGACTTTTTTCCTCTGCGTCCTTTGCGGTTTTGCTGATATGATGGTGTGCTGCGATTTCAGTGGGCGGTGAACCGCCCACCCCTCAGCCTCACTCTGCCATGCCGCTGCTGCCGCCGTCCGACTATTTTCCGCCCGCCGAGGATGCCGACCCTGAGGGGCTGATCGGCTTCGGGGGGGAATTGTTGCCCGAGTGGCTGTTGGACGCTTACCGCCACGGCATCTTCCCCTGGCCGATCAGCGATTTCGAGGCCCCGGTGGCCTGGTGGTCGCCCGATCCGCGGGCGGTGATCGAGTTCGATCGGTTTCACGTGTCGCGGCGGCTGCGGCGGACCTGCCGCGGGGCGAAGTTCGAAGTGACTCGCGACCTCGATTTCGCCGGTGTAATCCGCGGCTGCGCGATGGCCCCCGGCCGAGTGAACCAGACGTGGTTGACGTCGGAGATGATCGAAGCCTACATCCGGCTGCACGCGCTGGGGCACGCCCATAGCGTCGAGGTCTGGTACCAACGCGAGCTTGCCGGCGGGGTGTACGGCGTGTCGATCGGCGGACTGTTTTCGGCCGAGTCGAAGTTCTACCGCGTCCGCGACGCCTCGAAGGTGGCACTGGTGCATCTGGTGGAGCATCTTCGCGCCCAGCGATTCACGCTGTTGGACATTCAGCAGCTCACGCCCCACACGGAACGCCTCGGCGCCGTGGCGATTCCGCGGGCGGAGTATCTCGCTCGGCTGGCCAAGGCGATTGAGCAGCCGGTGCGGTTCTGATCGCGAGTCAATGTCGTTCAATAGCCGGGGGTCAACGACCCGCGGTGGTGACGGTGAGCACATTCCGCGAGCCGTTGCCCCCCGGCTATTGGGACATTGTCCATCGCACTCGAAGCGGGCGATGCGTCCACGCGGTGTTGTCCCGGCGAGGACGCTAAACGATGCACTCCTGAGTTCGTTGCGAATACGACCGATACCGCGAGTCAGTCCGCCGCGCGGCATCGCGCGCGGATGAACTCGATGACCATCGGCATGACCGAGATTATGATGATCACCACAACGACGAGCGAGAAGTGCGACTTAAAGGGTTCAGTGTCGGCGAGCCCGTAGCCCATAAAGACGAACAGCGCCACCCAAGCCATCCCACCCACGATGTTGTAAACGATGAACCGTGCGTAGCTCATCGCTCCGACACCCGCCACGAACGGGGCGAAGGTGCGCACGATTGGAACGAATCGTGCAATGATAATCGTCTTCCCGCCGTATTTCTCATAGAAACGGTGGGTCCGTTCAAGGTGTTCCTTCTTCGAGGAACCGCACGTTGCCGGAAAACGCCCTGGGGCCGATGATTGCCCCGATCCAATAGTTGACGGTGTCGCCTGCGATGGCCGCCGCACTTAACACAACGAAGAGCCATACGGGATTCAGCTCGCCGCGATGGGCAAGCGCCCCGGCCGCAAACAGCAGTGAGTCGCCCGGCAAAAACGGCGTGACGACCAACCCGGTCTCGCAGAAAATGATGAAGAACAGAATCAGGTACGTCCAGGTTCCATAGTCGCGGATCACGTCGCCCAGATGCTTGTCCAAATGAAGAAACACGTCCCAGAAGAAGTTGATCCAATCCATGTGAGCGTCTTCTCGATGAGTGAAGGCGGCAGCCATTAGCGGGACAAATGGTAACCAGGCGCGACTATCAGCGGTACAAATACGCGGTCTTTTCCGCGAAACCCGTTCTTGACACCTTAGCCCAATCGCCCTAACATCGTACCAACAAGCGTAAATCTAGGGAAGCTGTATTCGCCAGGGAGGAATCGCCTTGAAGCATACGATTTCCGGGCTTGTGAAGAATCGCGCGGGAATCCTCGCGCAGGTCGTCGGGGTGTTCAAAAAGTTCGACGTGAACATCAAGAGCGTCGCCGTCAGCGAAACCGATCTGTTCGAGACCTCGCGGCTGACGATCGTCGTCGAGGGGCACGACAAGGACGTCCACAACGTGACCGTCCAGGTCAAGAAGCTCCGCGACGTGCTGGAAATCGACGACCTCTCGCGGCACGGGTTTCTCGATCGCGAACTGGCGCTGGTCAAGGTCCATTTCAATCCCGAGGAGCTCAACCAGCTCACGCAGACGGCCGAGGTCTTCGGCGCCCAGGTGATTGCGATGGGCAAGCAGACGATCACCTTCGAGATCGCCGGCGACGAGGAGCGGATCGACGGTTTCATCAACGCCCTGAATTCCTTTGGCATTCGCGCGTTGGCCCGCAGCGGGCGAGTGGCGTTGAAACGCGGCGACGAGGTCTGAGAATGCCCCGCCAAAAGAAGATTCGCACTCTCAACGATATCCTCGTTCTCGCCAAGGCTCTTTCGCCCGGCGGCGAACGCTGGTGCTGGCCGGCGCCGATCAGGAAGAGGGACTGAAGAGCGTCGACGAAGGCCGTCGCCACGGGTTCATCGAGCCGCTGCTGATCGGCGACAAGCGGCGGATCGTGCGGCTGTGCCGATCGCTGAAGATTTCACTCGGCGGCGTGACGATCGTGGACGAGCCCGACCCAAAGCAGGCCGCGCTGCGGGCGGTGGCCACTTGCCGCGACGGGCAAGCCGACGTGCTGATGAAGGGGAACGTGAACACCGACGTGATTCTACGGGCGATTCTCGACCGCGACTCGGGCTTGACTCGCGGAGGGCTGCTGAGCAACATCACGGTGTTCGAGTTTCCCGCCGAAAAACGGCTGATGTTCCTTTCGGATCCGGCGGTGAACATCAACCCGGACGTCGGCCGCAAGGTCGACATGATCCGCAACGCGATTTGGGTCGCCGGGCGGCTGGGCTTTTCGCGGCCGAAGGTGGCGGTGCTGGCGGCGATCGAGAAGATCAACATCAAGGAGATGCCGGCCACGGCCGACGCCGCCATCCTGGCCAAGATGGGCGAGACCGGCCAGTTCGCCGACGCCGACATCGCCGGCCCCTACGCCCTGGACATCGCCGTCTCGCGCAAGGCGGCCGGCCTGCAAACACATCACCGGGCCGGTCGCCGGTTGCGCCGACGTCCTGCTCTGTCCCGACATCAACTCGGCCAATATCCTCTACAAGTCGTTGATCTATTTTGCCGGCTGTGAGCTTGCCAATGCGATGATCGGCGTGAAGACGCCCCTGGTGATGAGCTCTCGTTCCGACAGCGCCCTGACGAAACTCTACACCATGGCGCTCTCGGTCGTGCTGGCGGGAAGCGAAGACATGAAGAAGGCGACGGAGCGCGATCTAACGATTGTCGTAAATCCCGGATCGACCTCGACCAAGCTGGCGGTCTATCGCGGCGAGCAATGTCTGGCTTGCGAGACGATCGACCATAAGAAGGAAGATCTGGCTCGCCTATGCCTGCGTGGCCGATCAATTCGAGTTTCGCCGCGACGCGGTCATGCGATTTCTCGCGGAGCACGGCGTCGAAGGGGAGCGATGTGCGCTGGTTGCCGGCCGCGGCGGCATCTTGAAGTCGATGCCCGGCGGCGTGTACCGCGTCAACGCCCGGATGCTCCGCGAGTTGCGGGCGAGCCAATGGGGCGAGCACCCCTGCAACCTCGGTGCCCCGCTGGCGCACGAAATCGCCAAGGCCACCGGGGCGGACGGCGTTCATCGTCGATCCGCCGGTGGTGGACGAGATGTGGCCGCTGGCCCGCTATTCCGGCCATCCCGCATTCGTGCGGAAGAGCCGATTTCACGCCCTTTCGCAGCGTGCCGCCGCTCGGCGGGCCGCCCGCGAGTTGAAGACTCCCTACGAGAAGATCAATCTGATCGTCGTTCATATGGGCGGCGGAATCACGGTCGGGCGCCCATCGCCGCGGCCGCGTGGTCGACGTGAACGACGGGCTGGACGGCGAAGGGCCGCATGTCGCCCGAACGCAGCGGCTCGTTGCCTACCGGCATGTTGGCAAGCCTCTGCTTCTCCGGCGAAAGTCTCGCACGATGAAGTGAAGAGAATGCTCGTCGGCCGCGGCGGGCTCTACGCCTATCTGGGCACCAACGATTGCCGCGAGATCGAACGGCGGATTCGCCGCGGCGACGCCAAGGCCCGCGAAGCTCTACGAGGTGATGGCCTATAAGGTCGCCAAGTGGGTCGGGGCGTCGGCGGCCGTTTTGTCGGGCCGGGTCGAGGCGGTGGTGATTACCGGCGGGATGTCGAAATCGCGGCTGCTGGTCCGCCTGATCCGCAAGTACGCCGGCTTTGTCGCCCCGTTCTTGGTGTATCCTGAAATGGAGGAGATGTCGGCGTTGGCCGCCTCGGCGCAGGCCGCGGCGGCCGGAACGATCAAAGCTCAGGAGTATCGTTAGATGTCTCGAATCGAGGTTGCCGCGGAATTGTGCAAGTCGTGCGAGTTGTGCATGGCGGTCTGCCCGAAGGACTGCATCGAGCACGCCGGCACGTTGAATCGCTACGGCGTATATCCGGTGCGCATGCGAAAGGACGCCGCATGCATCGGCTGTTCGCAGTGCGCCATTATGTGTCCCGACGCCGCCATCGAAGTGTTCCGAACGGTGGTCGAAGAGACGCAGAAGGAGGAGGCCCGAACATGAGCAAAGTGTTGATGAGCGGCAACGACGCGGTCGTCGAGGGAGCGATCCGAGCGGGGCTCGATTGCTACTTCGGCTACCCGATCACGCCGCAAAACGAGATCATCGGCGGCATGGCCGCCCGGCTGCCGCCGCTGGGCCGCGTCTTCCTTCAATCGGAGAGCGAATTGGCGGCGATCAGCATGGTCGAAGGGGCGGCCGCCGCAGGAAAGCGGGCGATGACCACCTCGTCCAGCCCCGGCATTTCGCTCATGCAGGAAGGGATCAGCTACATCGCCGGCGCCCAGGTGCCCGCGGTGATCGTCAACGTGCAGCGCGGCGGTCCGGGCCTGGGCAACATCGGCGCGGCACAGGGCGATTACTTCCAGGCCACCCGCGGCGGCGGCAACGGCGATTATCGCACGATCGTGCTGGCGCCCGCCTCGGCCCAGGAAATGCTCGACTTCACCTTCGAGGCGTTCGATCTGGCCGACCAATACCGCGTGCCCGTCATGGTGCTTGCCGACGGCCGACTTGGGCCAGACGATGGAGCCGGTCGAATTGCGCGATCCGCCTGCGCGAAAACGTCCGCCGAAGCCCTGGGCATTGACCGGCGCCGAGGGCGCGCCCCGCAACTACGTCCACTCCTTCCGCCTGCCGCCGCCAGAACTGGCCGAGCACAATCGCGAGCTGCCAAAAGGTCTACCGCGAGATCGAACGCCGCGAAGCGCGTGCCGAGTTGTACCGCACAACGCGACGCGGCGTTGGTGTTTGCGGCCTACGGCACCTGCGCAGGCTTTGCCGCGAGGCCGTCGATCGCCTGCGCGAGCAGGGACTCAAGGCGGGGATGTTTCGCCCGATCACGCTTTGGCCGTATCCCGAGCAAAAAACTCCAAGCCGCCGCGAAAGAGGCCAAGCGGGTCGTCGTCGTCGAAATGAGCGCCGGCCAGATGATCGACGACGTGCGACTGGCGTCTGGCCGATCGCGTGCCGATCGAGTTTGTCGGCGGATGGGCGGCGAGGCGCCCTCGGTGAAGGAACTTGTCGCCCTGGGACGCAAGTTCTTGGGAAAGAAAGGAAGTCCCCGATGACTCGAGACCGAAAAGAAGGTGTTCGCCCGAAGTTCCGTGCTGACGCCGGCCATCACGCACTATTGCCCCGGTTGCGGCCACGGCATCGTGCATCGGCTGGTTGCCGAAGCCATCGAGCACTACGGGATTCGCGGCCGAACGGTGGGCGTCGCGCCGGTGGGCTGCGCCGTCATGGCAAACAAATACATCGACGTCGACATGATCGAGGCGGCACACGGCCGAGCGCCGGCGATCGCCACCGGCATGAAGCGGGCACGGCCCGAATTGACCGTCTTCAGCTACCAGGGCGACGGCGATCTGGCGGCGATCGGCACCGCCGAGATCGTCCATGCGGCAAATCGCGGCGAAAACATCACGGTGATCTTCGTCAACAACGCGGTCTACGGCATGACGGGCGGTCAAATGGCCCCGACGACCGTTCTCGGCCAGAAAACCGCCACCACGCCCGCACGGACGCACGGCCCAGAACGACGGCGGGCCGATCAGGGTGTGCGAAATGCTCAGCACGCTCGACGGCCCGAGCTACATCGCCCGCGTGACGATCGACAAGCCCGCCGCCGTGCGAAAGGCGAAGCAAGCGATCATCACCGCGTTTGGCCGGCAGATCGAAGGCAAGGGCTTCAGCCTGATCGAGGTGCTTTCGCCCTGCCCGACGTACTGGCGGCTTCCGCCGGCCGAGGCGATGGCGGCCATCGGCGATTGGATGGTGAAGAACTTCCCGTTGGGCGTGTTCAAGGACAAGGAGGCGGCAAGTGGCAAAACAGCCGAAGCGTAAACAGCGCGTCGAAGCAAGACAGCCAAGCACCGCCAGAGTTGGGGCGGCAGTTGCACTGCCGACCCGCTCCCGGCGCGGCAGTGCGACTGCCACGCCAACCAGGATGCCACGCACCGACAAGCAGACGCCTACCAAGAGAGATTCTGCTGGCCGGCAGCGGCGGGCAGGGCATGATCTTGGCCGGGAAGATGCTGGCCCAGGCCGCGGTGGCCGAAGGCTGGAACGCCACCTACATTCCCGCTTATGGCCCCGAAGTCCGCGGCGGCACCGCCCATTGCCACGTCAAAGTCGGGCGTCGCCAGATCGGCTCGCCCATCGTCGAGGACGCCACGATCTTGGTCGCCATGAACGAGGCGTCGTACAAGGCGTTTTGCCCGCTGCTGCGGAAAGGCTCGACGCTGGTCGTCAACTCGTCGCTCGTTCCGCTCGGTCGGAAAGCACGCCGGCGTGAAGATCCTTTCGCTCGAACTGACCAAGATCGCCGCCGACATGGGCAGCCTCCGCTCGGCCAACATGTTGGTGTTTGGCCTCTGCGCCGGTCTGCTCGGCCTGAAAGACGACGAACAATTGAAGGCCCTGTTGGGCGAAATCCTCGGCAAGAAGAATCCCGCCATGCTGGAGGTCAACCAGCGGATTCTCGAACAAGGCGTCGCGCTGGGCCGCGAAGCCGCAGGGACGAAACTGTAAACCGACCGAGGCGCGGAACTGCTTTCATTGGGCGCGGTTTCTTTGATCCCCGCCTTTGTGTCTCCGCGTGTACCGCCAATTGAGGATAGCTACCGACAATGCGAATTTGACCTGCTGCTCGAATACGATCAACCCACTGCATACGTCGGCAAAGAAGAACACTTCCTTCCAATCGACTCGCCCCGCCGGCGGCTTGCCGGGGAGCGGCGCAAACACACCCCAGTAATGTTCGATCGCGAAGAACCCATAGCACGGGCCTAAAGAGAGCATCAAGAAGATCGCCAACATCCATAGGCCGGGGTCATCTCGCCATCTTCGCAGTGCGGCAGCGTACAAGGCGAACGTTATCATGGCAAACCCAACGATTCCGCCGAACTTGTACCCGGACGGCAAGATTACGAAAAGGAACCAAGCCGCAAGACCGCTGAAGAAATAGCGCCACCTTCTCTGCACGATGCGGTCAATCTCCGAATCTTGATAACGGAACATCCGTCGTTCAGGTCGCTAGAGTAGTTGCAGGAAGACCCACACCCGGTCGCAATGCACGTTTCGCACTCTTCATGTTATTGTTTTTCTGGCTGACCCAGTTGTTGTCTCAGATCGTTGGTCAAAAGGTTCCAGAGCGCGGGGTGCGATTCCACGAGCCGGGCAATGTCGGCGAGATCCTTGATCCGCTTGCTCTGCCGGCGTGTAGGGTCGCTGTAGGCTTGCATCTTCCCGTTCAGCGTGTCTTCCAGCGACGCCACGCGCAGAAGGATGCCGTGTACGTCGGCCGCAACCGCCCTGGCGGGAAACTCGCGATAGAACTCCTCCGTGCTGAGCTGAATGCTGACCTTCGAACGGCCCTTGAAGTTGATGGACCCGTCGAATCTCTCTGCTTTGAAGCCGGTGGCTTCAAGCAGTGAAACGGCGCGATCAACGGCGTCAGTGGCAACGACGAAATCGACGTCTTGCGTGACCATCGGCTCTTCCGCCCAATGATTTACCGCCATGCCGCCGATGGCACACCAAGCAATGTCCGCTCTCTCAAGACAATCGACCAGCCGCATGACGTCATCGGCGCCGCCGGAGGTCTGCCAGTCGAAAAACTGCTTGGCCGTCACGATCGCACCGTCAACCTACTCGCTCCGTGCGAGCTTCTTGAACCGGACCGTCAAATCGCGCGTAATCGGTCCCGGCTTGCCGTCGCCGATCGTGCGGCCGTCGAGCTTGACGACCGGAATCACTTCGGCGGCCGAGCCGGTCAGAAAGATCTCGTCGGCGACGTAGGCGTCGTACTTGGTCAGCGCGACCTCGGAGACTTCGATGCCCGCCTCGCGGGCCAAGCGCGATGACGGCGTCGCGGGTGATGCCTTCGAGAATGCCGGCGTCGACCGGCGGGGTGGAAATCCGCCCGCCGCGGACCAGGAAGATGTTGTCGCCGGTGCATTCGGCCACTTCGCCCTTGTGATTGAGCATCAGCGCCTCGATGCAGCCGGCCTGCATCCCTTCGATCTTTGCCAGAATGTTGTTCAGATAGTTCAGCGACTTGATTCGCGGGCTCAGCGCCGCCGGATGATTGCGCGGCACGCTGACGGTCACGATCTCCAACCCCTTCTGGTACAACTCGTCGGGATACAGCGCGATGTGGTCGGCGATGATGATGATGCTCGGCGTGGCGCATTTGTTCGGATCGAGCCCGAGCGTGCCGACGCCGCGGGTGACGATCAGGCGGACGTAGCCGTCCTTGATGTCGTTGATGGCCAGCGTGTCGTTGACGGCCTTGGTCATTTCGTCCTTCGTCATGGGGATTTCGAGCCAAATCGCCTTGGCCGAATCCCACAGCCGGTCGATGTGCTCGGCCAGCCGGAACACGCGGCCGCCGTAGCTGCGCATCCCCTCGAACACGCCGTCGCCATAGAGCAGGCCGTGATCGTAGACGCTGATCTTCGCGTTTTCTTTGTCGTAGAGCTTGCCGTCGATGTAGATCTTTAGGGACATGGAGGGATCAGGGGTCAGGGATCAGGGATAGGCATCAGGGGTCAGGGAGCAAGGGTGAAGCTGACCGCTGCCTCATCCTCTTGCCCCTGATCCCTGACCCCTACTCTTCGATTCTACCGTTAGCCAGCCGCACGATGCGGTCGGCCTGGTCGGCGATGGCCCGATCGTGCGTAACCATCACTATAGTGAGGTTTTGCTCGCGGTTCAAGGTCCGCAGGATCTGGATGATTTCCTGGCCGGTGGCTTGATCGAGGTTTCCGGTGGGCTCGTCGGCCAGCAGCAGGTCGGGCTGGGCCACCAGCGCCCGCGCGATGGCCGCCCGCTGCATCTCGCCGCCGGACAGCTCCCGCGGACGATGCTTCAGCCGGTGGCTCAGGCCGACCATTTCGAGCAGTTTCTCGGCCCGCGCGCGATGCTCCGAACGATGCCGGAGGTAGCTCCACGCGCCGTGGGCGATCATCAGCGGCGAGAGCACGTTTTCCAGCGTGGTAAGCTCGGGCAGCAGGTGATAGAACTGGAAGATCATGCCGAAGCGGCGGTTTCGCAGATGGTCGCGGTCGCGGGCCGGCAGATTGTCGATCCGCTGGCCGGCGTAATGGACTTCGCCCTGGTCGGGAGCGTCGAGCGTGCCGAGCAGGTGCAGCAGCGTGCTCTTGCCCGAGCCGCTTTGCCCGACGATCGCCAGCAACTCGCCCTGCCGCACGTTGAGACTCACGCCGCGCAGCACCGGCACTTCGACCGCGCCCTTGCGATAGCTCTTGTACAGGTCGATCGTCCGCAACTGGCTGGCATGTGATCTGGTCTGCTCGGCGGCGTCCAAGGAAATGCGGGCGCGTTGACGGCGACGATCGGCGCCGGCGGCGCAGTTGCGCTGGCGGCCGATGAATCCGAGCCTACGGCACGGACGTTCTTGACGTTTGCTACTCATATCGCAGCGCCTCCACGGGATGGAGCCTCGCGGCCCGTCGGGCCGGCAAGATGCTGGCCGCCACGGCGATCAGCAGCGCCCCGAACACGATCCAGACCACCGTTCCCGGCATCACGATGGCGGGAATCTTGTAGAAGTAGTAGATCTTCGGATCGAACACCGGCCGGCCGGTGATCCAGCCGAGCCAGCTTGGCGATCTCGTTGATATAGCGGACGAACAGCAGCCCGGCCGCCATGCCGACGCCGGAGCCGACAAGCCCGAGCGACAGCCCGTAGGCGAGGAAGATGCCCATCACGCCCGAGCCCGACGCGCCCAGCGACTTGAGGATGCCGATGTCGCGGGTCTTCTCGACGACGATCATGTAGAAAATCGCCAGGATGCCGAACCCGGCCACGGCGATGATCAAGAACAGCAGGACGTTGAGGATGGTGGTTTCCATCTGCACGGCCTGCAACAGCGGGCCTTGCCGGTCGCGCCAGGTTTCGATGACGTACAAGTCCGGGTCGAATGCCGCCCGCAGCTTGTCGCGCACGGCGTCGCCGTCGGCGCCCGGCTTCAGCTTGATCTGGATGCAGTTGACCAGCGGACCCTGGTCGCGAGTCGATCATGCCGCGCAGCTCCTGCAACTCGCGGATCGGCACGAACACGAAATTCGAGTCGTATTCGCTCATCTTGCTTTCATAGAAATCGACGATCGTGAAGTTGTCGCTGGTCACGCTCGGCGGCATCGTTGGCCGTAACCGTGCTGATTTTCACGTCGTCGCCGGGAATGGCCAAGAAGTGGTCTTCGCCCTTCTCGTCGCGTACCGGCTGACAATGGCGATGCCCAGCACGGCGCCGGTGAATTGCTCTTCGCAGGATCGAAGTGCTTGCCGCGCCTGCTTCGTCCGGGATCGAGATGACTGTCGAACGGATTCGATGCGGCTCGTTGCGACGTCTTTGGCGTGCCGCTGTTCGGATCGCAGCCGGCGTGGAGTGTGGGCATCTTGCCGGCCGTGCGGCTAAGGCCGCCGGCCTCGGTGCTTCGCAGATACTTCTCGTAAACGGCGTGCGCTCGCACCACCTCGCGGCGGTGTTTCGCGCCAGCCATCGCCATTTGCGGGCGCTTCGAGGGCGTCGCCGTCCGCTTGATGGTCGCAGGATGTCGTAGCCGTCCTCGGCGCAGAGCTGAAACTCATGGCCTTCGCGATTCGCCGGATGCTGCAAGTACTTGCCAAAATCGCTCGACCGAGCTTTGCGTCTTTTCGTCGATGCCGATCAACTGCACCGGCTGGACGATCTGCGTGCCGTTGCACTGAAAGCTGAGCATGGCCGGGCACGACCACGGTCGGCGACATGGCTTCGATCTGGTCGCCGGCCACTTCGCGGATGCTTGGCCTGGAGCCCTTCGGCGTCGGGCATGCCCTCGATGCGTCCGCGATTCGAAACACGATGTCGGAGATGATCCCGTGGATCCGGTTCTGCATCTCGCAGGCGAAGCCCTCCATCACGCTGTTGACCACGATCATCGTCGCCACGCCCAGCGTAACGCTGATGATCGACGCCAACGCGATGTACCGCGTGCGAAGGTAACGCCAACAGAGGAGGTATTTGTACATTGAGGGATTAGGGATTAGGGATTAGGGATTGGGGATTAGGATCGCTCCGTCACGCATTGCACAACTTGTTCCCGTGCTCTGCCTGGGAACGAGCGCCTTAAGCCTTCTCTTCCGCCTTCCCCCGCCGCCTTCCGCCTTCTCTGCGGTCGCTCTCGTGTCGAACTGCAATGCGTGGTCAATTCTGCGAGATTCCGGCCGCAACAGCGGGAACAGAATCACCTCGCGGATCGACTGCGAATTGGTCAACAACATCACCAGCCGGTCGATGCCGATGCCCAGCCCGCCGGCCGGCGGCATTCCGTGACGCAACGCGCGAATGAAATCGTGGTCCATCTTCGCCATCGACTCCTCTTCCGGCAGACCGTCGAGTTGCTTGCTGAACAGCTCTTCCTGCAAGTCGGGATCGTTCAATTCGGTGTAGGCGTTGGCCAATTCCATGCCGTGCACGAACAGCTCGAACCGCTCGGCAATCGCCGGGTTGCTCGGCCTTTCGCTTCGTCAGCGGGCAGAGGCTCGCCGGATAGTCGATGACGAACGTCGGCTGCACCAGCGCCTCTTCGACCTTCTCCTCGAAGACGAAACTCTTCACCACGTCGGGGTGCTTGCCGGCGGCATTGAAGCCGAGCGATTCGGCCAGCTTCGCAATGCCCGCGGCGTCGTCGGGCTGCAAGGCCGGTGTGCTCGGCGAATAGCTCGTCGTAAGTCTTTCGCGCGAACGGCGGCGTAAAGTCGATCGTCTTCTCGCCCCACGGCAGCACGAACGGCTGGCCCGGTCGCGCGGATCGCGTCGGTGATCATCGCCTCGGTCAACTCCATCATCGTCTCGTAGTTGCCGTAGGCCTGGTAAATCTCGATCATCGTGAACTCGGGATTGTGCCGCGCGTCGATCCCCTCGTTCCGATAGACGCGGCCCATCTCGTAAACCCGCTCGATCCCGCCGACCAGCAGCCGCTTCAGGTGCAATTCCAGCGCGATTCGCAGATAGAGGTCGATGTCCAGCGCGTTGTGATGCGTGATGAACGGCCGCGCGGCCGCCCCGCCGGCGATGGTTTGCAGCGTCGGGCCTTCGACCTCGACGAACCCCCGGCCGGCCAGCGTGTTGCGGATCGATTGCACGATCTTCGACCGCCGCAGAAACGTTTCCAGCACGCCGTCGGTATGGATCAGATCGAGGTATCGCCGCCGCTGCCGAAGTTCGGGATCGGCCAGTCCCTTGTGCTTCTCGGGCGGCGTGGCGATCGACTTGCTCAGCAGCTTCAGATCCTCGGCGAAGATGGTCAACTCGCCCTTCATCGTCCGCTTGAATTCGCCGTCAACGCCGACGATGTCGCCCAGATCGAGGCATTGGGCCAGGGCGAAGTTTTCGTCGCCCACCTGGCTCTTGCCGATCATCACCTGGATCGTGCCGGTCCAATCGCGGATTTGCAGCCAATGGACCTTGCCCGACGGCCGCCGCAACACGATTCGCCCCGCCGCCCGCACCTTGGGCCCATGCGTCTCGGGCGGATGATCGGTTGGGGACTGTCCCAGTTTTTGTCTCAGCAAAAACGGGACTGTCCCCTTCGTGCTCCGGCTGGCCACGTGATTTCCCCCTCCCGGCCGCGGATTTCCCCGATCGCGTTGATGCCCATCGAATCGGGAACCCCACGGGTCGATGCCCATTTCGCGTATTTTGCGCAGTTTCTCGCGTCGTGCGGCTTCAAGAATGGCTTCGCTGGCGGTGGATTGTTGCGGGATCGGTTCGTTCATGCGTCGGCATGGGCGGCGGGAAAGGGGGAAATCCGTGAAGATTACGGCCTGCGGCATTGTAGTGGAATGGGGGGTTGGGTCAATGTCAAAAGCCGCCCGGCTTGCTGTCATCGACGACTCCTGTCGGATTGGCCATACGTACCAGCCGTTGGCAGCGTGCAGAATCATCGCTAGAATCACGGAGGAAACAAGCATCATCGCCAGGTGCGTTGACGCGCAAATCCAGTCGGAGAGGAAGATGACTCCGTATGGATTGGCGAGAACATGTGACCGTAAATCCGCAGGTGTGCCACGGGAAGGCGTGCATCGCCGGGACACGAGTGATGGTCTCGGTGATCCTCGACAATCTGGCAGAAGAAGTAATGCCGGAGGAAATTCTGGCCAGTTACCCTTCGTTGACGCGGGATGATATTCGGGCGGCGATAGCTTACGCCGCCGACCTCGCACGCGAGCAACTCGTGGCTATTCCGTAGGAGGCGCAGCGGGTGAAGTTCAAGGTTGACGAGAATCTGCCGGCGGAATATGTCGCGGTTCTTCGGCAGGCCAACCACGAAGCCGATACAGTTCGCGATGAAGGCTTGGGTGGCAAGATCGAGCGAGATCATTGCCGATTTCTGCCAGTCGGAGGAGCGGGTAATCATTACGCTCGATCGAGATTTTTCCGACATCCGCACCTACCCGCCCGAGCATTATCCAGGCATTATTGTGATCTCTGTCACACGACAATCGAAGCCTCGCCTGTTGGAGATCTTGCGGCAGATTGTCACCCTGCTGAAATCTGAATCCCTCGAACACCGCCTTTGGATCGTAGAAGACGCCCGGATTCGTATCCGTGGGGGATAGCCGCGAGAATCGCGTGCTGCACTTGCCCCTCGCCCCCCGCCTGTCGCCCCTTTATACTAGAGGGCATGAGCATCGACCCGACGGAAATCCAGGGCGGCATGGAGCGGCGGCGGGCACGCGAGATGAGCCTGCAACGCGGGCGGCCGCCCACACAGGTGCCGGGCTATGAGCCCGAGCGGTTCCTGGGCATCGGGGCCTATGGCGAAGTCTGGGTCGCCGTCGAGCGGAACACCGGCCGGCGCGTGGCGATCAAGTTCTACGCCCATCGCGGCGGACTCGACTGGTCGCTGCTTCGCGCGAGGTCGAGAAACTCGCTTTCCTGTTCGCCGACCGCTACGTGGTGCAATTGCTGGGCGTCGGCTGGGACGCCGACCCGCCCTACTACATCATGGAGTATCTGGAAAAGGGCTCGCTGGCCGATCGCATCGCCCAGGGGCCGGTGCCGGTCGACGAGGCGGTGTCGCTGCTTCGCGACGTGGCCATCGGGCTGGTTCACGCCCACGGCAAGGGCGTGCTGCATTGCGATCTGAAGCCCGCCAACGTGCTGCTGGACCAGGACGGCAAGCCGCGGTTGGCCGATTTCGGCCAGTCGCGTCTCTCGACCGAGCAGGCGCCGGCGCTGGGCACGATGTTCTACATGGCCCCCGAGCAGGCCGACCTCGAAGCCGTGCCCGACGCCCGCTGGGACGTCTACGCCCTGGGGGCATTGCTCTATTGCATGTTGACCGGCGGCCCGCCCTATCGCACGGGCAAGACGGTGGACGCGTTCGAGCGAACGCCCGAGCTTGACCAGCGGCTGCGCGCACTATCGCAAGACGATCGAGCAATCGCCGCCGCCGTCGGCGCATCGCAAAGTGCGCGGCGTCGACAAGATGCTGGCGGCCATCGTCGATCGCTGCCTGGCGGTCGATCCCGATCAGCGTTATTCGAACGTGCAGGAGGTGCTCGACGCCTTGGACGATCGCGGCGTCGCGTTTGGCCCGGCGGCCGATGATGGTTCTGGGCGCGATCGGGCCGGCGCTGCTGCTGGCGGTGGTGACCTGGTTCGCCTGGCAGGGATTCAGCACGGCGGTGCGGCAATCGAACGAGGCGCTGACCGATCGGGCGTTGGCGAGCAACGCCTTCGCCGCGCAATACGTTGCCCGGACCGCCGCCAACGAGTTGGAACGCCGCTACCAGACGGTCGAAGAAGTGGCCAGCGTCGAAGCCGTTTCGCCAGGTCGTTGGCCAAAATGCTCGCCAAGCCCGAAATCCACAAGTTATTGATGGAGCTGAGCGATCCGCATCGCAGCATCCGCCGAATTGGAGCCGCAGCGCAACGCAGTTCCACGATCGGCCGGACCGGCTGGCGTTGCAGAAGGAGTTTGAGGAGTTGGTTCCGCCGACCTCGCCGGTCCGGGAGGGCGAGCGCGTCGCCAGTTGGTTTTCTGCGATGCCAACGGCATATCGACGCTGCGGATCCCGGAGGGCCGCACGCTCGGCAGGAATTTCGCGTGGCGGAGCTTCTTCCACGGCCGCGGGCACGATTTGCGACGAAACCTGGCGGCCATCGCCGGGCGAACACATCTCGGCCACAACCCTTTCCGACGTGTTTCAGTCGCAGGCCACAAAGCGGTGGATCGTGGCCGATCAGCACGCCGGTGTTCGACGACATCGCCGCAGCGGAAGTTCCTGGGCGTGGTGGCGATGACGGTCGAGGTGGGACGGTTGATTCAGTTCCCCGGCGACGAGAACCAGTTTGCCGTGCTGGTCGACAACCGCGAGGGCACCACAAGGGCGTGGTGATGCAGCATCCGCTGTTCGACAAGCTGCTTGCCGAGCAGCCAAGCTGCCCGACCGATTCAAGAACTGCCGCGTGCGTGCCGACGACTGCCCGACACGACCCGCGCGGGCAGAGCACTACGAAGATCCGCTGGCGGTTCGATCCCGAGGGGAGCCAGTACAATCGGCTCTGGCTTGCCCAGATGGAGCCCGTGCGCGTCCGCGGCCACGACACCGGCTGGATCGTCATCGTTCAAGAAGCCTACGACACCGCCATCGGCGACACGCTCGACAAGCTGAAGCACGGCTTGGTCACGGCCGGGTTGATCGCGCTGGGCCTGATTGCGCTGGTGATGGCGGGGCTATGGGGGATGGCGAAGCGGCTGAGTACGAGCCGATGAGCGATGAAGGATGAGAGATGAGAGCTGCGCTGCGGTGTTGGTGCGAGCCAGGATTCGCAGCCATCGGTGCGGCTTCGAAGTCGTTTTCCGGTCAACTCGCGGCGATTGCGGATCGAAAGGGAGTGCCCTAGAATAGAATTGGTGGGCCAGACGAGGAGGACCGCATCATGAAAGTCCTGGAATTTCAGACTCAAATGAACCCGGATCATACGCTTACAGTTCCACCTGGCGTTGCTCAGCAAATTCGGGGGGAAGAGGCTGTTCGCGTCGTCTTGTTACTGCCGGATGCGGCCGACGACCAAGCATGGGCTGGCTTGGCCGCCGAGCAGTTTCTCAATCGCTACTTCGATGGCGACGCCATTTATGATCAAATACCAGCCGGGTGATCTGGTTTTAATCGGATTTCTGTATTCGACGGGTGCTCACAGCAAGCACCGCCGCGTTCACGTGGCGTCATGTGTACGGACATCAATGTTATGTTGAGTTATCTGATTTCCATTCCAGTCACTGGGTTCGCTATTTGGCTGGTTCTGAGAAACGCGGCCCAGCTCTATCGAAGAAGAGCAAGTTGGGGGTGGTGGACTGTGCTGGTCACGATCGTGATTGTCGGAGCATACGCCGGCCGCCAACTGAGCCACTGTGAAGTCCGAGTTTCGCCGGAGTTTGTTCGGGGAGGCTTGCCCTTGCCTATTGGGTTCTTCCATTTGGAAGAAGGGCAATGGACCGACTACGTTCTGCCTCATCCCGCCCAATGGTGCAACATCGTGGCAGACACGGTCATCCCGATCATGGTTCTCTTGCTCCCCTGGACGATCGCCAGACGCCGATGGTTGCCAGCTGAGACATCGGCATCCCTAATCCCTAATCCCTAATCCCTAATCCCTCCCATGCCCGACCTGATCGCCCAAGGAACTGAAGCCCAACAACGCTGGCGGCGGACGCTGCCGGAGGGCGAAACGATCGTGCTGGGCCGGCTCGGCGGGGTTTGGGCCGTGCCGTGGGATCGGCAGGTCTCGCACCGCCACGCCAGACTGCTGTGGAACGGCAGCGCGCTCGAGGTCACGCGGCTGCCCGACGCCCGAAATCCCGTGTTCCTCTCACGGCATCGAGGTCGAGCGATGCACGATCGAGCCCGGCGAACATTTCGTCATCGGGCAAACCACCTTCACGCTGGCCGATCAGCAAGTGAACGTGACGGCCGATGCGCCCGCGCCGGTCCAGCAGCAGTCGTTCAGCTCGCAATATCTCAAACAGGTCCATTTCCGCAATCCCGACCACCGCATCGAGGTCCTCAGCCGTCTGCCCGACGTGATTTCGGGCGCGGCGGGCGACAGCGAATTGTTCGTCCGGCTGGTCAGCATGTTGTTGGCCGGCGTGCCCCGGGCCGACGCCGCCGCCGTCGTGGCGGTCGAAGATTGGGGGCGGGGGACGGGGGACGGGGGGCGTGTGGCGTGTCGGCGGGGGACGGGAGGCGGGGGACGGGGGCAATGCGTCCTCGCGGAGGCGGGGACAAGCGTTCGTCCCTCCCCTCTCCCTTTGGGAGAGGGGCCGGGGGTGAGGGCCGAGAGGAGAGCGAATCCCCTAATCCCCCGCCCCCCGCCCCTCGCCCCCCGCCCCCTTTCGTCCTCCACTGGGACCAGCGCCTCGCCATCACCGGCGATTTCCAACCTAGCCAGGGCCTCATTCTCGAATCGCTCCGGCAGCGGCAGAGCGTGCTGCACGTCTGGCATGGCGTGGAATCGACCTCGCCGGAATCGTACACCGCCAGCGACGCCTTCGATTGGGCGTTCTGCACGCCGGTGCTCGGCAAGGCGTGTCGCGGCTGGGGGCTCTACGTCGCCGGCCGCTTCAACGTCGAGCGGTCGGGCCTCACGCCCTCGACCGATCCGACCGATCTGCGCGAGGACGTGAAGTTCACCGAACTGGTGGCCGCCATGCTCAGTTCGCTGCGCGCAAATGCGGCTGCTCGAACGCCGCCACGCCACGCTCAGCCAGTTCTTCTCGCCCGTCGTGCTCGACACGCTCGTCGACGAAGACCCCGAGGTCGTGCTTTCGCCGCGCGAGACCGAAATCTCGGTCCTCTTCTGCGATCTGCGAGGCTTTTCGCGCGAGTCCGAGCGCCAGGCCGACGATCTGCTCGGGCTGCTGCAACGTGTGAGTACGGCCCTGGGCGTTATGACCCGGCATATCCGCGAGGAGGGCGGCGTGGTCGGCGATTTCCAGGGCGATGCCGCGATGGGCTTCTGGGGCTGGCCCCTGCCGCAAAAAGACGCCGTCCCTCGCACCTGCCGCGCCGCCCTCGGTATGCGAACCGAGTTCCAAGCCACCGGCTTTCAAGCGGGCATCGGAGTGGCCACCGGCCGCGCGGTCGCCGGCAAGATCGGCACCATCGATCAGCGTGAAAGTCACCGTCTTCGGGCCGGTCGTGAATCTCGCTTCGCGGCTCGAAGGCATGACCAAAATCCTCCGCGCCCCGATCCTGCTCGACGAAGCCACCGCGCGGATCGTCCGCCGCGACGTCCCGCGTGAAGTCGCTCGCGTGCGCCGCTTGGCGATCGTTCGCCCCTACGGCCTCGACGCCCCGTTGGAAGTGAGCGAGCTGCTGCCGCCCGCTTCGCAGTATCCCGAACTGACCGACAAACACTTAGAATACTACGAAGCCGCCCTCGATGCGTTCTTCGCCGGCCACTGGCCGGCCGCGCTCGAGCTCCTCCATCGCATCCCCGCCGAAGACGAAGCCAAAGACTTCCTAGTCGTCCACATCGCCCAGCACAACCGCCGCCCGCCGCCGAACTGGGACGGCGTTATCGAACTCGCGAGCAAATAGGAGTTGATCGACCTGACTGATTGTGACACGTACCGTTGTATCAGACATTGAAGCATAAGCACGCTTCATCGCGATGGGTTCATAAGCGGAAGGACGAGCATGCCGAAACGCACAAACGACTTCCAGAGACTCGTCGCCAGTGTTCAAAGAGGTGCTTGCACCGAGAGGTGCTACGGTAACTGAATCGGTCATGATTGATGGTCGCGAAATCGACGTTCTCATTGAGGATAGCTTAGGGCCCTACCGAATCAAAATCGCCGTAGAGGCGAAGGATGAGCGACGAAAACTTGACATCACAAAGTTCGAACAAATTGTGGGCAAGTACCGTCTTGAGGGTGGTGTCAAGGTGGATAAGATCGTAGTAATCACCCACGGCGGGTTCAGCAAGCAGGTCATTGCTAGAGCAAGAACGCTTGGTGTCGACATCTTAACTCTAAGAGAGGCAGGTGAAACGGACTGGCTCACGTTTGATCCGAGACTGTGGTTTCTCAACACAATGTTCCGCATTACGGATGTTACGCTATTGCCGCAGCCGCAGGGCATCGACTTTGAGGAACTCCTTGCTACGGGACGTGTGATATGGCTGCACGGGACGGATTGCGGAACGCCAATTGAGTTTGCGCGAGGGCTCTTTTGGAAAAACGCAATGCGCACGCAAACCGAAACACTCAAGGAACTTGCCAGCAATGCGGAGCGAGTGAACGAAGGTTGGACAGCACGGCTTGAAGTGCAGTTCCCTTCAAACGATCCATGTGTAGTGCGATTTGGCGAGCACCATTTCTCGATCGAAAGGCTCAAGTGCATGGTCCATGCCAAAGCCGTTCCTGAAACGGCACGACCGTCGCTAACCCAGTTTAAGTTCAATGTTCCGCTATCCCTCTGCGGAATTGAGGTCACCCCGCCAGTTCCAGGATTTGCACCGAGCGACCTGTGGAATCGTGCTGTGGTAGTCTGTTCACGCTGCGGAAGAAACTATGGGTCGCTGCGCAAGTGGCTCGTGGAGAAGATCCGGCAGGACCTGAAGTCGAATCCGGACGCGGCCAGCCAGATCAGCAAGGTCGCACGAGAACTTGTAGACGGGCAAGCGTGGCACGACATTTCCTACCGTGTTCAGAACTGTGCCATTCGCATCGACAACGCACAATTCGGGATCGAGACGGTGACTGCTGTAGTATATCGCGCGATGGTTCCTATGCGTTCGACGCAGTTTCAATTGGAGTCAACCGACGGTTCCGCGCGGCCGATCACGCGATTGGAGGCGACCGTGGCAGGTCGAACACTGGATTTTGTACATTCCGATGGTCTTGCCTCAGGCAAAATCGCACTACGAATAGTTCCTATTTCCAAGGTCTCGGTAGAACGAGATGCTGATTGCGACGATTGCGAAAGGACTGCACCAACAGACTGATCATTCCAGCCCTAGGCTGTGCCGATACGCGGCTTTCTGGCGTTCGAGTCCGAGACGTTCGGTGATCTTCTGCCATTTGGCGTCGGCGTCGAGCAGGGCGTCCAAGGGGGACTTTTCGCCGCGGACGGCGGCCGCGACGGCGTCGTCGAGCGCCGCCATGTACTTCGCCCGGCCCGGTATACGCAGGGTGCCGAGCCATTGCTCGTGGCCCAGCGCGGTAGCGGTTGCGTCGGCATACTCTGCCGCGGCGGTCATGGGCACCGGTTTTTCGACCCACGCGCCGGGGAATTTCAGATTCGACTGGCGAAAGAGCGTGGTAGCCGGACTGGCCGCGCTGACCTGCGGACTCAGGTCGCTGCCGGAGAGCCAAAGCAACAACTGGAACGTCTCGTGGACGCGCTGCGACTTGGCGTCGACCACGCCCAACCGGCCGGAGATCGCCAGCAATGGGACGCGAGTGCTCTCGTTGTCGGCCCGCTGTTCCCAAAGGTGGTTGCTGAGGTTGAACACGCGGCCCGAGCCGGGGAGTTCGGCGAAGCCGACGCGGAGAGGGGAGAGGGGAGAGGGGAGAGGGGAAAGGGAGCGGGGATTGTTGATTGTTGATTCTTGGTTGTTGATTGTTGATTTGAAGAGGGCGGAAGGCGGAAGGCGGAAGCCGGAAAAGGTGTCTCCTCTCCACTCTCCACTCTCCACTGCCGACTGCCGACTGCCCACTGCCCACTGCCCACTGCCCACTGCCCAATGGCACTAAGTTTGTTTTGTAACTCGTTTAGCTGTTTGACGATACTTGCCTTTCCGGTAGCGGTCGGCGGGACGCGGATAATGACGACCGGGACGGAGCGGGACTAAATGTTGAGCTATTCGCAACAACAATCGTGGCAGAAGAATCCGACGCACTCGCTGGGGATCGGCCAGCAGCAACGCATGACGTATATCGTTGATTTCGCAGCGAGCTTGCGTGAAACTGATTCGCAACGGCGAAACTCCATGCTCTTCTGCCGCCTCGAAAATCAGCCAGCGGGTGAGGAAATACAACAGCACGTGGCCCGCCACCTCGAAGGCCACGCCTTCCGCCGTGCGGCTGCGCAACGAACGCTGCATTCCCTGCCGAACTTTCAATTCGCAAAACATCGTCTCGATTTCCCAGCGGCGATGGTACAAGCCTGCCTCCAGAACGTGGCCCGCCTCGTCGGCGGTCGCCATGCGCACCCAATCCTCGCGGGAAACGATTTTGGGATCGAGCACGTTGGTGACCACGGCACTGGGACGAAAGCCGGCCATGTGATAGCGGACCACCCGCAACGTCTGCGATTGCGGCAACTCGGGCAGGCTTTTCCACGCGCACTTTTTCCGCGACGTTTTGGGCATTTTCCATTCCACCAGCCGATCGTCCGGTCCGAGGTTTTTCAACGTTTTCAGCAATACGCCGCGACGCAGCCGGATGCCGAAAAATGCCCGTCGGCGTTGGATTTGCCAAAACAGCCCGTAGCTCCAAAAGCCTCGGTCCATCAACAGCAGGTTTCGCGGCTCCAGGTATTCGACCAGCCGGGCCGCCGAGGTCTGCTCGTGGCACGATCGCGGCGTCAGTTCGTAACGCCACGGCAGCCGGCATTGCGGAAACGCCAACATGAGCATTCGCGCCTGAGGGCGTCGTCGCCGTCGGCCGTTGCGGCTGGTGCCGAAAGTTTGGGCCAACGTTTTCCAGTAGGGCAAGGCGATTTCCGTGCCGTCGAGCGCCAGCAAACGAAAGCCCTTCCACCGCACGGCGTCGGGATGCTGGACCTGAAAGCGTTGCACCAGCAGCAGAATCAGCCACGACCAAAAATCCATCGGCATCCGTTGCCGCGCCTGCACGAAAGCTTCCTCGCTCGTGAGCGCGCCTTCTTGCCGTGGGGATTGTGCTTCGAGGCACGCCGCTTCCGTTTGGAAGGCACACGATCGGGCTTCCACAGGTCGGCATCCTCCAACAACTTGAAGGTCAAGACGAGGATGTCGGCGAAATTCTTGGCGGTGTGCAGGCCAGCCGCAATCCCCAGCCAAACCATGTTGGCATAGTTCAACGGGTTGCTTCCCAGCTTCACACCCGCAGCTTGCGCCGCTTCTTTCAACAGCGCAGGCGTCAGTATTTTGCCAAAAACCCGCAAATCGTGTTGACGAATTCGATCCCATATATTACACCTTCGTTCATCCGTGAACATCGTTCGAGTCCTCCTGACAAAGTCCTTTGTGGTAAAAGGCTTATGTCACGGAGGACTCTTTTTGTGTCAAGACAAACTTAGTGCCATTGCCCACTGCCCACTGCCCACTGCCGACTGCCGACTGCCGACTGCCGACTGCCGACTGCCGAGTGCCGACTGCCCACTGCCGACTGCCGACTGCCGACTGCCGAGTGCCGACTGCCCACTGCCGACTGCCGACTGCCGAGTGCCGACTGCCCACTGCCCACTGCCCACTGCCCACTGGGCGCTGAGTTGCCCGTCTCTCTCCCCTCTCCTCTCTCCTCTCTCCCCTCTCCCCTCTTGAGCCGCGGTGGGCCAGGCAAGGGCCATGCCGCAGCGGCCGGCCCAGAAGGCGGCGCGAGCGGAGGCCGGATCGTAACGCAGGGGGTCGGCCGGGCCGAGCTTGGCGGCGGCGACAAGTCCTTCCAATGCCTGCACAAACGGTGGACCGGACACCAGCGGCTCCATCGTCTCGATGTCGAACAGCGTCGAAAAATTGTCGCGGTGTTTGGCATAGGCGGCGGCGCGGGCGAGGAGAACATCGCCCGCCCAGCCGGGAGCGAGTGGCTCGATCGTGCCGCACCAGGCCCTCACCCCCTGCCCCTCTCCCAAAGGGCGAGGGGAGTTCTTTTTGTTCTGCGCTTTTTCCAAAGGGAGAGGGGAGATCTTGGCAAGCAACTTGGCTAAGGAGTGATACTCGGCCCACGTCTTCGGCGGCCGGCGGCCGAGCTTCTCCAACAGATCGGCGCGATAGTAGCAGCAGAAGACCGGCGAGCCGAACGGGACGGCCATCGGCTGTTCGCCCCAGACGGCCTCGCGGAGTCTGAGCAGGCTGAAGACGCCGGCCCATTCGGCGCTGCGAGCACTTCTCGCGGAACGGGAGCAATCTGCTTGCGCTCGGCCAGCGTGCCCAAGAGGTGCGTAGGGCAAAGAAGGCCGTCGGCCGGCAATCGATCGGCCCGCAACAGGTCCTTCTCGGTCGTCGCGACAACTTCAAGTTCCGAGCCGGTTTGCGCGTTCCATTCGCCTTTCACTCGCACCACCGCGGCCGCCAGCGCCGGATCGTCGACCACTGCCAGACGAATCGTCTCTAGCGGCGCGTCTTCGAGCCTCGACCGGCGCTGTGGCCGTTGATCCGTTCGATCCGCGTAATGTGCAGGGGATCACAGTAGACTGCGCGTTCAGGTAATTCGCCGGCGCGCTGCGGCAAGGCAATGATCACCTCGCGACGCATGACGAATACCATTTCCGGATGCCGCACGGCATACTCCGACCCGTCGGACAAGAACACTCGGAAGGGTTGAAACGGCTGACGGCGAAGATGCTCCTGGATCGACTCGGGTGTCATGGCGATTGTCCTTAGTCGGCATACTCAGCACTGACTTCCACCTCCGTCACACTATACCGCCGGCAAGCGCCGAATTCAAGCGGCTTACCGAGGGCTGCATTTCCCGATAGCTCAGATCGAGCAAATCCATCGGGTGCATCACCAGCAGCGGGAGTTTGCGTTGGCGGACTTCGCGCTGGATTTGCAGCAGACAGCCGGCGTTGCTGGCCAACACGATCTGCGCCGGTGCTCAAGATGTTGTCGATCTTCCGCTGCGCCAGCCGATCCGACATCTCGGCTTCGCTCAGGTTGTACGTGCCGGCCGAGCCGCAACAGATGCCGCTCTCCGGCAGGTCGCGCAGTTCTAGGCCCGGTATCATGCCCAACAGCCGACGCGGGGCGGACGTGATGCTCTGGGCGTGGGCCAGGTGGCAGGCGTCGTGATACGTGGCGACCGCCTCGATGCGGCCGGTCGGCGGAATCGCGCCCAACTCGTTGAGAAATTCGTTGATGTCTTTCACCTTCGCCGCGAATTCTCGCGGTGCGGCTGCAAGCCGTCGCGCCAGTGCAGGCCGTACTCTTTCATCATCGCCCCGCAACCGGCGTGATTGACCACGATCGCGTCGTAGCGGTCCAGCTCGAAGGCCACGAGGTTGGCGTCGGCCATCCGCCGCGCGCCGCGGCTGTCGCCGCCGTGGAAATGGATCGCCCCGCAGCAGCCCTGCTCGGGCGGAATGAAGACGTCGCAGCCGTTCTGCTGCAAGACGTGCAGCGTGGCCCAATGCGTGGGTCGAAACATCGCGTCGGCCACGCAACCGACGAAGAACGCCACCCGCGCCCGCTTTCGCCCCGCCGCCGGCAGAAAGCGCGGCAGCCGCGGCCCCGGCTTCAGCGGCGGCGGCAACAGCGGAACCATGCGGCCCAGCCGGCCGGGAATCAGCCGCAACAACCCCATTCGCTCGGCCAGCCCGAAAAGCCCCGTCCGCTGCGCCAGCCGCACCGGCCCGAGCAGCCGCCGCATCCGGTCGGCATAGGGGAAGAGCCGGAACAGCACAATCTCGCGAAACCAATCGTACTTCTGCTCCGGCCGCGGATCGTTCTGCTTCATCGCCAGCCGAAACGGCTCGATCAGCCGCCCGTACTCGACACCCGAGGGGCACGCCGTTTCGCACGCCCGGCAATCGAGACAGACTTCCAAATGCCGCCGCATCCGATCCGTCAACCCGCTGCGCCCGTCGGCCACCAGCCGCATCAGTTGGATGCGGCCGCGCGGGCCGTCGTTCTCGTCGCCAAGCTCGCTGAACGTCGGGCAACTCGACGTGCACAGCCCGCAGTGAATGCACCGCATGAACAGATCGTGATCGATGCCCGCCGCAGGGTTGGCGTTCGATTCGAGCATGTTGTGAAAATCGTCGTAGGTCATCCGCAGTCGATCATTCCATGCACAACGTTCATCGTTCAGTCGGCGTGCTTGTCCGCCGCGCAGCTCGCGCATTATGAAAACACGAATCCGGGGTTGAGGATGTTCTTGGGATCAAACCGTTCTTTGATCGCCCGCATGACGCGGATCTCGGCTGGGATCGGAGCGTCGGCGGCGATTTCTCGCGGCGTGGACGCCGCGGCTGGACAACCGGTTCCATCTAGTCGTGAAACGTGAACTATGCCGTTGCCGGCGTGGGCTTGAATCGCACAGTCCGGCGAACTCTTCAAGAGCTCGGCAACCGTCTCGACCAGCTTGCTCGGTAGCACGTTGATCCGTCTCGTCCACCGGAAACTCGGCGATCGAGCGCCAAACCTTGTCGTCTTCCAGCTTCGGCAACGTCACCGGCGCGGTCGCTGCGAGCTTGGTCCACTCCTCGCCGAGCTTGGCGAGCATCCATTCCACTTCGACGCTCAACCCCTCGAAGCCGACGCAGAGCCGGGCAACGTTGCCCTCGGCCAGTGGCCCAAGCGGTGGATCGCCTTCGCGCTGCCGTCCGGCGAAAAGCTCAACCGCCACCGGCCGCACCGGCAGGTGAACCAGTTCGGCTAGCAGCTTTTCCGCCAGCGCGAAATCGGCGACTTCGCACCAGAGCAGAGCGGAAGCCTCGGGCAGCGGCCGCACCATGAGCGTGGCCTGCGTGATGATGCCCAGTGTGCCCGTGCGAACCGGCCATCAGACGACACATGTTATAGCCGGCGGCGTTCTTCACCACTCGGCCCCCGCCGGAAAAAGCGGTTCCCATGCCGTCTACCGCCGTGAAGCCGAGCAGATAGTCGCGCATCGTGCCGTAGGCGAACCGCCGCGGCCCGCCGGCATTCACGGCGATCGCGCCGCCAACCGTAGCCCGATCGGGAAACGCAACGTCAACCGGCAGCCATTGCCGCTTCTCCGCCAACAGCTTGTTCAACTCGGCTGATCGGTCATGCCGGCCTCGACGGTAACGGTCATGTCGTCGGCCGGGTAGTCGATCAGTCGATTCAGCTTGGCCAGTAGAAAGCGTGACGCCGGGAAGGGGACGGAGCTGGTTGTCGGCAGCGGTTTCTCCATTCTCCAAAACGTCCGCCGACAACCACCTCCGTCCCCCTTGGCCGTCAGCGTCGTCCCACCGCCGACTGGATAGACCGCCAGCCCCTTGTCGCCCGCCGCGCACAGCTTCCGCAACGGTGGCGGCATCGGCCGGATGAGCGTTTCGGCGTCGGCGGATTTGTCGTAATCGTACTCATGTAACCCAACGAGGTGTTGTCATCACCCAACCGTTAAAAGCAGGGAAGCCAGTGTTGCCAAGGCCGCAAGGCCAAGAAACACGTTTCTCGCCAGTCTTCGACTCATGAATCCATCGCCACCGTCGCGTGTGCAGAAACATTGCACTAGCCGCAAACAGAAGTGAAGCAATCAAAGCGCCGGCGACCAAATAGGCGCGACCCCGCTCGTGCCCAGGAACAACCGTGATTGCTGACGCACACAACATCGCCAACAACAGAATCACGCTTAGATACCAGCATGTTCCGATGACCAAAATACTGCTCCTTAAACAACATCCATCATTCATCACTCATCATTCATCACTCATCACTCATCCCGCCGGAATCAACTTCCCCGGATTCAGCCGTCCCGTCGGATCGAACGCCTGGCGCACGCGCCGCATGGCCTCCAGATCGGCCGGGGCGAACAGGCGGTCCATCAGCGCGAAGCTTCTCGACGCCGATGCCGTGCTCGGCCGTAATGCTGCCGCCCGCGGCGATGCACTCCTGCAGAATCTCGCGTCCGGCGGCCACCGCCCGTTCGACCTGCTTCGTGGTCGCCGCTCGTCGAACAGCAGGATCGGATGCACGTTGCCGTCGCCGGCGTGGGCGACGTTGACGATGCGAATGTCGTGCTTCTTGCCGATCTCGGCGGTGCGGCGAATGATCTGCGGCAGCCTCGTCCGCGGCACCACGCCGTCTTGGATCGTGTAGCTCGGGCTCAGCCGGCCGGTGGCGCCGACGGCCATCTTGCGGCACTTCCACAGCAGCTCCCGCTCCTCGGCCGAAGCCGCCTGCAACACCTCGCGGGCGCCGAACCGCTTGCAGAACTCGACGATCTGCTCCGCTTGCCGATCGAGCCCGACCGTCGGCCCGTCAACCTCGATCACCAGCACGGCGCCGGCGTCGGGCGGAAAGCCGAAATGGTACGCCTCTTCGACGGCCGCCAGAATGCCCTGGTCCATCAGTTCCATCGCCGCCGGGACGATGCCGGCGGCAATGATCTGGCTCACCGCGTTGCCGGCGTCGTCCAAGCGAGTTGAACGTCGCCCGCATCGCCCGGTAGTCCTTGCGGATTGGGCGTCAGGCGGACCCAAATCTTGGTGACGATCGCCAAGCGTGCCCTCGCTGCCCACCAACACGCCGATCAGATCGAGCCCGCCGAGTTGGCGACCGGGCCAAGCTGCAGGATCGAGCCGTCGGCCAAGCACGACTTCGACGCCGAGCACGTGATTGACGGTCACGCCGTATTTCAGCGTATGCGGGCCGCCGGCGTTCGTGGCCACGTTGCCGCCGATGGTGCTGGCGCCCTGGCTCGAAGGGTCGGGCGCGAAATGATGGCCGCGTGCCCGCCAGCGCGCCGGTGAGCCGAAAGTTGCCCACGCCGGCCTCGACCACCGCCATGCGGTTGCGAAGGTCGATTTCAGAATCCGGTTCATCCGCGTCAGCATGACGACGACGGCGGCGCCGTGGGCCGCCACCGGCAAGCAGCCGCCGGCCAGGCTGGTGCCGGCGCCGCGGGCGACCACCGCCACCCCGTGCCGTCCGCAGATCTTCACGCGCCTCGGCAACCTGCTGGCCGACGCGGGAAGACGACGGCCGCGGGCCGGCGCCGCTCGATCGTGAAGGCGTCGCAATCGTAGACCGCCAATTCCGACGGCGCCGAGAGCACGTTCTCGCGGCCAAGCGCTTTTCGGAGATCGGAAACCAGCGGCGTGGACATGAGAGTAGCAGTGAGCTCAGCGGCTGGCATTGCCGGCAGCCTGGCCACCGGCCGCAGTTATGATATAGCCCGTCGGCCGCCGATTGCTACTTCTACCGCCGCCGAGCTTCGCTCGACGCTGGCGACTTTGCCGTAGCCGGCCGGAGCGGTCCTGCGATAGTCGATCTTGATCGAGCACTCGATTCGCTGGCAGTCGATGGCCATCGCTCGAAGCATTGCCGTGACCACGGCAGCCCGATCCATCTCCCCTCCAGCGTGGTACCCATTGATGGCAGCGATAATCCAGCCACTGCGGTCGATGATGTCCAGGCTGCGTGCGACTACGGCTAAGGCTGCCCCTTGTCGAGCGGGAACAGGCTGAAATCAAGCAGAACCATGAGCACCTCCGTCGTCAAGGATCGGTGCGTCTCCGGCTGCTTCCGTAATCTGGATCGGCCGAGAGCGTCAGACGGATCAGTTCGGCGAGGGAATCGGCCTTCATCTTGTCCATGAGTTTGGCCCGGCGGACCTCGATCGGTCCGCACGCTCAACTTCAATTCGGCGGCGATGGCCCTGTTCGGCTTGCCGTCGATCAGCAGAGCGCAGCACGTCGTGCTCGCCGGGCGTGAGCCGTTGCAGACGATGAGCAGGCCTCGCTGCGCAGAGCCATGCTTTCCCGGCGGTCCGCATCCCACTTGATAGCCTCCTGGATGGCCTCCCAGAGTTGCTGGTCGCGGCAGGGCTTTTCGAGGAAGTTCAGCGCCCCGGCCTTCATCGCCCGCACCACCATCGGCACGTCGCCGTAGGCCGACATCACGATGGCCGGCAGCGGGATTTCTTCGCGGCTGAATTGTTCGAGCAGCCTCAGGCCGCTGATGCCCGGCATCCGCACGTCCAGCAGCACGCACCCGGCCGCGAGGCATCGAAGGCGTCGAGGAACTGCTGCGCCGATTCGTAGGCCTCGGCCTGCAGACGCATCGACCGCACCAGCGCCATCAGTGACTGCCGAACGGCCGGATCGTCGTCGACGATGAAAACGGTAGGAATCAGTCTCCACGGCTGTGCTCTCCCGTCGTGGATCGGCAAGGTGAAACGAAGAACGGCGCCGCCTTCGGGAACCGGCGCAACCGACAGCGTCCCGCCGTGACTCTCGACGATCGACTGGCTCACCGACAGCCCCATGCCCATTCCTCCGGCTTTGGTGCTGAAGAACCGCTCGAAGACGCGATCGGCCGCCTCGGCCGCGATCCCGACGCCGTTGTCACGCACGGCGACACGACAATGCCCTGCGGCCGTCGCCTCGCCGTGCTGACGGTCAGCCGGCGAGGCTTGCGGTCCGATTCCCGCAACGCCTCGAAGCCGTTGCGCATCAGGTTGACCAGCACTTGCTCGAGTTGGATCCGATCGCCGACCACCGCGGGGCAGCGCGTCGGCCAGTTCGAGCACCGTCTCGGCCTCGGCCGTCCGCGCGTCGATGCTCATCAATTCGGCCACGTCGCGGATCATCGCGTTCACGATCGACGACGGTCTCCGATCGGCTTGGCCTTGGCGACAAAACGCCGCACGCGGCGGATGATCTCCGCCGCCCGTCGGCCTGTTCGTTCACCTGGTTCAACGCCGCCGACAGACTCTTCGACAATCTCTGTCGTCGGTCGCCAACAACCGTCTTGCAGGCCTGGGCATAACTGCAAATGGCGCTGAGCGGCTGGTTCAATTCATGGGCCAATTCCGCCACCATCTCGCCGACCGTGCTCAGTCGGGCTACATGGGCCAAGTTCGGCTAGATGCTGCTGCACCTGATCCTCGGCACGACGGCGTTCGTCGATCTCGATCCGCAGACGGCTGTTGGCCTCGGCCAATTCGGCCGTGCGCTGCTCGACCCGCCGTTCCAACTCGTCGTGCGCCCGCCGAAGCTGCTCCTCGGCCTCGGCCAGACGCTTGGCCTGCCGCACCCGTTCCAGAGCCCGATCGATCGACGGCGGGCAACAACAGCATGAAGGTGGCGCCCTTGACGACGTAGTCGTAGGCCCCGTGCTTCATCATCTCGACGGCCACGCTCTCGCTGCCGTGGCCGGTGGCGACCACGAACGGCACCCGCTTCCCCGGGCTTCGATCTGCCCCAGCAGTTGCTCGCCGTGCATGTCGGGCAGGCTGTAGTCCAGCAGCATCAGTCGCGGCGAATCTGACTCCAGCCAGGCCAGTGCCGCCGCCCCGCTCGACACCCCCGCGTGCGGTGGCCGCCCTCCGCCAAGCATTTCTCGATCAATCTCCGCAGGGCGTCGTCGTCCTCGACAAGGAGAATCAACTCGCCCGCGAGCGATCACGACGTAGACGGGCCAGGGTTCTCCGCCTGCTTTGTCTGCTCGATGGCAGGCGACATACGTTGCTTCTCGATTCTGTTTCCCGCCCACGGCGAAAGGGCAGTACGCCTGGCAGGATTCGAACCTGCGACCTACGGTTTAGGAAACCGTTGCTCTATCCCCTGAGCTACAGGCGCTCTTCTTCTATCCACTTGATATGTAAAGACTTATGATGTGTGATATGTGTATTGACAGTGAAACATGACAGTAAACAACTGTCCCCACCTCTTCCATGCAACCTGGATTTACCACCGGGTGACGCATGGCGCGCAGAAAGGCAGTCGCAATAAGGGCTACTGGTTCCGTAAAGGTCGGGGTTGGTACGTCGGCGATGACAGACTACCAGACCCGCAAGGCAAGCATATCAGGGACGCCGACGACCGACAAGCCGCAGGAGTAGCCTACCACGCCCTCATGCCGAATGGAAAGCCGGAACCCAAATCTGGTAGCGGCTTCACCGTGCGGGAAGTGTGCCGTGAGTGCCTCAAGGAAGCCAAGGCGAAGTCTTCTGCCCAAACCTACCTGCTTCGCAAGCCGTTTCTGTGCGATTTCTGCGAGGCAAAAAGGGCGTTCACAAGGGGTACGGCGACCTGCCCATCGCCGACTTGATCGGCTTGAACGTCGAACAGTGGCTTGACGCCCACAATTGGGACGGCTGCTGAGTGCCGGCCCGAAATGCCCCTGGACGTGCGCCGGCAGCGGGGCCGTTCGGCTGCCGCCGTCGGGCAACAGGTAGCGCAGCCGCCGGTCACAGACGTTATCCGCCTCGATCCCTGAACTACGAAGCCCGCGTAGCCGTTCTGTGGCGTGCCCTCGGGCAATTCCTCTAGGGGCACGGGGATGGTCTCATGGATCGTCAACTCGTCCGTCTTCCGCCGTTTGGCCGAGCCCGGCCGTTTGCACCGTTGCTGCTTTTTATGTCTCGGATCGGGATGTGGCTCGTTCAAGGTGACCTGCCCCCGTTTTCTGTACCAGGGGTTATGAGAGTATGAGCTGGTCCCGTTTTTCTGACAGAAAAGCACCCTTGAATAAGGTGGAAACCGATTTGTTAGATCAAGGGACATTTACGCTATCCGCTTGACTGAAACTCTCTTTTGTTTATGCTTTACCTGTTCGGTGAAACGGAGGCGGGCTCTGCTGGGAAGCAACCCGCCGAGGGATAACCGGACCAAAGAAGTGTCTTTGGACACGAGCCTTGAAGACTTCAACTCTTCGAGGCTTTTTCTTTTTCGTCAGCATACCAATCCGCCTTCACCTCCACAAGACACTTTTTTGTCATGCCTTAAAAAATCCCGGGGTCTGGGGCGGAGCCCCAGCAGGAAACAAAAACATTTTTCGTTTTTCAAATTGCATCGAAGTAAATCTCCACAGGCCGGGCGTTCAACTTGCTGTGACGCCGTCGGCCGTTGTAGTACGCGAAATACTCGCCGAGGTTCTCGCGGTAATCGGGCACGTCCTCGTATTCCTTCAGGTACACTTCCTCCTGCTTCACAGATGCCAACAATATGATGCTGAACCAAGTAGCTA
>CAWFIG010000027.1:0-252752 GCA_963815695.1 uncultured Planctomycetia bacterium
GAAGATCCCGGACTTGATCAGGGAGTGCATCGTCATGTGTAACAGCCCGGCGAAATTGGCCAGCAGTGCCGCCCATGCCGAAGGCGCAGTAATCAGTCCCATGTGTTCGATGGATGAATAGGCGAACATGCGTTTGACGTCGCTCTGGCGCTTGATCAGGAAGGCCGCCACAACACCGACAGCAGGCCGAAGCCCATATCGGCCACCAGCCAGGTCCGGCCAGCGCTGCCGGCGAGGCGCCGTCCACCAGCACCTTGCCGCGCACCACGGCATACAGCGCCACGTTGAGCAGCAGACCCGAGAGCACCGCGGAGATGGGCGTGGGGCCTTCGGCGTGGGCGTCCGGCAGCCAGTTGTGCAGGGGCACCAGGCCGACCTTGGTGCCGTAACCCACCAGCAGGAACACGAAGGCGATGGTGCAGCACGTGGGCTCGAGTCGGTCTTTACCGCGTAGAGATGGGTCCAGAGCAGGGCGGTACCGCCGGGCCCAGGACCTTCTCCGCCGCGAAGTAGAGCAGGATGGTGCCGAACAGGGCCAGGGCGATGCCCACGCCGCACAGGATGAAGTACTTCCAGGCCGCCTCCAGGGCGGCCGGGGTGCGGTACAGGGACAGGGCTTGCGGCCTGCTGATCGAGCAGTGGGATCTCGACGAGATCCACGCCGACCTGATGCGCTGCGGCCTGGCCGGTTCGCCGACAAAGGTCCATCGCGTCCAGGCGATCGTGTTGACGAAAGAAGGCTTCACCGAAATACCCCCCACGCAGGCCGGCATCGCGCAGATGGTACACGAATTGGTCGTCGATCGAACGTGGGGATGAGGAAAGGGGCTAGGGGCTAGGGGGTAGGGGCTAGAACAAGGACATCCGCATGGGCGTTACAAATTATCGACAATTGAAGGTGTGGCAGTCGGGCGTCGAGTTAGTGAAGTCGGTATACGTTCTTGTCTCGGCAGTTCCCCAAGGACGAATTGTACGGTTTGACAAGCCAGATGCGCCGCGCCGGCGGTTTCGATTCCGGCGAATATAGCCGAAGGACACGCCAGAGATTCCACGAAAGAGTTCTTACATCATATTTCGATAGCCTTGGGTTCTTTGGCGGAATTGCAGACGATGTTCGTGCTTGCACAGGAACTCGGTTACGGCGATACAGCGACAATTGGTGCATTGCTTCAACATAGCGACGAGGAGGGGCGAATGTTGCACGGATTGCAGAAGACGTTGCGATCCAAACTCCGCACTTAGGCTCGGTTCCCCGCCCCCTCACCCCTAGCCCCTGACCCCTAGCCCCTAACCCCTACCTATGCTTGAACCGAATCGCCAAGGCGAAGTCTGGGTGTTCGCCGAACAAGAGGACGGCGCGTTGCACGATGTGTCGTTGGAGCTTTGCGGCGTGCCCGCGAACTGGCCGACCGGCTGGGCGTCAAGACCGGCGCCGTGTTGCCGGGGGCGGGCGTCGGCCAGTTGGCCAAGCGGCTGATCGCCCAGGGCATCGACAGCGTCTATGTGGCCGATCACCCGCGGCTGGCCCACTATCAGACGTTGCCCTACGCCAAGGTGCTGACGACGTTGGTCGAGAAGCACCGGCCGCAGATTTGCATCGTCGGGGCGACCGCCATCGGCCGCGACCTGGCGCCGCGCGTGGCCTCGTCGCTCCGCGCCGGTCTGACGGCCGACTGCACCGACCTGGACATCAGCGACGTAACGGATCCGAAGGCGAAGGTCGAGCATAAGAATCTGCTGTTGCAGATTCGCCCGGCGTTCGGCGGCAACATCATTGCGACGATCGTCAACTACGATCAGTGGCCGCAGATGGCCACGGTCCGCGAGGGCGTGATGCCGCTGAAGCCGCCCGACAACTCGCGGACCGGACGAGTGGTCGAGGAGAAGGTCGAGATCGACGACGCCGTGATGGCGCTGAAGCTGATCCAGCGGCACATCGAGCCGCGCAAGGTGAACCTCAAGGGTTCCCGCGTGATCGTCGCCGGCGGCGGCGGCGTCGGCAGCAAGGATAATTTCAAGCTGATCTACGACTCTGGCCGGAGCCATCGGCGGCGCGGTCGGCGCCAGCCGCGCGGCCGTCGATAGCGGATACATCGGCAAGGAGCATCAGGTGGGCCAGACCGGCACCACCGTGCGGCCGGCGCTCTACATCGCCGTCGGCATCAGCGGCGCGGTGCAGCATCGGGCGGGCATGGAAGAGTCGGCCAAGATCATCGCCATCAACACCGACGGCGACGCCCCGATCTTCGGCGTCGCCCATTACGGAATCGTCGGCGACTACAAGGAAGTGATTCCGATGATGATCAAGTCGATCAAGGAGATGTCGAGGTAGTGGATAGTGGATAGTGGGTAGTGGGTAGTGGGTAGTGGATAGTGGATGGTAGAGCCGCTTGCGGCTTCGCAATAGCCTCCCGAGGAGCTTTCCCCGTGGCGAATTTCTTTCTCGATAACGACGACATTCAGTTCTCTGTTCAATCATATCGACCTGGCCGAGTTGGCCCGGCTGCAAGAGGACGATTTCGTCCATGCGGGCGACGACCCGTCGGGCTACGCCCCCTTGAACGCCGCCGACGCGGTCGACAACTATCGCCGCATCCTGGAGATCATCGGCGAAGTGGCCGGCGAGGTGATCGCTCCCCATGCCGAGCAGGTCGACCACGAGGGGAACACGCTGAACGAGGACGGCACGGTCACGCTCCATCCGCTGGTGCAAGAGAACCTCTATCGGCTCACCCAGGCCGACATGATGGGCTTCACGCTGCCGCGACGTTACGGCGGGTTGAACTGCCCCAACCTGATGTACACGATCGCCACAGAGATCGTCAGCCGAGCCGACACCTCGATGATGAACATGTTCGGGCTGCAAGGCATCGCCGAGACGATCTACGCTTTTGCCGACAATCAGATTCGCGACGAGATTTTGCCTCGCTTCGCCCGCGGCGAAGTGACCGGGGCGATGGTGCTGACCGAGCCCGACGCCGGCAGCGACTTGCAGGCCGTGCGGCTGCGGGCCACGCAGGACGAGCAGGGCAACTGGTACTTAAACGGCGTGAAGCGGTTTATCACCAACGGCTGCGGCGAAATCTTGCTGGTCTTGGCCCGCAGCGAGCCGGACATCAGCGACGGCCGCGGCCTGAGCCTGTTCGTCGCCGAGCGATCGGAGCGGGTCAAGGTCCGCCACCTGGAGGAGAAGCTGGGCATCCACGGCTCGCCCACTTGCGAGTTGGTCTTCGACAACATGCCCTGCCGACTGATCGGCGAGCGGCAGCGGGGGCTGATCACGTACGTAATGGCGCTGATGAACGGCGCCGGGTCGGCATTGCGGCCCAATCGCTGGGCGTGGCCGAAGCGGCGTATCGGCTTGCCCGCACCTACGCCCACACCCGTTGCCAGTTCGGCGGGCCAATCGAGCGATTGCCGGCCGTGGCCGAATTGGTGACCGACATAAAGATCGACATCGAGGCCGCCCGGGCGCTGACTTACGAAACGTCGCGGGTGTGCGACCTGGAGAACAACAACTTCCGCGTGTTGGAGATCGCCGGCGCCGCGCTCGACAAAGACGAGGAGAAACGCCGCAAGCAGCTTTCCCGCTCGCTGAAACGCATCAACGGCATGTTGACGCCGATGAGCAAGTATTATTGCTCGGAGATGTGCAACCGCGCCGCCTACAATACGATTCAGGTGCTGGGCGGCTCGGGCTATATGAAGGACTACGCGGCCGAGCGTTACGCCCGCGACGCCCGCATCACGACCATCTACGAGGGCACGAGCCAGTTACAGGTGGTGGCAGCGGTGCGCGGCGTGGCTTCCGGCTCGCTGGACACTTGGGTCCAGCCGCACGAGAGCAAGACGTACAACGATCCGCTGCTGGACGGCCTGAAGCAGCGGCTCGTCGACGCCCGGCAATCGGTGAACGAGGCGGTGCAATTCGTCAAGACGAAGGGCTCGTCGTATCTCGACCTCTCCGGCCGGAAGTTAGTCGATTCGGCCATCACGATCATCATCGGCCATCTGCTTCTCGGCCAAGGCGCGGTGAACGAGCGGAAGAAGCGGGTCGCTCGGCGGTTTATCGAGCGAGAGTTGGCCGTCTTGAAGATGAACTGCGAGCTAATCCTCTCCGGCGACGCCGCGGCGACCGAAGAGTACTCCCTGCTGGCCGGGCCAGTGCCGGTGGTGGCGTGATCTCGGACGTTTCGACCGCCCAAGCACTGCTTTGGGGGCCTTGACGACCCACGCTCCGGCTCCGTAGAATCAGTCTGTTTGATTCTCATCGAAGCGAAAAGCGTTGGATTGTGTGCATCAGGCGACCGGAGTGGCTATGGGCATTATTAGTGCAACTGTCGAACTCCCTAATCCGAAGCAGCCGGAATTGAAACCGCTAGATGTTTCGGCGTTGGTCGACACCGGGGCGATGACTATCTGCATCCCCGAGCACGTCGCCGTCCAGTTGAAACTCGCCGAAATCGAACGACGTGAAGTTACCACCGCCGATGAGCGATCGCACGTCGTGCCATATGTCGGCCCGATCCAAATCCGTTTTCTGCATCGAACCTGCTTCACCGGGGCGCTTGTGATAGGTGACGCGGTGCTTCTCGGCGCCGTTCCGATGGAGGACATGGACTTGGTCATCCCGCCATCCCGCCGAACCATTGAAGTGAACCCCAAGAGTCCCAACATTCCGTCGGCGGTGGTGAAGTAAAGCGTGCGGATGCAAAGGAGTCGGTCAGTGCCCGAGATAAGCAGGTTCTTTGGCATCATCGTTCGTATGTTCTTTAACGAACACAATCCTCCACATATTCACGTCGAGTTTCAAGACAGCAAGGCGGTGTTCGACCTCGCTGGGAATATGACGCACGGCAGCCTGAAATCGCGAACCGCCGTGAGACTCGTGCGAGAATGGATCGACCTTCACGTCAATGAGCTTCGCGAGGATTGGGAACTCGCGCGAGTTGGAAGAGAACCCAACAGGATCATCCCACTGGACTGAGGCATGCTATGTGGAATCTGAACGATGTCGTCGAGGTCGAATATACTTCGGACTATTCTTACCGTGTCGTCTTTGATGACGGCACCAGCGCCGTTGTCGACTTCACAGAGTTCCTTGACGGCGGCCCCGTATTTGCCCCACTACGCAACCTGGATTTCTTCCGAAACGCTCGGATCGAGGGGGGCACTATTGCCTGGCCGAACGGTGCAGACGTTGCGCCGGAAACGCTGTACGATAGGTGCCAGCAGGCAACCGCAACCGTCTCCGGTCACTGACACCGACCATCCATTCGAGGGACTTCGACGATGTCTATGTTCGCCGGCAAAATCGGGCTGATAATGGGGGTGGCCAACGAGTGGAGCATCGCTTGGGCCATCAGCCAGGCGCTCTATGCCGAGGGGGCCGAACTGGCTTTCACGCATCTGCCTAGCCCATCGAACCAGCGCCGTGTGACGGCGCTGGTGCAAGACCACGGGCCGAAGGTCGTGCTGCCGTGCGACGTGCAGAAGGACGCCGACGTCGCCCGGCTGTTCGAGGAGATCGGCCGCGTCTACGGCCGGCTCGACTTTGTGGTTCACTCGATCGCCTTCGCCCCGCCGCAGGAGTTGCGGCGGCCGTACGTCGAGATGAGCCGCGAGGGCTGGCACCTGGCGATGGACATCAGCGTCTATAGCCTGGTGGCGGTGTGCCGGGCGGCAGCGCCGGTGATGACCGAGGGCGGAGCCATCCTTACGATCAGCTACTATGGCGGCGAAAAGGTGATTCCCGGCTACAACGTGATGGGCATCTGCAAGGCGGCCCTCGAACACAGCGTTCGCTACCTGGCGTGGGATCTCGGCTCGAAGCAGATTCGCGTCAATTGCATCAGCGCCGGACCGATGCGCACCGTCAGCGCCGCCGGCATCGCCGGGTTTGACGAGCTGCGCGAGCACGCCGCCCGAAAAGCGCCGCTGGGCCGCAACGTCGAAAAGCAAGACCTCGGCTCGACCGGCCTCTATTTGCTTAGCGACCTCTCCCGCGGCGTGACCGGCGAAACGATCCACGTCGATTGTGGATATAGTCTCATCGGGCTGTGACACGCTTGTAGGAGGCGACTCCTTCCGCCGATTGCACGCCAAGAACGCCGAAAATCGGCGACAGGAGTCGCCTCCTACAAACAATCGCTCGCCAGAGCGTGGGAACCAGAGTCCCGCGCTGTCCACCGAAAATTTCTCGGGGGGTTGCTTCCCTTTTGCTTGATTTACCCCCCTTGCACCGCTATGCTATTGGCCATCGGCGGAACCATGGCCAGACGTCTTCTCTCCTGGCCACGCCCATTCCTGAAAACTCGAATACGGGGAGCAGCAACATGGCAGTCGGCGCCAGCTGAGACGGATTTGGGCCAGCAGCAAGTCGGCGAGTTCGCCGATCGCGTCAGGGCGATCCGCACCGCCCTGCACGAAGTCGTCGTCGGCCAGGACGAGGTGATCGACCAACTGCTGGTCTGTGCGTTGACCGGCTCCCACGCGTTGATGGTGGGCGTGCCGGGTTTGGCCAAGACGCTGATGGTCAAGGCGCTGGCCGCCGCGTTTCGCTGGAGGTACGGCCGCATCCAGTTTACGCCCGACCTGATGCCCGCCGACGTGACCGGCTACGAGTTGCTCGGCCGCGGCGAAGACGGCCAGGGTCCGGCGATGGTGTTCCGGCCCGGTCCGGTGTTCGCCAATCTCGTGCTGGCCGACGAGATCAACCGGGCGGCGCCGAAGACGCAATCGGCGCTGCTGGAGGCGATGGCCGAGCGGCACGTCACCGTCGGCGGCAAGACCTATCCGCTGGAAGAGCCGTTCCTGGTGGCCGCCACGCAAAACCCGATCGAGCAGGAAGGGACCTATCCGCTGCCCGAGGCGCAGCTGGACCGCTTCATGATGGAGATTCGCATCGGCTATCCGACGCCCGAGCAGGAGGAGGAGATCGTGCTGCGGACCACGGCGGGCATGCCCGAGTTGCCGCAGGCATCGTTGGATCGCGAGGAGTTTTTGCAGCTTCGCGACCTGGTGCTGGCCGTGCCGGTGGCCGGCAACGTGGCGGCCTACGCGGTTCGGCTCTGCGGGGCAAGCCGGCCGGACGATCCACGGAGCGGCAAGTTCGTCCGCGATTACGTGGCCTGGGGCGCCGGCCGCGCGGATCGCAGAACCTCGTGCTGGCGGCCAAGGCCCGGGCGCTGTTGATGGGCCGCACGGCGCCCGACCGCCGAGGACGTCCGCGCCATGGCCCTGCCGATCCTGCGGCACCGCATCATCGTGAACCACCGTGCGGTGGGCGATTCGATCACCTCGGCCGAAGTGATCGGCCATCTCTTGGAAGAAGTGGCAGCATGACACCGCGAGTCACCAGCCGGTTCCTCGACCTGCGGGCGCTGGCGGCGCTGGACCACATGCGTTTCACCACGCGCCGCCGCGTCGAGGGGACGTTCATGGGCACTCACTCGTCGCGGCAATTGGGCGGGGCGGGCGAGTTCGTCGATTTCCGCGAATACACCGGCAGCGAAGACCTCCGCCGGCTCGACTGGAAAGTGCTGGCCCGCACCGGCAAGGCCTTCGTCCGTCTCCACGAGGAGGAGACGAACCTGAGTTGTACCCTGGCGATCGACGCCAGCGGCTCGATGCGGTTCGGCGCGCCGAGCGACGCAACGCCGCCGGATCGAAGATCGAATACGTCCAATATCTGGCCACGGCCCTGTCGCACGTGATCAGCCGCACGCAAGACCAGGTGGGCTTGGCCGTGCTGGACGGCTCGTTGCGGCGAGTGGCTTGCTCCGGGGGCGACGGCGTCGCACGTCGAACATCTCAACAGGTGATCGAGGGGCTGGAAACGCCGCCGAGCCCGCGGATGGCCGCCGGGCTGCGCGACCTGTTCGAGCGCTGCCGCCGCCGCGGCGTGTTGATGCTGATCAGCGATTTCCTGATGGAAGACCTGGAAGAGGTGTTTGCCGGGCTGCGGCTGTTCCGGCATCGCGGTTGGGACATCGTCGTGCTGCACGTGGTCCATCCCGACGAAGAGCGGCTGCCGCAGGGCGTGGCCTACCGCTTCGAGGGCATGGAGAACGACGGGCGGGTAAATTGCTCGCCGGCCGAGATCGCGCCGCGTACCGCGAGCGTTTTTCGGCGCATCTGGCGATGGTTCGCCAGTTGGCCCTGGCCGGCGGCTGCGACTATCGCCGCGTCTCGACGGCGATCCCGTATTTGCAGACGTTGGGAGGATTCCTGGTGGAAAGAGCGGGATGACCGCCTGCGGTTTCGCAACACCCGCGACCACTACGTAGGGGGACGGAGGAAGTTGTCGGAAAACAGTATTGGACGATGGAAAACGCTTTGCCGACAACTTCCTCCGTCCCCCTACCCACGTGAACGCTGACCATACTATCGACCATGACATTCCTTCATCCGTGGGCAATCTCGATCGGCGTGGTGGCGGCAGCGGGGCCGGTGTTGATCCACTGGCTCACCCGGCCGCGGCCGGTGCGGATGCCGCTCTCGACGCTGCGGTTCGTCCGCGAGGCCGTCCACCAGCAGCGGACCTGGCACCGCCTGCGCGACTTCGTGCTGCTGTGCCTGCGGACGCTGGCCGTGCTGCTGATCGCCCTGGCCGTGGCGCGGCCGCAGTGGGGCCAACCGCCACAGGTCTCCGATCTGCAGGGGGGCGACGCCGTGCGGGTGGTGATGCTCGACGTCAGCCAGAGCATGGCCGCCCGAGCGGGCGCCGTCGAGCAGATCGAGCGGGCGCGGACCGTGGCCGCCAATTATCTGCGCTACCGGCCGGGGCTGGGGGCCAACCTGATCCTGGCCGGCGCCCGGCCGCAGGGCGTTTTCGACAGCCCGTCGACCAACTTCGACGCCCTGCGCGACGAGCTGGCCCGCTGCCGCGCGTTGCCGCAGCGGCTCGACGTGAATCGAGGCGCTGGATATGGCCGCCCGGATGTTGGCGCCGACCTCGGAGAACGACCGTCGCCGGCGCGAGTTGGTCGTGGTGAGCGATTTCCAGCGCGCCGACTGGGCGAAGGCCGACTTCTCGCCGCTGCCGGAGCGACACGCACATCCAACTCGAATCGACCGCCCCGGCCGAGCCGCCGGCCAATCTGGCGATCCTGCGGGTCGATGGCCACGCGGCCGGCTCGCAGGGGAGCGTGCAACTCGACGTCGAGGTGGGCAACTACTCGCCGACCGCCCGGAAGGTCGCGGTCGAGGTGGCGCTGGGCAATTCGACGTGGCGGCTGTCGGGCACGTGCCCGCCCGGCCGCCGCACCACGCTGAGCGAGGAGATCGGCGTGCGCCGGCCGGGCTGGCAGACGGGCGAGGCGCGGCTGGTGGGAGTCGACGACTGCCCTGGCGGCCGACAACGTCTGCCCCTTCGTGCTGCTGGTCCGCCCGCAGCCGACCTACGTCCTGATGACCCGCCAGATCAAGGGCCGAAAGCCCACGTCGAGCCTGTTCCTCGAATGTGCCCTGGCGCCGCGGCCGCGAAAAAGGACGGCACGTCGCGACAAGCCGCTCGCCGTCGGTTGTTCGCATCGACCCCGCCTCGTTCGACCACGCCGCGCTGGCCGCCGGCGATCTGATCGTGCTCGACCATCCGGGCAAGCTCTCCGACGAGACGGTCAAGCTGTTGGCGGCGCTGCTGCACCGCGGTCGGCCGATCCTGTACGTGGCCGGCGAATTGATCGACGCCACAAATCTCAAGCGGCTGTGCGAGGCGGCCGGCAGCGGGCTGCAAATGCCCGTCGAGTTCACGCCGCCGCCCGCCGGCCAGGTGCGGCGCGATCTGTTCCTCACGTCGGTGCGGCGCGACAGCCCGCCGTTTGACGTCTTCGGCGACAGTCTGACGTCGACGATCGGCCGGCTGCGTTTCGCCGGTGGGCTGAGCTCGCGGCGGCTCGAGACGGGCGTCGATGCCGACGTGTTGGCCGGCTACAACGACGGCTCGGCCGGCATGGTGCTCTCCTCGTCCGACGCCGGCGGACTGGCGGTGATCAACGCCGATCTGGCGGCGTCGAACCTGCCCAAGACCTCGGCCTTCGTTCCGCTGCTGGCGGAACTGGTCGAGCAGATGCTCGATCGGCGGCGGGCGGCCGATTCGGCAGTCTGCGGCGAGCCGCTGGTGGCCCTCTGCCCAGCCGAGGCCGGCATGGCGGCCGGGCTGCGAATTCGCGGACCGCAGAACGGCGGAAACGGCAAAGGAAACGGTAAAGGGGATAGCCCAGTTTCGCCGACCACGGCTTCGCCGCGGTGCCCGCGAAGATTGGGACAGTCCCCGGCGGCGGGTACGGCGAACTGGTCGACGAAGCGGCGGGGCCGTCTGGCAGTGGACGACTCCCGGGCCGCCGGGCGTTTATCGCGTCGAGCGCGACGGCACGACCGTCTTCGCCATTGGCGGTCAACGTTCCCGCCGAGGAGAGCCAACTCGAAGTGCTGCCGCCCGACGTGTTGACCGGTCGGCTCGCCGCCGGCCGCACGGCCACCTATCACGGCGCCGTCGACGAGGGCCAGCAGCGCGACGATTTCTGGAAATGGTTTGCCGTGGCGTGTGTCGTGTGCATCTTGGGGAATTGTCCGCGTTGTTGATTTTCCGAACGTGAACTTATGACGCCAGTTGGGGTGGCAGTTCAACTGCCACCCCAACATGGATAGTACTTATGACGCACATCACCTTCGATCCTTACATTCCGCTGGCACTGTGGGCGCCGCTGGCCGTGGCCGCCGCGGCGCTGCTGGGCTGGTACGCCGTGGCCGGACGCCGCCGACTTGCCGGCGTGGCGATGGTGGACGGTCGTGGCGCTGATGGCGGTGGCGGCCGCCGTGCCGCTGGTCGATGTTGCTGAATCCGACCTGGCTGGAGCGGATTCCGCCGCCGCCGGGCAAGCCGCTGCTGACGATCCTGGTCGACCGCTCGGCCAGCATGGCCACCCGCGACGCCGAGAACGGCCAGACCCGCTACCAGGCCGGCGTCGCCTCTGCCGCGGCGGCGGCCCGCGAGTTGGGCGAGCGCTACGAGGTTCGCCTCCGCACGTTCGCCGAGGACTCGTCGGCGGCTTCGCTCGAGACGCTTGCGAAACAGACGCCGGACGGCGCGGCGACCGATCTGGCCGCCGCCGTGGAAGACGCGTGGAAGACGACCGGCCGCAAGGGCAGGCGATGCTGCTGTTGAGCGACGGCATCCACAACGCCGGCGGCATCGAGCGGCTGCGGCAAAGCGCCGCGAAGGCCAAGGCGATGGCCGCGCCGGTCTACGTGACGGCCGATCGGCGGCGCGGCGACGGTCAGCGACATGGAGGTCGGACTTGACCAGCCGCAGGAGTTGGCGTTCGTCGGTCAGCGGGTGCCGGTGGTCGTCAGTCTGCGGCAGCGCGGGTCGTTGCCCACCAAGACCTCGGCCTGCGCTGCTGCTGGACGGCAAACGTGGTCGAGCAGCGCGACGTAACGTTGAAGAAGAACGACACGGTCGAGGAGGTCTTTCACGTATCGCACAAGGCCGCGGGGCTGTATCGGTACGAAGTCCGCGCCGACGCCCTGCCGGGCGAAGTCACGACGGTCAACAACTCGGCCCCGCTGCTGCTGCGGGTGGTCGATCAGCCGGTCCGCGTGCTGCTGTTGGAGGGCAAGCCGTATTGGGACACGAAGTTCCTGGTGCGGACGCTTGTCGGCCGACCGGTCGATCGAGCTGACCAGCGTGGTGCAACTTGCCGAGGGGCGGTTGCTGTGGCAGAAGATCGCCGCGTGCGACGCCGGCCGACGAAGAGCATTCCATGAAGGACAAACGCCCCGCGACTGCGGTCGCGGGGGGCGACGACGGCGCACCAGGCCGCCGAGCAATGGGCGATCGAGAAGGACGCCGGCAAGTTTCTCTCCGACGCCGAGGCCCTGGCCACGTATCAAATCGTGATCCTCGGCCGCAACGCCGAGGTCTTCTTGACCGACGACGCCTTGGCCAAGCTGCGGAAGTGGCTCACCGAGGGCGAGGGCTCGCTGGTCTGTTTCCGCGGGCCGCCGGCGTCGCAGATCAGCCAGCGGCTGGGCGAGTTGATGCCCCTGCGCTGGACGCCGGCGGCCGAATCGCGATTTCACGTCGAGCTGACCGACGCCGGCCAGGCGCTGCGGTGGCTGCCCATCTCGGGCAACGGCGAAGAGCCAACTGGCCGAGTTGCCCTCGCTGGCGACGGCCGATCGCCCGGAGGCCGCGAAGGCGCTGGCCGTGGTGCTGGCCACGGGCGTCGGCGGCGCGCGGGCCAGGCCAGCCCCGTGATGGTCTATCAGCCGGTCGGCAGCGGCCGGGTGGTGGTCGTCGAAGGGGCCGGCATGTGGCGCTGGGCCTTCCTCCCGCCCGAGCATCAGAAGCAGGAGGAAATCTACGGCTCGCTCTGGCGGAGCCTGGTCCGCTGGCTGGTGGCCAACGTCGGCCTGTTGCCCTCGCAGCGGCTGGCCCTGCGCGCCGACAAGCTCAGCTTCACCACCGACGAAAACGTGACGGCCACGCTCTTGGTCCGCGACTGGTCGGGCGATCCGCCGCAGGTGGAGCTGATCGGCGGGCCGCTGCGATCGGCCGCGCGACTTCCGTTGCGTGCCGCGCGGCAGCTATCCGGGGCAGTTCTACGTCGGGCTGGGCCGGCTGCCCGAGGGACGATACTCGCTCCGCGTGGCGGGCATCGACAACAGCGACGTATCCGGCGTGGCGGCCTTCGACGTCCGCGGAAACCTGGCCGAGCGGCTCGACGTCTGCACGCAGCCGAACGTGCATGAAGATGATCGCCAAGGCAGAGCGGCGGGGCGGTGCTCGAAGCGGCCGATCCGCGGCTGCTTGGCACGACAATTCGATCAACACCTCGGCCGCACGCGGCCCGAACGCACCGCGCAGACCATGGCCTGGGATCGCTGGTGGGTGCTGCTTGGGGCGTTTGCGATTTGGGGCACGGCCTGGGGGCTGCGGCGGCGATCGGGATTGGTGTGAGAAAGAAGAAAGGGGACGGAGGAGGTTGTCGGCAGAAGACTTGGCAGAATGGAGAGATCACTTCCGTCAACCTCCTCCGTCCCCCTTAATGGATTGGACAACGAACCATGATTTCACTCGCCGCACAACTTCGTCGCGTTCGCCGACGGCTGCTGGGCATCGGCACGGCCGCCGCGGCGGTGTGGGGACTGGCCGCGGTGACGATCCTCGTGTTGATGGGCGCGTGGCTCGACTTGCTGTGGGAGTTTTCGCCCCAGTGGCGGATCGCCACGTTCTGGGCGGCCGGGCATCTGCGGCGTCGTGCTTGCTCGCCGCGCTGATCGGCGGCAACGCTCCGCGCGCGCGGGATGCCGCGGTCGCGCGGCGGCTCGATCGGGCGGGCGGCGGCGGCGGCAGAATCCTCACCGGCTGGGAATTGGCCCAGGAAGGCTGGAGCCGGCGCTGCGGCCAGACGCCGCGCGACTTGACGCTGAGCCTGGCCGGCATGGCCGTGGCCGATGCCGCCGCGGCCGCCGGGCAAATCCCGCTGGGCAAGGCCGCGCCGGTCCGGCCGCTGGGCCGGTCGCTCGGCGCGATCGCTCTGCTCTGGGCCGCCGTGGCGGTGCTGGCGGTTTGCCTGCCGGGGCTGGCCTGGACGCAGTGGAACCGCTTCTCGCGGCCGTTCGACGACGTGCCCCCCTTCTCGCAGATCGAGTTCAAGGTCACGCCCGGGCAACAAGCCGGTGGTCTATGGCAGCGAATTGGAGATCCGTGCCACGGTCATCGGCCCGCCGGTCGAGCAATTGGAACTGGTGCTCCGCTCGGGCGACCGCGCAGGAACCGCCGTTGCCGATGTTTCCCGAGGCGGACGGCGCAGTGGCGGGCGGTGTTGGCCAAAGTGGTCGAGCCGACCGACTACTACGTCCGCGCCTATCGTGCCCGCAGCAATCGGTATCACATCAGCATCATCACCGTGCCGCTGATCGAGAATGCCCGGCTGCGGATCGAGCCGCCAGCGTACGCCAATCGTGCCGCGTACGAAGGACCGATGCCCAAAGAGGGCGTCAGCGGGTTGCCCGGCACAAAGGTGCAGATTTTTCTCCACAGCAACCGGCCGCTCCGCGGCGGGAGCATCATGCTGAGCGGCGCCGCCAAGCCAACCCGTCTGCCGATGAAGCCGAGCGAGGCCGGGCAGCCGGGAGGCCGTCGGGCAGTTCTCGATCGCCGGCGACGGAAAGTTCGACTGCCGCGTGATCGACGAGGACGGGCCAGGAGTCGCAGCAGTCCTTCTCGGGCAACGTGACGATGCTGGCCGACCAGCGGCCGTTCGTGCGAATCACGCAGCCGCCGAAGACGTCGCTGGCCACGCCCACCGCGGTGTTGCCGGTGACGCTATCGGCCGAGGACGACTGCGGGATTTCGCGGTTGCAATTGTATCCGCAGCCTGAACGATTCGCGGCCGCTGCCGTTCGATGTGCCGCTGCCGCCGCGCCCGTCGCCGCGGCTCGACGAGCCGGTCCGCCTGCCGCTGGATCGCTACGGCCTGGAGCCGGGCGACGTGATCAAGCTCTTCGGCCGCGTCGAAGACAACGACCCGGCCGGCGCGAAGGGGGCGGAAAGCTCCGTGGTCACGGTGCGGATCATCAGCCAGGAGGAGTTCGAGCGGATGCTGCAAGCGCGGGAGGGGATCGAGGCGATGCTCTCGAAATACTACGCCGCCCAGCGCCGGATGGAATCGCTGGCCAAGAAGATGGACGGATTGCGGAAGAAGATGAAGGGGCAGCGCGGCGACGCGAAGCGATCGGAGGAGACGCGCCGCCAACTTGGCCGGCTTGCCGAGGCGATGCGCCGCGAAGCCGCGGAAATCCGCCACTCGGCCGAGTCGCTGATGCCCTACGACATCGACAAGGCCCTGACGCCCGAGTTGCAGCAACTGGCCAAGACGTCGGAGGCGATGGCCAAGCAACTGGAGGAGCTTCAGCGGGAGAAGGACCTGTTGAACAAGAAGCTCGCCGGGCGGCTCGACGAAATGGCCAAGCGGCTTGCCTCGGCCCGCCGGCTGTACGACGAGCAGGCGGTCGAGCCGATGGAGTACATCGCGGGCGTGTTGCCGCTTTTGGCCGACCAGCAGCGTTTCGTGATGCTCGCTCTCTGGCAGCAGGACCTTGCCGAGCGGCTCGCGTCGCTAAAGGGGCGCGACGGCCAGGACGATCCCTCGATGAAGGCCCGCATCCGCGACTTGGAGGAGGAGCAGCAGCAGATTCGCGACGCGCTGGCGAACTTCCTCGACAACATGCAGGAGCACATCGACAAGCTGCCCGACAAGGAGGAGGTGAAGGAGCTGCGCGAGTCGGCCGAGAAGTTCGTCAAGGGTTTGCGGAAGAGCGGGGCGGCCGAGGCGATGGGGGTGGCCGAGTCGGCGTTGGCCGAGTTCAAGCCCACCCGCGGCCACAAGAAGGCCAAGGAGGCGGCCGACATCCTCGAGAAGTTCATCAAGGAGTGCAAGAATTGCGGCAATTGCGCCGGCAAGGGGCTGAAGTTTCAGCCGAGCGTGTCCAACGCGATCGGCAACTCGCTGGCTCAACTGCTGGCCGCGATGGGCCTGGGCGACGGCATGGGCGGCGGCAGCGGAATGAACGGCTTCGGCCCGACCGGTCTTTACGGCGGACTGCCCGCCGGCGTTGGCGAATCCCGGTCAGGCCTCCGGCCGCGGCGAAGGCTATGCCCGGCGAGAAACGCGGCCCGGCGATCGGCGACCCCGGCGAGGCACGACGGGACGAGTTGTTCGCCCCGGCGCCGCCGCCGGCGCCAACGCCGCCGCCGTACCGCTGCGCTATCGGCGGCAGGTAGGCCAATACTTCCAGCGCGTCGCCGAAGAGACTGGAGAGAGCGGGCGATAATAAGGAGAACGGTAGACATGAATCGCGTTCACCATTCATCATTGATCATTCATCATTTGCCGCGCGCTGCCGTGGTCGCGTTGTTGGCGGCGTCAATCGCGGCATTGGCCTGGGCCGCGCCGGACGCCCGGCAGTCGGGCGGCGAGCCGGACGGCATCGTGCAGGTGGCCAACCTGGTCTACGCGGGCACGAAGAGCAGCCGCTGCTTCTCCGATCACTTCCTGATCAAGGCCGAGAAGGAGATCGGCCATCTCCACCAGCCGGCGCTTCCACGCCGTGAAGCTCGTCGAGCGACAGCCTCTACGAGTTTCCGCTGGTGATCATGACCGGCGAGGGGGAGTTCCAGTTGTCGCGAGGCCGAACGCGAGAACCTGCGGCGGTACGTCGAGCGCGGCGGGCTGCTGCTGGCCTCGGCCGGCTGCTCGTCGACCGAATGGGACCGCTCGTTCCGCCGCGAGATGGCCACGGTCTTCCCCAAGCACCCGCTGCGAGCCGATCGACATGAACCACCCGATCTTCCACACGGTCTACGAGATCAAGGAGCTGCACACCACGCACGGCGGCAGCCCGCGGCCGCTGGCGGGCGTCAGCATCGGCGGCCGGCTGGGCGTGGTCTACTCGCAGGACGGCCTGAACGACACGCCGCACACCACCGGCTGCTGCTGTTGCGGCGGCAACGAATTGCAAAACGCGGTGTCGATCAACGTGAACATCTTGGCATACGCGCTGACGTATTGAGAAACAAAAGGGGACGGAGGAGGTTGTCGATGGCGGATTTTCCATTTTGCGAGACGCTTTCTCGACAACCTCCTCCGTCCCCCTCGTGGCATCAACGCAATTCATGACCGCGATAACCCCCTACGAATCGGCGCTTGTCGTGCTTGCGGTGCTGGCTTGCGCTGCGCTTCGTCGGTTGCCGGCCGAGCGGGGCGGAGCGGCCGCTGGTGGTGGTCGCCAGCGGCGACACGAACGGCTGGATCGTGCCTTGCGGATGCACGTCGAACCAGTCGGGCGGCCTGCCGCGGCGGGCCACGTTCATCGAAGGATCTGCGGCACGAGGCCGAGGTCGTTCCGGTCGACGTCGGCGGCGCCGTCCACGGAACCTCGCCCTACGATCTGGCCAAGCTCAGGGCCATCCTCTCGGGCGAGATGCAGATGCACGTTGCCGCTCACAACATCGGCGCCGCCGAGGCCCGCTTTGGCCCCGCCAAATTGCGCAGTCCTGGCCAAAGAGCATACGCGTGCCACTGCTTTCGGCCAACGTTCGGGACGCCGACGGACAGACTCGTGGCCGAGCCGGTCCGGCTGGTGTCGGCAGCCGGGCGACGGCTGGCGTTGGTCGGCGTGCTGGCCGAGCGGTACGCGACGCCCGAACTCCAGGTGACGCCGCCCCGTCAGGCGGTGACTCGAAGCGCTGCGCGGCATCGCCGGAAGGTACGACGCGGCGATCGTGCTGGCGTATCTGCCGGAGGACGAATTGCGGCAGTTGGCCGACGACCTGCCCGAGGCCGACGTGATGGTGGGCGGGCCGACCGGTCAGCCGATCGCGCCGAAGCAGATCGGCCCGACGCTGCTGACCTCGGCCACCAACAAGGGCAAGTTCATGGCCCGGCTCGACGCGCCGACATATCGATCGGGTGATCGCTGGAAGGGGAGCATCGTCGAGCTGAGCGAGCGCTATGCCGACGATCCGGCGCAGCGAAGCGGCGTGGAGCAGTTTCGCCTAGAGCTCGGCCGTAGCGACTTTTCGCCGAGCCAGACCTCGTTTCTCGAGCCGCTGCCGTCGAATTTGCCCAAGGGCTACGCCGTCGCCGGGACGGCCGCCTGCAAGAAATGCCACGAGGACGACTGCCGAACGTGGCGGAAGTCGAAGCACGCGACGGCATGGAAAGCGCTGAAAGCGACCGCCGCGCACGTCGATCCCGAGTGCCAGCGTTGCCACACGACCGGCTACGGCCTGCCGGGCGGGTTCACGTCGATCCGGGACGACCGCCGGAAGAGGAATCGGGTGAATGTCGGCTGCGAGAGCTGTCACGGTCCGTCGCTAGCCCACGTTGTCGAGTCGGCGCTGCACACGCCGCGATTCGCCCGGGCGAAGGATTGCTGCACCGCCTGCCACGACCGCGAGAACAGCCCGAAGTTCGACTACGACAAGTATTGGGAGAAGATTCGTCACGGGGAGAAAGCGAAGGAGCAAACGACTAAGGGGACGGAGGTCGTCCTCGCCAAGGTCGTTCGCGACTTGCAGCCGGTTCGCCGGAAACGACCTCCGTCCCCCTCGGGGCAGAAAGCGAAGGAGAACGTCCCATGAACGTCAGGAGCGCTCTGCGATCGGCCGTCGTGCTGGCGTGCGGCGCGGCGATTGCAGCGTACGCGATCACCGCGGAAGCGAAATACGAGAAGGTGAAGACGCGGGCCGCGGTCAAGCCTGCGTTGACGAAGAAGGTCCTCACCCCCGGCCCCTCTCCCGCAACGGGAGAGGCGAGTGCTGCTCGGCCGGCGGCCAAGGAGACTGCGAAGTTGGTCGCGTGGGCGTCGAGCCTCAACGACGGCTATCGCCGCGCACTGGCCGATCGCAAGCCGATTCTGATCCGCGTGGGGGCGAAGTGGTCAGCCGATTGCCGGAAACTGGCGAACGCCGTCGAGACACCGGAAGTGCAGGCGGAGCTTGCCCGCTGGACGCCGGTCTATCTGGACGTTGACGCGCAGGCGGACGAAGCGGCCGGACTGGCGATTTCGAGCGTGCCCGCGATGCGGATTCGCACGCCCGGCGGGCAGCACGTGGCCGAACACGACGGATACCTCGCCGCCGGCGACCTGGTCGATTGGCTGAAGAAGAATTACGAAGCGGCGACGAAGCCGGCCGCCGACGTGCTGCTGGCATCGGGCGAACCGACTGCGATGGCGGTCGTGCGATTAGTCAAGCAATTCCAGCAACGCGACCCCGCGCTGCGCGAGGCGGCCATCCGTCGTCTGGCGCCCTATCCGAACATCGCACGCTCGGCGGTGGTCCGGGCGTTCACCACCGGCAGCCTCACCAGCCGCCTGGCGGCGATGGAGGTGCTGGAACAGTGGAAAGCGCCGTTGGACGGGCTCGATCCGTGGCGGCCGGAGACGTTCACCGACGCGCGGCTCGAACGGCTCGACAAATGGCAGGACCGCGAGATCGCCGCCGCGGTCGCCCCCGAAGGAGCTCTCGAAGAAGCAACTGGCCGACGCCCGGCGGCAGATCGATCGGATGCTCACCGCCGACGAGGCGGAGGCCGACGCCATCCGGCAGCGGTTGGCGCAGTTCGGGCCGGCGCTCTTGCCGGAGGTCTACGCGCGGCTGAAGAACGCGGCGGCCGACCAGGATCGCCGCCGGCTGCTGATCCTGCGCTATCGGTTGGCGGCATCCGACGCACTGGTGCTGCGTTGGGCCGGCGGCGTCGAGCGCCTGGGTGATACCGATCCGCGACAGCGCCGCCGTGCGGCCGAAGAGCTTGCCCGGATGGCCGGCGACGACGAAAAGCCGCTCTTGTTGGAACTGTTCGCCGACAGCGACCCGTTGGTCCGCGAGTTGAGTCTCCGCGGCCTGCAACACATCGGCGGCGCGGAAGCGAAAGCGGCGCTGGTGAAGTTGCTCGGCGATCCCGAGCCGAACGTCCGCGCGGCGGTGTTAAAGCAGTTGGAGGAATCGCCCGACGCGGCGATGGCGCCGGCCGTGGTGAAGTACCTGAAGGGCGAGAAAGACCCCGACCTGGTCGTTCACGGCATCGGCTTCCTGCGGGCGGCCAAGGGCGCCGAGGCGACCAGGTGCCTGATGTCGCTGTTGAAGCACAAAAGTTGGCAGGTTCGAGCGGAAGCCGCCGCTGCCATCGGAAAGCTCAACGATCGCACGGTCTCTTACTCGTCGGGCGTCTCCTTCGATTATGCGAGTTCAAGCAACAACAATTCGGCGGCGAAGCTCCAGGCCGACGCCTACGTCGCCTTGCTCGATCTGCTCGACGACAAGGACGGCTTCGTCGTGGCCAAGGCGGTCGAGGGGCTTTCCGAAGCCGACATGGCCCTGGCCGTCAAACCCTTGGCAAAAGTCGTCGGCAAGCACCCCGACCTGGCCGCCAGCGTGCTGAAGCAACTCGCCGAAAAGAGCAACATGCGACAGCCGGCGATTCCTTACTTGCGAAAGTTCTGCAAGCACAAAATTCCGAAGGTCCGTGCCGCGGCGATTGCCGCGCTCTCGACCGCCACCTCGGGCGACACCGAGGACGAACTGCTGGCGGCGCTCGGCGACAAGGAGAGCGAAGTGCGCGTCGCCGCCGCCTCCGCCTTCTTCAAGGCGATGGATCAACTCCGGCAAGCGGCGAAGAACAGGATCGAAAACCCGACGCCCGGCAGCGCCACGCCAACCGAGACGACGGTGGTGGAGGTGAAGGTTGTCGAAACGAAGCCAGCCGTCGCCGCCGAAACGCTATTGTCGAAGATTGCCAGCCTCTTTGGCGGCGGGCTTAGTCCACCCGTGCCCCGCCCGGCAACGCCGCCAAGACCGGCGAGCGATAAGAAGACGACCAAGCCGGCGGCAAAGCCGAGCCGAGCAAACAGCGGCAAAGAACCGTCGGCCGTCAAGCCGTCGGCAAAAGGCAAGCCGACCGATAAGAAGAGCGGCAAGAAGACCGAAGAAGAAGAGCGGAATCCGCGCGATCAATGGCTGCTGGACTGCTATGCCGGCAAGGGCCGCCCGAAGTGGACGTCGCGGATGGCCGCCCCGCTCGAAAAGATGCTAAAAGCGAACAATGCGAAGGAGCGGATGGCGGCCGCGGTGGCGCTGCTGCCGTTGGGCAAGGCCGCCGTTGCCCTGCCGGTGGCGCTCGCCACGGCGCGGGCGAACCGCGATCTGACCGACGCGACAGCCGAGATATTGCCCTGGCTGGTGTGGAAGCAGCGGATCAAGATGTTCCGGGATTTGTCCGCTCTGGCCGGCGACGGCCAGTCCCGATCGCGGCTGATCTCGCGCTGGCCGAAACGCCCGACCGTCGTGCGGCCGAGCCGTTGTGGGCGATGCTGGCCGACAAGAAGCTGAGTGACGAGCAGGCTCACGCGGTCTACGCCGTGCTGATGGTCACCTATCTGGGCAACCGTTACTATTCGCCGTCGAACATCTCGGCGTCCGAACGCCGCGATCTGGCCAACGCGGCCAAGCCGCGAGCCGAAGCGGGCAACGAGCGGCAGCGATTGATCGCGCTGGCGCTGTTGGCCCAAGCCACGCCGGATGACGCCGCGGCGGTCGCCGCCCGCTTGGCCGACGACTTGAAGCTCAGCGATTCGCTCCGCACCGACGCTTTCCAGATCGAGTTGCTGACCCGATCCGCTGCCGACGCCCGCAAGCTCTCGCTGGAGACCATGCACGGCAGCAACGTCGCCCGCAAGCGGCTGGCGATGATCTATCTGATTCACGGGACCCGCGAGCTCTGGAACATGCACGGCGGAATCTACCTGTACAGCGTGCTGAACTCCACGATTTCCTTCAGCAGCTCGCGGTCGGGAGTGCCGATCATCCCCAAGCCGCCGGAGGGATTGACGTTGGCGGACGTCCGCCCGCTGTTGGGCGACGCGAACGCGGAGGTGGCCGCCTCCGCCGGCTATCTGATGGCCCTGCTGGGCGATCCTAGCGGCATGAAACCGCTGCTGCAATACTGGCGGCAGCACGGCGAAACCTCGTCCGGCGAGTGGAAGAAGCTGGTCTACCGGGCGATTGCCGTCAGCGACGATCCGAAGTATATTCCCGCGCTGCGGGAAATCTATAGCAAGCTCGAACAGTACGAAATGAGCGAATTCTATTGGACCATCCGCATCATGAGCGGCCCCGAGATCCTCGCGTTCCGAAAACAGATCCGCGACGAGGTGGGAGCGTCGCGGTTGAGTCAGTAACCAAACACGTTGGGGTGGTGGTTTTACTGCCACCCCATCGAGCACAACCTCACAACGGAGAGAACTGCGATGACCATTCATTGGAGACTGGCGTGCTTGGCGGTATTGGCGACAGCGGCGGCTCTGGCCGGCGGCGGCGTCGGCTCAATGGGAGCGTGCGATGGCGATGCAAGGGGCGGGCCGGCCGGCGATCTCGGCCAGCGGCAACTCGCTCGTTCAGCGAAAACCGACGCAGTTGCGGCTCTTCATGCAACTGACCGCCAAAGGCAAAACCTTGGAAGACGCCCTGGCGAAGCTGAAGGAACACCAGGAGGCCGCCACGACCCAACTCGAAGCCCTCAAGGCCGAGAGGAAATCGATCGTTTTCGGCGCCCCGAGCATGTCGAACGACCAATCGTCGCGGAGGAAGCAGATTCAGACGTTGGTCATCCAGCAGATGCGGGCCCGCGGCAAAAAAGTGCCCAAGGGGCTGCTTACGCCGCGGACGGTCACCGTCTCGTCGACGTTGACGGCCCAGTGGTCGTTGAAGGAGGAGTCGCACGAGAAGCTGCTGCTGTTGGCGCAACGTCTCCAGGACAAGATCAAGGCCGCCGATCTGTCGGGCAGCAAGGAGGCGGAAAAACTCTCGCCCGAGGAGCAGGAATTCGAGGAGGAGGCCAACCAGATGAGCAGTCAATTCGGCGAGGAGCAGCAGCAGCCCGGCCAGCCGCAGTTCATGTTCGTCGCCGTGCTTCCCAAGGCACAGCGGCAGAAGGCGATGGCCGAGGCGTTCGCCAAGGCCAAAGCCCAGGCGGCCGAACTGGCCCAGGCGGCCGGCGTCGAGATCGGCCCGCTGGTCGGCCTAAGCGGCGGCTGCTCGGGCCAGAGCAATCTCGGCGAAAATCCCTATTATTCCCGCTACAGTTCCGGCTACTCCTACCTCCTCCGCCAAATGATCGCCGGGCAGACCGGCGAGTCGTCCGGCGACAAGGAAGAGAAGCCCGACGAGTCGATCGGCGCCGACCCAGCGCCCTGAAGTTCAGTTGCACGGTGGCGGCGATGTTTCAGATGGGCAAATAGAAGAACGGGGCCGAAAGCAGAGACTTCCGGCCCCGTTGACTCTTCCATTTCTGGCCGCAGCGCGCTTCCCCGCGCTGGGGCGGCAGTTGAACTGCCGCCCCAACGTCGGAGAATGATTGACTACTACTTTCGCTTGCGCCAAGCGTATGCCAGCAAGCCGATCAGGCCGGCGGCCAGCAGAGCGAGGGTTCCCGGCTCCGGCACGACGTGGATGCCAGCGGCGCCCAACATGGCGATCCCGGCAGCATCAAGATTGCCGCCAAGAACCTCGGAGGGCAGCGGCAACGCGTGGTTGTAGTTGTTGATGACAAAGCCGAGGTCAGTGGAGTGGACCACGCCGTCATAGTTGAAGTCGCCGGTATCCCACTCGCCAGCGTGATTGTAGTTGTTGATCACCAAGCCGAGGTCGGTGGAGTCGACCGTGCCACTCAGATCGCCGTCGCCGGGAAGAGTGGACATGACGGTGACCTGCATGGCGCCGGTATCGTCCTTCCAACCGAGCGTCGTTCCTTCCGCCACCGCAGTGCTGCTGAGGAACTTGCCCGTGTCCCACAGTCCACCGTGATAGCTGGCAGTGAGCAGAGCGAGAACGCCCGTCGGACCGCCCGTCGGATCGCTGTCGCCAGCGCCGCTGTAGTCGAACACCATCGTGCTCCAGCCGTGCTGAATGTCGGCGCCACCGACCGCGAGGATCGGGTTTCGAGCAGTCGGGCCGTTGAGTTGCAGGGTGCCCTGCGTAACCACCGTCGGCCCGTTGTAGGTATTGGCGCCACTGAGGGTCAGCGCGCCGCCGCCTTGCTTGGTCACGCCGCCGTCCGTGTCGCCGCCATTCAGGAGGGCGGTGGCGATGCCGACGCTGTGACCGTTGGTGTCGATGACGGCGCCGCCGCCCATTACGTTCAGCGTCACGGTAGCCGCCGCGCTATCGGCAGCGATGAAGTTAGCGTTGTCGGCCGTGGCCTTCAACGTGCCGCCGTTGAAGTTCACCGTGGCTTGCGTCCCGGTGACGTAGGCGGCATTGGAGCGCGTCGTGAGGCCGGGGGCCGCGATGGTCCCGCCGTTGAGATTGACCACGCCAACGCCGGGGGTGCCGCCGGTGCCGTCGGTAACGTCGACGTCGGCGATGATGACCGGATTGGCAGCCACTGTCAGGCCGCCTGTCTCTTGATTCCAGATGCCTTGGGCGCCGTCACAGCCAAGCACAAGAGTGCCGTTGATGGTTGCCGTGGCTCCAGATCCCGTTCCGCCGCCAACCGTGAACGTGTTGACGCTGAACGCTGTCGGGCTGTTATACCAGTAATAACCCACGTTGACGTCTCCTGCCGTGAACTGCGCGCCGTCGGCAACGGTTAGCGACGTCGTGCCGCCAACATCTCCGCACGTGCCAAGCTGCACCAAACCGGTGACCGTGGCTTGGGAGTTTCCGCTCATGGTGAAACTCGACACCGCATTGCCATAGCCCAATCTCAACTGGGTAGTCACGGCAAAGAGCGCTGTCTCCCGCCATCGTGGCCGCCCCGGTTAGTCCGACATCGTACGCGACGTTGAATGAGCCGACAGCGTAGGTCGATCCCGCCGTGCCGCCGATGGCAAGGGTTCCGGCATTAACGTTGAGCGAGCCGCCGAAGACGTTGGTCGTGGCCGTAGGAGTGGCGAACGTCACCGTCCCGCTGCCCTTCATGGTGAGATCGCCGCCCGTGTAAGCGACGGGACCAGCGATGGTGAGATTGTTCACCGGCGCGATGGTAGCGTCGCCGGCAATCGTGAACCCATGGTTCACGGTGACGTCGGCCCCCGCGTCGGTGACCGTGCCAGCCGCGAAGATGAGATTGGCACTTGTTGTTGTACCCAACGCATTCGCGCTGCCCAACGCCAGGGTTCCGCCGTTGAGCATGGTGGGACCGGCGTAGGTGCTGGCGGCGCCGCTGAGGGTCAGCGTGCCCGGTCCGGCGATCGTCAAGGTCGAAGGCTGGGCGGGATTCACGTCGCCCAGCGAGCCGCTAAGAGTCAACGACGCGCCAGCGGCGATCGAGATCGTCGGATTGCTGGCCAGCAGGATGTCGGGCGCCACGCTGTTGTTGCCCCCGAGCACCTGGATCGCGGACTGAGCCGAGATGGTCGAGCCCACCGCACTTAGCGTAATCGTTTCGCCGGCGCCCGGACCCGTCTTGGAGACCGAGTACCCTGTTGCACCGTTAAACAGCATCGAATTGACGATCACGGGGATGTCCAAAATGCAGTCGCTGCTGCTAGGCAAAGCGCTGTCGTTGAACCACGCCACGTCGTTCACGCCATTGGGGACCGGGTCGTAGCTGTAGTTCGCACTCCCCCAGTTGGTGACGCCACTGCTGTGGTAGGACCAAGTGTTGTCACCGCCGCCGCTTTGGGCGCTGTCCCCGAGGAAGCCGCGCACGCCGGCGTCGGTGACTTTGACGGTGACAGTGTTTGCGGTGGTGACGCCAACGTCTGCCCTCACGTCGGTCAGTCCGATGTTGGCGAACTGCGGAACAAAGGCAGGAAGGTTGGGGCCTACGCTCGTGTAAGTGAGCACGGGAATCGACTGGCCGGCGAATGCGGACAGGTCCGCCGCGCCGGGAATCTCAAGGAGGACCCGGTTGGAACTGCCGCTGGTCAGATTGAGCCCTTCGATCGCGAGCATGTTGATGTTCCCGCCGTCGGTCACAACCGAGTAGTGCGAATCGTTGTCAAACGTCGCGTTGGCGTTTGCGGTAACGGTGCCGGGGCCTCCGCTGAGGGCGACATTGAGAGTGGCCCCGGTCGCAACGCCGATCTCGCATGGCGCGGCTGGCGCGTACGGCGAACGGAGACGCGGCCGTCAAGGTGAGCTTGGCGGCGGATGCAACCGAAACGGCGCCGGTGGCGTTGCTGCCGGCCAAGACAAGCTCGCCGGCGTTCACCGCCGTCGGGCCGCTGTAGAGGTTGTTGTTGCTGAGAGTGAGCGAACCGTTGCCCACCTTGTTCAGGCCGCCGATGCCGGACAGGGTGCCGCCAAGTGTGACGCTGTAGCCATTAGTATCGACCGTGGCGTTGCCGCCCATTCCAGTCAAGTTCATGGGCAAAGCGACGGACAGGTTGGCATCGCGGGCCTTGAGCGTGCCGCCGCCGAAGTCGAAGGTGGTCGTGCCTGCACCTGTGCTAACGCTGTGAACCGACAGCACGCCGCCATCGAGTTCGACGGTGCCGCCGGAATTAGCCTGCACGGCGAGGTTCAAGGCGCTGACTGTCAGCGTGCCGCCGGTTACGACAAGGTGGCCGAGGCTGTTATCGCCATTGCCGAGGATGAGGCCGCCAATCGACGCTACGCCACTGGTAACGTTATAGGCTCCAATGCTGCCGCCCGCCTCGGTACCCACCCACATGCTGCCGCTTATGGAGACGGTGCCGCCGGATTGGGTGAGAGTGCCGGAGTTGGTGGCGTTAACGCCGTCGCGCATGTCGGCGCACGACAACAGGCCGCCGCTGATATTGTAGGCTCCTTGATTGGCGCCGTTGCCGCCGCTGATATAAGCGTGGGTGATCGCCACCGAACCGCCGTACTGGTTGACCACTCCATTCAGCGAAGTGGAATAAGCGCCGATAAACGCTTCGTCCGCGCTCACGGTGCCGCCGCTATAGACGTTGAGAATTCCACTTGCGGTACCCCCGACCACGAGCCCCGACCCGCCGCTGAGCTTCAGATACCCGCCGCTGTTCACGTCGAGTTGGCCGGCGCCGCTGGCGGTGCCGCTGCCCTCACTGAAGTATGGGTCAGTAGGACCGCAGGAGCCGATACGCAAGATTTGATCGGACACAATGCCGGACACGTCGGTCGCCAGTGTGGCGGTGTTGCCGGAGGCGATGAGGCCCCAGGTACCGGTCGTGGGGAGTCCCGAGGACCAATTGCCCGGGGTCGCGTAATCGCCGCTGGTGGTGGTGCTGCCGCCAAGGAAGTAATCGATCATTTGGGCCCGACTCGTTGCCGCGAGCCCTCCGGCAACAAGACAAAAGACCGAAGTTCTGAGAAGTAACCTCATCGCTAGAACCCTCCAAATGTGAAACAATGAAGCGTTGAAAAAACACACGCCACGAAACCCTTTCTCGCTTCGTCTTCTATATCTGCCAACTCGTTCCCGGTGTCATCCACGGGAACGCGCCTCTTGGACACGGCGTGCCATGCCAGGATGCCCTGGCCCTGAGCAGAACGCGAAACGTCCGACCGTCAGTCCCCTCGCCAATCGCGGGAACCAGCACAAACCGATTTCCCTATTCTATCTTAACAACCTCCTCTTGCCAGTATCCACGTATTTGTTGATTTTCGATCTTTCTTCATCGTAAGGAAGCGGTTTGGCCTCGAACACACTACCGCCCCGGACGAACCCCTCGATGCGGTCGACCGTCCAGCAGCAACCGGTACGAGAGTCCAGTGGATCGCCAACTTAAAAACACGCACGACTTTGACCGTGTGTCCTCACGCAACGATAAATCGAAGCCCCTCGCCCATCCCCACACGGATCAGCATGACATCCGCTGTCGCATAAATTCTCGATTGACCGCTCGAAAACGCTGAGCGACGCCCCATCCGTTCGAAGCCAGCCCGTGGAATCGCAACGCCACCGCTGCTGGATTGCTCGGTGCCAATCGCCGAGTCTTTGCAAGTGGAACAAGTTAGTAGTGGACTTTTGCAAATCACTCCCATCCCCCCTTTGGGAGAGGGGCAGGGGGTGAGGGCCTAGGGAACATGCGGACGTAAGACAAGTCGATTTCTCACTCTGAAGCCCTCACCCTAGCCCTCTCCCGGAGGGAGAGGGGACATTTTGCACAAGTCCAGTTAGTAATAAAATTGCTCCGCCAAGAAGAGTAGATGCGAGTATGCCAACTCGTGACAGCCTTACAAGCATGTTCTTCGGCAAACTCTTAATATATACTTATGGTGGGTGCGACGCTGCCAAATCGGGACTGATGCCCCCACACACCGGCATTCTGGACCTGGCCCGAGAGGAGTTGGGGCGTTACGGTGCAGCGACCACAAGCTCGGCAACCCTTTGCACCAAGGCCCGAGGCGCGACCTTTCGGTGGACTGATGAGTACCGCCGGTATCGCTGCATTCCGAAGAGGATGGTGAGGAAGGTGTAAAGACGCCGACGGATGCTCCCGGTTGCGGGAGCCCCGCCGTCGGAGTACAATCGCCGTTGTGGGGCGATACTCTGAAGTGGTCCCAAGAATCTAGACAGGTGAACAAGGTGGATTTGGACTTTATTTCCGGTAAAATATTTTTCCGGGAAAGGAGACAGATTCACGATGGGAGGCAAGCGGAAGAGTTTTTCGGCGGATTTCAAGGCGAAGGTGGCCTTGGAGGCGATTCGCGGGATTTCGACGACGGCGGAGACCGCCTTGCGGCACAAGGTGCATCCGAACCAGATCGCGAAGTGGAAGAAGCAGGCCCTGGAGAACATGGCCGCACTCTTCGCCGATGGCCGCTCGAAAGCGAACAAGGGGGACGACGACCGGCTCAAGGACCGGCTTTACCAGCAGATCGGCCAGCTCCAGTTCGAGCTCGACTGGCTCAAAAAAAAAGTCGGAGATGCCGATTGAGGCCAAGCGGTTGCTCGTTGAACCGGAGCAGGAACGGCTTTCGATCGTCCGGCAGTGCAAACTGCTGGGGATGTCGCGGGCGGCCTACTACTACGAGCCGTGGGTGTGGGGCGAGACGGCCCTGGCGATGCTGCGGGCGATCGACGAAGAGTACACGCGGCATCCGTTCTTGGGCAAGCGGCGGATGTGCGATTACCTTGCGGAACTCGGCTACGACGTGGGCGTCAAACGCGCGCGGACATTGATGGCGTGGCTGGGTCTGGAAGCGATTTATCCGAAAAAGAACCTGAGCGTGCCGAATCGAGAGCACAAGAAATATCCGTACTTGCTCAAGCGATTGCCGATCATCCGCCCGAACCAAGTTTGGGCGAGCGACATCACTTACGTGCGTTTGAGCCGCGGATTTGCGTATTTGACGGTGGTCATGGACTGGTTCAGCCGCTACGTGATCGCCTGGGAGCTTTCGACGACCTTGGATTCGGATTTTTGCGTGCGGTGCCTGGAGCGGGCGTTGGAGACGGGCAAGCCCGAGATTTTCAACACCGACCAAGGCGTGCAATATACGAGCGAAGATTTCACGAAGACGCTGCTGGCGGCCGACGTGCAGATCAGCATGAACGGGGCGGGCCGCTGCTTCGACAACATCATGGTCGAACGCTTGTGGCGCTCTGTGAAGCAGGAGGAAGTGTACCTGAAGGAATACGAGGACGTGCCCGATTGCCGCGAGAACCTCGGCGAGTATTTCGCGTACTACAACGGCCGACGGCGTCACAGCAAGTTGAACGCCCGGCCTGTGGAGATTTACTTCGATGCAATTTGAAAAACGAAAAATGTTTTTGTTTCCTGCTGGGGCTCCGCCCCAGACCCCGGGATTTTTTAAGGCATGACAAAAAAGTGTCTTGTGGAGGTGAAGGCGGATTGGTATGCTGACGAAAAAGAAAAAGCCTCGAAGAGTTGAAGTCTTCAAGGCTCGTGTCCAAAGACACTTCTTTGGTCCGGTTATCCCTCGGCGGGTTGCTTCCCAGCAGAGCCCGCCTCCGTTTCACCGAACAGGTAAAGCATAAACAAAAGAGAGTTTCAGTCAAGCGGATAGCGTAAATGTCCCTTGATCTAACAAATCGGTTTCCACCTTATTCAAGGGTGCTTTTCTGTCAGAAAAACGGGACCAGCTCACTCATCTGGCTTCTTGTTGCACGGGGGCGCAGCGTGTCGGCCCGTAGGCGGAAGTCTAAAGTGTCGGGCGCGTCGAGCCCGCCGGCCGCTGTGCCGCGAAGGGGCGGGAACTCCGCGCCGCCGCGCCCGCCGCTGAGCCGGCGGCGCAGATGGCTCTTTCGCCTGGCGGTTATGGTCCTTGGGCCGCTGTTGTTCTTCTCGCTCTTGGAGATCGGGTTGCGGCTGGGAGGCTATGGTTATCCAACCGGTTTTTTTGTTGGTCCCGATGCCAAGGGAGTCTACCGGAGCAACCCGCAATTTGGATGGCGATTCTTCCCGCGTCGTCTTGCCCGCACGCCGGTCGCGTGTCTGCTGTCGGCCAAGGCCGCCGGCACGGTTCGCATCTTCGTTCTCGGGGGTTCCGCGGCGCAGGGTGTCCCGGACCCGTTTTTCAGCGTCGGACGAACGCTTGAAGTCTTGCTGCGCGGGCGTTATCCGCACGTGAAGTTCGAGGTGGTCAACGCAGCGATGACGGCGATCAATTCGCACGTTGTCCGCGAAATCGCGCAAGACTGCGCGGCCCGCCAACCCGACCTCTTCGTCGTCTACTTGGGAAACAACGAGGTGGTCGGGCCGTATGGACCGGGAACCGTCTTCCAGCAGTGGTCGCCGAGTCGGCGGCTTATTCACGCCAACATTTGGTTGAAATCGACCAAGATCGGGCAATTGCTTGACGACACGATGGCGCGGCTTCGTTCTCATAACAGTGCTCCGACGGCATGGCAAGGCATGGGGATGTTCATGGGCCATCAGGTGGCGGCCGACGACCCGCGGCTGCCGGCCGTTTACGACAACTACCGGCAGAATCTCGTCGATATCTGCAACACTGCCCGCCGCGCCGGGGCCGGCGTGGTCCTTTCGACCGTGGCGGTGAATCTGAAGGATTGTCCCCCGTTCGCCTCGCAGCACCGATCCGACTTGTCTCCCGCAGAGTTGAAGCGGTGGAAGACACTCTATGAGGAAGGCGTCGAACTGGAAAGCAAGCAGAAACGCAACGAAGCGATTGCCAAATACAAGGCGGCAGCGGAGATCGACGACCGTTTTGCGGAACTCCCGTTCCGACTGGGCCGATGTCTTGCCGCGCTCGGCCGATGGGAGGAGGCCCGCAAACAGTTCGGTTTGGCGCGCGACCTGGACGAATTGCGGTTCCGCGCCGACTCTCGCATCAACGCAATCATCCGCGAGGTTGCCGCCGAGCAAAAAGCGGTCGGCGTCCGTTTGGCGGATGCGGTGCGATCGTTTGCCAAGAGCAAGCTGGCGGTCGGCGGCATCCCGGGCGAGGGATTGTTCTACGAACACGTCCATCTCAGGTTCGCGGGGACTTATCTGCTGGCGCGGGCGATGCTGGACGAGGTCGGGGCGGCCCTGCCGCGGTTGGCCGCTTCCCGCAAGCAAGGCCCCGTGCTCTCCCGCGAGCAGTGCGCGGAATTGCTGGCCTTGACTCCCTGGGACGAATGGCAGATGGCGAGTGTGATGGCGGAAATGCTGGACCGGCCCCCGTTTATTAGTCAGTTGGACCATGCTGCCCGCAAGGCCGCAGCACGCAAGCGGGTGGAAGAACTCGGCCGTCTGGCCAATGCGCCGGGAGCGATGGAGGCGGCATATCGCGTCTACGAGGCGGCTTCCGAAAAATCGCCCGACGACCTGCAGCTGCACCGCCACCTCGCGATCTTGGCCTCGGCGACCGGCCGACTGAATACCGCCGCGGAACACCTGCAATTCTTACGGCAGAAGACGCCGCGAGATCCCGCGGTGAATATGGAGCTTGGCGACGTCGCGCAGCGTTGCGGGCGATTCGACGACGCCATCGCCCACTATCAGAAGGCGCTGGAGGTTGATCCCGGGCTCGTGATGGTTAACTATAAATTGGCGCACGTCCTCAGCCGCCGCGGACAACTCGACGAGGCCATTGTCCATTTTCAGAAGGCCGTCGAGGCCGATCCCCAATTTGTGATGGGGCATAACGATCTAGGCGTGGCACTGGAACGTCGCGGAAGAATCGACGAGGCAATTGCCGCGTATCAGAAGGCCGAGGAACTCCGGCCGAAGTTCGTATTGGCGCATCTCAATCGCGGCAACGCACTGCAAAAGCTCCGACGGATGCAGGAAGCCATCGCCGAGTATCGGAAGGCTCTCAAGATCGACCCGGAGTCTGTGCTGGCCCACTGTTGCCTTGGAAAAGCCCTGCTGGACCGCGGACAAACTGACGAGGCCATCGTCCATCTTCAAAGGGCCCTGGAACTCAAGCCCGACTATCCTGATGCCGTCGCAAATCTCAAAGCGGCTCTCAAGGCCCGCAAGCGTGGACCGAGAACGCCATAAGACGCTTGCAAGGACCCCTTCGCCGGATTAGAATCGCCGTTGTGGGGCGATACTCATCTGGCTTCTTATTGCACGGGGGCGCCGCATGTCCGCCCGTAGGCGAAAGTCTAAAGTGTCGGGCGGGTCGAATCCGCCGGCCGCCGCACGGCGGAAGAGCCGGGACTCCGCGCCCCGCGCCGGCCGCTGAGCCGGCGGCGCAAATGGCTTTTTCGCCTGGCGGTGGTGATTCTCGCGCCGCTGCTCTTCTTTACGTCTGCTGGAGGCCGGGTTGCGGCTCGGCAGCTACGGTTATCCGACGACTTTCTTTGTCGGCCCCGACGCCCACGGAACGTACACGAGCAATCCGCGGTTTGGATGGCGGTTCTTCCCCCGTTCGCTTGCGCGTCTCCCGGAACCGTGCTTTCTATCGGCCAAACCCACCGGGGCCGTTCGCATCTTCGTTCTCGGTGGTTCCGCGGCGCAGGGCGTGCCGGAGCCGTCGTTCAGCGTCGGGCGAATCCTTGAAGTCATGTTGCGCGAGCGTCATCCGGCTGTGAAGTTCGACGTGGTCAACGCGGCGATGACGGCGATGAACTCGCACGCGGTGCTGGAGATCGCCCGCGACTGCGCCGCCCATCGGCCCGACCTGTTGATCGTGTACATGGGGAACAACGAGGTGGTGGGCCCGTACGGGCCGGGCACCATCTTCCAGCGATGGTCGCCGAGCCTGAGACTGATTCGGGCGAGCATCTGGCTGAAGACCACGCGCGTCGGGCAGTTGCTGGCCGACACGACGGCTTGGCTCGGCTCTCGCAAGGGTTCGCCCACCGTATGGCGCGGGATGGAGATGTTCCTGCACAACCCGGTGGCCGCAGACGACCCGCGGCTTCCGGCCGTTTACGACAACTTCCGTCAAAACCTGACCGATATTTGCCGCGTCGCTCGGCGGGCGAAGGCCGAAGTCATCCTCTCCACCGTTGCGGTGAATCTGAAGGATTGCCCTCCGTTTGCTTCAGAGCACCGATCCGACCTGTCGCCGGACGATTTGGCCAAATGGAACGCACTCTACAAGGCGGGCATCGCACTGGAGAAGAAGAGAGAGCGGCGGGAGGCGATCGCCAAGTATGAGGAGGCGGCGCGGATCGACGATCGTTTCGCGGAACTGCGGTATCGGCTCGGCCGATGTCTGGCGGGATTGGACCGCAACCAGGAGGCACCGCGACAGTTTGCGTCGGCGCGAGACTTGGACGCGCTGCGATTTCGAGCCGACTCGCGAATCAACGCGACGGTCCGCGAGGTGGCAGCCGAGCAGAAGGCCGGCGGCGTGCGTCTGCTAGACGCGGAGCAACTCTTGGCCCACAGCGATTTGGCCGTCGGAGGCATTCCAGGCGAGCGGCTGTTTTACGAGCACGTACATTTCACTTTTGACGGGAATTATCTTCTGGCCGGTGCGCTGCTGAAGCAGGTCGAGGCCGTCCTGCCGCAATTGGCCGCCTCGGGCAAGCGGAAGCCCGCTCCGTCAAGAGAGCGATGCGCCGAGTTGTTGGTGCTGACCCCCTGGGACGAATGCGAGATGGCCGAAAGCCATGGAGAGCATGACGGCGCGGCCGCCGTTCACGCAATCAGTTGGACCACGCCGCCCGCCAGGTGCTGGTGGAGAAGCGGGCGGCGGAACTGAAGCGAGTTGCGTGCACGCCGCAAGCCCTTCAGAGCGGCACTGGCGACATACGAAGCGGCAATCGGAGAAGATGCCGGACGATTGGCCCCTTCACTACCGGTTTGGGAAAGTTGGCGCTGGCCGGCGGGCGATGCAAGCTGGCAGCCGAGCACCTGCCGTATCGTGTCGAGAAAGCTGCCGTGGGAACCTGCCGTGTGCGATCTGCTCGGCGAGGCGGTGTACGGTTGCGGACGGGCCGACGAGGCGATCGCTCTGTTTCGCAAAGCGGTGCGACTCGACCCCCGCTTCGTTCTTGGCCACAGCAATCTCGCCGCCGCGCTTGTCGATCGCGGGCAGTACGACGAAGCGATCAGCGAATGCCGAAAAGCCTTGGAAATCGACCCGGGCTGTGCGCCGGCCCACTGTAACCTTGGAATGGCGCTGAGCAACCGCCAGCGAATCGATGAAGCCATCGATCAGCTCCAAGAGGCCCTGAAGATCGACCCGACGCTTCTGCTCGCCCAGTACAACCTGGCGAATCTCCTCAGCCAGCAGGGACGCGCCGACGAGGCGGTTGCCCATCTGCAAAAAACGCTGAAAATCGAGGCGAACCTGGTGCCGGCTCGCACCATGCTTGGAAATCTGCTTCGCAGCCAGGGGCGGTTGGACGAAGCGATCGCCCAATTTCAGAAGGCCGTGGAAATCGACCCACGGATCTGCGGCACTGCACCGCGATCTTGCGGTTGCCCTGAACGCGCGCGGACGGACCGACGAAGCAATTGAGCATTACCAAGTGGTTCTGAGAATCGACCCCAACTCCGCGGTTGCCTACAGCGACCTTGGAGAGATCCTGCGCAAGCGAGGGCAACTCGAAGAGGCAATCGCCCATTTTCGAAAGGCCCTGGCACTCCAGCCGGACTTTGCGGAGGCTCGGGCAAATCTCGAAGCGGCTCTTAAGACTCGCAACAATGCATCGCCCCCCCCCTAAAATACTTGCAAGAGTTCTTTCGCCGGATTAGAATCGCCGCTGTGGGGCAATGCTGATCTGGCTTGTTGTTGCACCGGGGGCGCAGCATGTCGGCACGTGGGCGAAAGTCCAAGATGTCGGGTGCGTCGAATCCGCCGGCTGCCGCACGGCGGAAGAGCGGTTGACTCCGCGCCCGCCGGCCGGCCGCTGAGCCGGCGGCGCAAATGGCTGTTTCGCCTGGCGGTCATGATGTTTCGCGCCGCTGCTGTTCTTCAGTCTGCTGGAGGCCGGGCTGCGTCTCGGCGGCTACGGTTATCCGACGACTTTCTTTGTCGGTCCCGATGCCCACGGAACGTACACGAGCAACCCGCGGTTTGGATGGCGGTTCTTCCCCCGTTCGCTTGCTCGTCTCCCGGAACCGTGCTTTCTCTCGGCCAAACCCGCCGGGGCCGTTCGCATCTTCGTTCTCGGAGGTTCCGCGGCGCAAGGCGTTCCGGAGCCATCGTTCAGTGTCGGCCGGATCCTCGAAGTCCTGCTGCGCGACCGCTACCCGGACGTGAAGTTCGAGGTGGTCAATGTGGCGATGACGGCGATCAACTCGCACGTGGTGCGGGAGATTGCCAGCGACTGCGCCGCCCATCAGCCCGGACCTCTTCGTCGTCTACTTGGGAAACAACGAGGTGGTCGGGCCCTACGGACCGGGCACCGTCTTCCAGCAGTGGTCGCCGAGCCGGAGACTCATTCGGGCCAGCGTGTGGCTGAAATCGACGCGCACCGGGCAGTTGCTGGCCGACGCGATGGGTTGGCTCCGTCCCGCGCAAGGGATCGTCAACCGGTGGAAGGGCATGGAGATGTTCGTGGACAATGCGGTGGCAGCCGACGACCCGCGTCTGCCGGCGGTCTACGACAACTTCCGTCAGAACCTGATTGACATCTGCGACGTTGCCCGGCGAGCCGGCGCTGGGGTGATCTTTCGACGGTGGCTGTGAATCTCAAGGATTGTCCGCCGTTCGCTTCGCGGCACCGATCCGACTTGCCGCCGCGAGGAATTGACAAATTGGAAGGCGATTTATCGAGAAGGGCGTCGACCTGGAAGAGGAGAAAAAGTGGCCGGAAGCGATCGCCAAATATCAGGCGGCGGCGGCGATCGACGACCGTTTCGCGGAGCTCTCCGTTCCGCATGGGGCGATGTCTCGCTGCACTGGGCCGATGGAAAGAAGCCCGTGAGCAGTTCGTCCTGGCTCGCGACTTGGATGTTTTGCGGTTCCGCGCCGACTCGCGAATCAATGCGATGGTCCGCGAGGTGGCCGCCGAGCAGAAGGCCGGCTGGCGTCGCATCTGGTCGATGCGGAACAACTCGTTGGCCCACAGCAACCTGGCCGTCGGCGGCATCCCGGGCGAGGGCTTGTTCTACGAGCACGTTCATTTCACCTTCGCCGGGAATTACTTGCTGGCGCGGGCTATTCTGGAACGAGATCGAGGCCGCCTTGCCCCGGTTGGCCGGCTCGCGAAAGCAGGAGCCGTATTCTCAACGCGGGAGCAATGCGCGGAATCGCTGGTACTGACCCCTTGGGACGAATACGAGATGGCCGACAAGATATCGGTGATGACGTCCGGTCCGCCTTTCACAAATCAATTGGATCACGCCGTTCGTTGCGACGCGGCGCAAAGACGGGTGGAGGAGTTGAGGCGCCAGGCCTTCGCGCCACAGGGCCTACAGGCGGCGTTCGCCGCGTACGAGTCCGCCTTGGAGAAGACGCCGGACGATTGGCAGCTTCATTACCGCTTCGGGAAGTTGGCGTTGGCGATCCGCCGATTCTCGGTGGCCGCTGAGCAACTGCGAGCCGTCCGAAAGAAGATGCCGGATGACGCTTCGCTGTACAACCAACTGGGCAACGCCGCGCAGGGCTGTGGGCGGATCGACGAAGCTATCGCGGATTTTCAGAAGGCCGTAAACATCGATCCACAGCACTATTTGGCGCACACGAACCTTGGCGCCGTGCTCAGCAGCCGCGGGCGGTTCGAGGAAGCCATCGCCGAACACCAGAAGGCATTGGAGATCAATCCACAGTATGCACCGGCGCACTACGATCTGGCCGTCACGCTAAGCGACTGCGGGCGGATCGACGAGGCTATCCGCCATTACGAAGAGGCTCTCAAGCTCGATAGCCGGTACGCGGCCGCCCACAATAACCTCGGCGAAATCTTGTTCAAACGAGGGCGATTCGACGACGCGCTTGTCCATTTCCAAACGGCCCTGAAGATCAATCCAAACTCCGTGACCGCTCACAACAACCTCGGGAGTCTATTGCGTAGCCGTGGGCGGTTGGACGAGGCCATCGCGGAATTTCAGAAGGCTCGGAAGCTTGACCCGAACTGCGCGGCGATCCACTTCAACCTCGCGATTGCTCTGAATGAGCGCGGACGGAGCGACGAAGCAATCGAGAATTATGAAGCGGTTCTGAGACTCGAACCCAGGTCCGCGGCCGCCCACAACAACCTTGCGGAGATCCTGTGCAAGCGAGGGCAATTCGACGAGGCGATCGCGCATTTTCAGAACGCCCTGAAACTCCGGCCCGACCTCGCGGAGGCCCGTGCGGGGCTCGAAAAAGCCCTGAAGATGCGCGGCGAAGGCTCAGGCAAGCAATAGCTGACAGCCACCGTCTCGGGCCACATCCTTCAGGAGACAACCTAAAACAGCGTGTAAATGAACGGTGCCACGCCACCGGCGCCGCTCAGGAGAAAGGCCATGAGCCCGAGCACCAGCAGCGAAACGACGATCGGGATCAGCCACCACTTCTTGTTGTGCAACACGAAGTCGAGAAACTCTGACAGCAGGCCGGGCGCCGCCTGTTCGGCCTGCCGCTGAAAGTCATTCTTCTGCCCGTCCTGGCGGGAGCGCGCCGACCCTTTGCGCGACATTGGCGTTGTTCCTCTCTTAAGTCCCACGGACAAGAACTAGAACTGCTTGAAGTACCGCTCGGTGCCCTCCTCTGTTTCCCGCGGCGTCCAATAGGTCTCGGCGTCGCGGTCGAAACGGCGTCCCATCGGATCGTTGGCGGTGAATCGCCGGAAAAGTCCGATCGGCGTCAATACCACATAATATACCAAGGCCAGGATGAGATGGGAAACCCCCCAACCGATAGGAAAGGTCGCGTAGGACATGCCCAGGAAAACGATACGCAGCACGCCGGGCCAAATCAATCCGGCGGCCGGAACCACGACCGCAATCGTCCAGAGCGCCCCCGCCCCGGCCGGCGACCCGCTCTTCCACCACGACGTGCCGCCGAGAATGCCGAAGAAGACCAGCCACGCGACTGCGAAGACCGTCAGTTGGCCGCGGCTCGGGTTGCGCTCAATGCGGATCATCGTAGAGGGTCCTATTACTGTGCTATTCCGTAGGAAGGATCTCCAAGGCCGTCCATTTCGTGAACACGGACTTGGAAATCCGTCCTACACGCCATCTACCAATACACTCGTTTGCACGCCTCAGTCGGGGGCAAATCGCGTCGAATAGTCGCCGCTGCCGTGCTGCCGGGCGTTCGGCTGCTCGTTCTTGGCCAAAACGAATCGCTCCAGCACCAGCACGTCCATGTTCGTGGCCATGAAACACCGGTAGGCGTCCTCGGGCGTGCAGACGATCGGCTCGCCGCGGACGTTGAAACTCGTGTTGATCATCACCGGGCAGCCGGTCTTCGCCTCGAACGCCTTGAGCAGCCGATAGAGCCTGCCGTGCCGCTCGGGGTCGACCGTCTGCACCCGGGCGGAATAGTCGACGTGGGTGACGGCCGGAATCGTGCTGCGGACCGCCTTCAGCTTGTCCAGGCCGCGGAGCGACTCGGCGGCAGCCGCGATCCGCTGCCGCTCGGCGACCGGCGCGACCAGCAGCATGTAGGGGCTCTCCTGGCCGGGCGGCAAGTCGAAAAATTCGCTCGCCCGCTCGCGGAGCACCACGGGAGCGAACGGGCGGAACGACTCGCGGAACTTGATCTTGAGGTTCATCAGCGACTGCATCTCGCGGCTGCGGGCGTCGCCCAGGATGCTCCGTGCCCCCAGCGCCCGGGGGCCGAATTCCATTCGTCCCTGCATCCAGCCGACGACCTTCTCTGCGGCGATCAGATCGGCCACGTGGTCGCACAGCTCCTCGTCGCTCTCCACGTAGCGGTACTTGGCCCCGAGGGCGTCGAGCGAATCGCGGATCTCCTCGTCGTTGAATCGCGGCCCCAGCAGCGAGCCGTGCTGCGAGTCGTCGCGGCTGGGCGTGCGCGGGTTGTCCAGCAGTTGGTGCCAGATGAACAGCGCCATGCCCAGCGCCCCGCCGGCGTCGCCCGCCGCCGGCTGGATCCAGAGGTTCTCGAACGGCCCTTCGCGGAGGATCCGCCCGTTGCCTACGCAGTTCAGTGCCACGCCGCCGGCCAGGCAGAGGTTCTTCATGCCCGTTCGCGCGTGCAGGTGCCGCGCGGCGCGGAGCATGATCTCTTCGGTCACCTGCTGGATCGAGGCGGCCATGTCCATTTCCCGCTGCGGTCAGCGGGGCCTCGGGCCGCCGCGGCGGCCCGCCGAAGAGCCGGGCGAACTTCCGCGAGGTCATCACCAGCCCCTGGCAGTAGTGGAAGTACGACATGTCCATGCGGAACGAGCCGTCTTCCTTCAGATCGATGAGTCTCTCGAGGATCAGGTCGGCATACATCGGCTCGCCATACGGGGCCAGGCCCATCAGCTTGTACTCGCCCGAGTTGACGCGGAAGCCGCAGAAGTAGGTGAAGGCCGAATAGAGCAGCCCGAGCGAATGGGGAAAGCGGAGCTCGGGGAAGACCGCGATGCGGTTGCCGCGGCCGAAGCCGAAGCTGGCGGTGGCCCATTCGCCGACGCCGTCGAGCGTGAGGATGGCCGCCTCGTCGAACGGCGAGGGGAAGAAGGCGCTGGCGGCGTGCGACTCGTGGTGTTCGGTGAAGACGTAGCGGCGCCGGTAGCGGTCGCCGCAGCCCCTTGCGAATCTCGCGCGGCAGGTGCAGTTTCTGGCCGAGCCACACCGGCATGGCGATGACAAAACGAGCGGAACCCCGCCGGCGCGAAGGCCAGATAGGTCTCCAAGCAGCCGCTCGAACTTCAGCAGCGGCTTGTCGTAGAAGCCGACGTAGTCGAGTTGCTCCGGCGTCGAGCCCCGCCTCCTCGAGGCAGTACTCGATGGCCTGGTCGGGGAATTGGCGTCGTGCTTGATTGCGCGTGAAGCGTTCTTCCTGCGCGGCGGCGACGATGCGGCCGTCGACGACCAACGCGGCGGCCGAGTCGTGGTAGAACGCGGAGATTCCCAGGATCGCGGTCATTCTTTTCCAGTCTAGCTCCGCGGCTGGCCGGAAGGAAGGAGATTGCCTGCCACAAGAGAGCCAGCGGCCAGCCGCTCGGAGCCAGACCGACAATAGCTCTACTAGTCCGGGGGTCAACGACCCGCGGATGTGATGGCGGGGACATTCCGCAAGTCGTTGCCCCTCGGCCATCGGGCGACTCCGGCAATTCTCCAGTTCCCAGGCTTCTGGTGACCCTGCGTTTGTGATCGGGTGTTGTAGTCTGAGAGCAAACTTAGTATAATACTATTTATCCCTACCGACGGATATCGATGAGCTTTGCGCCACGCAATTGGGGCGTCTTTTGTGGACGCGCCGTTGCGTGCCGGGCTGAGATAGCGCCAATAGATGGGAACCAACCAAGAGAGCGGGAGAAGGGTCATGGGAATGGAGACCGCGTTGGGGATTTCGCTGGTGATCGTCGGCGGCCTGATGATGGGAGCCGGCGCTTGGCCCATGAAACTCATGCGCACGTTCCAGTTCGAGCATTGGTGGTTCTTGGCCATGCTAGTGGGTCTGGTGCTGGGGCCGTGGACGATTACGCTGGTGGCATTTCCCAACTTCTTCGACGTCTTGCGCGAGCCCGAAGTTCAGAAGGGATTGCTGATCGCCAACGCCCTGGCATTGTGTTGGGGAGTTGCAAACATCCTCTGCGGACTCTGTTACGTGCGAATCGGCATTGCACTGACACAAGCGATTCTCACCGGACTGGGCGTATCCGTCGGCGTGTTGACGCCCATGATCTTCAAGGGCTCCGGCGTGTTCAAGAGCGCTCCGGGCGTTCTCTCGCCCACCGGCCTCACTATTCTCGTCGGCGTGGCCGTCATGCTGCTTGCCGTCGTCTTGGCTGCGCTTGCAGGCTTTGGCCGCGATCGCCAACTCGAGAAACTACAGCAAACCTCGGGCAGCTTCCTGGGCGGGCTGATTATGACCGTCATCGCGGGAGTTACGTCCGCGGGGCTGTGGCTGGCCTTCATCTATTGTCAGGGACCGATCCAGTCCCGCGTCAGCATCGTTCACGCCGGCGAGAAGATCGACGTGAACGTGGCCGACGACGAGATGCTCTGCGCAAAGTTCCGGATTGCCGCGGACGGCAAGATTGTCCTCAACCGCGGCAAGGAAGTTGAACCGCCGGGAACAACCGACAAGGAGAAGAGCGCTGCAAGCAAGAAGATCGCCAACGTTCTCAGCGGCCGGTACTTGGTCAGCGCCGATGGCTCGATCTCGCTCAACGACGCCGAGAACAACCCCGTCGCCATAGACGGCATCGAGCCGGTGAAAGTGGCCGGACTCAGCGCCCATGAGGCCGCCGACCGAGTCGCCGCGGCGATTGGATTGTACCAGGGGCCGACGGAGGAGAAGAAGGTCTCGGTAGGAACCATGGACGTGTTGACCATTTTGCCCGTCTGGGCTGCGGGAGCATTCAGCGGCGCGATGCTCAATCTGCTCTATCCGATGTTCCTCATGACCAAGCGCCGCAGTTGGGGCGTCCTCCTGACAAGCTGGAAGCAAGTCGGCTTCGCGCTGATTATGGGAGTTCAGCTCTTGCTGGCATTGATCCTGCCGGGAAAGGGAATGGTGCTGCTCGGGGCGCTGGGCGCCTCGATCGGCGTAGGCATCCAACAGGCCATGCAGATGGTCGGCGGGCAGGGCACCGGATTCATCAGCGGCGAGTGGCGGGGCGTTCACGGCAGGCCGCGCTGGCAAATGTACGCCTCGATCGCCCTGCTGGTCATCGCCTCCTTCATCATGGCCTACAGCAATACCATCAAGCAATAACACACCTCATCAGGAGTAACGATTCGTGGCAAAACACAAAGTGGCGGTGACCGACTTCGGCAACGAAGAAATCGACGTGGAGAAGGCGATCTTGGAACCGTTGGGATGCGAGGTCGTCGGACCGCTCCGCCTGCCGGATAGCAAAAACGAGCAGAAACTGATCGGGTTGGTCAAGGACGCCGATTTCGTCATCACGCAGTTCTCGCCGGTCACGGCGGCCGTGGTCGGCGCGATGGAAAAGAGCAGGATCATCGTCCGCTACGGCATCGGCGTCGATAACGTCGATCTGAAGGTCGCCGCGTCGAAGAACATCCCCGTCTGCAACGTGCCCGACTACTGCATCGACGAGGTGGCCGACACCGTGCTGGCGATGATCCTCGACCTGGCTCGCAAGATTTCGGCCCATGCGTTTCTGATCCGCTCGGGCAAATGGGCGTTGGCGGCGCCGATCGGCCAAATGCTTGTTTTGAACGAAACGACCGTCGGCATTGTCGGCTTCGGACGCATCGGCCGCGCGGTGGCCGCCCGGCTGAAGCCCTTCCGCTCGAAGGTCGTCGTCTTCGATCCGCTGGTGGATGCGGCGGCGGTGAAGGCCGAGGGCTGCATGCCGGTCTCGTTCGACGAGTTGCTGGCCGCCAGCGATCTGGTGACACTGCACTGCCCGAGCAACGACAGAACCAAGCAGATGATGAACGCCGAGACGTTTGGTAAGATGAAGAAGGGGGCGATGCTGGTCAACGCCTCGCGCGGCACGCTGGTGAAGACCGGCGACCTGGTGGCAGCGCTGGAAAGCGGCCGGATTTCCGCGGCGGCGTTGGACGTGACCGACCCCGAGCCGCTCAATATGGACAACCCGCTGGTGAAGATGGATAATGTCATCATCAATCCGCATATCGCCTCAGTCAGTCCCGGCGCGGTCGCCAGGCTGCGGACCAGCGTGGCAAACACCGTCGCCATGGCCGTAAGGGGAGAGAAACTGCCCAATATCGTCAACGGCGTCAACGGCGCGAAGCGGTAACCTGCGCACCGGCGAGCATAGAATCCTCTGTGTGAATCAACTAAGGCACACCACCATGAACAGAGCCGCACAAGCCGAACCTCTTTCCGATATGATTGCCTCGAACGAACCCGATCGTGCGGAATTGCTCCGCTTGTACCGCACGCTGATCCTGATTCGCCGTAGCGAGCTGACGACGCAGATGATGTACCGAAACCGGGAGGTTCCGGGCTTCGCTCACCTCTACATCGGCGAGGAGGCGACGGCCACCGGAGTGATGGCTCATCTGCGGCAAGACGACTGGATCACCAGCACGCACCGCGGGCACGGCCACGCGCTGGCCAAGGGCGTGCCGCCCAAGATGCTGCTGGCCGAGTTGGCCGCCAAGGCCACCGGCTGCAACGGCGGACGCGGTGGAACTATGCACGTCTACATGCCCTCGGTCGGGTTATTTGGAACGAACGGGCTGGTGGGCGGCGGAATCCCGGCCGCCGTCGGCCTGGCCATCAGCGCCAAGATCCGCGGCACCGATCAGGTGGCCGTCGCCTTCTTCGGCGACGGCGCCACCAACCACGGCGCCTTCCACGAATCGTTGAATTTCGCCGGCATTCAGGACGCCCCGATCGTCTTCGTCTGCGAGAACAATCTATACGCCACCGCCACGCCGCTGGACATGGCCACGCGCAACACGAACATCGCCAGCAAGTCGGCCTCCTACGGGTTTCCCGGCGTGCGCGTCGACGGCAACGACGTGCTGGCCGTCTGGAAAGCCGCCAAGCAGGCGGTCGAGCGGCGCGAGCCGGCGAGGGGCCCACCTTGATCGAAGCCCTGACCTATCGCCAGGTCGGACATCAGGAGGGCGATCCCGTAATCGGCTGGGCCCGCACGCAAGAGGAGTGGGACGAGTGGTTCCAGCGCGACCCGGTCCCCCGCTATCGCGGCTTCCTGCTCGACTCGGGCAACGCCGTGGAAGCCGACCTGAAGGCGATCGAGGACGAGGTGGACGAGGTGCTCCGCGACGCGACCGAGTTCGCCCGGAAGTCGCCCTCCCCCGATCCGGCCACCGCCACGTTGCACGCTTGGGCCGACCCGATCAATCCACCGTTGAAGTACCTCGATCCATCCGCCAACGGCCGCGAAACGGTCGTGCAGAGTTGGATGGACGCGGTGCGCGACGGCATCGCCGAGGAGATGCGCCGCGATCCGCACATCATCTATTTCGGCGAAGGAACCGGCGACCGCGGCGGCTCGTACGGGCATACCAAGAACCTCTTCAAGGAGTTCGGCGGCGGGCGAATGATCGACACGCCCATCTGCGAACTCGGCTTCACCGGAGCGGCGATCGGGGCCTCGGCCAGCCGGCTGCCGCACGGTCGCCGACCTGATGTTGGCCGACTTCCTCTTCGAGGCCGCCGGCCAGATCGTGCTGCAAGCCTCGAAGCTCCGCTACATGAGCAACGGGCAGGTGTCGGTGCCGATGATCGTTCGCGCCGGCGTCGGTTCGGTGAAGAACGCCGGCCCGCACCACAGCGGTTCGTACTATCCGGTCTGGGCCCATTGCCCCGGCCTGATCGTCGTGGTCCCCTCGAATCCGGCCGACGCCAAGGGGCTCTTCAAAACCGCCCTGCGAGCGAGCGATCCGGTGGTCTTTCTCGAACAGAAGTCGCTGTTGTCGAGCAAGGGACCGGTGCCGACGGGCGAATACTACATCCCCTTCGGCCAGGCAAACGTGGTCCGCGAGGGGACCGATCTGACGATCGTCTCCTGCGGCCTCTGGTTGCAGCGGTCGGTTGCGGCGGCCGAGCAGTTGGCGGCAGCAGGGGATTTCGGCCGAGGTCATCGACCTGCGGACGATCGTGCCGCTGGACATGGCCACGATCTTGGCGAGCGTGAAGAAGACCGGGCGGCTGTTGGTGGTCGATGAAGCTTATGCGATGTGCGGCGTCGGGGCCGAGATTTCGGCGATCGTCATGGAGGAAGCGTTCGACGAATTGGACGCGCCGGTCGGCCGGCTGCACACCGAGCCGGTCTCGCACCCGTTCGCCCCGATCCTCGAAGACACGGTCACGGCCAGCCCGGAGAAGATCGTGGCGGCAGCGAAGGCGGTGATGGAAGGCCGTCCGCCGCACCAGCACCGGCCCGCCGGATACACGCCCACGGCCGCCGTGTCGGCGCCACAGGCCGAGCAATCCCCTGGTTCAGGTAGCACGGGCATCCTGCCCGTGGCCAAAAAGCACGGCCAGGACGGCCATGCCACCTCGGTGCCGGCGGCCGCGAAGAACGGCCAAAACGGCCATGCCACTTCCGCGCCGGCGGTCGAGAAGAACCGCCAAGACGGCCAAGCCACCGCCGCGGTCGTCGGCGGCGTGCCGGTCATCATGCCCAACATGGATCTGATTATCACGGAGGCGACGATCGTCGGCTGGTTCAAGAAGGTCGGCGAACGGGTCGGCAAGGGGGAGGCGTTGCTGGAAATCGAGACCGACAAGGCGGTCACGTCGATCGAATCGCCCGCCGACGGCGTTCTCGCGGAAATCCTGGCCGACAAGGGGACCGTCGTCCCGTTGGGCCAGCAACTGGGAACGATCATACCATGAAAAACTGTCCACGAATCCCAGCATCCCCCCGTGCACGGCGAGCCATGCGGCAACGCGGCATCGACGCCGCGAACGTGAACGGCACCGGCCCGAACGGGCGGATTGTCGAGGCCGACGTGCTGCGGGCAGCCGTTGGTGGTGCAGGCGTCTCGCCTGCCAATCGTAGAGCAGGCGTCCCGCCTGCACCGACCGCCCAAGCAGGCGAGACGCCTGCTCTACAAGCTGGCACGATCTCGTCGATGCGCCGCGCCGTGGCGGCAAAGGTTGCCGAGAGCTTCGCCACCGTTCCCCATTTCTACCTTCGCAGCGAGATCGACGCAACGCTGTTGGTGCAGTTGCGGGAACAGATTCTCGCGGCCGTTGAAAAGAGCGGCGGCGTGCGGCCAAGCATTACCGACTTCCTGCTGCGAGCGATCGCGCTGGCCCTGCACGATTGCCCCCAGGCCAACCGGATTTGGCAGAACGACGCCATCGTGCAGTTGCCCACGGTCGACGTGGGCCTGGTGATTCAGTCGGGCGATGGATTGATGGTGCCGGTGATCCGCGGTGCCGACCGGCTCGGCCTGATCGGCATGGCTCGGCAGCGGGCGAAGCTGGCGGAGATCGTTCGAACGGGCAACGTGTCCGCCGATCTGTTCCACGGCGGCGCCGCTTCGCTGACAAACCTGGGACGGCGGCGCGTCGATCAGTTTGCCGCGATCATTTCGCCGCCGCAGAGCAGCATGTTGGCCGTCGGCCGGCTGGCCGAGCGGCCCGCGGTGCATGAAGGCCGGCTCTGCGTTCGTCAAACGATGAACTTGACCCTCTCGGTCGATCACCGCGTGATGGACGGCGTTCCGGCGGCGGAGTTTCTCGACCGCATCGTCGAGTTGCTCGAAGCGCCGGTTTTGCTCCTTTGTGACATGTGTTGAGAGTTTGTAGACGCCACGATGTTGGGGTGGCAGTTTAACTGCCACCCCAACATATCAGGACGGATTTCCAAATCCGTCCACGAAGGACTGGACGGATTCGGAAATCCGTCCTGCCTATGGTGAGCCACCTTATTCACCTGCGAGTTCTGACTCGACTTTGATGAAGCCGCCGACGCCGAATCGCCACGACGTGCGCTTCCATTCCTTTCCAGCAGAGAGACCAAAACATGAGCAAAGACGGCAAACTCGCGGGGAAAAGGGCCGTGGTTACCGGTTCGGGCACGGGCATCGGGCGCGAAGTGGCGCTGGAGTTCGCCCGGCAAGGGGCCGACGTCGTGCTCCACTACGCCCACGCGGTGGAAGGAGCGGAATCGGCGGTGGCCGAAATCCAGGCGATGGGACGCAAGGCCGCGGTGTTCAAGGCCGACTTCGACCGCGTCGACGAAGTGCTGCAACTGGCCGAAAAAGCCATCGGCTTTCTCGGCGGCGTCGATTGTCTGGTCAACAACGCCGGCATCACGTTCAATCGCCCCTTCGGCCGGGTCACGCTCGAGCAGTTCGACCGGCTGTACCACGTCAACGTGCGGGCGCAGTTCTTCTTGACGCAACGGATCGCCGACGACATGTTGAAGCACGGCGGCGGCGCGGTAGTCAACGTCACGTCGATTCACGGCGTTTCGGGCGCGCCGGAGCATGCGGTTTATGCCGGCACGAAAGGGGCGATCATCGCCTACACCCGCTCGTTGGCGGTCGAGCTTGGCCCACAAGGGGATTCGCATCAACGCCATCGCCCCCGGCTGCATCCCGGTGGAAAACTACGAGAAGGTCCTGGAAGGCTACGATCCGGCGGCCGCGGCGGAGTGGGCCAAGAACGCGATCCCCGTCGGGCACGTGGGAACGCCCCTGGACATCGGCCGGCTGGCCGTCTTCCTCTGTTCCGACGACGCCGAGTTCATCGTCGGGCAGACGATCGTGGCCGACGGCGGCACGACGTCGCTGATGTCGTTGATCTCCGATTTCCGCAACGAATCGTCCGCCCGATTCGGCGTCGGCTACCTGCCCGGCGTATAGGCATTTCATCACATACGAGTACTGACGCTGGGCCAACGGGGCCGCGGCATCACGTTGTTGACACGCAACACAATAAACGGGGAGATCGTAGGATGAACATTGGACTTCAAGGCAAGATCGCCATCGTGACCGGCTCGGCTCGCGGCATCGGCCGTGCCATTTCCGAGAAAATGATCGCCGAGGGGGCAACGGTCGTCCTCTCCGATATACTGCGCGAGCAGGGAGAGGAGACGGCCAAGGGGCTCGGACCGGCCGCCTCCTTCGTCCCCTGCGACATCAGCGACCGCGAACAGGTGGCCGCCCTGATCGACGGGACCGTGAAGCGCTTCGGCCGGCTCGACGTGATGGTCAACAACGCCGGAATCAACACCGGACTGGACCGCGAACGGGTCAACATCGACCAGTTTCTCGACGAAACCTGGCACCGAATCCTCAACGTCGATATGACCGGCACCTTCTACTGCTGCCGGGCCGCCGCCGCGCAAATGGTCAAGCAGCAGTCCGGCTCGATCGTCAACATCGCCTCGGTCGCCGGCGTGGTGGCGCTGCGGTTGCAGATCGCCTTTGTCGCGGCCAAGGCGGCGATCATCAAATTGACCGAGGCGATGGCGTGCGAGATCGGTCCGCAGGGCGTGCGGGTCAACGCCGTTTCGCCCGGCTCCGTCGACGTCACCGCCGGGCGGCTGTCGGAGGTGCCCGAGGAAAAAGGGGGCTACGCCAACCGCGCCGGAGCATCGCGTCGTTCGTCCCGCAGCATCGGCTGGGCAGGCCGAGCGAGATCGCCGACGCGGTCGTCTTTCTGGCCTCCGACGCCGCAACTTACGTCAACGGCCACAACCTCGTGGTCGATGGCGGCTGGACCTGCGGGTTCAACAGGGACTGGTAGTCTTCGGCTTACATCACCGCGAAGTAGTTCTCCACCGCGTGGTCGAAATACTCGTTGGTCATTTCGGCCCGGCGGTTGTGGTACTTGCAGTAGTTCACCACTTGCAGCAGCAGATCGCGCGGGTGGCAGAATCGCAGCGGCCGGCCCGCCGCCTTGAAGTGCTTCTCCATCAAGTAGTCGATCGCCTCCGGGCTGTAGGCGACGCCGAGCTTCTCGCCCATCAGCTCGAACAGGCGGCGGAACTCGTCCTCGCTGGGATCGATCACTTCGATCTTATAGGGGATGCGCCGTAGGAACGCCTCGTCGACCAGCTCGCGCGGCTCCAGGTTCGTCGAGAAGACGACGAGCTGGTCGAAGGGGACCCGGATCTTCTTGCCGTTGGGCAAGTTGAGAAAATCGCAGCGCTTCTCCAGCGGCACGATCCAGCGGTTCAGCAGCTCGTCGATGCGCATGCGCTGGCGTCCGAAGTCGTCGATCACCAGCGTGCCGCAGTTGCTCTTCAATTGCAGCGGCGCCTCGCTGATGCCGGTCGAGAGGTTCATGCTCACGTCGAGCTGCGACATGGTCAGCTCGCCGCCTGCGACGATGGTCGGCCGGCGGATGCGAATCCAGCGCTTGTCGCACTTGCGGCAATCCAGCAGGCCCGCTCCCTGTTCCAGCGGCGCTTCCTCGTGGTTGACCGGATCGAACAGTCGCAAGATTTCGCCGTCGACGCCGATGGCGCGGGGTACCCAGATTTCGCGGCCGAAGGCGGCGGTGATTCGCTCGGCGATGCTGCTCTTGCCGTTGCCCGGCGGACCGAAGAGGAATAGCCCGCGGCCCGAGTTGATCGCCGGGCCCAGGCGGTCGAGGACGTGCCCGCCCAGCAGCAGTCCGTCGAACGCGCGGTGCAGGTCGTCGACGCGTCGGGTGTTGGCTGGTCAACGATTGGGCGTGGACGCTGGCAATGTAGTCCGTCAAAGCGACGGGGGCCGCGCCGAAGTAGGTGCAATGCTGCGTCAGCCGCCGTGCCCGCTCGCGGCCCAGATCGGTCAACTGGTACACGAAGTCGTTCATCGGCGCCGAGCCGCGATGCACGACCAACTGGTTGTACTTCATTTCGCTCAACAACTCGCCGACCGGCACGAAGGGCAGCTTGATCTGATCGGCGACGTCGCGCCCGTCGCGTCGCCGCGGGCCATGAGAAACTTCAGGATCAATGCCTCGACTTCGCTGTCGGTCAGCCCGGCGGCGACGAACGAATCGGGCTCGATCGGCATGAATGCGTCTTGATCGCGCGGCTCGGCGGAATCCTGGCAGTTGCCATCGTCCGACCCGGTCAGCGCGGCGATGCGGCTGAGCGCAGCGGCCAGCCGCGGCGTCGTCGGCCGCCGACGGCTGGCTGGCGGCAGATGTGGAAGGGAACGACTGCGTCATGATTCGGCGGTGCAAATGTGGTCGATCAAGTCTAGCTTCTCGGCGGAGTGTCGAAAAAGTTCGCGGCCGGATATACCGGATGTTCCGAGAGGAAAGGCGGTGGGCATTGTAACGATTGTCACGTGCTTGGCACTGGCCGTCTTCCTGCTGCGAAACCCCATCCTTCCACAGCGACCGCCAGGGCCGTATAATGAGCCGATTGCGGCTGGCAGCAGGGACTCGAATGATGCAGAAGCCTTTGAAGCCGGAGGGGGGCGAGACGATTCGCGTCGGAGCGGTGACGTATCTGAATGCTCGGCCGCTGGTGGTCGCGTTGGCCGAGTTGAACGCTCGGCTGGAGATCGTGTTCGATTACCCGAGCCGACTGGCCGACGCGCTCTGCGGCGGCAAGCTCGACGTGGCGATGATCCCGTCGATCGAGTACGCCCGGCACCCGGGGTTTTCGATTATTTCGGACGCCTGCATCGCCTGCGACGGTCCGGTGCGGAGCGTGAAGCTCTACGGCCGCGTTCCGGTGGAGGACGTTCAGACGTTGGCGTTGGACGAGGGCTCCCGCACCAGCGCCGCACTGGCGAGAATCCTGCTGAGCGAGCGGTTCGGCGTTGTGCCGAAGCTGCGATCGCTGCCGATCGGGGTTGGGCTCGACGACGTGGCGGCCGACGCGGTTTTGATGATCGGCGATCGGGGCATGACGCCTGGCAACGGCAATTTCGAGTTCGTGTGGGATTTGGGTGAGGAGTGGTCGCGGTGGACCGGTTTGCCGTTCGTGTTTTCGCTGTGGGTTGCCCGGCCGGCGGTGGATCTGCGTGGCGTCGACAGCGACGCTGGTTGCCGCCCGCGACGCCGGTTTGACCCGTTTGGCCGAGATTGCCCGGCGGGAAGCCCCGTTGCTCGGCGTTCCTGAGGCGGATTGCCTGTCGTATCTGCGCGATCATCTGGAATTTCGGCTCGGCCGACGGCAGCGGCAGGGCCTGGAGCACTTTTTCGCCTTGGCGGGCCGACTCGGACTGGCGCCGGCGGACGCGAAGCTGAAATTCCACAAGGATAGTCCAACTGCTTGAGTGTCAAACGGAAGGGGAAACGGAGGCAGGTTGTCGGAAACAACGTGTGAAAAGAGAAGGTGTCTTCCCGACAGCATCGCCCGATCTCGTTCAATTGCCCTCCCTCTTTTCCGCATGGCGACCACCTTCGACAAAATCCTCGATCGAGCGATCTGCGGCGAACGATTGAGCGTCGGCGACGGGCTCGTTCTCCTGCAATCGCACCGTCTGGCCGCGCTGGGTCGGGCGGCCGACGCCGTGACGCGGCGGCTCCATCCCGAAGCCGTTTCGCACCTACAACGTCGACCGCAACATCAACTACACCAACGTCTGCACGAGCGGCTGCGATTTCTGCGCCTTTTCGCGCAAAGTCGGCGACGCCGACGCCTACGTGATCTCGCACGACCAACTGCACCGAGAAGATCGAAGAGACCATCGCCCTGGGCGGCAACCAGATTCTCTTGCAGGGCGGAATCCACCCCGATCTGAAAATCGAGTGGTACGAAGCAATTGCTCCGCGACATCAAGCGGCATTTTCCGCAAATCAACGTCCACGGCTTCAGCCCGCCGGAGATCGACCACATCGCTACGCTCTCGGGGCTATCGGTGGGCAGCCGTGCTCGAACGATTGAAGCGTGCCGGCCTCGGATCGCTGCCGGGCGGCGGGGCCGAAATCCTCGTCGATCGCGTCCGCCGGCAGGTCAGCCCCTGCAAGACCTCGGCCGATCGCTGGTTGGAGGTCTGCCGCCAATGGCACGCCCTGGGTGGACGCGGGTCGGCCACGATGATGTTCGGGCACGTCGAAACCCTCGCCGACCGGATGGAACACCTGGAACGATTGCGCCGATTGCAGGACCAAACCCACGGCTTCACCGCCTTCATCTGCTGGACGTTTCAGCCGGGCAACACCGCGCTGGCCGAATTGCCCAAGGTCGGAGCGTTCGAGTATCTGAAAACTCTGGCCGTCAGCCGGTTGTTCCTCGACAACTTCGCCAACCTCCAGGCGAGTTGGGTCACGCAGGGTCTGGCCGTCGGCCAACTGGCGCTGCGGTTCGGGGCCAACGATTTCGGCAGCGTGATGATCGAGGAGAACGTCGTGGCGGCGGCCGGAACGAGTTTTCGGACTACGGAAGATGAGATACGTAGGAGGATTACGGGTGCCGGTTTCTCCCCTCGCAAGAGGAATGTCTTCTACGAAATCGTCGATGATTCCCGCCGACGCGGCGGGGTTTTCGGGTGAATTTTCGACCGCCGCTGATTAGAATGGATGGAGGGTTCTTGCGCGGGGAACAATGCGCCGTACGGCGAGCAAGGGGGACGGAGGAAGTTGTCGAAAGAAGCCTCCACAAATTGAGACACGCCTTGCCGACAACCTCCTCCGTCCCCTTTCCTTCGGCCGACGACCGCGTAACCAATGCCAGACGGCACACCATGATCCACGTCCGTGAACTGACGAAGCACTACTCCGATCTGCGGCGCGGGCAGATCGTGGCGCTGGGGCGGCATCAGCTTTCACGCCCGGCCGGGGCAAGTCTACGGTCTGTTGGGCCCGAACGGCGCGGGCAAGACGACGATTCTGCGGATTCTCAGCACCGTGCTTCGCCCCACCGGCGGCTCGGCCACGATCGACGGCTTCGACGTGGTCACCCACGCCGCGGAAGTCCGCCGCCGGATCGGCTTCATGTCGGCCAACACGGCCGTCTACGACCGCATGACCGGCTGGGAAATGGTCGAGTATTTCGGCCGGCTGCACGGCATCCCGCAGGACGAGTTGACCGACCGGATGGAAACGCTCTTCGACCGCCTGAAGATGAACGACACCCGCGACGTCCTGGGAGCGAAGATGTCGACGGGAATGAAGCAGAAGGTGTCGGTGGCGCGGACGCTGGTCCACGATCCGCCGGTGCTGATCTTCGACGAGGCCACCGCGGGGCTCGACGTGCTCGTGGCCCGGGCGCTGTTGAAGACGGTGGCCGAACTGCGCGATCGCGGCAAGTGCATCGTCTTCTCCACCCACATCATGCGCGAGGCCGAAAAACTCTGCGACCGAGTCGCCATCCTGCACCGCGGGCAGCATCCTGGCCGAGGGGACGCTGGAAGAAATCCGCGACCGGCACGGGCAGAGCGATCTCGAAGAGTTGTTCTTCCAGTTGATTTCGCAACACGACGAAGGACGTCGCCATTTCGTCGCAAAATGGGCTTTCAACCGACGCTCCAATACTGACGCGGCACTATGAGCTTCTCCAACATCAAGTGGATTTTCTTGAAGGAAGTTCGCGATCAGTTGCGCGACCGGCGCACGCTGTTCATGATCGCGGTGCTGCCCGATGCTGCTCTATCCGCTGTTGGGGATGAGCTTGCTCCAGGTTGCCCAGTTCGTGCAGAAGCGGGCGACGCGAGTCTTGGTGGTCGGGGCCGACAAATCTGACCGGGCGGAGCGTTCCGCCCTTGTTCGAGAAAGGGGACAGTTTGCCGACGATTGCCGACAGCGCCAAGCTGCTCGAATTGCAGTTTGGCTCTGCCGGCCGCGAGCGCTCACAACGCCATGCGAGTCGGCCGACGCGCGGGCCGAGCCTGTGCGCTGGTGCAGTCGGGGGAGTACGAGGCGGCATTGTACTTCCCGCCCGATTTCTCCGCCCGGCTCGACGCCTTCCACAAGGCGATTCGGCAGCGGGCCGAGGCCGGCGCGGCGGGCCGGGCAACTGCCGCAGCGCCGGCCGCGCCGCTGGAAGTTCCCAGCCCCGAGATCTCTGCACAACACGGCCAACGACAAGTCGCGGGTCGCGCTGCGTCCGGCTTCGCGACGTGCTCGGCCGCTGGACGCAGCGCATCAGCGACGACAACCTCCGCAGCAGCGGCGTGTCGGTGTCGGCGATGCGGCCGTTCTCGGTCGACTCGTCCGACGTGGCCGACGCCAAGTACCGCAGCGGCGCCTGTGGTCGAAAATCCTGCCGATCCTGATGCTGCTCTGGGCGCTGACCGGAGCATTCTATCCGGCCGTCGATCTCTGCGCCGGCGAAAAGGAGCGCGGCACGCTGGAAACGCTGCTGAGCAGCCCCGCCGCGCGCAGCGAAATCGTGCTCGGCAAGCTGCTGACCGTCATGCTCTTCAGCATCGCCACCGCCGTGTTGAACCTGGCGAGCATGGGCATTACGGCAAAGTTGGTCGTGGCCCACGTGCCGGGCTTCGGGCTGCCGCCGCTCCGGCCATGCTGGTCATGGGGCTGGCGTTGCTGCCGATCGCCGCGCTGTTCAGCGCCTTGTGCCTGGCGCTGGCGGCGTTTGCCCGCAGCAGCAAAGAGGGCCAGTGCTATCTGATGCCGCTGCTGATGCTGACGATGCCGCTGGTGATTCTGCCGATGGCGCCCGGCGTCGAGCTGAACGTCGGCAACAGCCTGATTCCCGTCACCGGAATCGTGCTCTTGCTGCGAAGCGTGCTGGAGGGCGACTATTGGCCGGCGCTGCAATACTCGCCGATCGTGGCGGCGGTCACCCTGGCGGCCTGCCTGATGGCGATCCGCTGGGCGGTCGAGCAATTCAATTCGGAGGCGGTGCTGTTCCGCGAGAGCGAGCGTTGGGACTTGCGGCTCTGGTTGCGGCGGCTGCTGCAGCGACCGCCGTCCCACGCCCTCGGCGGCGGCCGCCGTGTGCTGCGGCATGCTGATCCTCATGGTCCAGTTTTTTGTGAGTTGCTGCGCTCGCGACGCCGGCCGGCGTCGCGGCGCTTGCCCGCACGTTCCTGGTTCCGCAGTTGTTGTTCATTGCGCCGCCGATGCTGCTGATGACGCTGCTCTTCACGCAGCAGTCCGCGAGAGACGTTGTTGCTGAAGCGGCCGGCCTCCTGGCTGGCCGTTCCCGCGGCGGCGCTGCTGGCGGTCGTGTCTGCACCCGACGGCCAGCCTGCTGCAACATCTCGTGCAGCGACTTTATCCTGTCAGCGAGGAGATGCTGCCGCCGTTTGAGGAAGATCCAGAAATCGCTGCAAGGCGCCAATTTCTGGATGTTGCTGCTGCTGATCGCGGTCGTGCCGGCGGTGTGCGAGGAACTGGCCTTCCGCGGCTTCATTCTCTCCGGCTTCCGCCATCTGGGCAGCAAGCGGCGAGCGATCGTCTACAGCGCGCTGCTGTTCGGCGTCGCTCACGGCATTTTGCAGCAATCGCTGATCGCCTCGCTGGTCGGGCATGGTGCTGGGATACGTGGCCGTGCAAAGCGGCAGCATCCTGCCGTGCATGGTCTTCCATTTTTGCCACAACGCGTTGGCCATCGCCAACAGCCGGATCACGCCGAGCATGTTTCCCGACTGGCCGATGTTGCGGGCGTTCGCCACTCCCGCCAAGAGCGCCGGATGTACGTTCACCTGGCCGGCGATCGTCGTCGGCAGCAATGGCCGGCCTATTTGCTGCTGGCGTGGTTCAGCCGGCTTTCGGCCGGGAGGTCGCCGGAAGAGGCGCGGCCGCTGGCCGACGAGCGGCGCGCCAACAGGTGCGTCGTTGCCCGCCTTCGCAAAGACGCGGTGTAGACGCAGTTGCGATAGGGGGACGGAGGAGGTTGTCGGGAAGACGCTATCTCTTATGGCGGATGTTCTCTCGCGACAACCTCCTCCGTCCCCTGCCGCTGCGATGTGGACGAAATTGCGAAACCGCAAGCGGTTTTTGGTATGCGAACAACCCTGCGTGCCCGGTACGTGTTTCCCGTCGGCGGCGAGCCGATTGCCGACGGCGTGGTGAGCATCGAGGGGGAGCGAATCGTCGCTTGTGGTGCAGCCGTGACGTCAGCATCGCGAAGAAGTCCGCGATCTGGGAAACGTCGGCGATTCTGCCGGGGCTGGTCAACGCCCACGTGCATCTCGATTTCAGCGATCTGCCGGCGCCGCTGGGGCATCGGGGCATCGCGTTTGTCGATTGGATTCGCCGCGTGATGGCGTTTCGGCAACAGTCGGTGTCCGCCGATCGTCGAGCCGATGACGCTGGGGCTCGACGAAAGTCTCCGCGGCGGCGTGACCGCGCTTGCCGACATCGTTCAGCCCGGTCAGCCGCTTGCGGCTTCGCCGATCGAGCGTCACGGCGCTGCTGGAATTGATCGCCCCGACCGCCGATCGCGTTGCCGCCGCCGTGGAACTGGCCAAATCGCATCTCCGCGCAGTTCACTCCGCCGGGGAGCGGCCCACGCGGCACGTGGTCTGAGTCCCCACGCGCCATACAGCGTTCATCCCGACCTGTTGGCGGCGGTCGTCGAACTCTCGCAGCGGCACGGAGTTCCGGTGGCGATGCACCTGGCCGAGTCGCCCGAGGAATTGGAACTGCTGCGGCACGGCGGCGGTCCGTTGCGGACGTTGTTGGAAGAGCTTGGGGCATGGGACGCGACGGCCATCCCCCGCGGCGCGCGGCCGCTGGACTACTTGCGGCGTTTTGGCCCGGGCCCATCGTGCGTTGGTCGTTCACGGAAACTACTTGGACGACGAGGAGATCGCGCTTGCTCGGCGCCGCTGTCGAGCGGATGAGCGTCGTCTATTGCCCGCGCACGCACGATTGGTTCGCTCATCGCGATTACCCGCTGGAGAAGTTGCTCGCGGCCGGAGCGACGGTCGCCCTGGGCACCGACGGCCGCGGCTCGTCGCCCGACTTGAGCCTGCTGGGCGAAATGCGATGTGCCGCCCGAAAGCATCCCGGCGTTCCGCCGGCCGCAATCCTGCGAATGGCCACGATCGACGCTGCCCGCGCATTGGGGCGAGAAACGGAGATCGGCTCGTTGGCCGCCCGGCCGCCGTGCCGATCTGGCGATCGTGGCTCTGCCCGACCGCTCGGCCGCCGATCCGCACGAGTTGCTCTTCGATCCGGCGGCGTCGGTGGTGGCCTGTTATTGTCGCGGCGCGAGGCGTATCGCTCGGGAAACGCGGCGATCTCGTAGCAGACGCGCAGATACGCCTCGCGGGCCGCCGCGTCGGCGTCGCTGTGGAGGTTTCCGTTCAAACGGCGTCGCATCGCGCTGTTGGCGTGGAAGAATCGATCGCCGTTCAGGCCGGCGCAGTCGAGCAGCAAACCGGGCAAAAAGCTGATGTCGCAATCCATCTGGTGGCGGTCGGAGTGCATGTTCGACAGCAGGAAATAGGGCGTTTGCAGCCAGGGCGCGGTGGCCGTCCAGCTTGCCCCCGGATCGAACATCGGAAACGCGATCTCGCGGAACAGAGCGGTCATCGACGGCAGATGATCGCCCACCAGCAGCAGGATCGTCGGCGTTTCGGCCGCGAGCACCATGTCGGTCAGCCGCCGGATCATGCTGTTGGCGCTGCGGAGATGCCGCAAGTAATGGGCAAAACAGAGATGCCCCTCGCGGCTCAAACGCGGCTCGGTCGTGAACGGCGGCGTCGGCGGAGCAACCGCGTCGTCCCACGGGCCGTGGTTCTCCATCGTGACGCAATACAAGAACGTCGGCTCGACGGCCTGCCGCAATTCCTCCTCGATTCGCGCGGCAATCGCCACGTCGGAGACGTACAGCCCTTCGCGCGGGGCCTCGGCGAAATCGTGCTCGTCGAGAAATCGGTCGAATCCCAACGAGACGCAGGCGTTGTCGCGGCCGTAGAAACGGCGGTCGTGCGGGTGAATGATCGTCGTGCGGTATCCCAGTGACTTCAGATGCTTCGGCAGCGAATGCGTGCCGCTCCGCACCAGCGTCGTGTTCGGATTGCCGATGTTGTTGCCGAAACTCGCCAGGTTGATGCCCGTCAGAAGCGAATACTCCGAGCGGATCGTCCAGCCGCCGTAGACCGGCACCCACGAACTGCCGTGATAGACGCTTTGCCGCACCGCGTCGTCGTAGGCCGTCAACGGGTCGGGATCGACCAGCAGGCCCATCGAGCGCGGATCCATAAACGCTTCGGCCAGCACGACGATGATGTTCGGCTTGCGGTCGGACCGGCGCGAGGGGAGATCGTCGCCGCTGAACTTCTTCGCCAGAATCGTCTCCGCGCTGGCCTCGTTCAGCGAGCGAATCGCCGGGCGAGGAACGTTGTCGAGGCAACGCACGAAGGTGGTCAGGAAACCGCTGGCCGCCACGCTCGTCGGAAGGTCGCAATCCCAAAACGGCACCTCTCGCGCATCGAGGAGGCGGACGATCAATGACTTGCCCCGCAGCGGCGCGAAGACGATCGCCATCGGCACGGCGGAAAGCGCCGCCAGAGAGAACCAGTATTGCCCCAACATCCACGGCTCGCACGCCAGGGCAGCGACGTTGACCGCCAACGCCGCCGGTAAGACCCAAATCAGAGTGCGGCTGCGACGCACGTAGCGGGCCAACAGCGGCCAGGAGTGGATCTGGCGGATGGTCAAAACGATGTCGGACGGCGTCAGCGGCTCGTTCAACAACAAGAACTTCCGGTTGTTGGCATACAGCAGACAGACCAACACGGTCGACATCAGCAGCAAGGAGGCGACAATCGTCTGCAATAGCAGCATCAGGCTGACCAACACGGTCGCCTGCGGCAGGCACTGACCGATGATGGCCGCCGACCAGGTGCGATAGTCCAGCGCCGGGCCCGGTATGATCTTGCGGCGGAAATAGAAATTGGCGGCGAGAAAGACCAACGCCACCAGCCCGACGATCAGCCAGTACGCGAGTTGCGACGTAATCATGTTTCGTCAGGCTTCCGGGCGTTGTTGGGACAGCAACGGCATCTATACCAAACCAATGGAATCTGTCATACCCCATTTCTGGATGGGCGCTGTCGTTCGCTGGGGTTCCGTAGGTTATGCTTCAGCATGACGATCTCAGGCACAACAATTTCTGTTATGCCGAAGCGTAATCTACGAAGTTCTCCCAGTATACGCGTTTTACTATGGCCACCAGCTTGACACGCGATTCGTGGTTTCTGACCGGTCCGACGGCCTCGGGCAAGTCGGCGGTCGGCGTGGAACTGGCGCGGCGGATCGGGGCCGAGATTATTTCGCTCGACTCGATCGCTCTCTATCGGGGGATGGACATCGGCACGGCAAAACCGACGGTGCAGGAGCGGCGCGATGTGCCGCATCATCTGATCGACGTGCTCGATCCGCACGAGGAATTCAGCCTGGCCCAATACATCGAGGCCGCCGGGCGGGTTGCCGCGGAAATCGCCGGCCGCGGACGGCAGGTGCTCTTCGTCGGCGGCACGCCGCTCTACTTGAAGGGGCTGCTGCGGGGCGTCTTCGCCGGGCCACCGGCCGACTGGGAGTTGCGCCGCCGCCTGGCCGACAAGGCCCGGCTGCACGGCAGCGCCCGGCTGCACGAGCGTCTGTCGGCGATTGATCCCGTCGCTGCGGCCCGGCTGCACCCGAACGACACCCGCCGGCTGATCCGGGCGATCGAGGTGTTTGAGAAGACCGGTCGGCCGATCAGCGAGTTGCAGCGGCAGTTCGAAATCGCCCGCCCGGCCGAGGAGTGCCGCGTGTTCGTGCTCGATTGGCCGCGGGCGGAACTATGTGATCGAATCGACCGCCGGGTGGAGCAGATGTTCTCGGCCGGCCTGATCGAGGAAATCCGCAAGCTCTTGTCCGGCCCGCGTCCGTTGGGTCGAACCGCGCGCCAGGCCGTGGGATACCGCGAAGTGATCGAGCACCTCGAAGGCCGCCACACCCTGACCGAGACCATCGAGTTGGTTCGCCGCCACACCCGGCAGCTCGCCAAACGGCAATGCACCTGGTTTCGCAGTCTGAGCGAATGTCGCTTTATAGCGGTCTGCGGCGAACTCAAGCCGGCGCAAACCGCCGAGTTGGTCGCCTCGGGCTAAAACTTCGCCGCGGTCTGAGCTTCGGCGAGGATCTCGCTATCGATTTCGTCGGGAGCGAGTTGCTTGGCCGGCGGCAGCGGTTCGATGCCGTTGAGCACGGGCTCGCCGACGGCGGCTTCGTTGGCCTCCGCGTTTTTCGCCGCCAGCGCTTCGAGATAACCCTTGAGCCATTGAACGGTCTCGTCGATCGTGTCGGCTTGCAGGAGCACGAGCTCGCCGGGCCGGGCGGCAGTCAGCGTCACCTCCGCCGCCTTGTTCGCCCCGACAACTTCGAGAATCTCCTTGGTGCGAGTGGCCGATGCCAGCCCTTTCCGCAGCAGGCCCATGATCTCGCCGTCGGCCCGCCCGCGACGATAGTGATCCTCGTAGAGGACGACGCGGTCGAAGGCGCCGCCGAGCAGCTCGCCCTGGCGGACGATGTCGACGTCGCGGCGGTCGCCGGCGGTCGTATATAGGCACGTGCGACGGGCGTGGGGAAACGTGTTGATCGCTTCGATCACGGCGGCCAGCGAGTGGGCGTTGTGGCCGTAATCGACCACCACGGTCGCCCCTTCGATCTCCAGCACGTTGAAACGGCCGGGCACTTTGTCGATGTCGGCGGCAATCGACTCGGCCCGGGTGCGGATCAGGTCGTTGGGGATGCCCAGCGACCAGGCGGCGGCGATCGAGGCCAGCGTGTTTTCCACCTGGAAGGCGATCTGGCCGCCGCGAGTCAAGGGGCAGACGGGCCAACGAGACGATCGGCTCTTCGCGGTCCCCCTCGGCGAGAACGATCTGGCCGTCGCGGACGAAGATCGCCCGGCCGCCCACGCCGCGGTGGCGGACCACCACCGGATGATCTCGGATCGAGGGCGAAGAATACGACGCCGCCGGGGCAGTGGGCGGCCATTTCCACCACCAGCGGATCGTTGGCGTTGAGCACGGCGTAGCCGTCTGGCGCCACCGACTTCGACGATGCACCGCTTCACCTTGGCCAGGTCTTCCGGCGTGTTGACGTCGGAGATGCCCAGGTGGTCGCCGTCGCCGATGTTGGTCACAACGGCCACGTCGCAGTGGTCGAAGGCGAGCCCTTCGCGGAGGATTCCGCCGCGGGCGGTCTCGAACACGGCCATATCGACCGACGGATTGATCAGAATGCTGCGGGCGCTCTGGGGGCCGCTGCAATCGCCGCTGTCGATGCGGCGGTCGTTCACGAATATGCCGTCGGTGCAGGTCATGCCCACGGTCTTGCCCGTGCCGCGAAGCACGTGCGCGATGAATCGCGTGGTGGTCGTCTTGCCGTTGACTCCGGTCACGGCGACGATGGGAATCCGCCCGGTTTCACCGAGCGGGAAGAGGATGTCGGCGATCGCTTCGCCCACGGGCCGCGAAATGCCGACCGACGGATCGAGGTGCATCCGCAAGCCGGGGGCCGCGTTGACTTCGACAATGATGCCCCCCTGTTCGCTCAACGGGCGGGAAATGTCCTGCGCGACGATGTCGACGCCGGCGATGTCCAGCCCCACGATCTTGGCGGCATCGACCGCGTTGGCCGCCACGGCGGGATGCACCCGCTCGGTCACGTCGATAGCCGTGCCGCCCGTGCTCAGGTTCGCGTTGCGGCGAATCAGCACCGTCGTGCCGGCCGCTGGAATCGACGAGGGCGTGTAGCCCTGATCGGCCAGAACGGCCAAGGACACCGCGTCGAGCTTGATCTTGCTAAGTACCGTAGCGTGGTGTTCGCCGCGACGCGGATCGGCGTTCACCTCCTCGACCAACTCGACGATGGTGTGCAGTCCGTCGCCCATCACCTGGGCAGGCTCGCGGCGGGCCGCTGCGACCACCCGCTCGCCGACGACCAACAAGCGATAGTCGTGGCCCGGGGCAAACTTCTCAACGATAACGTGCTCGCCCTCTTGCCGGGCCGCCTCGAAGGCGTGAATCACCTGCTCGCGAGTCGTAAGGTTCGTGGCCACGCCGCGTCCCTGGTTGCCGTCTTGCGGCTTGACGACCACCGGCACGCCGATTTCACCGGCGGCCCGCCATGCGTCCTCGGCGTCGGCGACGGGCCGGCCGCAGGGCGTGGGAACACCGACGGCGCGGAGCATCATGCGGGTCATCTCTTTGTCTTGTGCGATCGCCTCGGCGATGGCGCTGGTCCGGTCGGTCTCGGCGGCCTGGATGCGGCGCTGCTTCCGACCGTGTCCGAAGAGCACCAGACTGTCGTTATTCAGCCGGCGATAAGGAATGCCTCGTGTGCTGACGGCCTCTACGATGGCCCGCGTGCTGGGGCCAAGACAGACTTCATGGGCGAGATTCCGCAGCCGTTCGATTTCGGCGGCGACGTTGAAGGGGCGATCGAACAGGGCCGCCATGCAGCAGTTCGTGGGCGACCGCTGAGACACGCGCGGCCTACGGTCTCGTCGCCGTACTCGATGATGACCCGGTAGACGCCGGTCTCGGAAGTCTCGCGGGCTTTGCCGAAACCGACCTCGGTGCCGGCGAGCGACTGGAATTCCAGAGTCACGTGTTCGAGGATATGGCCGAGGTAGGTGCCGGTGCGCAGCCGTTGAAAGAAACCGCCCCGCACGCCGATACTGCAACGATGCTCGATCATCGTGGGCATCCAGCTCATCAACCGGTCGTTGAATCCCGGAAATTCGTTGGAGGGCTTGTCCAATTCGCCAAGATCAACCCACGCCTCCAAGACGGGAAAGTTCGCCCAGATATTTGGTCCCCGAAGTGCCAAAACCTTACGAAATTCCATAGCGGTGACTCGCTGAATGACCTTGCAGGTGTCGTGTGAAGCATAATGGATCGCAGTATCCTAACACGATCTACGCTGCCAACGATCAAAAGGTTGTATCGGCAGGTTTTTTCGGCCCGATAACAGCCGGAAACTCTGTCAATGAACGTTTCTCTCTTCCTTCTGCCACAACTAGCGGAGCCTCGTAATCACCCTTGCTGGCCAGCGTTGCCGCCACGTGGAATTGTGGAAAACCACATCTGGTGGCCACGCTTAGATAGCCAGATTTACCCCGTTCACCACAAACAGGGATGCCGGGGCAGACCGCGACACGGAATGAACCGTATGGAACGATAAGGCTTAGGCATCAGCAGAGAGTGTTCCGTATCAGCGCCATTGCCACGACGGAAAAAACTTCGTCATTAGCAATATAATCCTACTATTCTAGTCACCGATGACACCGGAAGGCAACAGGCCGGGACAGTTTTCGCCAAAGAAATCCAGCGGTACGGGCCCGGCGTGTCGGCATTGCCGTAGGCGATAATCATTGAGACTGGTTATATATACCCCGATGGACTGTTGCAGTTCATGCCGCCATTCTGTGAGACGACCGGAAACGTGCTCCTTCGTGTCGGCAGACGGAAATGTCCATCTTACTGTGGTGAAAAGGGGCGTAATCGCGGTACAATGACGCTTTGACCTGGACGCCACCGCGACTGACATCCAACTTGACACCACTCCTGTGGGGGATAGATTTGAACGCCACCAACGGCTCTTGGGAGCACGTTCCAGACGACTTGCGGCAGGCGGCCGAGGCGCACTTGGCGGGCGAATCCCCCTTGGCCTGGTTCGAGCTCGACCTGGACACGCGATTGCACTATGCCCGGGGTCTGTTGGTTTTGACGCCTTCTCGGCTGCTGGACGTTGGGCCGCTGGAGGCGAGCGGGCGACGGACGCGCTGCCGCCGGCCGCGGCCGATTCGATGCGCTCCTGGCCGTTGGATTCCACGTCGGTCCTGCGGGTGAAGGAGCAAAACAGCGCCGGGCGGCTGGAATTGCTTGGTCCCAGCGGCCTGTTGTGCCATTGGCGCTACACCATCGGCCGTTCGCCGCTGGCCCATCGACTGGCCAATCGTTTCCAGCGTCTCCACGACGGCGAGCTCTCGGGCGGCGAAGAGACCGGCGAGGCCCCGACGACGGTATGCCCAAGCTGCGGCGCGATTCTGGCCGCCGGGCAGATCAAGTGCCCGGATTGCGGATCGATCGGCGACAAGCCCGCGATCGGTGCGCTCTATCGGCTGTCGGAATTCGCCAAGCCGCACAAGTGGATGGTCCTGTTCGGCTTCCTGCTGATGGTGGCCAGTTCGATCGCGGCGTTGGCGCCGCCCTACTTCATAAGGTCGTTGATCAACAATGTGCTGATTCCGGCTCGAGAATCAGCCGGGCAGCGTCTCCTTCAATCCGCGTTTGGTGGTTCTTGTGTCGCGTTTGTGGGCGCGTCCGTTGTTGGCTTGGCTGTCTGATGTGGGGGCGAACCTACGTCATGGCCTGGGTGAGCGAACGAATCACTGCCGATTTGCGCGACCGAACCTACGGACACATGCAGGGGCTTTCCTTGAGTTCTTCGGCGGCAAACGAACCGGTGATCTGATTTCGCGGGTCAGCACGGACAGCGATCGAATCTGCTATTTCCTTTCCGTCTACCTGCTCGATTTTGCCAACAACATAATGATGATTCTGCTTGGTGGCGATTTTTCTCTTTTTCCTCGATGCCCGCCTGACGCTGGCGACGCTGCTCCCGCTGCCGGTCATCGCGTTTCTCGTGCATCGGGTGCGGAGTCGGATGCGGCGCGGCTTTGCGCTGGGCACGCGGGCATGGGGGGAAATGACCAGCGTGCTTGGCCGACACGATCCCCGGTATCCGCGTCGTCAAAGCGTTCGCCCAGGAGCGCCGTGAGATCGAGCGGTTTTGCACCACAAACAACCGCGTGTTTACGGCCAATTGCCGCGTCAACACCCTCTGGGCATTCTTCGAACCGGTCGTGAGCCTGCTGACGGCGCTGGGATTGGCCGTTGTCTGGGGATATGGCTCCGCGCGAATTTTTCAACACGACATCAAAGTCGGCGACCTTTATCTCTTTGTGGCCTATATTGGCGGGTTCTACGCCCGCATGGATTCGATGAGCCGAATGGTGGCGGCAACTGCAGCGCGCGCGGCGCCAGTGCTCATCGGATCTTCGCTATCCTCGATCGAGTCCCCAGCGTCGCCGAGCCGGTCAGTCCGGTGCATCCGGGCCGGCTGAAAGGGGCAGTCGAGTTCCACGACGTCGAGTTCCATTATGGAACCCGTCCGATTCTGAAGGAGATGAGCCTGGCCGTTCGACCGGGCGAGATGATCGGGCTGGTCGGGCCGAGCGGGGCGGGCAAAACGACGATCGTCAACCTCGTCTGCCGCTTCTACGACGTCGCCGAGGGGGCGATCACCGTCGACGGCGCCGACATCCGCTCGTTCCCGATCGAGGAGTACCGCCGCAACATCGGCATCGTGTTGCAGGAGCCGTTTCTGTTCTACGGCACGATCGCCGAGAACATCGCCTACGGTCGGCCCGCCGCCTCGCGGGCCGAGATCATCGCCGCCGCCCGCGCCGCCCGCGCCGACGAGTTCATCCTTCGCTTGCCCGACGGCTACGATTCGCTGGTCGGCGAGCGGGGGCAGTTCCTCTCCGGCGGCGAGCGGCAGCGAATCAGCATCGCCCGCGCGCTGCTGATCGACCCGTGCATCTTGATCTTGGACGAAGCCACCTCGTCGGTCGATACGGAGACGGAACGCGAGATTCAGTTGGCGCTGGAGAATCTCGTGAAGGGGCGAACCACGATCGCCATCGCCCACCGCTTGAGCACGCTTCGCCGCGCCGACCGGCTGGTCGTCGTCGAACGCGGCCTGATTACGGAAGTCGGCCCGCACGACGAACTGCTGCGCCGTGGCGGCACGTATGCCAGGCTCCATCGCGCTCAGACTGAGATGCGCGAACGGGTGATGAAGGGATGAGGGATGAGAGATGAAGGATGAAGGATTTCAGATTTGACATTTGAGATGTGAGAACGTCGTTTAGCCGCCGCGTCCACGCAGCGCGAACTGAATTGTGACGTCTCGATTGGAGAATTGCGAACCCGCAAGCGGTTTTCGCTCTACTGCCCACTGCCCAATGGCACTAAGTTTTGAAGTGGTCCCAAGAATCTAGACAGGTGAACAAGGTGGATTTGGACTTTATTTCCGGAAAAATATTTTTCCGGGAAAGGAGACAGATTCACGATGGGAGGCAAGCGGAAGAGTTTTTCGGCGGATTTCAAGGCGAAGGTGGCCTTGGAGGCGATTCGCGGGATTTCGACGACGGCGGAGACCGCCTTGCGGCACAAGGTGCATCCGAACCAGATCGCGAAGTGGAAGAAGCAGGCCCTGGAGAACATGGCCGCACTCTTCGCCGATGGCCGCTCGAAAGCGAACAAGGGGGACGACGACCGGCTCAAGGACCGGCTTTACCAGCAGATCGGCCAGCTCCAGTTCGAGCTCGACTGGCTCAAAAAAAAAGTCGGAGATGCCGATTGAGGCCAAGCGGTTGCTCGTTGAACCGGAGCAGGAACGGCTTTCGATCGTCCGGCAGTGCAAACTGCTGGGGATGTCGCGGGCGGCCTACTACTACGAGCCGTGGGTGTGGGGCGAGACGGCCCTGGCGATGCTGCGGGCGATCGACGAAGAGTACACGCGGCATCCGTTCTTGGGCAAGCGGCGGATGTGCGATTACCTTGCGGAACTCGGCTACGACGTGGGCGTCAAACGCGCGCGGACATTGATGGCGTGGCTGGGTCTGGAAGCGATTTATCCGAAAAAGAACCTGAGCGTGCCGAATCGAGAGCACAAGAAATATCCGTACTTGCTCAAGCGATTGCCGATCATCCGCCCGAACCAGGTTTGGGCGAGCGACATCACTTACGTGCGTTTGAGCCGCGGATTTGCGTATTTGACGGTGGTCATGGACTGGTTCAGCCGCTACGTGATCGCCTGGGAGCTTTCGACGACCTTGGATTCGGATTTTTGCGTGCGGTGCCTGGAGCGGGCGTTGGAGACGGGCAAGCCCGAGATTTTCAACACCGACCAAGGCGTGCAATATACGAGCGAAGATTTCACGAAGACGCTGCTGGCGGCCGACGTGCAGATCAGCATGAACGGGGCGGGCCGCTGCTTCGACAACATCATGGTCGAACGCTTGTGGCTCTGTGAAGCAGGAGGAAGTGTACCTGAAGGAATACGAGGACGTGCCCGATTGCCGCGAGAACCTCGGCGAGTATTTCGCGTACTACAACGGCCGACGGCGTCACAGCAAGTTGAACGCCCGGCCTGTGGAGATTTACTTCGATGCAATTTGAAAAACGAAAAATGTTTTTGTTTCCTGCTGGGGCTCCGCCCCAGACCCCGGGATTTTTTAAGGCATGACAAAAAAGTGTCTTGTGGAGGTGAAGGCGGATTGGTATGCTGACGAAAAAGAAAAAGCCTCGAAGAGTTGAAGTCTTCAAGGCTCGTGTCCAAAGACACTTCTTTGGTCCGGTTATCCCTCGGCGGGTTGCTTCCCAGCAGAGCCCGCCTCCGTTTCACCGAACAGGTAAAGCATAAACAAAAGAGAGTTTCAGTCAAGCGGATAGCGTAAATGTCCCTTGATCTAACAAATCGGTTTCCACCTTATTCAAGGGTGCTTTTCTGTCAGAAAAACGGGACCAGCTCATTTGTTTTGTAACTCGTTTAGCTGTTTGACGATACTTGCCTTTCCGGTAGCGGTCGGCGGGACGCGGATAATGACGACCGGGACGGAGCGGGACTAAATGTTGAGCTATTCGCAACAACAATCGTGGCAGAAGAATCCGACGCACTCGCTGGGGATCGGCCAGCAGCAACGCATGACGTATATCGTTGATTTCGCGCAGCGCTTGCGTGAAACTGATTCGCAACGGCGAAACTCCATGCTCTTCTGCCGCCTCGAAAATCAGCCAGCGGGTGAGGAAATACAACAGCACGTGGCCCGCCACCTCGAAGGCCACGCCTTCCGCCGTGCGGCTGCGCAACGAACGCTGCATTCCCTGCCGAACTTTCAATTCGCAAAACATCGTCTCGATTTCCCAGCGGCGATGGTACAAGCCTGCCTCCAGAATGTGGCCCGCCTCGTCGGCGGTCGCCATGCGCACCCAATCCTCGCGGGAAACGATTTTGGGATCGAGCACGTTGGTGACCACGGCACTGGGACGAAAGCCGGCCATGTGATAGCGGACCACCCGCAACGTCTGCGATTGCGGCAACTCGGGCAGGCTTTTCCACGCGCACTTTTTCCGCGACGTTTTGGGCATTTTCCATTCCACCAGCCGATCGTCCGGTCCGAGGTTTTTCAACGTTTTCAGCAATACGCCGCGACGCAGCCGGATGCCGAAAAATGCCCGTCGGCGTTGGATTTGCCAAAACAGCCCGTAGCTCCAAAAGCCTCGGTCCATCAACAGCAGGTCTCGCGGCTCCAGGTATTCGACCAGCCGGGCCGCCGAGGTCTGCTCGTGGCACGATCGCGGCGTCAGTTCGTAACGCCACGGCAGCCGGCATTGCGGAAACGCCAACATGAGCATTCGCGCCTGAGGGCGTCGTCGCCGTCGGCCGTTGCGGCTGGTGCCGAAGGTTTGGGCCAACGTTTTCCAGTAGGGCAAGGCGATTTCCGTGCCGTCGAGCGCCAGCAAACGAAAGCCCTTCCACCGCACGGCGTCGGGATGCTGGACCTGAAAGCGTTGCGCCAGCAGCAGAATCAGCCACGACCAAAAATCCATCGGCATCCGTTGCCGCGCCTGCACGAAAGCTTCCTCGCTCGTGAGCGCGCCCTTCTTGCCGTGGGGATTGTGCTTCGAGGCACGCCGCTTCCGTTTGGAAGGCACACGATCGGGCTTCCACAGGTCGGCATCCTCCAACAACTTGAAGGTCAAGACGAGGATGTCGGCGAAATTCTTGGCGGTGTGCAGGCCAGCCGCAATCCCCAGCCAAACCATGTTGGCATAGTTCAACGGGTTGCTTCCCAGCTTCACACCCGCAGCTTGCGCCGCTTCTTTCAACAGCGCAGGCGTCAGTATTTTGCCAAAAACCCGCAAATCGTGTTGACGAATTCGATCCCATATATTACACCTTCGTTCATCCGTGAACATCGTTCAAGTCCTCCTGACAAAGTCCTTTGTGGTAAAAGGCTTATGTCACGGAGGACTCTTTTTGTGTCAAGACAAACTTAGTGCCATTGCCCACTGCCGACTGCCCACTGCCGACTGCCCACTGCCGACTGCCCACTGCCGACTGCCCACTGCCGACTGCCCACTGCCGACTGCCCACTGCCGACTGCCCACTGCCGACTGCCCACTGACAACCGACTAGTCCAAGCTGCTCTATGATAACGACCACCGCGACTCCGATACCTTCCGATTTTACGCTGGAATACGACGCCTGGGGGCAGCTCGTGTTGAGTTGCTCCGACGGCCGGCGTCTTGTGGGGATCGAGCCGGTCCGCGCGTTTCCGATCTCCCATCCGCAAGGTCTGCTGTCGATTTGCGACGCCGAGGGGCACGAATTGACGTGCATCGAAGACCCCGGCGTGCTGCGGCCGGAGGTGCGGCGGATGCTGGAAGAGGAGTTGGGGCGGCGAGAGTTCGTGCCCGTCGTGCGGCGGATCAATCGCGTGCTGGCCGACAGCGACCCGTCCGAGTGGCGGATCGTGACTGATCGCGGCCCGACGACCTTTCTGATGGAAGACAGCGACAACGACGTGCGGCGGCTGGGGGTCAATCGGATTCTGCTGGTCGACACGCACGGCATCCGCTATCTGATTCCCGATGCAAGCCGTTTGGACGCCGCCAGCCGCCGCATCTTGGAGCGATACCTGTAAGCCGCTTACAGCTTCGCGAGGACAAGCGGGACGGAGGAGGTTGTCGCAGAAAAACCCCGCAATACGAAACCGTTGTCCCGACAACCTCCTCCGTCCCCTTCCGATTCATGCAGTCGCCTCACGCCAGCCAATCGGCCGACGGCAAGAGCGTTTCGGTGGGCATGTCGAACATCGAATCGATCAGATCCCACCGGCCGGCGTTCGGCTCGGAGTCAGTGCTGCTCTCCGGTCACGAGCTGTGCCAAGCGATGATCGAGCATCAAAGCGAGAACTCGGGATCGCTTTGCGACATCGGCGGCTGAAAGCTCTGCAAAAGCCTCATCGTGCAGCGACGCCGCTGCGCGTCAGTGGCGGCAGTAGCGGCAGCCGAAGTGCTCCATGCCGTGTCGGGCTGAGCTCGCCGTCTGTCGCGGGCCAGCCACGCCATCGCCACGTCGGCCAGTCGCAGCGCGGCATCGGCCGACGCCTCAGCTGCGGCGCCGGCAGCGTTGACCGCCGCCACGTTCTCGACCGCTCGGACGGACGAACTGCCGGCGGCCGCGGCGGCGGAAATGGCGGCCGGCGATTGGGCTTGGTGCAAAAGGGCGGGATTGGCATAGTAGTCGGGACTCAGCGTGGCGATCCACGTGCTGCCGCCGATGCTGCCGCCCCAGCTGATAGAGCGCGCCGTTGGGCAAAATAAAGTACAGCACGTTGCCGTTGCCCACCATGTATTTCTCGCCGGCCCCGCGGGCGTTAGTGTAGTAGCTCCCGTTTGCGTAGCATGTGCAGGCCGAGTTGCTGATCGAGATCATACGCCTTCTGGGCGAAAGGATCGGCGACAGTGAACGTCTCCGAGTCGGACTTTGAGCCGTCGCTGACGCGAACCTGAATGCAGAGCACGTCGGTGAAGCCCGCCTGCCCGCGTGATCGTCAGCGTGTTGCCGTAGATCGCTGCCGCGACGTCGGCGCTGCTGATCGACGTGAGCGAAGGCGTTTGGGCGTTGTGCAACAGGGCGGGATTGCGTAGTACGCCGAGCCCAAGGTATCGACAAGCGTGCTGTTGGCGATGCTGCCGCCCCAGCGATAGAGCGCTCCGCTGGGCAGAATGAAGTACCAGCTCATTGCCGTTGCCCTGCATGTACTTCTCGCCGAGCCCCCGGACATTGGTCGTAGTAGCTTCCGTTCGCGCACATATGCAGGCCAAGCTGCTGGTCGAGCGAGTAAGCCTTCTGGGCCAGCCGGTCGATCGTCATCGCCTGAGCCGAATAGGTTAGGCTGTCGCCGTCGGCGTCGGAGGCGTGCAACGGGATAGTGAGCGTCGTCTGCGAATAGGGCAGCGTCTGATTGCCGAAGGGGTTAGGACCGGGGCCGCGTTTTGGCCGGCGACGCCGAGCGCGTAGGTTCCCAGTCGCTGCTGCCATAGCCGGCCGACGGCAAGGCAGTAGACGCCGCTTGCCGGCGCGGTCCACGCGATTTGCGAGGCGCTGCCCGAGCCGTAGTCGTCGTTGAAGGCCAACTGCTTGGCGCCGTTGCTGTCGTAGAGATACAAGCACCGAGTCGGGAAGCGTGCCGAGGCCGACGGTGAACACGTAGGACTTGCCGGCGGCGGCCTGGAACTTGAACCAATCGACGTCGCCGGTCGACTCGATCGTGCCGGTGGTGGAACTAGGGAACGCCGACGGCCGCGGCCGTCGCCGGCGTTGTTGCCGTAATCGTCGGGCGGCAGCACCGTCAGCGTCGTCGAGATCCAGAGCTCCAAACGCCCGCGCTGTCCTGCGCTCGGGCAAGGATGCCGATAGGATCCCGCGTGTCCAGCCGCTGGTGCCCGCGGCTGATCGACGCCTGGCCGCCGGCGATCGAGGAGGTCGAGCCGAGGGCGGCATCCCCGCGTCGTATTGTCCGTTGTTGTTTGAGTCGAGGAAGAAGGAGACGCTCGTCACTGTGCCGGCTGGAATCGGTGATTCCGCCGGCGCGTGAGCGTGACCGAGCGCCGGCAGTGACGGAATCTGGCGAGGCCAGCCAGCGATCCGACGACCGGTCCCTGCGTGCGGCTGAGCGGCGAGCAACTGGAGCGTGTGGTAGGCGTCGAGGACGCCGCCGCTGGCGACTTTGCCCTAGAGCGCGGCGACCTTATCGACGCCGCCGAGGATGGCGTTGCGGACTTCGGCGACCGTGGCGTTGGGATCGGCGGCCCAGGCCAGCGCCGCCACACCCGATCACGAAGGGCGTTGCCATGCTCGTGCCCGAATAGACCGCATACCGATTGCCGGGAACGGTGCTGTAGATGGAGACGCCCGGCGCGGCGACATCGACGGTCGATGGCGCCGTAGCAACTGAAGCTCGCCAGGTTCTTGTTCTGATCGATGGCGGCGACGGAGATCACGTTGGCTCCGCGTAATTGGCCGGATATTGCGGGACTGGCGTCGTTGTTGGTTGCGTCGTTTCCGGCGGCGGCGACAAAGAGGATATCGGCGGCGGCGCGGCGCGGATCGCGGTGTCCATGCGCCGAGCTGTAGTTCCCGCCGCCCCAACTGTTGTTCATCACGCGGACGTTCACGCCGTATTGCGTCCGCATCATGGTGGCGTAGTTGATCGCGCGAATGGCGTCGGAGAGGTAGCCCGAGCCGCTGCTGTCGAGAAACTTCAGGGCCATGATCGAGCACGACCAGTTGACGCCGGCCACGCCCAGGCTGTTGTTGGCCGCGGCGGCGATCGTGCCGGAAACGTGCGTTCCGTGGCTGTTGTCGTCCATCGGATCGCCGTCGTTGTTCACAAAATCGTATCCGTGAACGTCGTCGACGAAGCCGTTGTGGTCGTCGTCGATGCCGTTGCCGGAGGATTTCGCCGGGGTTCGTCCAGATGTTGGCGGCCAGGTCGCGATGCGGTATAATCGACGCCGGTGTCGATCACCGCCACGACGACGCTGGCGAACTGCCGGTGCGTGATGTTCCAGGCGTCGGGGGCGTCGATCGCCGTCATGCCCCAGAGCTGGCCATATTGCGGGTCGCTGGGAGTCGCTTCGACCTGGTGCGACGGCGTCGAGCTCGAAACTGGCGACGTTGACGTCGGAAGTGAGCCAATGCTTGCACTGCGGCCAGCGACGCGCCGGAACTGCGCGCCAACACCATGCCGGTCATCCCCAATCCTTCGAGCACTTGGAACTCGACGCCGCTGCCGACCAGCAGGCTTGCGGTCTCGGCGACCGAGCTGATGCCGCCCAGCGAAGCGGTATCGAATTGGACGATCCAGTCGAAGACGTTTTGCTGCTCGAGCCGTTGTCGCGGCGTTTGCCCGGCGGAGGAGCGATGCTCTCGATCGTCGAATCGGCCGCTCCCGCATGGGCGGCGACGGCGGTGTCGGCAACGCTCTGAAACCAGAGCGGCGAGCAACCAGCGGACGCGGCCGCGGCGGCGTCCATCAGGTGGCGCGGCTCGAGCGGTTCGATCCGCAGCCTGCGCTGAAAAACGCGGGGCTTATCTGCCGCGACGTCGCCGAACAGCCAATCTTGACTGGTCAGGAACTTGGCGATCTCCTTCGGCATGCGACGGATGCCGGAGAAGTCTGTATTGGGTCCATGGCCATGCATGGCGGATACCGTAATCCCGATTTAGCGAGCACGTCGCCGAAGGACGAGAAGCTCTGGTGACAAGACACTTGTGAAAAGACGAATCGCCGAAAAAGCGATCACAAGGCAAGTCTGTGTCACAAGCCTCCCGTCGTCAAACGTGCGGCGAAAAATCATCACGGGCGTGGCCGAGCGTGGCTATTTTTCCTCGCATGTTGTCTTTTGGCAACCCGCCAAGGCCCTACGAATAGAACGAAACCAACTGGAAAAAGGTTCAGGCGTTCGCTGATTTGTCTGGTTTTCACGCTCTGCGTGGGGATCAGCGAAAACGTGGGGGGCAGCGGGAACCAGCGTAACTTGGGAGCCCGCGCTTGCGCAGAACGCCAGCGCGTCATGCCCACGGCAGACTCGCCCAAATCCGTTCGGCGAAACTCTGCTGTGGCGGCGGCGACCTCGGCCAAGTGGCGGCACGCCAATCGGGCCAACACGCCAACCTGCCGGGGCGAACAGAGAAAATGGACCGCACCGGCCTCGCGCATCAGCCACTCGTAGCCGGCTTGCGAACGATCAGCCACGACGGCCAGCCGCGCCGCGGGAAACTGACGCGGCTGGCTTGCCAGCAGGCGCAGCAGCCCGGCGGCGTTTGGCCCGAGTTCGATCACGGCGAAGGAGGCGGGGTTGGCGAGCAGCTCGTCGCGGCAGTCGGCCAGCGTGCGCGTTTCCCAAACCCGCACGCCCACGTCCGCCAGTTCACGCCGCAGCGCGACGGCCCAGCGCCCCGTGCGCTCGCAGACGATCAGTTTCGCGGCGGCGGAGGATTCGTAAGTCGGCGTCATGGTGAAGCTGCGTTTGTGCGATTGTCATTGCGAAGCCGCAAGCTGCGTTCGATTTTCAACCAACAATCATCAATCAACAATCACTCCAGCCCCAACTGCACCATGCGGCGGTAGAGGCGGGGGCGGGTGACGCCCAACAGCCTCGCGGCCTTGGCCTTGTTCCCCTTCGCCCGCGCCAATGCCCGGCGAATCAACTCGCGCTCGACGCGGCCGAGGTACTCGTCCAACACGATGTTCTCCTCGGTTCGCCGCGGCTGGGCGGCGGCCTGCGCGGCCAGGTGGAGCCGCTCGGGCAGGTCTCTGCACTTCGACCTGCACGCCGGTCGGCTCGCTGGCGCGCCTCGGCGACGACCTCGTTCAGCTCGTCGAGGTTGCCCGGCCAGGCGTAGGCGTCGAGCCGGTCGAGCGCGGCCTGCGAGAAGCCGCCGATCTGCCTCGTTCCGGCCGCGTTTCGCTCTTCCAGGAACAATTGGGCCAACAGCGGCAGATCGTCGCGTCGCCGGGCCAAGCGGCGGCAACTCGATCGTGATCGTGCTCAGCAGCGCGGCCAACTCGGATGGAAATTGCCCCGCCGCGCCAGATCCAGCAGCGGCTCCGCGGCCGTCGCCATCAGGCGCCCTTGCGATCGGCTGTCGGGCGAGGAAGTCGGCCAATTGCATCTGGACTTCGGTCGGAAGCTCGTCGATCCGATGGAACAGGAGCGTACGCGACGCCGCTTGCTCGCCGCGCAATGCCGCGCGCGCAATCGCCGTGCCCGCCGCTTCGAGCAGATCGCCGCCAAGCAGTGCGCAATCCAGCGGCGTCAGTTCCGAGGAGAAGGCGTCATGCCGAAAAAGACTCCCGACCCCTTTTGTCACCGTAGTGGATGGCGGCGGCGAGATGGCGGCGGCCGCTGCCGGGCGGACCGACCAGCAGGACGCTCGACCGGCTTGCGGCGGCCAATTCGACCTGCCGGCGAGCCAGCCGCATGGCGGGCCCCTGGCCGATAAGTCGATCGGCGCGGAACCGTGCGGCGGCTTCCTGGCGAAAACGGCGGATGGCTTCGTGCAGGGCGATCGGGTCCGTTTCGGCGGGCTTGGCGGTCTGATCGGCAGTCGAATCTGCTGCCCGATCGGTCGGCGTCAAGGATGGCGAGGATGCCCAGCGGCCCCTCGCCTGACGGCGGCGATGGGGAAAAAGCGACCGCGGCGCTCGACCAGCGTGCCGTCTTCGGCGATTGCGCGCGACCGTGGCGGTCGAAACCTCGCCCGCCAGACTTGCCGGCGGCGGGCAGAGCGCGGCGGCGACGGCGTCGGGCCCAGCGACGGCGGGGCTGGAATGGTATGCGCAACGTGCGGCCCAAAAGCCCTTCGGCCGCCGTTCCCAGCCACTCCTGGCACGCCCGGTTGAAGAAGACAACCGTCAAATCGTCATCCAGCACGTAGATTGGCTGTCTTGCCTCGTTTAACAGCTTTGCCAAATCGGTGGCATGGACGCGTGGCGTGGACATAGGGAAAACCGAAACTTCGTGGTAGGATTATTTCGCAAATGCGAAGCTATTCTGCAATATGATGACAGCAGTTGTCACTGCTATCGCATCAATAATAGCAGTGCAGGTGGGGCTGTAGAAGTCGTGGGGCGACGAACCCCGTTCTGTTGCCGCCACTCCAGGTCACGGGGCAGACTGGAGCGGCGGCCTTTCTTTGGCGATTGGTGATTGGGAAGCAATCCGTTTGCGGTTTTGCAAGGGGAACCGCCGTCTTCCCGTTGCCTACCTGTTCCGCCTGACGCATCAGCGGTCCAGGATATACACCGACGCCGACCAATACCAGGGCGCAGGCCACGGCGGCCCACCACGCTGCCTGCGCCGCCCTCGGCGCGAGGCGTTGCCAGGGGCGTGCGGAAGTACATCACCGCCACGATCCGCAGGTAGTAGGCCGCGGCCACGGCGGCATTCAACACGCCGACAATCGCCGCGGCGACAAACCACCATCGCAGGCCGTCGGCGCGCGCCGGCGGCCGGATCGACGGAAAGGGCCCCGCCGAACACCAGAAACTTGCCCCAGAACCCGGCCAGCGGCGGAATGCCCGTCAGGCTGAACAGGCACACCGCCAAGACGGCGGCCGCCAGCGGCTTGGTGCGTTCCCAAGCCGGCCAGTTCGTCGACGCCGTCGAGGCTGCGGTCGGGCCGGCCCAAATGCTCGAAGGCGGCGAACGCTCCGATCGTGGCCACGGAGTATACGGCCAGATAGAACGCCACGGCGGCAATGCCGTCCCAGGCCGTCGCCCCGCCGGCGACGGCCAGCGCCACGGCCAGGGCCAGCAGCATGTAGCCGGCGTTGGCGATCGACGAATAGGCCAGCAGCCGGCGAAGATCATCCTGCCAAAGGGCCATGACGTTGCCGAAGGTCATGGTGAGTACGCGAAACGCCCAGGACGATCTGCCACGAGTGCGGCGTCATGTCGGGCATGGCCACCACGAGGATTCGCGCCATCACCACGAAGTCCCGCCGCCTTGGGCACGACCGACAGCAGCGCGGCGTTCGGGTGCGTCGTTCCTTGATACACGTCGGGGGCGTAAAAATGGAACGGCACGGCCGTGATGCGGAAGCACAGGCCGCCGAACACCAGGGCCATCGCCAGTTTCGAGAAGACGGCAAAGCCCGGCGGCAGCGGCTTCGTGCCGTCGAGCGCCGCCCGCACGGCCGCCAATTCGGTCGAGCCGGCGATTCCGTAGAGAAAGCTGAATCCGTACAGCAGGATCGCCGAGGACAGCACGCTGAGAAAGAAGTACTTGGCCGGCGCTTCCTGCGATGCCGCGTCGCGCCGCCCGAGGTAGAGCAGCACGTAGGTGGGAATCGAGATCAATTCCAGCGCGACGAACAGCAGACCAGATCGCCGGCAACGCTGACCAGCATCAGGCCGGCGACGGTCAGCAGCAGCGAGCCGACGTACTCCGCGGTCGGACTGACGGGTGGGGCAGATATTCCTGTCCGGCTGCCGAGCATCAGAGCAGACAGAATCTCTGCCCCACCGATGGGCCGACGCGCCAGCAGCAGCAAGCATCGCGCCAAGCCAGGGCCATCTAGCGAGCTCAGAAACGTCGAAATGGAACGAGCGCGTGGCGTCGGCAGCGGCATGTTGGCTATCCCAAGGCAATCGGCCGCCGCCAGGATCGCGCCGCCGGCGATCCAACGCCACACATGCCGCGCCGTCGAAAACGCTCCGCCCAGGTAGATCGCCACCGCGGCGGCGATCAGCACCGTCTCGGGCAGCAGCAGATACAGCGTGGCGGTGGTCATCGGGTGGGACGGGGATTGTTGATTGCTGATTGTCGATTGTTGATTGTCATGGTGATCCTCGCAGGCCGCTTGCGGCTTCGCAACCGACGCGATTCTCGTGCGCTCCTCTCTCTGTTGTTCAACCGCCTGCATGGCCGGCTTCATCAGGTCGTCGAGCGTCGGTCCCATGCGATCGAGGAAGAACCGCGGCTGCAACCCGATCCAGAAAATCATCGCCACCAGCGGCGCCAGGCAGAGCACTTCCCGCAGCGAAAGATCGCTGACGGGCTCCGTCATGCTGCTTTGCCGCCGCGTTGGCGGGGCGAGGGCGAGGCGAAGAAGACGCGCTGGTACATCCAGAGCATGTACCACGCCCCGAGGATTACGCCGCCGAGGCTCAACACGGCGATCGTCCGCAGTTGGGTCGCATGGGCGAGCGACGGGCGCGGCCCAGCCGCGTTGGAAGACGCCCAGCAAGAGCGGAAACTCGCCGGCGAATCCCGCCGTAAACGGCAGGGCGATGCTCGACAGCGTCAGCACCAGCGCGAAGAAGGCCAGCACGGGCATCCGCCGGGCCAGATCGCCGAAGTCGCCGATCTCGCGCGTGTGGAATCGCTCGTAGATCATGCCGACCACCGCGAACAGCCCGCCGGTGGCCAGCCCGTGGCTGACCATTTGCAGCACGCCGCCCTGAACGCTCAACCGATCGAGCGCGAAGAGGCCCAACATGCAGAAGCCCAGATGGCTGACGCTGGAATAGGCCACCAACCGCTTGATGTCGCTTTGGGCCAACGCCACCAGCGCCCCGTAGAGAATGCCGGCCAGCGAAATCCACAACAGCCAGGGCATCAGCACGGCGGAGGCGTCGGGCAGCATCGGCAGGTTGAACCGCGCGAAGCCGTACGTGCCGACTTTCAGCAGCACGCCGGCCAGGATCACGCTGCCGGCCGTGGGCGCCTCGACGTGGGCCAGCGGCAGCCAGGTGTGCAGCGGAAACAGCGGCGTCTTGATGGCAAAGCCCGCGAAAAGAGCCAGGAAGATGCACGATTTGCAGCCACAGGGCCATCGGATGGCCCTGCAACGCCGCGTTCCGTAACGTCTCGGTCAAGTCGGGAAATCGAGAACGTCAGCGCTCGCATCGCCGGGTTCGCGTCCGAGTTGTAGTAGCACCAAAGCACGATGGTCAACAGGCCGAGGAACGTCAGCAGGCTGCCGGCCAGCGTGAAGAGGAAGAACTTCACGGCCGCGTGGCGGCGCTGCTCTCCTCCCCATAGGCCGATCAGGAAAAACAGCGGGATCAGCGTAAACTCGAAGAAGATGTAGAACAGAATGATGTCGCGGGCGACGAAGACGCCCAGCATTCCCGTTTCGAGCAGCAAGAGCAGTCGATAGTAGAGCGACGCCCGTTGCTCGATCGCCTCCCAACTGACCAATACGGCAACGACGGTCAACAGCGAGGTCAAAGCGAACAGCCAAAGGCTCAAGCCGTCGATGGCGACACTGAAACGGATGTCGATGGCCGAGCCGCTCAATCCGAGCCACGAGACGTCGGTTTCGGCGGCGAATCCGGTCTCTTGGGCCGCGTGCGAGTATCTGGCGACGAGGTCGGCCGTCAGCCCCAGCACGACCAACGTCACTGACCAGCGTGCCGACGCGCATCCAATGGCGGCTGCCGTGCAACAGCAGGGCGGCTGCCAAGGGGAGAAACAGGATGATCAGCAGCAACGGCTTGCATTCGGACTTGGTACACGTCCATGCGGCTCGCGACGGGCGGCCACGATTCTACATCAACAAAATACCCAACAACGCCAACAGTCCCGAGCGCCATTGCCAGGGCGTAGAACTGCAACACGCCGCCTTGAACCGGCCGCAGCGCGGCGGCCGAACATCGAGGGCAAGCGGCCGCAGAAATCGACCATGGCGTCGATGACGTATTGGTCGAACCAGGCCGCCAGCCGCGCAATGCCCAGCAACGGCTGCACAATCAATAGGGAATAAATCGGATCGAAGAAAAACTTGCCGTACGAGAGGCTATACAGGCCCAAAGATGTTCATGAAGCGCGGCGAGCCGCGCCGCTCTTCTTCTCGTTGCCCAGATAGACGACCGCCGCGGCCGCGATTCCCAGCAACGTGATCGACGTACTGACGATGGCGATGCCCCAGTGCTCGGGCGACGAGGCCGCCTGGCCGCCGGCTTCGACCGGCATGCGAGCCAAGCAGGCCAACGACGGCGTTGCGGCCAGGAAGTTGGCGAAACCGTGCGTCCACTCGAAATAGGCTCCCACCACCGCCGATCCGAACGCCAGCACCATCAGCGGCGCGGTCATCGTGCCGGGCGACTCGTGGGCGTGTCGGCCCGCCTCGGGCGGAATACGCTCGGGACCGTGGAACACGAGAAACAGCGGGCGGAACATGTAGAAGTCGATCAAAAGGACGCCGAAGAACGTCGAGAGGCAGCAAGAGCCCATAGATGTCCGCCCTCGCCGCCGTCGCCGGCCTTGTCGGCCAAGCGCCGCCAGGATGGCGTCTTTGCTCCAGAAGCCGGCCAACGGGAAGACGCCGGCGATGGACAGACAGCCGATCAGGAACGTCCAGTAGGTGACCGGCAGACGGCGCCGCAGTCCGCCGAGGCGGCGAATGTCGAGCACGCCCCCCATGGCGTGCATCACGCTGCCGGCGCCGAGGAACAGCAGGGCCTTGAAGAAGGCGTGCGTCACCAGATGGAACATGCCGGCGGTCACGCCCGCCAGCGTGCCGGCGCCCAGGCGCGACGAACATGTAGCCGAGGTGGCTGATCGTCGAGTAGGCGAGGATGCGTTTCAGATCGGTTTGCGTGACGGCGATGATTCCGCCCAGCAGGGCCGTGATGCCGCCGATGGTCGCCACGGCGTATTGGGCATCGACCGATTGGGCAAACAGCGGGCTGCATCGGGCGACCATGTACACGCCCGCCGTGACCATCGTGGCCGCATGGATCAAAGCGCTCACCGGCGTCGGGCCCTCCATCGCGTCGGGCAGCCACACGTGCAGCGGGAACTGGGCACTCTTGCCGCACGCGCCGACCAGCAGCAGCAGGCAAATCGCGGTGGCTCGCCAGTCGCCGGCCAACGTGCCCGCCGCGGCAGAATACGCTATTGAAATCGAGCGTGCCGAAGGTGGTCCAGATCAGAAAGATGCCCAGGGCGAAGCCGACGTCGCCGATGCGGTTGACCAGGAACGCCTTCTTGCCGGCCGCCGCCGCCGCGGGCTTTTCAAACCAGAAACCGATCAGCAGATAGCTGCACAGCCCCACCAACTCCCAACCCATGTACAGCAGCAGGAAATTGCTCGCCGAAACCAGCAGCGTCATCGAGAAGACGAACAGGCTCACGTAGGCGAAGAACCGCCAATAGCCGGTGTCGCCGTGCATGTAGCCGATCGAATAGATCGCCACCAACGACGAAATGCAGGTAACGATGGCCAGCATGATCGGCCGTCAGCGGGTCGGCCTGCAGGGCGATGTCGATGTGGAAGTCGCCCCAGCCGGCCGGCTGCGGACCGGCGCCGGGCGGCTGCGGCATCTCATCGGGAATGTCGTACCAACTCCACAGCGTGACCGCCGCGGCCCGGTTGTCTCCCGCCGGCTGGTCGATTTGCTTCTGCAACTGGAACACCAGCACGATGCTGGCCAAGAAAGCTCAGCAGCAGCGCGGCGACGGTCGGCCAGTGGCTCCGCTCGCGCAGCACCCGCTTGCCCAGGATGGCCGTAAGCACAGCGGCCGCCAAGGGCAGGGCGGGAATCAGGACCAGGAGCGTTTTGACGTTAAACATGAGCGGCAGTTATCGAGGCGAACCGTTTAGCCGGCGAACTTGTTCGCCGCGACGCCCGCGGAATGCCGCGGCTCTCACGGCGTGCAAGTACGCCGGCCAGACAGCGTACTTTGGACCACTTTCGTGTGCCCGTTCAATCAACAATCATCAGTCAACAATCAACAATCTCCTTACACCCTTGGCCGATAATCGGTTTCTTCTCGCGGAATCTCCGGCGCGACGCCGGCGGGCGCCAGATGGGGCAAGGGCTCCAATCTGCCGGACGGCGCGCTCGGGCAGCGGCTCCTCTTGAAATGCCGGCTGGTTGGCCTCGCGCAGCCCGCCGCCATTGGGCGATGTCGAGCTTGCCGCGTGCGATGGAACAGCATCAGCACCAGCGCCAGCGCCACGGCCGCCTCGCAGGCCGCCACGGCAATGATGAACAACACCAGCATCTGCCCGCCGAAGTCGTTGTGAAACCGGCTCCACGCCACCAGACTCAACGACACGCCCTGCAACATGATCTCGGCCGAGAGGAACATCACGATCATATTCCGCCGGCTCACGAAACCGATCAGGCCGACGGCGAACAGCAGGGCGCCGACGAGCAGGTAGTTGTTCAGCAGTGCGAGTTCGTTTGTCATCTCGGAAAATGCAGCGTTGTTGCGAAGCCGCAAGCGGCTCTCCAATCCCTAGTCCCTAGCCCCTAGCCCCTAGTCCCTAGCCCCTTCTTCCCTCCCACGATCACGGCGGCGCCGACCAGCGCGACCAGCAGCAGGGTTCCGGCCACTTCCATCGCGATCAGGTGGCGGCTGAATAGTTCTTCGCCGAATCGAGCCACGTGCCGTGGCGCGAGGATATTGGCCTTCATTGCTTTCTCGGAGTGGGGACGGAGGAGGTTGTCGCCGGTGATTGCTCCCGCTTGTCTGGCGTCTTGGCGAAGACCTCCTCCGCCCGCTTGAGCCTGGAAAGGGCTCCGCCGATGCTGATCGACAGCACGCCGACGAAGATCATGCCCATTGCGGCCGCGATCGACGCCTCCCAACTCACGCGGTCGTACGACGCTTTGCCCTCGGGCTGGGCCAACATGAGCACGAAGAGAAACGTGACCAGGATCGCCCCGGCGTAAACCACCACCGTGGCCACGGCGAGGAACTGGGCGCCGCTGAAGAAGAACAGACCGGCGACGCCCAGCAGCGACAGGCCGAACCAGATCGCGCAGTAGACCGGATTGCGAAAGGTGATTGCGCCGACGGCCGAAATCACCGTGACCGCCGCGAGCACCAGGAAGACGCCGTCGGCCATCCACTGGCCGAACAGCGGGAGTTGCGCGGCGCCGAGCCCCAGCGCGACCGCGCCGAGCACCATGCCGATTCCGCGTCCCCGCGCGCTGCCGCGCGGCAACATCAGCCACAGCGACACGGCCGCCAGCAGAATGGCAACGGCCGGGATCGAGATGGAACGGAGATCGGGCATCTGAGGGATTAGGGGCCAGGGGTCAGGGATCAGGGGTCGAGTTGCGAGGGAGCGCGAGCGGGGTCGATGGAGTCGAACGGGTTGCGGCTGTGACGGCTGCACCTGCCGCCGTGTCGTTCCCCAAGCCCTGATCCCTGACCCCTGATCCCTGCCCCCTCCGGCTCCGCATCGGTTCGGCGTCCTTGGTCTGGTCGTAAACGCTCAGCAGTTTCTCTTTGTCGAAGATCATCTCCTCGCGGCTCTTGCCGGAAAGATCGTAAAGGCTCGTCAACTCGATGGCGTCGACCGGGCAAGCCTCTTCGCACATTCCGCAGAAGATACACGCGCAACTCGTCGATTGTGAAGGACTGCGGGTATTTTTCGCGGTCGGGCCAAGGACTTTCGGCAGCCAGGATGTCGATGCAATGGGCCGGACAGGCGGTGGCGCAGAGAAAACAGGCGACGCATTTCACCCGGCCCTGCTCGTCCCGGTTCAGCCGGTGTACGCCGCGATAGAGCAGCGGATCGGGAATCTCGTGACGCACTTCGGGCGATTGAACCGTCTTCTTGCGGCGGACGAAGTGACGCACCGTGGTGCTGAGCCCTTGCAGAAACAGCAGCAGGTACGATCGGCCCAATAGGCCCAGCCGCGGCGCTTTGATCCACGCGATCTTCTGGTCGTCGGATTTCATCGGCTTTGAATGGTTGCGACGCAGGACGGATTTCCAAATCCGTTCGGTCTTCGCGGACGGATTCCGAAATCCGTCCTGATATGTTGGGGTGGCAGTTCAACTGCCACCCCAACATTGTGGTGTCTACAACTTTATTCCAGTCAAGTCATTCTGTGACGGCAGTTGAGCGATTGTTGGAACGTCTCGCGGTCGGATCGAGCAGCGTAATCACCAGCCAGGACACCAACAGAGCGGGCCAACCGACCAACGCCATCCGCCAGCCGTCGGGAAGTCCGAGCAGCCGCGACGCCGTGCCGCCGAATTCAATCCAAGCGGCCACCACCACGAAATTCACCAGCCCCAAGGGAATCATCACCTTCCAGCCGATCTCCATCAGTTGGTCGAAACGGAACCGCGGCCAACTCCAGCGGGCGAACATGAAAAACAGGATGACCGCCATCACCTTGGCCAACAGCACGATCACCCGCAACAGCACTTCGATCCAGCCGATCGCTTCGCCCGCGCCCGTCAGGCCCCAGAAGTGCCAGCCGCCGAGGAAGAGGATCACGATCAGGAACGAGGCCAAAATCATGTGCAGGAACTCGGCCACCATGAACATCATCATTTTGGCGCCGGAGTACTCGGTGTGATAGCCGCCGACCAACTCCTGCTCGGCCTCGGGCAAGTCGAACGGCAGCCGCGCCGCCTCGGCGAAGCCGGCCACGCAGAACACAAGGAAGCCCAGCGGTTGGGTCAGCAGGTTCCACGCGCCGCTCTGGGCCTGGTGGTCGATGATCGTGTCGAGCCGCAGCGAGCCGGACACGGCCACGACGCCGAGAATGCCCAGGCCCAGCGGCAGTTCGTAGGAGATCAACTGGGCGCTGCTTCGCATCGCGCCGAGGAAGCTGTATTTGTTGTTGCTGGCCCAGCCGCCCAGCACGACGCCATACACGGCGATGCTGCCGACGGCGAAGACGTAGATCATGCCGACGTCGACGTCCGGTGCGACTTGCAGGCTCACCGGCGCGGCCACGCCCCACGAACTGGGGAACGCCCCGGGCGGAATCGGGCTGCCGAAGGGGACCACTGCGAAGGCGGCGATCGCGGCGACGAAAATCGAAATCGGCGCCAGGGCGAACAGCGCCCGATCGACGCGGCTGGGCGTAAGCTGCTCTTTAAACAACAGCTTCGCGCCGTCGGCCACCGGTTGGCCCAGGCCGAACATGCGGATCTTCGTCAGCGGAATCCCCACGCGATTCGGCCCCAGCCGATCCTGCACCCACGCCGCGATCCAACGTTCGACCAGCACCAGATACGCCGCGGCGGTCATCAGTCCACCCACCAGCACGGCGATTTTCAGTAGTGGTTCGAGCACGATCAACATGATTGTTCAACGGACATTATCGCATTACTTCGTTTTCGGGCAATAGCCTGCCGATCGGCGTCGATAAGTCTTTTTACGTACTGGTCTTACGAACGGTAGGCGACGTTACCGTGCCACGCTGCCGGAGAGGAATGTCTCGACGCCGCCGGCCGTCTCCATCGCAATTGCCCCATCGGCGGCGATGCCCCGACACAAGCCGCTGATCCTGCGGTTGGTCCAGGCGAGCGTGATGGTCTGACCGCGTTGCAGGCAGAGCGAATCGGCTCGGGCGGCGACCTCTTTCGGGCCTTCGCGTAGTTGCGAAAACCCGCCGTCCAGGCGATGCAGAAGCTCGATTAGCACTGCCGTGCGATCGTACTCGCGTCCCGTGAGGTCGCGGAGCGTGACGGCCGTGTCTTCGCAGTTCGGCCGGGGCATCGGCCAAGGTGTTATTGACGTTCAGACCAATGCCGATCACGTGCCGCCGATCGGGGAGCACTTCGACGAGAATGCCGGCCAACTTGCCGTAGCCGGCCAGATGGGGCAGACATTCTTGTCTGCCATCTTGTGCCAGGACTTGTCGGCAGACAGGAATGTCTGCCCCACCTTGAGGTTGTGCCACGCGAACGAGCACGTCGTTCGGCCAATGGATGCCGACCCGGTGCGTCGGCAACAGCGGGGCGACCGCATCGACCACGGCCACGGCCGCCGCCAAGGCGACCAGCGGCGAACGGCTTTCGCCGGCTGCCACGGTTTCCGCATCGACCAGGAGGCTGAAGGCCAACGAGCCGGAAGCAACTCCACCAGCGGTTGGCGCCGCGTCCTCGGCCGGCCGTCTGCTGGTCGGCCACCACCAGCAGCGGCAGATCGATCGCCCCTTGCGCCGCACACTGGGCCGCCCGATCGTTCGTCGAATCGAGCGTGGGATGATACTCCACGCGGGCGATAGTCGTCTCACGCATCACTCGGACGGCGTCGATGTTCATCGGGGATCGCCTCGCGTTTCTCGTTGCTCGATGTGTTTGCGAACGGCCTCGCGACAGATCATGCATCTCAAAGCCGTATTGTCTGCGCAGTCTTCCAAGTTTTTCGTCGAGAGGCACGTCGTTCGGCAGACCGAGCTCCTTGGCGATCACGGCCGCGGAGACGCCGGTCTGTTGCTCCACCTCCTGCAGCGTCATCGAGCCATTGATCTTGTCGGCCGGGCTTTCGGAATGTCCCTCCGATTGCAGCTTGCGTGGCGGCGCGGCGTCCTTGCTCTCCACAGGGGCGAAAACGGCGACACGCCGACGCCTGCGATCGCGAGCACCACGAGGACAATGCCGCAGCCGTACGGAGTGCCGATCGCTTCGCGCCGCCGCCCGCTCACCGTGGAGACGATCCACCGCCAATGCAGGAACAAGTGGAGGACCACTAAGCTCGAACGAGCCCTACGGCGATCCAGAAATGGGACCGTACCCCATTCGTGTCGATCCATTCCCCAAAGCGTGCTGAAGTGTCCCGAGCCGGACGGCAGAACGTATCGCATCAGCGATCCGGTCGTCGCGAGAAACAGGAACGCCGCAAACGCCACGGCATCGACGATGAAGTTGACAATGGTTCTGTTCATGAGCATTGTCCTCCGTTCCGACGTGCTCGGTCGTCAGTGGAACTACCCACCGACATCGTGGCATCTATCGTACCTCACCCATACCCCAATCGTCGCAGATCGTCTTCGTCCAGTCCATGATGGTGTGCCAATTCGTGAAGTATCGTGATGCGGATCTGCTTGCGGAGGCTTTCGGTGGAAATTCGGCCTCTGCGGTCGGCGGCCGCCCGCAGGATTCCTTCGCGGTAGATGGTCACCACGTCGGGCAACGTGGCGGAGTGCCATAACGCTTTTCTCGCCGATCGGAATGCCGGTATAGAGGCCGCAAAGGTCGTCGATGTACTTGACGCCGGTCCGCTCCATCACCTCCAGCGAGGGATAATCCTCGACGTGCAAGGGCACCCGTTCGATCAGTTCGTGGATCATCGGCGGAAGACGTTCGAGCACCCATTCCAGATGTTCGTCGAAACGGCGTCGCTGTTGAGGGGTCACGTGGTTGGCTCCGATCGGGTGTTGCCTCAGGGGGCCCATGATTGCAATGATAGTTCTTACACGATCGGGGCAAAATAACCACCCCACCGGATTCTGCCCCTCGTTTTCCGATGTTCTTGTGGTTTTCTGCTTGACAACTCGGCATCGGGGCGTGCTACAATGCCGCTTCTTTTACTTTCGCCCCTCACTCGAAGTAGGAAAGGGTCTCGTAAGCATGGGTCAGCCGGTCAAGAATCATGGCGTCCGAGTGACGATCGCCGCAGTCTGCATCAATTTGGCGCTGGGAATTCTTACACCTGGAGCGTCATCAGCAAGGAGATTCCCGCAAACTGGGGTTGGAAGGAGGCCGAGAAGTCGTGGCCCTACGCGATCGCCTGCCTGGTGTTCGCCATCATGATGGTTCCTGCCGGGCGGCTTCAAGACAAGATCGGGCCGCGGCTTGTCGCCACCTTCGGCGGCCTGCTCGTCGGCGCCGGCATGATCCTGGCAAGCATGACCACAAGCTACTGGGGATACGTGATCGGTTTCGGTATCTTGGCGGGCACGGGCATCGGCTTCGGCTATGCTTCGGCGACGCCGCCGGCGGTAAAGTGGTTTCGAGCGGCCCGAACCGGAATGATTGCAGGCATCGTGGTATCCGGTTTCGGGTTGGCCTCGGTCTATGCGGCGCCGCTGAGCAAGTGGCTGATCGCCGGCGCTGCGCGCCGAAATCGCTGCCCGCGTGGGTGCCGGGATGGATCGCGGCTGGGATGCAGTCGCTGGCAACCGGCGTGCAGCGATTGCAGCACGGCGTCGAGGGGCTCGGCGTCGGCAGCGGCGTGTCTTCGACGATGCTGATTCTCGGCGTCGCCTTCTTGCTCGTGGTCGTTCTGTTTGCACAGCTACTGACTCCACCGCCCAAGGGATACGTTCCCCGCGGCGACGCGCCTGCGGCTGCGCCGGCGCGGCCGCGAAGAAGGAAGAATATACACCGACCGAAATGCTCCGCACCGTGCAGTTCTATCTCCTATGGTTTCTCTACGCGTGTGGGGCCGGAGCGGGCCTGATGGTTATCGCCAAGCTGGCGAAAATCGCCGAGTACCAAGCCGGTCTGAAACTGGGCTTTCTCCTCGTCGCGGCGCTGGCGGTCGGCAACGGCGGCGGACGGATCCTCGCCGGAACTCTTTCCGATAAGTTCGGGCGGCGACAGACTCTGTGTGGCTGCTTCGTGATCCAGGCGATCCTGATGCTGGCGCTCACGGCGGCGAAGGAAGGGAGTTTTCTCGCCACGGCCCCCGCGATGGCCGTAATCTCTGCCCTGATCGGCGCCAACTATGGCGCCAATCTCTCGCTGTTCCCCGCCATCACCAAGGACTACTACGGCCTGAAAAATTTCGGAGTGAACTACGGCTTCGTTTTCACCGCTTGGGGAGTGGGCGGATTCCTCCTCTCTTTGTTGGCGGGACTCCTCTTCGATTGGTATAAGACGTTTTCCTACTCGTGTTACGTCGCCGCCGCGTTCCTCGTGTTGGCCGCATTCTTGACGCTGGTCGTCAAACCGCCGCACGTTCTGCACAAGTCGTCGGCGGGCGATTGAGCCAAGACGCGGCGGCGCTTGGCTCTCGCGTCTCCACAACCCCCGTCGGTGGGCCGGCTCGGCGATTGTTTTCCGAGTGGGGGTCCGGTATCATAGCCGTTGGCAGTGCTGCCACGGCCGCCGCTGTGGAACGCTGCTGCGCTCGATGGGAGTACAGAGTGACGACGACACTGTCCACGAACGCCCCCGGACTGCGGTCGCGGCGGAAAGCTGAACAAGGAGAGCACGCCATGATGTCTCATACACAAACGTTTCGCGCGTTGTCGCTCTTGGCGATTGTGCTGGCGGCGGCGTGCAATTGGCCGCTTCAAGCCGAGGGGGCCATGCAGATCGAGGCCGTCGCCGGAGAGCCGTTCGGCGTGGGGCGAATCAGCTTCGACCTGCCCGAGCAGATGCTGCCCGCGCCGCTGGGCGCCGAAGGCATCGGGCTGAGCGAGCGGAACGGACGCGTCTTCTATCCGGCCATCGACAGCCCGGTCTTCGGTAAGCTGATGAAGGAGCTGCTCGGCAGCAACACGCCGCTTACCAGCGGCGGGCCCGTGCGCGAACAGGTGGGCGGGCTGCTGCGGGGAATCCTCGATCGTCCGCCGCGGACCACCGTCTATTTCCTCTTCCGCGGCAGCGAGCCGCTGCACGTGACGCTGCAATTGCGAAGTCCCATCGAATTGACGATCATTCCGGACGCCGCGCCGCCGTTCGGTCGCCGCATTCGCCGCGGCGGTCCGGCCGTGCATCGCCGCTTGCTCGAGCTCTGGTGGAAACAGTACGCAAAGGCGCCGGGGCTGTTCCAGTCGAAGCCCGACTATCCGCCGATGGTCGATACCTACCTGACGGCGACGCTCGCCCGGCGGCTGAATCTCGCAGTTGCCCAAGGCGAAGCAGATGCCGCCGGCTACGAGTCGCTTCGCAAGGAGATCGGCTTCAACCTGGGGACCGAGTCGCTGCGGATGGCGATGTTGCAGGATCGCATTCTGGGGCTGAACAATCTGAATGAGCCGGCCGATCAGCCGTTGCCCGAGGCGTTCAGTCCGCCGCCGCTGCTCGTGCCCGAGCCGCCGGCCGACGTGAAGGTCGAGCCGATCGCCATGCGGGTGCCGGCCGAGTGCTTCTACGTCCGCTTCGGCAGCTTCGCCAATTTCCTCTGGCTGCAAGACACGCTGGCCAAGTGGGGCGGCGACGCACAGAACCTGATCGCCTTGCGCGGACTCGACCGCGGCATGAGCCACCACATCGAAAAGCAGCTCGTGCTGAAGCAGACCGTTCTCTCGCGGATGCTGGGCGACACGGTGATCGCCGACGTGGCGATTATCGGCGACCGACACCTTCTTCCGCGAAGGGGCCTGCTATGGGATCCTCTTTCACGCCCGCAACAACCTGGCCCTTTCGGCCAGCCTGAAGCAGCAGCGGCAAGAGCGGATCGCCGCCGGCGGCGTGACGGAGAAGACGGTCACGATCGACGGCCGCGCCGTGCTCCTACTTGACCTCGCCCGACGGCAGACGTCCGCTCGTATTACGTCGCCAGACGGCGATTTTCACTTCGTCACCACGTCGAAGGAGTCTGGTCGCTCGATTTCTGGCCACCGCGTCGGGCAGCCGGCTCGCTTGGGGCGTCGAAGGAGTTCCGCCACGCCCGATCGGTCATGCCGATCAGCCGCAACGACACGATCTGGCTTTACGCCTCCGACGCTTTCTTTCGCAACATCACGTCGCCGCGATACCGCGTGGAGATGGCGCGGCGATTGCAGGCGGCCGCCGACATCGATCTGGTGGAGCTTGCCCGGCTGGCGGCGGCCGTCGAAGGCAAGCCGGGCGACACGATCGAGCAACTCAAGTCGGCCAGCGCCCTGCCGCCCGAGTTTGGGCCGCTGCCCGACGGCAGCCACGTGCGTCCTCGACGGGGCCGACGTCTCACGACAGCCGCCGCGGCTGGCGCGGGGCGTTCCTGCCGATCCTCGACATGCCCGTCGGGCAACGTCACCCGCGCGGAGGTCTCCGAGTACAAGCGAGTTCGCCGATTACTATCGAGACAACTGGGGGCGGAGTGGATCCGATCATCGCCGCGCGTCAAGCGGACCGCGCTCGGCGGACAACCGCGAGCAGGTCGTGGTCGACGTGCTGATGAGCCCCTTCGCGCCGCAGCACTTCGCCGTACTGAAGCAGCAGCTCGGTCCGGCCGACGATCTGCAATTCGCCCCGATCGCCGGCGACGTCGCGACGCTGGAAATGGTGATGAGCTATGGCCGGCTGTTCGGCGGGTTGTGCGACACGGCGCCATCGAACGGCGGTCCGCCCCCCGCTCCACCTGCGCCTGGTGCTCCGCCTGCCCCCGAGGCTTTGCCCGCGCCCCGGCGCCTGCCGTTGCTGATAATCCACCCGCGCCGACTGCTTCTCCTGGTCCGGGCGTTCCGCCAGCCCCCGAAGCGCCGCTCGAACCCATCCCCGCCGCGCCTTTCGCCCCGCCGGCGCCACCGGCGGGCGGCCTGCTGTCGCAATTGACCGGCTTCGGCCGGCTGCGCGATCTGCTGGTCGGCTACATCGGCACGACCGGCGAACTGGGGCCGCTGTCGGTCCTCAACCTCGGCATTCCTCCGTCGGACGCGGCCGGCTATGCCGTCTCGCCTTTAGGCGGCTGGCGTCGGCAGTACGACTATCCCGGCGAGCAGGACGTTCCCGGCGGCCGATTCACGGTCTTCTCGTTCCAACGCGACGTGCTCGAAACCGTCGTGCCGCAGCTTCGCTTCGAAAAGGCCGTCCGGCCGGCGCAGGTGCGGCTGAAGGTGGGCGATCTGTCGCAACGCCCGGATCGAGCCGGTCCTCAACGATCTCGGCTACGCGCGAACGCGGGAGACGTCGTTGGGCAATCTGCGGCTGTTGAACGCCTTGGCCAGCAACTTCACGTGCCGCCGGCCGCCTGCCTCGACACGGCCGAGCGGCTGTTGGACGCGAAAATCATCTGCCCCCTGGGCGGCAAGTACGTCTTGCGGCAGTCTGACGCGTGGGCCATCGCGGTGGACCTCGACGGCGCTGCGGCCGCTTCCGCCCTCCTCCGGCGGACTCTTGAAGGTCCATGCCCCGCCGGGCTATCTGTCGCCCCCGTTGAATTGGTTTCGCGGCCTCGACCTCGACGCCACGATGACCGAGAAGACCGTCTCCGCCCACGCCGAAGTCATCATGCAGATGCCGGCGAAGAAATGAAAGTACGCGGCACACAACGTGTGCCGTTCATCGGGGGACGGAGGAGATCGCCGCCAATCGCACTTCGATAACGGCGGCGTCTTCCCGGCAATCTCCTCCGTCCCATTGGCAAGATTGGACCTTGCCGTTGTCCTGCCGCATACAGTGCCGCCGCATTGACACTCCGGCCGAGAGGGGGTATGTAGAATGATGGTCGCGTCCTATCCCCGCACCCACCCCCAATATGAAGCACCTGCTGGCGGGCACTCTGATTCCAGGCGCGTTGGCGGTCGTCGGCATCGTGGCGGTGCTGCTCTGGACGAGCGTCGGCCCGATGAACCAACTCGAGGCCCGCGTGCCGGGGCTGGATCGGCCGAAGCTGGGCGAAGAGCCCCCAGCGAAACCTCTGGTCGGCACGCTGACGACGTTCAACCACGCGGCGCCTAAACTGCCGGGGGCATGGCCGCGCTTCCGCGGCGAACGTTTCGACGGCATCGCCCAGCCGGGCGAGCCGCTGGCACGGCACTGGCCCGACGGCGGCCCCGCGGTGCTCTGGTCGATCGAGCTGGGCGAAGGCTACGCCGGCGCCGCGGTGCGCGACGGCCGCGTCTATCGTGCTCGATTACGACCGCGCGGCCTCGGCCGACGTGCTGCGCTGCCTCTCGCTGGCCGACGGACGCGACCTCTGGCAGATTCTCCTACCCGATCAGCGTGAAACGGAACCACGGCATGTCGCGGACCGTGCCGGCGGTGACCGACAAGTACGTGGTGGCCATCGGGCCGAAGTGCGACGTGTCGTGCCTCGATGCCGTGACGGGCCGCGAGTATTGGCTGATCGACATGGTTCGCCGGTTCGGCGCGACGGTGCCGCCGTGGTACGCCGGCCAGTGTCCGTTGGTCGACCGCGGCCGTGCGATCCTCGCGCCCGGCGGCAGCTCGCTGCTGGTGGCGCTCGACTGCCGCTCGGGCCAGGTCGTGTGGAAGAGCCCCAACCCGCGCGGCTGGACGATGACCCATTCGTCGATCATGCCGATGGAGTTCGCCGGCAAGCGGATGTACGTCTATTGCGGCAAGGGGGGCGTGGCCGGCGTCTCGGCCGACGACGGCTCGATCCTCTGGGATACGACCGACTGGAAAATCAGCATCGCCACGGTCCCGTCGCCGGTGATCCTGCCCGGCGGGAAGATCTTCCTTTCCGGCGGATACAACGCCGGGGCCATGATGCTGCAATTGGAGGAGCACGGCGGCAAGATCGCGGCCAAGACGCTGCGCCAGATCGCCCCGGCCGCGTTCGGCTCGACGCAGCACACGCCGATCTTCTGCGACGGCCATCTGTACGGCGTCCGCGAGAAGCGACAAGCAATTGGTCTGCCTCGACGCCGACGGCCGCGTCGTCTGGAGCAGCGGATCGCAGCACCGCTTCGGCATCGGGCCGTACCTGGTCGCCGACGGTTTGATTTTCGTGATGAACGACACCGGACGCTTGACGTTGGCCGAGGCGACGCCGCAGGGCTACCGGCAGTTGGCCGAGTCGCAGGTGCTCGACGACGGCAACGACTCGTGGGGTCCGATGGCGTTGGCCGGCGGCCGGCTGATCGTCCGCGATCTGACCCGCATGAGGTGTCTGGACGTGGCGCGAAAGGACATAGACCACAGTAGTTGCGAATATACGTTCGATAGACTGTTACCGCAACGTCCACCTGCGACAGTCCCGGCAAGACGCCGTGGCTACGGAGATGCATGCCTCCGTCAATCGCAATTGCCATTGCTCGATCGTGTCATGGCGATCGTCGTCGGCGTCGTTCGCGTGGATGCGGATCAACCCCTCGGGCGAAGAGGGCAACAGACTGCCCAAGGCGTTCGACTACGACCTCGAACAGTACGCGAAGATCGACCCCGCCCTGATCCGTTACAAGCAGCAGGCGGACGATTCCGCTCGACATGACCGAGCCGCGGGCGGTGGCCGTCGGGCCGGACGACCACATCTTCGTGGCCGGCGACAAGACGATCGCCGTGTTCGACGCCGAGGGCAAGAAGCTCAAGACGATCGAGCTGGAGCAAGAGCCGCATTGCCTGGCGGTGGCCAAGGTCGAACACGCTTCGCCCGGCCGGCTGTACGTCGGCATGAAAGACCACGTCGAGGTGTACGACGCCGACGGCCGGCGGCAGTCGGTCTGGCCGTCGCCCGGCAAACGCTCGGTGCTGACGTCCATCGCCGTCGGCGACGAAGACGTCTTTGCCGCCGACGCCGGTTCGCTGGTGGTTTGGCACTATGACCGCAACGGCAAAGTGCTCGGCCAGATCGGCCGCCGCGATCCGTCGCGCAACATCCCCGGCTTCGTCGTGCCGAGCCCGTACTTCGACGTGGCCATTGCGCCCGACGGCCTGTTGCGCGTGGCGAATCCCGGCATCCACCAGATCGAGGCGTTCACCTTCGACGGCAACCTGGAGCTCTCCTGGGGCAAACGCGGCATGGGCATCAAAGCCTTCTGCGGCTGCTGCAACCCGTCGAACATCGCCATCCTCGGCGACGGGCGAATCGTGACCGCCGAAAAGGGCATGCCGCGGGTGAAAGTCTACAGCCCCACCGGCGAGTTCGAGTGCGTCGTCGTCGGGCCCAGCGTCTTGGCCCCCAACCCGGCGATGCTGACGGAATGCTGCGACCAGACACACGCCTCCATCCCGTCGATCTGGCCGTCGACAGCCACGACCGCATCCTCGTGCTCGATCCGCCGGCCGGCTGCCTGCGGATATTCGTGCGTAAATCGGATACAATAAAGCCCGGACCGCGAAAATAGCTCAACGGTTTCCCGCAGCAAAACACCATTGCCGGATTGGAGCCTCGTACGATACCGACGTTATCACGAAATCACGAAACTACGAAAACGCGAAAGGGGATTGGAAGAACGTCTGCGGCTGACCAACGTCCGGTGCTGATCGGTCGCGTGTCGTTTTCGATGTCTTCGCCCTTTCGTGCTTTTGTGATTGCCTTCCATTAGGATACGTTTTCCATGAACGCCGAGAACGAAAAACGCGATCGCCGCGCATTCCTCGGCGACGCCCTGCGCGTGGCCGGCGCACTGGGCATCGGCGGCGCGGTCGCGTCGCTGGCCGCGCGAAAAGGGCGAGCCGGCAAGCTCGTCTGGCAACTCGATCCGGCCAAGTGCATCGCCTGCGGCAACTGCGCCACCTACTGCGTGCTGGACGATTCGGCCGTCAAGTGCGTCCACAACTTCTCGATGTGCGGCTACTGCGATCTCTGCACCGGCTACTTCCATCCCGAGCCGATCGCGCTGAACTCCGGCGCGGAGAACCAGCTTTGCCCGACCGGCGCCATCAAGCGGGCGTTCGTCGAAGACCCGTACTTCGAGTACACGATCGACGAGCGGCTCTGCATCGGCTGCGGCAAGTGCGTCAAAGGCTGCAACGCCTTCGGCAACGGCTCGCTGCAATTGCAGGTGCGGCACGACCGCTGCCAGAACTGCAACGAGTGCGCGATCGCCGCGGCCTGCCCTTCGCAGGCGTTTCGCCGCGTGCCGGCCGACCAGCCGTATCTGCTGAAATGCGGTCTCCCCTCTCCTTCCGGGAGAGGGGCCGGGGGTGAGGGCCCAGTGAATGAACGGACGCTCGCGAACGCCTCGTTCATCCGCCCTCACCCTAACCCTCTCCCAAGGGGAGAGGGGAAGATTGGGCCCCGGCCGGAGAACGCCTGATGCACCGGTGGCGGCTCCTGATTGTTGGCGTTTGTGGCCTGCTGCCGCTGCTGGCCTCGGCGGCGATCGCGGCGGAGCGGTTTCCGCCGCCCGACTTCTCCGACCACGCGCTGCCGTCGATCACCACGCCGCCGTCGCGGGCGGAAGTGTTGGAGTACATCGATCTGGCGGCGCTGGCCGTCGGGCTGGGGTTGGCTTCGTAGTTGGCCATCGTGAAGCGCTCGCGGCGCGGGTTGTTCGTGCTCGGCCGTGGCGTCGCTGGCGTGGCTCGGCTTCGTCCGCGAGGGCTGCATCTGCCCGATCGGCGCGATCCAGAACGTCACGCTGGCGCTGTTCGATTCGCACTACGCGATTCCGTGGACGGTGGCCGCGGTCTTCGCGCTGCCGCTTCTATTTACGCTGTTCTTCGGCCGCACGTTCTGCGCGGCCGTTTGCCCGCTGGGGGCGGTGCAAGAGTTGGTCGCGCCTCCGCCCGATCCGCGTGCCGAGTTGGCTGGATCAGGCGCTGGGCCTGCTGGCCTACGTCTATCTCGGCGCGGGCGTGATCTTCGCCGCCACCGGAGCGGCGTTTGTGATCTGCCGCTACGATCCGTTCGTCGGCTTCTTCCGCCTCAGCGCCAGCGCGGAACATGCTCGTTCTCGGCGGCTGCTTCCTGCTGGTCGGCGTCTTCGTCGGCCGGCCGTACTGCCGGTACTTGTGCCCTTACGGCGCGATTCTCGGGCTGGTGTCGAAGGCGTCGAAATGGCACGCGAAGATTCCGCCCGACGACTGCATCCAGTGCCGGCTCTGCGAAGACGCTTGTCCCTACGGGGCGATCCGCGAGCCGACCGCGGCGCAGACGGCAGCGGATCGTCGCCGCGGCCGGCGGCGGCTGGCCCTGCTGCTGGCCGCGTGTCCCGTGCTTGTTGCCGCCGGCTTCTGGCTGGGCCGACAATTGGAGACGCCGCTGGCCCGGGTGCATCCGCTGGTTCGGCTGGCCGAGCGCGTCTACGAGGAACAGACCGGGGCCGTGCAGGGCACGACCGACGCCAGCGACGCCTTTCGCAACACCGGCCGCCCGCCGCGCGAGCTTTACGCCGAAGCCGCTCGGCTTCGCGGCGTTTTTCGACTGGCCGGCGGATGGTTCGGCGCCTGGGTGGGCTGGTGGTCGGCGTGAAGCTGATTTATCTCTCGGTTCGCCGCCGCCGGGCCGATTATCAGCCCGATCGGGCCGCCTGCGTCTCCTGCGGCCGATGTTTCTGGTATTGCCCCTGCGAGCACGCTCGGCATGGAGAGATCAAGGGGACGGAGGAGGTTGTCGGAAGAGCATTGTGAAAATGGGAAAATGTCTCCCGACAACCTCCTCCGTCCCCCTTTCCCCTGCGAACACATTCAACACCAATCATGAACGAAACGAGCGACAACGCCGGCTATCAGCTTGCCACGCGGATCGCGGCCGTGGCGGCGGTGTTTGCCATCGTCGTCTGCGCGCTGTTGCTCTACGATTACGCCCAACGGCTGCGGAAGGACCCGCTCGATTCGCCGACGTACACGGCGCTCACCCACGCACTTGACCAACACCCCACCGACAAGTCGCTGAAAGAGCAGGTTCGCACGCTCGATCTGCAACTCCGCCGCGAGTATTTCCGCCAGCGGGCGTTCACCGACGTTGGGGCCGTCCTGCTGACGGTTGCGGTGGTCACGTTCCTGTTGTCGGCGCGGGCGGCCACCACGCTGCGGCGGCGAATGCCCTCGCCAAGCGTGCAACTCGGTCCGCCAGACCGCGAGGCCGCATCGACCCGCATCGCCCGCTGGGCGGTCGCCGCGGTCTGCGTCGCGATGATCGGCATAGCGATCCTGTTAGCTCTGAGCACGAAGTCGCCATTGCCGGATAGTGGCGAAGAACTCGCACTATCGCAGAATCCTTCGCAAGAAGCCGGACCCACTCAAAACGCCCCCCGATCGCAATCGGGGGAGATGGGAAGATCGCGGCAGTACCGCAGCGCCTGATCGACACCGCCGCCGAGCCGCCGCCGAGCGAAGCGGAAATCGCCAAGGCGTGGCCGCGATTCCGCGGGCCCGGCGGACTGGGCATTTCGGCCTACACGAACGTGCCCGACGCTTGGGACGCCACGACGGGCAAGGGCATCGTCTGGAAAACGCCCGTGCCGCTGCCCGGCAACAATTCGCCGGTCGTCTGGGGCAAACGAGTGTTCCTTTCCGGCGCCGACCAGCGCCGCCGCGAGGTCTATTGCTTCGACGCCGACAGCGGCAAGCTGCTGTGGCGGCAGAACGTGCCCGGCACGCCGCAGAGCACGGCGCAGGCCGCCGAAAGTGACCGACGACACCGGCTACGCCGCCCCCACGACCGCCACCGACGGCCGCCGCGTGTTCGCCATCTTCGCCAACGGCGATCTGGCCGCGTTCGACGTTGCCGGCAAGCTCGCTTGGGCGAAAAGCCTCGGCATTCCCGAAAACACCTACGGCCACGCCTCGTCGCTGACCACCTACAAGAACCTGCTGCTGGTGCAATTCGACCAAGGGTCCGCGCAGATCGCCGAAGTCGAAGCTGCTGGCGTTCGATTCGGCCACCGGCAAGCATCGTCTGGCAAGCTGCTCGGCCGGTGCCCAATTCGTGGTCGTCGCCGATCGTCGATTCGCGTCGGCGACCGCGACCAACTCATCGCCTCCGGCGACCCCTGGGTCATCGCCTACAATCCCGGCGACGGCTCGGAGATTTGGCGGGTGAAATGCCTGCAAGACCGACATCGGTCCATCGCCGGTCTTTGCCGACGGCCGCGTGTTCGTGGCGAACGACAATAGCGTGCTCTCGGCGATTCGCGCGCGACGGCCGCGGCGACGTGACCGCCACGAACGTCCTTTGGACAGGCGACGACGGAATGCCCGACACGTGCAGCCCGCTGGCCACCCGCGAGTTCGTGTTTCTGCTGACCTCCTACGGCACGCTGACCTGCTACGACGCGTCAAGGGCGGCGTGCTTTGGAGCCGAGGAGTTCGACGAGCCCTGCACCGCGTCGCCGAGCCTGGTCGGCAAGCGGCTGTACATCATCGCAAGAGCGGCAAGGCGTGGATCGTCGAGCCGGGCCGCGACAAGTGCCGCCGCGTCGGCCAGTGCGACTTGGGCGAGGAGTGCGTCACCAGCCCCGCATTCCAGGACGGGCGAATCTATCTTCGCGGAAAACAACACATATTCTGTCTCGGAAACGATAGCCGCTTGCGGCTTCGCCAGATGCAGCAACGACAATGTCCGAACTCGATCTCACCTTCGTCGACGAGTGCGTCGAGCGGCTCGGCCGCGGCCGCGAGGCCGTGATCCCGATCCTCCAGGCGATCCAGACGCACTACCGCTACGTGCCCGGCGAGGCGATCGAGCGGGTCTGCCGACTGACCGACATCACGCCGGCGGCGATTGTCGGGCGTTTCGACGTTCTACAACCAGTTCCGCCATCGTCCGGTCGGGCAGCACGTCATTCACGTCTGCCACGGCACCGCCTGCCACGTGAAAGGGGCCGAGCTGATCCAAGACGCCTTCGAACGCCGGCTGAAAATCGCCAGCGGCGACGACACCGATCCCGACGGGCTGTTCACGATCCAGAAAGTCGCGTGCCTCGGCTGCTGCACGCTGGCCCCGGTCGTGCAGATCGACGGCGTCACCTACGGACGGCTCGCGCCCGCGATGGTCGGCGAGGTGATCGAGGATTTCTTGCAGCAACAGAGGAGCGGCCCGGCCAGCCGGCCCGCCGCGCCGATGGTCCATCGGCGCAGACGTCGGCGAGATTCGCGTCGGGCTCGGCTCGTGCTGCGTCGCCCAGGGCAGCGGCCGGGTCTATCGAGCGATCGAAGACGCGCTGGCCGACAGCGGCGCCCGGCCGTGCGTCAAGCGGGTCGGCTGCGTCGGCATGTGCCACCAGACGCCGCTGGTCGAAATCATCGCGCCGTCGACGGCGGGCGAGCAGAAGCTCTTCGCCAAAGTCACCGCCGACGACGCGGCCGACGATCGTGCTGGCGCATTTCAAGCCGCGCGGCGCGTTGCGGCGCATCGGCCGACGCCGCGTCGCGCTGGCTCGATCGGCTGTTGACCGACGAAACCGGCGATCCGACGGTCTCGGCACGCCATCGACGCCCGCGACGGCCCGGTCTGCGCGTTCCTCGGGCCGCAGCAGCACCTGGCCACCGAGCATTGCGGCCAGCTCGACCCGCTCGATTTGGACGAGTACCTGCGGCACGACGGATTCGCGGCGCTGCGCCGCTGCCTGGAGCAGCTTACGCCGCAAGCAGATCATCGACGAGATTCAGGCGAGCGGGCTGCGCGGCCGCGGCGGCGCCGGATTTCCGACCGGCCTGAAATGGGCGAAGGTCCGCGCCGCGACGGGCGAGCTCAAATACGTCGTCTGCAACGGCGACGAGGGCGATCCCGGCGCGTTCATGGACCGCATGTTGCTGGAATCGTTCCCCTACCGCATCATCGAAGGGATGGCCATCGCCGCCCGAGCCGTCGGCGCGCGGAAGGGCTTCTTCTACATCCGCGCCGAGTATCCGTTGGCCGTCGAGCGCATCCGATGCCGCGCTCGAGCGTTGTCGGCAGCGCGGGCTGTTGGGTCGAGGCGTGATGGGGAGCGATTTCGCGTTCGCATCTGTCGATCAAGGAAGGGGCCGGGGCGTTCGTCTGCGGCGAAGAAACCGCGCTGCTGGCCTCGATCGAAGGGCGCCGCGGAATGCCGCGGCTGCGCCCGCCGTATCCCGCCGACGTCGGGCTCTGGAACAAGCCGACGCTGGTCAACAACGTCGAGACGCTTCGCCATGGTGCCGTGGATTCTCCGGCACGGCGCCGAGGCGTTCGCCGCGATCGGCACGCCGAAGAGCCCGGGCACGAAGGTCTTCGCCCTGGCCGGCAAGGTTCGGCGCGGCGGGCTGATCGAAGTGCCGATGGGAATCACGCTCCGGCAGATCGTCGAAGAGATCGGCGGCGGCGTGGCCGACGCGCCATGTGCCGGCATGGCGAGACACGCAGGCCCTCACCCCCGACCCCTCTCCCAAGAGGAGAGGGAGAGAGATCGCCGCCGCTTAAAGGCCGTGCAGATCGGCGGCCCCTCGGGCGGATGCGTGCCCGCCGAACTGGCCGACACGCCCGTCGATTACGAGGCCCTGGCCGGCGTCGGCGCGATCATGGGCTCCGGCGGGCTGGTCGTGCTGGACGACTCCGACTGCATGGTCGATATCGCCCGGTACTTCCTCCGCTTCACCCAGGACCAGTCGTGCGGCAAATGCACGCTCTGCCGCGTCGGCACGCGGCGGATGCTCGACATCCTCGACCGCATCTGCGACGGCCACGGCCAGGCCGGCGATCTCGACGAGCTTGAACAGTTGGCCGTGACGGTCAAGGCGGGCAGCATCTGCGGGCTGGGACGCACCGCTCCGAACCCGGTGCTATCGACGCTTCGCTATTTCCGCCACGAGTACGAAGCGCACATTGCCGGCCGCTGTCCGGCGGGCCGCTGCAAGTCGCTGATTCACTACCGCGTCACCGACGACTGCATCGGCTGCACGCTTTGCGCCCAGCACTGCCCCGCCGACGCGATCCCCATGACTCCGTACGCCGTCCACGAACATCGACCAGGAGAAATGCATCCGCTGCGACACGTGCCGCCAGATTTGTCCCGAGGGGGCGGTAGTGGTGGAATAGGATGAGGGATGAGGGATGAGGGATGAAGGATGAGGGATGAAGGATGAGGGATGAGGGATGAGGGATGAGGGATGAGGGATGAGAGATGAGGGGCGAGAGACTCGTTCCACGCCGCTCTCGTTCTTCATCCTTCATCCTTCATCCCTCATCTCTCATCCGCCCCCGGTGCCGTTGACAACATGCCAACAATAACGATCGACCATCGCGAAGTGGAGGTGCCCGAGGGGGCGACGGTGCTCGATGCTGCGCGGAAGCTGGGCATCGACATCCCGGCCCTCTGCTTCCGCGAGGGATGCACGCCGTCGACCTCGTGTCTGGCGTGCCTGGTGCGAATCGGCGACCAACAGCGGCTCGTGCCGTCGTGTGCCACGCGGGCGACCGAGGGGATGCGGGTCGAGAGCGAGACGGAGGCGGTCCGCCAGGCGCGGCGAACGTCGCTGGAGTTGCTGCTGAGCGATCACCTGGGCGATTGCATGGCGCCCGTGCCAGCTCGGTTGCCCCGCGCAGATGGACATTCCCACCGATGCTTCGCCAGATCGCCGCGGGACAATTCCGCGAGGCCATCGCCACGGTGAAGCGCGACATCGCACTGCCGGCCGTGCTGGGGCGAATCTGCCCGGCCCCGTGCGAAAAGGTGTGCCGCCGCGGCGATCTCGACGCGGCCGTGTCGATCTGCCTCTTGAAACGGCTGGTGGCCGACGTCGATCTTGCCTCGGCGGAGCCGTACCTGCCGCCGTGCAAGGCCGCACGCGGCAAACGGGTGGCGATCGTCGGCGCGTGGACCCACGGGCCTGTCGGCCGCATACTATCTCGCCCAGCTCGGCCACGCTTGCGATGTTTTCGACGAGAATCCTCGGCCCGGCGGACGGCTCTTGCGGGAGACCACCGACGAGGAGTTGCCACGCGAGGTGATCGCGGCCGAAGTGGCCGCGATCGAACGCTTGGGCGTCGTCGTTGCACTCGCAGGCGAAGATTCCGCAGAAGTCCGGTTTGACCGACCTGCAGCAACCGCTTCGACGCCGTGCTTGCTGGCGTGCGGCACAGCTGCCGGCGAAGCAGGCGGCGGCTGGGGACTGCCGGTCGCGCAACGCGGCATTCGAGGTGACGCCGCGGACGTTCGAAACGGAGACGTCCGGCGTGTTTGCCGCCGGCGGCGCGGTTCGCGGCAAGACGATGGTGGTCCGCAGCGTGGCCGACGGAAAGGAGGCAGCCGTCGCCATCGACCAGTTCTTGTGCGGCTCGAAGCCGACCGGCCAGGCCGTGCCGCTAAACGTGAAGATCGGACGGATGCAAGGCGAGGAGTTGCAGCAATTTGCAGCCGGCAGCCGCATCAGCCGCGTCGGCCGCCGGCGTTCGGACTGCAGCGCGACAGCGGCTTCACCTGCGAGGAAGGCGTCGAGCAGGCCGCGCGCTGCCTGCACTGCGACTGCCGCGGCGCGACATCCTGCAAGCTCCGCAAGTACGCCGCGCAGTACGGCGCGAGCACGCGGCGGTTCAAGGCGGAGCGGCGGGTGTTCCAGCAGGATGCACGGCACGCCGAAGTGATCTACGAGCCGGGCAAGTGCATCGACTGCGGGCTGTGCATCCAAATCGCCGCGGCCGCGGGCGAGCCGCTGGGATTGACGTTCGTCGGCCGCGGGTTCGACGTCCGCGTGGCCGTGCCGTTGGATCGCTCGTTGGCCGAAGCCCTGTCGAAGGCGGCCGCCGAGTGCGTGGCCGCATGTCCCACCGCCGCGCTGGCGTGGAAGACGGCATAGATCACGCTTTTGTAGGAGGCGACTCCTGTCGCCGATGCCGTGGCAGCCGGCAGTCGGCGACAGGAGTCGCCTCCTACAGTCAGATGAGGACCAGCGCCGGGATCACCCCGGCACGGGCGGCAACCCGACCCGAAGCGAGGCGTCTTGCTTACCCTGGGAGACCGCCCTGCCGACGGCCCGCGCCAGTTCGGTGAAGTCGGTGCTCTTGCTGACGCATGCCGAGGCATATTGTGCGCGGCGGTCGCTCATGCAGACGTCCTCGTTGCCCGTGTACAAGATGATGGGAAGTTCCGCGTCGATGCCGCTGATCTCCTCCGCCACCTCCAGGCCGCCCTTTACCGGCATGCGGATGTCCAGGATCGCCACGTCGGGACTCTCGGCCCCCAGGACGTCAACCGCCCCGGCGCCGTCCTCGGCGAGCACCACGCGATATCCTTCATCTTCGAGAATCCGCCGGCAGAGTTCGCGAGATGCCTCGTCATCGTCCACATAGAGAATCGTCTTCATCGCAGATGCCTCAGATCAAGGACGCCTACTTTCGCCGACATCGCACCTTGCCACCGTTTGACCGTCCCACAACGCATTACCAGCCCTACATTAACCATTTTACGGCCGAAGGCCGTGGAGGCAAGCAAGACGCCCCGCCTATCGATTGATATGCACCACTTTGGCCGGCGGGAAGCCGTTGAACCAGGTGGACGAGGCACGGCTGTAGGCGCCGATGTTGCGGCTGTAGACGTAGTCGCCCAGGTCGAGATCGGGCAACTCCTCGGCCAGCGAAATCGTGTCGAGCGCGTCGCAGGTGGGACCGAAAACCGAGCAGATTTCGGTCGGCCCGTCCTTCAAGGCGGTAAGATGGTACTGGCAATGGTCGAAAATGATGCCGGAGAACGTGTGGTACACGCCGTCGTCGAGGTAGTAGCATCGCTTGCCGTCGCGGCGGGCCTTGCCGATCACCTTGGCGATGGCCGTGCCGGCGGTGGCCACCAGGAAGCGGCCCGGCTCGGCCAGGATTTCGAGATTCTTCGGGAAGAGCCGATCCAATTCGGCGTTGATTCGCCGCGGCGAGCGACTCGAACGGCTGCACCCGGGCGTCGTAAGGGGCGGGGAAACCGCCGCCAATGTCGATCAAGGTCAGATGGAAGCCGCGATCGGCCGCCTCGCGGATACACGCCCGCCGCCAGGTTCAACGCCTGCACGTAGTTCTCGAAGTTCGTCGTCTGGCTGCCGACGTGGAAGCTGATACCCTTCGACCACCAGCCCCGCCTGGTGGGCGGCTTCGATCAACTGCACCGCCTCGCCCGAAGCCGCCCCGAACTTCGACGACAGCTCGACCATCGCGCCGGTGTTCGGCACGCTCAGTCGCAGGGCCAAGCCGGCGTGCGGGGCGTGCTTGCGAATCTTGCCGATCTCCTCGACGTTGTCGTACGTCACCAGCGGCTTGTACACGTCGAGATCGCGGAGCGTTTCGTTCGCCTTGATCGGGTTGGCGTAGATGATCTTGTCCCAGATGAAGTCCTGTCGCTCCCGTGGCGGCAAGTCCTTGATGTACTGATAGACGATCTCGAACTCGGGCATCGAGGCCACGTCGAAGCTCGCCCCGGCCTCGTACAGCGTCCGCACGATCGCCGCATCGGGATTAGCCTTCACCGCATAGTACGCCTGCACCCGCGGCAACTGCTTCTTGAACTCGGCGTAATTCCGCCGGATTTCCTCGTGATCGACCACGAACAGCGGCGTGCCGTGCTCGGCGATAAGATGTTTGATGTCGGACCCTTGAAGCATGTCAAATATCTCTCTCAGTCAAGCCAGCGGACTTCAGTAGATGCGCCAACAAACCGATCTTCAACGGTTGGTTTCCGTGAATTGGAACGGAAAGGCGAACGTTGCTGCCGTGCTTGCCGTAGATGTGATGGCTTCCACGGACACGAAGAAGCGACCATCCATGGTTCTCCAAGACTCGTGACAAGCGTCTCCCGGTGATCGACTTCATACGGCGATCTCAATCACTCGACCATCGGGTGCTTCTTGCGGGGGCGCGACATCAACAGACAGACATCCTTCAACAGCTTCGTAGAGATTATGCAGGAGTTCCTCGAAGGTGTCGCCTTGGGTGGCACATCCCGGAATGGCGGGCACTTCCGCCCAGTAGCCCCCTTCTTCCGCTTCATGGACAATCACTTTTAGTCGCATGACGTTTCTCCGCTCCTATCGATTTTCACGAAGAAGCTCCGCTTGCTTCTCCCGTATGCAATCTTCACTGGAAAAAGGAATCCAAGCGTACGTGCCCCGCAACGCCCGCACACGTTCTGCTCGCGTCAACGGCTTTGGCAAAGGGGGTTCGGGCATGCCTGGCACACTCGTCTTATCCTGGCTCGTTGAAGGTTCGGACATGCCTTCTCCGGTACTGCTTCCGGTACTGCACCCTCCAACTCAATTGTACCAGATTCCGCCGGCAAACGCACTAATCCCCGTCCGTTACCAGGAAATTCTTGAACTGCCACGGGTCGTCGCTGTCCATGTTGGGTTGGTGATAGCCGTGGAAGTTGTTGACGTAATTCTTCAGCGGCGTCCAGTCGGACGCGATCGACAGCGATTGGCCGAGGTACGGCCGGGCGATCTCCAGCACGTAGTCGTGCGGCAAATCGTCGGGCACGCACACGCCGCATGCTCGGGTTCTCGACCATCCACATCGCCGCCGCCACCACCGAAATCGCCACCTGCATCGTCGTCGCATTCTGATGCGGCACCAGCCGCCGCGATTCCTCGATGCTCAGAACGCTGCCGGTCCACCAGGAATTGTAGGCATGGCCCATCAACAACGCGCCGAGGATGTCGCCGCCGTCGATGATCTCGTCCCGCATGATGCGCAGGTTCGGCTGCAACGCGTAGTCGCGGCCGCGCAATTCCTCCAGCGAGGTGATCGCGCAGTCGCAAGGACAGTAGGCGTAATGTACCGTCGGACGATAGATGGCGCGGCCGTCGTCCCAGACGGTCAGATAATCGGAGATCGTGAACGCCTCGCCGTGGCGGATGATCATGCCGCGGATGCAATAGTGGGGCACCCAGGAGACGACCCAGGTGTTGATGCCCATCCGCGCCAGGCAGATTTGGTTTTGCGGCCCTTCGGCGTGCTGATAAGTTCCGGCCGGAAACTCCTTCTCGTGCGTCCCCCAGCCCATCTCGGCCGTGGTAATGCCCTCTTCGCGAAATCCCTCGATGCACCAGGTGTTGACGAACTCGTCGACCTGTTTGGGCTTGTCGGTGATTTGCGTGTCGCGTTCGCTGCAATGGATTACCTTTACGCCGAGCTTCATCGCCAGACGATTGAAGGCGCGGTCCGCGATCAACTGGCGAATCTCCTCGGCGTCGCAGCTTTGCAGCTTTCCGTCGTCCAACAGCCGTTCGGCGATGTCGGTCAGGCCCTGCTTGGTCCAGTGCGAGATCAAGCCCGGGTTGGCGCCGTGCTCGAGAACCGCCGTCGGCCCACGCTCGCTCCAGCCGGCGGTCATGCGGCGGATGTTCATGTGCCGCCAATACAGCGTCCGCTCGGTCGGATGTTTCTGCTTCGCGCCGGCGTACGGATCCCAGACTTCAACCGAGGTGTTCACGTACAGCACGCCGTGATCGTGGCACCACTGGACGAATTTCGCAGCAGTCGATGTTCCACGCCAGATCGACCAGCAGATCGCCCGCCGAGAGATGCTTGGCCAATTCCGAACCCAGATTCTCCTTCGCGTGATGCGTTGACGGACAAACCGGACGCCTTGGTCGGTCCAGGGCTTCAGTCGCTCCGAATGGTCTTCGAAATCCAGGACGGTGATGTTCGCCAGCGGGAGGCGGAAGTGCTTGACGAAGATCGGCAGCGCGCATTGCGCCACGGCGCCATAGCCCAGGAACAAGCACCCGCCCGGCTGAAGTGATCAACCGCGATCCGCCCGATTAGCCGGCTGCTGCTCGCTAAACGAACTCTCGATCGGTCAGCCGCTCGTAAGCCTCGACGTACTTGTGTCGGGTCTTGGCCACCACCTCGTCGGGCAAGCGCCGGCGGCGGGCTGTTCTTGTCCCAATCGGTCGACGAAAGCCAGTCGCGGACAAACTGCTTGTCGAACGACGGCTGACCGCGGCCGGGCGCGTACTGGTCGGCCGGCCAAAAACGGGAACTATCCGGCGTCAGCACCTCGTCGATCAGCAGCAGTTCGTCGCCCACCTGGCCGAACTCGAACTTCGTGTCGGCGATCAAGATGCCGCGCTGTCGGGCGTATTCCGACCCGCGCTGGAATATCCGCAGGCTGCGCCGCTGCAGTTCCTCGGCCAGATCGCGGCCGACGATCTCGACCATCCGCGTCGAACGAGATGTTCTCGTCGTGGCCGGCGGCCGCCTTCGTGGCCGGCGTGAAAATCGGCTCCGGCAGCCGGGCGCTTTCGGTCAGCCCCGGCGGCAGGCTTGATGCCGCAGACCATGCCGTTCTGCTGATATTCCTTCCAGCCCGAGCCGGCCAGGTAGCCCCGCACGACGCACTCGATCGGCACGACTTCCGTCTTCCGGCAGAGCGTCGAGCGACCCGCCAGCAGGCTGCGATCGACCTCGGCCGGAAGCCCCATCTCGTCGACGTTGGTCGTAATCAGATGGTTAGGCTCGCCGAGCAGATTGAACCAGAACGCGGCGATCTGCGTCAGCACCCGCCCTTTGTCGGGGATGCCGGTCGGCAGCACCCAGTCGAACGCGCTGAGCCGGTCGGTGCTGACCAGCAACAGCCGGTCGCCCAGATCGTAAACGTCGCGCACCTTGCCCCGGCGGACCGGCAACCCCGGCAGGGACGTTTCTCGAACGGGAGTATTAGCCATGGTTTTTGGGGGTAGGTAGTGAAACGGGATATTTCGCCAAATATACCCAGCCCAGAGCCGTTTGACCAGCGGGCCGATTTCGCGGGGATTTCGCCGGAATTCTCTTTTCCACAGCCCGTATCCGCAAGCAGCCGCTCGCAAATCGCAACAGGGCTTGACGCCCATCGTAGACCCAGTAGACTGAGCTGTTGTGCGATCGAAGCGGTTCGTGAGCACGGGCCTCCTTAGCTCAATTGGTCAGAGCATCTGACTCTTAATCAGAGGGTTGTAGGTTCGAGTCCTACAGGGGGCACTGATATACCAGTAAGAGGTGGTAAGCCCTCGTTTTTCTCGGGAAAGGCGAGGGCTTGCTCATTCTCTGACGACGTGTTACCAGCCTGTACCGACGCAACTTGGTCCATTCTGGGTCCATTTTTCTCGACGCCGTTCGTCCCTTCCCCTTGCGTGGGCGCAGCCGCCTTTGAGACGCCAGCCGCACGGTCAAAATCCTCATCCCGAACCTGCAAGTAGTGCTTGGTTGCCACCGCTTGACTGTTGCCGATCCAAGCACAAACGACGTGGATAGGGTGGCTTTCCGCCAATTCGGTTTCCCTGGTTGACCGGAGGTTTTGGAACAGCTTGGGCCACGGCTTCAAGTCGGCCTTCCTGATGATCCGCTGCAATTGAGTCCGCAGATTGGCGTTGTCGCCCCGATACCGGGTAATGGCATACACGGTCCCCGGCTCGGCTTCCTCGAAAACTTGCTCCAAGTACGGCCGCAACTCGGGGAACATCGGTATCTGTCGAGACTCGCCACCCTCATGGTGTTCCGTCTTGGGTGAATGAATCGTGATTCGGCCGCGTTCCCAATCAACGTCACCCCAGCGCAGCCCAAGATGCTCCGATGGGCAACGTAGCCCACCGAATCGGCTCAAGGCAAATAGCAACCGCCATTGCGAATCTGGGCAAGCATCCAAGACTGCTTGGGCCTCGTCCCGGCTGATGAAATAGAACCGGCTCGAATTGGCCTTCACCCCGCAGCCTTTCATATCTGCAAAAGGATTCTCTCGAATCAGTCGCTTGCGAAGGGCAGCACGAAAAAACTGTTTCGCTCGCCCACAATGCCGGCGTGCTGTGTTCTCACTAAGTCGCCCCATCAGGTCTAACCGGAAATCGTCGGCATCCCCCGGCGTAATTTCGCCAATGAGTTTATCCTTGCCAAAAAAACGCAAGAGATTTCGCTTGGCTTGCTCCAAATTGATTTTCGTCCGTGGTTTCACGTCGGTTCGGCCACTGATATATTGGTCAAGGAACACGCCAAGCATTGTCGATTGCCTTTCTGCTACAAGTCCAACTTGCGTCAGCTTGGAATACAACCATTCAGCAATTCGAGCAAGCCATTGCAGCGTATCAGCATCGGGAGTAGTGCCAACTTGCAACGCGGTTTCAAGCCGGCCTACGTAACTGCAAACCGTCTCCGCTTCCTTCTTTGACAGCCGACCAAGTCGGATTGATTTCCGCTTGCCATCCAGTGCCTTGAATCGGATTCGCTTTAGACCGTTCTTGTCGATGTCCAAGGTTGCCATTGGTATCTACCTCACTGGTTGCAGGTCAATGTTCCCACCATTTTCCGAAACCGTACCCTTTTAGTATGACAGCGCTACAATGGCTCAAGCCTACCATGTGCGAACGCCGATAACGGCGAACGACACATGGAGGTGAAAAATGACGACGGACGAAATCCGGGCGTTGGAGCCCGATGCGCGACGTAGATTGCAACGGTTTGCGGATTGTTTCGCAAAAAGTTCGACGTTCGAGTATTTTATGAGTTATTCCCTGGCGTTGCTGGCACATTTTGACCGCAAGAGCATCGAGCCAATCGCCCTGTGGATCGGGGCCGCCGTACGAACGCTTCAACTCTTTTTGTCGCACTTCGTCTGGAACCACGAGCGGATTGAATCGCGACTGCGACAGGCGATCATGGATGAGTACGGGTGCGAGAACGCCATCGGAGTGATTGACGGCTCGGCCCACGCCAAACAAGGCGACAAAACGCCCGGTGTACAGCGGCAGTGGTGCGGCGAGTCCGGAAAAATCGATAACTGCGTGGTGGGGCAACACCTGATCTACACGAACAACGATGCGAAGAACCCCTTCAGCGCTTGCATTGCCTCGGACGTGTATCTGCCGGAAAGCTGGATCAACGATCCTCTGCGGCGCAAGGAAGCCCATATCCCGGAGAACGCCGTGTTCCGCAAGAAGTGGGAAATCGCGGCCGACCAAGTCGAGGTGTGCGTTGCCGATGGCGTTCGTTTTTCGTGGATCACCTGCGATGAAGAATTCACCTCGGTACCGGAGTTCATTTACCGCATGGACCGCAGCGGGCAACGGGTCATCGGCGAGGTTCGAGCCAATTTCCGCTGCTGGGCGACCAAGCCGGCCTGCCACAGTTCGCAAACGGCGAATGCCTCGAAGCAAGTGGACAACCTTTGTCGCTTCAGCCCGGCATTCAGCAAGCAATCGTGGCGGCGAGTCCACATCAAGGACACGACTCGCGGCGCGTGTGTGTGGGAAGTCAGGTTGGCGAGGGTTTACCTGGTGGCCAAAGACGCCGAAGGCGAATCCTGCCCCACGGATCGGCCGTACTGGTTGATGGTAGCCCGCAATGCGGCAACGGGTGAAATCAAGTATTTCGTCAGCAACGCCTCCGAAAGTACGTCGTTGGAGGAAATGCTGAAAGCGGCCTTCGCTCGCTGGCATGTGGAAATGTGGTTTGAACGGGCCAAACAGTACTGTGGATTCGGCGCGTTCGAGGTGCGAACCTATCAGAGTCTGATACGTCACTGGCTTTGTTCGCGCATCAGCATGTACCTCCTGGCTGCCGAGACGACGCACTTGCGGGGGAAAAAATCCGGAGATCACACTGGAGCAGGTGGTCCGAGCACTCGGACCTCTCTTGCAACGGTCGCTTGAATGTGATCCTGATCTCATTGAACTACTTTCCAACATCAACGATTATCATCAAGAACGAAATCGAATGTCCTACGAAAGCCGACAACGCCGTGCAAAAACATTAGCAGGTGGTGCCGGAAAAACCTAGCGCTGTCATATTAGGACGCCAGGGCGTTTGTGACGCAACTTGTTCTTGCTGTATCTCTTACGTGATTATGTCGCCCACACAGTTTACCGGGTAGCACCGATACGGTACGTCTCCAATTTACTTCTTGCGGCTTGCCTTGCGCCAACCGTTGCGTGGGAACACCAATTGTTGCGAGACTGGCCACAACTCATGGACAAAAACGGGTTGCGTTCGACTGGTCCTGATGCTCGATAGCTCGCATAGCGTCAAGACCCACTTCGTAACGGCGTACTGGCACGGGATATTCTCCGAAAATCGGCCGTGGCGACGAACGCGGGGTAGGTTCCGGCCACTTTTCTTGTTTTGTTATTCTGTCACACTCTCAGCTTACCCACGTTTGTTTCATCGGGTCAACTACCGCCCTACGGGCAGCCTTACAGAAATCGACGGTAGCCCTCAACGCCCAGCCGTTCATTCAGGGCAACGATTACGTGTCGGCCGATTAGCTGTTCCGCCATGAGCGGTGGAATCCCAGTTGCGCGGCCTAACGTCGCTAGATGGGTCTTCATGCGTTCAAGTGCGTTGCTTTCGTCGCCTGTCACCGGAGTCTGAATTGGAATCCGGTCAAGTAACCAGGCTGTGAGTTCAAGGCTGATGCGAAGTTCCCGAAAGTCGGGTGTAATCTTCGCGTCCACAATTCTGGCCAACATTTCCAAGGGTTCATCGTTGCTCATAATGCCTATCTCTCCGTTTGTTTTATGGAATGGTCTTTTTTGTCTCCCTTGTCGGAGGAGTGAATCGCATTCAGACTCCGACTAGGTTCTGTGTCCGCATTCACTCCGACACCGACAGGTTCCTATTACATAGGAAACCGTGTCGGAGTGAACGGGTTGGGCAGTCCGACACTCCGACTCCGACACTCCGACACAAGGCTGTCGGAGTGCTAGCCGAATAAGCTTTTCTGTTCATCAGGCTTGTCATTAGCCCCTTGTACTGCTCGATAACCATCGTATTTCCTCCCATTGTTGACGACTTCACAGCGTTCTATGTTGCCAGTTTCAAGTAGTGCTTCGATTGCTTCCGTGAGCAACCTGTAATTGATGCCAGTTTCCGTGCTAATCTGATTTCGCGTTGCACCTCCGGCTTGGGAACGCAGCCACTCCCACACTCGTTTACACCGATCATCGAAAGCAGCACGCTCAGCCATAGCTTTTACCTGAATCCGTGACGGTTTTTGCTTGAAGACAGTAGAAGTGCGGTCTCGTAACTTGGATGTCGCCTTGGGGGCGTGATTTCATGCAACGGCACGCGCGAAACTATGGTCGGCGGCCAGCACGAGGGCAAAACCTCGCCGGCAAGGCCGCCTCCGCGCAGACCGGCTCCGCGCCAAGCCGCAACTCAGTTCCACCTGGGACTCCTTCGGCCGGCATCCTATCCGCTCCACGCGATTGGCGCTCCGGTGAAGCGCGCGTACAGGCAACGCCACGTCGCGCCCCACGGACTGTTCCGGTAGAAAACCATCCGCCAACGGTTGGCGTGCCGCACCAGTTGCGCCGCCAAATACATCAAATCCTGGATCACGCTCCGCAACCGCCGGCGGAAAACCTTCTTCTTCAGCGGCGCACGTTCTTCGGCCGGCAGGCGGCGCTGCTCCTTCAAACCCTGCTGGCCGCACAACCGCAAGATGTTGTACGCCATCAGCCCCAGCGAGAGCATCGTCGCGTTGGTGGCGAACTTCCCGCTGGGCAGCCGCTCCAGATCGAGGTCCGTCTTGATCTCCGAATGATACTGCTCGCTCGTGCCGTGCTGATGATACAACTCGATCACCTTCTTCGCCGGCAGTTTCAGGCTCGTCCACCAGGTGTTCACCTCGATCTCCGGCACCAACAGCCTTTGTCCGTTCGCTTTGATCGTCCGCCGGATCACCTCGAACACCACGCGGTACAGCTTGCCGTCGCGCTCCTTCCACGTCTCGCCCGTGTAAACTTCCTTGCCTTCCCGCGGGAATTCCCAGTCTCCGTGGGCCTGCGCCTCCTCCAGCCAGTCCTCCAGCGATTCCTTCCGCAGGTTCCGTTTGATGATCCAGTCGGCCTTGTGCTTGCGGCAGACTTTGATGTTCTCGATGGCGTCGTTGCCGGAGTCCAGCCGCACCAGCAGCTTGGCCCGCGTGATCCGCTCCGCGTAATCGAGCGCCTCGTCGAGGAATTGCGGGGTGCCGTCCTGGCAGTGCTGCTTGCCTTCCCGCAATTGGCAATGCACTTCATAGCCCTCCTCGCCCAGGTAGGCGAAGATCGGCGCGTAGCCGGCCACTTCCTTGTAGGTCCAGGAAACGCCCTCCTTCTTCGTGTTGCTGTTGTCGAAGGGCGAAACGTCCACATCCAGGGCGACCCACTCGCCGTGGCAGGGCGTGGGCTTGCGGGCGAGCTTCCGCACCAGCATCGCCGACTCCTCGCGGAGGATCGTCCCGCAGGCGTCGCGCATCGCGTCCAGCCGCTGCCGCAGCGTGGCCTCCGAGGGAATCTGCCGCAGACCGAGCGAGAGGCGGAAGAAGGGGTCGTCGCGGAACGCCTCGATGTCATTGAAATCGGACTTGCCCAGACAGAGCAGGCCGATGGTCGCGGCCACCACGTCGCCGTGTTTGACCTCCGGCCGCAGGCAGCCTTCCACGTCGAGGGCGTCGATGCGCTGCCGCAGTTTAGTCTGCTGCAACAACGCGCCGACCAACGCCAAACCTGACTGCGGCAACAATACTTCGTCGGTGGTGGAAATGATGAATTGCATGGGGTTCCTCCCTTCACCTTCCGGGTGAATCGTCCTGCCCACCCATCATCTCCAATTCAGCCGCAAGAACAAGCCCTATTCGCAACGAAACGCCCAAAACACCGTCACGGATTCAGGGAGTAGTTATGCAAGGGGGGATGATGTCGTGGATCAGCGGAACTTTACAACCGACGAAGCGGAGAAGAAGATACCGCACAATGAGGGAAGTTCAGGGTCGAAATGACCGCGTTCCGTCACGAAATTGACCTAACATCGTAGCGTTCTTTGAAAACTCGGATTGCGCCTGCATGCCTCGACATCGTCGGCGCACACCGAGAGCGCTGTTGCCACGAAGAAGCCGTAGCTCGCCTCAGGCAACTCGCTTGAGCGTTACGATCGGCAGGTGCTTGTGTCCACGTTGGAAGCTGACTTCCAATATCAGCTTCGCATCGGGACTGCCCCGCACCAATGCCCAAGGTTTAGCGCACGGCGAACCCCGCGGCCATCTGGATCGCGGCTCGAATCGCGGCCGCCGATTGGCTGGGAACTGTCCGAAGTACATTTCCTTCGGCGTCTTGCCGCCGAGCCAAGTGTGCGGTCGGAATTGGTTGTACCATTCGACCGTTGACAGAAGCTCCTTCATGAATGCCTCACGCCGATAAGGCACGAGCGGCAAGCATCGGAGCAGACACTTGATCGTCAAGATGACCCGTTCCACCACGGCAATCGAACCATGCTCACCGATCTTGCCGTAACGTGGCGGTTTGATGCCCTTGCGTCTGCACCACGTGCGGAACGTTGGACAGTCGAATTGCCCGCCGCGGTCGCATACGACGTATCGTGGGGCCTTACGCGACAGGGTCCAAAATGATGCCACCTCCAAATCATAACAATAGCGAGGGTTACGAGAGAAAGAAGGAAAGCGGTTTGCCACCCTCTAACGGCGGACACGAAGAGTGATATGCGAATCGAAGCGCGTGGAACATTACTGACATCGCATGGTACGAGACAGGACTTAAGGGACTGTCCACGTCCGTGCTTACGCCGCGCACCGTTCGTAGTGTTTCAGCAATCCGCCGAGCGATTCCCGGCAAACCACGTCTTCGGAACGAAACTTATGCAGAGGCGCCGGCGATGGCAAGGCCATGTCGATCGGCACGTTACCGAGACCTGGGGGCCTTTCTCGCCGATCTGCCCTTGACCGCGCGGCGAATTTGGATAAGCTGAATGAGGTTTGTCCGTGTTTTCGTGCGTGAGCCGTGCTAACGAAGACAACTGCTTCAGCGATCCGGGGCCTGATTCACCTCGGACTGAATGCCACGGCACGTCCCATTGCCCCACACCTTAAGGCAGAGAAGTTGGGCAAATCCCCGAGCGATCTGGCAGAATTGACCCAGCGGTCGGCCAGAGCGGGGGTTCTTGGTACGTCGCCGTGGCCCTGCGGGGGGTGTGACCTTGGCTCTGCCGCCGGAAGGGGTCAGTCTGTTGGCCACTGTCGAAGTCTGCCAGGGGTTGATCCTCGGAGATTTCTGCTCGCGGGGAGCCGACTTGGCCAAGACATGTGCCTTTCATCAGGCGGCAGCAGAGTTGCACGATGTGACCGTCCGGGTTTTGTCCAGGCGGACTCTGGGTCAGCTCCCCGAGAACCGCCGCCCAGCGAAGCCTTTTGGCAAGGTGGTTCGATGCTGTTTGGATCCCTGTCAGACGGCTGAGCCGGTGCCGGCGCGAGACGGACTGACCGATCAGGGCAGCCGATCGGTAAGATCTCGGCGCCGTGGAACGAAGAGAGGGAGGTAGCCGAGATGGACGCACTGGCCGCGACGGGCGGCCGGCGTGCCCGTGCCGGCAGGCACGGTCACGCGGACCAACACTCGGTTTGGAGATCGGCTTCGTGGCTGGTCTTCGAGAATCCGGTCGACAACGAACCCTATCGAAGAGGGTTGGGGTGGTTCCGATCAAAGGCCAAGTCATGAGTACTGCGAGACAGGACAGTCGAAGTGAGCCGGCAAGCTACGAGCCCCTGGAGGCGCTGGAGATCGCCCTGGATAAGCATCATCCTCGCATCGTTCAGGCCTGCTCATTCCAGGTGGAGGACGTGGTGATCCTGGACATGATGCTCTGCATTCGCAAGGACGCCCGGGCGTTTGCCATCGACACCGGGCGATTGCACGCGGCGACTTACGAGCTGGCCGAGGAGATTCGCCGCCGCTACGGCAATGTCGTCCAGTGGTATTTCCCGGACAAGCAGGCCGTCGAGCAGCTCGTGAACGAGAAGGGGCTGTTCTCGTTTCGCGAGTCGATCGAGAACCGCAAGCAGTGCTGCCACATCCGCAAGGTCGAGCCCCTGAAGCGGGCGCTGGAGGGCATGACGGCCTGGATTACGGGCCTGCGGCGCGAGCAGAGCATTACCCGCGCGCGACGTGCCGCAGTTCGAGACCGACCACGGCCAGGGCGGGATCGAGAAGATCAACCCCATCATGGAGTGGACGACGCAGGAAGTCTGGAACTACGTGATGGAGAAGCGGCTTCCCTACAACCGCCTGTACAATCAGGGCTTTGCGCAGATCGGCTGCGAGCCCTGCACGTCGCCCATCAGGCCGCACGAGGACGCCCGCGCCGGCCGCTGGCGGTGGGAATCGCCCGAACAGAAGGAATGTGGCCTGCACATCGCGGGCAGCGGCATCTAGCAGGCGGAGACCAACGCCCGTCTGCGGCAGAGCGCGGCGTACGGGGCAACGCTCGGCGACGCGACTCCGGCACGAACCCGACAAACAAGCTTATGACTGAACAGCATTGCGGAGAGCCTGTGCGAGCTGATCGGCGGCACGCCGCTGGTGCGGCTGGGCCGTTTCGGCAAGGACCTGCCCGGGGAGATCGTCGGCAAGCTGGAGATGCGCAATCCCGCGGCCAGCGTCAAGGACCGGATCGGTCTGGCGATGATCGAAGAGGCCGAGAAGGACGGGTCGATCCGTCCCGGCGGAACCATCATCGAGCCGACCTCGGGCAACACGGGCATCGCCCTGGCCTGGGTCGCGCGCGTGAAGGGCTATCGCCTGATCCTGACGCATGCCGGACACCATGAGCAGCGAGCGGCGCAAGATCCTGACGCTGCTGGGGGCCGAGCTGGTGCTGACGCCCGGCAAGGAAGGGATGCAAGGGGCCGGTCGACCGCGCCCGGCAGCTCCACGCAGTCGATCCCCGGGTCGTTCATCCCGCACCAGTTCGACAACCCGGCCAACCCGGCGGTCCACCGCCGCACGACCGGACCGGAGATCTGGCGCGACACGGGCGGCCGGAGTCGACTACTTGGTGGCCGGCGTGGGCACCGGCGGCACGATCTCCGGCGCGGGGCGCTACCTGAAGGAGCAGAACCCCGCGATTGCGCGTGGTGGCGGTGGAGCCGGCCGATTCGCCCGTGCTCTCCGGAGGCAGCCCCGGGCCGCACCTGATCGAGGGCATCGGCGCCGGGTTCGTGCCCGGCATCTATGACGCAGCGTCGTGGATGAGGTCATCCGGCGTGGGCAACGACGAGGCGATCGCCACGGCGAAGCAGCTCGCCAAGACCGAGGGACATGCTGGCCGGCATCTCCAGCGGCGCCAACGCCTGCGCGGCACGCCAGATCGCCGAGCGGCCCGACAGCGCCGGCAAGCGCATCGTCACCATCATCTGCGACACCGGCGAGCGCTACCTCAGCACGGGTTTTCTGTAACGATTACGTGACTCATTTTCAATTCTCACCCTTGGAAGATCTATCCAAAGCTTGTGACCAAATGAAGGAGGAGCTGCATGCAGCGGCGCATTACCAATATCCGGCGCAGCGACGACGAGGTCGTCAAGGAGGGGGGCCTGCTGCTGGACTTCGACGAAATCGCGCGGCACGGCAAGATGACGCTGGAGGAGTCGAAGGTCGCCAAGGCCTACGGCGTCTACACCACGCGCCACCCCAACTACTTCATGGTCCGCATCGTCGTGCCGGGCGGCGTGCTCACCACCTCCCAGGTCCGCGGGCTGTCGAAGATCATCAAGGCCTACGCCCAGGGGCGCATCTGCGTCGACCACGCGCCAGGCGCTGCAGTTGCACTACCTTCGCCTGGGCGACATCGCGCCGATGATGCGCGAGCTGGCCAAGTACAGCCTGGGCACGTTCCACGGCTGCGGCGACAACATCCGCAACACGGCCGCGTGCCCCTGGGCCTCGGTCTGCCCGCACCGGCGGTTCGACGTGCTGCCCTACGCCCGCAAGACGGCCGAGCTGATCGGCGGCTGCCGCGACCTGGACAACCTGCCGCGCAAGTTCAAGATCACCTACTCCGGCTGCCAGGGCAACTGCGGCCAGCCGCGCATCAACTGCGGCGGGGTCGTGGCCATCGTGCGCCGGCGGCGCCGGCGGCGCCGAGGAGACCGGTTTCCGCGTGTTCATCGGCGGCGGCATGGGCTGGCGGCCCTACGTCGGCGAGCTGCTCTACGGCTTCGTGCCGCGCGACAAGATCCAGCCGCTCTGCCGCGCCATGGCGATGCTCTTTCGCGACTACGGCGACCGCTTCGACCGCAGCATGGCGCGGCTGAAGGTCGTCGTCGAGCGACGCGGCATCGACGATGCCGCCGCATCGTCGAGGGCTACCTGGACGCCGAGGGCGTGGACCACGAGCGACTTCGAGCAAGAGTTCGTCGAAGACTGCGGCCCGCCGGTGCCGCCGGCGTCCCATGGCCGAGCCCGAGCCCGCGCGGCGACGACGGCAAGGCCATCGCCCGGATCATGGTCCCCAAGGGCGAGATCGACTTCCACTCGCTCAAGCGCATCGCCGAGCTGAGCGAACGCTACGGCGACAAGTACGTCTACACCACCAACCGCCAGAACTTCGAGCTGCACGGCGTCGATCCCGCCAAGCTGCCCGAGCTGCAGGCCGAGATCGACAAGCTGCCGGTGCGCAAGGGGCACGTTCTTCGGGCTGGACGACGTCGTCCCGTGCGTGGGCACCACCTACTGCCCGCTGGCCGTTTCCGAGACCCGCCGCATGTACGACATGCTCGAAAGCGTCGTCACGCAGGAGAAGTACGACGCCATTCGCGACAAGGCGATCATCAACATCACCGGCTGCCCGAACTCGTGCTCGCCGTACTACATCGCCGACGTCGGGCTGCGCGGCATGCGGATCCGCGAGGGCACCAGGGCTCGGCCGAGGGCTACCAGGTGCCGGCTCGGCGGCACCGCAGGAGCGGTTCGGCCAGGTGCTCGGCGAGTTCAAGATCGAAGACTGCCCCCGCGTGGTCGAGGCCGTGCTCGACACGTTCCTGCGATGCCGCCAGGGCGACGAGACGCTCTCCGACGCGGTCTGGAGCGAAGGGGCAAGGGCAATCCCGAGGTCCCCGGCATGAAGCCGTTTCGCCGGGCCGTCGAGGCCCTGGGCATCCGCTACGAGTTCGCCCCCAAGCCGGCCGAGTATCTCGACCTTTACGGGCGAGGGCCGCACGGCGCTCGATCTGAAGACGATCGCCCGCGACATTCCCTGCCAGGCCGCCTGTCCGGCCGGCACCAACGTGCCCGAGTACATCCGGCACCTGGTGCGAGAAGAACCCCGACGCCTCGTACCGCGTCAACCAGGAGGACAACGTGTTTCCCGGGGTGCTGGGACGCATCTGCACGCGGCCGTGCGAGCCGGCATGCCGCCACCAGTGGACCAACACCAACGGCCCGGTGACGATCTGCCACCTGAAGCGGGCGGCGGCGGACAACAAGTCGCAGCCGGCCGCGGCCGCTGCCGCCCTGGTTCGACGAGCCGACCGGCAAGCGCGTCGCCGTGGTGGGCGGCGGGCCGGCCGGGCTGACCGCCGCGCGCGAGCTGAAGCGGCTGGGCCACGCCGTCGAGCTGTTCGAGCGCGAAGCGGTGCTCGGCGGCCAGATGGCCTGGGGCATCCCCGAGTTCCGGCTGCCGCGCGACGTCGTGCGGGAGGAAGTGCAGGCCATCGTCGACAGCGGCATCGAGGTGCGGCTCGGCGAGCACGTCGACCGCGCGCGCCTGGCCGAAATGGCCGAGCAGTACGACGCGGTGCTGCTGGCCGCCGGCGCGATCCGCGGCATCAAGCTCAAGATCGAGGGCCTGGAGGACGGCACGCAGCGCCATCAGCGGCTACGACTTCATGAAACGCTACAACACGGGCGATCCCGATCCCGGTGAAGCGGCGACGTGGTGGTCATCGGCGGCGGGTTCACGGCCGTCGACTGCGCCGGGCGGCCCGGCGGCTGCTGGGCGAGGAGCACCGCGTGACGGCCATCATGTATCGCCGCGGCGAGGAGCACATGTCGGCCAGCCCCGACGAGATCTGGCAACTGCGCCTGGAGGGCATCGACGTCGGCACGCTGGTGAACCCCGCCCGGGTGCGCTGCGAGGACGGCCAGGTGAAGGCGCGTGGTCTTCGACCGCAACGTGCTGGGCGACGAGCCCGAAGGAGGCGGCAAGCCGCCCATCCACCGCGTGCCCGGCAGCGACTACGAGGTGCCGTGCGACACGCTGATCTACGCCGTGGGCCAGACCCGCACGCTGGAGATCCTGCCCGAGGGCGTCGAGCTGGCCGAGCACAACCGCACCACACACGAGAAGATTTTCACTGCCGGCGATTTCCACACCGGGCCGCTCGACGTGATCCACGCCGTGGCCGACGGCAAGGACGCCGCCGACGGCGATCGACGAGTTTCTCATGGGCCGGAAGCGCCTGGGCCGCTGGGTCCGGATCGAGGAGGCCGAAGACACGGGCCGCCTGCGCGATCACGACCTCTACACGTCCCGCGCCCGATGCGGACCCTGCCGCTGGAGCAGCGCCAAGGCAACGAGGAAGTCGAACTGGGCTACGATGCCGAAGAGTTGGAAATCAACGCCCGCCGCTGCTACCTCTGCAACTTCAAGTTCGAGATCGACCAGGACAAGTGCATCCACTGCGACTGGTGCATCAAGGCCTCGCCGCGGGCCTGCATCCATCCCCTTACGCGACTGTTCGCCGACGAAGACGGTTCGCCGACCGGCCACATCAAGTCGGCCGCCGCGCCCGACGCCACCTACATCTGGATCGAAAGCGACCAGTGCATCCGCTGCGGCAACTGCCACCGCGCTTGCCCGACCTCCGCCATCCCCATCCGCAAGGCCGATCTGGTTTGTAGGCCAATCGTGTGACAGGTTGGGCAGTCGCGACAAGTACCATCGGCGTTGCACCCGCTACTTCAAGGGGCTCAGCAGCCAGATCAAGTTGTTCCCCGTGGCCTTCGAGTCGGGCGAGGGTTGCGTCCTGGTCGACGTCGACGGGAATCGGTATATCGACTTTTCCTCGGGCATCTACGTGACCACGCTGGGCCACTGCCATCCGAAGGTGAGCGAGGCCGTAGCCGCGCACGCCCATCGACTGATGAACGCCCACGACTGCACGACCCGCATCAAAACGCTGCTGGTCGAGAAGTTGGCCGCGGTGTTGCCGGGCGATTCGAGCGGGTTCCAATTCCACGACGCCGGCACGGCCGCCGTCGAGGCGGGCTCATCGTCGTCGTAACCGTTCACTGGGCGGCAAGGGGACGGAGGAGGCTTTCGGAGAAATATCTCCTCCTGCGGCGGATACTGTCGCCGAAAACCTCCTCCGTCCCCCTCTGTTTCCGGCCTGTGAACGCTTACATCGTCGTCTGACCTACCCAGTCTGCCGACAAGCCATCGCAAACGTCGCGGTGGACACGGTGCGGGCCACCATGACGGAGATGCAGGGAGCATCTGGACGACCGGTTCCCGAACCTCATCGGGCTTGCGGGGTCACCCGCCCTTTGATGCGGCAGAACTGATAGGACATGGCGGCGGCCGGTGTCCGGTTCGGCGACATCAGATTGAGGCCGCGATCGACCGCGATGCCAAAGTAAGCCGTCACCTGATCTAGCATCTGGCGGTGTTGGCCGGTCGCGCAGAGGATGGCTTCGATCCGGTCGGAGCGTCGAAGGCACTCGTGAACCACCGGAGCCATCTTGATGGCCTCGGGCTGGGTTGCCGAGCGTCAAGAGCGCCCGCAACGTGCTCACGCTCAGAATTTCCAAGGCCAAGCGAGACGCTTTCAGCGCAAGATTGAAGTGGCGTTTTCCAAAGCCGGAAGAGTAATCGCACCGCGTGATCTGGAATCCGGCGCCGGCAACGAGTCGCCTCAGTTCATTTTCGTCAAACTGCCATACATGGTCATCGATGAGGACGAAGCGGCGAATGCTGTTTCGGCCGAGGAAGGTCCGAATACTTGTCGTAATACTTCGTCTGCTTGCCCCACTGCGAAGCGTCGGGCGTACTCGAGATACAACCGGCCGCCGGGCTTCAGCAGTCTTCGCAGTTTTTTGAGAGTGGGCTTCGCTTGGAAGTTCAAGTGCTCCAGGACTTCAGTGAAAAGGATCATGTCGAATTGCACGGGCCAAGGAAACGCTTCCCGCTCAATGTTGTTGATTCGGAAGTGAATGTTGTAGTCGTCGATCAACGAAACATCCAGATAGCGAATGAAGTCGATCGCGTAGAGTTCGCAGCCGAGCGACTTGGCGGCATATAGCAACAGAGTTCCGTAGGCGCAACCGACGTCCAAACAGCGAAGACCCCGACCGCCGGCGGCTTGACGGAAGTCCTGGGAGAGCCAACGCGGAATATGCGCCCAATAGCCGAGCTCGCTGTCGCGATACTTGGGGGCATAGCCGTAGTCGCGGGGCTCGGGCGTCGCCGTCCGGGCCGTGATCTCCTTCTGGCAATCAAAGAGCACCTGATACGGGTCCACGTGCGGCGTGCGGACCGAGCCGTCCGCCGCGCCGGGCTTCTCGGCGACCAAAACGAAGTTGCCTTCCGCTAAGGGTATGGCATAGGGCTCTATCGACCGGTCGTATACCTTTGCCATGCGCAATCCCACCCGTTCGACGCTGTCGATCAGCCCCCGCCGGGAAAACAGGCGAAATTCCAAGGTAAGTCCAACGCCGGCGTGGAAACAGAGGTTATCGTATCGGTCGATCGTTCCGTCGCGCCGGCGGTCGATCAGCACGCGATGCTTGTCGTCGGTCGTGTCGATGCGCCAATCGTGAAGATCGACAAAGTGTTCGCGGGTGGTAGGCTCCAAGGAGCACGGCACTGTCAGGATGGCAACGCCGCCGGGCTTCAGCAAGCGGTACATGTTCTCGAAGACCCGCTCAATCGGCGGTGCGACGTGCTCTAGCACGTCGGTGCAGGTGATGAAGTCGACGCTGCCGGCCGGCCATCGCGACCAATCGACGTTGCAGAGGTCGAGTTGCGGCGCTTCATCGTAGAACGTGTTGACGTAGCCGAACTTTTCCGCCAGTAGATCAACGTAACCCCAGTCGCTGCAACCGATGCCGCGAATCTGCTTGCGCGGCGGCATCGACGCCAGAATGTTCTCGTCGGGCGAAAAATGCGACGTCACTGCGTACACGATCGACCTCAGGCGGCCGTAACACCGGCACTTGGCGCAGTGGCCGTCCTCGCGAGTCAGTCGGCTTCTCGGCAAGCAGTTCGAAGCGCCGCAGACGTTGCAGACAAACAGCGTCAACTCGCGATACTCGTCCGGGGTGAAGCTGGGGGCAGGCGGGGCAGCCGGGACGGGAGGAGCAGCCAAGTGCAGCATTCGTAGGCAACGCTTTACAGGCCTTTTCAACATGCGAATGCCGACCATGGCTTTGCTCCCTCCCGAGAACAACTCAGAGTGGCGCGTACTATACGAAATTCCTAGCCTTCGGAGCAACACCAACTCCGCCCGGGCGCACCTTGTCGATCGCCCAATGCGCCCGATGGGTGCGGGAACACGCCTGTAGGTTCTCCTCTGTAGGGGCCGCCCTCCGCGGCGGCCCGTTGGTGACCAGAAAGTAAAACGATTGGCAGTTCGCGGGCCGCCGCGGAGCGCGGCCCCTACAGTCTTCTCGCGAACCCGTTCTTGCCCCCTCGGCCAATCGGTTGGAATCAACGGCACGTTTGACATGCCGTTTGGCGAACGCCGTTTGGCGAAACACTGCCGTCTTCGCTGACGCGGAGACTGGGACAATCCCCATCGCCCGGATTGCGCTTCTCGCGGAACAACAGGAACGGCAGACTGCGCACCAGCGACAACAATCGCCGCGGGCCGCTGCGTGAAAGGAAACTCAGCGCGTACCGCCGGATGATCCGCGGCCGGAAGTAGAAGCGGCGGTAAAACTCGCGATGCTTCAAGAGAAGCTGCTCACGAGTCAGCCCGTGCGGAACGAACACCGGCCGCCAGTAGTTGAACTTGCTCCAGTCGGTCACGTCGAGCGTGCCGTTGGCGGCGGCCTCTTGGTACTGCGGCGAGCCGGGAATCGGCGTGTTGATCGTGACCACCACGTCGTCGAGCCTCATCTTCAGGGCCTCGCGGATCGACTCGTCGATGGTCTCCAGCGTTTCGCCGGGGTGGCCGACGATGAAGAAGCCCTTGGTGCGGATGCCCAGCTTTGCGCACCAGCCGATCACCCGCCGGGCCTGATCGAGCGAAATCTTCTTCTTGATGCGTTTGAGGATATCCTCGTTGCCCGACTCGATGCCGAAGGAGATATGCCAGCAGCCGTGGTCGCGCATGAACCGCAGGAGATCTTCGTCGACCGCGCTGACGCGGCTCATGCAAGTCCAGGGAAAAGAGATGCCCTTGCGGTCGAGGATCGCGAACAACTCGCGGATTCGCTGCGGACGCAAGGTAAAGGTGTCGTCGACGAAAGCGATCTCGCGGACGTGGTACTCGTTCCACAGATGCTCGACTTCGGCCGCCACGTTCTCGGCGCTTCGCTGCCGCAACAACTGGCCGAAGACCGAACGGTCGCAGAAGGTGCATTGGTTCGGACAGCCGCGGCTGGTGATGACGTTGGCCGCCGGGAGCTTCTTGTAGTTGCACGGCGGCGGAGTGTAGAGCGCAAGATCGGCCGCGAGGTCGTAGGCGGGAAACGGCACGGCGTCCAGATCGTCAACGCGCGGAGCCGTCGGGTTAATCGCCAGTTCGCCTCCCTTTCGATACGCCAGGCTGGCGACGCCGGCCAAGTCGCTTCCGCGTGCCAGGGCGTCGGCTAGGTCGGCCAGCGACTTCTCCCCCTCGCCGACGATGGCGAAGTCGAACTCGGGAAACGACATGCCGTGCGCCAGGTTCGAGGAGACGTGCGGGCCGCCCAAGACGATCGGCCGCTCGGGCCGCCGGCGTTTCAGTTCGCGGGCGACTTCCAGGGCGCGGTGAAACGCCACTGTCGTCGCACTGATGCCCACCAGGTCGGGTCGAAACTGCTCGGCCCGTTCGAGGATGTCGGCGGCCGTGAGGTTTTCAGCCTCTCCGTCGATCACAGCAGCCTCGTGTCCGCGCTCGCGCAGGGATGACGCCAGGTAGAAGACGCCCAAGGGCATCTGCCTTCCGCCGGCGCTGCCGATGGCGGACGAATATCGTTCTTCCTTGGAGATCGGCGGATAAACCAACAGGACTCGCATGATTGTTCTCCAGACAGTAGGACGGATTTCCCAATCCGTCCAGTTTTCGGCGACGGATTTGGAAATCCGTCCACAAACGCGATCGACTCATTCTGACGCGACAACTTACGCGGCTCGCCGACGCGGCGAACTGTTTTGGGGTTGTTCGACGGCCGGCAGCGGCGGCGGCGCCAGGGCAGCGGGCTTGGCTTGCTGCTCGAGCAGCGCGTCGCGGTGCAGGCAGTGCGTCGGCTGATTCTGGATGTCCAGGCTCACGGCTTGCAGCAGCAACTGGATGCCGAGCAACACCGGCAGCGCGGCCAGCATCACGGTGCCGGTGGGGGTGGCGACTCCTTGTTGCGCCGACGAACACCAATGGATCGCGCCGAACAACCCGCCCGCCAGCAACAGCGCCAGCCCAGCAATCGCGTAGAGCGAGGCAATGCTGAAATCGCGGACGAAATACTGAATCCACAGGCGGCGGCAGAATCCCTTCGCCAAGGCGGCCGGAAACTGGCGAAGCGTTTTGACGATCGAGAGGTTGCTGGTCTCGTCGCCGTAGCGGGCGGGGATGTAGACGTCGCGGACCACCGCCCGCAGCAGGCTCAACTCCAGCAACATGCTGCTCTCGAAAAAGTATCGCCGCCCGATGCCGTCCTCGTTCAACAGCGGGATCAGCGAGGCGTGAATCGCCGTGTAGCCGTTGGTCGGATCGAAGATGTTCCAGTAGCCCGAGGCCAGCTTCGTCAGGAACGACAGTCCGAGGTTCCCGATGCGACGCAGCAAGGGCATCGAGCAAAGCTGCCGGGCGTGGAGGTAGCGGTTCCCCTTGGTGTAGTCGGCCTCTCCGCGCAGCAATCGGAGCGATCAGCGCCGCCAGGTGGGCCGGATCCATCTGACCGTCGGCGTCCATCTTCACCACGATCTCAGCGCCCAGACGATGCGCCTCGGCGTAACCGGTCAGCACCGCGCCGCCAACGCCCTGATTTTCCGCGTGCCGCAGCAGCCGGATGCGCGGATCGCGCCGCGACTCCGCTTCGACGATGGCCGCCGTATCGTCCGGGCTGCAATCGTCGACGACGACGATCCAGCGCGACGAAATCCGGAATGCCGCGGAGGACGCCGGCGACGTGGGCCTCGCCGCGGTAGGCCGGAATCACCACGGCGACCGGCATTTCAGGCGTCGTGCGGTTCGTTGTCATTGGACAGCTCCTGCCCGATGCTCGGGCTTCTCGCGGCGTGCCACGGCCGGCGGCGTCGGCGGCTTCCAGAAGGTCACTCCCGCGTGGTTCAGGCGGAGCGGCTTCCGCTGCCACTCCCGCAGATAAATCCAGCCGCTCTTGGCATCTGCCGGAACCAACGCGCAGATCCATGCACGGAACGCTGATTGACCGTAGCCGGCGCCGCTGATGCGGCTGATCAGTCTGCCTTTGGCATCGTACCAGGTGATTTCCATCACGGGGTCGGTGGAGTTGGGAGACCAGAGGTTGAGGTCTACGCGGCATATTCCGCCCGGCACCGTGGGTTTCAGCCGGTGCCCGATCCAGGCTTCGCCCGTCAGGGCAATCGCTCCCTTGGCGGGCGTCGCAGCGGCGTGGGGCGCCAGGTTCACCCAGTTCTTCGCCGGAGCGACAAACGTCCACGATTTGTCGCTCTCTTCGATAATGGTGGGCCACTCGCGCCGCACCGTCATCAGCGAACTCTTGCGGCGGGGCGAGGCCACGTCGTATACCGCCACCGTGCCGGATGCCGTGACAAGTCTCGCGTCCCTCCAGTACTCGGCCACGATGTCTTCATTGCCCTTCACACAGCGGCTGGCCGGGGAGAAATGGTTTACCATCCAGTAGTGGATGCCGTAGCGCCGGCAGAATTCGACGAACGACTTCTGGCCGTGGATGTGATGAACGCGGTTCCACCAGAACCCAAACTCGTACGGCCGCCCGCCGACAAGATAGACGCCGGTGCAACCGGTGCAGAGCACGCCGTCGTCGGGCGCGAGAATCGCGTTGAGCTGCCGTGTCGCCTGATAGCCTTGAAAGCACTGAGTCAGGTGTTCTTCCCTGGAAATTCGTTTGGCATAGGCGTCCCACGGCAGTTTGATACAGAAGACCGGCGCCGGCAAAAGCAGCAACAGCGCCAAAGCGATTCCTGCCGTGACCGGCATCCATCGCCCCGTGGGCCGCCACTCGATCGACCGGTACAGCGATCCGGCCGCCAGAACGCACGAGGCAACCAAGAGCGGATAGGCAGGCAGCCAATACCGCACGTAGGGAGTGTACATGATGACGCCGACGATCATCGCCAAGCCGACGACCACCATGTCCCAGTAGGAAGGGCGGCAGCTTTCAATGGCCACCGCATCGCATCGCGGCGGCGTTTCGCGGCGACAAGAGCTGTCGGCAGGCCCCGCCGGCTTTTCACACTCGATGATCTTCCCTTTTCGTCGTGACAGCCGCGCCAGGAACCAACAGGGGGCTAACGCCAGAGCCCAGAAGCCAAGGAATCCGTCGTATCCCTCCACGAAACTGGTGGTGTGGTAGGTGACCAGCCACGGAAACGCCACGGCTCCCCCGACTCCCGGCGGCATTTTGAAGACCCGCTCGAAAACCTGCTGGAGCGTGAAGCCGTCGGCCCAGTACGGCGACGGAAACCAGCGGTTCAAAAAGGGATAGAAGGGATTTCCCGTGCCCAGATAGACGTAGACGTACCAGGGCGAGGCCATCACAGCCAACAGGGCGCCGGCCACGGCGGACCATCGCAGGGCGACCCGCCAGCCGCATTGTCGCAGCAAATTGACGGCCAAAAAGACACCCCAAACCGAGGCGAAGATCAGCCCGGTGTACTTCACTTGCACCATCGAGGCCACGATCGCCGCCGAGAGCAGGACTCCGCGGAAACAGGGGGAGCGCAGGCGCGGAACAGCACCACGAATCCGGCCGTGCAGAACATCGCCATCACGTGATCGACGTAGAGCGAACTCGACAACCGCGTGAGTATCGGGCAGCTGAGCACGGCCGCGCCCGCGAACAACCCTAGTTCGCGTGAGCCGCTGCGACGTTGGACCTCCTCGGCCACCAGCATCACCAGCACGGCCAAGGCGAGCCAGGAGAACCACTTCGCCGCGGCGAGCGTTCCGACAGCGGCCATCGCTGCACCGTACGTCTGCGCAGCCATCGGCTCAAGCCGAAACCAGCAAGCGTACTGGTGCGATATTCCGTGGTCGGCGACCACCTGCTGCATATAGGGCACGTGTACGCGTGCGGCGTCGGAAAAGACCTCCGGCGTACTGGCGCCGATGAACTCGATGGCCAGGACAACCCAGATCACCTCGAGCAGACACCATTTGACCACGGATTGGCGGCAGGAGTCGCCCCTTGCGACGCTCGTCGCATTCCATCTCGCGGTCCGCCAGACGCACACGACGCCGCCGGGCAGCGCCGTGGCGACGGCCACCGCCGTCACAATCGACGGCGTGATTAAATGCAGAATGCCCAGGACGAAGCCGATGGGCACGAGTGCGGCATAAACGGCGGCGGCCGCGATGCCCCACGTCGCATATCGCTCTCCCGCCGCCCGTCGGACCGCTTCTCGCATTCCCGTGGTCGCACACGCCATCCACAGCAGCAAGATCGCGAGTTTCGCAACCGCTCCCGCATCGTGATGGAGACCTAGCAGCACCAGCGCGGACACGAGCAGATAGCCGCCGAGGATGCGGCCGGTAGCCGACGGCCTCAACGTCGAAACGACAATCGCCGAGAGGAAGAAGCCGCCCATCTGCCAGCCGAAGAACTGTGTCAGCGCCATTTTCAGATGCGAACCCAGCAGGGGATCGAGGTGGCGGAGCAGGAGAGCGTAGAGAGTTGCGTGAATGCAGAACCAACCCGCGGCAAAGCCCAGCAAGATCCAGCGGAGGCGAGCGCGGCCCGTTGTTCTCATCGGAAGTGCTGCGTTGGAGTCCATTGCTACCTGTGGGAATATCCCGGCTTCAGTTTTTCCGCCGCCACGACGGCCGTGGTGTGCGGCGTCCAGACGGTCACCGACGCCCGTTTCAGTTGGATCGGCCGCCCCCTCCATTCCCGTACCTCGACCCAGCCGTTTCTTGGCCTTCGGTGGCACGGCGGCGTACAACCATGCTCGATATGCTGATTTGCCGTGAGCGGCGCCGTTGGTGCGGCCGACGAGATTGTCGTTCGCGTCATACCAGAGGATATCGAACAACGGGTCGGTCGGCCCCTTCGACGAAAAGGCAAGATTGACCCGACACAGGTCGCCCGGGCTTCCCGACTCGATGCGGTGTCCCAGCCGGGTTTCTCCTTTCAAGAGAATCGCCTGCTTGACCGGGGTCGCCGCCTCCTTCGACATGTTCACCCACTGTTGGAAATGGTGGGAAGGCGACCACTTCGCGACCGGACTTTGCAGCACCGTCTTCCACGCGCGTTCCGCGGCGACCTTCCAGCGATCGGGCGGCGACGCGGCCAGGTCGAAGATTGCCACCGCTCCCGACGCCGACACCATCCGCTCGGGCGTCCAGTATTTTTCGCTGATCGCGGGAGGCATCGTCCGGGGGTGGCTGACGATCCAATACCGGATCCCGTAACGGCGGCAAAACTCCTCGAACGAGCGAACGTCGTGGATGCGGTAAACCCCGTTCCACTGGTACGTGAATTCGTAAGGCCGGCCACCGGCCAGATAAACCCCGTAGTAGCCCGTGCAAAGCACGCCGTCCTTGGGCGCAAGAACCCCATTGAGTTGTTGCACCAGCCGATACCCTTCGAACTTCTCCTCCAAGTAATCGTCGGTGGAGATGCGCTTTGCGTAGACGTCCCACGGCATGTTGACGTACACCAACGGCGCGGGCAGGAACAAGAGCAACGCCAGGACGGTTCCGGCGATCATCGGCGGCCATCGTCCCTGCGGACGCCAGCGGATCGAACGAAACAGCGATCCGGCCGCCAGCACGCATGAGGCGACCAGCAACGGATAAGCCGGCAGCCAGTATCGCACGTAGGGCGTGTAGCCGACGATGCCGGCGATCATGGCGACGGCGACAATCGCCATGTCCCAGTAGGCAACGCCGCCGCGCCGCCACGCCAGAAGGCAACACGGTCGCCAATGCCAGCGCCCAGAATCCCAGAAGTCCGTCGTATCCTTCCACGAAATCGGTGGTATGGTACGTGGCGGCCCAAGGAAACGCCGCCGCATCGGCGATGCCGGGTGACGGCTTGAAGTTCGCCGCGAAAACCTGCTGCAGCGCAAAGCCGTCGACCCAATACGGCGACGGAAACCATTGGTTCAAGTAAGGGTAGAACGGGTTTCCCGTGCCCAGATAGACATAGACGTACCAGGGCAACGCCATCACGGCCAACAGGGCGCCGGCTGCGGCCGACCATCGCAGCGCGACTGCGCCAGCCGCACCTCCGCAGCAAATCGACAGCCAGGAAGACGCCCCAAACCGCGGCGAAAATCAGGCCCGTGTATTTCACTTGCACCACCGAAGCCATGATCGCCGCCGAGAGCAGGACTCCGCGCAGGCAGGGGGACTGTCCCGATTTTCGCGGGCACCGCGGCGAAGCCGCGGTCGGCGAACATGGGACCGTCCCCTTCGGCACTGGGGCAGCGCCTCTGAAGCGCGGAACAGCACCACGAAACCGGCCGTGCACAGCAGCGCCACGACGTGATCGACGTAGAGCGACTTCGAGAGTTCCGCAAGCAGCGGGCAGCTAAGCACCGCCGCGCCCGCCAACAGCCCCAGTTGCCGCGACCCGCTGCGCGACTGAACCTCCTCGACCACCAATAGAACCAAGGCAGCCAGTGCCAGCCAGGAAAACCACTTCGCCGCTGCCAGCGAGCCGACCGCCGTAATCGCCGCGCCGTACGTTTGCACCGCCATCGGTTGCAGCCGGTACCAGCAAGCGTACTGGTGCGACAGGCCATGATCGGCGATCACGCGCAGCATGTAGGGCACGTGTACGCGAGCCGAGTCGGAAGCGATTTCGGCGGTGCTGGCGCCGATGAACTCGACCGCCAGAATCGTCCAGATCACTTCGAGCAGGAACCACGCGACAAGCGGTTGCTGCCATCGGCCACAGGAGTCGCCTCCTACAAGCCTTCTTGCGTTCCATTGCGCCAACCGTGCGCAGCCAGACGACGGCCCCGGGCGATGCGGCGACGACGGCCAGAACGGCCACGATCGGCGGCGTGATCGCGTGCAGAACCCCCAAGAAGAAACAGATCGGCACTAGCGCCGCGTAGACGGCCGCCATCGCGACGCCCCAGGTCGCGTATCGCTGGCCGGCTGCCCAGCCAATCGCCAGCCGCATTCCCTGGACCGCGCAGGCGGTCCACAGAAGCAGCACGCCAAACCTGCCGAGCATCACCGCGTCTTGCGAAAACGCCAGCAGCACCGCCGTGGACAGCGCGAGATAACCGCCGAGCGCGCGGCCGATCGCCGACGGCCGCCGCGTCGACACCACGATGGCCGTGATGAGGAAGCCTAGCGCCTGCCAGCCAAAGAGGTGCTTTAATCCGTGCTCCAGGTGCCTGTACAGTGTGGGATCGAGCCGGCACATTCCGACGGCGTAGATCGCCGCATGTACGCAGAACCAGACCGCGGCCACGCCCAGCGCGAGTTGGGCCACGCCAATGCGCCTTCCAGCAGCCGCGGAAATTGGATTGCGTGAATTCATGGCCTCGTACTCCTCACACTCCGTGTGAGGTTGGTTTCACCATCACTTCGCCTCACGCGGAGCGTGAGGGATACGGCTCTTCAATATGCCCCCGCCATGCTGTCCGCGCCCCACTTCGCTTCAAATAGGCGTTGGTTTTGCTTGTAGATATCCGCCAGGCCATTGCGCCCAGCAGGCGGAAGGAGGCGCCCTGCCAGTGATGCACGAATGCGTCGCGGACGCAGTGCAATTGGTAACCCCCGCGGGCGACGCGGCAGCAGTAGTCGGTGTCCTCGAAGTACCCCACGCCGAACTGCTCGTCCATCTTCCCCACCTTCTCGTACACCTCGCGGCGAAGCACGACGCAGAAAAAGCCGAGCATCTTCATCGCGAACGTCTCGCCGTCGTGCCGGCGGCAATAGTCGGCGGCCCAGCGCGGCATGTCGGCGATTGCCGTATATCCGACCGGCACCTTCGCCTCGTTGCCGACCATGTTGCTCACCGGCCCGACCATTCCCACCCGCGGCATCTTCCGCAGATGTTCGATCAAGCGTCGAGAGCCAGCCGCGGCGTGACGACGGTGTCGTTGTTCAGCAGGCAGAGAAACTCGCCGCGGGCCGCCGCGAGGCCCTGGTTGTTCGCCGCCCGCGAAGCCGCGATTGTCGGCATTGCGGATCACGCGAAGCCGCGGCTCGCGCATCGCCTCTTCGGCAAGCCATTCGGCCCGTGCCGTCGTGCGAGGCGTTGTCGACCACGATCACCTCGTAGTTCGGATAGTCGGTCTCGCGGAAGACGCTCTCCAGGCACATCTGCGTCAGGGCGAGGTTGTTGTACGTGACGATGATGATCGACGCCGGCGGGAACAGCTCGCGCACGGCCGCATCGAAGGCGTCGCAACGGTCGCTCCACGTGTTTTGCGCGGCAAACGCCCGGCGGCGCTCGCGGCGGCCGTCGTCGTCTTCGGCCAAGGCGCGGTCGATCGCCTCGGCAAATCCGCCGGCGTCGTCGGCCAGCGACACCAGCCCGTCGCGGGCCATCGGCCGCAACTCCGGCAGATCGACCGCCACAACCGGCTTGCCGGTGGCCAGCATCTCGTAGGCTTTCACCGGGTTGGTGGCCTCGGTCAGCGGAATCCGCTTGAAGGGGATGATGAAGCAATCCCAGCCGGCCACCAGCCGCGGCAGCTTGGCGTAGGGCTTCTCGCCCAGCAGTGTGACGTTCGGCAGCTTCTCCAGCCGCGACGACGTCGCCGGTGAACGTGCTGCCGATCAACTCGAACTTCCACTGGGGCCGCAGTTCGGCCAGATCGGCGACCAGATCGGCGTCGAACCACTCGGCAATCGCGCCGTAAAAACCGATCGTGGGGTGTTCTCTTGCTGTCAAGGTGTCATTGTCGTGCAGCAGTAGCCGGGAGCTAACAGCTGCCGGAGGAGATCGGCCCTCGTACTTTCCGCGAGCGAATGTTTCCCGCATCCGTTACCGCCGGCCGAGCCGTCCACGGCACGCGGCTGCACGGCGGCGAAATGCTCGTAGTCGCAGGCATTGCGGATCAGCGCGGTCCGCCGGGCCTTCGCCCGGACTTTCGCGTCGAGCACGTCGGAGGTGACCACGACCAGATCGGCCGTCGGCGATGGTGCGCTCTTCCGCCCGCAGCATCGACTCGCAATTCGTCGAGAAGCCCGAGTGGTCGTCCATGCAATCGTAGACGATCGGCCAGCCGAAGCGTCTCGCGCAGCCGCTCGGCCAGGGCGGTCCAGAAGGGCAGTTGCACCACGACCACGGCCGACGGTGGTAGCCGGCCGTCGACGCGCAGCCGGTCGATGGCGTCGGCCATCGCGTCACGTCGGCCTCGCGACGGCAGCTCGCGGTAGACGTTCACGTCCGGCGGGCCGGGCAGCATCATCTCGAACACGCCGGCACGTTGCCGCGAAAGCTCGCACGGCCTTTCCGCCGCAGAAACCCAGCGAGGCGTAGAACACGCGGTGGCCGCGCCGGGCGAATTGGTCCATCAATTGCTGCGGCCGCTGAAATCGCGAGTTCCACACGATCACCGGCAGGCAGATCACGTCGTAGCCCTGCGGATTGTCGTCGGCGAGGACCTCCGCCGCCGACTGCGGCTTTGCACGTCGGCCAGCGCCGCCTTGCGGCAAGACACGCCGCTTCACTCCCCGCGCCTGCCGCCAACCCCACGCGGCCAGCGGATACAGGCCGATTTTTCGCAGCACCCGCTTGGCGAACTCGCGGGCCTTGTAGCGGCGCTTGTCGGCCGGCCCGCTCCACAGCCAATAGCGGACGCGCTGAAAGAAAATGGCGACGGCCCAGGTCCGGCTGGTCGTAATTTCGTGCAGTCGCGTGTGGACCGATTGCAGTTCGATCTCCAACTCGCGGACGCGCCGTCTGGCCGCCTCCAACTGTTGCTCCACGCTCTCCGCGTCCTGTCCGCTCATCGGCAAGACTCCCTCACGGCTAGGCCGATTGCAATTTCGTTTGGGCAGTGATCCGTTCCACTTGATCGAGGATCTGCCGCGCGCGTACGTCCCAGGTGTTGTTCCTTGCCTCGCGGTCGAGCGCCTGCCGGTACGACTGCCAGCCGCCGCGACAGATGGCCTCGTCGAGCATCGCCACATACTCCCCCGCGTTGCGGGCGACGATCACACAGGGGTACTCGCGGCACTCGGGCATGTCGGTCGTCACGATCGGCTTTCCGCCGGCCATGTACTCGAACAGCTTCACCGGAGAGGTGGCCTTCGTGATTTCATTGATGACGAACGGGATCGTGGCGACCGAAAAATAATGCAGGTACGCCGGCAACTCCTCGTACCGCTTCTGGCCGAGCCAGCGGACGTTCGGCAACTCGGCCAAGCGGCTGCTGCATCAGCGTGCGGTCGAAATTCGGGCCGATCAGCACGAACTCGAAGTCGTGGCGCGTCCGCGCGGCCTGCGCCAGCAAGCTCGTAGTCGAACCAGCGGGCGAATGCCCCGTAATATCCGATGATCGGCCGACCCGATCGAACGATTTCGGCCATGTCGCGCGGCAGCGGGCGGGGCAGCCGTCAGATGAAAATGCCCATAGTCGGCCCCGTTCGGACAATAAAGCGACGTCGGGGCGAAGCCGCCGCATCTCGTCGTAGAGCCGCCTGCGCCGTGGCCAAAACGATCTCCGACCGCGTGGCCAGCTTGCGGTGCAATTCGAGCTTCGAGCGTCCGCCACGCCCGCAGTTCGACGACACGCTCAGATCGTCCAAGTAGTCGTAAATCACCAGCGGCGAGCGGAATCGCTTGATCGTCTCCCAGTGGCCGGTCCAACTAGTCAGCAGGATCGGACTCGGAAGGTCATACAGCGAGTCGAGCGAGTCGCACAGGTAGAGCCGTTCGTCCAGACGCTTGAACCCGCGGAACGAGTCGGAGCGGACCTTCGGCGAGCAGAACATCGACAGATAGCCCGCCTCAGCGAATTGGGCCATCAGTTGGTGCGGCCGCTGCCGCATCCAATTCCAATCGATGAACGGCGGATAGATGACGATTCCCTTGCGGCCCTCGGTTTCGCGGAGAACCTCGTGCCAGATCCATGCCCGGCCGGTTGGCCATCCGGCAGCGAACGCGCTGGACCTTCTGCGCGGCCTTGCGCAGGCACCGCTCGCGCAGGCTGCCGCCGGCGCCAGCCACAAGCCGAGCCGTTGCGCGGCGGCCCGGCACGTCTTCGGCGGCGAAAGACGCCGCAGGGAGCCGAAGTCCCCGTGCATCATTTCCAGCCGACTTGAACGAACTTGTCGCGGAGGCTGCCGCGCGGCGCCAGCTCGCCTTGACTCGGCGAAACCGCTGCAACGCCTGGTAGCCGGCGAGCCCGTGATCGCCTCCAACTCGTCGGTCAGCGCGGTGGCGGCGTCTTTTTCTGGGGCAAGCTGCCGGCGCCAGTCGCTGTCCGGTCTCGGCCATCGCGCCTCCGCCTCGTTTGTGGCGATGTTCGGCCGCAACGGTCGTGGCCGTGGCGTCGGCGATCGCCGCGGTCAACTGATCGACGACCGATTCGCGCGATGGCGACGATCTGCATCCAGCAAGCCGGCACGCTCGGCGTCGTCGCCCTTGCACCCGAGCGCCGCCACCATGTACGCCCGGTTTTGCTCGGGAATCACCGCCGAACGATGTACCGCGAGGATTTCGTCGCGCAGCCGATCGTCCATGCCGTCGAAGCCTGTGATGAAGAACTCGGTCCACCCTCCGCCGCCGTGCCAGTGGCCGAGAAACCGCAGACCGGCGGCCTCGAACGCGGCCGAGAGATGCGGCCATCGGCATCTCCTTGCCGAAGGGCCATCGCCCCGGGCGGCACTGCTGCAACCGCCATATCCAGTACCAGTAGCATTGCCGATTGGGCACCAGCGCCAGCACGTACTTTCGGCTGCGGCTCGCCATTCCGCGCAGGAAAGCCGACCTGCTGGTCAAACGTGTAATGCTCCAACACGCCGGCGTTGAACACCAGATCGTGTGCGGGCTCGCCCGGCGCGAAGACGTCTTGGCAAACGAACTCGGCCGACAGATCGTGCTTGGCGAACGCCCGCTTGGCATACGCGAGGGCCTCGGCCGAGAAGTCCATCAGCGTCAGTCGCTGTTTGCTCGATTCTGGGCCAGCACCAGGCTTTGCCAGCCGCCGCCGCAACCGGCCTCGAGCACCTTGCCGTCGGGCGGAAGCAGTTCGCCGATTCGTTCGGCCAGATCTTCGCCGAACGCCCGAGTGGCGTCGTCGATCTCCACCATTGGCAGCGAGGCGTAGTAGTCGTCCCATTTCTGCCGTTCGCCGATCGGCGCCGCGTCCGTCGTGCTCATGAGCCCACCTGGCATCCGTGCAAGGGTTGCGCAAGATAACGTGAGTGATGATCTTACTTCACTTGGGGGAAGCGGGACAAGACGGATTTCACAGGTGCGGTAATCGGGCTTTTTCTGCCTCGTTTATCGGACTGTGCGACAATAACCCAGAGACAAAGAGCACGCCTGGGACGAGTAGAGACTTCGTAAGTCCAATAAAGAAAGCCACTTACGGCTATTCCGTAAGTGGCTTTGATGCGGAGAGGACAGGATTCGAACCTGCGGGGCAGTTTCCCACCCACCGATTTAGCAAACCGGCGCCTCGGACCACTCAGCCACCTCTCCAACCGCCTCGGAACCCGACGGCGTCGCGTCCCAAGCTCATCCACTGTATTCTACCCTCTGGCTCCGGGACCGCAAGTGACCCGGCCGTCGGTCTTCCGGAGCGTTGCGGCGACGCTGGCGGTTCCGGCTTCCGCCGGCCTGCGCCGCTCGACGACCGCCTCAAGGCAGGATTACGAACACCGGCGTCCTCTCGCACCGGCTTGGCGGAACCCCTTGTGCTGGCGTATGATGGCGCTCATGGACTTCGTCTTTCCCATTGTGATGTTGCTGGTCGGCGTCGGGCTTGGCGGTGCTGGCGGTGTGGCTGTTGATGCGGGCGAAGATTGCCGCGGCCTTCGAGCGCGGGCGGCGCGAAGCTTCGGCCGAAACGGCCGCGCTGTCGCGAACGGCTCGTCGCCCGCGAGGAGTCGATCGAGGAACTCCGCAACCGGCTGAGCGAAAAAGACGCCTCGCTGGCCGATCTGCAACGGCAGATCGCCGCGCTGACGGCCAAGGCGGCCCAATTGAACCAAGCGCTGGTCGAGCAGCAGAACCAGGCCCGCGAGAAACTGGCCCTGTTGGACGACGCCAAGCGGCAACTGGCCGACGCCTTCAAGGCCCTGGCCGCCGACGCCCTGAAGAGCAGCAACACCTCGTTCCTCGAACTGGCCAAGACCCAGTTGGAGAAGTTTCAGGAGTCGGCCAAGGGCGACCTCGAAAAGCGGCAGACGGCCATCGACGAACTGGTCAAGCCGGTCAAGGAATCGCTGGGCAAGGTCGACGCCAAGCTGCAAGAGATCGAGAAGAGCCGCATCGAGGCCTACAGCGGGCTGACCGAGCAGGTCCGCTCGCTCTCCGAATCGCAGAAAGACCTCCGCAGCGAGACGGCCAACCTGGTCAAGGCGCTGCGGCGTCCCAGGCCCGCGGCCGCTGGGGCGAAATCCAATTGCGCCGCGTGGTGGAGATGGCCGGCATGTTGGAGCATTGCGACTTCGTCGAGCAGCAATCGACCGACACCGAAGACGGCCGGCTTCGGCCCGACATGGTCGTGCGGCTGCCGGGGCACAAGAACATCGTCGTCGATTCGAAAGCGCCGCTGGAGGCGTATCTCGAAGCGATCGAGGCCCCCGACGACGAAACCCGCGCGGCGAAGTTCAAGGATCACGCCCGGCAGGTGCGTGCCCACATCGCCGCGTTGGGCCGGAAGGCGTACTTCGAACAGTTCGATTTCACGCCCGGAGTTCGTGGTGTTGTTCTTGCCCGGCGAGGTGTTCTTCAGTGCCGCGTTGGAGAACGATCCCTCGCTGATCGAGTCGGGCGTCAGTCAGAACGTCATCATCGCCACGCCGACGACGTTGATCGCACTGCTGCGCGCCGTGGCCTACGGCTGGCGGCAGGAGGTGCTGGCCGAAAATGCCAAAGCCATCAGCGAGCTGGGCCAAGAGCTCTACAAACGCCTCTCCGATCTGGGCGAGCACATCCAGCAGCTCGGCAACGGGCTGGCCGCGGCGGTCAACGCCTACAACAGCGCCGTCGGATCGCTCGAATCGCGGGTGTTGGTCAGCGCGCGGCGGTTCAAGGAACTCGGCGCCGCATCCATCGGCGGCGACATCGCCGAGATCGCCCAGATCGAAGCATCTTCGCGGCTGTTGCAAGCCCCGGAACTGACGGAGCCAAGCTCGCCGCAGATTGACGGCGGTCATTAAGCGGCGGATGATTTCGATCTACCGCGGATCGCACGAACCGGCGATGCTGACCGATGCCGCCCTGCCGGCCGACGACGCGGTTCTGCCCGGTTTTCGCCTGCCGCTGACGCAGGTCTTCTGATTTCGGCAAGTCTTCGGCCCTTTCGGTTCGGAATGGGCCGCCTTTGCCGGTTGTATCGCGCCGTCGCCCACGAGAACTCCTCACGTCGTGGTGACGTTTTCTCTTTAGCAGTTCGCTACCTAGAACGGGGCCTATTATTCTATTACCACGGGGCAGAAGGAAAGCGAGGAAGCTGGACTTCTCCGCCGAACTGCTCCAAGCGTAGTGCTCGCACAACATGCGATGAGACCGATCGCCGACGCTCCCCGGCGGAGTGGGCGCCATTCGTCGGGCAGGCAAATGAGGAACATCGGACCATGAATCTTCCCAAACGCTTACACGGCTTGCGGACATCGACACTCTGGGATCGTCATCTGCCCGTGCTGCTGGCAATCTGTGCCGGCGTGGGCTTCTCGGTGGCCGTATTTTTCGTCGTGCGCTGGTGGGAATCACGCGACATCGACGCCGCCTTTCAGTCGGCGGCCGCCGATCGAGCCCTCTCCGTGAAGAACACCTTCCAGACCGAAGTCGGCATGTTGCGATTGCTCAGGGCGGCGCTGACGACCGACGGAAAGGTGGAGAAAAACGAGTTCCACGAGGTTCTTCAGCCCTTCCACTCGCACGACAGGAGCATCGAAGCCGTCGAATGGGTTCCACGAGTTCCCGCCAGCCAGCGAACGGAATTTGAGGCGGCCGCCCGACGCAACGGCTTCGCCAACTTCCAGATCACCCAGCTCGACAGGAATGGCCTGATGGCGCCGGCCGGCCAGCGGAGCGAGTACTTCCCTATCTACTTTTCCGGACCACGGCCGGCCGACAAGGATATCCTCGGATACGACGTCGGCTCGGAGCCTACGCGATGGGAAGCCCTGTGCCAGGCTCGCGACAGCGGACAAGCCGTCGCCAGCGGACGAATCAACTTTGTGCAAGAGTCGGAGGGGGCCGGCGGATTTTCTCGTCTGCCTCCCCGTCTACGAAAAGGGCAAACCGGTCAAGACCGCCGCGGACCGCCGAACGTACCTGATGGGCTTCATTCTCGGCGTCTTTCGGCCGATCGACATGCTCAACGCGGCGCTGGCGCCGTTGAAGCCGGAAGGAATCGACGTCGGGCTCTTCGACGCCTCGGCGCCCGCCACGGGACGCTATAATGACTTCCATGCCTCCCGCACCCGCGACGATGGTTGGAAACCCGTCGATCTGGGTCGCCTCCACGACTCCGACGTCAAGCATTTCGACGTCCGGCTCGACGTGGCTGGCCATCCCTGGACCGTCGCCTGCCTGCCGACGCCCCGTTTCGTTGCCGACCGGCGAACCTATTGGCCCTGGGGCGTCTTGGCGACCGGCCTGGCGTTCACCGCGATGCTGGCCGCCTACTTGTGGCTGAGCATCAATCAGCAGGAATACCTGGAGCACAAGGTTCACGAGCAGACCGTGGACATCCGGCGGGCGAACGAGGAGATCATCGACCGCCTCGTATCGGCGGCGCAGTGGTCCGACGAAGAGACCGGCATGCACATTCGCCGAACCGGGTTGCTCAGCGAGGTGTTGGCACGCGCCGCCGGCTGGTTTGGCGACGACGTCGAAGCCCTCCGTCAGGCCGCGCCGATGCACGACATCGGCAAGATCGGCATTCCCGACGCCATCCTGCAGAAGCCCGGCAAGCTGACGCCCGAGGAATTCGCGGTGATGAAAACCCACACCCGCATCGGCGCCGACATTCTCTCCGGCTCGAAGTCGCCAATGCTGCAAATGGCCCGCGAGATCGCGCTGAACCACCACGAGCGCTGGGACGGCAAGGGCTATCCGCAGCGGGCTGGGCGGCAAGGCCATTCCCGAGTCCGCTCGCATCGTCGCCATCGTCGACGTCTACGACGCCCTCTCGCACGACCGCGTCTATCGGCCGGCGCTGCCCGAATCCGAAGTCCTGACGATCATGCAGCAGGGGGCGGGGACCCATTTCGACCCCCTGTTGATGACGTTCTTCTTCCTGCACTTCGCCGAAATCCGCCGCATCGCCCTGGAACACCCCGACGACAGTTGGACCGGCAAGCGGGTTTTCGCCTGGGGCGGCAACGCTCCGGCCATCAAGGACGCGACTTCCCAGCCGGTCGAGACCGCCGCCGCTACGACGGCTGAGCCGTCGACCGAACAACCGGCCGGCGCCGTTTGAGCGGCGTCTCGCCGTTCGTAGTTTCCGCTTCAGCCGGCCACGTTGGGGCGGCAGTTGCACTGCCACCCCTGGTCCCACGTGCGAGAAGCTGCAACAATAACCGCTCGCGGTTTCGCAGCCTTCGTTTCGGCCGCGGCCATCTGATGCAATCTGCCAGTAAGGGAGACCTTCCGTGTTGCCTTTTGCCGACCGGCTGGACGCCGCCGTTCGCCGTTGCCGAAACCCCGTGTTGGTCGGTCTCGACCCGCGCAGCGAGAGCCTTCCCGCCGGGATTCTGCCCGATTCCGCCGCGGGAAGACAGGCAAATTTGGCGGAAACCGCCGCCGCTTACCGGCGGTTCTGCCGCGGGGTAATCGATGTGGTGGCCCCGCTGGTCCCGGCAGTCAAGCCCCAGGCGGCCTTCTTCGAGCAGCTTGGCCCCGAGGGGATGACGGTCCTGGCCGACGTGATCGCTTACGCCCAGCAGCACGGACTGCTGGTGATTCTCGATGGCAAGCGGAACGACATCGGCTCGACCGCCACGGCCTACGCCCACGGGATACTGGGTGCCGGCGGGCAAAGCCCCTGGGGCGCCGACGCCTTGACCGTCAGCCCCTACTTGGGCGACGACAGCTTGCAGCCCTTTATCGACCTGGCCACCCAGCGCACCGCCGGCATCTTTGTGCTGGTGAAAACCTCGAACCCCGGCGGCCGTATGCTCCAGGATCTCGTGGCCGACGCACGGCCAATCTATCGCCACGTGGCCGATTACGTCGAGCACCAGGCCGCGGCGACCGCCGGAGCCTGCGGCTATGGTGCAGTGGGGGCGGTGGTCGGCGCCACGTATCCCGCCCAGCTTGCAGAGTTGCGGGCAGCGATGCCCCACACGCTGTTTCTCGTCCCCGGCTTCGGCAGTCAAGGCGGCACCGCCCGCGACGTCGCCGCCGCCTTCGACGCCACCGGCGGCGGCGCCATCGTAAACAACTCGCGCGGCATCATCTTCGCCCATGCCAAAAAGCCGTACTCCGAACGTTACGGCGCCGCCCGTTGGCAAGAAGCCGTCGCCGCCGCCACCCGCGACATGATCGACCAACTCCGCGCCGACACGCCGGCGGGAAAACTCTGAAGATGAGTGTACCGCCCAACTCCCTACAATCGTCCAACACTGACCGACAAATGCGACCATCGTTTTCGCCACTATCACTGCTGAAACGCATGGCTTCTCGCATACTGGGTCGCCATAGCGCAGATAACGACGAAGACCGCTTGCTTGAGAACCGTGAGATAATGCTCTGTGGCGAGATAGACGACGATCTGGCTCAGAAAGTCGTGATGAAAATGCTCTACCTCCAACACCAGGATCCTCACGCCACCATCACCTTGCACGTCGGATCCCCTGGCGGTTCGGTGAGTTCGGCACTCGCAATCTACGACACTATTGATGTGATTGTGCCACCTGTGGCCATTTGCTGCCATCGGTTCGTAGCGGGAATGGCGTCCATTATTGCTGCGCACGGCGCAAAGGGACGGCGGTTCGCAGAGAGTGATTCCACGCTGTCTTTGAGCGCTTCATACCCGGCCTACAACTTTGCCGGCCGCGAAGAGGGGGTCGACAAAACAAATGGAATCCTGGCCGATCTGCTCGCCAAGGACACGGGACGATCTGTCGAAGAAGTGGCGGCAACAATGGAAGCCGGGGTTTGCTTCTCTGCTATTGAGGCAAGAGAATTCGGCTTGATTGACACGATTGAGCGTTGCCACACCAGACAACCTCTGTCCTAGGCATGTCGCGGGCTACCCGGATCGCCCTAGGCCCCGAGTTGTGATTGGAGTTACCAGGCCCCCTTTTCCACAACCAACTCGCCCGAGACACCCTTCATGCAAGTCTTCAAGAAGTCCTGCGTCGGTTTATCGTGCTGTTCGAGCGGCTCGAACTTCTTGACTTCGTAATAGTTGACGATGTAGTCTTCCGGGATCGTGCCGTAGCCCTTTTTGCCCCATTTTTCGCCCCAGGAGTTGCGGAAGATGAACCGCTTTGTCGCCGTGTCATAGCCGACCAACAGGATGACGTGTCCCTGGCCGTTCTTCACTTCCTTCGCGGTCGGCATACGAAAATCGCCGGCCTTGTCGATGGCCCCGGGGCACCAGAGGACGTTGAACACCACCGGTTTCTTCTGCGTCAGAATGAAATCGGCGATCTTCGCCCTATCAATGAAAATCGGCTTGATCTTATACGGCAGCGGCGACAGCGTCTTCGGCGGCTTGCCGGTGAAACGCTCGGGCAAGGGCTTGCCGTCTGCGGAGAAGCCGCGGGGGTCTTTCAATTGCTCCCAGTTCTGCGACTGATACGGCCAGGCCGACTCGTTGGCACAGCCGAACGTGAGAACCCTTCACCGCCAGCCAACCGGCCAAGCCATCGATGTTCGAGTACATGCCGCGGAGCAGGTCGCTGTCGACCGCCTTCGTCTTGCCGAGCCAGTACGTGTACGCGACCGAAAGGTGAACCGGCTTGTGGGTCTTCTGCTGGATCAGGTATTCCATCAATACCGTCGCGGCGAACGCATTGCACGTGTTCCGCTTTCCCTGGCTCTGCACGGCCGGCAACAACGGCCGTAGATCGACCGACGTCTCCTTCGCATCGCATGGAACGACCGCGCAGAGCCCGAACAGCAACGCCGCAGCAGTGGTCAATCGGTAATGTCGTCGCATCGCGTTTATCGCAGGGGACAAAGGGGAAAGGGGACAGACGCACCATATTGGCTAAAACACGTCGGTGAAAGCAACCGCGCCCCGCTGTGTTCGCTATCCGTCCTTCCCAAAGAAGATCTCGATCTCCCGCTTGGCCGATTCCGGTCCGTCGGAGGCGTGGACGAGGTTCTTCTGCTGGCTGGCGCTGAAGTCGCCGCGGATCGTGCCGGGATTGGCCTTCAGACCGTTCGTCACTCCGGCCATGTCGCGGACGACGCGGATCACCTCCGGCCCCTCGACGATCATCGCCAGCACCGGGCCGCTGGTGATGAACTGCTCGAGCTCGGGATACCAGTCCTTGTGGACATGTTCGGCATAGTGCCGCCGGGCCAATTCGGGGGTGATCCGCATCAGCTTCATGGCGACCAGGTCGAGCCCCTTGTCCTCGAAGCGGGCAATCACCCGCCCCATTAGACGCCGTTCGACGCAGTCCGGCTTCAGCAAAACGAGAGTGCGTTCCATGATCTGGTCCTTGTTCGCAAAAGGCGTCATTGTAGGGAATTCGCGGCGGCGACTCAATCGCTACGCACGCGCCCGACGCACCGCACCACCCAGCATGGTTGGTCGACGGCGGCTACGCGGCAATTTCCCGCCGTTTTCCGTGTTTCTTGTTGAGATTCGTGCGACAATACAGGTTTACCATAGGATGATTGTCGGAGCGGCAAGTCTGCGCGAGGGGCACCCCAACTGCCGCCCCCACGAAGGTTGCGACCGATCGGAACTCGGTTTGACATGGCTGGCGATAGCGATCTTACGATTTGGTACATGCAGCAGGTCGTCGGCTGGCAGCCGCGATTGTATGCGTTCGCTTTGTCGCTGACGGGCAACCCCAACGAAGCGGACGACGTGTTGCAGAACACGAATCTCGTGCTGCTGAAGAAGCGGGAGGCCTTCCGGGCGGACGCCGACTTCGGCGCCTGGGCCTTGCAGATCGCCCGACTCGAAGTGCAGCGGCTGCGCCAGGCGAGCGCACGGGTGCGGGGGCGATTCGATGACGTGCTGGTCGAGCAGTTGGCGGCCCGCGCGGGTGCCTCCGCCGGCGATCCCGGGGCGGAGTTGAAGGTCTTGCGATGGTGCATGTTGCGGCTCTCGTCGTCCGAGCGCGAGATGCTCACGCTTCGCTACGGCGGCAGTTCCGTCGGCGCCATCGCCGCCAGATGGGGACGCTCGGTCGGCTCCATCTCGCAGACCCTCTACCGAGTACGCGGCAAGCTGGCCGACTGCGTCAAACGCGCCCTAAACGCGGAGCGCCACGATGAATTTTGAACGCCAGCCCGATCAAGAACTGTCGCTGCTGCTCTCCGCCATGCTCGATGGCCAGATGACGGACGCGGAAGAGTCGCGATTGGCCGAGCTGCTCCGCGACAATCCCGATGCGCAAGAGAGCTATCTCGATTATTGCCGGACGCATGCGCTGTTGCGACAGGAGTTGGGCGGGCGTTGCGACGTTGCCGCCCTGGCCGGTGAAGAGGCCGTCGCCGCCGCCGGATCGGCCGTCGAGCCGCCAGGCCCGCTTGCTAAAATAGGCAATCGGCGGTTCTTGGGCGACAATCCGCCCGCCTCGGCCCCCTTCCCTTCCATCGTCCTGCAACCTTTTTCCGATCAAAACCCTGCGTTCGCTCCGCTTGGCAACTTCGTCTTCTCCTACTCGCTGGCGGCCCTGATTATCGGCGTGGGGATGCTGATCGGCTGGGCGTGCAAGGTGTCCAATCAACAGGTCGCCAGCGCTCCGCCGCCGCCTCCGGCCATCGCTCGTCACCAGCCGCAGGTGATCTTTGTCGGCCGAGTGACCGGCATGGTCGATTGCCGATGGTCGGATGCCAAGACCGCCACGACCGAGTACGCTTACGTCCCGCTGGGCCGCAAATACGCCCTGGCATCCGGGCTGATGGAAATCACCTACGACAGCGGGGCCGCGGTCATCCTCGAAGGACCGTGCAGTTATACGGCCGAAACGAAATCCGGCGGGTATCTCGGCGTCGGCCGTCTGACGGCGAGGGTGGAGAAGAAGGTGGAGGGCGGAGGGCGGAAGGCGGAGGGAGATCCACAAATTTCCGAATCTCACGATCGCAAATCTCCAAATCTCCAAATCTCCAAATCTCCAAATCTCGAATCCGCCGTCGCTTCCGCCTTCGCTATCCGCACTCCCACCGCCAGGTTGACCGATCTGGGCACCGAGTTCGGAGTGGCGGTCGACAAGTCGGGCCTGACCGATTCGCACGTCTTCCGCGGCCGTGTGCTGCTGGCGGCCCTGGGCCGCGATGGCCGACCGCAAGGGCGCATGACAACGCTCGCCGCCAATGAATCCGCGCGAGTCGAGAAAGCTGCCGGCAACGCTCTCGTTGTCCGCCGCGATAAGGTCGAGATCGATCCGGCGAACTTCGTCCGCCGCGAGCAGTTCGCCGCCAAGGCCAGGCACGTCCGGGAGTTGCCCCTGAAACCGTTCCGCCGCTGGCAGGTCTTCAGCCAGCAATTGCGAAAACGCGGCGACTTGTTGGCCTACTACGACTTCCAGCGCGACCCCGGCGACCGCGCGACCGCAATGGCTACGAATTGCTGCGCGAACCGCGCCTCGACCGGCGGCAAGTTCGACGGCCGGCTGGTCGGCTCGATCACGATGGGCATGGCCCGCGGGCGTGTCCCCGGCAAGGACGCGCTGCGATTCAATTACCCCGGCGACGGCGTTCGCATCAACATCCCCGGCGAGTTCCCGCGATTGACCCTGATGGCGTCGATGTCACTCGAGCGATGCAATGGCTTGGCGGGAATCATCATGACGGACGACTGGGGCCAGCCCGGTCAGTTCCATTGGCAGTGCGTCCGGTCGGGGACGATCAAATTTGCACTTGCCCAAGCCGGCAACGAAACGCGGTTCCAGTTCGACTCCAGCGCGGCGGCCGACTTCGGTCGCTGGCACACGTGGATCACGGTCTACGATGCGCCGGCCGGTCGGGTGGCTTCGTATGTTGACGGCCGGTTGCTCCAGCAGTGGAAATGGGGCAGCCGCACCACGACTGATTATCGGTAAGGCAACTATCGGCAACTGGAAACCGTTCGGCACGTTCGATTCTCGCCCGCTGCTCGGATCGATCGACGAGGTCGCCATCTTCACCGCGGCGCTCGGTGATGCCGACATCAAGCACTTGCAGGAAGGCAACTGCGGAACGCCACTGAAGTAGAGACAGTTTTCCCCTTTTTTCAACCGTATGAGTGAAAGACATGAATCGCACGTCACACGCGAAGGGTTTTACCTTGGTCGAGTTGCTTGTGGTCATCACGATCATCGGCATTTTGATTGCGCTTCTGCTGCCGGCCGTGCAGGCCGCGCGCGAGGCCGCCCGCAAGCTTCAATGCGGCAATCACCTCAAGCAATTGGCCCTCGGCTGCTTGAGCCACGAGCAAGCCCACGGCTTCTTGCCAGGTGCCGGCTGGGCCTATTGGTGGGGGGGCGACCCCGATCGCGGCTTCGACCGCCGCCAGCCCGGCGGATGGTGCTATAACGTCTTGCCGTTCATCGAGGAGGGGCCGCTGCATGAAATCGGCGCCGGGCTGCCCCTTGCTCAAAAGAAAACGGCGATGGTGGCGGTCATGCAGTCCTCGCTCTCCGTCTTCTATTGCCCCTCGCGCCGCGAGCCGATTCTCTATCCGACCGCCTACCAGATATACAACGTCGCTACCTGTTCGCTTACCTCGCGCACCGACTATGCGGGCAATCTGGGCACTCAGCCAGGAAGCTACTACAGCCTGTGGAACAGCGGCAACGGCACGAACGGCGACCCGTCGTTTGCCGATAACCCGGGCTTCCAGTGGCCAAGCGTCGCCGACTATAACGGCGCGTTCGTCCCCACCAGCGTGGTCCACATCACAGACATCGAGGACGGCGCGAGCAACACCTATCTGTTGGGCGAAAAATACCTGAACCCCGATCACTATAACGACGGCTCAGAACCTGCTGACAACAACGCCCAGTATCAGGGTTATGACTGGGACAACTGCCGTTGGACCGTCCAGAGCGGTGACACTTTTAGTCCGCCGTTGCAGGACGCACCGGGCTGGAGTGACAGCGTCGATTTCGGCAGCCCTCATGCCGGCAGCCTCAACATGGCCTTCTGTGACGGCTCCGTCCATGCGATCGGCTACACGATCGACCCTACCATCCACGGCCACCTCTGCGACCGTAACGACGGCGTGCCGATCGACGCGAGCAAGCTCTAGACGCTTTCCCGCTGGAGTAGGCGAAACCGGCAGGGCCTCACGGCTTCTGCGCAAGAAGTCGCTGGATGCCCAGCACGCCGTCGATGAACATCTGCACCGCCAGCACCGTCAGCACCATCCCCATCAGCCGCTCGCACGCCCGCAATCCGCGCTGCCCCAGCAGCCGGCTGAAGCCCGGCGCCAACATCAGAATCGCCGTCACCAGTGCCCAGGCGACGATCAGCGCCGTCACCCACAGCCAAAGCTGTTCCGGCTGCGAGGCGAAGATCATGATGGTGGCCATGGTCGAAGGACCGGCGACCAACGGCACCGCCAGCGGCACGATGAACGGCTCCCCCTCGGCCAATTCGTCGCCGTGTACGCCCAAATGGGCCGCGCCGGGGAAGATCATGCCCACCGCAATCAAAAACAACAACAGCCCGCCGGAAATATAAAGCGACACCGTTTTGATCCCAAGTAGGTTCATCAAGGTTGGCCCGAAAAACAGGAAAGCCAGCAGAACCAACAGGGCGAAAACACTCTCGCGAGCCACTATCCACGCCCGCCGCCCGTCTTTCACGTCCTTCAGATAGACCATGAACAACGGCGTATTCCCGATCGGATCCATGACCAAAAAGAGCGTAAGAATGGCGGAAACAAGTCTCATGGCGATCTCCCGTAGCTCCGCGCCTCGTGCATTCGTGCAGCAAGTCTATCGCCAATTCCACCCGATGTCGATAACGACAGGCTCTCTTGCCGAGTCCGCACTATCCCAAAAGTCTTATTGCGGGCGTTAGGAGATGTCTCGCGAGAACTTGTCCGCCTGGTAATAGATCACCTTTCCGTCTTTGCTGAAACGCACGGTGTGAACGCTGCCCGTCGCTCCTCGGGGCTTTCGCTCCACCAGTTCTCCCGTGGCCGCGTCCCAGACTTCAATGCGGCCCATATTTGTATCGCGGGTGTCTTCGTCTGGAGGGTATTTCTTGATGAAGCCGGAGCCGGTCGCCACGTACTTGCCATCGGGACTGAACGAGTAGCAGTTGAAGGCAAGGGGAATCATGGGGTCCGCTCCGACGCGCGCGTCAAGCGTCTTGCCGATCTGTCTCCCGCTGGCCACGTCGATCAACCGCGCCGTGCCGCCCTGGACGTCCAAGCGAATCTCTCCGTCCGCGCTCGTTTTCGCCGGCGGCAGGCCGCGGCGGCTTTCGGTCCAGGTGATGTAGAAGAACCGCGGCGGTATCTCGCGGGTATACGCCGGCGGCCGCTCCAGCCCCAAATCCCGATAGTTCTCGACGCACATCTTGAATCCCCGGTTCCGCTGCTCCATCGTCTGGAAAAGATAGACGCGCGGGTCGTGGGTGGTGCTATACTCGACGAAGCCGTAATCGGCCGGCCGCTTGCCGCTAAGCTCCACGATCACGCCCAAGGCGAGATCGCGCAACTGCGGATCGACCAGATGCAGCATCTCCGGGTCGGGACTCGGCCGCAGGGGCCGCGGCATCAGTTCCCAACCCAACGGGCGTGCCCGCTCCAGGTACGCGGCAAGCAACCGTCGCTCTTCGCTCTTGTGTGCCCGGCGCACCGTGCGGATTGCGAACTCGGCCCACTTTCCCGCATAGTTCGGTTGTGCAGCGTCGTGCAGCAATCGCATGGCCAGCGGTTGCAGCGCATCCGTCAGAGCGAATCGCGACGCCACGTCCATACGCACCGCAAGCCACTTCGGTGCCGCCTCGCGCAGCGCCCAGCGGCGGGCGAGTTCCTGGATCGCGCGGTGCTCCGGGTCGGAGTGATGCCAGTCCGTTCCCACGTATTGATGCGACGACGTGCTGTATCGCAGCACGGGCGGATCCACGCCGCCGTAACGGAGCACCCTGTCGATGGCGTGGTGGATCTTCAGGTCGTCGTCGAAGAACGGCGCCACGTCGCTCCGGGCCGCAACGAGAAACAGGGCGGCAACGTCTCCGAGCCCGGCCCTGTAATGTCCCCGCCGAATGCTGTCGGAATCGTCGAGCGCCGCTGCCCGCAGGGCCAGCAGGTCGGCCAGGCGTTTTGGGTCGCCGCCGACGGCGGCGCAGAGGTCGGGTTCCGCCGCAAGCATTCGGCCAAAGAGCCGGCGAGTGACGGGCGTGTCGCCGACGACTCGCCGGTAGTCGATCCAAGCCGGGAAACCGCTTCCCCGCCTGCCCTTCCGATCGGCGAGAAAGGCCGTCATCCGCTCCCTTTCGTCGGCAGGCTGCCGATACTCCCCCTCCTCGTCTTTCAGCAACTCCAGCAAGATCGGAATCGCCGTTTCATCCTTGGGACCGACTCTCCAAAGTGCCTCAGCGACGGCACGGCGAAATTTCCGATCATCGCCAGTAAGCGATTCTCTCAGAGCGGGGATCGCGGCCGGGCCAATTCGCGTCAGGGCCTCGTCGACCGTCCACCGCAGCCGCTTGTTCTCGCTCTTGAGCAATTCAACCAGGGCCGGGACCGCGGTCTTGGCTCCCGCCCCGATTTGCCCCAACGCCTCGACGGCAAATCCCCGACGATACTCGTCCCGGCCTTTGACCAACTCCACAAGAGCGGGGACGGCGACCGGCCCCATCTTTCCCATCGCTTCAATTGCACGGAACTGCGGCTGCGGATCGTTTGCCATTTCCACGACAACGGGAAGGGCAACCTCCGATTCAGGGTCGATCTTCGCAATGACCACCGCCGCCAGCAACCGGAACTCCTTCTCCCTGTCCGTGAGCATCTTCGTCAGAGCCGGAATCGCCGGCTTCGCTGCGGGACCGAGCTTCGCCAGCGCCTCCAGAGCCACACGCCGATGCATTGCATCGCCGAGCGCTTCCACCAGGCCGGGAATTGCGGCCCTCGACCCCGCATCGATCTTCCCAAGGGCCGTGGTAGCCGTCAGCCGCACCCACCTGTCGTCGTCTTTGAGCAACTTCGTCAGAGCCGGAATCGCCGCCCCGGCTTCAGGACCGATCTTGCCCAGGGCAACGATCGCCGTCATTCGACGTTGTGAATCGCCGAGCAATTCCTCAAGAACCGGAACCGCCGCCTTCGCACCAGGACCGAGGTCTCCGATCGCATCGCCGGCGCCGTACCAGACAGGCATACGATTGTCCTTGAGTAATTCCACCAAAACCGGGACCGCCGCTTCCGCCTCGCGACTCTGCGGTGCAATGCGGCAGAGCGATCGCGCCGCCCTCAACCGAACCAAGGCGTCCTTGGACTTGAGCAATTCGGCCAGGGCGGCAGCGGCTCGCGTTCTCTCGCTTCGCATGTTGGCCAAAGCCAAAGCGGCGTCCAGGCGAATCGATTCGGTCTCGTCCGTCAGTAATTCCGCCAGCACCGCGACGGCCGCCTTCGCCTCGGGACTCCTTGCGTCGATTCGCCGCAGCGATCGAGCGGCCTGCAAACGCACGGAAGCGACCTTGTCCACAAGCAATCGCGCCAGGGCGGCGACGGCCGGTTTCGCCTTGCCGCCCATGCATCCCAGCGCGTTGGCAGCGGCCGACCGAACCGATGCATCAGCAGACTTGAGCAATTCCAAGAGGGCCGGCGTCGCGGCGGAACCGATTCTTCCCAGCACGCCAGCGGCGAGCTTCTGGCCCTCCGCGTCCCTGCTTTTGAGCGATTCTAACAGGGCTGGAATGGCCGGCGAACCGAGCTTCGAGAGCGCCCTGGCGGCGCTTGCCCGCACCCAGCCATTCTTGCTCCCGAGTAATTCAACTAGCGCCGGGGCGGCGGCTTTCGCTTTGGGACCGATAGCCCCCAGCGCGTCGGCGGCGGCCTGTTGAACCATGCCGTCCTTGTCCTTCAGCATTTTCGTGAGCGCCGTAACAGACGCCGGGCCGAGCCGCCCCAAGGACGCAGCCGCTTCGCGCCGCAACACCGGGCTCTTGTCTTCCGCCCGCGCAATCCACTGGCTAAGCGTTTTCCCCTTGTAGCTTGGCTCCGCGTCCTCGGATGCTGAGGCAGGAATCGGCGCCGCCCGAAGCAAAACGCCGGCGAGACTGATCGCCAACAACAATCGTAACGATCTCATGTGGAATCCCCCCTCTCTTCACAACGCCTTCCAGGATCACGCAAGTCCATTTAGCCGCCACGCGATCACTCGACCGGAGCAGGGCAAGAATGGCAGGCGTCTTGGAACCATCTCAGAATACTATAATACCTCCGCCGCTGCGGGCTAGGGGTGCACCCTTGTAGCGAGCAAGCCCATGCCTGATAATGACTTTGCCGGCTGACCGATCCTCTCGCTCTCAAATCAGAACACGCTCCGATGACCACCTCTGCCACGATCGACGACCTTCTGGCCGGATTGAACCCTCGCCAGCGCGAGGCGGCCACGCACGGCGATTCGCCGCTGCTGATCGTCGCCGGCGCCGGGACCGGCAAGACCGCCACGCTGGTCCATCGCGTGGCTTGGCTGATCGCCCAAGGCGTCGATCCCGGACGGATTCTGCTGCTGACCTTCACCCGCCGCGCCGCCGCCGAGATGCTGCGCCGCGCCGAAAGTCTGCTGCGCCGGCTCGGACGGCCCGGCACGACCCGCGTCTGGGGCGGCACGTATCATGCCATCGCCACCCGCCTGCTGCACCGCTACGGCAAAGCTATCGGGTTGCCGCCCCACTTCACGGTTCACGATCGCTCCGATTCCGAAGACCTAATGAACGTCGTCCGCACCGATCTGAATCTCGCCAAGACCGACAAGCGCTTCCCCAAGAAGGGCACGTGCATGGCGATCTACAGCCGCTGCGTCAACGCCCGCGAAAAGCTCGACCACGTGCTGAAGCATCATTTCTCCTGGTGTCAGGACTGGCACGTCGAGCTAAAGCAGCTTTTCGACGGCTACGTCGATCGCAAGGAGTCGGCCGGCGTGCTCGACTACGACGACCTGCTGCTGTTCTGGCACGCACTGTTGGAAGATGAGAAGGCCGGCGACGCCATTCGCAAACTGTTCGACGGCATCCTCGTCGATGAATACCAGGACACGAACACGCTGCAAGCCGAGATCCTCTATCGCCTTTCGCCCGAGGGCAAGGGGCTTACGGTTGTCGGCGACGACGCCCAGTCGATCTACGCCTTTCGCGCGGCCACGGTCCGCAACATCCTCGACTTCCCCAAGCACTACTCGAACACGACGATCGTCACGCTCGAACAGAACTACCGCAGCACGCAGCCGATCCTCGACGCCACCAACGGCGTGATCGGGCTGGCCCGCGAACGATACGCCAAGAACCTCTGGTCCCAGCGGGCCGACGGCGAGCGCCCTGTCTGGTCAACTGCGAGGACGACACCGATCAGGCGGAGTACATCATCCGCAAGATTCTCGAACACCGCGAGGCCGGCGTCGATCTGCGGCGTCAGGCCGTGCTATTCCGCGCGTCGCATCACAGCATCCTCTTGGAAGCCGAGTTGGCACGCGCCAAAATCCCCTTCCACAAGTACGGCGGGCTGAAGTTCGTCGAGGCCGCCCACGTGAAGGATCTGATGGCGTTCCTGCGGTTGGCCGAAAACCCCCGCGACATGGTCTCCGGCTCGCGGTTGCTGCCGCTGCTGCCGGGCATCGGGCCGGGCAAGGCGCGGCAGCTTATGGACACGCTGCTGGCCGCCGGCGGTAGTTTCGACGCCTGGAGCGATTGGCGTCCGCCCGCCGGGGCCGCCAAAGTCTGGCCGAAGTTCGTCCAACTGCTGACCGACTTGACCGACACCCACGACGACCTGCCGACGCAAGTCGGCCGCGTGCGGAAGTTCTACGCGCCGCTGTTGGAGGCCAAGTACGACCACGTCGAGCCGCGGCTGCGCGACCTGGAGCAGTTGGAGCTGATCGCCTCCCGTTTTCGCAGCCGCTCGCGGATGCTCTTGGAACTGACGCTCGATCCGCCCAACTCGACGCAAGACCTCGCCGGCCCGCCCACGCTCGACGACGATTATCTCGTCCTCAGCACGATCCATTCGGCCAAAGGGCTCGAATGGGACGCGGTCTACGTAATCCACGCCGCCGACGGCAACATCCCGTCCGACATGGCCACGAAGAACCCGGCGGAGATCGAGGAAGAACGTCGTCTCTTTTATGTCGCCTTGACCCGCGCGAAGAACTGGCTGTACGTCTGTTATCCGTTATCCTATTACTGGCCCGGCCGCAGCGACCGTCACACCTTCTCGCAGCGCACCCGCTTCCTGCCCGAGAAGCTCCTGAAGCACTTCGAGCAGTGCGTCACCGATCCGTTTGGCGACGACGACGACTTCGACGAGCCCCACTACCGCCCCACCAGCCGCTCGGTGCGTCGGCGGACGAAGGATTTGTGGGGATAGAGGAAGCGTATTGGCACGTTTCACCAACTGTGGTAGACTTACACCTAGCTACAGAAGGGGTGTCTTATGGTCTATCTTGGTAAAGTGAAAAATGGAGTTGTCGTGCTTGAAAACGGTACAAGATTGCCGGACGGGACGGACGTCCGAGTCGAACCGTTTTCGCGGGATGAACGTGCCGCGGCCGAAGGCCCGACGTTGGCCGAACAATTTGCCGACATAATCGGGACAGTTCCGGAATTGCCGGCCGACATGGCAGCCCAACACGACCACTATCTGCACGGAGCGCCCAAGCGATGACGCGGATTTTCGCGGATTCGTATTTCTTCTTCGCTCTCCTCAACCCGCGCGATCCAGCGCACGCAAAGGCAGTCGATTTCAGCCGGCAAAACCGCGGGGCGTTAGCAACAACTGCTTGGGTATTTACCGAGTTGGCTGACGGCTTGGCGTCCACGCCGCGCCGACAGATGTTTCGCCGTGTACTCGACGATTTCGAGGCAAACCCTGCAAATCTGGTCGTTCCAGCCAATTTGGAGACATTTGAGAAGGGCGTTGACCTGTACCACAGCCGGCCAGACAAGCAATGGTCGCTTACCGACTGCATTTCCTTCGCCGTGATGAGCGAAGAGGGAATCACCGACGCGCTGACCGGCGATCACCATTTCGAGCAAGCGGGATTCCGAGCCCTACTGAAATAGGTCGGCGGAATTCCGAATTCCTGCCGTTGTTGCTGGCCTGGCCGCAGCGACCGTCACACCTTCTCGCAGCGCACCCGCTTCCTGCCCGAGGAACTCCTAAATTGCTGCGAGCAGTGCGTCACCGATCCGTTCGGCGACGACGACGACTTCGACGAGCCTCGCTACCGCCCCACCAGCCGCTCGGTGCGTCGGCGGACGAAGGACTTGTGGGGATGAGAAACGAATCGGATAAATCTTCGGGTTGTTACCTCGGCGAGTTGACTGTTTTGTCATAAGGAGTCATAATTCAACGATGGTCCGCCTCACCGCAACGGCCCGAAAACAGCTTGAGCGACTTCCTGCATCGATTCGGGCGAGAATGTACGACCTCTTGGAGCGGTTGGAGAAATGGCCGAACGTGAGCGGAGCCAAGCCGTTGCGTGGGAACTTGGCTGGTCACTATCGTCTGCGAACCGGGGATTTCCGAATGCAGTTTCGAGTGGTTGGCGACATCGTCACGATCGAACATATTGGACATAGGGACAGATTCTATGAGTAGAACAACCATCGACATCATGGGCACGCGGTTCGTCTTGATTCCCGAGGCCGAGCTTGCCGCTATCGAAGGACCGGACTTCCCGCCGGTCGACAAGGACGGCACTTGCGAAGCATTGCCGTTCTTGCGCACGTCGATTGCCAGAGACATCATCCGCGAGCGACGTGAACTTGGATTGACCCAGGTCCAATTGGCCAAGCTGGCCGGCATTCGCCAAGAGACACTTTCCCGTTTGGAATCCGGCAAGCACAAACCGAACGTGCGAACCGTCGAACGGATCGAAGCGGCGCTGAAACGGAAACGGGCGAAGAAATCGGGACGCGGCCATCCTTGACCGCTAGCGTTTCTGGCTCCATAATTGGAGTGTCGCGGCTGAAACGTTCCGTTCTTCGAGAAAGCGAGCACCTGTATGACTACCGTCACCACGAGCGAGGTTCGCGCTCATCTTTCGGACATGCTTGCCAAGGTCGCCCGCAAGGGGAATCGCGTCGTGGTTACTCGCGGTGGCAAGAAGTTCGCGGCGCTGGTTCCCCTCGATGATCTTGAGTTCCTCGAATCGCTCGAAGATCGGATCGACATCGAAGATGCCAAGAAAGCCCTCAAGGAACCCGGTTCCGTGCCTTGGAAAAAAGTGAAAGCGGACCTGGGGCTATGAGGGCAGCGTGTACAGCATCGAACTAAAACCGTCCGCCGTGCGAGACATGCAGCGGCTGCCGCGTTCGGTGCAAAAGCGAGTGGCACAGAAGATCAACGCGCTCGCCCGCGATCCTTTCCCTCGCGGATCGACGAAACTCGAGGCCAGCGACGATCTCCGCCGTATTCGAGTGGGCGACTATCGCATCATCTATCAAGTCCGCCGGGAAATCCTCGTCGTGTTCGTGATCCGGGTCAAGCAACGCGGCGACGTCTATCGGCCTTGAAACGGAAGCGGCGCGAGAGTTTGGGGCGACGCGCGGAAATGCGGCGCGGCAGTTTACTGCGCAAAAGCCCTCACCCTAGCCCTCTCCCAGAGGGAGAGGGGACGATTTGGCCCCTACACCGCCCCGGCCATGACCGCCTTCTTCCGCTCGGCGATCACTTCTTCTTCGAGGCTTTTCGGCAGGCGCTTGTAGCGGGCGAATTCCATCGTGAACGTGCCTTGGCCTTGCGTCATGCTGCGCAGGTCGGTCGAGTAGCCGAACGTCTCGGCCAGCGGCACCTCGCCTTCGATCCGCGTGTCGGCGCCGACAGCCTCGGTGGAAAGAACCAGCCCGCGGCGGGAGGTCAAGTTGCCGACGACCGAGCCCTGGAACTGGCTGGGACACTCGATTTCGATCTTCATCACCGGCTCCAACAGCACCGGCTTCGTCTTGGCGAAGTTCTCGCGCATGCAGGTCTCGGCGCAGACCTGAAACGCCATGTCGGAGCTATCGACCTCGTGATACGAGCCGTCCTCGATGTAGACCGCCAGGCCGACCACCGGATACTTCGCGATCGGGCCCTTGGCCAGCATCGAGCGAAAGCCCTTCTCGATGGCGGGGATGTACTGCTTGGGGATTCGCCCGCCGACGATTTCCTCCTCGAACAGGAAGTTCTCTTCGGCGTCGGGGGGCAGCACGTCGAGCCGGCCGACGATGTGGGCGTACTGGCCCGAGCCGCCGGTCTGCTTGCGGTGCCGGGTGTTGAACTCGGCGGCCTGGGTCGGCGACTCGCGGTAGTTCACCTTCGGGGCGCCGACCTCGACATCGACGCGGTACTCGCGGCGAATCCGCTCGACGTAAATCTCCAGGTGCAGCTCGCCCATGCCGGCGATGATCGTCTCGCCCGTCTCTTCGTCGGTAGTGACGTGCAGCGTCGGGTCTTCGCGGCGGAAACGGTGCAGGGCCTTGCTCAGACGGTCGGCGCCGTCGCGGCTGAGCGGGGCGATGGCCATGCGAATCACCGGCTGCGGCACAAACATGTTTTGCAGCGTGCAGTACTTTGGCTGCGAGGCGTACGTGTCGCCGCTGGCGCAATCGACGCCCAAAACGGCCACGATGTCGCCGGCGTCGGCCGCGTCGATGTCCTCGCGCTGGTCGGCGTGCATCCGCACGATGCGGCTGAACCGCTCTTTCTTGCCCGTCCGCTGGTTGAAATACATGCTCCCCTTTTCGAAGCGGCCCTGATAGATCCGCATGAAGGTGAGCGTGCCGTAGGGGTCTTCCACCATCTTGAATGCCATCGCCACGGTCGGCTGCTGTGGGTCGGGCGTCAGGCGGATCTCCTCGTGCGAGCCCTCGCGGCTCCAAGCGTAAGCCTTCGTTTCGACGTCCAGCGGCGACGGAAGAAACTGAACGATAGCGTCCAGCAGCGGCTGCACGCCCTTGTTGCGATACGCCGAACCGAGCAGCACGGGCGTGAACTCCAACTCGGCCGTCGCCGATCGAACCACGCCGTGGATCAACTCGACCGGCGGCTCCTCTTCGGCCAGCAGCATCGCCATCAGCTCGTCGCTATACATCGAGAGCGATTCGAGCAGGTGATGCCGGGCCGCGCGGGCCGCGTCGACCAAATCGGCCGGAATCTCCTCGCTGCGAACCTCCTCGCCGTTGTCGCCGTCGAAGTACAACGCCTGCTGCGACACCAGATCGACCACGCCCTCGAACGTCGCCTCGCGGCCGATGGGAATCTGCATCAGCACCGCATCGCAGCTCAACTTCGCCCGCAACTGTTCGACGACCTTGGCCGGATCGGCCCCGACGCGATCCATCTTGTTGATGAAGGCCAGCCGTGGGACGTGATAGCGGCGCATCTGCCGGTCGATCGTCAGCGATTGGGCCTGCACGCCGCCGACCGCGCAGAGCACCAGCACGGCGCCGTCGAGCACCCGCAGGCTCCGCTCGACTTCCACGGTGAAATCGACGTGGCCGGGGGTGTCAATGAGATTGACGGTGGCGTCGTCCCATTCGACCTGCGTGGCGGCGCTGGTGATGGTGATGCCGCGTTCCCGCTCCAACTCCATGTGGTCCATCGTGGCGCCGCCGCCGGAGCCGTTGTGGACTTCCTGCATGCGGTGAATGCGGCCGGCATAGAACAAGATGCGCTCGCTGAGCGTGGTCTTGCCCGAGTCGATGTGGGCCGAAATGCCGATGTTGCGGAGTTTAGTCAGGTCCATATCCAATATCCCGCCTCGCAGTGTCGAGCCCTGTATTTTAGGCTCTCTCCCGTGATTCGTGCAAGGCGGAACCGTTGGTTTGCAGAAGAAACGCCAGGGCGGGGGGTATGTGTCTTGGTTGTGGGGGTAATGGAAATCATAAGTTCTGACCACCGGATTCGTCCCAAAAGTCCCAGGGTTGTCTCCCGCAAACAACGTTGTGCAGGGAACGGAGTCCGTGCCGTTCCAATAATAGGGAAACGCCACGGAGGGCGTTCCCTGCAAGCAACGATCTTTCTGAGACACTACGCAATTAGAACTGCCCCAACGCCCCCGCTATACCCTCGCCTCTTCCCACCCGCCTCCCTCACATCCTCTTCCCCACCGCGTCCGCCACCCGGCCGCAAAGCGTCATGAACCGCTCGAATTGCTCGAAAGTTAGCGACTGGTAGCCGTCGCTCAACGCCGCCTCGGGCTCGGGATGGACCTCCACGATCAGGCCATCGGCCCCGGCGGCAACGGCGGCGGCGGCCATCGGCGCCACCAGGCTCGTGTGGCCGGTGCCGTGACTCGGATCGACCACCACCGGCAGATGCGTCCGCTCGTGCAGCCACGGAACCGTCGCCAACGGCAGCGTGTACCGCGTATGGGCCTCGAAGGTGCGAATGCCGCGCTCGCAGAGCATCACGTTCGGGTTGCCGGCGTTCAAAATATACTCGGACGCCAGCAGCAACTCGTCGAGCGTGGCGCTCGGCCCGCGTTTCAGCAGCACCGGCTTGCCCTGTTGGCCCACCGCTTCCAAGAGGCGATAGTTCTGCATGTTCCGGGCGCCGATTTGCAGCACGTCGGCGTAGCGGGCCACCAGCGGCACGTCCTCGGTGCCGATCACCTCGGTAACGACCGCCAGCCCGGTTTCGTCGCGGGCGGCGGCCAAGATTCTCAGCCCCTCCTCCTTCAATCCCTGGAAGCTATATGGGCTGGTGCGCGGTTTGAACGCCCCGCCGCGCAGGCGCCGTGGCCCCCGCCGCCTTCACGGCCCGCGCGGTCGCCAACGTCTGTTGTTCGCTTTCGACCGAGCAGGGGCCGGCGATGACTCCCAGTTGCCCATTGCCGATCGAGAGGCTGCCGGCGTGAACCACGGTCGCCTCGGGCTTCACCTCGCGGCTGGCGACCTTATAGGGAGCGAGAATCGGCACAAGCTCGGCCACGCCGGACACGCCTTCCAACGATTGGCGAAACTCGTCCCGCTTCTCGCCGATGGCCGCAATCACGGTCCGTTCGGTGCCGTAGATCGGGTGAGCTTTCAGGCCAAGCTGCTCGACCCGCTGAATGACATGTTCGATCTGTTCGGCCGTCGCGCCGCGTTTCATGACAACGATCACAGTGGGGCTCCTTAGTTACTAGTTCGCCAAATTGTAAAGCCGCGACCAGTGGTCGCGGGAGAGTGTTCATCAATTCCGCCAACAAAAAAACCCCCAAACCTTCGCGGGAGGCTTCGGGGCTCTTGTCTTCCGTGGATTGTGTCGTCGCTTACACACCACCTCCGACCCCGAAACCTCGGGGGCTAAAGTAAAAGTACCAAAAATAGGTGTGCAACCTGTTCATTTACCTCTATTTTCGTCCCCCCGCCGCAAAAAGCAAGGGGGAAAAACGAGGGAAGGGGACGGAGGAGGTCGTCCGAACAAATTCCGGCAAAACAGAAAACGCCTTCCTGACGACCTCCTCCGTCCCCCTTTGCCACCGGACTCGCTACTCCCCTTTTCCTCCGCCTCCCCCCTTTGCCGCCAATTGCCGCTCGATGGCCGCCTGAACCGGCTGCGATTGAAGAACGATCAGACATTGCGAGGGGGTGTCGAAATAGACCTCGCCCGAGCCGCCGGTGTCGCTCCACGTCGCCGGCGCGACCGCGGTCTTCAGCCGCTCGATCAGCTTCGCTGCCCTCACCCCCGGCCCCTCTCCCAAAGCGAGAGGGGAGTCTTTCTTTGCTAGCCAACCGCCGACCGGGTAGAACTCCAACTCCAGCCGCTCCTCGGCGGCTTCGGCGCTGGTCACCTGGATCGCATAAGGGCCGACCGCCCGATACGCCAACCCCAGCGGGCGGAGCAGGTCGTGCAAAACAGCCCCCAACGGCCGCCTCTCGACCGTCAGCGATGTTTCCACGCCATCCGACGTCTCGGCCGCCGCCAACGCCGCGTGGTCGATCAGAATCTCGCTGTCGGTCACCTTGGCCAAAAAGTCGAGTATCTTGGCCAGCGGCGCGGGCTCGTGAAAATTGGCCGACACCGGCCGATCGAGCATCGCCCGCGCCTGGCTCGTGCGCGTCGCCAGCGTGAACAGCTCGGGCCGATCGCGGCTGCGCAACGGCTTCTTGCGGGCGTTGCGAAGTTTCTCGCAAAATACCAGCACCTGCCAGTGGACCTCTCGGGTCTGCGTCACCTTCAGTGTGCCGCCTTCCGGCGCAATGCTTCCCCGGCCGCCGACGCTCCGCCACGAGTCGGGCGCCACGAATCTTTGCACCAGCGCGGCCAACTCCGCCACGGCCGCCTGATTGTCGCCGGTCAAATCCGGAGACCGTGTAGGGCACCGTCCGCAAGGTCTCGCGTCGTTCGGCCGGCATGGTGACGATTACCTGGCCGCTGTCGACCGCCACCGCCAGCCCGCGCTTGGCCGCCACGGACTCTACGCACCGGCCGATCGTGGTTGAATCGAGCCGCAACGAAATCCGATCGCTCGGCGAGACCCCAAGCTGCCGCATCGCGTCGGTATCCAGCGTGATCGGCAGGGTGCTCAGCGACGAAGAAGTCCCACCGCGCGAGCCAATGGAACGTCGGTCAACTCGATGCCGGCCAGCGGATCGGCCATTCGCGCGGCGACGTCCACCGACGGCGGCGGCAGTTTCTTCGTCTCGGGCTGCTTCGCCCGCTTGGCCTCTTCGCTCTCTTCGGTTCTTTCTTCTTTTGTCGGATTCTTGGCGACGACCTTCGCGACCGCGGGCGGATCGGCCTTCACAGGTTTCGCCTCTGGTGGTGCTGCTGGCAGTGCTACCGTCGGCTTTGTGGGTGGTGTTTGCGGCGGTGTTGCTCGCGCCGCTGTCGGTGGCGTTTGCGGTGGCGTCCTAACGCCCCCGGACTGCGGTCCAGGGGGCAACGCCCGATTGTCCGCGGTCTCCTTCGCCGTCGTCGCCGGCGAGTCCGCTGCAACCGTGACCGGCGCCGTCTCAGCCCGGTGCGTCCACTGCCAGCCGAGCAGGCAACCGATCAGCACCACGAGCGTCACAGCCGCGCCGCCGAGAAGCCAGGAGTTGCCGCCAAGAATCGTGCTGAACCACGGTTTGCCTGCCAGGTCGAGATCGAGCGTCGTCGAATCGGCGGCAACGCGATCCAGCGGCGGCGGACCCGCTGCGGCAGGCTCCGGCGCCGCGGCGGCAGCAGGTGCCCAGCCCGGCGGTGGCACGATCTGCACCATGCTCCGGCACTTCGGGCACTCGAGAATCTGCCCGACCGCAGCCTCGGAGCGCACCGCCAGCCGGGCGCGGCATGTCGTGCACGTGATGGAGAATATCCTCTTTCCCACAGTTCCGCCGGCCGCCAGATAGTGCCGTATCAAGCACGGACTGATCGGTTCGCAGTCCCGCCTTTAGGCGGAGCACGCCAACTAAAGCCGGAACTACGAACCTTGGCCCACTCGCCATTGTACCCTACCACCACCCGGTTGTCACGCCAAGATTCGAGTTGGAGAGGGAAAAGCGGCTATTCACCCGCCAATATCCGGCACAATGTAACCGTCGCGGCGCAGCCCAACGAGCCGCCGGTTCGCTTCCCCGTCGCCGACGAATTTCTCGGCCGCGGCATCGAAGGTCAACTTGCGGCCGAGCCGATAGGTCGCCGTTTCAAGGTCCAATTTGGCGGCGGCCTTCAAGTGCCGCTCCATGCTCTCGAACGCGCGGCCGGCTGCCTTGTCGCTGCCCAGCGCGTCGGGCTTCTGCTTGAACGAAACCTGCTTGCCAAGCTGGTAGGAAATGTTGCCCAAGTGGCACAGCAGAGCCGAGCGATGCCCTTCGAGGATCTCGGCGTTGAGGTTCGCGCGATTGTGGCTGCGAACGCAGTCGATAAAATTGCCGAACGGCCCGCCGGGATGGACGGAAAACTCGACGTTCGCAAGCGGCTCCCCCTCCTTCTTTCCCTTGGCGAAAAACCTGCCGCCCTTAATAACGCCTTCGTCCGTAAGAAACTCGTCCGTGATCTTCGTGCGTTTCGGTCGACCAGCCCACGGTCCTCGAAGATGATCTTCGGGCCGCCGAAGTCGATAATCGTCAACTGCGTGTTGGGCGTTTGACCCTGGTCCTTGTAGCCAAAGCGGCCGCCGAGGCTGACGACGCTCATCGGCGCGGCCCCGTCGGGCATCGCCCAGCGGGCGATGTCCATCTGATGCACGCCCTGATTGCCGATCTCGCCGTTGCCGAAGTCCCAGAACCAGTGCCAGTTGTAGTGAACCAGGTTCTCGTGGTATCCCTGTTGCGGCGCCGGCCCGAGCCAGAGGTCGAAGTTCAACTCCTTCGGCGGCTGCTTGATCGGCTTGAAACCGATGCTCCGCCGCGGCTTGCTGGCGTAGCCGTAAGAAATCAGCAGCCGGCCATACTTGCCGCTGCGGACGGCCGCCACCTGCTTGGCCCACTTCGGGTCGGAGCGGCTCTGCGTGCCGTGCTGCACGATGCGGTCGTACTTCCGCGCCGCCTCGACCAATTTGCGGCCTTCCGAGATGTTGTGGCTGCACGGCTTCTCGACGTACACGTCCTTGCCCGCCTGGCAGGCCCAGATGCCCAGCAGCGAGTGCCAGTGGTTCGGCGCGGCGATCGAAACCACGTCCAAGTTCTTGTCGTCCAGGATCGTTCGCAGGTCTTGCACGCACTTGGGGGTGTTGCCGCCGCGCTGCCTCGCCATTTTGCTGCGCGAATCGAACAGCCGGCTGTCGGGATCGACCAGATAGGCCACCTCGACGTTCTTCATGCCGCAGAACTCCTGGATATGATACTGGCCGCGCCCGTGGATGCCCGCCACCGCCACGCGAATCCGATCGTTGGCCCCCAGCACCCGGCCCGAGGCCTTCGTGCCGCCGATGGCGAACGTAGCGGCGACAAATCCGCCGGCCGCGGCTCGCTTCAGAAAATCACGACGATTGTAGCAGGACATGATTTGCTCCTGGCAGGTTGTCTATGGCGCGGAATCGGCGCAGGCGGCGCGGCGGCGGCCCGCGGAGAGATCGTACGACTTCCATTTCAACCGGGCAACAAGGAAATGTCAAGCTACGCTGGCAGAAGAACAGGAGAACTGCAAAAAATCCGGGGACTGGTCCATTTTTCGGCGAGCAGACGCATTTTGCCGGGAAACCGTTGCCCGAAAACATGGACCTGTCCCCTTCGCGTCGGGACAGGCGGAAAGCCTGGCATGGTTCAATTCGTCATCCGTTCGAGTAGCAGTCTAGCCACCGTCGCAACGTCCTGTAGGGATCGCCCTCTGTGGCGTTCCCTTATCCCAAACGGATTCCGTAAGGCAGCCCAGCGTTGCCGCGCAGCGGCTACCCTGAAAAACGGCCCCGCACCGTCCCTATCAACCTCGAAGGGGTTGCGTAATAGCGATGCGGCTCTGTGCAACTTCCTCCAAAACGCGGGCGCTCGGGCGACACGAACCGATATTGGTGCATTCGGCGATGTTGAAGGCCACTCAACCACCCACAACTCGCCTGTCTCGCTGGAACCGACCCACGGCCAATACTCTCGTTGAGCGCTCTTCCCGCACCCGTTGAAAACCAATACCCCCACAAGGTAGAATCGATACCAGTCAGGAACGGTCTTGACGCACCCACACGGTCTTCGCATGACTCCCCAGCAATTCATCGCCAAGTGGCAGCAGGTCAATCTCTCCGAGCGGAGCGCCTGCCAGCAGCACTTCCTCGACCTCTGCGAACTGCTTGACCAACCCAAGCCCGCCGAGGCCGACCCCGACGGCCAGTGGTACACCTTCGAGACGCGGCGTCAAGAAAACCGAGGGCGGCGACGGTTGGGCCGACGTCTGGATGCGCGGCCACTTCGGCTGGGAGTACAAACGCAAGCACAAAGACCTCAAGGAAGCCTACAAGCAACTCCTCCTCTACCGCGAGGACCTCGAAAACCCGCCCCTGCTGGTCGTCTGCGACATGGACCGCTTCGAGGTCCACACCAACTTCACCGCCACCGCCAAACAAAAACACCAGTTCGACCTGGCGGGCCTGGCCGACCCGGCAAACCTCGCCGTCCTTCGCAAGCTCTTCACCGATCCCGAAGCCTTGCGGCCCGGCATCACCAGCGAGACCATCACCGTCGACGCCGCCAATCGCTTCGGCGAACTGGCCGATGCGCATGCGCCACGAAGGGGATCGAGCCGCTCCGCGCCGCCCACTTCCTCATGAAGTTGATGTTCTGCATGTTCGGCGAGGACGTGGGACTGCTGCCCGCAACGGCCTCTTCGGCAATCTGCTCAAGGACGGCAAGGCAAACCCCGCCAGTCTGACCCGCCGGCTCGAAAACCTCTTCGCCGCAATGGCCAACGGCGGCGACTTCGGACCCGTCGAAATCGCCTGGTTCAACGGCGGACTGTTCGCCGACAACGACGTGATCCCCCTGACCACCGCCGAAATCAATACGCTCATCAGCATCAACAATTACGACTGGGCCAGCGTCGAACCGTCGATCTTCGGCACGCTCTTCGAGCGCACCCTCGACCCCGGCAAGCGCTCGCAGATCGGTGCCCACTACACCAGCCGCGACGACATCGAAACCCTCCTGAAGCCCGTCCTCCTGGCTCCGCTGCGACGCGAATGGGAGGAGGTCAAACGCAACTGCGAGGAGAAACTCTGGCCCAGAGTGGTCAAAGCCAGCCGCGATCGCAGCCAAGAGGGCCGCAGGTTCGGCCGCGCCGCCAACGCAAAGCCTTCGATCGCGCAATCCTCGACTTCGCCGAACGCCTGCACCACGTCACCGTCCTCGATCCCGCCTGCGGTTCCGGCAACTTCCTCTATGTCGCCATCAACATGCTCCTCGATCTGGAGAAGGAGGTCATCGCCTACGCCGCCACCCGCGGCCTCTCGCTCGTCCCGCTGGTAAGCCCCACCCAACTCCACGGCCTCGAAATCAACCAATACGCCCAGCAGCTCGCCCAAGTCGTCATCTGGATCGGCTACCTCCAGTGGATGCACCACAACGGCTTCAAGATGCCCGACCACCCCGTACTCGCCCCCATCGATAGCATCCTCCGCCAGGACGCGATCCTCGATCTCTCCGACCCCGAACACCCGAAAGAACCCGCTTGGCCGGAAGCCGAATTCATCGTCGGAAATCCGCCGTTCTTAGGCGGAAAGCTCTTGCGGACAAATTTGGGCGACGAATACGTTGATTCCATCTTCCGCGTATGGGACCAACGCGTGCCGCGCGAGGCCGATCTGTGCTGCTACTGGTTCGAAAAGGCTCGGCGACAAATCGAACGCAAGAAGTGCTCCCGCGCCGGGCTACTCGCCACCCAAGGCATCCGCGGCGGCGCAAATCGAACGGTCCTCAAGCAAATCAAGCAAACCGGCGACATCTTCTTCGCCGAAAGCGATCGCGACTGGATTCTCGATGGCGCAAACGTCCATGTCTCGATGGTCGGCTTCGATAACGGTCACGACACCAACCGCCTACTCGATGGAAACGCCGTCGAACAGGTCAATGCCAATCTGCGATCAACGGCGGATACCACGACGGCACGACCATTACAGCGCAACCTGAATGTGTCTTTCATGGCCGACACAAAAGGCGGCGCAGTTTGACATCAACGAGGGCGCTGCTCTGGAAATGCTCCAGTCACCAACCCCTCACGGCCGTCCAAATTCGGACGTCGTGGTACCTTGGATCAATGGGCTCGACGTTACGCGCCGGCCCAGGGATTTTTGGATAATCGACTTTGGCTTGGACATGTCCGTCGAACATGCGGCGCTGTACAGCGCACCGTTCGATCAAATATTGAAAAAAGTCCGCCCCGAAAGGGAGAAGAATAAGCGAAAATCGTATCGAGATCGCTGGTGGATTCACGTTGAACCCCGACCCGCCATGCGGGCCGCGATGCGGGGCTTGAAGCGAGTAGCTGTCACTACAACGGTGTCAAAACACCGACTCTTCGTGTGGTTCGAGGCACCATTATTGCCCGATCATCAACTCATCGCCTTTGGCCGTTCCGACGACTGCTTCTTCGGCGTGCTCCATTCTCGACTCCACGAGGTATGGGCACGTGCCCAGGGAACCCAAGTCCGCGAGCGGGAAAGCGGCTTTCGTTACACGCCGACGAGTTGTTTCGAGACGTTTCCATTGCCGGAGTGCGTGTGGACGACCCGCGATTGTGCTGCAGGCGTCGCGCCTGCCTCCCGTAGAGCCGACGTCTCGTCGGCTTCCAAAACGTCTCGCAAGAAAAACGCAGCGGGCGGAACGCCTGCACCACAAGCCGCCGCCATCGCCGCCGCCGCCAAGGAACTCGACGAACTCCGCAACCGCTGGCTGAATCCGCCCGAGTGGACCAAGACCGAAATCCTCGAATTTCCCGGCTCGGTCGATGGCCCCTGGGCCCGCTACATCGATCCTGCCACCGTCCGCCCTCACCTTAGCCCTCTCCCCTCTCCTCTCTCCCCTCTCCCGTCGGTGGGCACCGTCCGCTGGCCCCGCATCGTCCCCAAAGACGCCGACTCTGCCGAAAGCCTCAAAAAGCGAACCCTCACCAACCTCTACAACCAGCGCCCCACCTGGCTCGCCAACGCCCACCAAAATCTCGACAACGCTGTCTTCACCGCCTACGGTTGGCCCGCCACCCTATCCGACGAAGAACTCCTCGCCCGCCTCCTCCAACTCAATCTCGCCCGAGCCGCTAGCGGTCCGCCAAGTCCACTTTGACAGGTTGTTGGGGTGGCAGTTGCACTGCCACCCCCGGTGCGGCAGTGCAACTGTCGCACCAACCAACCTGTCAGTTTAAGGTTGGCGGATCACTGGCGCATAGCCCTCTTCGTGCCCTTCGCGTCCTTCGTGGACCCTCATCCCGTCTTCTGGCGCGAATTGGCCCAAAAACTCTCCTTGAAATTTCCTCGCCCATCTACTATAAGATGTGCAAACGTATATCATGCAGCGGCTTCTCGCCGGGAACCAATTCACGCTGCTCGTTGCTGCTCCCGGAATTAGCGACGATTAGCGTTCCCCCTGTTCCTTTCCGTCCCCTTTTTCACCGGCGTTCCTAATCTGACCGTGTCCGCGCACGGCAATTGCCCTGCCGCGCGAACGGAGAAGGCTATGACCGAACAAAACGAAAACCAGAACCAACCCGAGAGCCAAACCAAGACCGGACGCCCCCCCGTCCTCGACGAAAACAAACGGCGGCAAGTCGTCGCAATACTGGCCAACGGCAGCAGTCGCCGCGTGGCCGCCCACGTCGTCGGATGCTCGCACAGCACCATCGCCCGCACCGCCCAACGCAATCCTGACTTCGCCGCCGAAATCGAGGCCGCCGAATATGGCGTCGAAGTCCGCGCCCTCCGGCAAATCAACGCCGCCGCCGACAAAGGCCGCTACTGGCGCACTGCTGCCTGGCTCCTCGAACGCCGAAACCCACGCGACTTCGCCCCCAAAACCCCCGACGCCATCACCCCCGAGGCCGTTGCCGCCATCATCCTCAAAATGCTCGATTCGATCATACGCAAGCTCTCGGACGAGGAGTTCGACGCCTTCCAAGACAAGCTATACGAGACGGCCCGTGCGCTGCACGAAACCAACGATCTCAGCCGTTACCTGTCGAGCCCGCCGCCGTCCAAGCCCGACTACGTCGCCCGCGACAAGGATTCCTCCCAGAACTCCCCTCTTCCTTTGGGAGAGGGGCAGGGGGTGAGGGCCGCCGGCAGTTCTGCTAGAAATCTTGAGAACGACCCGAAAACCGAGCCTTTTGCACCACCGCTCCACCGCGAAGATGGCGATCCCGACTTCGACCTCCAAACCAATCCCCTTACTCCCCAATGACTTCCGCTACGCCGATTCTGCACCAAAGACGAAAGAAATCGCAACCGCGGTGCAAAACGGCGGTAAAGACTGCTTGGATAACGGAATCCACACGGAATCTCCGCCACAGGCGAAATGGCGCGGGGAAGACATCAGTACCTGCGGGCGTCGATCGTGTGGTCGTCGTCGCGGGTGCCGAGATAGGCGAAAATCGTGCGGTCGATGCTGTAGTTCAGGGGACGGACCGAGGCGTCTGCGAAGGCGGAATTGAACGCCCCGGAATGCGCCGAGCCAAGGCAGTAGGCAACATCGAGCAGTTGGCCGCCCACTCCTATCGCATCGTCGTCGGTATCCTCGCCGGGCGGATACGAGGTGCAACGCATCGTGTCGGGATCCCAACCGTCGGTCCAGCCGCGGTCGTCGTGCCAATCGCCCGACTCGTAGTTGCTCGGATGCAGCCTCTTTTCGCCGAGCATTACGGTGTTGCTTGTGCCATCGGTGATGTCTCTAAAGCTGATCGGTCGAGTGGAGTCCACGGGACCAGGAGGAGTGCCTCCAATGTCCCAATTCGTCCGCACGATAACTCCGTGCCAAGCCTTCCCATGCGGCGGGTTCCAGCGGAGGCCTTGCCAAAAGACATAATCGAGCGTCCCCGGATCGTCGTGGGTGATACTGGGCGGATCGCCGCCGGTAATGCCGGCGTAATCCATCAGGACGCGGTGCGAGCCATCAAGATAGAACATAAGGGGGCGGCGCGAAGGGCAGTTGAAAATGGAGAGCTGGCATTGCTCGAGCGTCGTCTGCACGCACAGGTGGTATACCTGCTCCTGTTCTAGGTAGGGGAGAATTTGAAAGGCCCAGCCGAGCCCTTGCTTGTCGGGGCCCCAAGGGACTCCGTTGGTCGAATAGTCCTCGATCAAAGGCCACGGATTGCTGCCGCCGGTTGGAAACACGCCCTGGGCATTGGCATGGCCATGAATGGCCAAGGCCATCTGCTTGAGATGATTGCTGCATTGCGCTCGCCGCCCCGCCTCGCGCGCCGATTGCACCGCCGGCAGGAGCAGCGCTATCAAAATGCCGATACTCGTGATAACCACCAATAGCTCCACCAACGTGAAACCGGGTCGTTGGGAAGATGCCGATCTTGAATTGGAGAGTTCATCCCTTCGAGGCATGATGCGGCTTCCTTTATTATCCAGGTGGAACATGCAAACGGGGTAAGCGTTCACAGGCCGGAAACAGAGGGGGACGGAGGAGGTTTTCGGCGACAGTATCCGCCGCAGGAGAAGATATTTCTCCGAAAACCTCCTCCGTCCCCTTGCCGCCCAGTGAACGGTTACGCAAACGGGATACCGGATTTCTCGACGGCGCAAACGCCTCCGCTCACGGCTTCGCCGTCGGCACCAACTGTCGGAAACGAGCCTCATCAACTTCCTTGACCGCGCCGAGGGCGCTGGCTACCCAACGCTTCCCCGCTTTGCCCTCTTGTTCGTAGGCAATCACCGGTGCGCCGCCCGGTCCGGGCGGCCCCTTCGGCTCGCCATACATGATGACGTACGGCTTGCCGTCACGCTCGGAAATGAACATCCGCTCGGAATCGCCGATGCCGAAAGACGTCCGCTCGGCGGGCGGAAGCGACGCGACGTACTTCTCGAACTCCGCCTCATTCGCCGGCGGCCGGCCGCGATGCTGCGAGAGAAATCGTCCATAGACGATGGCCAGCTTCTTAAGCCCTGACTGCTCGCGAGCCAGCGATTTCTTCTGCGAGCGACAACCGCCCACTGCCATGCAGGCCACACCGACAAGGCAGACGACCGCGACTCGCCGAGAAAGATTGCATGTCGCCATACAATGCTCCATGACCGATGCGACAAAGGGCTCGAAGGACTCGCACCTATCGTAGACCTTACCCCTGTATTTTAACCGTTGTCTGCACTTTCGCCTAGCGTGGAATGCCAGACAAATGCCGAATAGGCGAAACTCAGTGCGTAACCGCGAAGACCAGCACGTTCGTGCCGATCCGCAGGGCGGAGTCGTCCGTCAGGCCGTAGCTGTAGGCGTGGGGGAATTGCTCCCAGCCGTTGCCCAGGTCGAAGCGGCTGTAGATGACGGCCAGACGGCCGTCGAGGGTGATGCCTTCGAGCTCCGGGGCGTTCATCGCGCCGAAATCCTCGCGCGACCCGCGGCGTGTACTCCACCCGCTTGATGTCGTAAAGACAGTGGTAGAGCGGATGATCGGCCGGGAGGCGTTCGAGCTTCTGCGCCGGGCAGGGCCTTGGCGATTTCACGGCGGAAGGAGGCGTCGAACGCCAGTCGCCCGCAACAGGCGTCGGCCAACAGCAGCCCGCCGGCCTTGAGGTATCGTCCCAACGCTGCCGCTTCCTCGGCACTCCAAAGGAAATCGCGGTGGCCCGGTCATGTAAAGCAGCGGATACGTCGCCGCTTTCGTGTCTTTCAAGCGAGACGTTCTCCCGCTTGAACTTCACCTCCAGCGTCGAATTGTCGCGGGCGAACTTCAGCAGATTGTGTACCGCCGACGGATCGGGGTCCCAATCGCCCTGGTGCATCAATTGGGCGAAGACAAAATCATCGCGGCTGGGGGCCGCCGCGTCCTGGTAGACTTTTGTCGTGCTCAGGAATCGGCCGAGCTGGAACGTGCCGAGGATGTAGGTAATCAGGTTCGCGCCGACCTGTCGGGCCTCGGGGATCACCACGCGGATGCCGCGGGGATGCTCGTGGCCATCCCAGCCGCAGGTCAAATCGCGTGGCGAGAAGATGACGCCCGCGCGGCAGCCGAAGTCGATTCCTTCCAGACACGGCGGCTCGCTGAACGTCGAGCCGTCGCCCCTCTTGTACGTCAAGTTGCCGAGCTTGTAGTACGACGAGTAGGCTGGCTCGTCGGGCAACATCTTGTGCAGCGGCCTATTGGGGAAGATCAACTCGATCTCGCGGCGGAACGAATCGGCGAAATCCTTCCAGCCGCAACAGGCGTCGGCCAGGATCGTTCCGCCGTCCATGACGAAGCGGGCCAGCTTCGCCCGAAGCTCATCGGTCAAGGTGAACTTGTTGTGCCCGGCGAAGAGCAACACCGGCAGTTCGCGCGGATCGAACGAGAAGTGGTCGAAATCGACCTCGACCGCGCGATAGTTGATCCCCAATTTGCCGGCGGTCCAAGAGAGCAGGGTCTTCACGTCGCCGGGATCGGTCATCCAGTCGCGATACTGCACCCGTTTTCCGTTCCGGGTCATCCAGTGTATTTTGCCGAGCGCGGCCTTGCCGACCAGAGCCGGCGGGCTGGGCGGGCGTTTCTTCTCGCTGCGGCGCAGCGGCGTGACGGGCAGCGGCAACGGGGGAAACGACTCACCGCCGGTCTGATGCTGCGGCTTTGCCCGCGGCGGCGGACCGCAATCGACCGGCCCCGAGTCGGCGTCGTCGGCCCAGCAGAACGCCGGCAGGCCCAGGCCGCCTTCGATGCCGCCGCCGATGGCCGTGGCCAGTCCGAGGCGTTCGAGAAATCTCCGCCGCGAAACGTCGCCGCAACACTCGCCGTGAGATTCGGCCATGAGCTTTCTCCTTCCGCATGTCGGATCGCAGAGGCACCGCCTCGTTTGCGCCGTTACGCTCCCAGGAGGGGGAGAGCCAACGACTCGAACACGTTTCATTCTACCGCTCCGTCCCCGCCAACGCCACAACCATTGTTCGGGGCAGGCAATCTGACAATCGTCAGCGTGACGCGGTACAATGAACAGAGGCAAAGATAAAAAATGCCGCAATATCCCGGAGTCAACGACTCCCGGAAGGTGCGTTGGTTTCCCGCTGCCCTCCGAGGGCTGTAGCGGCTCTCCGGGAGTTGTTAGGAGTGGCAAATCAATGAGCGTCGCATTTTGGAATGTACTTCTCACGCTCCGCGTGAGGTTGTGGCAGCGGCTCGACCTCACGCGGAGCGCGGGGCATACGACAGTAATTGGTAAGCGTTCACAGGCCGGAAACAGAGGGGGACGGAGGAGAATTTCGGCGACAGTATCCGCCGCAGGAGAAGATATTTCTTCGAAAACCTCCTCCGTCCCCTTGCCGCCCAGTGAACGGTTGCCAGTAATTGACTTGCCGGTCCTTAGCTGCCGGCTATTGTCACTGTAATGAACGGCTTTGACGTCCAAGCTCGGCAACCGTTCACAGGTCGGGCGTGGACTGGTCCATTCTTCCGCGAATCAACGTCCTTTTGCTCAACAGCCGTAGGCCGAAAACATGGATCTGTCCCCTCCCTCCCCGCCGTGGACGGCTGCTCTTTATTGACAACCGCTTTCGGGTCGTTCATACTAGTGTTGCAGTTGCTGGTCAGGCTGGGCTTGATATTGGTGCTCTCCTCGTTCATCGTTACGATCAGGCGCCGTCTGATCGGCGAGATTCGCCGCGTGACGATCCGAGGGGTACACATGTTCTGCCAAACACGACGAGTGTGGTTTATTGTTTGGGGTTTATTGGTGCTGGGCGCAGGTTCGTTTGCCCGGTCCGCCGAGCAGCCTAACGTTGTACTCATCCTGGCCGACGACATGGGCTTTGGCGATCCGAAATGCTACTGCCCGGACTCCAAGATCCCCACGCCGAAGATCGACCGGCTGGCTCGCGAGGGCATGCGTTTCACCGACGCGCATTCGCCGGCGGCCGTTTGCACGCCGACGCGCTATGGCTTGTTGACGGGCCGTTACTGCTGGCGGACCCGGCAGAAGAAGATCGTGCTGACACCCTACGCCATGCCGTTGTTGGACCGCGATCGGACGACGCTGGCCGAAATGTTCAAAGAACACGACTACACGACCGCGGCGTTCGGCAAATGGCACCTCGGCATCAAGTGGCAGCGCAACGACGGAAAAGAAACGCCGCTGGATGACCAGCACGTTCCTGACCGGGTGATCGATCTCGCCAAACCGTTTCTCGACGGCCCGTGTGACCATGGGTTCGACACGTATTTCGGCGTCGACGTGCCGAACTATCCGCCGTATTGTTTCCTCGAGAACGATCGGGTGCATGGCCCGGTTCCGGATCGGTTCAAGCCCGCGACCAACGTGAGCACGCCGGGCCGGGGGCAGGAAGACTGGCGGTTCGAGCGGATTCTCCCGACATTGCGTGAGAAGGCGACCGACTATATCCGGCGCCACGCGGCCAAGAACAAGAACTCGCCGTTCTTCCTGTACTTGCCGCTGACGGCGCCGCACATACCGATCGTGCCAAACCGGCCCTTTCGCGGCTCGACCAAGGCAACCCTATATGGCGATTTCGTGGCCGAGGTCGACTCCCTGGTGGGTGACGTGCTCACAGCGCTTGACGAAACCAGTTTGGCCAAAAACACCATCGTCGTGTTCACCTCCGACAACGGATCACCGGAACGCAACGGGCGTGAAGGCGCCGGACCGCTTGGGTCGTGCATCCGCGACAGCGGCCACCATCCGAATGGTCCCTGGCGCGGCCGCAAGGGCGACATCCACGAAGGTGGACATCGCGTGCCGTTGGTCGTGCGTTGGCCGGGCAACGTCCGCCCGGCGAGCGTCAGCGACGAGCTGATCTGCCTGGTTGATCTTTATGCAACCCTGGCCGCCGTGCTCGATCATCCGCTGGCGAGTGACGCGGCCGAGGACAGTTTCAACATGCTGCCCGTGCTGTTGGAGAAGGAGCGGCAGGGCCCGGTGCGCCAGTCATTAATCCTCCATTCCGACCAGGGCATGTTCGCCATTCGCGTCGGCCCCTGGAAGCTTATCCGAGGTCAGGGCACCGGCAGCTTCTTTACGAAAGACCGGATTGCGCCCGACGCGCCAAAGGGCCAACTCTACCATCTGGGGAACGACCCGGCCGAGCAACACAACCTCTACCGGGATCGGCCCGACGTGGTCGAGCGACTCTCGAAGATGCTCGACGAGCAGATCCGAGCCGGACGCACGCGGCCGAAGTAGGGTCGGGGGGCTGGAAACGAATCGGAGAGGAAGCGTCCCTGTTGTGGCGTGTGTGTCCTTTCAGAAAGTGAGATTTGTTTGTAGGTAATCGTTCACGCCCTGGAGACACTTGTTCGACATACTGATCTGGACGCGAAGGCCGGCGTTCGGCAACAACAGTGGCATGCAGCCCGGAATCACGGAAGACTTCATTGCTCGCCAGCCGCCCGAAGTTCAGGCGATCATTCGCGTGCTGCTGGCGGAGAACGCGGAATCGAAGGCGCGGATCGAGGAGTTGGAACGGCGAATGAAGGGCAAGACACCGCCGAACTCCTCGCCGCCGCCGAGTAGCCAACATCCGCACGCCCGGCCACAGCCGCCGAAACGAAAATCCAAGAAGAAACGTGGTGGGCAACCCGGCCATGAGAAGCACGAACGACCGTTGATTCCGACCAACGCGTGCGACAACGTGCAATTGCTCAAACCGACCGCAACCGTTCGCAGGTTGGGCATACACGGGGTTGAAGAACGGACCAATGCGAACATCCTCGGGGTTTTTGCAGCCCCTATAATTCTTCGTTGCGACTGCTGCCCATTTTGGTACTCTTTGTGTCACGCTCGGACGATTGGAAATCCGCACGATCCAAGAACACCCTTGTTTTTCAGGCTCACCGGGGCGTGAACGGTTCCCCATGCTCGTGTCTAGGATTCGACTCAGCAAGCTGTGGTGTGGCCTCGCGGCCTCCGCGATTCTCTCGGCGGCGGTTATTTCCGCCGGCGAGCCGCCGGCGATCAATCCGTTCGGTCCCGCGGCTTCGCAGGGCCAACCGGAACGCGACGACGCCGTGCCCGGTTGCCTCGAACTCTCGGACGGTTCGCTCCACCCGGGAATGATCTACTTGACGCGCGACAAGCGGCTGAAGATATACGACGAGCGGCGGCAGCGGCAGCGCGAAGTGCCGTTGCGGGTGGTCAAGCGGATCGACTGCAAAGTCAAGAAGGAATGGATGGAGAAGGAGTGGAAGTTCAAAGAGACGACCAGCGACGAGAAGATACTGACCGGCCGCAGCTATCCCGCCCGCGAGTATCTGCACACAATCACCCTCCGCGGCGGACGCACGATTACCGGCCCGCTGTCGGCGATCGTGTACGTTCGGCCCGCGCCGCAGCAGCAGGCCGAGCGGTTCCTGTTGAACAAACGCAACAAGGGGGAAGTCGGAACGAAGTTGAAGTCGCTGGTTTACGTCAAACGGATCAAGTTTGGCGAGGACGCACTTCAGGAGGGAAAGAAGAAGAAAGCAGGGCGGCACGGTGCGAAGCCGCAAGCGGCTCCGATCTCAAAGCTAGAATCTAAAACCTAAGTCCTTAAATCCTCTCGATGTCCCTCACACTCGCCCAAGGTCAGAGCGTTGCAACGATGGTGGCGGTCGCCGCCGTAGCGATCCTGCTGGCCGGGGCGTTCTATCGTCGGACGTTCGGATCGCTGCCGCGCGAGCAGTTCTGGATGCTGCTCGGCCTGCGAGCGGCGGCCATTCTGCTGGTCGTGATGCTCCTGTTTCGGCCGGTGCTTGAGCTACCAGGACTCGCCGGCCGAGCGGCCTGCATTGGTCTTCCTGCTCGACACGTCGGCCTCGATGAGCATCGCCGACAACGCCGCCGGCACGACGCGTTTCGAGCAGGCACGCGAGAAGCTGACGAAATGGTGCGAAAAGCTCAAACGCGATTTCCGCGTGCGGATTATCGCGTTTGCCGAGCAGGCCGACCCGTTGGACGGACCGCGGAGCCTGGCCGGTCTGACGCCGACCGGAGAGGCCACCTCGATCTCGCGGGCGATGGCGGCGGCATCGCGGCAATTCGCCCCCAACGAGGTCGCCGCCGTTGTGCTCCTTTCCGACGGCATCGACAACTCGGCGGGCAATCCGCTGATGCGGCCGCGAAAGACCGGCATGACCGTCCACGCCGTCGGCGTCGGCGCGAGCCTGCGCGACAATCCCTCCTACCGCGACATTCAGGTGACCGGAGTCGATTGCCCCGACCATCTCCTACTGAACAACCTGGCCAAGGTGACGGGCTCGATCGACGCCGTCGGGCTCGGCGGCCGCGTCATTCGGCCGGTCTTGGAGGAGGACGGCAAACAGGTCGCCCAGGCCCCAGAGTTGACCCTCGACAACGCGGAGGGCTCGCAGCAGGCCAGCTTCGAGTTTCGCCCGACCACCAAGGGCCGCCACACCTACACCGTCCGCGTCGAGCCGGTCGAAGGCGAGAAGATCGTCGAGAACAACCAGCGGTCGACCGTGGCAACGGTCGCCGAGGCGGGCATTCGCGTGCTGTACATCGAGGGCACCTTGCGGGCCGAGTACGGCGCACTGGTCGATCGCTTTCTGGCCAAGGATCCCGACCTGGAGTTCTGCGCGTTGGTGCAAACCCGGCCGAACGTCTTCCTGCGGCGCACCAACATGAGCGATCTGCGGCTCGCGGCGATTCCCAAGGACCAGGAGACGATCGACCGCTTCGACGTCTTCATCTTCGGCGACGTCGACAGTTCGTACATTCGTCCCGAGCAGCAGCGGATGTTCGTCAAGCGGATTCGGGCGGGGGCCGGCGCTGGTCATGCTCGGCGGCTACCACAGCCTCGGTCCCGGCGGCTACACCGACACGCCGCTGGGCGAGGTCTTGCCGCTGAAACTGGGCGGCCGCGAGGTCGGACAGTACACCGACTCGTTTCTCCCCGTGCTGACGCCCGACGGCACGCATCATCCGATCTTCGCCAACATCGCCGGCTTCTTTCCCACGCGGCAAGGCGTGCGCAAAGCAGCCGGGCATTGCCGCCGCTGGACGGCTGCACGCGCGTCGGCGCGGCGCGGCCGGGCGCCAGCGTGCTGGCCACTCTGCCGGCAGCGGGCAGCGAGCTGCCGGTGCTGGCCGTGCAGCCGGTCGATCGCGGCCGCGCCGCCGTGTTCACTGCCGACACTACGCGAAAATGGCAGCAGGGGCCGCGGGCGCTGGGACGCGATTCGCCCGTTTCTGCGATTCTGGGGGCAGATGGTTCGCTGGCTGGCCGGCCGGGCCGAAACGCTCGCCACGCAAGCCGGCGTCGACCTGAGCGCCGACAAGACCGTCTATCAGCCCGGCGACACGATCCACCTGTCGGCCGTCGTTCGCAATCGCGACGGCCAAGGCGCCGACAACGCCAAAGTCGAGGCCGTCGTCAAGGGGCCGCTCGGAGACACCGATCGCCTTGCACTCTCCGCCGTTCCCGGACCAAGCGGCCACTACGCCGGGGCGATCGAGCCGCGATTGGCCGGGCGGTACGACGTGGCAGTCGAGGCCCGGCTAGGCGAATTGGCCCTCAACTCGCAGAAAGTGTCGGTCGAGGTCGGCCGTCCGAATCTCGAATTCGAGCGGCTCGATCTGGACGAGAAAATGCTGGCCGCCATCGCGGCCGGCGCCGGCGGCCGCTACGTGCCGCTCTCCGCCGCCGACCACTTCATCGATCAACTCAGCCGCAGCAAGCATAAGAAGACCGTGATCGTCGAAAGACAGCTCTACTGGCCGCCCGCGGTTTGGACGCTGTTCGTGGTGATCGTTACCGCGGAATGGATTATGAGAAGAAGATATCAGCTCCGATGACAGACCACGTCGGTGGTTCTGACCGTCGTGTAAGAAGGAAAAGGGGGAAAAGGGGAAGACGAACAAGGATTAGTTTTGGAGAGAATCATGGAATGTGAAATGAAGATGCCGCGAGAGCGTATTGACGATCTGATTTATCGGACGATTGGATGTATGATCGAGGTGCACAAGGAGTTGGGGCCTGGGTTTCTGGAGAGCGTCTATCGGCGAGCTATTGCAGTCGAGTTGCAGGAGCAAGGAATTCCATTTGAGACGGAGAAGAAGATCGAGTTGCGGTACAAGAAAAAACAGGTTGGCGTTCACCGTTTGGACTTGCTGGTGGCAGATGAACTGGTGGTAGAACTGAAGACCGTCGAGACCCTTCACAAGAAGCACTACGCCCAAGTCCGCTCCTATCTCAAAGCCGTGCGAAAACCGGTTGGCTTATTGGTCAACTTTTCCGACTTTCAATTGAACGCTCGTCGCGTGGAGATGAACCATCAGTAAATCCGCATTGCCCGATTAGCAATCTCTCCTTTCTTCCCCTTTTTCCCCTTTCCCCTTTTTCCTTCTTACACCACCACGCCCCACGCGTTCTTCCCATGCAAACCGGTTATCGATTCCTGGAACCTGAAGCGTTGGCCCGGGTGAAAAACCTCTCGGTGGTCGCGCGCGGCGTGGTCGAGGGGTTCATTAGCGGGCTGCATTCGAGCCCGTTCAAGGGCTTCAGCGTCGAGTTTGCCGAGCATCGCGAATACACCGCCGGCGACGATCCGCGGCATCTCGATTACCGCATGTTGGGCCGCACCGACCGGCTCTACGTCAAGCAGTACGAAGAAGAGACGAACATGCGCGTGCAGATTCTGCTGGACACCAGCGGATCGATGGGCTACAGCCGCCGCGGGACGTTCACGAAGCTCGAGTACGGCTGCTATCTGACCGCGGTACTCTCGTACCTGATGACCCGGCAGCAGGATTCCGTGGGGCTGACGACCTTCGACTCGGAGATCCGGCTGGACATGCCGGCCCGCAGCTCGCCGCGGCACTTCAATGAGATGATGCAGCGGCTCGAAGCCGTCGCCCCCGGCCGCGAGACCGAGATCGGCTCGACGCTGCACGAACTGGCCAATCGCTTCAAACGCCGCTGCCTGATCGTGCTAATCAGCGACTTGTACGACGAGCCGAACGAGGTGATCCGGGCGTTGCACCACTTCCGCCATCGCCGGCACGAGGTGATCCTGTTTCAGGTGCTCGACAAGGCCGAGATCGAGTTTCCGTTCCGCGAGACGGTCGCGTTCCACGATCTCGAGACGAACGAGCGGATTCAGGTCGATCCGGCCTACGTCCGTGGCGAGTATTTGGCCCAGGTCGAGGCGTTCCTGCAAACCTATCGCCGAGCGTGCGCCGAGGCGCAGATCGACTACGTGTTGGCCGAGACGACGACGCCTTACGATTTCATGCTGTCGAAATACATCGCCAAGCGGAGCCGCCCATGACGTTTGCCGCCCCGTTGTTCCTGCTTGCCGCGCTGGCTGCCGCGATTCCGGTGGTGATGCACCTGGTAAATCGTCAGCGGGCGAAGCAGTTGCCGTTTTCGACGCTGCGGTTTCTGAAGATCAGCGTGCAGAAGACGCGGCGGCGGAAGCGGATTCACGACGTGCTGCTGATGCTGCTCCGCGCGGCGGTGCTGTTGTTGATCGCCGCCGGGCTGGCAAAACCGACCGTGACCACCTTCGGCGCGCTGTGGGGCAGCTCCGGCACCGCCGCGGTCATCGTCTTGGACAACTCGGCGAGCATGGGCACGATCGACGGCGAGCGTCCCCGTTTCGAGACTGCCACCGCGGCGGCAACCCAAATTTTGGATCAACTCGGCGAAGGCGACCGCGTGGCGCTGCTGCCGACGTGCGGTCCTTCGTTTCCGGACGCCGGCCGGCTTGCCCGCACGCAGGATTCGGTCCGGCAGATGCTCGGCCAGTGCCGCGTCAGCTACGAGCAAGCCGATCTGACGTTGAAGTTGCAGCAGGCCCGCGAGTTGCTGGCCAAATCAGACGCCCCGAACAAGCAAATCTACATACTGACCGACATGCAGCGCGTCTCCTGGGATGGCGGAGGGCGAAAGGCGGAGGGCGGAGGGCTGGGCACTTCAGTGTCCAGTGGACCGGCCAGGCTTTCACGACAATCGCCTACGAGACTCATCCGACCCATCCCCAAATGAGAAATCGACAATCCCTGTCATCGTCGTCAATACGAATCGCTCGCCGAAACCGAACGTCGCCGTGCAGGGAATCGACATCGCGGCGGCAGTGCCGGTGACCGGTTTGCCGATGAAGGCCACCGCCACGCTGCTGAACACTTCGACCGTTGCCCAACAGCGGGTGGCGGAATTGCTGATCGACGGCGTGCGGCAATCGAGCAGTCCCGAACTGAACCTGCCGCCTCTGGGCCGCGTCAAGCACGAGTTCGGCTTTACCCTCAGTCGCGGCGGACTGCACCGCGGCGAGGTGCGGCTCGTGGGCGACGACGGCTCGAAATACGACGATCGCCGTTTCTTCACCTTGGACGTCGACCAGGGCATACCCGTGGCGATCGTCAAAGCACGCCGCCACGAGATCCCGTATCTCGACGACGCCTACTACCTCGAAAAGGCGCTTGCCTCCGGACGAGGCCGCCGCGGGGCGATCGTCGCCACGACGTTGTTGGCCGGCGAACTGGTGAAGCAGCCGCTGGAAAAGTACAAGGTGTTGTTCTGCGTGAATCTGCCGGCGCTCGATGCCGAGGCCGCCGATCGGCTTGCCGCCTACGTGGCCGGCGGTGGTCGGGTGGTGTGGATCTGCGGTGACAACGTTCGACCGGATGCCTACAACGCCATGAACCGGCAAGCCGGCGGCCGACTGCTGCCGGCGGTGCTGGTGGACGTCCGCGTGCCAAGCCCCCACGGCGATCGCGATAGTTGGCACATCGGCTTTCTCGACAAGAAGCATCCGGCGCTCGCCCGGCTGGTCGAGCCGGCGTCGTTGTACGAGTCGGTGCTGGTCTACAAGCACGTTCGCATGTCCGCCGGCGACGGCCGCGCGTGGATCATGGCTCGGCTCGACGACGGCGAGCCGTTGTTGGTCGAGCGAAACGTGGGCAGGGGCCTGGTGTTGATGCTGGGCGCCAGCGCGCAGGTGAACTGGTCGAACCTGCCGCTGCGGACGATCTTCCTGCCGCTGGTCACGCAATTGACGTTCGATCTGGCCGACGTCGGACAGACTCGCGCCAACGTGATCGCCGGCCAGCCGTTGGTGTTCAACGCCCTGGCTGGGCCATCTACGCCCCACAGCCCGGCGAAGCGACGAACGGGCCGCCGGCGGAGATTGAAGTCGTTCCGCCCGGCGGCGGAACGTTGCGGCTGAAGACGTCGGCCGCGACACCGCGAGCGGCTGCCGTCGCACGCGATTTTCACTACGCCGACACGCACGAAATCGGCATCTACCTATTGCGGCAACTCGGGGGGACGCCCCCGCGGCAAGTTGCCTACTCGGTGAACTTCGATCCCGACGAGGTTGAGCCGGCGGCGATCGAGCCGGCGGAGTTGGAAGAGCAACTGGGCGGCGAGCCTCTGATCGTCGCCGACAATCCCGACGATCTCTCCGCCACCTTCGCGCGGCTCCGCGAAGGCAAGAGTCTCTGGAGCGTCTTTCTCACAGCCGTGCTGATTGCCCTGGTGTTCGAGACGTTCCTCTCAAACCGTTTCAGCCCGAAGCAGGAAGACCTGAGCACTGCTGAGCTGGCTGGAAAGCAGCGGCTGCGCGGCACGTAGGCTGAGGTTGTCGTCCGCTCTGTTCTGTGCAATAATCGCTTTGAGGAGAAGCCGTCGCATGAACGGGAATCCTGAGACACCGTTGCAGGCGAACCGCCCCGAAAGCCCGCCGCCCCGGCGCGATACTGCGCCGTCCAGAACTTCCTGATCTCCCTTGGCGTGGTCGTTTTGGTCTGCGGCGGCCTTTGGGCGGCTTTGGTGTCGCTAGTCGCGCATGAGCGACGCGAGGTTGCAAAAGAAACGGCATGCGCAAACAATCTGAATAACATCGGCAAGGCGTTTCGCGATTACGCCCAAGCCAACAACTGTCTTCCGCCGGCCTATGTGGCCGACAAGCACGGCAAGCCGATGTACAGTTGGCGCGTCTTGATCCTGCCGTACCTTGAGCAAAACGGCCTCTTCCAGAAGTTTCGCCTGAACGAACCGTGGGATAGCCCGCACAATCTGCCGCTGGCAAAACAAATGCCGGATTGTTACTGTTGCCCGATCGCGTTCGCGCCCGGCAGCGGCTCGACGACTTGCTATGCCATGGTTGTCGGCCTGCACGCCTTTGGCAACGGCTCAAAACCGCGGACCGTCGACGAGATTAAAGATGGGCTAGAGAACACGATTATGTTGGTCGAGGCCGTTGGGGCGAAAATCCCGTGGTCCGCTCCGGTGGACGTCGACATCAACGACATTGTCTCGATCCAGAAGATCGACGCCAATGCGCCTGGCACGACCAAGGGAATTTCCGGTTGTCATCCCCGGGGAGGCTATGTGCTTTTCTGCGATGGCTTTGTGGCCGGCTATTTAAGCGAAAATGACGAGAAAGGACTAAGGGCCATGCTGACCATCGACGGCGGCGAAAAGGGCGAGCGGTAACGCACAAGCCGCCCAGGTGGGATTCCGATTCTAGGGGAGTCGCAACGGGATCGGTTACGAATCACTCGGCGGCCAGTCTTCGGGCAACGCCGAGGCTGCCGACTCCGACGGGCGAGGCGGTGGGGCAGCCTGTGGGCGCGATGATTGCCGCGGCTTCGCAGGCAGCTTCTCGCCGTAGTTCGGCTCTGGCACGGCCTCCAGCAGTCTTCCGATCACCTGATCGACGTCGACGCCTTCCGCGTCGGCGTTGAAATTGGTGAAAAGCCGATGTCGCAGCACGGGATACGCCATCGCGCGAACGTCGTCGGCCTCGACCGCAAACCGCCCGTGGATAATTGCTCGGGCCTTCGCCCCCAGGATCATGTACTGCGCTGCCCGCGGACCGGCGCCCCAGGCCAGCCAGTTCTTGATGAAATCAGGGCTCCCCGCCTCCTTCGGCCGCGTCGCCCGCGCCAGGTCGACCGCGTAATCGACCACGTGCTGGCTGGTGGGTACCTGGCGAACCAGCCTCTGAATCCAAAGGATGTCTTGGCCCTGCAACACCGGATGGATCTTGTGGCGGCTCGTTTGCGTCGTGGCCATCACAATCTCGCGCTCCTCGTCGCGGGTCGGATAGCCGATGTTGATCGACAACATGAAGCGGTCCAACTGGGCCTCGGGCAATGGATACGTCCCCTCTTGCTCGATCGGGTTCTGCGTGGCCATGACGAAAAACGGCGGATCGAGCTTGTACGTGTTGCCGGCCACGGTCACTTCGTGCTCCTGCATCGCCTGGAGCAGCGCCGCCTGGGTTTTCGGCGGTGTGCGGTTGATTTCGTCGGCCAGCAGGATGTTCGAGAAGACCGGCCCGTGAACGAAACGGAAGCTGCGGCTGCCGGTGGCCGGATCCTGGTCGATGATCTCCGTGCCGGTGATGTCGCTGGGCATCAGGTCGGGGGTGAACTGGATGCGGGTGAACTTCAGGTGCAGGGCTTGGGCCAGCGTCGAAACCGTCAGCGTTTTGGCCAGCCCCGGCACGCCGATCGTCAGGCAATGCCCGCGGGCGAACGTGCAGATCAACATCTGCTCGATCATCTCCTCCTGCCCGATGATGACCTTGTGGACTTCGCCGACCAGCGCCTCGCGGGCCTGGGCGACCCGGCGAACCGCTTCTTCCGGACTCATTGGGGGGGTGGCCGCCGTCATGAAGATACTCCTGGAGTTCGATCCTTCCATCCGCCAGCGTATCCTTATACATTAGTTGATGGGGGACGTGCGATCAATGGTTTCCTGTTGGCACCTTTTTCCCACTGTCGAGACGATGCGACGTGCTCGTGTTATCGTTGCGTGCGCGATCGCACTGGCCGTCGTTGCCGGATTTGCCGACGGCGCTCTGGCACAGTCCTTTCGCCTCGCCGGAACGGAGTTTAACGCCGTCCGCGAGGTGAATGTTCCCGACAAGGCGCACTACACGATCGTCGTCGTCGAATTTCTTCACCAGGGCGAGATCCGCGGCGACGGCCGCAACGTGGTCGTTGCCGCGAGGAGCAAGGAGCCGGCGCCGTTTCGCATTCTGCAACTCGGGCCGGGCGACTTCTGCCGCCTGGCGTTCCAAACGGTCAAGGGACGTTCACAGTACAACGTCTTCTACGGCGGCGAGCCGCCCCGCGAGGCTTCGCCCCCCTGGACCTGCCGCGACGGCTTGCTGTTGGAGACGCGGCAGTTCCGGCCGTGCAATTTCAACAATCGGGATTCACTGCGAAAGGCGTTCGACGCCGCCACGCCGATCGGCGCCGATTACGTCCAAAACGTCTTCCACGGCTTCAACCCCTTCAGCCTGAGGCAGGAGCCGTTCCTCAGCCGCTACACCGGTTTTCTCGACTTGCCGAAGGCGGGAGTGTTCGGCTTCATTACGTCGAGCCAGGATTGCAGTTTTTTGTCGGTCGACGACAAGCTGGTCGCCCGGGCGCCGGGTTATCATGGTCCGATGTGGCGAGCGCGGCCGGGCAGCCGGCACGATGTCCGGCTTTCGGCCGGCCTGCACAAGTTCCAATACGACCATGCCGCCGCAGGGCCACATGCGATCATGGACGCCCTCTGGGAGGTCGATCCGACGGGGCCCAATCCGACGCACCCGTCGCCGATCCCGCCGGATGCTTTCAACGGCCAGCGTGTCGGCCATCTGGCGGCGGGCAATGTCTCGCTGCGCACCGCCCGCTACGTGCCCGATTTCGTCGTCAAGATCGCCGGCGACGTGCCGCTGCCCGACGACGACGTGCCGCTGGTCGGCGTCCTGCTCCGCGACGACTCGCCGAGATCGTTGACGATGCAGGGGCGACTTCGCTGGGACTTCGGCGATGGGCAAACGAGTGACCGGGCCGAGGTCGATCACGTCTATCTGCGGCCGGGTCTCTATGCGGTGAAACTCTCGATCCGCCGCGGCGGCAAATCGCTGGCGACGACCAATCGCATCTACGTCGATCGGCCGCCGCCGCCGTACTCCGCCAAGCTGCACACGCTGGACCAGTATCTGCGGATCGTTCAGACGTACGATCCCAAGACGCTCGATGCGGCGTCGTTGCGGCAGATGGTGCTGCTGTTGGAAGCAAAGGCTCTGGCCCTGGCCAAGAATGGCAAGCACGCCGTGAAGGCGGCGAAGGCGATCGAGGAAGCCCCTGAGCTGCAGCCCGGCGTGAAACTGGCCGAGCCGCGGGCAGACAGGGCTGAGGCCGGCAAGCTTCTCTCGGAGTCGGACCAGTATCTTGTCCAGGCCGTCGATGCCGGCAAGGTGGCGTTCATCGGCGAATCGGCGGCCAAAGGGGACGGCGATCTGCTGAAGCTGGCGCAACTGATCGGCCCGATGGCTCGCTACCGGCTGGGCGATGCGCGGACGGCCGGGGAAATCTGGCGCGGGGCCGCCCGCCGCGTCGTCGCCGGCGACGCGAAGGCGGAGTGCGAAATCGCCGAGGCCGACATCGCGCTGAACGATCTGGTGAAGGTCGCGGCGGCCAAGTCGCTGCTCGATGCGGCGGCGAAGCATCTTACCGCCCGATCGGGGCCGGTTGCCGCCGAGTTGCACCGCGTCTGGGGCGATTATTTCGCCGCCACGGGCGATGGCAAATCGGCCCGCCGACATTACATCGGGGCCCAGCAGGCCGGCGGCTCGCCGATGGGCTGGATCGAGCAGACCGCGTGGCGCGGCGCTCACGCCCGCTCGACTGAAGAGTTTCTCAAGGCGCAGGAAGTACGTTCGCGCGATCGAGGAGCTTCGCGCATGGCAACGGCAGTTTCCGGCCGACAAGCTCGACGGGTATTGGACGCTCCTTTTCGCCCGCTACTGGGCCGGCCGCGGCAAGTACGCCCAGGCGATTGCCCAGGCCGAGCAGTTGCAGGCCGTCAGTCCCGATTCGCCGTACATGGACCGATTGCTGTATCTCGCCGCCGACTGCGAGATGCGGCTGGGCCGAAAGGATCGAGCCGTCGCCACGCTGCATTCCTTATTGAAAGACTATCCCGGCAGCCCGTTGGCGCCGAAAGTGAAGAAGCAGGTCGAGATGCTGGACGGACAAGAGAATAGATAGCAACTGCTTGCGGTATTGCGAAAGCATGATGCGCAAGAAAGCCCGGATTATGTCACATTGGGCTGAGAAGATTGGGGCGGACGTCGCCATCGTGGATGCCGGATGACGAGCACGCGCATATCGTGCTGGGGTCTCCGGCGTAACCGGGCACTTGTCTAACCCAAACGAGTGGTTGACGTAAGTCATGCCAGATACGATAATTGTAGTGAAATCGACCGGCGGAGAGCAGACCGGATGGCGCCGCTGACGAATGCCGAACTCTTGGCGAAGTTCCGCCATGCTCTTCGCGAGTGGAACTGCACTGGGTACATCACGTGGAAGTCCGTGGCGCATGAATGGGTTGAAAAGAACCTGGAGGGCCTTACTACTCGTGCGCTCGGCGAAGAAATGTCTCGCCACGTTGGCGCCGGAGGCGAAATCGACGAAGTCAAGGAGTCGCGCCCCGAATGGAGCGATCGCCAGTTCCATTACGACTTCCGCATTCCGATCGAGGGACGGCTGCTTTACATCGAGACGATTCTGATTGAAGATGATCCTGATGATCCAATCGTTCACGTGGTGAGTATCCATGACGTCTGATTCAGCAAGACAGCAGGAAGACGCGAATCGGAAGAGCCGCCCCTTCCCGTGGCGTTGCCCGGAGTGTCGAAAAAGGGAAGTGCGATTGACAGTAGTGTCGCACACGTCGCAGGTCAAGCACGACGGTCGGCTTTATGCGGTCGAAGTTCCCAAGCTGCGGGTGCCGCGATGCGAGGCGTGCGGTGAATTGCTGTTCGACAATACCGCCGACGAGCAAATCGCCCAAGCATTGCGAGAGCAACTTGGATTGCTCGCCTGCGGCGAAATAAGACACAACCGCGAGCAGCTCGGTCTGAGCCAGCGGCAGTTGGCCGAGCATCTTGGCGTCGCCGTGGAGACCATCTCGCGGTGGGAGACGGGCGCGCTGACGCAATCACGGGCGATGGACCGCTATCTTCGCGTCTATTTCGGCGTGCCGGAGGCCCGCGCGGCGCTGCTGGCGGAATCGGTGTCGCCGGTTTCGCACGTCGGACTTCACGCGTAACAACCGGTCGTCTAGCTGCGAACCGCATACGCTGCGCGGTCTGGCGTTCTCCCCTGGCGCACGTTAGACTGCTTCCTATTATGACAGCGCTACAATGGCTCAAGCCTACCATGTGCGAACGCCGATAACGGCGAACGACACATGGAGGTGAAAAATGACGACGGACGAAATCCGGGCGTTGGAGCCCGATGCGCGACGTAGATTGCAACGGTTTGCGGATTGTTTCGCAAAAAGTTCGACGTTCGAGTATTTTATGAGTTATTCCCTGGCGTTGCTGGCACATTTTGACCGCAAGAGCATCGAGCCAATCGCCCTGTGGATCGGGGCCGCCGTACGAACGCTTCAACTCTTTTTGTCGCACTTCGTCTGGAACCACGAGCGGATTGAATCGCGACTGCGACAGGCGATCATGGATGAGTACGGGTGCGAGAACGCCATCGGAGTGATTGACGGCTCGGCCCACGCCAAACAAGGCGACAAAACGCCCGGTGTACAGCGGCAGTGGTGCGGCGAGTCCGGAAAAATCGATAACTGCGTGGTGGGGCAACACCTGATCTACACGAACAACGATGCGAAGAACCCCTTCAGCGCTTGCATTGCCTCGGACGTGTATCTGCCGGAAAGCTGGATCAACGATCCTCTGCGGCGCAAGGAAGCCCATATCCCGGAGAGCGCCGTGTTCCGCAAGAAGTGGGAAATCGCGGCCGACCAAGTCGAGGTGTGCGTTGCCGATGGCGTTCGTTTTTCGTGGATCACCTGCGATGAAGAATTCACCTCGGTACCGGAGTTCATTTACCGCATGGACCGCAGCGGGCAACGGGTCATCGGCGAGGTTCGAGCCAATTTCCGCTGCTGGGCGACCAAGCCGGCCTGCCACAGTTCGCAAACGGCGAATGCCTCGAAGCAAGTGGACAACCTTTGTCGCTTCAGCCCGGCATTCAGCAAGCAATCGTGGCGGCGAGTCCACATCAAGGACACGACTCGCGGCGCGTGTGTGTGGGAAGTCAGGTTGGCGAGGGTTTACCTGGTGGCCAAAGACGCCGAAGGCGAATCCTGCCCCACGGATCGGCCGTACTGGTTGATGGTAGCCCGCAATGCGGCAACGGGTGAAATCAAGTATTTCGTCAGCAACGCCTCCGAAAGTACGTCGTTGGAGGAAATGCTGAAAGCGGCCTTCGCTCGCTGGCATGTGGAAATGTGTGAAGTGGTCCCAAGAATCTAGACAGGTGAACAAGGTGGATTTGGACTTTATTTCCGGTAAAATATTTTTCCGGGAAAGGAGACAGATTCACGATGGGAGGCAAGCGGAAGAGTTTTTCGGCGGATTTCAAGGCGAAGGTGGCCTTGGAGGCGATTCGCGGGATTTCGACGACGGCGGAGACCGCCTTGCGGCACAAGGTGCATCCGAACCAGATCGCGAAGTGGAAGAAGCAGGCCCTGGAGAACATGGCCGCACTCTTCGCCGATGGCCGCTCGAAAGCGAACAAGGGGGACGACGACCGGCTCAAGGACCGGCTTTACCAGCAGATCGGCCAGCTCCAGTTCGAGCTCGACTGGCTCAAAAAAAAAGTCGGAGATGCCGATTGAGGCCAAGCGGTTGCTCGTTGAACCGGAGCAGGAACGGCTTTCGATCGTCCGGCAGTGCAAACTGCTGGGGATGTCGCGGGCGGCCTACTACTACGAGCCGTGGGTGTGGGGCGAGACGGCCCTGGCGATGCTGCGGGCGATCGACGAAGAGTACACGCGGCATCCGTTCTTGGGCAAGCGGCGGATGTGCGATTACCTTGCGGAACTCGGCTACGACGTGGGCGTCAAACGCGCGCGGACATTGATGGCGTGGCTGGGTCTGGAAGCGATTTATCCGAAAAAGAACCTGAGCGTGCCGAATCGAGAGCACAAGAAATATCCGTACTTGCTCAAGCGATTGCCGATCATCCGCCCGAACCAGGTTTGGGCGAGCGACATCACTTACGTGCGTTTGAGCCGCGGATTTGCGTATTTGACGGTGGTCATGGACTGGTTCAGCCGCTACGTGATCGCCTGGGAGCTTTCGACGACCTTGGATTCGGATTTTTGCGTGCGGTGCCTGGAGCGGGCGTTGGAGACGGGCAAGCCCGAGATTTTCAACACCGACCAAGGCGTGCAATATACGAGCGAAGATTTCACGAAGACGCTGCTGGCGGCCGACGTGCAGATCAGCATGAACGGGGCGGGCCGCTGCTTCGACAACATCATGGTCGAACGCTTGTGGCGCTCTGTGAAGCAGGAGGAAGTGTACCTGAAGGAATACGAGGACGTGCCCGATTGCCGCGAGAACCTCGGCGAGTATTTCGCGTACTACAACGGCCGACGGCGTCACAGCAAGTTGAACGCCCGGCCTGTGGAGATTTACTTCGATGCAATTTGAAAAACGAAAAATGTTTTTGTTTCCTGCTGGGGCTCCGCCCCAGACCCCGGGATTTTTTAAGGCATGACAAAAAAGTGTCTTGTGGAGGTGAAGGCGGATTGGTATGCTGACGAAAAAGAAAAAGCCTCGAAGAGTTGAAGTCTTCAAGGCTCGTGTCCAAAGACACTTCTTTGGTCCGGTTATCCCTCGGCGGGTTGCTTCCCAGCAGAGCCCGCCTCCGTTTCACCGAACAGGTAAAGCATAAACAAAAGAGAGTTTCAGTCAAGCGGATAGCGTAAATGTCCCTTGATCTAACAAATCGGTTTCCACCTTATTCAAGGGTGCTTTTCTGTCAGAAAAACGGGACCAGCTCAGTGGTTTGAACGGGCCAAACAGTACTGTGGATTCGGCGCGTTCGAGGTGCGAACCTATCAGAGTCTGATACGTCACTGGCTTTGTTCGCGCATCAGCATGTACCTCCTGGCTGCCGAGACGACGCACTTGCGGGGGAAAAAATCCGGAGATCACACTGGAGCAGGTGGTCCGAGCACTCGGACCTCTCTTGCAACGGTCGCTTGAATGTGATCCTGATCTCATTGAACTACTTTCCAACATCAACGATTATCATCAAGAACGAAATCGAATGTCCTACGAAAGCCGACAACGCCGTGCAAAAACATTAGCAGGTGGTGCCGGAAAAACCTAGCGCTGTCATACTATGGGCGATAACGATTCGGTGCGATATTCGGGACTGATCGAAGGGGCTCGGCAGGGCGACGCCGGATGCCGGGAGCGGCTGTTCGAATTGTGCCGCTCGTACTTGGGTTTCGTCGCCCGATCGCAGGTCGAAACGTGGCTGCGGCGGAAGGTGGACGCCTCGGATTTGGTGCAGGAGACGATGCTCGAGGCGTACCGCGACTTCGAGCGCTTCGACGGCTGCACCGAGCAGGAATGGCTCGCCTGGCTCCGCAAAATCCTGAACCACAACGCGGCCGATTTCGTGCGGCACTACCGCGGCACGGCCAAGCGGGCCGCCGGCCGCGAGGTGCCGTTCCGCGATCCGGCCGACAGCCGTTCGCCCGGCGCCCCCGAGCCCGCCGCCCGGCAGGCCACGCCGAGCCAGGAGTTCCTGCTGTTGGACAACGAATTGAGGGTGACCGCCGCGCTGAGCGAGCTTTCGCCCGACTATCAGGAGGTCATCGTGCTGCGGAACCTGGAGCGGCTTTCGTTCAACGAAGTCGCCGAGCGGATGTCACGATCGCGGCCCGCCGTGCAGATGCTCTGGATGCGGGCGATTCGGAAGTTGCAGGAGAGGATGGAGGAAGATGAGGGATGAGCGATGCGAAGCGAGGGGTGGGCGGTTCACCGCCCACTGAAGCCGCTTGCGGCTTCGCAACCCGTAGCACATGCGACAATGACCGACCAACCGCTTGACGAAAAGACCCTGAACCTGCTCGACGCTTATCTGGCTCGGCTGCAATCGGGCGAGACGCCGGATCGGGGTGCGATTGTGCGAGAGCATCCGGAATTGGCCTCGGCACTTGATTGTCTGGAGGCGCTCGAACAACTGGCCCCGCCGACTCATGAGGAGCCGACGCACGCCGATGGTGACGCCGACGCCGCACCCGTGTTGGCGGCGATGCCCTGCGATTTCGGCCCGTATCTCCTGCTCCGCGAAATCGGCCGCGGCGGAATGGGCGTGGTCTACGAGGCTCGGCAGAAGGGACTGGACCGCTCGGTGGCGGTCAAGATGATCCTGGCCGGCCATCTCGCCTCGCCGGAGCTGGTTCGCCGCTTCCATACCGAAGCGCGGGCAGCCGCCCGGCTGCGGCACTCGAACATCGTCCATATCCACGACGTCGGCCAGTTCAACGGGCAACACTTCTTCGCGATGGAGTATATCGAAGGGCCAAGTCTCGCCGAACGAATCCAACAGGGCCCGACCGACGCGAACGCGGCCGCCCGGCTGGTTGCGACCGTGGCTCGGGCGGTCGAACATCTGCACCAGCAGGGGATCGTTCACCGCGACCTGAAGCCCTCGAACATTCTGCTGGACGCCGACGGCCAGCCCTACGTGACCGACTTCGGGCTGGCAAGAGTCTTCGCCGACGGCGCCGACGTGACGACGGCTACGGGCGTCATCGCGGGCACGCCGAGCTACATGGCCCCCGAACAGGCCTCCGGACGGCGGGCGGGAATCACCGCCGCTACCGACGTCTACAGCCTCGGCGCGATCCTCTACGAATTGCTTACCGGCAAGCCGCCGTTCCAGGAGGAGAGCACGTTCGACACGCTGCTGGCGGTACTAGGCGGCGATCCGCCGATGCCGCGGTCGCTAAATGCTCGCGTTCCGCGCGGCCTCGAACTGATCTGCATGAAATGTCTGGCCAAGGAGCCGCGCGATCGCTACGAATCGGCCGCGGCGCTGGCCGACGACCTCGATCGTTTCGCCCGCGGCGAGGCGCTGGCGGTGCGACCGCCGACGCTGGTGCAGCGATGCTGGCGTTGGATGCGGCGCGAGCCGGCGCTGGCATCCCGGCTCGGGCGCTCGGAGTCTTCTACATTATCGAAACCATCAATTACTTCGCCGTCCATCACGACGCCAGTTTTCACGGTGCGGTGTCGCTGATCGTGGCATTATGGGTCGTCGCTTCGATCGCCTGCCAACAACTGCTCGACTTTCGCCGCTGGTCGTTTCCTGCCCGCTACGCCTGGGGAGCGCTCGACTCGCTGGCTTTGCTAACCGTGCTATTGGTAGGCAACGGCGCCGCCAGTCCTCTTGTGGTCGGCTACCCGTTGGTAATCGTCGCCTCGGGGCTTTGGTTTCGCGTGCGATTCGTCTGGTTCATGACGGTGCTGTCGTTGCTGTCATACGGCGTGTTGGTGATCGATTTCTACTGGCAGCGACCGGAGCTGCACGTAGGACCTTATGCCGCCGGCGATCGCCACGTTATTTTCGCCGTCGCCATGATCGTTCTTGGGCTAATCGTGGCGTACCTGGTCGAACGAGTGCGGATTCTGAGCAGTTTTTACGGCAAGCCGCTGTAGGCGGCACCCCCCCGTCGCCGATTTTGGGCGGTGCTTGCGAAACCGCAAGCGGTATGTTGAGTCCTATTCATCCTTCGCATTTTACCAATGCGTTGATCTTCGCGTTGTTCTCCACGCTTGCGCATACGGAGTTTTTTCACGATTCCGAAAAGTTTGCTAAACCGGGAAAATCCTCCCGACCGATACCGCCTGACGGACTTCTGATAACGGATGCTCTATCCTCCGAACAGGCAAGATTCAGCCATGTTGGTAAGAAAACTCCTCGTCGCTGCGGCGGTCATTGGAATCCTCACGGTCACGGGCAGGACGTACGCACAATACGAGCCCCGCGAGGCCACGGTCACAGGCGGGACATACGCGCAAGACGAGCCCGAGAAGCCCATGTCGTTCATCGAACGACTCGACGCCTTCGGCAAGTCGGTCTTTGGCGGACTGCTGCCGTCGAAGAAGAGGCCTGCCAAGCCTTCGGAAACGTCCAGGCCCTCGGCGACGTCCGAGCCGGCCGAGACATATCAGAGGCCGGAGTCGGCCCAGCGGGATCTTCGCGTCGTGCCTCGCGACGGCATGCTGCCCGACGGCTCGGACGACCAGCGGGCAGTTCCGCGTGCCGGCAGCGTTCTGGTGAAGCCAGGACCGGAGTCGACTCTCAACAACGATCCTACGCTGAGCATGGATCGGTTTCTGCCGAAGCGCACACAGCCGCCGGCCCGCCCTCAGGCGGTGGCCGAGACGGTGGAGACAGCAAAACCCGCACCGCGCCTGCTATACCAACGGATGGAGGCATTTCGCAAATCACCATTCAATTCCGACGATGGCCAGAGTGGTGTCGGCCAGCCAAGGAACGCGCAGCCGCGGCGTCCGGCCGACGTGATCGTGCGGAGCGAGAAGAAAGAGAAAGAGGATGGCGGTTGGGACATTGACTCGCTCTATCCTGAGGATCGGCCGATCGTCGCGCGCCGTGTTGCGCCGGCGGCGCCTGCCGTGGCTAGGCGGCCGGCGGAGCCGATTTACGAACCGGAAGACGATCGCACGGCGGCGGTCGAGACTCGGCCGAAGGCAGCCGCCGACTCGCCCTCCGTGGAGCCAATCTACGAAGCGGACCATGATCGCACGGCTGCAATCGAAACTCGGCCCAAGCCGAGCGTCGACGCGCGGGCGTCGGAGAACGCGCCCGGGGCACGAACGCTCTTCGCCCGCAAGGGGCCGGTATTGAGCGTCAAGACGATGGGGCCGCGGACGATCGTCGTCGGCCGGGAATCGACCTACCAGGTGCAGATGACTGAACTCGGGCGACGTGGCTGCCGAAGGACTGGTCGTACACGTGACGTTGCCGGCATGGGCCGAAGTCGCCCGCATCGAGGCCAGCTTGGGCGAGGCCAAACCGCCCGAGGCGGCGCCCGCGGGGGCCATCGACTGGAACGTCGGCCATCTCGACGCCAAGATCGCGCGCAGCACCTGACGATGCGAATCATTCCGCGTCAGAGCCGCCCCTTCGATCTGGCCGTCCGCTGGGAGTCCAAACCGATCGCTTCGCAGGCGATGATCGAGGTCCAGGAGCCCAAGCTGTCGCTGCAACTTGAGGGGCCGCGCGAAGTGCCCTACGGAAAGAAGGAACTCTATCGCCTGAAACTGGCCAACACGGGCAACGGCAACGCCGAGAACGTGACGATCGTCATGACGCCCATCGGAACGGGCGAGAACCTGCCGGCCTCCCACAAGGTCGGGCTGCTGGCGGCCGGCAAGGAGAAGTCGCTCGAAGTCGAGCTTACCGCAAGGCAGGGCGGCATCTGACGATTCAGGCCGAAGCCCGCGGCGACGGCGGCTTGCACGCCGAGTTGGCGAAGAAGGTGTTGGTGCGTCGGGCGGGATTGAAGCTCGACATCGCCGGGCCAAAGGTCCAGTTCGTCGGCGCCGTGGCCACGTACGTCGATGCGCGTCCGCAATTCGGGAACCGCGCCGGCGCGAGAACGTCCATTTCTCGGTCGCGCTGCCGGCCGGCGCCACGTATCTCTCGGGCATCGAGGGCGCCCGCCTCGACAGGGCCGACAACAGGCTGGTGTGGGGCGTGGACACGCTGCCACCGGTGCGGAGACGGAGTTTCGCGATCAAGTGCCGACTGGCCACCGCCGGCAGCGACTCCAAGTGCGGCTTAACGCCGCGGCTGACGACGACGTGACGGCGACCGCCGAAACGAGCGTTCAGGTCGAGACCGTCGCCAATCTGACGATGGACGTGAAGGAGCCGAGCGGTCCGGTGGCCGTGGGCGAAGAGGCGGTATACGAGGTTCGCGTGCGCAACCGCGGCACCAAGCGAGGCTCAAAACGTCGAGGTGTTCGCCTACTTCTCCCGCGGCATCGAGCCGACCGCCGCCGAGGGTGCTCCGAAGTCGCCTGGCAGCGGGGCAGGTGGTGTTCCAGCCGATCGCATCGTTGGCCGCCCGGCGAGGAGGCGGTGCTGAAGGTCCACGCCAAGGCCGAGGTTGCCGGAAACCACGTATTCCGGGCGGAGAGCCCGTTGCCGGCCGTTAGCGCGCGGCTGCTCAGCGAAGCCACGAATCTGTACTACTCCGACGGACCGGCGGCCGCACAAACGGCGAGAACCCTGTCGGCGACGAGCGTGCCGGCGGTGGAGAGTAATGGAACGACGCGATGCCGCAGCCGATCCACAGCAACCGAGCGGCCGTTCTGCCGCGGGAGTAGATGAGCTAGTGCCGCTCAAACGCCAGCGGATGGTCGGATACCGGGTCGTCGATGCGGATCGAGAGTTTTCCGGCCAGCAGATCTTCAAACAGCGCGGCCGACGAACTCCGCCCTCCATCCCTGCGCCAGCTCCGGCGGGTTGTCGTGTTTGTCGCGGGCTTTTCGCAGAGCGAAACGCCATCCACTCGCGGATGTCGTTGGGTGTGCCGACCAAATTGGGGGCGAGTTCGGCCTCGCGTGAGATGCTGCCCAGCGCGGCGAAGAGAAATTGGCCCAAGACGGACAGTTCGGGCACGCGTTCGCGCGAAGGGCGCACGGGACACTCGTCCTCCGGGCAGATCCAATCCGCGCTGGACGGCGGCGGCAAGCTCGCCCATGCGGCGTTGCAGGTCGCCTCGCTCCATGCCGCGGACTGCTTGGATGCGTTTCACGTCGGCGGAGCCTCGCCGGGCAAGCTCGACGATCAGGTCGTCGCGGAGGACTCGCCGAGCGGGCTGATTGCGGCGGCTGGCCTCGGCGTCGCGCCAGTGGAACAACTCGCGGACGATGGCCAGAGTGCGCGGCGTCGAGGCCCGGAGTTGCCCGAGACTCGCCGCCAGCGTTCGTGCGACAGCGAGCGAACGATCTCCTTCCGCCACGACTCCATTTCGTCTTCGAGCCAAGCAAGACGGCCCAACTCGATGAGCTTGGCGTGGATGGTGTCGCGCAGCGGTTGCAGGAAGCGGGCGTCGTTGACGGCATATTCGACCTGCCGCTTCGAGAACGGGCGGCGACGCCAATCGGTGCGGGTTTCGTGCTTCGGCGGCGGCTGGCCGAGAAACCTCGAGAGGAGCGAACCCAATCCGGCGGGATACTCCGCTCCGGCGAAGCCGCCGCGATTTGAACGTCGAACAGATCGCTCGGGCCAACGATCGACCGCCTGCAAGCAGAACTCGACCTCGCCGCGTCCGGCGTGGACGATCGTTTCGTGCCCCGGCGCGGCGATCGCCTCCCAAAACGGCGTCACGTCGCCGATCGCGATCGGGTCGATCACGGCCAACTGGCCGTCGGCGGCCACCTGGATCAAACACAGCACCGGCCGGTAGGTGTGCTCCGAAACGAATTCCGTATCGAACGCGATGCTCTTGGCGTCCGCGAGCTCGCGGCAATACTCGCGCAACTGCTCGTCGGTGGTGATGTCGCGGAATTGCACGGCGTTTTCATGACGCTTCAAGGGGCGGTATCGGAGGTAGAACGGAATTCTCCGTTCACTCTACGGGGGACGTCATTCGGGCGGAATGGAATGGAACTCCGTTCTACGTGGGCAAATCACTCAAAGGAACAGGAACGTCACAAGGACAAACAGCGGGACGAGAATACCGACACTATACAAGATATAGCCGAAAAAGCTCGGCATCGCAACGCCCGATTTCTCGGCAATGGACTTCACCATGAAGTTCGGCCCGTTGCCGATGTAGGTGTTGGCGCCCATGAAGACGGAACCGAGGCTGATGGCGATCAACAGCAGTCGGTCGACGCCGGCCACCGCGGGGCCGTCAGGCCGAGGGCGACGCTTCGGTGCAGCGATTTCGCCGTCTCGAAGAAGACGACGTAGGTGGGGGCGTTGTCGAGCACCGACGAGAGGCCGCCGGTGGCCCAAAAGTACTGCCACGGCTTGGTCAGCCCAGGTTGGGCCCCTCGACGCCGAGGATTTGCAGGGCGGGCTGCATGCAGATGAAAATGCCGAAGAAGAGGGCGGCGACCTCGATGATCGCCCCGTAATTGAAGCGATTTGCCCGCCGCGCGTGCCCCTCGCCGATCAGCAGCGACAGGCCCACCAAGCACCAACTGAACCATCTCCCGCAGGAACATCCACGGATGCCAATCGGTGCCGGGTAAGGCTTTGCCCGGATCCAACAGGCCCACCGAGAGGATCACGCCGAGCAGCAGCAGGGCGTTCGGCCAGACGCCGCTGAACCGCAATCGGTGCCGGCGGGTTTCGTCGCGGACGATGTCGGCGATCTTTTCGTGCGGATAGTGCCAATAGCGATCCCAGAGGAAATAGATGAGCCAGCAGCGCGGCGTTGACGAAGAGCCACTCTTTCCAGAGCACGAGCGTCCAGAGGAAATGGACGCCCATCAGATAGCCCAAGAACAGCGGCGGATCGCCAAGCGGCAGCAGGCACCCGCCGCAGTTGCACACGATGAAGGTGAAGAAGACCACCGTGTGCTTGACGTGTTTCCGCTCGCGGTTGGTTTCCAGCAGCGGCCGAATCAAGAGCATTGCCGCGCCGGTCGTGCCGATGAAACTCGCCAGCAAGCCGCCGACGGCCAGAAACGCGGTGTTCGTCACGGGATGGGCGGGCAAGTCGCCCTCGATGCGAATCCCGCCGCTGATCGTGTACAGGCTGAATAGCAGGACGATGAACGGGACGTATTCGCTTAGGATCGCGTTGGCCAGCACCGCGCCGGTTTGGGCAAAGTTCAGCCCGCCGGGCGAAGGCAGCGCGACGTGCGATCGCGGGCCAATGCGACTCGAAGGGGCTGAGCGTGCAGCGTCAGATAGTACAGCAGCGTGATCGCCGCCAGACCGGCGGCCACGTAGAAACGGTGCAGGTTGCTCTCCCACCAGTGTTCCGTGGCCGGAATCAGCGGCAGCACGGCGATCGCCCCCAGCAACAACGCGAAGGGTGTCACCATCCAGTAGGGCGGATGCCCGACGGCGGGCGGCCGAGCCGCCGGCTTCGCTTCGCCGGACGCGGAATGCTCCGCCGCTTCACCGTGGGATTGGCCGGCAACAACCAGTTCCGTCCCGCGTTGCGGAAGATGGAACGCGGCCGCTGCCAAGTAACCGGCCAACACGACAGCTAGCGCCGCCACCATCGCCGTGTTGCGTGACGGCGGAACCGATGTGTCGCTCAATGAATCGGCTCCTGTTGCAAATGGTGGTAGCAGTGCCGCGCAGTTACCCTCGACGCAACCCTCTCTTCGACCGTCACAAGAGAATCGATTTTGGGTGAAAAATCAAGTGAGAGGCGTATCGTAGAGGAAAGGTGTAAATCTAGTCAAGATAGCATTGACTAGGAAACGTCTCGTCTGCCCTTTCGGATTCAGGATGTTCACGAAAACGGGCGGATTGCTTGACATTTGCGACAAATAGTAGATACTGACCGTCATTCTTGCTTGTCTCTCGTCACCACGAAGAAGGAGCGCTGTCGTGTTGAGGTCCGTGCTGGAAGCGATCAAAGAAGGGATCTGGGACTTTGAACCGCCGGAAGTGGCCTACAACAAATTCGACGCTGCCGATGCCATGCCCGGCACGAGGGAAAAGCTGTGCATGATGGCCGAACGGGTCGAGCGAGGGCTGCCCTTGTGGCATGTCAACGATCGCAGCGACGTCGAGGCCCCTCCTCCGGCTGCGCGGCCGGTCGCGCGGCGCCGCCGCAAGCCTCGGTAGGACAGAAAACGAGGACAGATCCAATTTGCCGGAACGGTCCAGAGGGTGCTTCGCTACGCCCAGAATGACCGTAGCAGAGGATCTCGCCGAAAGATGTTGCCGCGCCGCCCCGGCAGCCTCCCCTCGCCCGCTAGCGTTTGCCCTCATATACTGTGTGGTTATGGCGCGAGAACCGATTCTGCAACCGTCCGCGGAGTACGACGACAAGGACCGCGACCTTCGTCCGCAGCACATGCAGGACATGGTCGGCCAGCGGGAAGTGTACGCGCGGCTGGAGATCGCCGTCGATGCGGCATCGAAACGGGGGGAATCGCTGGGGCATATCCTCTTCGACGGTCCCCCCGGCCTGGGAAAGACCACCTTTGCCATGTGCATTCCGCGCGATCTGGGCGTCGGCTTCCAGATCGCCAGCGGCGCCGCCCTGGCCGCCCCCAAAGATGTAATCCCCTATCTGACCAACGCCGAGGAGCGGTCGATTCTCTTTATCGACGAGATTCATCGCCTACCGAAGGCGGTCGAGGAGTTTCTGTATCCGGCGATGGAGGATTTTCGCATCGACCTGACGCTGGGCGAAGGGGTGAACGCGCGGGTCATCAACATGTCGCTCCGCCCCTTCACGCTCATTGGAGCCACTACCCGCACTGGTCTGCTCTCGGCCCCGCTCCGCGACCGCTTCGTGATTCGGGAACACTTGGACTTCTACACGGTCGAGCAGTTGGCCGAAATCGTCCGCCGCAACGCCAAGAAGCTGCGGGTGGGAATCGTCGATAGCGCCGCGACGGAAATCGCCGGCCGCAGCCGCGGCACGCCCCGGCTGGCGAACAACCGGCTCCGCTGGGTTCGCGATTACGCCCAGAGCAGGGCCGACGGCAAAATCACGCTTGCCGTGGCGCGCGACGCCCTGGCGATGCAAGGTATCGACCCGCTCGGGCTCGATTCACAAGATCGGAAGTACCTGGAGACGATCGGCCGCGTCTTCGTCGGCGGTCCGGTGGGCGTCGAGGCGGTGGCCCACACCATGAACCTCTCGCCCGACACGCTGATCGACGAGGTCGAGCCGTTCTTGCTCCGCAGCGAATTGTTGGTTCGCACGCCGCGCGGCCGCAAGCTCACCCCAGCCGCCTACGATCATCTCGGCATCAGCCCCGCCGAGGAAGCCGGCGGACCAGGGCAGAGAACGTTTTTCCCGTAGTCATACTGTTTTTCAGGACGCGAGCAGCGGCGGCCGTCGCTTGCCACAGCCATCGACCATCGATATACTTGAGTAGCGTAAGAGGGTATTCGAAGGGGGAACTTGTATGGCTGATCTGTCGGATCGTAGTGTCGAGATTCCGCAGAGCGTTCTGATTAGCGCCCACAGTTTGGACGATCTCGAAGACTGGATTGCGGCAAACGATCCTGAGTTTCTTGGGGAAGTCCGCCGCATCCGCAACGAGGAGGATCTGTCCGGCGCCGGCAAGGACATCGCGGAGGTTCTGAGGCGATGGCCTATCGAATAACGGTTCTTCCCTCGGCCGAAGCCGACTTGGCGAGTCTCGATCCCGAGGTTCGCAGGCGAGTTCTTCGACGCGTGGTCTGGCTTGGGGAGAGTGCGGCGCGCATGGTGCATCATCCGCTCACGAACATGCCGGATGATCTGATTGGCCTGTGTCGTTTGCGCGTCGGCGACTATCGCATCCTCTACTGGGTCTACCACGAGCGGCATGAACTGAAAATCTATCGGATTCGACATCGCTCGGAAGTGTACCGACGGTTTTGAGCGTTTCTGGCTGCTGGCAAAGTGGCACAATGACGAAGAAAGCGTTTCCTCTCTCGAAAGTCCACGGTCTGCTCGAGCCCGGGCCGGTCGTGCTGGTCAGCACTGCCCGCAAGGGCCGCGCGAACGTCATGTCGATGTCGTGGCAGACGATGATCGACTTCGAGCCGCCGATCGTCGGCATCGTGGTGAGCGAGCGGAACCATTCGTTCGGCAATCTGAAAGCCACGAAGCAATGCGTCATCAACATTCCCACCGTCGAGCTGGCGGCCGAGGTGGTCGGCGTCGGGAACACGTCGGGGCGAAAAGTCGATAAGTTCCGCAAGTTTCATCTGACGCCGACGCCCGGCACGTTGGTCGACGTGCCGCTGATCGACGAGTGCTACGCCAACTTGGAGTGCAAGGTGATCGACGCGAAGCTGGCCGCGAAGTACAACTTCTTCATTCTCGAAGTCGTCAAGGCGTGGATCGACCCGGCGAAGAAAAACCCGAAGACGATTCACCATCGTGGAAACGGCGTATTTTCCGTCGATGGCGAGACGATCAAGCTGCCGTCGCGGAAGAAGTAGAGCGTGAACCTTGACGCGGGCATAACCGTTCGTGGGCGGCGACGCAACGGAAGGGGACGGAGGAGGTTGTCGGGAGAACGTTCTGCCAACGGACATCGCTCTTCCGACAACCTCCTCCGTCCCCCTCACCCCACGAAAGGATACATGCGGGATTACGCCTTCTGCGAGTCCTTGGCCGGCGGCGGAGTTTTCGGTGTCGAGGGCGATTCCTCGGCCTGCGATGCCCGCAAGGCGTTCAGCCCGTCGAGTATGCGGGCGCAATGCCGGCGAGCCCGCTCGATCTTCTGCGTCTTTTCCGTTTCGCGGCGCTGGCGGAGCATCCATTCCTTTGGCGACATCTTCAAACCGCCCGCCTTGTACTGCATCTCTTGCTGCCGCAGTTCCGCCTGGCGGCGCTGCACTTGCGCGTTGATCTGCAGATAGACGCCTTCGATCACGTCGAACGCCCGCTGGTAGCGACCTTCGCGAAACTCGCGGTCCGCCACCGAGTGGATTGCATCGACGTTCAGCGAGAGTCCCGACTGCTGAATCGCCATGATCAACTGGTGAAAGCTCGTCATGTCCAGCGAGGCGATGCCAAGCTGCGTTGTCGGGCCGGTCGGAACCGCCGGTGTATCGTCACGCATTGCTGAAATTCCTCGTGTCCAACAGCCGCGAACCAACTGCCGCCCGAGCGCGGCCACCGAGCGGGGCACGTTCTGAGGGCCGCCGGCTCCAGGCTATTCTCGCATGATACGGATGCGAGTCAAGGAGACGCCCGGACTACTTCGCCGGGCTGGGCTCGGCGGGGGTGGGTGCGGCAGACTCCTGCGCGTGATCGCCGGATTGGCTCTCGGCTTTCGAGGCCACCGGCGGAGTGCCGCCGCCGATCCGCACCACAAACAGCACGCGCTGCCGCGGCGCCGGCTGGCCACGCTGCTGCCTCCGAACCGCGTCCGCTTCAGCCGCCCCGCTCGGCTGTCCCGCCGGTGTGGCCCCCTGGGTTGCGACGCCGGCTTCTGATTGCGAGCCGAGCTTTGCCGGCGGCAGCGAACTTCCCGCTCTAGTCGAAGGCGTGGCCCCCGGGGCGTTCGCCGCCAGGTTGGTTCCATGCGCGCTGTCAGAGTGCTTCCTCTGCGACCTGGCGACAGGCGGTTCGCGTGTGACCTCTGCCTTCTTCGTATCGCGGCCGCCGACCGCCGCCATGTCGTCCTTCTGCGACGCCGGGGACGTGCCGCGGCCCGTTGCCGGGGCATTGCTCGGCTTCGCCGCGGCCGCGCGGGGCAAACTGAAATCTCTCGGAAGCTGAGCTTCGGCATCCGCCTTGCCGTGAAGGCCAGGTAGGCTGCTGTTGGCCTGCGGCCGTTCGCCGGACATGGCAAAAAGGCTGACGAGTTGCCGAGCCGCCACGTCCTGCGGCGTCTTGACCGAGACGGAGACGAAGAGCTTGGGCTGGGCGGCCAGGCTCGCCAGAGTCGCCTTGACCTGCTCCGGCGTGGCCTCGACGTAGACCAACTCGGCATTGCCCGCCACGGCCTTCCGCCGCACGACCGTGCCGCGGGCCAGACGCTGCTCCAGCATCTCTTCGGTAGGCGCTTTGGCGTTGCCGACACGATCATTATCGTCGCCCCGTTTCTGACCTTGGTATTTCAACTCGGAGGGGCGGCTCGCGACGATGCCGTTTGCGGCGAGCACCTTGTCGAACGCCTTCTTCTTCGTCGCCTCGGGACTGACGTCGCAGAAGACCAGCAGCACGTCGGGACCGATCGAAGCGAGGCGACTCGCATCGTACCAAGTATACGAGGCGGGCGGGCCGCTTTTGGCGCCGAACCCCGCGGCCTTGCCCGCCGCTCCGGCCACCTTGCCGAAATGACGCGGGGACGGGGGAGGGGGCATCGTTGCCAGCGGAGTCGCATCGGCCGGCGTGGCCGACGCACTGAGTTCTTGTCTTCGCTGCGACGGTGGCGATCCCGCGAAGTTCGCTCCGTCCCGGCGTTCCAAGACGTTGACCTGTTTTGGCGCGATCACCAGGTCGTCCGACAACTGCGCTGCTCTGCCGAGCTTCTTTCCGGCGGTTATTCCTTTCGCTTCGTCCTTTTTTAAGGCGCTTTCGGCGCGTGCCTCGGGCGCGGCCTGGATCGTGGCGCGAACCCACGAGTCGCCCGCCGCGGGTCTTGGCGCCTTTTCGTTCTCTCCCCGCGCCAGCGCAATCTCATCGTGATCCTTCTTGACCAGGAGGTTCTTCTGATGCTGCTCGCGGACGGCGATCAGCACGGCGATGGCCACGGTGAGCCCCAACCAGAACATCGAGCGGCGGTTTGCGAATCGCCGGAGAATGGTTCGCGAAATCGGCAGCGGCGCCGCATCGTCCGGGCTCTCCCTCGGTGAGCATTCGCCGCTCGGCCACGCGCAACACCTGCCGGCTGAGGTCTTCGCCGAGTTTCTGCTGCGGCAAGCGATTGCAGCGTCGCACTGAGGGCTCGCAGTTCGTCGAGCAACTGCCGCGCGGCGGGGTTGGCCGCCAAAAGGCGCTCGGTCTCCGCTTGCTCGTCGGCGGTCAATTCGCCGTCGAGGTAGGCGCTCAGCAGTTCGTTTTGCGGCAGATCGTTCATGGTCTCGGTACGAACGCTCGATCAATGCTGGTTGCGAAGAGGCAAGCGGCTGCACGTGGGCCGGCTAAGTGGACGGCAAACCGCCCACCGCTCGATTGCGCCGCGCAGACGCGGCGGCCAAATTGGAATCCCCCGATCTTCGAATCGCCGATCTTGAACCCCTCGATCTCAAACCCCGATTTCAAATCGCAAATCTCAGATTTCCGCAGATCTTCATTCTCGAATCCCTTCGCCGGCCAACATCTCCTTGAGTTGGTCTCGCAATTGCAGCCGTGCCCGATGCAGGCGGCTGCGGACGGTGCCGACGGGCAAATCGAGCACGTCGGCGATTGTTTCATAGCAGCAGCCGTCGATCTCCCGCAACACCAACACGGCCCGATATTCCTCCGGCAATTGCCCGATCGCGTGCCGAACCTGGCGGCAGCGTTCTTTTCGCTCCAAGCTTTCGGCCGGATCGTCTTCGTCGTCCGCCGGTTCCATGTTGCCGTTCTCCTTGGCGTGGTCGAGCGACGACGGTCGGCCGCCGCTTGCGACGGCTGCGTCATGGCCACGTTGAAGGCGATGCGGTACAACCAAGTGTAGAACGCGCTGCGATGGCGGAACGACTCCAACTTGACAAACGCCTGGACGAAGGCCTCCTGGACGATGTCGCGGGCGTCCTCGGCGTGGCCGACCACGTGGAAGACCGTGTTGAACAGCCGGTCCTGATACTTCAGGACCAGTTGCCCAAAGGCTTCCGAATGGCCGCCGAGGGCCTGCGTCGATCAGTTGGGCGTCGTCGCTCACAGCGGTCTCACTGAATGTGGGACGCGGCACGGGGGCCGAAAGTTCCCGCCGGGGTTCCGGTGGCCGGCGCCTATATCTTGCCGTTTCGGGGGAAGTTGTCAAAGCCCCCCACGCCTGGCTGTTACAGTTCCAGTGACAGAGATTTACACCCCCCGGTAGGTTGCGTTGTGAAGCCACCTGAAAATCAGCGTGTCCCTACGCCGACAGAAAGCGGTGCAAGGCCGCGGATCGGCGACAGGAGCCGCCTCCTACAGCAGCGGATCACCGCGTTCCAGGTAGCAGAGCACCTGCTGCGTCAGGGCGTTGGCGTTGAGCTTCAGGCGTGGCCGCCGTCGCGGGGCATGTCGATCACGCGGACCACCTCGGACCATCGGGCCTCGTCGGGCAGCAGTTCCGCCAGCCGGTTGGGCGACTGCTCGAAGAAGGCACAGCTCCACGAATTGCCCTTTCGGCCGGGGAACAGCGCCAGGTAGAGAATGTCCATCTCGACCAGGTCGTTGAAGAAATGCGTGCCCAGCGAAACGTCGGGCACGAGGTCTTCGCGCATGGCGACGATTTCGCAGAGGACGGAGGCCGTGTCGATTTCGGCGAAGCAGACCGGCACGCCCAGCGAGGGCGTCGGTGGTGCCCCAGCGGCCCGGCCCGATGAGCATGATCTGCTCGCGGCGGGTTCGGCTCGTCGAGGTGCAACAGCCGGCCGATCAGTCGGGCCACGCTGTAGCGGTCGCGGATGGGAAGCTGCCCGTAGACCGACGGCGCCACGTAGACCAGCCGGTCGATCAGGTTGGCGCGGCTCTGGCCGATCACCGCGCCGTGGGCTTCGAGAATGCAGTCGTTCGGGTCGATCGCCTCGGGCAGCTCGACGGTTCCGCCGTCGGCGGCCACCTGCAGCGGCCGGCACTGCACCAGATTGATCTTGTAGCGGTCCGGCGACCGGAAATTCGCCGTGAACTCCATGTCGACCGGATAGTCGTAGGCCTTGCTGAAGCACGCGGAGCATCTCGCGCATGTCGCCGACGAAGGGGGTCTCCGAGAGCAGCTCGTCGAAGGTCAGGACCAGGATCGGAGTGCTCGGCGCTTCGCCCCCCTCTTCGCCGCCGCGAGGCGTCGGCGTCGTCGGAAGCGAAAATGTGCAGCGGAAGGCGAGGGCCGGCGGCCGCCACGTCGGTGAAATCGCGCGACACGAGATGGTTGGCCTCCAGGTCGATCAGATCGACCTTGCGCTGGCTGAACTGCCGGACGCGATCCAAATCGCCTTCGGGCCGGCGGTCCGGGGCGTTGAGGGCGACGATCCGCGTGTAGTCGTCGTCCGAGCGGTCGACCGCCCGCGTGCCCAGGCCGAACACCAGCCGCACGACTCCGGCATTGGGGTCGATGCACTCGTTCCAGACGTAGGGGTTGCGCGAGAGTCCGACGCCGGCGATCTGCGGGAAGAACAGGGTGCCGTAGCAGGCGCCGGAGACCCGCTGCACCAGAAGCGACATCTGCTCGTCGCGGTCCAGCAGCCCGCGCTGGGCGCGGTATCGCAGGGCCTTTTCGCTCATCGTGCTGGCGTAGACCGTCTTGACGGCCGAGAGGAAGTCCTGCAAGCCGCTTGGCGTGCGGCCCCTGGTTGGCGCAGAACACGCTCTCGTACTTGCCCGCGAAGGCGTTGCCGTAGTTGTCTTCCAGCAGGCTGCTCGAACGGACGATGATCGGCGATTGCCCGAAATAGTCGAGCATTTCGGCGAACTCGTCGACGAGATACTGCGGGAAGTTGCCGGCCAGCACGCGCTGCTGGGCCTCCTCGATGCCGTCGAGAAACGTTTCGGGATCGCGCTGCTTCCGCCGCAGCCACCAGCAGCCGTTCTCGACCATGAACGAGCAGAAGACGTTCGAGCCGATGAAGAACGAATCGTGGGCCTCCAGCAGGTTGCTCCAGCGCCGGTCCGCGCTTCTCAGGATGGCGCGGGCCAGCAACATGCCGACCGACTTGCCGCCGATCAGCCCCGAGCCGATCATGCGTTTCCAGATTTCCACGACGTCGGGGAGGGTGAAATAGCGCTCGACCAGCGGGCCGACGCGCTCGTCGCGCGAGATGACCATCCGCAGCAGTTCGGGAAGCAGTTGACGGGCCGCCTCGGCCGGCAGCTTGCCGCGACGGATCTTGTCGGAGACCTCCTCGGCCTGGAAGAACGTGCGCGTCCATTTGCCCGGCCGCAGGCGCACCGATTCCAGCCCCGCCCAGGGACGCGACGTGAGCACCTCGGCGGTGGTCGAGCTTTCCATCACCGGCAGGAAGCGGTCGCCGTCCCAGCGGTGCAGCATGTGCATCGTCGAGGAGAAGCGGTGCTCGACCTTCGTCGGATGGATGTAGAACCGCCCGCGATGGCGAAACACGTCGATCAGGATCTGCGTCGTTTCGGTGATTGGGCCCGAGGCGTGGAAACTGTGCCGATGCCGGATCAGCGGAAAGTAGGCCAGCGATTGGCACCGGAAGACGGTCGGGCACGTGAGCATGAAGAAGTTGCCGAGCATCCGATCGCTGAACCAGACGTCGACCAGGTTCGAGAGGCAATCGAAGACGAAATGCGTCTGCGGCCCGGCCTCTTCGATAACGCGGTGAACCTCGGTCACGAACGGCTCGAACTCCTCGTCGCGGCGAAGCCGGTGGACTTCGGCCCCGAGCGATTCGGGCACCAACGGCTCATGGTCGGCGAAGCGGAAATAGACGATCTTCCTCCCCTCGGCCAGCGCCGCTTCGCAGAACGCCTTGGCGAACGGGGTAAAATCGGCCAGCGATTCCACCTGCCAGACGAAGTTATCGCCCGGCATCACCCCGCGGAGAACACGGTCCAATCCCGGCAATCCGGTGCTGAGCTGTTGCTCGATCATAAGATGATTGTGCGTCCTTTCGTGCGGCACTTCAATCCTTCAACTGGAACAGCCTGGCCAGCGCATCCAGCAGCCCGCGGGGCACGCCGTGGCGCGACTCGTCGCGCAGCGACTCCAGCGGCGGGTGCAACAGCTTGTTCACCAGCCGGTCGAACGAGCGGCGGATCTCGTCGCGGGCCCGGTCGTCCAGTTCCGGCAGCTTGTTCAGCAGCCGCTCGCAGTTCGTCCTCCTTCGGCTTCTGCCAGCCCTGCCGCAGCCGCTCGATCACCGGGCCGACGGCGTGCCGGTGCATCTCGGCCATGAAGCGGGCCGTCTCCTGCTCGACGATGTGCATGCGCCGCGGGCAATTCCTTGTCGCGGGCCTCGCGGTTCCGCTCGCAGGCCTGCTTGCAGATCGTCGATCGAGTAGAGATACACGTCGGGCCGATCGCCGATCGCCGGCTCGAAGTCGCGCGGCACGGCCAGGTCGAGAATCAGCAGCGGCCGCTCGAACCGCGAGGCTTCGACCGCGGCGAACTGCTCGGCGTGACCACCGGCTCGGCCGGCGCCGGTGGTGCTGACCACCAGGTCGGCGGCGGCCAGCGCCTGCGGCAGATTCTCCCACGGCACGGCCTGGCCGTTCCAGCGGTGGGCCAACTCCGCCGCCCGATCGAAGTGCCGATTGACGACCGTGATCCGCCGGACGCCCTCGTCCTGCAAGTAGCGCAGGCATTCCTCGGCCATCTCGCCGGCGCCGATCACCAGCGCCTGCTTGTCGTCGAAACGCTCGAAGACCTGCCGGGCGAAATCGGCCACCGCCACGCTGGGGACGCTGACGCGGCGCTGGTGGATGGTCGTTTCGCTGGCCACGCGCCGCGCCACGCGCAGCGCCGCCTGAAACGCCGCGTGCAACAGCGGCCCGGTGTTGTCCTGCTCGGTGGCCGTCTGGTAGGCCTGCTTTCACCTGGGCGAGGATTTGCGGCTCGCCGAGCACCATGCTGTCGAGGCTGGAGGCCACGGTGAACAGGTGCTGCACCGCCGCCTCGTCGCTGTACTGATAGAGATGCTCGACCACCTCGGCCGGATCGAGGCCGTGGAAGCGGGCCAGGAAGTCGGCGATCTGATCGAGCGTCGGCTCCGTTTCGCGCTCGGTGGCGGCGTAAATTTCCACCCGATTGCAGGTCGAAAGCAGCACCGCCTCGACGCCGGGAAACACCCGCCGCCAGTGGTCCAACGCTTCGCGAGTTTGCTCGGGCGAAAACGCCAGCCGCTCGCGGAGCGCGATCGACGTGCCGTGATGGCTGCAACCGACGACCTGCGACTAGCATGGCCGGCCTCCGGGGACAAGGCGGAGGGCGGAAGGCGGAAGGCGGAGGGCGGAAGGCGAAAGGCGACGAGGTTCGGTAGTGAAGATGGCGATGTCGCCATGGTCGCGACGATTGCCACCTGCGTGTCCATGTCGATGACTCGCTGTCAATGACTAACGTCCGTTCCGCCTTCCGCCTTCCGCCCTCCGCCTTTTCGTCTCCCTCTTCCCCAGTGCCGGCTGTCCATCAGCAGGCCGGCGGCCAGCATGATGACCAGGAAGACGAAGCTGGCCACGGTGAGATAGGCCACTTTGCGGCCTTGCCGGGCGGGGCGATAGATGGCGATGGCCACCACCGCCGCCAGCAGCCAGAAGAACATCAGCCACGTGCTCAACACCACCGGATCGTTCCAGCGAGAGGCGTGCGGCCTCGTCGCGGAGTTGATCCGATTCAGGACCATGCCGGAGAGCACGCCCAGGCCGAGCATCAGCAGCGAGACGACGATGGCCCGGCTGTTGGCCCGCTTGCAGCCATTCGAGGCTGGGCAGCCGCAAGTCGGCCGGCGGGCAGCCGCTTGTGTTTCAGGCGTCGCGACTTGGCCGAGGTACATCAGCCCGGCCACGAAGCCCACCAGCACGGCGACAGTCGCCAGCACGATCGAGACGCCGTGGATCGCTCCCCAGATTCTCGAGGCCGGCTCGCGGGCCAGCGGCTCGGTCTGGGCCCAGAAACGTGGCCGCGCCGATCAGCCCCAGCGCCAGCGGCAGCAGGAACAGACCGAAAGGCACCTTGGGATGCAGAACGGCGAGGTACAGGTAGACCACCACCAGCACCCAGGCCGCCACCAGGAACCAGTCCCTCTCGCTCGACAGCGGGGCGCCGGCCGCATTGACGGCGCGGTAGTAGAGGAACGCCGTATGGGCCACCAGTCCCGCGGCGGCGAATCCGAGCATGATCGCCCCGCGCACGCCGCTGCGGAACAGCAGCCGCGAGATTTCCAGCGCCCAGCGCGACCGCGTAGCTGGCGGCAAAACAGATGGTGCTTACGCCGGAGAGCATGGTCGAGTCACTTCTCCAGCCCGTATTCCTTGAGCTTCTTGTGCAGCGTGTTGCGGTTGATGCCCAGGCGCTCGGCGGCCTTGATCTGCACGCTGTCGCAGGCGGCCATCACCTGGGCGATCAACTCGCGCTCGACGCGGTTGACGACCGTGGCGTAAAGGTTCTCGGCCGACGCGCCGGCGGTCTCGATGCCCTGCTGGACCAGTTCCGAGGCGAGCGTCTCCACGTCGGCGCTGCGCAGGCGGCCGATGCGGCGCGGGCGGCCGCCCAAGACGGCCTCGGGCAGCAGGTCGCGGGTCAGCTCGTCGCCGGGGGCCAGCACCACCGCCCGCTCGATGTAGTTCTGCAGTTCCCGCACGTTGCCCGGCCAGGCGTAATCCTGCAGCGCCTGCATGGCCGCGGGCTCGACGTGCGGCACGTGGCGGAAGTTCTCCTCGTTGTAGATCTTCAGAAAATGGCCGACCAGCGCGGGGATGTCCTCGCGCCGCTCGCGCAGCGGCGGCAGGTAGATCGTCACCACGTTCAGGCGATAGTACAGGTCCTCGCGGAAGCGGCCGGCCTCGGTCTCTTCCAGCAGGTCGCGGTTGCTGGCGGCGATCACGCGGGTGTCGACGCGGATGGTCTGCGTGTCGCCCACCCGCTCGAACTCGTGCTCCTGCAGCACGCGGAGCAGCTTGACCTGGAGCTTGGGGCGTGGTCGAGTTGATTTCGTCGAGGAAGACGGTGCCGGTGTGGGCGGCCTCGAAGCGGCCGGTGCGGTTGTCGATCGCCCCGGTGAACGCCCCGCGGACGTGGCCGAACAGCTCGCTCTCCAGCAGGTTCTCGGCCAGCGCCCCGCAGTTGACGCGGATGAACGGGCCGCTGCCGCGCGGGCTGAGCCGGTGGATCGCCTTGGCGATCAGCTCCTTGCCGGTGCCCGTCTCGCCCAGCAGCAGCACCGAGGCGTTCGACCGGGCCACCTGCCGCGTGAGCCGGTAGACGTGCTCCATCGCCGGCCCCGAGCCGATCAGCCCCGGGATCGGCGGCCCGGTTTCGTTCGGATCGATGTTCGACGGCATTGCGGAGCATGGAGCGATTGCGAGATTTGGGACTTGAGATTGCAGATTTGGACAAGCTGCTTGTGCCTTCCGCGACCTTGTCGCCTTAATTCCTTTCTTCCATCTCCCATCTCCCGTCTCTCCTCATTTCTTCTTCGGCACGCCGACTTCCAGGCAATCGAGGATCAACCCCAGCACGTGTTGCGTGGCGGCGTCCAGCTTCTCGCTCTCGTTGTAGCGCTGGTATTGTCGGCGGATTTCCTCGGTCGTCAACAGGATGCCGTACTTCTGCGGTGTTTTGGCGAAACGCCCTGGCCGCCGCCTGCCGCAACCGCAACGGCGAGGTGAGCCGGCTGGCCACGTCGACCAACGCCTGCTGGCTCTCGGCCGAGTTGATCGTCGGCCAGCACGCCGACCGCCTTGGCGGCGAGCTTCGGATTGTAGCGCCGCCGCGATCACGTACTTCTGCACGCTCCGCAGGTCGTAGAGCTTGCTCGACGACCGGCGCAAATCGGCCAGCAGATCGAGGGCCTCGGCCGCTTGCCGCTGGCGCGCCTGGAAGTCGACGAACTGCTGCGGCGCGAGCGTGGCCAATTGATCGCAGTTGCCAGCGGAACGCCTGGCATCGTCGTGCGGCCGCGAGAACGCCTTGGCCAGCGGATCGTGCTCGGCAAGACGTTCGGCCCGATCGAAGATAGCCCGCCCGGGCGATGAGCCCCACGCGGAGCGACGCCGTTCGCGGGTCGTGCCGCAACTGCTGCAAGAGGATGCCGATCACGGGTCGGTCGATCGTCACGTCGATCAGCGCCAACTCGTAGTCGGGCGATTGGGCGGCTTGCAGCACCAATTCCTTGCCGTTGGTGAAGGTGTCGGTCTGACGAAGCCGGCCGCGGCGAGCATTCCCGCCAGGTCTCGCGCGTCCTCGAAGTTGCGGGGCGGCGACCAGCGCATGGCGTGAGCCGCTGCTGCCGGCAAAGAAGCCCAGCGCCGGCAGCACGTAGCTCGAACCGGCGAACGGCTCTGACGGTTGCAGCCGCACGATCGCCTCCAGGGCCGCCATGCGCAGCCGGCGGTCGGGCGACTGGACGGCCAGGGCCAGCGGCGACGGCTCGGCACCTTGATCAGAGCAGTTCGCCGGCCGTGCCGATTTCGCCCAGCAGCCGGGCCGCCGCCGCTGCCGCCGCCGGACGATCGCGGGCCATCGCGTATTTCAACACTTCCTCGATCGGTTTCACGCCGAATCGGTCGGCCTCGACCGCTGCCGGATTCTTCGCGTCCAAGCGGCCGATCCAGACCGTTTTCGTAGGCCGCCGCTTCGAGCATCGTCGCCAAATAGAGGAGTGCGGACCGATCGGATCGTCGGGGGCCAGGGCATAGGCGTCGCGAGCCCGAGCGGGCGGCCACCGCCCGCGCCGCGTCGTCCGGCGTGCGGCGCGTGGCCACGCATTGCCGCGTTGCCGCGTCCCATCGCCACAGCTTCGGCCTTGCCGTCGGCCGCGGCCTCGATCGGCGCGTGCCGCTCGAAGTAGGCTCTTCGCGTCTCCGACAGAGCAGCCTGGACGGCTGTCGGCTCGGCTGGGAAGCGTCGCGCCGCAGTTGTTTCGAGCGCGGCGGCGGCCGCCTCGCGCATCTGCCGGATCGCTCTTCTCCGACAGAGCACGGCCCAACAGGACGGCGGCGACCGTCGCGTCGTTCATGCCGCCGAGAGTCAGAATCGCTTGGACCGCGAGCTTCGGGTCGGCTTGCTCGACGATGGCCAGCCAGCGGCGGCGCCGCGCGCGGCCCATCTCGGCCAATGCCGTCCGGACGTTGGCGTGCTCGGCCGCGCGGGCCGGATCGGCCAACACCGCGATCAGCGGACCGATGGCCGCTGCCCCCGCTTCCTGCAAGCCGACCAGCGCCTGCAGCCGCTTCTCGGCCGACGGGTCTTGAAGTTGCCGGATCAGCGCGGCGATCCGCTTGCTGTCTTCGAGCCTGGCCTTGACCGCCGCCAGCCACGGCGTCGGCCAAGTTGCTTGGCCTCGGGCTGCAACGCGGGCGGCCGGCCAGGTCGAGGAACAGCGGCGAGCCGAACTGCTCGCCCAGGTCGGCCAGTTGCTGCGGCTCGAGCTTGGCGTCGAGCACCTTCTTCAAGAAATCCTTGGCCAGGTCCGCCCGCTTCGAGATCGACCAGCATCTTGGCCGCGCGGACGCATTCTTCCGGCGTGGCCGGCTTGGTGGCCAGAATCGCCGCCACGGCGGGATCCTCGGGCGGCGTCTTCTCGCTCGGAACAGCGACTGCTATCGCAGTCGGCCTTCGCCGCCGGCTGTCCTTCGGCTGGGGGCTTGCGCGAGCCTGCACCAGGCGCGGCCGACCGGCAAGCACAGCGATGACGATCGCCACGCAAACACAATGCGGATATGGCATCTCTCGCGACGTCGAGCATGCGCATGATCTACGTCTAATCTTCGTGACACGAGCAATTCCTTCCAACGCCGAACTTGCTCTTTCACCTGCTCGGGCCCGGTCGATCCGTAGCTGATCATGGCGGCCACGGCCTTCTCGGGACCGAGCACGTCGTAGACGCTCTCGTCCAGGTCGGGATGGGCCTCGCGGAAACTCGTCCAGCGACAAGTCGGACAGCCGCACGCCGCGATCGAGCGCCTTGCGCACCAGCCGGCCGACCAGGCCGTGGGCGGTCCGCTGCGGCACGCCGCGGCGGATCAGGTGCTCCATCAGCGTCGTGGCGTCGAGATGCCCGCGATCGAGCCGCTCGGCAATCGCCTCGCGGTTCAACTTCGCCCCGGCCACCAGCGGCGCGGCCAACTCCAGCGACGCGCAGACCGTGTCGAACGAATCGAACAGCGGCTGCTTGTCTTCCTGCAAGTCGCGGTTGTAGGCCAGCGGCAGCCCCTTGACCAGCACCAGCAGCGTCTGCAGGTTGCCGACCACCCGGGCCGTCTTGCCGCGGATCAGCTCCAGCACGTCGGGGTTGATCTTCTGCGGCATGATCGACGAGCCGGTGCAGAACGCCTGCGGCAGCTTCAGGAAGTCGAACTCGTCGGTCGACCAGAGGATCCACTCCTCGGCCCAGGTGCTCAGGTGCTCGGCGATCAGCGCCAGCGCGAAGGCGAACTCGACGGCGAAGTCGCGGTCGCTGACCGCGTCGAGGCTGTTGGCGGCCACGCCCGTCGAAGCCCGAGCCGCGCCGGCGACGTCGTCGCGGTCGATCGGCAGGCTGGTGCCGGCCAGGGCCGCGGCGCCCAGCGGCAGCACGTTCGCCCGGCGGCGGCAGTCGGCCAACCGCGCGCGGTCGCGTTCGAACTTTTCGCAGTAGGCCAGCCAGTAGTGCGGCGGCCAGCACCGGCTGCGCCCGCTGCAAGTGGGTGTAGCCGGGCAGGATCACGTCGGCGTCGCCGTCGCAGCGGCCGACGAACGCCCGCTGCAGCGCCGCCGAGCCGCTGCGTCGATCTGGTCGATCGCCTCGCGGACCCAGAGCCGCAGGTCGGTGGCGACCTGGTCGTTGCGGCTGCGGGCGGTGTGCAGCTTGCGGCCGACGTCGCCGATCCGCTCGATCAGCGCCCGCTCGACGTGCATGTGGATGTCTTCCAGCTCGATCGCGGAACGGGAAGCGGCCCTGCTCAATTTCTTGGCGGATCTCCTCCAGAGCCTGCTCAATTTGGCGGCACTCGTCGGCCGTCATCAGCCCGACCTTGGCGAGCATCTGGGCGTGGGCGATCGAGCCCGGCGATGTCCTGCGCATACAGGCGGCGGTCGAAGCTCACGCTTTCGGTGAACTCCTCGACCCGGCGATCCGTCGCCCGCTCGAACACGCCCCCCCAAGGCTTTTCCGCCACTTGAGACTCCTCCAGACTGCTTAAGAAATCATCAGCAAGTGTACCACACTTCGGTCGAAGGGGGCAGCGGGGAGAAGTCAGCGATGGATTGCCGTTGCTCGTTGCAGACGTCGTGTTAAACTCCTCTCCTAGCCCACCCTACAGAGGCACACCGCTATGTTCTTCTTGTAGGAAGGACCGCTAGGTTCTAAAATAGCGGTGAGTTGAACATGCTCGGTGGGATCGCGATTCGGAAAGAGCAAAGGGAATTCTGGGATTCTAGTGGATGAAGGTCACTGATAATGGGAGAAATGGATTTTCTAAGGCATAGCAGGGCAAATGCATGAGGGGATGAAGAAAAAGGCCCCGACAGTAGAAACCGCCAGGGCGCAACGGGCAGGCGTCAGGAACCGACGATTCGGGGATTCGCCAGTTTGCACCAGAGTTTGCACCAACCACCGGCAAAACGGGCACATTGCAGTCAATCATGGACAAGATTGCAATCGCGGGCGAGAAATCGAGCGATGCCGACGCCGTTGACGCAAGTGCTTGCCCCGTCAAACGAAACAACCCGCTGACAACGGGCTGCGCCGAGTGGAGCCGACCGGGATCGAACCGGCAACCTCCTGGATGCAAACCAGGCGCTCTCCCAACTGAGCTACGGCCCCGCGCCACGAAAGCTCCAGTATAGCTCGCCTTCAAACACTTGAGAAGTGGTCGCGCCGCGATCGCGAAAACTCACAGCTCAAGCTTAGGGCCGGCGAATCAATAACCGTCGGATAGTCGCCTTTCGCTCCGCGAAAGTCTGCCACTTTCGCGGAGCGAAAGGCGACACTAATTGATTCTCCAGCCCTTAGCGGCCCCCTTTCGCGAGTGCCCGATCGAGGTCGGCGATGACGTCGTCGGGGTGTTCGGCGCCGACGCAAAGGCGGACCATGTTCGGCGGGATGTGCGCCAGCTCGCGGCCCTTCTTCGCCCTGCTGCTGGTGCGTCGAGATGGCGGGAATGGTGGCCACGCTCTTGATGCGTCCCAGGTCGGTGGCCCGCCAGATGCGCTGGAGCTTGTCGAACATCGTGCGGGCCGCTTGCTCGCCGCCGCGAACGCAGAACGAAAGCAGATGCCCGTAGCGGTTCACCGGCTTTCCGTACAATTCGTCGTGCTCGGCGTCGACCAGCCACAGGTAACGGCTGGCCAGTTCGTGCAGCGGATGGTTGGGCAGGCCGAGATATTGCACGCTTTCGACGGCCGGATGCTCTTCGAGGAACTGGGCGACGCGCATCGTGTTGCGGCTCATCAGATCGACCTTCGATCGCAGCGTGCGCATGTCGTTCAGGGCCATGATCGCCTGCATCGGATGCAGGTTCGGCCCGTAGTCGCGGTTCGGCAGATACTTCACGTAGGAGGCGAAGTCGCTCTTCAGCGCGTCGTTGTCGATGTTCGTGGTCAGATTCTTGCGGGCGATAACCGCGCCGCAGACGCCGAATCCGCTGGAGGTAAGCGTCTTGGTGGCCGATTGCACGACGATGTCGGCGCCGTGGCTGATCGGCCGCAGCAGCGCCGGCGTGGCGATCGTGTTGTCGCAGATCAGCGGCAGGTCGTGGCTGTGGGCCAGGTCGGCGACGGCCGCGGATGTCGAAGAAGCTCAGGCCCGGATTGCTCGGAAGCTCGCCGTAGAGGAATCGCGTGTTGCCGTCGATCTTCGACGCCCACTCGTCGATGTCGGCGGCGTCGTCGACCCAGCGGCACTCGATGTCGCGTTCTTCCATCAGCCGGACGTTGAACTGCTGGAACGTGCCGCCGTAGCACTGCGCGGTGGCGACGAAGTTTTGCGGTTCGAGTTTGTTGTGCGTGCGGTGGACCAGGAACGGCTGCACGGCGGTCATGATCGCCGCCATGCCCGACGAGGTCGAGCAGCAACTGGTCTCGCCGTCGAAGCCGTAGCCCTCCAGCAGGGCCAGCGTCCATTCGTAGTAATACGTCGACGGATTGGCGATTCGCGAGTAGCACCACGTGGGAATCAGGTAGGCCAGGGCGGCGGCCATTTCGTCGGAGTCGCGGTAGGCTTGCGACGTGCTCATGAAGATCGGCTCGATGATCGCGCCCTGGTAATCCTCGATCGCGTCCTGAACGGTGTACAGGCCATGCACCGCGATCGTGTCGAACTTCCACTTCTTGACTTCCTCGCGGATGTAGCGGTCGCGGGCGGCCAGATACTTCTTGTTCTTGTCGATATATCGCTGCATTCCCGGCGTGATGTTGATTGGTTCGCTGGCGGACATGAAATTCCTCGTGTTGGTTATTGGAAAACTCCCTCGTTCCCTCGTTCCCACGCTCCGCGTGGAACGCACTGACTACGACGCTCCGCGTTGCCCGGTTCGACACGGAGCGTCGGAACAAATGGGTTCCCACACGGAGCGTGGGAACCAGAAAGTTCCAAGCCTTTCTTAGACTGTTGGTAGCACTTGCACCGGCACGATCGGATCGCGGGGGTGGCCTCGGCCGGCGGGTCGTAGTTCCATACTTCGACCCAGCGGTCCCAAGGCACGGCACGGCTGAAAACAAACCGCCAACGCTCGACCGTCGGCATCCGCCGCCGCGGCAGCCCGCGAACGCTTTGCGGGGCGATCCACGGGCCTTCGTCGAGGATTGTAGAACACTTCCACGTCCTGTTGCGTTGGTCGGGCCAGACGACAAGCCTTGGGCGGAAACGTCGTACCACGGCGCCGGCGGCGGAAACTCGCTCTCGATTTGCTGGCGAACCAGATCGATTCCCGCCGCCTTGTAAAGTCCGAGGATCGCGGTGACGAGCACCTGGCGCTGGTGCGGCAGCAGCCGATCGATCCAACCGGGGCCGGGCGATGCCGGCCACGAGCCAGCCCGACTGCGAATCGATCGCGACGTGCAGAAGGGCCATGCCCGCCATCCGGACACCCGAGCGACAATTGGACGGAATTCGTGCCCAGCCGAATCTGTTCAAGAATGACCGGCGGCGGCCTGCCAGCACCTGCTTTCGAGCGAACAGTTCGAGAAACTCGCGTTCGACAAAGCGGCGAATAGCCAACTCGACATGGTCGAGACGCCCGCAGATGCTTGTGCACGGCCCGCCAGTTTCCGCCGGCTCTGGCGTGCCGTTCGGCGCGGCGGAGCTTGGCATAACGTTTCGGCAGCGTGCCCGAATGGAACCCGGGCTTGAGCAGGCGGGCCATCGTCTCGCCGTGCGAGCCGATCTTGACCGGCCCGCAACTGCCGCGGGCGGTTGGCCGCGTAGAGCCGCCAGTTCTCCGTTCAATTCCCAGACGAGAAAGCCAAAGATGCCGGGAATGCCCCAGATATGTCCCCGTCGTGACAATCCACGCCCAGAACGCTTCCGAGTCCCACCTGCGATTCAAGCAGATCGGCGAAGGGATCGTAGAACGGCAGCAGCAGCTTGTGCGACACGGTGACGACCGGGAAGTGCTTGATCGGGTTGATCTGCGGCTCGATCAGCACGTTGACGGCAAATCGCAACACATAGGCCACGAAGAACCAGAAGAGCCCCAAGCCGGCTTTCGCGACCAACGACGCGCGGCTTTCGCCGCTCCGGAAGCGAAGCCATTCGTCGACGCGAGTACATCAGCCGTTCGATCGTCTGCACGAGGCGGCGGAAAAGTCGACGATGAACCAAAACAGTCCGGTGATTAGACGCAGCCGAAGCGACGCCAGCCCTGCACGATCCCATCGACGACCATCTCCTCGACGGTGTGCCCGAGCTGCGAATTCAACAGCAGGTTGATCCGCGAGAAAGATCGATGCGCGGCGGCCCCCACGGGATTATATCGCCAGTCACTTGCAACGGCAGACAGCCACCAGACGACGCCGGTCCATACCAACGGTTTGACGAGGAAGCGGAACACGAGCGTGAACAGCCGGCTGTGGAGAATCCGCTGCAGCAAGGGAGATCGGGCGATCCCAGCGAATCGGCTCGACGACCACCGCGCGGAAAACACGAACGAGGTCTTAAAGAAACTGCCGACGAGCCTGGCGAAACGCCGCGAAAGTTGACCAGACACATCAGAAACAGCCCCAGCGGCAGCACGACCTCCGGCCAAGTCAGGCGAAACTCCGCCTTCCGGCGTCTTCGTGCCGGTGATCAACTCCCACGCTTCATGCACGCCGGCCAGCGCGACGTAGGCCCCGCCAAACGGCACGACGGCAAATCGGGTGAGAAACCGGCCCGTGCGCGTGCCGAAACCCAAGCGAACTGAGCCGCTGCATCCACCGCAGATAGAACTCGCCGCGCCGGTAGACGCCGTCGAGAGCCAGCGCCAGCTTGCGATCGGCGCGGAGCAACTGGTCGCCGTCAGAAAGTCGCGGCCAGCCCGCAAGGTCGGGCAACTTCAGATTGTTGCGCGAAATCGCGTCGCGCAGATCGCCCATCGACAGAAAGCCGCGCTCGGCAATCTGATCGAGCAACTCCTCGACCAGCTTCTTTCGCGCCACGCGCTCGGGCAGGTTTTGCGGCGTCAGGCCGACTTCATCGAGCGCGGCGGTGATCCTTGGGCGAAGCCGCTTGGCGAAGCCGCGCCTCGACGCGGATCGATCGCATCATGCACCAGCAGGGCAAGTTGGCGGCGCTGGTCGTCGGAAATCCGCACGGCCGTGCAATCGCCGCGCGGCGCTGCGCAGGTGCTTGAGCATCAGACACGTCGCGCTGGCTGGGCAGGTGCCGCTTGATCGGGTCGGCGTCCCCACGACAACGCCCATTCCACCAAATCGACCGTGTAAATGTCCCGCTCGTGGTCCACGCACACTTTTTGCAGGTCGTACAGCAGCCGAGCCTCGACCGTCCAGATGCCGCGCGGCGTCTGGCTGACCAGCGCAAACAGCGATTCCTGCCACGGCTGCGGGCTGGATCGCTCGATTTCCAGCGCCGCCTGGAGCCGGCCGATCAAGCGATCGACGTCCATCTTATCAGCGGCCGATCGAACGCGGCCGGCGAATTGCGGCGGCGCGCATCGCTCGGCCCTGGCGTGATAGATCGCCGCCCGAACCACGTTTCCCAACGACGCCGGACGCTGCGACTTCCGCATCAACACGCGATATTTTGTTCCGGAGGGGGCTCCGGCCGCCGGCGCGCGACTGGCCGGCGCGAGATTGCTGCATCCGTGGCGAGATGCCGGCCCACTAGTCCAACTCGCACGAGTCCGTCGGATCGGGCGCACCGGTCGGGCGCGTCGCGCTGAAACAGCGATTTCGGCGTCCACGTCGCGGCCGATCAACGCATCCACCGTCTCCGAGGTCATCGCAGCCCGGGAAAATAGCGCAGGCAAGAAACTCGGTGCAAAATGCCGCAGTTCCAGGTACGTCGCCACGAACTCCGATGTAGGTCGATTCGTCCGAGTTCGCGGCGGCAGCAGCAAGTCTTCCTGGCCCAAGCACCGTGCGGATTTCGTCGAATGCGGCCGTGCCGAGTTCGTGAATCCGCCGGCGGACGGCCGCGGACGCAAGTTCGCCCGCCGCCGCCTTCGCGTCCAATCGCCACATGCACGCGGGCGTGAAACAGCAGCCGCCAGCAGCGGATCAGCAGATCGATCGCGGGCAAATCGAAGAACTCCTGCGGACTCGGCCGAGCCAGCAGAATGATCTGCTCGGGCAACTCGAGTCTCGTCGTCCACCCCGAGATCGGCCGTATCGACAATCTCGAGGAGCGGCTGACGGGCGATGACGTAGCTCTTGCGGTGCGGCACTCGCAGCCCGAAACCCGCCAATCGCCGATCCTGCTTGATTACCCGGCGAAAAATCCGCGGCAGCACCAGAAACGCCGTCGGATCGGCCGCGCGACGGCGCGCTGCAATTGCGCGTAAGCGTCAACGGCTCGCCTGCCGCTTCCGGCGCAATCGGCTCTCCGTAGCGCGGATTGGTCATCATGGGCTGGGATTATCGCACATCCGCCGCATACTGCCAAGGATGCGCGGCCGAGGACAGAGAGACAGAAAGCCCGCCGTAAGCCATTGCTACGACGGGCTTTATGAGTGGGCGCAGGAGAACTCGAATCTCCGACCTCGTCCTTATCAGGGACGCGCTCTAACCAACTGAGCTATGCGCCCGATATATCGTAAGCTGCTTCGCATTAACGGCTTACGGCAACACAAACCGGAGTCCCGTTGGTTGTCGTCGACAACTGGCCCCGTTTGCGTTCGCACGGTTGGCGGGGGCTCCCGATGTGTACTGCCAATTCTACCACGCCTTTTTGCCCTGCCAAGCGGCACCCCCCGGCTTTCTGACTTGGCAGTCATAGAACACAGGACGGGCTGTATATCCAGGCAGTTGCAGGACGCGATTCCTGTCACCGATGGCCTGGGAATCACGCCTCAATCGGCGGCGGGAGTCGCCTCCTACGAGGCCGATTCGCCCGCCGATCCTCCTGCTTGCGTCGTCGTGATGCTCTTCAATTCGGAGTGCACCATGTTCAGCAGCGTTTGCAGCAGCGCGACGACCATTGGCCCGACGAGAATGCCGATGGGCCCCAGGGCTTGAACCCCGCCCAGAACGCTCAGCAGCGCCAGCAGCGGATGGAGATTCGATCGGCCGTGCAGCACCAACGGCTTGACGACGTTGTCGATGGTTACCGCAATCACCAGGCAGTAGATCAGCAGAACCAATGCCGTCGTGGTGCGGCCCTCCACGGCGAACTGCCACAGGCAGACCGGCACGTAGACGATCGCCGAGCCGACGAACGGCACCAACGTCAGCAGCATTGCCATCGCGGTCAGCAAGAAGACCGAGCCGATGCCGGCCACGTAAAAACCCAGCCCGATCAACAACCCCTGGACGATGGCTGATGCGAGTGTTGCCGTCACTACAGCCCGGGTGACGCCGTCGAATTGGTCGATCAATTCCCGCGTGCGGTTGGGCTCCAAGGGCGATAGCCGCAAGAGGGTCTGAACCATCGCCGGGCCGTCGGCAAAGAAGTAGTAGACCCCCAGAACCATCACCAGCAGACCGAGCAGAGCGCCGCTGAGAAACTGCGTGGTTCGCAGTGCCAACGGAGCCACGAACTGCGTCGCCGCCTTGTCGAGGTTCTTTTGCACGTCTTCCTGATTGAGCGTGATCCCGACGCGGCCGGCCGCCTTGGCCAGTTCTTTGGCGCCGCGTGCGATCAGCGAAGAGAGGTCGGCGGGGGGCGACTGCTCGTTTGCGGCCTTGTCAGGCACGGCGGCGCCCCCCAATTCCTGACTGTTCATTGCGGCGTGGTAGATGTTCTGCGCCTCGCAGCCGGCTTCGGCCAGCAAGAGCAGCAGCGGAATCAACACTAACGCGAGGATCGAGCCGGTAGTCAGCGCCGCCGCGATTCGATTGTGCCGGCCGCACTTCCGCACGAACCAGCGGTGCAGCGGCCCAAACATGAGGACCAGGAGAAGAGCCAGAAACAGCGGCAACAAAAAGCCGGCCATGACTTGCAGAAACAGGCCGCCGATGATCACCAGGATGACGACCAGCGCCACGAACGAGATAATCCTAGCCATCGTCGATCCTCCCGAGTTGCACCGGAATGGGATGAAGCGCCGCCCCGCTCGGATAAGCGTAGTCGAACGCAACAGACGCCGCAAGACGAGGATTTGGCCGTCGAACGAGAGCGACTATCGTGAAACGCGTCGCCTCACGCGACCGCGATCGGGCTATCCGCCAGGCCGCCGAGGTCGAACAGCCAATCCGCCTTCGCCGAAGTGGCCAAGGCAGAGTCGCCGACGCCGGAGAACACGGCGCTCCGCATGGCGCCGGCCGAAGCGGCGGTCGCCACCGTCACGTCGAAGTTGGCCAGCACCGCCGATTGGCGGCCGAGCGCATCGGTTGCGGTGATCCTGTAGCTGTGGCTGCCGACCACGAGTCCGGCCAACGAGGCGGAAAAGTTCACGCCCGACGATGCGGCGAACGGTCCGATGACGCTCCCTATCGTGGCGCCGTCGATTTGCAGCGTGCTGCCGACGATCGTGTTCGGGCTGAAGACGTTCCAGCTAATCCGGCCTCTCTCTTGTGCAACTACCACCAGGCTGATCATCGGGTCGTAGGTGGTGGTGGCGGCCAAGGTGAAGGCGCCGTTTGCGGTTTCCTGGCTGCCGAGCCCGTCGAAGGCGGTGATCGAGTAGGTGTGTATGCCGGCGGCCAGCGAGTCGAGCGGGGCCGAGAAGTTCACGCCGGATGCCGCCGTGTAGGGTCCCGAAATGCTCGACACCACGTTGTCGTCGATCGACAGCGTACTGCCGGTCACGCCGGTCGTGTCGAAGGCGTTCCAACTGATTCTGGCTTTCGACTCCGACGCCACCACGAGGCTGATCGTCGGTCCCACGCTGGTTTGCGTGTCCAGAATGAAGTTCGAGTTCAGCGTCGAAGCCTGGCTGAGCGTGTTGGTCGCCGTAATCACGAGGGTATGCGGCCCGGCGTTGAGCAGACCGAGCGACGCCGAGTAATCGGCGCTGGCCGGCGTTCCGACGGGACCGGTGGGCGTGATCGAGACGCCGTCGATCTTCAATGTCGAGCCGGCGACGCCGCTCGCGTCCGCGGCGTTCCAGGTGATGGTGTCTGCCGAGGCGGAAACCACTACGGTGCTGATGACCGGTCCCGGGCTGGTAGGCGAAATTGTGAACGCTTCGGTCAGCGACGCGGTGGCGTTGGCCCGGTCGGTGGCCGTGATCGTCAACGTATGATCGCCGGCCGCCAATATCGTAAGCGGGCCGGAGAAGTTGACGCCCGAGGCGGCGGTGTACGGCCCCGAGACGTAGGGTATCGACGTGCCATTGACCGAAAGCGTCGAGACCGATACCGTGGTCGAATCCAGGACGTTCCAGCTAATCCTGCCCGTCGTCTGTGAGAACCACGACGTTGCGGATGGTCGGCGTCGAGGTGGCGGCAACCGTGTCGCTGATCGTGAACGTATCGGTGGCGCTCGAGGTATCGCCGGCCGTATCGGTTGCGGCGATGGTGTAGGAGTGAAGGCCGGTAGCCAGCGAGTCGATCGACGCGGAGAAGTTCACACCGCCCGACGACGCGTTAAAGGGTCCGGCGACGTCCGATACCGTTGTGCCGTCGATCTGTAGCGTCGAGGTTGCCAGCGGGGTCGCGCCCGAGACGTTCCAACTCATCCTTCCCGTCGCCTGCGAAATCACGACCTGACCGATGGTCGGACCCGCCGAGGCGTCGCTGCTGGCGGATGCTGCGCCGGAAACGGGACCGCTGATCGCCGAGAGACTCGCGCCCGCGGTCGCTCCCGCCAACGACACCGATTCAGCCAACGCTGCCAGACTGGCGGCCGCTGGTTGCAGTGCTCCCACGCTCAACAGCCGTCGATCTTCGAGCGGCTCGAACGCGATGCGCCGATAGCGAGTTGCTGACGGCTTCTTATGCCAACCGGCAGAAGAAGGGCGCTGGCGCCGTTCCGATCCGATAGTTCTTCGCGACAACATTGCAGTATCTCCGTTGCAGCGCCGCGCTGCGTTTGCTCTTAACGGACGAGCGGCAGGCGGCAAATAACGCACCGGCACGTTCAACCAGTGCTGCCGGGAAAATATAGCACCTGTTATCCGCTGCCCACGCGGAAAAATGTGCAGAATCCGCAACGAAGACAGTGCAGCGTCGCGGCCCTTCCTCGGCCGGGCGTCGACGCGGCAAGGCCCCGAACACGCGGCTCGGGCGACCCCGCACGCAGCACCCCCCCGTGCGATGGGGATGCCATTGGCACTTCGCCCCCTTCCGTCGCTCCGCCGGCCTGGTGCTACGAAATGAATAAGATGTCGCCCAATGTAGGACGGATTTCCAAATCCGTCCCATTGTCTGGACGGATTTGGAAATCCGTCCTACGTGACAAGCGAGACGTGTCGCACTGCTGGCCGGTGTCTTCTCACGCGGCTGGCGGCGGGCTGTCCGCCAGGGCTCCGAGATCGAGCAGCCAGTCCGCCTTGGCCGAATTGGTCAAGGCGGAATCGCCGATGCCGGCGAACAGGGCGTTCTGCGCGGCGCCGGCCGCGGCGCTGCTCGCGCCGGTAAAGTCGAAATTGCCCGCCACTGCCGATTGACGTCCGAGCGTGTCGGTCGCAGTGATCCTATACGAGTGGCTGCCGACGGCCACGGAGCCGAGCGGCCCGGAGAAGTTTACGCCGGACGCGGCGGTGAACGGGCCTGCGACGTTGGCCGCCGTCACCCCGTCGATTTGAAGCGTGCTGCCGGCGATAGCGTTCGGGCCAAGGACGTTCCAACTCATTCTCCCAGTTGCCGAGGAGACGACCACCTGGCTGATCATCGGGTCGTAGGTAGTCGTGGCGGCCAAGGTGAAGGTGCCGCCTGTGGTCGCCTGGCTGCCAAGCCCGCTGAAGGCGGTGATCGAGTAGGTATGCAAGCCGGCCAGCAGCGAGTCCAGCGGTGCGGAAAAATTCACGCCCGACGCCGCGGTAAACGGACCGGAAACGTTCGCCACCGGAAACCCGTCGATCGAGACCGTCGAGCCCGTCACGCCGGTCATGTCCACGGCGTTCCAACTGATTCTGGCCTTCGACTCCGACACCGCCACCTGGCCGAGCGTCGGTCCAACGCTGGTTTGCGTGTCGAGCGTGAAGTTGGCGGTCAGCGTCGAGACGTTGTTCAGCGTGTCGGTCGCCGTGATGGTGAAGGTGTGCGGTCCGGCGTTCAGCAAGCCGAGCGAAGCGGAGAAATCTGCGCTGGTCGGGATGCCGCCAGGACCCGTGACCGGTACGTCGTGCTGATCGATGGTGAGCGTCGAACTTGCCACGCCGTCCGCATCCGCGGCGTTCCAAGTGATCGTATCCGCCGGTCCCGAGAACCTGCACCTGGCCGATGGTTGGTCCCGAGCCGACCGAAGCGCCGACGGTGAACGTGTCGCTGAACGACGAGGTGTCGTTGGCCCCGTCCGTTGCGGTGATTGTGTACGTATGCGTGCCATCGGCGAGGAAGCCGATTGGACCGGAGAAGTTCACGCCGGACGACGCGGCAAACGGCCCCAACACGCCCGACACCGTCGTACCATCAATGGCCAGCGTCGAACCCGTTACACCGTCCGGATCGGCGGCGTTCCAGCTAATCCTGCCTTTCGACAGCGACACCACGACCTGGCTGATCGTCGGTCCCGAGCCGGACGAGCTGATGGTGAAGTTGTCGCTGACCGACGAGGTGTTGCCCAATTGATCGGTCGCGGTAATCGCGTACGTGTGCGTACCGGCCGTCAGCGTGCCCAGCGAACCGGAGAAGTTCACGCCGGAGGCCGCGCTGAACGGCCCCGACACGCTCACGGCCGTCCCGTCGATCCGCAGCGTCGAGCCTGCGACGCCGTTCGGGCTGGCGACGTTCCAACTGATCTTGCCTTTTGCCTGCGGGACCGTCATCTGGCTGATGGTCGGTCCCACGCCGGCAATGGGGAAGCTGCCGTTGACGCTCGAGGTATTGTTGTTCGTGTCGGTCGCCGTGATGACGTAGGTATGCGAGCCGACCGCCAGCATGCCGTAGGAAGCCGAGAAGTTGACGCCGGACGCCGCGGCAAACGGCCCCGACACGTTGGTTACGGTCGTGCCGTCGATCTGAAGCGTCGTGCCCCTCACCCCGATCGGGCTCGAAACGTTCCAACTGATCCTGCCCTTCGCCGGCGAGATGCCCACCTGGCTGATCGTCGGTCCCGTGGCGGTAATGCTGAAGGTGTCGGTGACGGTAGTGATGTTGTTGCCCGCGTTGGTTGCCGTGATCTGGTATTTGTGCGTGCCGGCCGCCAGGAGGCCCAGCGAAGCCGAGTAATTGAAGCCGGACGCCGCCGCAAATGGTCCGGCGATGTTCGAGATCGGCGTCCCGTCGATCTGCAAGGTCGTGGTCCTCACCCCCGTCGGGTCCGATACGTTCCAGGTGATCTTGCCCTTCGTCTGCGAGACTACGATCTGGCTGATCGTCGGTCCAACCGCGGCCGCATTGTTGATAGGCGCGTTCAAAGCGGCCAGAGACGACGTCGATTCGCTCGCCAGCGAGCCCGCCAACAGCGCTGCCGCGGCGGCGCTGCCGGGCTGGAGCATCCCAACGCTCAACAGCCGCCGGTCCTCCAGCGGCTCAAAGACAATCCGCCGCCCGCCGGCAGCCGACGTCTTCCTCCAAGACCCCGCGCCTGGGAGCGTCGCGTGCGCAGCGGCAATTCAATATCTGTATTTCTTCGTGACGGCATCGTAAACACCTCCATTTCAGGGCCAACTCGCACGTCCTCTTGGATCGGAAAAACCAACGGCGGCAAAATCGCTCGCCCCGCCTCCGCACGGCCGGCACGAAGCACCGCACACCTCCAAGACAATCATACGCATTGTCTACCGCGAAGAGGATGCGCCAAGCAGTCCTTTCTTCGTCCTCGCTCGAAAAGCCGCGCGATAAGCGTCCGGCTCGAAACGACTAGTAATCTGCCGGATGGCAATTTCAGAGAAGTCCGGCGATGGGCAGGGCCGAAGGCACGTGACTGCCGCGTAACCGTTCACTGGGCGGCAAGGGGACGGAGGAGGTTTTCGGAGAAATATCGTCTCCTGCGGCGGATACTGTCGCCGAAAACCTCCTCCGTCCCCCTCTGTTTCCGGCCTGTGAAGGCTTACGACTGCCGCTCGCAGCTTCGCAGAGAAGAACCACCGCCAGCGACTTCCCAGGCGACGCGCTACGGAACCAGCTTCTTCTCGACCCAGCCGGCGACGCCCAGATAGCTCTTGATTCCCTGGCCGGCCAGCCAACTCTTCGCCGTACCGCTCTGCTTCAGGTACGCATCCCAGAAGGCGGCCGAACTGTCGGCGATCATTCGCTGAAACATCGCGTCGCTGCCGGCGTTGGCACGCCTCGCATGTCCGGAATACGTCAGATGGTCCGCGCCGTTAAGCGTAATCAGGTATTGATCGGCCGCCGAAACGTGATCGAACGGCACCCGCCGCTGGTATGCCTGGGTCGTGCCGACGATGCTATTGTCGGCCGTGCCCGCAACGTGCAGACACGGCACCGAAATCCCCGCGTAGGCCACCGACAGCGGCACTTGCCCCAGCGGAACCGGCGAACTCATCGCCAAGACGGCCTTCACCCGCGGCTCGTGGAAGGAGATCTCCCCCGGCAACACCTGGCCGGCAAGAGCCAGCACCGTTTGCGACCCGAAATCGTGGCCGGCGGCGCCGACCCGCGTCATGTCGAGCCGGTTGCCGAGCGAAGAACCATCACGGGCCATCCGTTCCAGGCGGCCGAGCACGAAGATCATGTCCAGCGGGCGATTGCGGACGTTGCTGGGGTTGTAGAACGCCCGCTGCAAGTCCTTTCGCGGCCGCAGCCCCCGTTGCGACTCGTCGCTGCCCGGATGCTGCACGAAGACCGACACGTAGCCGCATCCCGCCCAGTGGCGGCCGAGATACGCACAGTCCTCGCGCGACCGCCCCAATCCGGTCGAAAAAACGATCACGGGAAATCGCTCAGAATCGCTCCTCGGATAGTAAATCCGCACGGGAATGGTCCGGCCGCGTCCGGCGTCAAGCCAATTCGCGTCGGTCATCGCCGCCGAGTACAGTTCCGCCGGCGGCATCACGTCGGGCTCGCCCCGCGTCACTCCGGCACTGCTCGGCCGCGGCGAGTCGGCAAGTACCTCGCGCGAAAAGCACGCCGCCAACAATGCAATTAGTAATACAACGCGACAAGCCGCTCGCGGCTTCGCACTCGCTTCGCAAAAAACGTCCAACGCCGCTTCTCTCTTGGTCAGTGCGGATATCCGAATCATTGGTGAACCTCCTCCGTCTCCCCCTCTGTTTTCGGCGTCTGCCCCTGGTGGCAAAAAAGGGAAAGCCCGCCACAGTGGCGACCGTCATCGCCGATACGACCTGTACGATTGCTGGAAGCGTTGCGGCCCATTCCACTTGTCGTTCCTGGTAGAATGGATCGAGCAGAGCGGCCCCAGCGTGGCAAGCGTTATGGGTCAAAACGGGGAGGTGTTCGCGACTCTTCCTTCGTTGATTGACGGTCAGACTGATAATGTCACAATAGTCGGGGGCCAACGGCCCGCGGAAGCTGGTCGCCATTATCTGCGATGCCGAGGTTTAGCCGATGAGATTACCGAGATTATCCTGCAATCCACGCTCGCCGCGGGACGAGGGGGACGGAGGAGGTTGTCGGAAGAACCCTAACCACTCGTGCGATTGTCTCCCGACAACCACCTCCGTCCCCTTCCGTCCCCTCGCCGCAAGCATCAACCGACCATCCGGAGCCCCACCATGACGCTCGATGACATTATCACGCCCGGAACCGTGCCGGAAGTGCTCGGCCAGGGCTACGGTTTCACCGAAGGCCCGACCGCCGACCGCGACGGAAATGTCTTCTTCTCCGACGGCCAAAACAACTCGATCCACTGCTGGCAGCCCGGCCGGCCGGTTGCTCTCTTCACCGACGACAGCACCGACGCGATCGGCATGATGTTCAACGCCGTCGGCGAGCTTTACGCCTGCGAAGGGGCCGCCCACCGCATCGTGGCGTTCGACGTGCAAACAAGCCCCCTCTCCCTTGGGGAGAGGGCTAGGGTGAGGGCGGATAGCGCGGAAAACGCCGCTGTTCCGGCAACCCCCCGCCCCGCCAAGCACATCCTCTGCTCCGAGATCGACGGCCGGCACTTCAACGAGCCGAACGACCTGGCGATCGACTTCCACGGCGGGTTCTACTTTTCCGATCCGAACTACCAGCACCACGGCCAGCCGACCGTGATGAAAGAGGACGTCTACTACCGTTCGGTCGAAGGCCGCGTCACGCGGGTATCGACCATCTGCTTCAAGCCCAACGGCGTGCGTCTCTCGGCCGACGACCGCACGCTCTACGTTGCCGACGCCCGCGGCCAGCGGATATACCGCTACGACGTCACCGGCCCCGGTCAATTGGCCAACGAGCGAATCTGGATCGACCGCCTCGCCGCCAATCCCGACGGCCTGACGCTCGACGAGCACGACAATCTCTACGTCTGTTGCGGCAAGGCCGGCCTGAAAATCTTCGACCGCGACGCCCATTTCATCGGCCTGATCGAAGTCCACGCCGCCAACTGTGTTTTTGGCGGCCCCGACTTTCGCACCCTTTGCATCGCCTCGGTCGACAAGTTCCTCGGCCTCCGCACCAACGTCACCGGCATGAAGCCGCTGGCACTCCGAATCCCTAATTTCTAATTTCATCTCCACCTGCTGAGACTGCCCTTCCGTCAATTTGGGAAACTTGCGATACTTTCACGGCCATTTTGTGCGGAAGGACTGTGATGCCGCATTGTGCCACGGCTGGGGCAAATGCTGCCGCCGGCCCTGGAAAATGCGGCAGGTGGGGCAAAAAGGGGACTGGTGCCCCATCCGGTTGTGTTTCGGATCGTTACTCCTGCGCCTGAGAAATGTCTGTGATGTCGAAATCCAAACCGCCAACGATCTTTTTCTCGGTCGGCGAGCCTAGCGGCGATCTGCACGGGGCCAACCTGATTCGGCAGTTGCAGCGCCGTTGTCCCGGCATTCGGACGGTCGGCTACGGCGGCCCGAAGATGGCGGAGGTCGGCTGCCAACTCCATGCCGACCTGACCGCTTTGGCGGTGATGTGGTTTGCCCGCGTGCTGTTGAATTTGCACAAGTTCCTGGACCTGGCCAGCCGGGCGGATCGGTATTTTCGCCACCACCGGCCGGACGCCGTGGTGCTGATCGATTATCCAGGCTTCAACTGGTGGATCGCGCGCCGCGCAAAAGCCCACGGCATTCCGGTGTTTTACTACTCGCCGCCGCAGATTTGGGCTTGGGCTCGCTGGCGGGTCAAGAAGATGCGGCGATTTGTGGACCACGTCTTGTGCGGATTGCCGTTCGAGGAGGCGTGGCTTCGCGGGCACGGCTGCAACGCGACGTTCGTCGGTCATCCGTTTTTCGACGAGGTCCGCCGTTATCCTTACGACGAGCGGTTTCTGGCGGAGCATCGAGGTGGGGACGGTCCCGATCTTTGTCGGAGCGTCAACGGGAGCGCCAAAGAGGACAGTCCGATTTTCGCTCAGACGAAAATCGGGACCGTCCCCTCGGGACGCGCGCACGACAAAGGGTCCACTGGTGGCGATCTTGCCCGGCTCGCGGACGCAAGAGGTCACGCACAACTTGCACTGGTTTCTCAAGGCGGCGGCGATCGTTCACCGGCAAGTGCCCGATGCGCGTTTCGCAGTGGCTGCGTTCAAGCGGCATCAGGCCGACATCGCCAAGCCGCTCGTCGAACAGAGCGGGCTGCCGATCGAAATCTACGTGGGCAAGACGCCGGAGTTAATGCGGATCGCCGACTGCGCGATGTCGGTCTCCGGCTCGGTGTCGTTGGAGTTGCTCTACCACGCCGTGCCGACGGTCATTCTCTACTGGATCAGCCGGCCGGCGTACTTCGTGCAGACGTTTTTCCGCAAGGTGAAGTACATTACGCTGGTCAATTTGCTGTCGGCCGACGGGCTGGCCGACGAAGACCTGACGCCGTACGATCCGTCACAGGCCGACGCCGATCGCGTGCTGTTTCCCGAGTATCTCACCTACGAGGACAAGTCGGCCGAGATTGCCGGGCACGTGGTCGAGTGGCTTACCGATCCGGCGAAGCGGACCGCGCGGGTCGAGGCGTTGGCGGCTCTCAGGGACCGCGTGGCGCACGGGGGCGCCTCGGGGCGAGCGGCGGAGTACATCTTGGAGGCAATTTCGCCGACCATCGCGGCGAAAAAGTTGGCGGCTAGGCGGTTAGCGGCTGCATCGTGAACGGCGCCATATAATAATTGGACGGGCAACCGCTGGCGAAGCCGCGAGCGGCTGTTTCGCGCCCCCCCTTTCAGCGCCGTCCTTTATCCTTTATCCTTCACTCATCACCCCGCGCCCTGGAGTCGTTCCGTGTTGCTTGGCGAGCCCTCGCGAACCCCGTATGATCTGAATTTCGCGCTGTTCGGCATTCCGGTGCGAGTTCACCCGCTGTTTTGGCTGGTGGCGCTGCTGCTGGGCTACCAGGGCAAGGACGGCATCGGCGTTTTGACGTGGATCGCGGCGGTGTTCTTCGCGATTCTGCTTCACGAACTGGGCCATGCGTGGATGATGCGGTTCCACGGCTTCCACCCGTGGATCGTTCTGTACGGCATGGGCGGACTCACTTCGTATGATCCGCGAGAGGCCTTTGGATCGAAGCGGAACGACACGCTGGCCAATGTTCTTATCGACGTGGCCGGGCCGGCCACCGGATTTCTCTTGGCCGGCTTGGTGGTGACGGGTTTCTACGCGGCCGGGCATGGCAATAGTGTTATACCCTACGGACCCTGGAACCTGCTGCCGGCCGTAGCGTTGCCGAGCGTGCGGCTTGCCACTTTGCTGAACGATGTTCTGCAAATTTGTGTTCTCTGGGGCTTAGTGAACCTATTGCCCGTCTATCCGTTGGACGGCGGACAAATCGCGCGGGAGTTGTTCCTGCGGTTTTCTCCTCGCGACGGGATTCGGCAATCGATGCTATTGTCGATCTTCGCCGCGATCGCGATGGCCATGTACGGCTATGCTCGCATGAATAGCCTCTACATTGCGATCTTCTTCGGCTATCTTGCCTACACGAGCTTCATCGCGTTGCAGAACTACGTCGGCGGCAGCCGTTGGTGACCGGCTGCGTCGGCGCGCGCGGTGATCGTTCGCGATTTTTCTTGTCACGGCGGGATGAATTTCGCGGATTTCCCCTTGCAGGAATTTCGGAAGAGAGTAAAACATATCGCCAGCGGGGAGGATGCTGAGCTTCCGACGGTCGGATCCGTCAGCTCTCAGGCCCGCAATTTTCTCTTGACGGAGGAGTGACTGTGGCGAAGAAGAAAGCTGCCAAGAAGGTCGCTAAGAAGGCGCCTGCCAAGAAGGTCGCCAAGAAGAAGACGGCCAAGAAGAAGGTCGCGAAGAAGGGTATGTGCTGCTGCAAGTAATTGCGTAGCGCGAGACCCAGAATCGCCATGACTACGACGAGAAAGGGCCGCCGGGGAAACGCTCCTCGGCGGCCCTAAGTGTGTTCTATCCCAACACCGGCAGGGTCGGCAGCTTGGGATGCGAGCGCTTCTCGGCCGCCAAATTGGCGACGAAGTTGCGGCAGATTGCGTCGAGATACGGGCCGGCAAGCGGATCGTCGAACGCCGCGGCGACGCGGCCCTGATCGGCCAGGACGCGCAGCGCGGTGCAAATAGGCACGTCGCCGAGAAACGGCACGCCGAGCTGTGACGCCCGCTGCCGAGCCCCGCCGGAGCCGAAGATCTCGTGCCGCGCGTTGCAGTTGGGGCAAACGAAGAAACTCATGTTTTCGACCATGCCCAGCACGTCGATGTTGACCTTGCGAAACATGGCGATGGCCTTGACGGCGTCCAGCAGGGCGACGTCTTGCGGCGTGCAGACGACGACCGCCCCGCTCAGCGGCAGCAATTGCGACAGCGAGATGGCCACGTCGCCCGTGCCCGGCGGCATGTCGATCACGAGGTAATCGAGGTCGCCCCAGGCCGTGTCGCGGAGGAATTGCGAGAGGGCCGTGTGCAGCATCGGGCCGCGCCAGATCACCGCCTCGCCCTCGGGCACCAGCAACCCCATCGACAGCATCCGCAGCCCATCAACCGTGACCGGCTGGATTCGCTCGTCGACCATCTGCGGCGGCTGATGGCAGCCGAACAGGTAGGGAATGCTCGGGCCGTAGAGGTCGGCGTCCAACAGGCCGACCGCACAGCCGGCTCGCTGTAAGCCGCAGGCGAGATAGGCGGCGATTGAACTCTTGCCGACGCCCCCTTTGCCCGATCCCACCGCAACGACGGTCTTCGCCGCCAATCCGATTTCGCCCATCTTCTCCGGCTTGCGCTGGTGAACCGCGATTTCGACGGCGACCTTGAGATTGGGGAAGCGTTTTTGCAGGTGTTCGGCCAATTCGTTGCGGATTTGCTCCCACAACGGGGCCGACCACGTGGTAAGCCCGAGGACGACCGACAAGCGATCGCCTTCGAGGCGAAGAGCGTGGACCTGTTCGAGCGTGACGATGCTTCGCCCGGTTTCGGGGTCCTTGAACTCATCCAGTGCAACACGCACGGCGGCTTCGTCGGGTGGATTGGTTAGCATGATGATCTTCTCTGTGGACTTCTGTCTTCCGTTCTCTAACTCTTCGTCTTGAGCAGCCAGCCGCGACCGACCAATATCAGGAACACGGCGATAAGGCTGAACGCGACCAATGCCGGCGCGTTTGACTGCGGGATCTTCAGCGAGGCTTCCGGCGGCAGCGATTTCGGCAATTTCAATTTCTTGTCGTTTAGATCGAACAGCAACGAAGCCTTGTCGGCGCTGCCGAGCGACTGCTTGGCTACCTCGGAGAGAAAGGCGTCGGCCGGCACGACGTACTCCTTGTCCTCGGGCAGCTTCAGCGTCGTTCCCTTCGTCACGCGAACGTAATGCGGAAGCTCGGATTCGTTGAGTTCGCGAATCGTGGCGGTCATGCGGACCATTTCCTTGTCCGATGCCCTCGGCCCCAGTTCCTGCCGGGCCAACGTGCGGCATTGCCCGTCAAACGAAGCGGAAGCCGCCACGGGCGTTGTGCGATACTGCCAGACTGCGAGGGAGTTGACGATCGAGTCATTGAAATTGAGAAAGGCGATGAGCACGCAAGCGATGGTGCCGCCGGCGATGTAGCCGGTCGAGAGCAAGGAACCGGCGCTCATCTCCGATTCCAACTCGGAGGCCGGCCCGCCGTCCTGTTTCTTGCCCCACCGTTCGACGACATATCGCACCATTCCGCCGGCGAAAATCGGCGCCGACGACGAGAGCGGGAGGTAGACGCCGACGGCGAAGGCCAGCGACGAAACGCCGCAGAGCTCGACGACCACCGCAATGGCCACGCCCATAAGAACGAGAATCCACGGCAGCTTTTGACTCAAAATGCCGTTGGTAATCATGGCGAACATCTCCGCCTGCGGCGGATTGTATTTTCTCACCTCCGTGCCGTCGTCGCGGCGGTGGAGCTTGCCGCTGATGCCCGGATCGACCAGGCAACGGATCTTGCCGTGGTCGTCGACGAGGTATTTTGCGGGCGGCACACCCTGCGGATTGCCTTCCGGGGCGAGCCACACGTAGTACAACGTGTCGCTGTCCCGCATGTGCGACCGCTTGCCCGCAGCCTCCAGCGCTTTCATGTCGATGGGCTGGTGAAGCTCGGGTAGATTCTTCGTCGAATAGATCGTGCTCGACTCGTTCATCGCCATTAGCACCGCGCCGATCACCAGGGATGACGACACCGAACCGATGACGATGGCCCATTGTTGCCACTTGGGCGTGGCGCCGACAAGGAAACCCGTCTTGAGATCTTGCGACGTCGTGCCACCGTTGCTGGCGGCGATGCACACCACCGCCGCCACCGAAAGCGCCAGCAGGCGATACGGGGCGCTGGTCCAGTCGAGCATCAGGAAGATCAGGCAGGTCAGCAGCAGCGTCGCGATCGTCATGCCGGAGATCGGATTGCTCGACGAGCCGATTTCGCCCGTCAAACGCGACGAAACCGTCACGAAAAGGAACCCGAACAAGCACGATCAGCGCCGCGGCGGCCAGATTAACGAGAAGGCGGGAGCCGTTGAACATCGCGGCCAGCGACTGTTCGCCGCTGGTCTGCGGGTCGATGTCGAGAAAGACCCAAATGACCAGAATCAGCGCCAGAGAGCCGAACAAGACGGCCTTCATGGGCAAATCGCGATCGGTGCGACGAACCTCGCCTCTGCCGCCTCTCATCGAGCTGCGCATGTCGCGCAAACCCGCGACGATCGAGGAGACGATCAGCGGCATCGCGCGGCACAGACTGATAATGCCGCCTGTCGCCACGGCGCCGGCGCCGATGCAGCGCACGTAGGTCTGTGAAGATCGTCGTCCGCGTCCATCGAGGCAATGGTGGCCCCTGCCTTGGCTGGGAAAGAGACTGCTGCCCAAGCCCTTCGCCGAAGAACCGGATCATCGGCACGAGCACAAACGCCTGCAAGATGCCGCCGGCCACCATGATGCAGGCGATCTTCGTGCCGATGATGTAGCCGACGCCGAGCAGAGCGGGGTTCGCCTCCAGCGCGGGCGTGGCCCCCTTGAACCAGTCCAGCGGCCTGCTGGCTACGTCCTTCCATAGCCGCATACCGGTGCCGAGGAATTGATAAATGAACGCGATGCCAAAGCCGATGAATACGGTCTTGGCGGTCGAGCCGCCGGTTTCGCCGACAATCAGCACGTCGGCGCAGGCGGTGCCTTCCGGATAAATTAGCTTGCCGTGCTGCTTGACGATGAACGCCCGGCGAAGCGGAATCATCATCAGGATGCCGAGCAACCCGCCCAGCACCGAAACAACCAAGACCCGCGTGATTTCCAGCTCGAAGCCGAGGATCATCACGGCCGGCATAGTCACGCCGACGCCGAAGGCGATCGACTCGCCGGCCGAGCCGGTGGTTTGCACGATGTTGTTCTCCAAAATGCTCGCCTGGCGGACGCCGAACGCGCGGGAAAAGACGCGGAAGAGCGTGATCGAGAGCACGGCCACGGGAATCGAGGCCGAGACGGTCATGCCGACCTTCAACACCAGATAAAGCGACGACGCGCCAAAGACGATGCCCAGCACCGCCCCGACCAACACCGCCGGCCAGGTGAACTCGGGCAGCGTGACGTGATCGGGGACGTAGGGTTGATGGGCGGGCGGGTTGGCATCCGGCATGGCGATTCCCCGGCGGTCATCGAGGCTGTTCTCCCAAGGGGAGAATCGCGGGAAATCGCATTGTAGCAGCTTGTGCGTTGTGTGGGCAACCGCCGTTTGTACGTAAGCACGGCCATCTTGGCCGTGCTGCACGGGCAGGATGCCCGTGCCACGGTGGAAGCCCGCCCCCACGTGACAACCCCCTGGAAATCGGCAATAATGCCGATCATCATGTCCGCTCCCTCACGTCACCCACACTGGTTGCTCCGCCGCGCCGATCAAGTGGCCGTGGCGGCGCTGGTTGTCGTTGCGCTGGGGGCGATGGGCGTGTGGTGGATAGTCCGGGGTGGGCCGGGGGGCCGGCTGATCGAGATCGATCGGGCGGAACCGCTCGACGCCCACTTCCAGGTCGATATCAACAAGGCCGACTGGCCGGAACTGGTGCAACTGCCCGGCATCGGTCCGAAGCTGGCCAAGCGGATTGTCGAGTCGCGGCAGAAGGACGGCCCATTCGTTCATCAGGACGATTTGCGACGCGTGCCCGGCATCGGGCCAAAGCGGCTGGAACAGATTCGCCCCTACTTGCGGCCGATGCCGGATCGTTCAAGCGTTGCCGGACGATAACGGCGCGTTGCGAAGCCGCAAGCGGTGAAGGGGACGGAGGAGATTGTCGGGAAAGGGCCGCACGATACGAGAGACGTCTTTCCGACAATCTCCTCCGTCCCCCTTTGCCCTAGCGACGAAAGGACCTCCCCGATGTCGTTTCTGGCCGAACTGAAGACGCTCTACTACGTCGCGCTGAAGCGTTCGCGCGGCACCGACTCGGCGGCGCGGGTCGAGGCGTTCTACGAGGGACAGGCCGAGAATTTCGACAGCTTCCGCAAGCGATTGCTGCACGGTCGGCAGGAGCTGTTCGCCGCGATCGAAGCCCCGCCGGGCGGCGTCTGGGTCGATATGGGCGGCGGAACCGGCTGGAACCTGGAGCAACTCGGCCCGCGACTCGACGCGCTCGGCCGGGCGTACATCGTCGATTTCTCCCCCTCTATGCTGAAGGTGGCGCGGCGGCGGATCGCCGAGCGCGGCTGGCGAAACGTCGAGGCGGTCGAGGCCGACGTGATCGACTTTCGCCCGCCCGAGGGGCAGGCCGACGTCGTGACCTTCTCCTATTCGCTGACGATGATCCCCGACTGGTTTGCGGCGATCGAGAACGCCCGATCGATCCTCAAGCCCGGCGGGGTGATCGGGGCGCTGGACTTCTACGTGACGCGAAAGCATCCGGCCGAAGGTTCGGCGCGGCACGGTCTCTTCGGCCGCAACTTCTGGCCGATGTTTTTCAGCCTTAACGACGTCTTCCCCTCAGCCGATCATTTGCCCTATCTGCGTCGTCGTTTTACGCAGGTCTATTGCAGCGAGTCGCGGGGGCGGATGCCGTATCTGCCGCTGCTTCGTGCGCCGTACTACACGTTCATCGGAAAGAAAGCGGCGGACTCATCCCAGTAGCCGGGCGCCATAGCGTCCTATTCCGCGATACGGTAGGCTCGATTCGCAAGGGCGAAAAGTGGCCCGTTCATCGTGACTTCGCGGGAGGAGGTCGATTGACTCGCAGGAGGAGCCCGTTCAACGTTGTTCGCTGCCCGATTTCAGCGTGAATGCGCTCAGCCAGGGCAACAAAATCGGAGTCTGCCGTGCAAATGATGATCCCGCAATGGTGCGGCGTCTTGCCGTGCAGGCGGGCAAAATGGCGGCGGTTATGTGTTAGCACAGCACGCCTATCACCAATCGCAAATGGCAACACTTCCTCGTCGGGAATCCTCTGTCCGGCTCGCCCGCTCTCGTAGGTCGTCAGAACGTCATGTCCCAGTCGCCGAAGTTCCTTGACTGTTGCAAGCGGAAAGTTCTCGTTGGCGTAAACTCGAGCCATCTTCACGCAGTCTCGTTTTCGGCTATCTGTCGGTTGATTTCGTCTTGATGCAGGCGTTCATAAGCCCACGCATTGACGAGGTCGTCAGCGCGAAGCGTCGGGTAGCTCCTCAAAATATCGGCCTCGCTCGTGCCGAGCCGCTTCAACTGCACAAGCAGCCAGACCGGGATGCGAGTCCGAACAATACACGGCTCGCCACCACAGACACCAGCGTCACTTTCGATACCTGGGGTAACCGTCCCCAGATCGCGGGCGACAGACACGAAGAGTTGTGATTTCTCGCCTGGAGTCAAGGTGTTTAGCAGTGCTTCGACTTGCTGGAGGTTGGTCATTGGACCGATCCTTTCAAACAACAACGAATTCTGCAAACGAGATGAATCCTCTACCCCAGCATCTCCCTGAACTGCGCAAACAGATAATTGCTGTCGTGCGGGCCGGCCGAGGCTTCGGGGTGATACTGAACGCAGAACGCCGGATGCTTGCGGTGGCGGAGGCCTTCGATCGTCTGGTCGTTCAGGTTCACGTGCGTCACTTCCAGATCGTCGGGCAGGGCGTTCTCCTCGACCGAAAAGCCGTGGTTCTGCGTGGTGATCTCGACCTGGCCGGTCGCCTTGTTCATCACCGGCTGGTTCGCGCCGCGATGGCCGAACTTCAGCTTGTAGGTCTTCGCCCCGCAGGCCAGCGCGAGGAGTTGATGGCCCAGGCAGATGCCGAAGATCGGCTTCTTGCCCAGCACGCCGCGGATCGTCTCCTGGGCGTAGTCCAACGGCTCGGGATCGCCGGGGCCGTTCGAGAGGAAGACGCCGTCGGGCTTGTGGGCCAGAACTTCGTCGGCCGTGGCCGTGCCGGGCAGAATCGTCACGCGGCAGCCCATGCTGAACAGGTGCCGGGCGATGTTCCACTTCATGCCGTAGTCCAGCGCCACGACGTGCGGCGAGCCGGCCGTGGGCAGCGGGATACTCGACGCTCCTGCAACTTCGCCCAGCGGCTCAGCGTCTCGCGTCCACTCGATCGGCCCGTCGGGAATCACCTCGCGCACCAGATCGCGGCCGACCAGTCCGGGGCTCGCCTTGGCGCTGGCCACCAGCCGGGCGTCGTCGAGATCGACCGACGAGAGGACGCTCTTCATCGCCCCGTGGATTCGCAGCCGGCGGACCAGCGCGCGGGTGTCGATCCCTTCCATGCCGACGATGCCCCAGTGCTTCAGGTATCCGTCGAGGTCGCCGTCGGCGCGGAAGTTGCTCACCCGGCGGCTGCTTCTCGCGGACGATGAAGCCGGCCAGATGGGGCTTGCGGCTCTCCACGTCCTCGGCGTTCACCCCGTAGTTGCCGATCTCGGGGTAGGTCATCGTGACGATCTGGCCGCGGTAGCTCGGATCGGTCAGCATTTCCTGATAGCCGGTCATCGAGGTATTGAAGCAGACCTCGCCGTCGACCTCGCCGTCGGCGCCGAAGGATGTTCCGGTAAAGACGGTTCCGTCTTCCAGGGCAAGTTTTGCGGTTCGGGGGCATATCTGTGGCCGTGCGCACCTTTCATCTCCTGAGAATGTCTCGATTGGCCGTACGGTCTAAAGTCCGGTGGCGGTTCGACCCGATAGAGTCAGTAACGGCTGCGGGTCTCTGGGTCGGCAATCTTAACCGATTGCATAATCCAGGCAGCCTCAAGTGAGGGTCTTGTACCGGCGAGCAAGACCCTCATTTTTTTATGCGCGCACGGCAATGCCCGCAGCTGTCCCATTTTAACGCCTACTGCGGTGGGTCGACCAGGGACAGGGGCAAGTCGAACTGGAAGCTCGAATGACGAAGGATGACGAAAAAAGCTAGCGAAATCTGGATGACGAAGCGCACTTCGTCATTCGAATTCCGGAATCCTTATTTCGCCATTCGCGATTCGAGCTTCGTCATTATTCCCAGGCATTTCCCGATCTGGCGCACCGCCTGGCGGAGCCGGTTTTCGTTCTCCACCAGCGCCATGCCGGACATAGCCCTCGCCGGCCGGGCCGAACCCCGCACCGGGGCTGACCACGACGTCGCCGTCCTTCAGCAGTTTCATGGCAAACTCGAACGAGGTCATTCGGTCGCCCAGGGCGTGCGGGATTTTGGCCCAAACGAACATGCTGGCCTTGGGGCGCTCGACCGGCCAGCCGATGCGTTCGAGCCCTTCGCAGAGCACGTCGCGGCGGTGCTGATACGCCGCCGCCTGGGCCTCGACCGCCGCGTCGGTGTGCCGCAGGGCCATGATGGCCGCGATCTGGATCGGCCGGAACATGCCGTAATCGTAGTAGCCCTTGATCGTCGAAAGGGCCCGGAGCATCTCGGCGTTGCCGGCAGCGAAACCAACCCGCCAGCCGGCCATGTTGTAGCCCTTGCTCATCGTGGTCAGCTCGACGCCCGACGTCGCGGGCACCCGGCGCGGCCAGAAAACTGGGCGTCTTGTAGCCGTCGAACGTCACGTCGGCGTAGGCCAGGTCGCTGACGACCATGAAGCCGTACCGCTTCGCCAGCTTCACCACTTCCACGTAAAACTCCGGCTCGACGACGGCGGTGGTGGGGTTGTGCGGGAAATTGACGACCACCAGCTTCGGCCGCGGAACCAGATGCCGGCAGGTGTAGTCGATGTTGGCCAGCAGCTTCTCGCTGTCGGCAACCTCCAGCAGAATCGCGTTGGCGGCCGCCATCGCCACGGCGTAAAGATGGGCAGGATAGCTGGGCGCCGGGACAATTGCCGTGTCGCCGGGCCCCAGCAACGCCAGGCACATGTGGCTGAAACCCTCTTTCGAGCCGAGGCAGGCGATCACTTCGCGCTGCGGATCGAGCCGCACGCCGTGTTGTTTGAAGTACTTGGCGGCCACTTCGCGCCGCAGGCTGAGGATGCCCTGGGCGGGGGCGTAGCCGTGGTTCTTCGGATCGCGGGCGGCCTCGGCCAGCTTCTCGATGACCAGGTCTTGCGGCGGATCGGTCGGGTTGCCCATGCCCAGGTCGATCACGTCGCCGCCGGCCCGGCGTTTCTCGTACATCAGCCTGTTGATCTCGGCAAACAGATACGGCGGCAGCCGCCGCACCCGCTCGGCCACTTCGATCGTGAACGGTGTGTCTTGTGCAATCGGTTCGCCGTCGGAGGGAACTTCGTTCATGGGGAGGGATTTGAGATCAGAGACTTGAGATTTGAGAACTCTGTATTCTTGCAGCCAGCGAGGACACTGTCAATCTGAGCACTGATACGCCGCCACTATCCGCTCTGCCGCCAACTCGCCGCCGTGGATGCAGTCGGGCAGGCCGACGCCGTGATAGGCGTTGCCGGCCAGGGCGATGATTCGGCAACGCCGCCACGCGGCTCTCGATCCGGGCGACCAGGTCTTTGTGGCCGACGTGGTACTGCGGCATCGTGCCGGGCCAGCGGGCTATGTTGCGGTAACACGGCTGGCCGCGAATCCGCAACAGGCCGGGCTCAATTCGCCGAGCACCAGCGGCGTCAGCTCCGCATCGCTCATGGCGGCGACTTCCGGCCGACGTGCCCCGCCGACGAACACGCGGAGCAGCGTCTTGCCCTCCGGCGCTCGATGGGCGTACTTCCGGCTGCTGAAACTGACGGCCAGGATCGGGCTCCGCTCGACCGCCGGCACCACCGCCCCCATGCCGTCCAGCGGATGGCCGATCGCGTCCGACCGGTATCCCAACGAGAGAATGGCCGTGCCGGAATGCTCGATCGAGGCCAGATCGGCGGCCAACGCGGCGTCGAGCGGCTGCAACAACGCGGCCGTGACGGGCGACGGCGTGGCGAGGATCAGGGCGTCGAACGAAAGGGGAGAGGGAAGAGGGGAGCGGGGAGAGGGAGGACTGGACTTGTGCTTGCCCTCTCTCCCCTCTCCCCTCTCCTCTCTCCCCTTCCGCCAACACCCGCCATCCGTTGTCGCAGCGTTCGATCGCTCGTGACCGGCGTGTCCAGCCGCACGGCGCCGGGCGGCAGCCGCGCGGCGATCGCCTCGATCAGGCTCGACAGTCCGTCGCGCAAGCGTGACGAACATGCTGTAGCGGGCGCCGCTCTCGCTGCTCTGCTTCGGAGCGGTTCTTCATCTGGTGGCGCATCGCGCGGATCAGGCTGCCGAAATCCCGCTCCATTTCACGAAACCGGGGAAGCGTGGCCAGTACGCTGAGCTTCTCCATATCGGCGGCGTAGACCGCGCTGACCAGCGGCTCGACCAGCCGCTCGAACACCTCGCGGCCCAAGCGGCGGCGGACGAATTCGGCCATGCTCTCGTCGGCGTCGTCCGCGCGCGGCGGAATGAAGTATTCCATCGCCGCCCGCAGCTTGCCCAGCGGACTGAGGATCGGCGTAACGGCCAGCGGCCAAAGCCGCGTGGGGGCCATCATCAGAAAGCCGTCGGGAAGACGACGCAGCCGCCCGCGGCGGACGACGAACGTTCGCCGATACGCCGGATTCGTGCCGATCAGTTGGTCGCCCAGCCCGAGCCGCTTGCAGAGATCGAGGCCCCAAGGCACCGTCGTGATGAAGTTGTCGGCGCTTTGCTCGACCTGAAAGCCGTCTTCATGGACCGTCGAAACCACGCCGCCAAGCGCGGCCCGGCCTCGAAGAGCGTCAGCTCGGCAAGCGGGGATCGAGTTCCACCAGCCGATGCGCCGCCGCCAGCCCGGCGATGCCGCCGCCGATGACCGCAATGCGCCGGGAAGCGGATTCGATTCGTGCTCATTGCGATGCCGTTATACGACGATCCTGCGAGACTGGTCAAGCGGTTATGTCGTTCTAATCACCTCCTCGCCTCTCCTCCTCACAGCCACAGCTGCAGCCGGCCGTCGAGCATGTCGGGAATGGCCTTGCGCGACGCAGTCGCGGATCTGGCTGGGATGGTAGCGCGTGCTGAAATGGGTGGCGATGACCAGCTCGTTGTGGAACTTCTCGCGGCGCTCCAGCAGGTCGTCCAGGTGCATGTGGCCGAACTTGTGGATCTTGTCCTTGCGATGCCGCGGCGCGACGAACGTCAGCTCCATGATCAGCACCTCGGCCTCGTACATGGCGGGGCAGGCGTCGAGCCCGCCCGGCGAACTGTCGCCCAGGTAGGCCAGCCGCGGAATCGCGCATCTCGTTGGTCACCTCCGTGCCGCCGAGGCGCAGGTCGCGGATCTGATGGCCCGCCAGGCCCTGGTACTCGGGCTTCAGCTTGCGCCGCCGCTCCCAGACGACGAAGCCCAGCGACGGGACCGTGTGCGGCGTGGCCGACACGGTGACGACCGTGCTCGCGCGACAGCTCGATCTCGTCGCCCGGCCTGGCGGGCAGCAGCTGGCACGGCAGCCGGCCGCGGTCCATGCGGCTGAACAGCCGCAGCATCCGCTCCATCGGCTCGATCGCGTGCTCGGGCAGGTAGATCACCGGCGGCTCCATCTTCATCATCCGCCGCCGGGCCACGTAGACCGGCAGCGCGATCACGTGGTCGATGTGCGTGTGCGAGACGAACCAGCTGGGCGTGCCCATGAACGACCACGGCTGCGCCCCCAGGTCGAAGCCGAGCTTCAGCTCCGGCACTCGCCAGTACGTCTGCACCGCCGCCCGCGAGTAGCCCTCGATCGTGAGGTTCTTGTGGCCGAGCGTTTTGACGGGAAGGTTGTTGATCATGGAGGTAGTCGGCAGTCGGCAGTGGGCAGTCGGCAGTCGGCAGTGGGCAGTCGGCAGTCGGCAGTGGGCAGTCGGCAGTCGGCAGTCAGCAGTAGGCAGTGGCCAGTGGGCAATGCGCAGCTGGTAGTGGGACTGAAGACTTCTGCCGCCTGCCCACTGCCGACTGCCGACTGTCTCCGGCGTGTTCGTATTCATCCACGTCTGACAGATCCACGGCTCGCCGAATTCCAGATTGGGCAAGATCCAGATTTCGCCGAACAGTGCGTTCTGCTCGACGCGAACCTGGTGATGGCGCACCAATTCCAGAACGGCCAGGAAGATCGCCGACCAGCGTCGACTTGTGCATGCCCGGCTCGAACAGATCGCGGAACGAGAGCCGGCCGGCTTCGATCAGCCGCGCGTGGATGCGGCTCATGTAGACGTGGATGGGCGTGTCGTCGTAGACGATGCTCGCCGGCCGCGCAGGCATCGGTCTCGCGCATGATCCGCCCGAACGCGCTGACCAGATCCCACAGCTCCACCTCTTGGATCGGCTCGTCGGCCATGTCGCGCTCGTGCCGCGGCAGATCGGTCGAAAGCCGCGAGTAGCGCTGCTGCCAACTGCGGCCACGCTCCTCCAGCATGCTGGCGGCGTCGCGGTACTTCTTGTATTCCAGCAAGCGGCGGACGAGCTCCTGACGCGGGTCGTCCAGTTCGCCGTCCACCTCGTCGCACCGCGGCAAGACCTGCTGCGACTTGATCTCGATCAGCAGGCTCGCCATGCCGAGGAAATCGCCCACGGCGTTGACGTCGAGCTGCTCGATCACCGCCAGGTATTCGAGATACTGATCGGTGATCACCGCGATGGGAATATCGACGATCTCGACCTCGTGCTTGCGCACCAGGTAGAGCAGAAGGTCCATCGGACCTCGGAAGACGTTCAGGTCAACGCGGAAGTCGATCACGGTTTGGTCGGCAAGCCTATTCTGGGTCGAGCGGGAGGGGGACGGAGGAGGTTGTCCGGAATACGATTTCCATTGTGTGGGGGCGTTACGCCCGGCACCCTCCTCCGTCCCCTTGAGCCTGGCGCGTGGGTCGGAACCCTTTAGTCTACCCGCGGACATTGCCTGCGGCGAGAGGCCGAGACGGGCGGCATCTCTTTCCTTGGCGTGAGAATCCCCCCAGCCGCTAGCTTCAGTTTCGACCACCGGCAGCGCCCAACTTGAAAAGCACCATGCGGGGGGAGTTTTTTCCCGTGTCGCTGCCTCCGTTCTGCTGGTATACTGCTCCTTCGGCCTAGACTTGGCCAGATTCTGAAAGAAGGAATTCCTCCGAACGGGGGGTGCTTGTGTCGCACGAACAACTTTGGGCGCCTTGGCGGTTGGGGTACATTCTCGGTGAAAAGGGGGCCGTGGAGCCGTGCGATCCCGAGAAATTGCTGCCCGGGGCCGATCCGACCTGCTTCTTCTGCCAGGCGATGCCCGAGGGGGAGGATCGGCAGCGGCTGGTGGTCGATCGGGGCGAGCACGCGATCACGCTCTTGAACCGATTCCCCTACAACAACGGCCACCTGCTGGTCGCGCCGCGTCGGCACGTTGCCCGGCTCGACGGGCTTGGCGAAGAGGTCCAGTTGGAAATCTCGCAAACGCTCGCTCGGATGGTGGCGGCACTGGAAAAGACGATGCACCCCCAGGGGTTCAATATCGGTTTGAACCTCGGTCGCGCAGCGGCGCCGGTGTGCCGGGCCATCTCCATTGGCACATCGTTCCCCGCTGGATCGGCGATACCAACTTCATGCCCGCGGTGGCCGCCGTGACTACAATTCCGCAAGCCCTCGAAGAACTGTGGGAACTGCTGACAACGGAACTGCGGAAGAAATAGCGACGGTTATAGCGAGGCTTTGCGAAGCCGCAAGCGGCTCGTCAAATCTCCGAATCTCAATTGCAGAAAGAGTTGATACGCGTACGGAGTGTGCTAGCCGATGTTCGGAGAGCGCTCCTTTCTTGGCCGGACCGCCGGAAAAGGCGAAAGCAGTGATTTTTCTAATTGAGTACAACCGAAGCGAAGGCCGCATCGTTGCCTTTCGTGAATTCGACGATCGGCAACGACGGGAGGCCGAGGACGCGCGACTCCAGATCGAGGTTAAGGGCAATGGCAAAGAAGTGGACTGCGAAGTGGTCCTCTTGGAGGCCAAGAACGAAGATGCGTTGCGTGTGACGCACCGGCGCTATTTTGAAGACCTACGCCAGATAACAGCAGCCGCCGTGTATGACAGAAGGCAACCGGGGATGGTTCTGCCGGGGACATCTGCAAGTTGCCGATTGGCGCATGAACAAGGGGCGGCAGTGCGACTGCCACCCCCGCGTTGTATTGCGTCCGTCAAAGACGACAATCGTCTGCCTCTACTTCCGGGCTGCTTGCAGCGTCGGGTTCGTGCCGCGGGCGATGTTAACGGCCATGTTCAGCATGGCGTCGCCGCTGGAGGCGGGAAGTTGACCGTTGATCGGCTTGGCCGCGACGCGGTCGCCAATACGGTCGCGCTGCATCGTAACGAATACGTCGGGTTCCACGCCGATGCCGGCATAGGGGTTGCCGTGGGGTGAATAGAACTTGGCGGTCGTCAGACCGCATCCCGGCGTTCGAGTCGTCCAGGGGGAAAATCCCCTGCACCGAGCCCTTGCCGAAACTCCGCACGCCGACGATCGTTCCGCGACGATGGTCGCGGATGGCCCCGGCGAATATCTCGGCCGCGCTGGCGCTGTCCTGGTCGATAAGCACCACCAGCGGCATCCGCCACTTGCTTTGCTCGTGGGCCGAGTAGGTGTAGTCTTCCTGGGCGATGCGGCCGCGGGTCGAGACGATGACGCCGCGATCGACGAAGCGATCGACCACCTCGACGGCCGAAACCAGCAGCCCGCCCGGATTGCCGCGGACATCGACCACCAGGCTCTTCATCCCTTCGCGGTGGAGTTTCCAGAGCGCGGCGTCGAGATCGCGGGCGGTCGTCTTTTCGAAGCAAGTGAGCTTGAAGTAACCGACCCCGTACTGCGGATCGATGATTCCCACCTGGTCGATGCTCGGCACCTCGACGACGCGGCGGCGGACGCTCACCTGCCGGGGCGATTGGCCCACCGCGGCCAGACTCAGCCTCACGCTGCTCCCTTCGGGGCCCTGCAACAGATTGGCGGCCTGATCGGTCGAGAGCTTGGCGGTCGCCTGGCCGTCGACGGCGAGGATTCGATCGCCGGCGCGGACGCCGGCCTCTTCGGCGGGACTGCCGGAGATCACCCGCACGATCGTCAGTCCGCCGTCCTTGGCCTTCAGTTCCACGCCCAGCCCGACGAAGTTCCCTTCGATCTGGGCGTAGACGTCGTTGAGTTGGTCGGGAGTGAGGTAGGCGGAATACGGATCCAGCGCGTTGGTGGCGCCGCAGAGGCATTCGAGCACGACCGCCGTCGGCGCGATGCCGAGCCGTTGCTGGGCCAGGCGGGCAGCCGCCTCGACGGCCTCTCGGGCGTCGTCGCGGGTCCTGATGGTTCGCGCACCGATCATCCGCGGCAATTCGTTGCGGAAGGCCTCGATCGAAAGCCGGTCGGCCTGTGGAGCATTCCGCTGCACGAAGCGCGGCTCGCCCAACGCCATCACCACGTTGCGGGCGCCGTGGTCTGACCAGGTCGCTCCAGCGCGGAACGTCAACGTAATGCGACTCGATCTTCAACAGCACCTGGCTATAGAGGCTCAGCGCCCGTTGGAACGACAACTGGTCGCGACCAGATTGCAGAAGCTGCGGTCGGCGTAGCGGCGCTCCAGGTCGTAGTGGAGCCGGCGCTGTCGAAGTGCTGTTGCAACGCGGCCGCCTTGGGATGCCGACGAACGGCGTCCTCGTAGTGCGCCAGCGCCTCGCCCCAGCGTTGTTGCTGCTCCAACTGCCGACCGCGGTCGAGCAGGTCGGCAATTTCGCCCTGCGGGTCCGAAATGGTGATCGTCGTGGGGAGCTGCGCAAGCGCGGGCGCCGCAAGCAGCACGGCAACAACCGCAAGGCAGGCGCGGAGCCTAACAGAATGGACCCTTTGTGTCATGATGTCGTCCGTCGGTGCTGAGGTTCGTCGCCGCAACCCGCTTGCGCGTTTACAACAGCATGTTGGAAAATCGCTTGTGGTTTTGCGGCAACACGTCAGGTTACAATCAGCGGCGAGCAGGCCGGGAAGTGGGTCCGACTTCCCGACCTATAGGAAGGGTACCTCAGTTCTAGTCTGATGTCAAAAAAATGGCGCGGGATTTCGAGCGGCCAACTCCTACAGACGGCAAGGTTAAACAGACCCCGTTCGTGTGGCAACGGCTGCCCAAAACTTGATGCGGAGGGAGTTTGAGCAGACTTTGACGAGGAAGACTGACCTCATCGAACGCACCAGAAATGCAGCAGCCTGACCACCTGTAACGGCGGTAAGGGTAACCGTTCGCTGGGCGGCAAGGGGACGGAGGAGGTTTTCGGAGAAATATCTTCTCCTGCGGCGGATACTGTCGCCGAAAACCTCCTCCGTCCCCCTCTGTTTCCGGCCTGTGAACGCTTACGCGGTAAGGTTTTTTGAAGAATAGCAGCCTTCGTCTGCCTCGGCCGGTCGCGTCGCTCAAGTGTCGTCGCTGTCGGCCACCTTCTTCCGCGCCAAGATTTTGCGGATTGCCTCCTTGCTGGCGTCGCGGACGCGCCAGTTGCGGCTGGTTGTCCCCCGGCGCAGCACGGGGAGGCTCTTTTCCGTGCCGCAATCGCCGAGCAATTGGACGGCGGCGAGACAGACGTTCGCATCCTGCGTGGGGGCGACCACCAACAGGGCGTCTTCGGCCTCTTCGCCCATCTTTCGCAACGCCGCGGCGGCATACTTGCCGACGAAGAAGTCGCCCAGTTTCGCCGCCAGCGCCGGCGCCGCCTTGGCGTACTTGATGTCGCCGAGGGCTTTGATGACGTGCTCCGCCCCAAACGGCCGCGAATCCTCGAGCATCCTCAGCAAGATCGGTCCGCTATACTTGCCGCCCCAAATCACCAATCCCTTGATCGTCTCCTCTCGTGGCGAAGAATCGTAGTCCTCCGCCAGTTGCTTGAAGGCCCTGGCGATCTTCTTTCGTTGCTCGCGCGTAACTTTCGACGGAGAGGTTCGCAAGAGAATCTCCATGGCCCTCCCCCGCTTGAATACGTCTCCGGAGACGACCATTTCGGCCAATCTGTCGTAGTAGGCCGGATCGCTCGGGTCGCCCCCCTCTTCCTCCTGCTTCCTTTCGGCTTCCCGTTTCTCGGCCTCGGCGCGTGCCAGGGCGCTTCGTTCTTCCGCCTCGCGTTGAGCTTTGCGGGCGATCTCCTCGTTTTCCTTTCTGATAATCTCCCTCTCCTCCTCGATCGTTTCGGCTCGGGCACCGAGTTTCAGGGGGCGGATTTTGATCTTGAGGAAGCGCTTCGGCTCGTTTTGCGACACCACGTCGGCGAAATCAATGGCGGACGCAAACGCCTTGAAATCGTTGATCGGACCGAGAACTACGTCCAGCGCCCCCTCGGACGTGATTTCGTAAAGCGTGGCGGCCGGGGCAATTCGCTGGAGCCCCTTGCAAGCCTTGTCAGCCAAATCGAGCCTCACGTTGACAAAATCGACCTTGACGACTCGCTCATACCCGACTCTGTCCACCAAATCTTTTGCATTCCGCGCGAATCGCTGGGGCTCGGCGACGATCTCCAATTGGGAAGGGGGCGCGGCTCCATAGACCTTTACGCGCGAAGTCGAGCGCACGAGTGTCGAACACCTTCCAAAACTCGACGGGAAGGCCCGCAACGCCTTCGAGCCGTTCGGACTCGCTGCGGACTCTGGAGACGGCGGTCCTCATCGACTGAAATGCCTCGGCGGCGCTCTTGTTATCGACGGGGGTCGGCGGCTGCTGTTCTTCGCGCGCAGTGCGGGCAACTGGCCCATTAGGTCGCACAGCGACGCGAATTTGCGATCCACCTTGTCGGTAGCCGCTCGGGCGGAATCGGCGTCGCGAACGGTCTGCAAAGCATCGGCCAACTCGTTGGCGGTCGCGGCAATCGCGCGCTCGGTCCTCTCCGGCTCCGGCCCAAGATTCGAGATTGCAGCCGGCGACGGTCACAAGCAGCCCGATCCAGCAGACCTTCCCGATGGCGCGCTTCATGATTCTCCCCCAAAAACAAGCTTGAAGAAGAGAAAAACCGTACATTCCCATAAGATACAATATGGAGCGGAAATGCAACAGGGCGGGACGATCGTAGAAGCGGCGTCTCGCCGCTTACAGTCCGATGGGCTCAGCCCATAATGACTCCCACAACGCGGCGAGACGCCGCGTCTACTCGAACGGATTTTCCAGCTTTTCGAGGGTTTCCGCTTGCTGTTTGGCATACTCTTGATCGGCCGCCGACAGCTTCTCCAGGGAGACCTTGATGGTGCTGCCGTCTGCCTTCTTCAGCGTCACTTTGCCCGATTTCAGTTCGACAAACGCCGCTTGAACCGTGAAGGGTCCGGCGGCGGCGCGCCAGGTTCGCAGCGTCGCCGCGGCCGATTTCGCCGGCGCCTCGGCCCCTTCTTCACGACGCGAATCGTCTTTGGCCGAGCGGTCGGCGGCGTCTCCGGCTTCGGTCAGGCGTTGTTCGATGGCGACGATCGCCTTCTCGACCTCACGCACCCGATTCGGATGCAGTCGCGACTGTCTCGTCAGCGCCGCCAGGGCTCTCCTGCCGCCGATTTCCGCCAGGATATTGGCGGCGGTGGCGCGAATCCAAATATCGGAGCTTTCCAACATCGAGATGGCCGCCGGCTCGGCGACCGGTCCCATCGCCTTCATTGCGACCTCGACCTCCGCGCGGTTCGCGCCGACCTGGGCGGCGGCAGCCTCGGCGGCGGCGACGGTCTTGAACTTACCCAGCGCCGGAATGGCCTCGCGGCGAACCATGAAACTCGCATGCCGACTCCCTTCAATCACGGTCTTCTCGGCGTCGGGACCGGCCCAAACCCGCAGCGCCGCCATTAGTGCCGCTTGCGTCCACGCGTTCTTGTTCTTGTAGGCCGCACAGAGCGGCTGCGAAAACTCAGTCGGATTCTCGCCCGCAATGGCCTTGCTCAATCGCCGGGCGGCGTTCTGCACGCGCCGCTCGTCCGTCGAGCGAAGGGTCGCGCAAGAGCGATTGGCGTTCGCCGCGGCAAGCGGTCGCGGTTTGTCGGCCTTGGCGCGGGCGGCGATCTCGGCCTTCAGTTTCGCCAACTGCTCCTCTTCCTTCTTCTTCTGCGCCGCCGCCTCGGCGTCGGTCATTAGCCGGCAGTCCAAAGAGACGGGGATATTCACCGCGACGTTCGATTCATTCACGTGGATTTCGTACTTCATCTTTTCCGAGCGAAGGACGCCGAGTCGCCTGTCGAACACCAATTCTCCGTTGCCCGACATGTCGATATGCGTGACGCCCTGCTCGGGCGCGGTCCTGAGCGAGTATTTTTTGCTGATGCGGATCGAATCTCGATCTTGCCCCAGCACGGCGTAGTCGATGCGCTCTCTGGCGCCGCGATTGGTTTCGCTGTCGGCGCCGCGTCCGAACGGTCCGAAGAAGGGCGGCCCCGACCGTTCGCTACGCTCGATGACCCCCAGCTCGCGCTCGATGGTCCAGGCCGGCTTCGATTTGCCCGGAAACTGCTCGACCACCAGCTCGACCTGGTTTCCGAGCAGGAAGGGGAGCGAGGGGCTCTCGCCATGTCGAATGATCTTGCCCTGGCGGTCGAAGGTCGTCTCGTGCGGCCTCAGCGGCTCGCCGCCCCGCCCGAAGAAGCCTGGAGGGGCGGGAATGCGCGGAGGGCCGAACATGCCGCGTGGAGGCCCGAATCGCGGCCCCATCCCGCCCTGCACGGCGTCGGCCTTGGACTTCGACGCGACGTGCAGATTCGCGTTGCATTTCAGCGTGAATTGCTCGTCGGTCGATGAGACGACGTCGTAGGCCAGCACTCCCTCGTGGGTGACCTCCTCGTCGGGCAACGTCGCCGCAATCTTCACGTTGTAGTAGCATTTCTCGCCCTTCTTATAGCCGTATTGCAGTTTCGCATCGCCTGCAACGGGCGGCGTCGGAACAGACGGTGGCGCCGGCCTGCGCCGCCGATGGCGTGAACGGGGCCATCGTCGCCGTTGGACCCGTCGGCGGCGTCGGCGTATCGCCGGCCACGGCCCATGACGATTGCCCCGGCCCACGAAGCCCAGCCACCAACACGCCGAACAACAAGACCGTGCCGACCGCCGTCAAACGGCCGATCGGCGAAACTCGGTCGAAACGGACGGGGTTGCCGCGAAGCATGGCTATTCTCCGCAGAAACGTGGTTCGCGTGGGAAGGAAGGTGCGGGTCGGCCACGACAAGCGGCGGTCCTGGGTCAACAACGCGATTTCGGCGATCGTCGACAAGTATTGCCGCGGACCGCCGGAAACGCTCGCCGCCGCGGCGTCGGCCGCCAACTCCTGCTCCAATCGCAAGCGATTCATCAGCCAGTGCAGCAGCGGATGGTAGCAGTGGAGCATCAGCCCGAGTTGCCCGAACAACAGGGCCACGGAGTCCTGGCTGCGCGCGTGAACGATCTCGTGGGCCAATACCGCCCGGCGTTGCTCGGGCGTCCAGCCTTCGCCAATCGGCCGGGAGCAGCACCACGGGCCGACGCCAGCCGATCGTGGCTGCCGTGGCCAAGTCGCTCGACTCGCGGACGTCGACGGCGCGACAGACAGCCGAGTTCCGCCCGCAGCACGTCGATCAGTTCCGATCAGTTCGGCATCGGATACCGGCTGGCTGCGGCGTCGCTGCCATCGCACGGCCGCCATGCCGAGGATGAGCCAGCCGAGGCCGCAGCCCATCGCCGCCAGCAGCGCAACCGCCACGACCGCCGGCCATCGCCAGGCGTCATCGGCCTCGAGTCGGAGAGTTCCGCCATGAGTGCTTGCCACAACAGCCTGGCGCTCGATGGCCGAGGCTCGACGACGGAAGGGGACGGAGGAGGTTGTCGCCGGCCACCCTCGTGAATGATTTGCGCTTCACCGACGACCTCCTCCGTCCCTTTGCCCCGTCGTTGCGATGGTCTTCTGCCGGCGGCGGCAGCGACGGAAGGGGACGGAGTAGGTCGACGGCGGAATTCGCTTCGCTGGTTTGCGCTTCTCCGACGAGCACTCCGTCCCCCTGGCCCCTCGCCCGTTTTTCCTCTGGAGGAGAACGTTTGTCGATGCGACGGAATCGGCGCCGGCGGCGTGCCTCCGATTGTCCATCGCGGCCAAGGGCTTAGTGCGAGGAGCGACAGGATCACGACAATCGCCAGACTGCTGAACACCACCGGCGCCGCGGCGGCCGGACGCAATCGCCGCACCAGCAGATACAGCCCGGCGGCCAGCAGGCCCAGCAGCGTGATCTGCACGATGCACCACACCAGGGCGATTCCAATGGCGTTCATGGCCTTTCTTCTCCTCGCCTGGGCGACGGCTCGACAAGGACTCCAGCGGGGCCCGCTCTTTGGCGGTGAGTTTGCGTTCTTCCAAGAGCCGGACGAGCAACTGTTCGCGCGAGCCGCGGAAGACGCCGGTCGACCAGATCGCCCACCATGTTGCGAGACACGTCTTCAAAGGTGCGGCACCGGCCGGTACTGGAACGGCCGCTCGGCAGTTGGTTTGTTCGAGGAAGCCTTTGTCCGAAAGGATGCGGATCAGCGTGGCCACGGTGGTATAGAACATCATTCACGCTATATTCACCATCATTAATATTTACAATAACAGGCTTCATACCATCAAGCTTAATACCTTTATCTTTATTAGTTCCGAAAATCATTCGCTAAGCTGATATATAGAGAACTAAAGAATGTTTAGTCTTTAACTTTCTTATCTGAAAATATATGGAAAGACCATCATTGAAAATTACACAATTCTGGAATATTTCAATAAAGA